>NZ_JQEY01000006.1 GCF_000743715.1 Palleronia rufa
ACACGGCGGCGGCTCACGTCGGGGCGGTTCTGCTCCTCGGCGAGTTGGGTCTTTTTTTGAACGAGTAGCCCGTGCGGCGCACGAAGGCCCAGACGGTGCGGTAGTCGACCTTGAGCCCGCGCTCGGCCAGTTCCACCACCAGTCCGCGCAGTGTGAACGGCTCCGTTATCCGCTCCAGAAGCCACGCCTCATGCCCGCCTGCAATCTTGCGTGGCGGGTGGCCGCCTGTCCCTGCCGGAGCGCAACTCCCGGTCGCACGCAAACGCTGCGACCACTTCACAACACTGGACGGAGCCACATCCAGGGCCGCTGCGACCTGACGCACGCTCTCGCCCCCCAACAGCCGCGCCATTGCCCTCTCTCGAAGGTCCATTGAAAGTGCTCTACCCACTACTCGCCCTCCATCTTGTGGTCGGCAACAGTGAATCACCAAAATGCAGGCCTGTGAATCCTCTATCGATTCAGGCTGATTTCATCCCGCTCTAGCGTGCCCTATCGTGCAATTCGGAAAGGTCATTTGACCAGCTCCGACGGCCACGATCGGCTGCGCACGCAGCTCACGGACGTCCCGGCGGCCGACAACCTCGCCCGCTGACGCACCACCCCGGACGGCCTTACGCCCTGCGAACATCAAAGCCGGATCGATCCACCCCCGACCCGATCCACCAGATGCCGGGACTGAACACCCAAGCAGTCGCCCGGATCCGGCGTCGCCGCGGCTGCTTCGCCATCCGGCGCATCCCCGTCGCGCCCACCATCGCTGGTGGACACCAAGACCAAGCGACCCGCTCAGACAGAGCGGTGGGGCCATACGCTTGCCTGCCTCTTGCGCATTTCCCGCGCGCTCTCTCGGTTGAGGATATCGGTCAGCCGATCTCCTGCGCCCTTTGCGGTTTCGATCAACCGGTGCACTTCGGGATCGCGCATCCTGAGGCCGATGATTTCCATGATCCCGGTCATTCCGTTCAGGGGGGTTCGCACATCGTGCAGAAAGGCGCGCCGTTCGGCAAAATCCTGGTGGACCTTCGCAGCGGCGACATGACGGGCCAACAGGATGACCGGTAGCAGCGACGACCAGACGAGCGGCAGCGCGTCGATCGCGCCCTCCGCCGCCGCAACGGCCAGCGTCACCAGCCCAGCCGATCCGCCGACCAGTGCGATCAGCCAGGGCAAGCGCGCCTGTAACACCAACATTGTTGCCGACAGGACCATCAGCACCCCGGCGGCGACCGCGGACCAGAAGGCCAGGGCCGGCGCGGCGAAGAGGCCTGAAACCCCCAAGCATAAGATGACAGAAACGTATCGTCGGGGTGTCGGTCTATCGATCAATGCGGCGCTCCTTCGGCGTCACATTGGGCGAAAACGGTTACCGGCCGGTAAACCCGATCAGACGGCGCGTTCGATCATGAGCTTCTTGATCTCCATGATCGCCTCTGCAGGGTTCAGTCCCTTGGGGCAGGTCCGGGCGCAGTTCATGATCGTATGGCAGCGGTAGAGCTTGAACGGATCTTCAAGGTCGTCGAGCCGCTCACCGGTGGCCTCGTCCCGGCTGTCCACGATCCAGCGGTAGGCATGCAGCAGCGCGGCCGGTCCCAGATACTTGTCGCCGTTCCACCAGTAGCTCGGGCAGGACGTCGAGCAGCAGGCACACATGACGCATTCGTAGAGCCCGTCGAGCTTTTTGCGGTCCTCCTCGGACTGCTTCCATTCCTTTTGCGGGGTCGAGGATTTGGTCTCCAGCCAGGGCATCACACTCTCGTGCTGCGCATAGAAGTGGCTCAGATCCGGGATCAGGTCCTTGACCACGGGCATGTGCGGCAGCGGGTAGACCTTGACGTCGCCCTTGACCTCATCGATCCCGTAGATGCAAGCCAGCGTGTTCACACCGTCGATGTTCATCGCGCAGGAACCGCAGATCCCCTCACGGCAGGAGCGGCGAAAGGCGAGCGTCGGGTCGATGTCGCTTTTGATCTTGATGAGCGCATCCAGCATCATCGGGCCGCAGCCGTCGAGGTCCACGAAATACGTGTCGACCTGTGGCGTGTCCCCGGAATCCGGGTTCCACCGGTAGATGTCGAATCGCTTCAGGTTCGACGCGCCCTCCGGTTTCGGCCACGTCTTTCCAGTGCGGATCTTGGAGTTCTTGGGAAGCGTGAGTTGTACCATAGCGGGTCTCCCTAGGTCACAGGGTCAGGTTGGTCATCCCGCGCCCGGCAAAGCACTGAAGCGTGCCGGGGCGACGGGAGATGGTCAGAACGGTCTGTGCCGTCGCTTCGGTGGGTCCGGTCAGGGAATCCGACGCGAGGCCCAGAAGCTCTCCGGTCGTGGCGTTGTCGATGACGCAGTCGAGCGCCGGCTCGAGCGGAACGCCAGGATAGCGGTTGACCAGCGTCTTGGTCACGACGGCGCGCGCCGCGTTGCGCGTCAGCTGGTCCGAGGACACCGGCGTGCAACCGGCAAGCGCCAGGCCCACGGCCGCCGCCAACGCCGCATTCGCGCCAAAGACCCCCATGCCGTCAGTAGACCCGCGTCTTGGGCTTGATCTTGTCCAGATCGATGCCCCCCTCATTGTGGCCCAGCAGAGGGTTCACGTGGACCGGGCGATAGCTCAGCTCGACCTTGCCGTTCACCCGCGCGATGGTGTGGACGCGCCAGTTCTCGTCGTCGCGGTCCGGGTAATCCTCATGGGCATGGGCGCCGCGGCTTTCCTTGCGGGCTTCGGCACTGACGATGGTGGCAAGGGCGTTGGGCATCAGGTTGGTCAGCTCCAACGTCTCCATCAGGTCGGTGTTCCAGATCATGGAGCGGTCGGTCACGCTGACGTCGTCCAGCTTGCCGGCGACCTCGTACATTCGTTCGACCCCTTGCGCGAGGGTCTCGTCGGTACGGAAGACGGCGGCATCGTCCTGCATGGTCTTCTGCATCTCGTGGCGCAGCTGGGCCGTGGGCACGCTGCCCTTGGCGTGGCGCAGGGAGTCGAACCGGTCCAGTGCCTTGTCGACCTGGGCCTCGTTGACCTTGCCGGGGCTGGAACCGGCATCCACGACCTCGCCGGCCTTGATGGCCGCGGCGCGACCGAACACCACCAGGTCGATGAGCGAGTTCGACCCCAGGCGGTTGGCCCCGTGGACGCTGGCGCACCCCGCCTCTCCCACGGCCATGAGACCGGGAACCACGCGGTCCGGCTCTGCCTCGGTCGGGTTCAGCACCTCGCCCCAGTAATTCGTCGGGATGCCGCCCATGTTGTAGTGGACCGTCGGCAGAACCGGGATCGGCTCCTTGGTGACATCGACGCCGGCAAAGATCTTCGCGCTCTCGGAGATGCCCGGAAGGCGTTCGGCCAGGGCCTCTTTGGGCAGGTGGTTCAGATTCAGGTGCAGGTGGTCCTTGTCGTTGCCCACGCCGCGGCCCTCGCGGATCTCCATGGTCATGCAGCGCGACACGACATCGCGCGATGCCAGATCCTTGTAGGTGGGCGCATAGCGTTCCATGAAACGCTCGCCCTCCGAATTGGTGAGGTATCCGCCCTCGCCCCGCGCGCCTTCGGTGATGAGGCAGCCGGCGCCGTAGATGCCCGTGGGGTGGAACTGCACGAACTCCATGTCCTGAAGCGGCAGGCCCGCCCGCGCCACCATGCCGCCGCCGTCCCCGGTACAGGTGTGGGCCGACGTGGCCGAGAAATAGGCGCGCCCATAGCCGCCCGTGGCCAGCACCGTCATCTTGGCGTTGAACACATGGATCGAGCCGTCCTCGAGACACCAGGCCACGACACCCTGGCATTGTCCGTCGTCACTCATCAGCAGGTCGATGGCGAAATACTCGATATAGAACTCGGCCCCCTGCTTGAGGCTCTGGCCGTAGAGCGTGTGCAGGATCGCATGACCGGTCCGGTCGGCCGCGGCACAGGTGCGCTGGACCGGGGGCCCCTCGCCGAACTCGGTGGTGTGGCCGCCGAAGGGCCGCTGGTAGATCGTGCCCTCTTCGGTGCGCGAGAAGGGCACGCCGTAATGTTCAAGCTCGTACACCGCCTTCGGCGCTTCGCGCGCCAGATATTCCATCGCGTCCACGTCGCCCAGCCAGTCCGAGCCCTTCACGGTGTCGTACATGTGCCACTGCCAATGATCCGGCCCCATGTTGCCGAGGCTGGCGGCGATTCCGCCCTGCGCGGCCACGGTATGGGACCGCGTCGGGAACACCTTGGTGACGCAGGCGGTCCGCAGCCCCTGTTCGGCCAGGCCGAGGGTCGCGCGCAAGCCGGAGCCGCCGGCCCCGACCACGATCGCGTCGTAGTCGTGCGTTACGTAGTCGTATTCAGCCATGTCTCAGTCCTTTCTACAACGCCAGCCGCACCAGGGCGAAGAGCCCGGCGGCGAGCGCGGCGTAGGATATGCAGGTCAGCGCGATCAGAGCGATCTTGAGGGACATGCCGCGCGCATAGTCCTCCAGCATCGTCTGGGCGCCGTTCTTGAAGTGCAGCCAGCCGACCGTCAGCGTCAGCGCTGCAATGATTGCCGGAACGGGGCGGGAGTAATAGGCGAGCACCTCCTCATAGGGCGCGCCCAGCACGGGCCCGAAGGTGAACACGAACAGCGGCACCAGGATCAGCAGACCGACCGACGACTGGATCATCGACCAGTAATGCTGGGTGCCGCGCTTTGCGGATCCCAGACCCTCGGCGCGCTTGCGATCGGTCAGGTAGGTCGAATGGGACATCTCGGACATGGCCTGGCTCCTTCAGACGATCAGCACGGTGAGGATGGTGAGCACGACGGACCCGCCGATCACGCCCCATCCAAGGACGCTCACCTGGTCCAGGCTGAACCCCCGCCCGGTGTCCCAGTAGAGATGCCGCAGACCGGCCAGCAGATGGTACCAGAGCGCCCAGAGCGACAGCACCATCACCAGATCGCCGAACCAGGAGGTGATTACCCCATCCGCGACCGCAAAGGCGTCGGGTCCGGCCGCCGCGGCAACCAGCCACCACGTGACGAGCAGGCTGCCGACGATGAGCGCGTTGCCGGTGATGCGGGTCAGGATCGACGTGATCGAATTGAGCTGCGGGCGATAGATCTGCAGGTGCGGGCTCAGGGGCCGGTTGCCCCGGTTCACATCGGCCATTTCGGTGTCCTTCTTCTGGCTGGCCGCGGCTGGCGCGGCACTGGCTGTCCTTTAAGTAGCAACTTCCCCCGCGGTGTCACGCGGGATCGGACGGGTCACAACGCCGCGCAAGACCCCGACTTCGCCCTTGTGGTCACAAACGGAACGGTTGCGATCACACTCGGCGGCTCAGACCGGCATCAGCGCCCAGTAGTCGAGGTCGAGCAGAACATGGGGCAGATATTTTCCGTCATCGCCCCTGAGGCCCTCCCGGTCCGCGTTGGTCGCCACCAGCCGCAGCCGGATCGCACCGACACCCGGCGCGTCGGTTTCGGCCGTGTCCAGCACCTCGGACCAGGCGCGGACCGTGTCCTTGGCGAAACAGGGGTTGGCGTGCGCGCCGCCGTTCAGCGCGACCATCAGCTGCGCATTGGCCAGCCCGTCGAAAGACAGCGCCCTGGCAAGGGAGATCACGTGACCGCCATAGATCAGCCGCCTGCCATCCTCCCGCGCCGTGGCGTCGAAATGGACCTTGGCGGTGTTCTGCCAAAGGCGGGTGGCCATCATGTGCTCGGCCTCCTCGATCGTGACGCCGTCCCCGTGGCGGATGACCTCACCGACGCTGTAGTCGCCCAAGCGATGCGGCGCGCCCGCCAGCCCGGTATCGTAACTGCTGAAGTCCAGTCCCTTCGGCACCACCAGCTGAGCTGGATCCACCGCGGCCGCAAGGTCCGGCACGACCGTCTCGGGCGCCCGCGCCTGGGGGTCGCGCTTTCGCACCATGACCCAGCGCACGTAGCGCATCACCGGATCGCCGTGCTGGTTCGTGCCCGTCGTGCGCACCCAGACCACCCCGGTCCTGCCGTTCGAGTTCTCCTTCAGCCCGATGATCTCGGATGCGGCCGTCAGCGTATCGCCGGGCCAGACCGGCGCCAGCCACCGGCCTTCGGCATAGCCCAGATTGGCGACCGCGTTCAGCGACACATCCGGCACCGTCTTGCCGAAGACGATGTGGAACACGATGAGCGCATCCATCGGGCTGCATGGCAGTCCGCAGTCCCGGGCGAACACGTCCGAGGACGCAATCGCATGACGCGACGGATAGAGCATTTGGTAGAGTGCGCGCTCTGCGGTCGTCACGGTACGGGGCACCGAATGGCGAATCACCTGACCGACGCGGTAATCCTCGAAGAAACGGCCGGCGGTGCCCTTCGGCGCGGGGGCGGGCGTCATTGGTCGCCCAGCTTCAGGTCGGGATCGTAGGGGGCGTGGTCGTGCTTCACCACTGCCTGGGCGCAGCGCATCACCCCGTTGTTCTGGTCGTAGGCATAGCCGGGGGGGCCGTGAAGCTCCCAGCCCTTGGACAGCGCCTCAGAGACCTTGTGACAGAACGCGGACGTGTCGTCGCCCGTCAGCAATCGGTAGATCATCGGTTACCCCGGAAATGGCCAGACGCCGAGCCACGCATGGATCGCCGTGATGATGGCATACAGAACCACGGAGATGACGAGAAGCCGCACAGTCCCCCTGGTCGAACCGCCGGTGTAGGGGTCCGGCGCGGGTTCGTTGGCGTTGATGACAACCATTTCCACCACCGCCCAGACCAGCAGCGTCCCGAACATCACGATGGACGCGAGATCGCCGTTCACGGTCAGGTGCAGACCCGCCCAGAGCGCGAAGCCGGTCAGTTGCGGGTGCCGCAACTTGCCCCTGAGGTTCGATTTCGATGAGCCGAGTCCGAAGAGCGCGATGGCAAGGATCATGCCCAGATTGACCAGATGCACGGTCCAACCGGGTGTCGTGTAGACCGGCAGGAAGGGTGCGGCGCGGTAGCCCATCACCATCAGCACCACGGACACAAGCAGCGCCAGGGCAAAGACTGCCTTGGACGCCTTGCCCATCCGCACCTGCAAACGGGCGCGGGCGGCCGGGGCGACCCGTTTGAAGAGATGCGCCGCGATCCACAGCGCCAGTCCCAGGACAAGGAGTTCCATCAGCCTTTCCCTCCCGCCGCGGCCGCCTTGGCAAGCGTGGCGCGTGCCGTGGCGACATGAAGGTTTTCCACGATCCTGCCGTCCACCACGGCAACCCCCTGCCCCGCGGCGCCGGCCTCCTCCCAGGCCGCGATCTGGCGCCGGGCCAGGCTGACCTCCGCCTCTGACGGAGAGAACACCTCATTGCAGATCGCGACCTGGGCGGGGTGGATCAGGGTCTTGCCGTCCATACCCAGCGCCCGGCCCTGCTGACATTCCGCGCGCAGGCCGTTGTCGTCCTTGAAGGCGTTGAACACGCCGTCCACGCAGACGATGCCGCCCATGCGCGCGGCGGCCAGGCAGGTCTGAAGGGCCATCATCAGCGGCATCCGGTCGCCGCCGGTCTCGCACCCCAGTTCCGCGGCCAGATCGTTGGTGCCGATCACGAACCCCTCGATCCGGGGCGACATGGCGATCTCGGCCGCGTGGAATACCCCGCGGGTGGTTTCCATCATCGCCCAGATGCGCGTCTCCGCCGTCGTGCGGTCCTGCGACAGCCTTGCATCCAGCGCCTCTATATCCGCGCGACCGTTCACTTTCGGCAGCAGGATCGCCTGCGGACCCGTATCCGCGATGGCCTCCAGATCGCCAGCGCCCCATTCCGTGTCGAACCCGTTGATCCGCACCACGCAGGCGCGGCCGCCGTAGCCGCCGGCGCGCAGCGCATTGGCCAGCGTCTCCCGCGCGGCGACCTTCTCATCTACCGCGACAGCGTCTTCGAGATCGAAGATGATCGCGTCGACGGGCAGCTCGCGCGCCTTTTCCAGCGCCCGTTCCTTCGAGCCGGGGATGTAGAGTACCGATCGCCAGGGCCGCATCGCTCATCCTTCCGCACGCCAGACCGTGCCCGGAATTGGCACGACCCGGGACTGTGCCGCAACCCCCTTGCCGCGGCGCGGCGGGGTGCACCGTACGCTGCCGTAAGCCCGCATCAGGGGTCGGCGTCGCAGCGTCAGCATCGCAACGGCCGTTCAGCAGGAGTGCCCCCATGTCCCGTACGTTTCTTCTTTCGACCCTCTTTTCCGGCACCATTGCCCTCTCTCTCGGGCAGGCCCGCGCCGAGCCTTCCTGCGCGCCCCGCGCGGATGTTCTGGCGAAACTGGCCCAGGATTTCGGCGAGGAGCGCCGTTCGATCGCCCTGGCCGAGAGCGGCGTGGTGCTCGAGACCTTCGCAAGCCAGGGCGGCTCCTGGACGGTCCTGGTCACCCGGCCGGACGGCACCAGCTGCCTGCTCGCCTCCGGCCCGTATTTCGAGGAAGTGGATGAGCCCCTGCTGAGGGGAGAACCCAGCTGATCAGGCCAGCCCGTCCCAGATCAACTTCGTCCCGGTCACGGCAAGAAGCACGTAGGTCACCCGGAAGAACCATACGGCCGGGATCCGGCGATGCAGCCAGATGCCGGTCAGGATCCCCGCGACGGCAACCGGCGCAAGGTAGAGATCGGCGATCAGCGTATCGCGGCTGATCGCGCCCAGCAGCGCGTAGGGGCCGATCTTCATCAGGTTGATCGCCCAGAAGACCAGCACCGTGGTCGCCTGAAAGACTTCCTTTTCGACCTTCCGCGACAGCAGATAGACCGCCGCAGGCGGTCCGCCGGCATGGGACACGAAGCTGGTGAACCCCGCGACCCCGCCCCAGATCCAGCCAGCGACCCGTCCCCCCGGCAGCCCGTCGGTGCGGATCAGCCCCCGGTCGCGGGACATCTGGAACGCCACGAAAAGAAGCGCGATCGACCCGATCAGCACGCGCGTGACATCGGCATCCGCGCTGCGGAACACCAGCGCGGCCAGAACGGTCCCCGGAACCGCGCCGAGGCAGAGCGCCGCGGCGGCGACCGGATCCCACTTCCGCCAGTAAGCCGGCAGTGCGGTCACATCCATGACCATCAGCAGCGGCAGCATCAGCGCCAGCGCGGTCTGCGGCTCCGTGACCAGCGCCAGGATCACCGCGCCGGCGAACGCGGCCCCCGATCCGAACCCGCCCTTGGAAATCCCCGCGACCAGCACCGCCGCCACCGCAGCCAGCAAGATCGGAGCGGAGGTCAGGTCCATAGCTTCCCACTATCGCAAGGATTTCCGGCAGGCCATGTCCTTTGACACGGGGTCGCCGGCGGCGCGATGGGAACCAACCACGTCATACAGCATTCTGTCCAACAGAACGCGGCCTCGGGTCGCGCCAACGGAGGATACTTCCAATGAACCGCATTTTTACAACAACCGCACTTTCCGCGCTTCTGCTGACCGGCGCCGCCTATGCCGAGCAGCACACGACCACGGACAGCGCGGCGATGGATCAGACCGGCTCCGGCGGGGTCTTCGCACAGGTCCCGGCAAATCCCGATCTGCAGCGCGGCACCGACCTGATCGGCATGACGGTCTATACCATGATGGGCGGGAGCGGCGGCGATCAGCCGGCGGCTGACTCCGGCTCCGCGGACACGACATCCTCGGACACGAGCGGCAGCGCGGACAGCGGCTCGGCCACGGCACAGGATCAGCGCCAGAGCATCGGCGAGATCAACGACCTCATCATCACCCGGGATGGCTCTGTCGACTACGTGATCGTCGGCGTCGGCGGCTTCCTCGGGATCGGTGAGCGCAACGTCGCCGTGAACATGGACTCTCTGGAGTACAACCCGCCGATGCAGGATGGCGGCGAGATGTTCCTGACCATTCCGGCGTCGCAGAGCGAAATCGAGAACGCTCCCGAATTCGATCCGGCCTCGCTCGAAGCGGGCGGAAGCGCGGGATCGTCGATGGATAGCGGACAGGCCACGGGGGACGCCGCACAGCAGTCCGGACAAGCAGCAGAGCAGGCTGGCCAGAATGCGGAACAGGCCGCGGAGGAAGCCGGCCAGAACGCCGAACAGGCCGCGGAGGAAGCCGGCCAGAACGCCGAACAGGCCGCCGACGCGGCAAGCCAGGAGGCCGAGCAAGCCGCGGAGGATGCGGGTCAGGCGGCCGAGAATGCTGCCGAAGAAGCCGGCCAAGCGGCAGAAGATGCGGGCCAGGCTGTCGAAGATGCGGGCCAGGCAGCCGAGCAGGAAGTCGAGGAAGAGACTTCCGGCAACTGAGTCGCACACGCTTCGTGCGGTCCAGCACCGATTTGCTGGCAGGCGGCCACCTTCGGGTGGCCGCTTTCGCGCGCGGGACTTGCCTTGAGGCCGATCAGCCCGTAACCCTCCGCGCGATCAACCCATCAGCGGAGATTCTCCATGGCCAGACCCAAGATCGCTCTGATCGGTGCCGGCCAGATCGGCGGCACGCTCGCACATCTGGCCGCACTCAAGGAACTGGGCGATGTCGTCCTGTTCGATATTTCCGACGGGATCCCTGAAGGCAAAGCGCTCGACATCGCCGAATCGGGACCCGCAGAGGGTTTCGACGCCGCGCTTACGGGCACGCAGGACTATGCAGACATCTCCGGGGCCGATGTCTGCATCGTCACCGCCGGCGTGCCGCGCAAGCCCGGCATGAGCCGCGACGACCTGCTGGGCATCAACCTCAAGGTCATGAAATCCGTGGGCGAAGGCATCCGCGACAACGCGCCGGACGCCTTCGTGATCTGCATCACCAACCCGCTCGACGCCATGGTATGGGCGTTGCGCGAATTCTCCGGCCTGCCCCATCAGAAGGTCGTCGGCATGGCGGGGGTTCTCGACAGCGCTCGTTTCCGCCACTTCCTGAGCCTGGAATTCGACGTGTCCATGCGGGATGTCACCGCCTTCGTGCTGGGCGGGCACGGCGATACGATGGTCCCGCTCACGCGGTATTCCACCGTCGCCGGCATCCCTCTGCCCGATCTGGTCAAGATGGGCTGGACCACCCAGGAGAAGCTCGACGCAATCGTTCAGCGCACCCGCGACGGCGGCGCCGAGATCGTCGGCCTTCTCAAGACCGGCTCGGCCTTCTATGCGCCCGCCACCTCCGCGATCGAGATGGCCGAGGCCTATCTGAAGGACCAGCGCCGCCTCTTGCCCTGTGCGGCATGGTGCGACGGCGAATTCGGACTCGACGGCTTCTACGTCGGGGTGCCGACGATCATCGGCGCAAGCGGGATCGAAAAGATCGTGGACATCAAGCTGAGCAAGGACGAACAGGCGATGTTCGACAAGTCCGTGGAGGCGGTGAAGGGGCTGGTCGACGCCTGCAAGGGCATCGACGACAGCCTCGCCTGAGGTTCAGCCGATCCCGACGATAAACGCACGCCCGCCGCTCCGGCGGGCGTTTTCGTTCCACTCCAGCCCATGAAGCGTGATCACACGAATTTTTTTGTGATCACAAAATGGCGACGTTAGCGCGGCCACTGGCCTTTCTGGTTCAAACCGTTTGTCCCCGACGCATGGCCATGTCATCTCCTGCGGCCAACGGACACATGCCGGAGATGCCACATGAACATCCATGAGTACCAGGCCAAGGCCCTTCTGCGGGAGGTCGGCGCACCGGTCTCCGACGGCCGGGTCGTCACCCGCGCGGAAGAGGCCAAGACCGCCGCCGGTGAGCTCGACGGCCCGCTCTGGGTCGTGAAGGCGCAGATCCATGCGGGCGGGCGCGGCAAGGGGTCCTTCAAACAGGCCGATTCCGGTGAGAAGGGCGGCGTGCGGCTGGCGAAATCCGTCGAAGAGGCCGCCGAAGAGGCCCGCAAGATGCTGGGCCGTACCCTGGTCACGCATCAGACCGGCCCGGCCGGCAAGCAGGTCAACCGCATCTATATCGAGGACGGCTCCGGGATCGAGACCGAGCTCTACCTTGCCCTTCTCGTGGACCGTCAGACCAGCCGCATTTCGTTCGTCTGCTCGACCGAAGGCGGCATGGACATCGAGGAGGTCGCCGCCGCCTCGCCAGAGAAAATCCTCAGCTTCGACGTGGATCCGGCCACCGGCTACCAGCCCTACCACGGGCGCCGCGTGGCCTTCGCGCTGGGTCTGACCGGCGGGCAGGTCAAGCAATGCGTAAGGCTGATGGGCATCCTCTACGCGGTCTTCGTGGACAAGGACATGGAGCAGCTTGAGATCAACCCGCTGATCGTCACCGACGGCGGCGATCTCAAGGTTCTCGATGCCAAGATCGCCTTCGACGGCAACGCGCTCTACCGGCATCAGGACATTGCCCAGCTTCGGGACGAGACGGAGGAGGACTCGAAGGAACTTCAGGCCTCCAAATACGATCTGAACTACATCGCGCTGGACGGTGAGATCGGCTGCATGGTCAACGGCGCGGGCCTGGCCATGGCGACCATGGACATCATCAAGCTCTACGGCGCCGAGCCCGCGAACTTTCTGGACGTGGGCGGCGGTGCGACCAAGGAGAAGGTGACCGAGGCGTTCAAGATCATCACCAGCGATGACAACGTCAAAGGTATCCTTGTCAACATCTTCGGCGGTATCATGCGCTGCGACGTGATCGCCGAAGGCGTTGTCGCCGCGGTCAAGGAAGTCGGCCTGAAGGTGCCGCTGGTCGTCCGGCTGGAAGGCACCAACGTCGAGAAGGGCAAGGAGATCATCAACTCCTCCGGCCTCGACGTGATCGCCGCGGACAACCTGCGCGACGGTGCGGAAAAGATCGTGAAAGCGGTGAAGGGGTGAGACGGTGAAGGTCTGGGAGACCGAATTGACAGCAGGGGCGGTCAGGAACCGGAACATCAAGCTTGAGGGTGGCCCGTTTTTCCTTGCACCCTATACCGGCGGTGCAAGGGAGTCCGAAGCGCCCACCAAACGCCTGAGCGTGCAGTTCAAGAACGGACCGCGGGCCCCCATGTGGGTGTATGGCGACAAGAAAATCCTCACGCCAAGGGTCGGCCCGGTCGGTGAATTCTTCGCCGCGAATAGCATCCGTGAAGATCGGTCGGTGCGGATCAAGATCACGCAACCGGCCTTGGGCGAGCTTTTGGTCGAGAAGGTGTCCTAGTTTGAAAATGCCCCCAGCCCCCCAATCCTCTCCCCTCCTCATCGGCGCCGCTCTCCTTGGCGCCGGGTTGATCCTGCGCAACTGGCAGCCGTCCGCCCTGTCGCTGCCCGAGCCGCCCGACGTTCCGCATCGCGACAGCGGCTGGCAAAAGGCCGCGCGCCGCACACGCGATGTGTTCGCCCGTGTGCTTCCTGGCAACATGACCGGCTCTATCGGGCGCACCCTGGTGATCATGGGGGCGGGACTGGTTCTGATCCGTCTGCTCGACATGGCCGTGGACGATCAGGAGGCCCTGTTTTGACATATGCCATATCGGCCTTTCCGATGATCCCTGCGGATCTGTCCCTTGCCGGCATCGGTGCGCCGGACCGCCGCCTGACAGGCGGACCCGGGTCCGACCAAGACGGCGGGTGTCCGCTCCGCCGGACGCGCCATGGCCGCCGGGACAAGGGACACCGGGCCACCGAACGGCCGGATCGCTACCGACCGCACCGGACCGACGCCGCTCCGATCCGCAGCCCTATCCAAAGCCCGTCCGGCGGGGATCCCGTCTCCGCCATCGCACGATCGAACAACCCGAGCCGAAAAGGGACCTCATGGCCATTCTCGTAGACGAAAACACAAAGGTGATCTGCCAGGGGTTCACCGGCTCCCAGGGGACCTTTCATTCCGAACAGGCGATCGCCTACGGCACCAGGATGGTCGGCGGCGTCACGCCCGGCAAGGGCGGGCAGAGCCACCTCGACCTGCCGGTGTTCAACTCCTGCCATGAGGCGGTGGCCGAGACCGGCGCCAATGCCAGCGTGATCTACGTCCCGCCCCCTTTCGCGGCCGATTCGATCCTGGAGGCCATCGACGCGGAGATACCCCTGGTGGTCTGCATCACCGAAGGGATCCCGGTGCTGGACATGATGAAGGTCAAGCGCGCCCTCGACGGGGCCAGGACCACGCTGATCGGGCCGAACTGCCCCGGCGTCATCACGCCCGGTGCCTGCAAGATCGGCATCATGCCCGGTCATATCCACAAGCGCGGCAAGGTGGGCGTGGTCAGCCGGTCCGGCACGCTGACCTATGAGGCGGTCAAGCAGACCACGGACGTGGGGCTGGGCCAGTCGACCTGCGTCGGGATCGGCGGCGATCCGATCAAGGGAACCGAGCATATCGACGTGCTGGAGTGGTTTCTGGCGGATGACGAAACGCAAGCGATCATCATGATCGGAGAGATCGGCGGCCAGGCCGAGGAGGACGCCGCTCAATTTCTGGCCGACGAAAGAAAGGCCGGGCGCTGGAAGCCAACGGCCGGATTCATCGCCGGGCGCACCGCGCCCCCGGGCCGGCGGATGGGCCATGCGGGCGCCATCGTGTCGGGCGGCAAGGGCGATGCCGACTCCAAGATCGCGGCGATGGAGGAAGCCGGCATCGTCGTGGCCGACAGCCCCGCCGGTCTGGGTGAGGCCGTGCTGAAGGCGATCGGCTGACACCATGACGGGCGACGCGCACAGATCGGTCTCCCGCGCCGCGTTCTGGAGTGTGGCGCCGGGCCTGGCCGTCCTGTCGGCGATCCCGGCGGTGTCGGATACGGTCCGCGTGCTGACCGCCCTCTGCGTGCTGGCCGCGCTCTGCCTTCTGGCGGTGCGCCGGATGCGGGACGCGGGCCGACCGCCCGCCCGCCTTCTGCGGCCGGGCGCGCCGCTCCTGACCCCGGGCGCGATCCGGGCATGGGCCGCCGGTGCGACCGATCCCCATGCGGCGTCCGATCCCGGCATCGCACATCCCCTGCCGGGATGGGTCGTCCCGATGCTCTGGGCCGCATTCGCAGGCGCCGGCGCGCTGGCCGCAACCTGCCTCGGGACGCTCTTTTGGTGGCTTTCGCGTCCGGGGGCGCGGCCATGACCTTCGTCGATGCGGTGCGCATCTGCTTTGCCAAGTACATCACCTTTTCGGGCCGCGGCCCGCGCAAGGAATACTGGTACTTCGTCCTGTTCCTGATCATCGGCAGCGTCGTGGCGGGGGGGCTCGATTCGCTTCTCTTCGGCGGCGTCACGATCACGGTCCAGCCCGGAGATGTCGCAGCGGAAAGCGACGGACCGATCGCGTCGGCCTTCGGTCTGGTGACCATCGTGCCGTCGATCTCCGCCGGCTGGCGGCGGATGCACGACACGGGCCGCTCGGGCCTCTACCTGCTCTATCCGATCATCGTCGTCGTCGGCATCCTGACCTTCACCGGCCTGCTGGCCGGGTTCGATCCGCTGCTGCAGGGCGATTTCGGCGCCCTGGTCGCCGGCGGCTCATCAATCGTGATCGGAATCGCCCTCTTCGTCCTTTTCCTCTCCCCGCTCCTGGTGCTCTGGTGGCTCACGCGCCCGTCCGAGCCGGGGGCGAACGACTACGGCCCAAATCCGCATGAGGTGTCCCCATGACCGATCAATCGAACAACGACGTCTTCCGCGAGTCGTCCTTCATGCAAGGCCAGAACGCGGCGTATCTGGAACAGCTCCATGCACGCTACGCCGACGACCCGTCTTCGGTGGACGACAGCTGGCGGGAGTTCTTCCGGCAGCTCGGCGACGACAAGGACGCCGCACGGCAGGAGGCCAGCGGCCCGTCATGGGCGCGCCGCGACTGGCCGCCCCAGCCCAGCGACGACCTGACCCGCGCGCTCGACGGCGACTGGCCCGCGGCCCCGGAGGCGGACGGAAAGGCCATTGCCGGCAAGATCTCGAAGAAGGCAGAGGCCGGCGGCCAGACGGTCACCCAGGATCAGATCCGCGCCGCCGTCCTGGATTCCGTTCGCGCGCTGATGCTGATCCGCGCCTACCGGATCCGTGGCCACCTGGCGGCCGATCTCGACCCTCTGGGTTTGCGCAGTACCGCCTATCAGGCCGAACTCGACCCGAAATCCTACGGGTTCGACGACACCGACATGGACCGCAAGATCTTTATCGACAACGTGCTGGGCCTTGAGGTCGCGTCGCTCAAGGAGATCCTCGAACTGGTGCGCCGCACCTACTGCGGGACCTTTGCGCTGCAATACATGCACATATCCGACCCCGAGCAGGCGGCCTGGCTGAAGGAGCGGATCGAGGGCTACGGCAAGGAGGTCAAGTTCACCGAACAGGGCCGCCGCGCGATCCTGAACAAGCTGGTGGAAGCAGAGGGGTTCGAGAAATTCCTGCATGTCAAATACATGGGAACCAAGCGGTTCGGCCTCGACGGCGGCGAGGCGCTGATCCCGGCGATGGAGCAGATCATCAAGCGCGGCGGCGCCCTTGGCGTGCAGGACATCGTGATCGGCATGCCGCATCGCGGCCGTCTCAGCGTGCTCGCCAACGTGATGGGCAAGCCCTATCGCGCAATCTTCAACGAGTTTCAGGGCGGCAGCTTCAAGCCGGACGACGTGGGGGGCTCCGGCGACGTCAAATATCATCTTGGCGCGTCCTCTGACCGGGAGTTCGACGGCAACACCGTCCACCTGTCGCTGACCGCGAACCCCAGCCACCTTGAGGCGGTGAACCCGGTCGTGCTGGGCAAGTCGCGCGCCAAGCAGGACCAGCTGAACGACACCGACCGCGACAGGGTGCTGCCGGTGCTGCTCCACGGCGACGCGGCGTTCGCAGGTCAGGGCGTTGTGGCGGAATGCTTCCAGATGTCGGGCGTGCGCGGTCACCGCACCGGCGGCACCATGCATATCGTGGTGAACAACCAGATCGGCTTCACCACCTCGCCCGCGTTCTCGCGCACGTCGCCCTATCCGACCGACATCGCGCTGATGGTGGAGGCGCCGATCTTCCACGTCAACGGCGACGATCCCGAAGCCGTGGTCCATGCCGCCAAGGTGGCGACCGAGTTCCGTCAGAAATTCCACAAGGATGTGGTCCTCGACATCATCTGCTATCGCCGCTTCGGGCATAACGAAGGCGACGAGCCGATGTTCACCAACCCGGCCATGTACAAGACGATCAAGCAGAAAAAGACCACCCTGACCCTCTATACCGAGCGTCTGGTGCGCGACGGCCTGATCCCCGAGGGCGAGATCGAGGACATGAAGTCCGAATTCCAGCAGCTTCTGTCGGACGAGTTCGAGGCCGGCAAGGAGTTTCGCCCGAACAAGGCGGACTGGCTGGACGGGCGCTGGTCGCATCTCGACAAGGAGGGCAAGAAGTACCAGCGCGGCAAGACCGCCATCGCGCAGGAGACGCTGGACGATGTCGGCCGGGCGCTGACGTCGGTTCCGGACGGCTTGAACATGCACAAGACCGTGGGCCGGCTGCTTGAGGCGAAGGCGAAGATGTTCGACAGCGGCGAAGGGTTCGACTGGGCGACGGCGGAGGCGCTGGCGTTCGGATCGCTGCTGACCGAGGGCTATCCGGTCCGCCTGTCCGGCCAGGATTCGGGCCGCGGCACGTTCAGCCAGCGCCATTCGGCCATCGTCGATCAGAAAACCGAAGAGCGTCACTATCCCCTGAACGCCATCCGCGAGGGCCAGTCCGAGTACGACGTCATCGACTCCATGCTGTCGGAATATGCGGTGCTGGGGTTCGAGTACGGCTATTCGCTGGCGGAGCCCAATGCGCTGACCCTGTGGGAGGCGCAGTTCGGCGACTTCGCCAACGGCGCCCAGATCATGTTCGACCAGTTCATCAGTTCGGGCGAATCGAAGTGGCTGCGGATGTCCGGCCTCGTCTGCCTGCTGCCCCATGGCTATGAGGGACAGGGACCGGAGCATTCCTCGGCCCGGCTGGAGCGGTTCCTGCAGATGTGCGGACAGGACAACTGGATCGTCGCCAACTGCACCACCCCGGCCAACTACTTCCACATCCTGCGCCGCCAGATTCACCGGTCGTACCGCAAGCCGCTGATCCTGATGACGCCGAAATCGCTGCTGCGCCACAAGCTGGCCGTGTCGAAAGCGGAGGATTTCGTCACCGGCTCGTCCTTTCACCGGGTGCTCTGGGACGATGCCCAGCATGGCAACTCGGAGTTGCAGCTTGCCTCCGACGACAAGATCGAGCGCCTGGTGATCTGCTCCGGCAAGGTCTATTACGACCTGCTGGAAAAACGCGACGCCGAGGGGCTGGACGGCGTGTACATCCTGCGTCTGGAACAGTTCTACCCGTTTCCGGCGCATAGTCTGGTCAAGGAGCTGGAGCGGTTCAAATCCGCCAGGATGGTCTGGTGCCAGGAAGAGCCCAAGAACCAGGGCGCCTGGAGCTTTGTCGAGCCGAACATCGAATGGGTTCTGAACCGCATCGGCGCGACCCATTCGCGGCCCGACTATGCCGGCCGCCAGGCCGCCGCATCGCCGGCCACCGGCCTCGCGTCACAGCACAAGAAACAGCAAGAGGCGCTGGTCAATGCCGCGCTCGGAATCGAAGGATAAGACCATGACCGAAGTCCGCGTGCCCACCTTGGGCGAATCCGTGTCGGAGGCCACGGTCGCCACCTGGTTCAAAAAGCCCGGCGACAGCGTCGAGACCGATGAGATGCTCTGCGAGCTGGAGACCGACAAGGTCACGGTCGAGGTGCCCTCCCCCGCGGCCGGCACCCTGGACGAAATCGTCGCCCAGGAGGGAGAGACCGTGGGGGTGGACGCGCTTCTGGCGCATATCGCGGAGGCCGGCGCCGCCGGACCGGAGGAAACCGCGCCCCGCAAGGACGAGGACAAGGCCGCCGACAAGAAGAGCGCGTCCGGCGACGACGGGGGGTCCCCTGACAAGCCCGCGGCGGAAGACGATGCGAAAGACGACGACGACGCCTCCGGCGAGGAGGTCGAGGTCATGGTCCCGACCCTGGGCGAAAGCGTGTCCGAGGCGACGATCGCGACCTGGTTCAAGAAGGAAGGCGACAGCGTCGAGGCCGACGAGATGCTGGCCGAACTGGAGACCGACAAGGTGTCGGTGGAGGTGCCCGCGCCGGCGGCCGGGACGCTGACCAGGATCCTCAAGCAAGAGGGAGAGACGGTGGAAGCCGGCGGCCAGCTTGCGGTCATGACCCGCGGCGGCGGCGGCAAGCCCCACTCCAAGGACGAAGGCACGCCGGAGACGACAGAGGATCCCGACCGGCAGGGCGGCAAGGATCAGGGCGGCCGCACCGGTGAGGACGCGCCATCGGCCAAGAAGCTGATGGAGGAAAAGGGCCTGTCCCCCGACGACGTGACCGGCACCGGCAAGGACGGCCGCATCATGAAGGAGGACGTCCTCAAGGCGGTCGGGTCCGGCGGCACTCCGAAGGCGAAATCGTCCGGCGCGTCCGATGCGTCGAAGTCCGAGGCGCCCAGGCGCGCGCCCTCTCCCGCCCAGGACGCCGACCGTGAGGAACGGGTCAAGATGACCCGGCTGCGCCAGACCATCGCCAAGCGGTTGAAGGACGCCCAGAACAACGCCGCGATGCTGACCACCTACAATGAAGCCGACATGACCGCGATCATGTCGCTCCGGGCCGAGTTCAAGGAGCTGTTCGAGAAGAAGCACGGCGTCAAGCTGGGCTTCATGTCGTTCTTCGCGAAGGCCTGCTGCCATGCCCTGAAGGAAGTCCCCGAGGTCAACGCAGAGATCGACGGCACCGAGGTCGTGTACAAGCACTTCGTCCACATGGGTGTGGCCGTCGGCACGCCGAACGGGCTGGTCGTCCCGGTCGTGCGCGACGCCGACCAGAAGAGCTTTGCCGAGATCGAGCAGGAGATCGGCGCGCTCGGCAAGAAGGCCCGCGACGGCAAGCTGAAGATGGACGAGATGCAGGGGGGCACGTTCACCATGTCCAACGGGGGCGTCTACGGCTCTCTCATGTCCTCGCCGATCCTGAACCCGCCGCAGTCGGGCATCCTGGGGATGCACAAGATACAGGAGCGCCCCATGGTGGTGGACGGTCAGATCACGATCCGCCCGATGATGTACCTTGCCCTCAGCTACGATCACCGGATCGTGGACGGCAAGGGCGCGGTGACGTTCCTGGTTCGGGTCAAAGAGGCGCTGGAAGATCCGCGCCGCCTGCTCATGGACCTGTAGGCCGCCATGCGGCGTCCTCTGTGGCTGTGGATCCTGATCGGGCTCTACGCGCTCATCGGCGTGAGCCAGCTTGCCTATGTGGTCTCCGGCGTCTTTCGCGGCGCGTCGGTCGGTCCCGATCCGGGCGTTGCCGTCCTGTCGGTGCTGGTCGGGGCCGCCGCGACGCTGACCGCCGTCTGGACCTGGCAGGGCGACCGCCGCGCGGTGCTGTCTGCGCTGTTGTTTCTGGGGTTCTTCTCCGCGGCCGTGCTCTGGGGCACGGCGGTGATGGGCTATCCCACACGATGGGCCGCGATGCTGGGGTGGTTCGTCCTCTTCGCGACCATGGCGCAGTTCCTGCGTATCGCGCAGCAAAGGGGACATCTTTCATGACACGGATCTGGAGGGGCCTTGCGCTCTTGCCGCTGCTGGCCGCCTGTACCGCGCCCGTCCCGCGCGACGTCGCCGTGCGCCACACCGCCTCTACGGAGACGGCCGGGGGCGGGGCGCGCTGGCATCTGTTTCTGTTCGATCCGCGGGAGCCGAGGGACCTGGACACACGCATCGCCCTTGCGCGCGCGCAGGTGGCGCGGGAGTCCGACTGCCGCTGGGCCGAACGGCCCCGCGCCGAGATCGCGGCGCGCACCGCCGAGCAGGGGGCGCGCTACGCGGACACGCTGCTTGCCGCCCCGCTGGTCTGCCGGACCTGACTGGACAGGCCCGAACGCGCGTGGTTCAGTTCGAACTCCGAAATTCCGGGAGGGATCAGTGACATGCAGCTTCTTTTGCGTCTCGACACACACGACCGGTCGGCCTTTCGCGCGGCCTACGACCAGACGCGGGACTCCCGCAACCAGGCCGGACTGACGCAGCTCCAGCTGTGGGAGGACGTGGACAGCCCCGACCGGCTCTGGGCGCTCTTCGGCGTCGCCGACCGCGACCGCGCCGATGCCTGGCTGGCGAACACATCGGCGCTGGCGGACCATCTGCAGACCCACACGGCGCACTTCCTTGCCACCGCCTGAACGGGTGCCGACATGACACCGGAACTTCTTGTGCTGGTGCTTGCCGGGCTGCTCCAGGGTCTGCAATTCGTGCTCTACGCCGTTCCCGCCAACCTCGACCTTGGCCTGCGCAAGACGCTCGGCCCGCGCGATCCCCAGGGGCCGGAGGCGCCGCTGGAGCGTCAGGTGTCGGTCCTGACGGGGCGTCTCGGCCGCGCGCTGTCGAACCATTTCGAGGGGCTGATCCTGTTCGCCATCGCCGTGATGGCGATTGCCGTCTCCCGGCAGTCCACACCGTTCACTGTGCTCTGCGCCTGGGTCTACCTCTTGGCCCGGATCCTCTATGTTCCCGCCTATGCTTTCGGCTGGGTGCCCTGGCGGTCGATCATCTGGGCAACGGGTTGGGGCGCTACCATGTTGATGCTCACGGCCGCCCTGATATGACGGCTCCAACCGATCAGGAGATCATCCATGTCCAGCTATGACGTCATCATCATCGGATCCGGCCCCGGCGGCTATGTGTGTGCCATTCGCTGCGCGCAACTGGGACTCAGGACCGCCTGCGTCGAGGGGCGAGAGACCCTGGGCGGCACCTGTCTGAACGTCGGCTGCATCCCGTCCAAGGCCCTGCTTCACGCCACCGAGATGCTTCATCAGGCAGAGCACAACTTTGCCAAGATGGGCCTGAAGGGAAAGTCGCCCTCCGTCGACTGGAAGGAGATGCTGGGCTACAAGGACAGCACCATCGAGACCAACACCAAGGGTGTCGAGTTCCTGTTCAAGAAGAACAAGGTCGACTGGCTGAAGGGCTGGGCCGAGATCCCCGAACCCGGCAAGGTCAAGGTCGGCGACGAGGTGCATGAAACCAGGAACATCGTCATCGCCAGCGGCTCGGTCACGGCGCCCCTGAAGGGCGTGGAGATCGACGAGGAGATCGTCATCACCTCCACCGGCGCCCTTGAGCTGTCGAAGATTCCCAAGAAGATGGTGGTGATCGGCGCCGGCGTCATCGGGCTGGAGATGGGTTCTGTCTATGCGCGTCTGGGCGCGGATGTGACGGTGGTAGAATACCTCGACACGGTGACCCCCGGCATGGACATGGACGTGCGCAAGCAGTTCCAGAAACTTCTGTCCAAGCAGGGGATGACCTTCGTTCTGGGTGCCGCGGTCCAGGAGGTCGCGGTCAGAAACAAGAAGGCGACCGTGGCCTATACGATCAGGAAGGACGACAGCGAGGCCACGCTGGAGGCCGACGCCGTGCTGGTGGCGACGGGGCGCCTGCCCTACACGGACGGGCTTGGACTGTCGGATCTGGGTGTCGAAACCACCGATCGCGGCCAGGTCAGGACCGACAAGCACTGGAAGACGAACGTCGACGGGATCTACGCCATCGGCGACGCCATCGCTGGCCCGATGCTCGCCCACAAGGCCGAGGACGAGGGGATGGCCGTCGCCGAGGTCCTGGCCGGCAAGGCGGGCCACGTGAACTACGACGTGATCCCGGCCGTGATCTACACCCACCCGGAGGTCGCCAGCGTCGGCCAGACGGAGGACGCGCTGAAAGAGGCCGGTACGCCCTACAAGGTCGGCAAGTTCTCGTTCATGGGCAACGGCCGCGCCAAGGCCAACTTTGCCGCCGACGGTTTCGTCAAGATCCTGGCGCATCAAGAGACCGACCGGATCCTGGGCGCCCATATCATCGGCCCGATGGCGGGGGACCTGATCCACGAGATCTGCGTGGCGATGAGCTTCGGCGCCTCTGCGGAGGATCTGGCCCTAACCTGCCACGCCCACCCCACCTATTCCGAGGCGGTCCGCGAAGCGGCGCTTGCCTGCGGCGACGGCGCGATCCACGCCTGAGAAATGGCCCGTCAGGGCCCTGCATGGCGGCGGATCTGCCCCCGAACAGGCGGGTGCCGCAGCCCGGACTGCCGCGAAGAGACCTCGGCCTATCCCGCGTCGCCCGCCAGGATCAGCCGCAACCCCCCGGTCACGTCGGACCGCACGGCCAGCCTCAGGCCGGGCTCGTCCCCCGCCCGCAGCGCCGCGATGACAAGGCGATGCCCGCCCGGTGGCCGGGTCCGGTTCAGCCGGCCATAGAGGCTGCGCATGGTCGGGCCAAGCTGAAGCCACACGGTTTCGGCCATGGCCAGCATCGCCGGGGCCTGCGCGCGGAGATAGAGCATCCTGTGGAACTCCAGGTTCAGGCGGATGTAGGCCACGGCGTCCTGTTTCACGATCGCCTCCGCGATCGCACCGTTCAGCGCCTCCATCCGGTCGAGCAGCGCCATGTGTGCGCGCGGCAGCGCGCGGCTGGCCAGCTCCACCTCCAGCAGCGCGCGCAGGGCGGCCAACTCCTCGATCCGCTCGGCCGACAGCTCCGGCGTGGAAACCCGGCCCGACGGGCTGAGCGACAGCGCGCCTTCCGCCGCCAGCCGCCGTACCGCCTCACGCGCGGGGGTCATCGACACACCGTATTCGGCGCCGATCCCGCGAAGGGTCAGCGCCTGACCCGGACGGATCTCTCCATGCATGATCCGCGTCCGCAGCTGGCGATAGACGCGGTCATGGGCGGATTGGGTCTGCGCGGGATCGGGCCGCGTGGCGGGCGCCATGGGCGTTGTCATCCGCGGGCGCCCCCGCCCGGTCTGTCCGGCGCCTCGAAGCGCCAGGCATGCAGGGCGGCGCCATGCTGGCGGAGCCATCCGCGGTGGACGCGCCAGTCGGGGCAGAGGCGGGCCACCACCGCCCAGAAGGCCGGCGAATGGTCCATCCGGACAAGGTGCGCGACCTCATGGGCCACGACGTAGTCCAGCACCGGCGCCGGCGCCATGATCAAGCGCCACGACAGCATCAGATCCCCATGGGACGAGCATGAGCCCCACCGCGACCGCGTGTCGCGCAGGCTCAGCCGCCCCGGCGTGCGCCCGACCCGGCCCGCGTGCCGCGCCGCCGCCTCGGCGATCCGGTCCCGCGCCAGGGCCTTCAGCATCCCCGCCACCTGGGGCCCCGCCGCCCTGCCCGCCCGGACGCGGACCTCTCCGGCAAAGATGCCGGGCGCGCCTTCGACGACCCTGTGCGGCACCGACAGGACCGGCAGCACCGCGCCGGGCGCCACCTGCCGGGGTTCGACGCACCGCGCGATCTGCGCCCGGAGCCAGGGCACCTTGGCGCGGGCGAATTCCAGCGCCTCGGCATCGCTGACCGCGAAGGGCCGGGTCAGCGTCACGCGCCCGTCGAGCGCGGATACCCTGAGCGTGACGCGCCGCGCCCGGGCAGAGGCTTTCAGCACGATCCGGAGCGGAGGATCGCCCGGAAGGGTACGAAGCGGAAGGGTGGCGGCGGTCATGCGTCATCCTATCCCGCACCGCATCGCCGCGAAAGCCTTTGACACCCCTCCGGGCCTGTGGCAGTGGACGGCGATCCCGAAAATCAGCGATCGGAAGAGTGTGGCCATGCCCAAGGAAGACTGGGGAACGAAGCGGATTTGCCCGACCACCGGCAAGCGCTTCTACGACCTCAACCGCAACCCTGTCGTCTCGCCCTATTCGGGCGAGGTCGTGCCCCTCGACACCGGCAAGAGCAACCGGACCATGCTGGCCGACAAGGAAGACAAGTCGAGCAAGAAGGACCAGACAGAGGAAGAGGACGTCGTTCTGGAAGAGGACGATGATGCCGATGTCGATCTGGGCGACGACGTTCTGGACGACGAAGACGACGACAACGTGTCCCTGGATGAGATCGCGGACGTCGCGGACGACAGCAACGACGATTGAGCCGCCTTGCTGCCGGGTTTTTCCCTTGAACCCGTCCCCGACGTCTTCTAGAGACAGCGCGATGCTGCCCCAACGGGCAGATCGAGGGCCCTTAGCTCAGCTGGGAGAGCGCCTGCATGGCATGCAGGAGGTCAGCGGTTCGATCCCGCTAGGGTCCACCACCTCATTTCGAAACGCGCCACATGGATTCCGATTTTTGGCCACGCCGGTCGGCTGTACGTTTGGTTTGAAAAGTCGTTTCAGTAGGTTCTAGACCTGCCCACGGAAGCGTTCCGAAGGCCGCGGACGACCCCTATGTGACGAGCATGCGGTTCCTTGCCAGGTGTCCTGAGAGGGTTCGCCTTAACGACCCACGGGCAGGAGTGCATAGTCCAGCACCGCTTCGCGTCCGGCCCGCAGCGCGGAGCGGCGCGAGGCGGTGTTCAGCCCGTCGATCGTGCCGATGAGCAGGCGGCCCGGATCGAGATCGGCGCGGGCGGCCCAGGCCCTCTGGGCCAAGGCCGCGAACCCTTGGCCGTTGAAGGCGCGCAAGACGACCTCTTCGTTCACCTCGTCGCCCTCGATCCACTCCACCGCGCCCGGGGCCGCGGCTAGCAGGCCGACCGTTCGCTCGGTGCAATCCACCATCGCACGGATCGCCTGAATCCGGCCTTCGCGGTGCCAGCGCCGCAGCTCGTCCGCATCCGCCGCCGAGATGTTTCGCGCCAGCGCCGGCTCGGTCCTGGTCAGCTCCTCGTACTTTGCGGACACCGTTGCGACGGCGTCCTCGGCATCCGCGAAGGGAGCGAGCGCGACGCGGCCGTCCGGCGGGGCCATATCGCCGTAGCGGGCGGCGTGAATGGCCATGTCGATGCGGGCGCCCGGCGTAAGCGCCGCGCTGGGCGCGACGAGCGTGCGGAGATGGAGCGGCGCGAAGGCCGTCCATTCCGCCGCCACGCAGGAGCATAGCGCCTCCCAATCCTCGAAGTCGTGCGCTACGACCTCAACGAAGGGCCGCGCAAGGTCTTTTCCGTAGAACCGGACGCCGCCGAGCAGCCGCCCCCTGCCAGCACGGACGAGGCGGTGGTTGTAGTCGCCCGGCGCTACACCCGGCAGGTCGATGTGATCCGAGAACAGGCGCGCGAAGGCGGGGTCCGTGATCCGCGCGGCCTGCTCGTGGAGCCACACGCCGAGCATCTTGGCACCGCGCGCGCCGAACAGGCGATCCGCAAGGGCGACTTGAGGCGCCAGGGAGGGCCAGTCCATCGGGGTCATGCCGCCGCTTTCAATCAAATGGACCAGAGCGGCAATGTCTCAGTTGAGCGCAACGGATGACTATGGTCGGGTGACATCGGCAATCCGTTCCCGATGGGTCAGATCAGCCTGAGTTCCATGATAACACCCGATCGGGACGTGCTCGAACGCGTTTTGGATGTGCACCCAACGGACCCGGGTGAGTGGGCGACATTCCTGCCGCGTGATGCTAGCCCTTGTGGGCAATGTCTGTCCGGAAGGTCCGTCAGTGTCCAATGCCACCACTCTCATCCCGCCCCACACGATCACCTCAGAAGCGGAGTTGGATGCGCTCTACGCCGCCCCGACGGCGCCTTCGGTGGCCAAAGAGATCGTGCGGCTGAACGCGCCCTACCGTGCGATGATAGAGGCGTCCCCGTTCTGCACGCTTGCCTCCATCGGACCGCAGGGGCTCGACGCGTCGCCCCGAGGCGACGGCGCAGGCTTCGTGCAGGTCGTGGACGACTGGACGCTCGCGCTGCCCGACCGGCGGGGCAACAACCGCATCGACACGCTGCGCAACGTAGTGCGCGACCCGCGCGTGGCGCTGCTGTTCCTGATCCCCGGCTGCAACGAGACCCTGCGCGTGAATGGGCGCGCCCGCATCTCGACCGACCCCGACCTGCTCGCCTCGTTCGCGGTAGACGGCAAGGCACCCGTCACGGTGCTGGTGATCGCGATTGACGCGGTGTTCTTCCAGTGCGGACGGGCGGTACTGCGGTCCGGGCTGTGGTCCCCGGAGGCGCATGTGGACCGCTCGACGCTGCCGAGCGCGGGGGCCATGCTGCGCGCGACCTCCGAGGATTTCGACGCGGAAGGTTACGACCGCGCTCTGCCCGCCCGCCAGCGCGCAACGCTCTACTGACTTATGGGGTGACCGGATGTTGTCGGGCGTTGGCATTGGGACCAACGATCTTGCCGTAGCAGGCCGGTTCTGCGACGCCGTGCTCGCGACGATCGGCATGCATTGCGCGTTAGCGGAGGAAGGCGAGCGTGCAGGTGCGGACGGCGGACCACGCTCTTTGCCCTCACTCCCCATGACGGCCGCAAGGGCACGCGGGCCGTGTTCCATGCCCCCGACGCCGCAGACATGCGCGCGTTTCATGCGGCCGCGCTCTAGGGGGGTGGCACGGACGACTGCACACCCGGTCCGCGCAACTACTACGATGCTCACCTGCGCGATCTGGACGGCAAGAAGGGGAGTCCTCCCCGCTTCGTGGACAGGTAACCGGTAGCGGAATTTAGCTGGATTTGCGCGCGCCTTTCCAGTCCCATGGGTGAGTTGTCGCCGAGGGCCGGATGGCGGCGGCTCGGATTGTACCGGCCGTCGACGAACTCGAAGACGGCCAGCGCGCGTCTGCCCTGGTGCGGAGCCGAGCAGCGTGCATTCGAGCGTGGTGAAGAAGCTCTCGCATATGCGCTGCCCGCCAGGCGATTGCAGCGTGATCTGCCGAGAGGGGCATTGTCGTCGGCATCGCTAACCGATCCCATCGAAAGGACGCGGACGTTCTTGCAGCGCGGGCCGAACGGTGAGGTGGATCGGCATCCCTGCCGGTGGCAGGATTGCCCGCTGGACGAGTTGCGATTTCCGGTCGGCATGGCGGGAGACGTCCCATGGCCGCCGCCGACCGATCGCCATGTTCATGGCATCACTAACCAGCTGCACCTAGAGGTCGTGGCCCATTGACCAGCCCAAATGCAGCGCGGCCCGGCACCCGGGACGACAAACCCGCGGTTGAAGCCTGCCCAGGTCGGACCGTAAGTGATGTCTGCCACCATTGGTCGATCTGGCGCGTGAGCCCCGAAATTCCGGTTGACCAGATCATTGGCCAGTCGAACCCGATCACCCCGGATCGTGGGGCGCGTGCCTTCACGATGGCGGACGCCAAGCAAAGCCGCCGCTCTCATATGTCTTTCGACCGGCTTGCGACCGACACTGAATCCCTGATTAGCCACTCCGACATGGATGCGCGGAGCGCCCTGGGCCGTCTTTGACGCGACGTGGATTTTGCCGATCCGTTCAGACAGGTGACCATCGGCCCGTTGCGGTATCTGCGCGAGACGTATGCGCCATCTCCGGTTCAGCAGATGAGGCAACTTCGGTGCGTCCCCGGCTGCCGGCGATCTCGACCGCTCCGGTGTGCTGTGTCTGCTTTTCCATCCCGATGCAGGTCTTGCGCCAGACACGGCGGTTGGGGCCGCCATGCTTGCGTGCATTGCATTCGCCTTCACCCTCGAGCTTGATGGCGGTGCTGTCCGCTGCCCGGCACCGCGTCGCAAGACAATGTCCCGAGATCGGCAGATGCACCCGCCCTTTTGCCTGGCACTACGGGCCGCCCGTCAAAAGCGCCCATGCCCGATGATCTGATCTTCTGAAAATCCCAGCGCTCTGCCGTGCCGGGCGGAACTTCTTCGACGCCGCAACCGTGGACGCGGCGGGCAAGGCGACGTGCACCGGCAATTCGCACGACAGCAGATCAGCCGGGGCCGACCGACCCGGTATGCCTCCGCCATGCCCCGTCCGCTCAAGCAGATCATCTTGCGGGAGCGCGACACGTACGTTTTCCAGACCACCACTCCCCATACAGGTCACCCGCGCCTTCATGATCCGCGAACTCTGCGGCGTTCGCGGACCCGTCGACCTTGGCTTCGGCGATCCGGCACGGCGGGGCTGTTCGAGGCCCCAGAGACGGGGGGGTCCGAGCCGCCGGGGACGGGCGCGCCAGTACCGACCCGGAGCTGCACGCCTTCGTCAGCGGCCGAGCCGGCCACGGGAACTCCTGCTGACAAGCCCCAGAAAAAGCGGGCCAAACAGGTGAAAGAACACAAAGAGAAACAGCGCGGCGCAACCCGACCGCCAAGCGCAGACCGCGCTTCGCCAGATGGCGCGCCCTGCGGTGACGGCCCGGCGCGTTGCAGGCCATTCTGATTTCGTTTGCGCAAGGGCCCTATTGCGGCGCGGGCAGCGGCTCGCGCTGCAAGACCTGGCGTGCGCGCCAGCGCTCAATCGGATCCGCAGACCGGACACCCGGCGCGCCGCGACAGGCGGATCTCGCGGTGCTCGCCCCAGAGCGCATCATGGATCGCCATCCGCCCGCGCATCCCCCGCCCCGCCCCGGTGATCTCGCGCACCGCCTCGGCGGCCATCATCGCGCCCATGATCCCCGGCAGGGGCCCCAGGACGCCCGCCTCCGCACAGCTTGGCGCCAGTCCCGGCGCGGGTTTGTCGGGAAAGACGCAGGCATAGCAGGGCGTGCCGTCAAAGGGCGCGTAGGTGGTCAGCTGACCCTCCCACTGGCTCAGCGCGCCCGATACCAGCGGCACCCGCGCGGCCACACAGGCCGCGTTCAGGACGTAGCGGGTGTCGAGATCGTCGCAGCCGTCCAGCACCAGATCGTACTCTGCCACCAGGTCGCCGGCGATCTCTTCCGTCAGCCGCCGGTGATAGGGCCGCACGTCCACGAACGGGTTCAGCGCCCGCATCGCCGCCTCAGCGGAGAAGACCTTGGGCATCCCGATCCGCTGGTCGGTATGGATCACCTGCCGTTGCAGGTTCGTCGCCTCCACGGAGTCGTCGTCGATGACGCCGATCCGCCCCACCCCGGCCGCGGCAAGATAGAGCAGCGCCGGAGAGCCGAGGCCCCCCGCCCCCACCACCAGCACGCGGGCTTCTTTCAGCCGCCGCTGCCCGGTTCCGCCCAGCTCGCGCAGCACCACGTGGCGCGCGTAGCGGTCCAGCTCTCCTCCGGCGAACGCGCCGGGCGCGACTTCCGCCGGCCGGTTCTCCGGGCGGACCCGCTCCCTGACGCGCGCCAGCCCCGCCCGGTAGAGCAGGATCAGCGCCGCGGCGCCGCCCAGCACCAACCATTCCGCGAACCCGCCGCCCAGTGCCCGGCGCAGCCCGCTGCCGTCCGGCAGCAGGATCGTCAGCGCCAGGACCAGCACGTAAAGAAGGCCCAGCGCGTTCGTCCGCGCCTGGCGCGGCCAGCCCATCCGCCCCCCCGCGACCCAGATCACAGCCGCCAGAAAAAGGACCAGCGCCATCAGCCCCGCCCGGTCGAGCCGAAGCCGCCTGCGCCGCGCGCCGTGCCGGGCAGGGCCTCGACCGCCTCGAACGCGACGCGCATCACTGGGGCGACCACCGCCTGCGCGATCCGCTCCCCGTGGCCGATCGTCACCGGGTCGGCGCCGAGGTTCACCATCAGCACGCCGACCTCGCCGCGGTAATCCGCATCCACCGTACCGGGACTGTTGACCAGAGTCAGGCCGTGCCGCGCCGCAAGGCCCGAGCGCGGACGGATCTGCATCTCCGTTCCCTTCGGAAGCGCCACGGCCAGCCCTGTGGGGATCACCGCGCGCGCCATGGGTGCCAGCGTCACCCCCGCCGCGCGGTCGCCGGGCGCCAGGTTGGCGCGCAGATCGGCCCCCGCGGCCCCGGCGCTGGCGTAATCGGGCAGCGGCACCGCCGCGTCGGCGCCGGGCAGGCGCGTCACCGCGACCTTCATGCCAGCGCCTCCGCGATCCGGGCGACCAGCCGTGCGGCCACCGCATCCTTGCCCGCGCGCGGCCAGTCCTCTGCCCCGTCGCCGGTTATCAGCGTCACCGCGTTCTCCGCCCCGCCCATGATCCCCGAGCCCGGAGACACGTCGTTGGCCAGGATCCAGTCGCAGCCCTTGCGCGCGCGCTTGGCGGTGGCGTTGGCGGTCACGTCGTCGGTTTCGGCGGCGAAGCCCACCACAAGCAGCGGGCGCCCCTCCGCCATGCCGGCCACATGGGCCAGGATGTCGGGGTTTTCCGTGAACTCCAGCACCGGCGACCCGCCCTGCCCCTTCTTGATCTTCGATCCCGACGGCCCGGCCACCCGCCAGTCCGCCACCGCTGCGGCGAAAATCGCCGCATCCGCGGGCAGCGCTGCCGTCACCGCCTCCAGCATCTGCTGCGCGGTCTCCACCCGGATCGCCTCGACCCCGTCGGGCGCCGCCACGGCGGCCGGTCCGGTCACGAAACTGACCCGCGCGCCCAGCGCGAGCGCCGCCCGCGCGATGGCCGCGCCCTGGGCGCCGGACGAGCGGTTGGCGATATAGCGCACCGGGTCGATCGGCTCATGGGTCGGTCCGCTGGTGATCAGCAGATGCCGCCCCGAAAGCGCCCCGCCGGACAACCGCGCCGTCACCGCCGCCAGGATGTCGGCGGGTTCCGCCATCCGCCCCGGCCCGTGCTCGCCGCAGGCCATGTCGCCCACCGCCGGGCCGACCACGGCGATGCCGTCGCCCGTCAGCGCCGACAGGTTCCGCCGCGTCGCCGGATGCTGCCACATCCTTACGTTCATCGCCGGGGCGATCAGAACGGGCGTGTCGGTGGCCAGCAGCAGCGTCGAGGCCAGATCGTCCGCCAGCCCCGCGGCCATCTTCGCCATCAGATCCGCGGTGGCCGGCGCCACCACCACCAGATCGGCGACGCGGGACAGCTGGATATGGCCCATCTCGGCCTCGTCGGTCAGATCCCACAGGTCGGAATAGACCTTTTCCCCGGCCAGGGCCGAGACCGACAGGGGCGTGACGAATTCCGATCCCGCCCGGGTCAGCACCGGCGTGACCAGAGCCCCGGCGCGGGTCAGGCCGCGGATCAGCTCCAGCGACTTGTAGGCCGCGATGCCGCCGCCGATGATCAGAAGGATGCGTTTGCCCGTCAGCATGGGCGGACCCTAGGGCGGGGCCGCGGGACGGGCAAGCTCACCGGAGTGCGGCGCAGGGGTCGCCGTCGCGGCCCTGAGGAACGGGACCGTCCACCCAGACGTCGAACGGCGCGTCCGGGGGGCCGCCGGTCCCCTGCCCGATGGCGGTCACCGACAGGTCCGGGCGCGCCCGGGCGATCAGCGCCGGCACGGCCCGGTCGGTGCGCGCATGGCCGTTGCCGGTGATCACAGCCACCGGGCCGCCGGTCCGGTCCAGCGCCTCCAGGGCCGCCGCCGCCAGCGCGGCGTCGCGCAGCCGCTGCACCTCGACCATGCCCGGCAGCAATGCCTCTGGCAGCAACCCGCAATGGGCCGCGTCCTGCTCTGCCACCATCTCCGCCTGCACGGTGGGCGGCAAGGACGTCTCCAGCCCCAGGTCCGGTCCCCGGTACACCGCCGCCGCGCCGTCCGATGCCGCGCGGGATATATCTTGCGCTCCAACCTCGGCGCCGAGGATCAGCGCGTCCCCGGCCGCGGCGAAGATCGGCGCATAGGCATCGAAATCGCCCCATCCCCGCGCCTCCCAGTCCAGTGCGGCGCCCAGGTCCGCGGACCCGCGCCCGGCCATCGCCACGGGGCCCAGCGCCTCCGGCAGCATCTCGAACACCACGGCCGCGGCCCCCATCCGCGCGACCCAGGCGGCCTGGTTGGCATGGTGGGCGGGCGCGTCATGCGCCTCGCCCATCACGACGATATCGGCCTCCAACGGAACCTCGGCCGCGGTCAGTGCCTCGGAAAAGGACGGCGCCGCCCCGATCGCCAGGGCGGCGCCGGCAAGCACCGAAATGCCTGTCGCAACGGACGGGCGCAGAACCCTCAGGATAGGAAGTTCCGCACTTCCGCGCACTGGGTTTCGAGCGATTTGCGCATCTTGCCGAAGGCCGCGGCCTCAAGCTGGCGCACGCGCTCCTTGGACAGGCCCAGCTCGGTGCCAAGGCTTTCCAGGGTGCGCGGCTGATCGCGCAGCTTGCGCTCGCGGACGATGAAGCGCTCGCGGTCGTTGAGCTGGCTCATGGCGTCCACCAGCCAGACCCGCAGCGTGTCGATGTCCTTGGCGTGGGTGACGGTTTCATCGGCCTGGGCGCTGTCGTCCTCCAGCGCGTCGATCCACTGGCGCCCCTCGTCCTCGGTCGACTGGGTGGCGTTCAGCGAGAAGTCCGAGCCGGCGAGACGCCCCTCCATCATCTCCACGTCGTGGAGCGGCACGCCGACCTCCACGGAAATCATGTGCCGCATCTGGTGGCGGTCGAGCCGCTCGCCCCGCGACGCGGCCTCACGCTCCAGCCGCGCCTGTACCCGGCGCATGTTGAAAAACAAGGACTTCTGCGACGATGTTGACCCGGTGCGCACCATCGACCAGTTGCGCATGACGTAGTCCTGGATCGACGCCTTGATCCACCAGACGGCGTAGGTCGAAAACCGCACGCCGCGATCCGGGTCGAACTTATCGGCGGCCTTCATCAGTCCCAGCCCCGCCTCCTGGATCAGGTCGTTCATCGGCGCGCCGTAGCGCTTGAACTTCGCCGCCATGGAGATCGCCAGGCGCATGTAGGCGGTAATCAGCCGGTGCAGCGCGGCCTCGTCGCGTTCGTCGCGCCAGGCATAGGCCAGTCTCAGCTCCGTTTCGGCATCGAGCAACTCTGCCTGCATGGCGCGCCGCGACAGGGTCTGGTCGGAAAATCCATCGAAAGCCACGTTCTTTACCCCCAGGACAGATGATTCGTTGCGTGCGTGTGGTGCCGTATGAACAACGTGTTACCGAGCGTACACGAAGCACCTACGAACAACCGGGAAGAAAGTTCCAGCGAAATGTTGCAATGCGCGTCGAACGGCCTAATCGACCGCTCGGCGCGGTGATGGCGCGGGTCACGGATCCTGATTGGACCCGCGCGCCCGGCTGCGGCAGGCTCGACCGATGACACATCATCTGTTTCTCGGCGAACCCGGCTACTCCTCCTGGTCGATGCGGATCTGGCTTTTGGCGGATCGGTTCGACCTGCCTGTCCGGGTCACCTGGTGCACGTTCTACCAGACCCCGGACCTTGCCACGCAGATCGGCCACGCGCCGGCCCGCAGCGTTCCGTTCCTGCTCTGCGACGATGGCGCCGAGGTGCGCGAGAGCATCGCCATCGCCGAGGAACTGGCCGCGCGCCACCCGGCGGCCGCGATCTGGCCCAAGGACCCGACGCTGCGCGCCCTCGCCCGGTCCCTGGCCGCCGAAATGCACGCAGGTTTCACAACCTTGCGGACACTCTGTCCCATGGTTTTGCGCACCGCCTATGCCGATGTGCCGGTGCCGCCGGAGCTTGCCGCCGACCTTGCCCGCATCGCCCTGATCTGGGAGGACGCGCTGGACCGCTCCGGCGGGCCGTGGCTGTGCGGGGGCTATTGCGCAGCCGACGCCTTCTTCGCCCCGGTCGCGGCGCGGATCGCGGGCTACGGCTTGCCGGTCCCGGACCGCGCTGCCGCCTATGTGGCCCGGCACCTCTCTGATCCCGGCTTTCGCCGCTTCCGCGCGCTGGGACAGGTCACCGACGTGCCCTGGGGCCCCGACCGGCATGAGACCGTCTATCGCCGCGACCATCCGCGGCGCCCTTGGCCCGGTCCCGCACCGCGTCCCGCCCGCGCCTGTCACGATACACCGCAGAACGACGCCTGCCCCTATTCCGGCCGCGCGCCCACGCACATGCTGGTGATGGACGGCCGGGTCTGGGGGTTCTGCAACGCCATCTGCCGCGACAAGACCGCAGCAGATCCCGAAGCCTGGCCGGCCTTCATGGCCATGGTTGCGGGCAGGTCGGAGGCGGCCGTTAACCGATCCTAAAGCCGGGCGGCATAGCGATTGACCATGATCGCGCGCGCCTACTCCGTGGCCTTCGAAGGCATCGAGACCCGAGAGGTCGAGGTCCAGTGCGCCCTCAGCCCGGGCGTTCCGGCCTTTTCCATCGTCGGCCTGCCCGACAAGGCGGTGAACGAGGCGCGCGACAGGATCCGCGCGGCCCTCCAGTCGCTCTCCATCGCCCTGCCGTCGCGGCGGATCACGGTGAACCTGTCGCCGGCGGGCCTGCCGAAGGAGGGCGCACATTTCGACCTGCCAATCGCCCTGGCGCTCCTGGCCGCCATCGACATCCTGCCGCGCGACGCGGTGGAGGGCATGACCGCGATGGGCGAGCTCTCGCTCGACGGGGCGCTGGTGCCGGTGGTCGGCGCGCTGCCGGCCGCGATGCATGCCGCCGGCCACGGCCGCGCGCTGATCTGCCCCAAGGGCTCGGGGGCAGAGGCCGCGTGGGTCGCGGACGCCACGGTGCTGGCGCCCGACAGCCTGGAGCGCGCCATCGCCCATATCACCGGCCGCTGCCTGCTGACCCCGGCGGAGCCCGGAGAGGTCACGACCGGCGGCAGCGGTGCCGATCTGATCGACGTGCGCGGTCAGGACCGCGCCAAACGCGCGCTCGAAATCTCTGCGGCCGGACGGCACCACCTGATCCTGGTGGGTCCTCCGGGGGCGGGAAAGTCCATGCTCGCCCGGCGCCTGCCCGGACTTCTGCCGCAGTTGTCGCCGCGGGAGGCGCTCGACACCTCGATGATCCACTCGCTCGCCGGGCTGATCGACGAGGGGGGGCTGACCCGCACGCGCCCCTTCCAGGAGCCGCATCACACCGCCTCCATGCCGGCCATCGTCGGCGGCGGGAAGGGCGCCAAGCCCGGCCAGATCAGCCTGGCTCACAACGGGGTGCTCTTCATGGACGAATTCCCCGAATTCGCCCGCCCGGTGCTGGAGACCCTGCGCCAGCCGGTCGAAAGCGGAGAGGTCGTCATCGCCCGCGCCAACGCCCATGTGCGCTATCCCTGCCGATTCCTGCTGGTGGCCGCGGCCAATCCGTGCCGCTGCGGCCATCTGGCGGATGCGGCGCGCGCCTGCAGCCGCGCGCCGCAGTGCGGCGACGACTATCTGGGCCGGATCTCGGGTCCGCTGATGGACCGGTTCGACCTCAGGGTAGAGATCCCGCCGGTCGGCGTCGCCGATCTCGACATGGCACCGTCGGGAGAGACCTCCGCCGCCGTCGCGCTGCGCGTGGCCGCCGCCCGCCGCGTCCAGGCCGCCCGCTATGCCGACGCACCCGGGGTGGACACCAACGCCGACGCGGCGAACGGCCTCCTCGATTCCGTGGCCGCCCCCGATGCCGAAGGCAAGGCGCTGCTGCTCAAGGCCGCCGACCGGTTCCGGCTTTCCGCGCGCGGCTATCACCGCATCCTGCGCGTGGCCCGCACCATCGCCGATCTCGATGCCTCCGACCGGGTCGAGAGCGACCACATCGCAGAGGCCCTGTCCTACCGGCTGTGTTCGTTCAACTAGGGCGTGTTGACCGGCCTGATGGGTGTCGCGGCGGTGGAGATGGATGTGCCGAAGCTGTCGCCTGTCGTGCAGCGGCGCGTGGCGATGGCCCGGTATTCCTTCACCTTTCCCAAGGAGTTTTCGATCGGATGCCACCGTTTTCAGGGGTATCGGTCGAATTCGTCCGGGAGATCCCGGCGCCGGTCAGCGCATCGCGCCGCCGATTCGCGTCGAATACGCGATCCGCGAGGAACCGGCCATGGGACAGCCCGCCGAAACAGGGCTGCCACGCAGGTCATCGAGCTGAGGTCGATCATATCGCCGAGCGCGCCGGTCAGAGCCGTGGTGGTCATGCCGCCGCGAGAACGTCCGGTGGCCCGGTTCCGGCCCCCCTTTTTGCACCCTCAGCGTGAACCGAATTCCGTCTTCCGGACTCCGCCAGTGGATCGCGCCATGGGCAGCCGGTCTGGGCACTCCAGAGCACGACCTGCGCGAAAACCGGGGAGCAGGGGATCGGCGGCGGCGCGTGGATGGGTCGCGCCGGCCTAGCCGGCTCTCGGTCGCGACAGACGGGACCGGCGACCGACATCGGTCCAGGATCTCGGCTGGGATCCCATGTCAGATCCGGATAGCCGCTCGTATCGTCGAAGTGAGGCGCCGGGGCGTCCGGACCCTGTGCGGCGACGCCTGCGGTCACCGCAGACGACCGTCGATGGCGTCCCATATCCGGCCTGCGATGTCGGTCCCGGCGAATCGCTCCATCTCCTGGATGCCCGTTGGCGAGGTCAGGTTGATCTCGGTCAGGAACCCGCCGATCACGTCGATCCCGACGAAAACCTGGCCCTTCTCTCGCAGGAGCGGGCCGATGGCCGCGCAGATCTCGCGGTCGCGCTCGGTCAGACGCGCCGGTTCCGCCCGCCCGCCCACATGCATGTTCGAGCGGGTCTCACCGGCCTGCGGCACACGGTTGATCGCGCCCGCCGGCTCTCCGTCCACCAGGATCACCCGCTTGTCGCCCGCCGATACCGCGGGCAGGAACTTCTGTGCGATCAGCGGCTCCCGGTTGATGCCGGCGAAGAGCTCGTGGAGGGACGCGAGGTTGCCGTCGCCTTCCTTCAGCCGGAAGACGCCCGCGCCGCCGTTGCCGTAGAGCGGCTTGACGATGATGTCGCCATGCGCGGCCTTGAAGGCGCGCAGCTGCGCCAGGTCGCGGGCGATGAGCGTGGGCGGGATAAGGTCCGGAAACTGCAGCACGAGCAGCTTTTCGGGGTAGTTCCGCACCCAGAAGGGGTCGTTGACCACCAGCGTCGTCCCGGAAAGCCGGTCGAGGAGATGGGTGCTGGTGATGTAGCCCATGTCGAACGGCGGATCCTGACGCAGCCAGACGACATCGGCCTGGGACAGGTCCATCTCGCGCCGGTCGCCCAGGATCGCGTGACCGCCCCGGACCCGCCGCACCTCCAGATCCCGCACAAGCGCCACCACCCGGCCGTCCTTCCAGGCCAGCGTGTCGGGCGTATAGACAAGAAGACGGTGACCGCGGGCCTGTGCCGCCTCGGCCAGCCGAAAACTGCTGTCGGCATCGATGTCGACGGCCTCGATCGGGTCCATCTGGAAGGCAACGGTCAGGGCCATCTGGGTCTCCTCGGCAAGCCACGCCCCTTCTGTGGACCGCGGTCCGCAAAGGAGCAAGCGGCCCGACCGCCCCGGATCAGAGGAATGCGTTGGCGATGACCGAGATCAGACCGCAGCCATCGACCAGCGCGATGTCGAACCGCGCCGGCGTCAGGCTTCCCGCCGGTTCATCGCCCAGGAATTCCTCACCTGCCGCAAAGAGCCGGGCGGTCTGCCGTCGGGACAGCCGCTCGATCGCCCGGTCGTGGGTCGCCCCTCTCTTGACCTCGACGAAGACGACCTCCGGACCGTCCCGGAACACCAGGTCGATCTCACCCGACCGGCCGCGCCAGCGCCGCGCGGCGAGCGACAGACCCCGGTCCGCATAGTGGCGCTCGACCTGCGATTCGGCAGCCAGGCCGCCCCAATGGGCCGTCGCGCCGCCGGCCGCCCGGCCGCTGGAGGGCCCACCGCGGCGTTCGGAGCCGGGCTTGCGAACGCCGCCCCCGGCGCGCCCCGTCACGCGCTCCAGAACGGCGACGCCGCCGGATTGCGTTCCGAAATCGAAGGCGCGCTGGCGCGGATCCGGGGCGTGCCGCATCCTCATCCCTCCCGTCCCAGCCTCAGGGCAATCTGGTAGACATCGCGCCGCGCGGCGCCCGTCGCTTCCGACACCATCTTCGCCGCGTCCTTCACGCTCAACTCCTTCAACGCCTCCCCCAGGGCGGAGGCGATCGCGTCCTCTCCGGGCACCTCCCGGTCGCGGTCGATGACCAGCACGATCTCCCCCCTGGGCGGATCCAGTTCCGCCCCCGACAGTAGCTCGGACAGGCGCCCCTGGCGAACCTCTTCGAACCGTTTCGTTAATTCCCGGCACAGCGCCGCCTCCCGGTCTCCCAGCACTGACAGAATTTGCCTAAGGCTTTGCGAACATCTCTGCGGCGCCTCGAAGAACACCAGCGTCGCTGGCACGCGCGCGAGCTCCCCGAGGACCCGCCGCCGCGCCCCCGATCCCGGCGGCAGGAACCCCGCGAACAGGAACCGGTCGGTCGGCAGGCCCGAGAGGCTCAGCGCGGCCAGCGCGGCCGACGGGCCGGGCGCGGCGGTCACCGCATGGCCCGCGCCCCGCGCGGCGCGGCCCAGCGCATAGCCCGGATCGGCCACCATCGGCGTCCCGGCGTCGGAGGCGTAGGCCACCGACTGCCCCTCTTCCAGCGCCTGCAGGATCCGGGGCCGCATCCGCGCGCCGTTGTGGTCGTGATAGGCCAGCACCCGGCGCCCGTTCAGCGCCACGCCGTGGATCTCCATCAGCCGGCGCAGGGTCCGCGTGTCCTCGGCCACCAGCAGATCCGCGGTGCCCAGGATGTCGAGCGCCCGCAAGGTGATGTCGCGCGCCGCGCCGATCGGCGTCGCCACCAGATAGAGTCCCGGAGCCAGACCGCTCATGGGCCGGCTTTCGATTTACACGGCAGACGCGCTTGCATAGAACCGGACCAGTCCAGACATCACATGAGGGGTCGTGCGATGATCGCCCGTCTCGGTTCCATCCGCAAGCAGACCCGCCGCGCCGCCATCGCGGGCCTGCTGTTCCTCGCCGCGTGCGGGCCTCTGCCGATCGTGTCGGGCGGCGCCGGCGGGCCGCGAATCGATCCGTCGCAACCGGTCACCGTGGCGCTTCTGGTGCCCAAGAGCGACGGCAGCGCCGCCGGCGTGGCGCGCGGAATCGAGAACGCCGCCCGCCTGGCCGCCAATTCGCTGGACGGGGCCACGCTGGATCTGCGGGTCTACGACACCGCCGGCACGCCGACCGGCGCCTCCGCCGCCGCCACCCGGGCGCTGGACGACGGCGCGCAGATCATCCTGGGGCCGCTCTACAGCCAGTCGATCAGCGCCGTCAGCCCCGTGGTCGCGAACCGGAACGTCAACGTCCTGGCCTTTTCCAACAATCCCGCCGTCGCCGGCGGCAACGTCTTCGTCCTGGGCCAGACCTTCCAGGACGTGGCGCGGCGGCTGACCCGGTTCGCCCGCGCCGAGGGCCGCCGCTCGGTCGCCATCGTCCACGCCCAGGACGTCGCCGGCACGGCCGGGCGCGACGCCATCGCGGCGGCCGCGCGCTCCGCCGGGCTGCGCGTCGCCACCGTCCAGGGCTACCCCCTCTCCCAGCGCGGGATCCAGGACGCCGGGCCCCGCATCGGCCAGGCCGTCACCGCCTCCGGCGCCGACACGGTGTTCCTGACCGCCAATGTGGACAGCGACCTGCCGCTCATCGCCGAGACGCTGCCCGCCAACGGCGTCAGCCCGTCGCAGGTGCGCTACCTGGGCCTGACCCGCTGGAACGCCCTGCCCCGCGCGCTGACCCTGGCGGGGCTGCAGGGCGGGCTCTTCACCCTGCCGGACCGCGGCGCCACGGCCGCGTTCGAGCGCCGCTACGCCGCCGCCTACGGCAATCAGCCCCACCCGCTGGCGGGGCTCGGCTTCGACGCGGTGCAGGCGGTCGGATCGCTGATCGCCCAGGGACGGCGCGATGCGCTCTCGGCCGGGGCGCTGACCCAGCGCGCGGGCTTCCGCGGCGCCTACGGCGCCTTCCGCCTGCGTCCCGACGGCACCAACGACCGGGCGCTCGCCGTAGCGCAGGTCCAGAACAACCAGGTCGTCATCCTTGACCCAGCGCCCCAAGGTTTCGGCGCCGCCGGCTTCTAGGCCGGTCGGACCCGACGACCGCCACCGCCTGCCGCCGGAACTCATCGTCCCGGCGGCAGAGCTCTTCGACACGGACGCCATCCGCACCGCCATCGGCGACCGGATCGCCCGGGGCGGCCGCGACACCGTACGCGATGCCGCCGTGGCGATCCTGCGCCGGGCCAGACAGGACGGCCGCGCCGCCATCGCCGCGGCCTTCGCGGCGCATCCGCGCGACTCCCGCGCGACCGTGTCGGCCTATTCCTGGCTCACCGACCGCTTGATAGAGACCGTGTTCGACACGGTGACCGCGCATCTCCACCCCTGCCCCACCCCGACCGAGGGCGAGCGTCTGGCGGTCTTCGCCGTCGGCGGCTACGGGCGGGCCGAGATGGCGCCGTTCTCGGACGTCGACCTGCTGTTCCTGACCCCGTGGAAGCTGACCGGCTGGGCCGAGAGCGTGATCGAATCCATGCTCTACATCCTGTGGGACCTGAAGCTGAAGGTCGGCCAGTCCAGCCGTACCGTGCGCGATTGCATCCATCTCGGCCGCCAGGACTATACCATCCGCACGGCGCTGCTGGAGCATCGCTTCCTCTGCGGCCACGCCGGGCTGGCGACCGACCTGCACACCGCGCTCTGGACCGACCTCTTCGCGGGATCGGAGGCCGATTTCATCGCCGCCAAGCTCGATGAGCGCACCGCGCGCCACGCCAAGCAGGGCGGCCAGCGCTACATGGTCGAGCCCAACGTGAAAGAGGGCAAGGGCGGTCTGCGCGACCTGCAGACGCTGTTCTGGATCGCCAAATACGTGAACCACGTGCGCGACGTGGCCGACCTGGTGGACAAGGGCACCTACAGCCGGGACGAGTTCGACGGTTTCGTGCGGGCCGAAAGCTTCCTTCTGGCGGTGCGGTGCCACATGCACCTAGCGGCCGGGCGCGCCATGGACCAGCTGACCTTCGATCTGCAGGTCGAAGTGGCGGAGCGGATGGGCTACGCGGACGGCAAGGGCCGCCGCGCGGTCGAGCATTTCATGCAGGACTATTTCCGCCATGCCACCCGCGTGGGGGAGCTGACGCGGATCCTGCTCAGCGCCCTGGAGGCCGACCACAAGAAGGAGGCCCCGTCGCTCACCGGGCTGTTCCGCCGCCGCCGCCGCACCCGTCCCGGCTACGCGATCAAGCAGAACCGGCTGACCTTCGCCGACGCCGGAGCCGCACTCTCGGACCGGCTGAACCTGATCCGCATCTTCGACGAGGCGCTCAGGATCGGCACGTTGCTCCATCCCGACGCCATGCGCCTGATCGCCGCCAACCTGCACCTGATCGACGACGAGGTCCGGCGCGACCCGGAGGCCATCCGCATCTTCTTCGACCTGCTTCTCAAGCACGGCAATCCGGGCCGCGCGCTCAGACGGATGAACGAGCTTGGGGTGCTCTCGGCCTTCGTTCCGGAATTCGAGCCGATCGTGGCGATGATGCAGTTCAACATGTACCATCACTACACGGTGGACGAACACACCATCCAGTGCATCGTCACCCTGTCCCGCATCGAACGCGGCGAGCTTGCCGACGAATTGCCCGCCGCCACCCGCATCGCCGGAAAGGGCCTGCCGCGGCGGGTTCTCTATGTCGCGCTGTTGCTCCACGACATCGGCAAGGGCCGGGACGAGGATCACGCCGTCCTGGGCGCCCGCATCGCACGCAAGGTCTGCCCGCGGATGGGGATGAACCGCGCCGATACCGAAACGGTGGAGTGGCTGGTGCGCTATCACCTGCTGATGTCGGACATGGCCCAGAAGCGCGACCTGAGCGATCCGCGCACGATCCGCGACTTCGCCAAGGCGGTGCGGACCCGCAAGCGGCTGGACCTGCTGACGCTGCTGACCGTCTGCGACATCCGCGGCGTCGGGCCCGGCACCTGGAACGGCTGGAAGGCGCAGCTTCTGCGCACCCTCTACGACGAGACGGCGGCGGCGCTGGAGAACGGGCTGGAGGCGCTCAACCGCGAGAGCCGCGGCAACGAGGCCAAGCGCCGGTTGCGCCAGGCGCTGCCCGACTGGGAGGCCCGCGACCTGCGCACCGAGACGGGACGCCACTACCCGCCCTACTGGCAGGGCCTGGGCACCGAGGCGCATGTCACCTTCGCGCATCTGCTGCGCCGGATCGACAACGGCAACGTCCATCTCGACATCGAGGATGACGAGGACCGGGACGCGACCCGGATCTGCTTTGCCATGGTCGACCATCCGGGCATCTTCTCGCGGCTGGCCGGCGCGCTGGCGCTGGTCGGCGCCAATGTGGTAGACGCGCGGACCTACACCTCAAAGGACGGCTATGCCACGGCCGTGTTCTGGGTCCAGGACGGCGACGGCCATCCCTACGATCCCTACCGGATCCCGCGCCTGAAGGGGATGATCGACAAGACCCTGAAGGGAGAGGTCATCGCCCGCGACGCCATGGAAAGCCGCGACAAGATCAAGAAGCGCGAGCGCGACTTCCGCGTGCCCACCAACATCGCCTTCGACAACGACGGCTCCGAGATCTACACCATCATCGAGGTCGACACCCGGGACCGTCCCGGCCTGCTGCACGACCTGACGCGGGTGCTGGCGGGGGCCAATATCTCGATCGCCTCGGCGGTGATCGCGACCTACGGCGCCCAGGTGGTGGACACGTTCTACGTCAAGGACATGTTCGGGCTGAAGATCTATTCCGAGGCCAAGCAGAGGGCGCTGGACCGCAAGCTGCGCGAGGCCATCGACAGCGGCGCCCGCCGCGCCCGCACCTGACGCCCGGGAGACGCGACATGGCCCCGCCCCCGCCCACCGGATTGCGCCGCCTGGCCGCCGCGTTCGGCCATTCCCTGGACGGGCTCGCCGACATCTGGCGCAGCGAGGCGGCGTTCCGTCTGGAGGCGATCTGCCTGGCCGCCAGCCTGCCCGCCGCCGGCTGGCTGGGAGAGACGCCGCGCCACGCAGCCACGCTGATCGGATCGGTGCTGCTGATCATGATCGTCGAGGTTCTGAACTCGGCCATCGAGGCGACCGTGGACCGGATCGGCCCGGAGCGCCACGACCTGTCGCGCCGCGCCAAGGACCTGGGTTCCCTGGCGGTCCTTCTCGCCGTGGTGCTGGCGGCGCTGCTGTGGCTCGCCGCCCTGCTGAGCCACGTGCGCGCCTGACAGGCCGGACGGCACCCGGCAGCGGGCCGGGGGCGAGGGGCCAGCCCCTCGCGCTCCCCGGGATATTTGGGGAAAGATGAAGGGGGCGGGACGGGTCGTGATGCGGTGGAGCGCGCGCGCCTGCGATATCGCTTGTGCGAAACACGGTCGAAGGGCTTTGCCTTACAGACACCGTGCCGGATTCGTCTCTTGGTCCAGCGCAACCGGTATGCGCAGACCGCAACCCCGACACGGAGGACCAAGTCCCGGCCGGCCGACAATCCGGCGCTCAAACGCAGGGGCTTGCCAAAGATCTGGTTCGACCCCGGGATGACCAGGGGGATGCGCCGGGCGGCAGGCGTGGCCGACAGCAAATCAACAGCGATGCCGCGATCCAGACGTGCCTTTCGATGAAGATGCTGGTCGGCATCGCGCTCACCAGCGCCGACGTGGCCGCCTTCGGCAGCGCGCCAGACACCGCGGCGTGGCGCGGCCTTGCGCCGCGAGCCGTAATCCGGCTGCGGGAAAGAATGGCTTGGGCCGATCTCCAGAGCAGGTGACCTGCCCCCCGCCGGTCCGCCGGTCATAGGGAGAGTTTGCGGGGATGGGATTGGTTGTCGGACCGGTGGTGTCGGGCAAGCGCGGGGGCGCGGCGCCGTCGAATTGCCCAAGCGCCCGGCGCTGAGAGCGGCGTCCGGTGTGCGGCCTGACGGCAGTGTCGCCGGTGCGCCGGAGGGCCCGTTTTCGCCGGGCATCGTCCGGGGTGTCGAAGAGTTCCTCGTTCGGCAGCTCGCCGCGCAGGCTGCCGTTGAATGACACGATAAGGGCATTCTGCTGCGGCTTGCCGTGGTCGATGTCGTGCCGTGGGACCGCGTTCCGATCGGCCCGTTGCAGAATGGCCCGGCTCGTCGCCACCGTTCCGTTGTCGCCGACACTGCAAGAGGGTTTCGCGCCGATCCGCACCAGCGCGTCCGGCGCGCGGGCGACACGGGCGCCCTGGTGCCGGCGATCAGGCCCGGTTCTCGCGGCAGCAATCGTCGATCACCGCGAGAATGCGGACCTTGCGAGAGGCGCCGAAGCTGACCGGCAGGCAGTCGAGCGGTTAGCGGGCATCGGGATGCGCCGCCCGTGGCATCGGCGTGCGCGTGCCCGAAGCCCGCTTGCGGCCACCTCGTCGCTTCACCGACAGCCCGTCCTCGCGGGAGAGCCGATACAGCTTGTCGTGGTCGATGATCCAGAAAAAGGCCGATCCGGCGGTAGCCGAATCGGCGCCGCTTGGCGCGTGAGCTCGGCATTTCCATCCGCCGGCGCCTTCAGCGTCGCGGCCCGGGACAGGTCCATGCCGCCATGCCCGGCTTTCGGCTTGCAGACTGTCGCGGGGCCAGCCCGTGACGGCGACAGACGCCGGCATCTGGCATCCCGGCGTGCTGCTCCGTGATCGTCCCGATGATCCGCGCCTCCGCGAAGCGGCTCCTTCGCGGTTGAGCGGACGCCACATCGGACTGAGGGATCTGGTGGGGGGGCAGACGATCGGTATCCGTGCAGACAGCTCTATCTGGGCGCAACGGCCGAGGTCAGGGCGCGGCGAGACGACAGGCCGGGCGCCGGACCGGCTCGACCGGATGCCCGTCCGCCAGCCCGTCAGGGTCTTGGCCATCGCCTTGGCGAACCGGACGATCCGGGCACCGATCGGGCGGGGCGACCGCTACCGACCGTCGCAGCCCGAGAAAACCGGTGGCGTCCAGGCCCGTCGCGCACCGGTGGACCCGGAGATGGTGCGGCGCAACGCGAGGGGATGGCACAGGCACGGCCGGGACGCCGCAGCACGACGAAAGGGCGATCCACCCCCCGACCGCGATCCGGAACGCCTCTCCGTCCGGAAGATGGGCGGTCATGTGCCAGCCCGGCTCTTCGGGCGCAACACACCTCCGTCAAGTCAGGACGACCCTTCCACCGGCGCCTGCCGTCCCCTGCGGATCGCGCGACAGGCACCGGTGATCGCCTTTCGACCCCGTGCCGCTACACCGCCGCCTGCATCACCGCGCCGCTTTGCCCGCGGGCTGTGACCGGACCCCGGGGGCCTCCTCCACAAGAGGTTTTCCGGCACGGGCCTGCCCAATCACACCCTCCCGCTTTGGGCCGCATCCGAAAAACCTTCATCGAAGCTGACCATTCGCGTCCGATTCCGGTCCGCGTGCCCTGCCCGCAGTTTCCCCTCGCCCCGCGCACAACTTTGCCTATAACCACTCCATGCCCCGCGCCCCGTTCCAGATCGGCGGACACGAGATCGCCGCCGGTACGCGCCGGACGGTGGATCTGCCCGTCTCCGTGCTCTCTGACCACACGCCGGTCAACATGTCCGTCCATGTGGTCCACGGACGCCGCGACGGGCCGACGCTGTTCGTCTCGGCCGCCGTCCACGGGGATGAGATCATCGGCGTCGAGATCGCCCGCCGGCTCATGCACGCGCCTCAGACCGATGCGATCCGCGGCACGCTGCTGGTCGTGCCCATCGTCAACGCCTTCGGATTCCTCAACCATTCCCGGTATATGCCCGACCGGCGCGACCTCAACCGCTGCTTTCCGGGATCCGAGCGCGGCTCTCTCGCGGCCCGGCTCGCGCATATCTTCATGACCGAGATCGTGGCCCGCTCGGATTTCGGCATCGACCTGCATTCCGCCGCGATCCACCGCTCGAACCTGCCGCAGATCCGCGTCTCGGCCTCCGCGCGGCGCACGCTGGACCTGGCCACCGCCTTCGGCGCGCCGCTGGTCATCCGCGCCCGCCTGCGCGACGGCTCGCTGCGCGCCGCGGCGCGCGAGAAAGGCGTCGACATCCTGCTCTTCGAGGCCGGCGAGGCGCTGCGCTTCGACGAGATGTCGGCGCGCATCGGCGCCTCCGGCTGCCTGCGCGTGATGCGCGCGCTCGACATGATCCCGGCCAAGCGCCTGCCCCGCCGCGCCTCCTCTCCGGTCGTGGTCACCGCGTCCTCATGGTTGCGCGCCCCGGCCGGCGGGCTGCTGCGGCTGTTCCGCGACGTGGGCGAGCATGTGGAGGCCGGCCAGATCCTGGCCATCGTCGCGGACCCGTTCGGCACCACCGAAACAGAGATCGCGGCGCCGGCGACCGGCGTCATCATGGGCCGCGCCACCATGCCCGTGGTCAACGAGGGCGACGCCGTCTATCACATCGCCGACGTGCCCGTGGACGACGCGGAGGACCGTCTGACCCAGCTTGCCGCCGATCTGGAAGCCGACCCGATGTTCGACGAGGACGAGATCCTCTAGTCCCGCCTTCCGAACCGCCGCCATATGCCCTAGATGGGTGCAAATTCCCCCACGAAGGACCGCGCGCATGGCCGCTTACAAATTCGTCTACCACATGGACGGCGTGTCCAAGACCATTCCCGGCGGCAAGAAGCTGTTCGAGAACATCCGCCTGAACTTCCTGCCCGGCGTGAAGATCGGCGTCGTCGGCGCCAACGGCGCGGGCAAGTCCACGCTGCTCAAGATCATGGCCGGCATGGACAAGGATTTCGCCGGCGAGGCCTGGGCGGCCGAGGGCGCGCGCGTGGGCTATCTGGCGCAGGAGCCGGAGCTGGACGAGGCGCTGGACGTGCGCGGCAACGTGATGATGGGCGTCGCCGCCAAGCAGGCCAAGCTCGACCGGTTCAACGAGCTGGCCATGAACTATTCCGACGAGACCGCCGAGGAGATGGCCGCCCTCCAGGACCAGATCGACGCCGAGAACCTCTGGGACCTCGACACCGAGATCGACATCGCCATGGAGGCGCTGCGCTGCCCGCCCGACGACGCGCCCGTGGACACGCTGTCGGGCGGCGAGAAGCGGCGCGTGGCCCTCTGCCGGCTGCTGCTGGAACAGCCCGACATGCTGCTCCTGGACGAGCCGACCAACCACCTGGACGCAGAGACCATCGCCTGGCTCCAGCAGCACCTGATCGACTACAAGGGCACCATCCTGATCGTCACCCACGACCGCTATTTCCTCGATGAGATCACCGGCTGGATCCTGGAGCTCGACCGCGGATCGGGCATTCCCTATGAGGGCAACTATTCCGCCTGGGTCGAGCAGAAGGCCAAGCGGCTGGAGCAGGAGGCGCGCGAGGACAAGGCCAAGCAGCGCACCCTGTCCCGCGAACTCGACTGGATGCGCCAGGGCGCCAAGGCGCGGCAGGCCAAGTCCAAGGCCCGGATCCAGGCCTATGAGAAGATGGCCGGCCAAAGCGTCAAGGAGCGGCTCGGCAAGGCGCAGATCATCATCCCCAACGGCGAGCGGCTGGGCGGCAAGGTGATCGAGGTCGAGGGGCTGAAGATCGTCAAGGGCGACAAGCTCCTGGTGGACGGGCTCGACTTCTCCCTGCCCCCCGGCGGCATCGTCGGCGTGATCGGCCCCAACGGCGCGGGCAAGACCTCGCTCTTCCGCGCGCTCACGGGGCAGGACGAACCGGACGCGGGCAAGATCGAGTACGGCGCGACGGTCCAGCTGTCCTACGTGGACCAGTCCCGCGACGCGCTGACGCCGGGTGCCACCGTGTGGGAAGAAATCTCGGGCGGCGCCGAACTCATCGACCTGGGCGATGCAGAGATGAACTCCCGCGCCTACTGCGGCGCGTTCAACTTCAAGGGCGTGGCCCAGCAGAAGAAGGTCGGCCTCCTGTCGGGCGGCGAACGCAACCGCGTCCATATGGCGAAGCTGCTGAAATCCGGCGGCAATGTCCTGCTGCTGGACGAGCCGACCAACGACCTGGACGTGGAAACCCTGCGCGCGCTGGAAGACGCCCTGGAGGATTTCGCCGGCTGCGCCGTCATCATCTCCCACGACCGCTTCTTCCTGGACCGCCTCTGCACCCACATCCTCGCCTTCGAGGGGAACAGCCACGTGGAATGGTTCGAAGGCAACTTCGAGGCCTACGAGGAAGACAAGGTCCGCCGCCTCGGAGAGGACGCCGCGAAGCCGACGCGGGTGAAGCACAAGAAGTTTGCGAGGTGAATCTGCAAATTTCTCTCTCAAATTGTACTTGACGAGACAACGCTTTTGCCACTCAATTCCTGCGTGTATGCCGATTTACAAAGGACTAAAATGAAAACTACTTGGATTGCACCACTTTTATACGTGACGATAATCTCTGGCTGCTCAACGATGAGCGATATAGACAACGGTCTTGAAGTCTTAAGAGGGCAGCCTGTAGACAGATTAGAGCATGATGAGATAAGCTTGAAGCGTATCCAGTATTGGCGAGGTAGTTCGCGCACTCCTGTGGGCTGAAGCGGTCGAGCAGTGTCCCGATCCTGCGCCACGTTGCCTCCATTGTGCGCTCGGCTGCGTTGCGGAGCATGTGTTTGAGCTTCGAGAAGACCTGTTCAATCGGGTTCAGGTCGGGGCTGTAGGGCGGCAGAAAAAGTAGATGCGCTTTCGCGTTACGGATCGCCTGCCGCACGGCTTGCCCTTTGTGGCTGCCCAGATTGTCCATAACCACCACATCGCCCGGGCGCAGGGTTGGGACGAGCACGTGCGCGACATAAGCCCGGAACGCTTCGCCGTTGACGGGACCGTCCAAAACAAAGGGCGCGTCGATCCGATCATGACGCAGCGCTGCGATAAAGGTCATGGTGCGCCAGTGACCATGCGGGGCCCGCCCGATCAGGCGTTCACCTCTGGGAGCCCAGCCGCGCAGCGGGGCCATGTTGGTCTTGGCCCAGGTTTCATCAATGAACACGAGACGACGGGGGTCGATCCGGCCCTGGTGCCGCTTCCAGCGCACACGGCGGCGGCTCACGTCGGGGCGGTTCTGCTCCTCGGCGAGTTGGGTCTTTTTTTGAACGAGTAGCCCGTGCGGCGCACGAAGGCCCAGACGGTGCGGTAGTCGACCTTGAGCCCGCGCTCGGCCAGTTCCACCACCAGTCCGCGCAGTGTGAACGGCTCCGTTATCCGCTCCAGAAGCCACGCCTCATGCCCGCCTGCAATCTTGCGTGGCGGGTGGCCGCCTGTCCCTGCCGGAGCGCAACTCCCGGTCGCACGCAAACGCTGCGACCACTTCACAACACTGGACGGAGCCACATCCAGGGCCGCTGCGACCTGACGCACGCTCTCGCCCCCCAACAGCCGCGCCATTGCCCTCTCTCGAAGGTCCATTGAAAGTGCTCTACCCACTACTCGCCCTCCATCTTGTGGTCGGCAACAGTGAATCACCAAAATGCAGGCCTGTGAATCCTCTATCGATTCAGGCTGATTTCATCCCGCTCTAAAAGCTTTGTGCAACAGAGCCCCGCTAACCGCTCGACTGCCTGCCGGTCAGCTTCGGCGCCTCTCGCAAGGTCCGCATTCTCGCGGTGATCGACGATTGCTGCCGCGAGAACCGGGCCTGATCGCCGGCACCAGGGCGCCCGTGTCGCCCGCGCGCCGGACGCGCTGGTGCGGATCGGCGCGAAACCTTCTCGCAGGGTCCGCGACAACGGAGGCGACGAGCCGGGCCATTCTGCAACGGGCCGATCGGAACGCGGTTTTCTGGCGCGATATCGACCACGGTAAGCCGCAGCAGAATGCCTCTATCGCTTGCCCGAAACGACCAGTCCAACGACCAATCTCAAACCCGCAAACTCTCGCTATCACCCAGAGACCGGCGGGGAGCAGGTCATCTCATACGCGGATCCGGTATATGCCTTACACTGTCCGCTCGCTGGTGACCTGACCACCCCCGTTCCGGTGGGGGGAAGGCCCGGCTGGAGGAGCGTCCGACGGGGCGACGGACGAATCGTCACTCGGCCGGCAGACGGTCGGCCCTTTTACTGCGAGTGGGACCGGCATGGGTGCCGTTGAGTTCCGCCTCTACGATAGGGCGGTTCATCCGCTTCGATTGCTGGAAGATCCGCCCGACATACTCGCCGATGATGCCCATGAACATCGCGTTGAGCGTTATGGACATCAGCAGCAGAATCGTCGTGGTCGCGAAACCGGCCGGCCAGTCTTGGCCCAGCAGGAGCTTGCCGAAAAGGTAGCCGATCAGCAGGACGAAGGTCACGGTGCCGACGGTGAGGCTTGTCAGCGTCGCGATCCGCAATGGCACGAGCGAGTGGTTCACGATTCCGTCGATCGCCAGAGACATCATGGCCCGAAACGGAAATTTGCTGACCCCCGCCACCCGGGCGTCGCGGTCGTATTCGAAACCGGTCTGTTTAAAGCCCATTGCGCTGATCAGACCCCGCAGGTAGGGCGTGCTGTCCTGCAGATCCGCAAGTTGGTCAAGGATACGGCGATCGACCAGCCGGAATTCACCGACATTCTGGGGCAGATCGTCCTCACTCAGCCGGTCGATTACCGCATAGAAACTGCGCCGCAACATGGTGACGACGGGCCCGTCCGGCAGACCCCTGCGAATTCCGAAGACGACGGCGTTGCCGTCTTGCCAACTCTTCAGCATTCGCGGAATCAATTCCGGCGGATCCTGCAGATCGGCGTCGAGCTGGACCGCACAGTCGCCTGTCGCAGCCTGATACGCCATCAGGAGCGACCTTTGGTAGCCGCAGTTGCGCGACCACCGAAACACACGCACCCGCGGATCGGTTTTGGCCAACGTGGATAATAGCGCGAATGTCTGATCGGTGGAGTGATTGTCCGCGAAGATCAGCTCCAGCTCATGCTCTGGCAGGGCCTCGAAGACATTCGCGATGCGGCCGTAGGCGCGCATCACATTGTCTTCTTCGTTGTAAACGGGGACGATGACTGTCACCTTCGTGGTCTCAAGCATCAGACGTGTCCTCCTCCGATTACGGCAAGTCGCGGCTTGCGGCGCTCTACGGCCAGGGTTCTGGAGATGCCCTCGCGCAGCGTCAATGCCGGCTGCCATCCAAGCCTGTCGCGCAGGCGCTGGTTGTTGGCGATCAGGATGCTGGGCGAGCCCGCAGGCGTCCCGTAGCGGACCAGCCCCGGATCGGCGCCGGTCAGGTCCAGCACCGTTTCCGCGAGGTCGCGCATCGTCGGTGCGATCCCGGTCGACAGGTTGATGAGGCCAGGGCGGCCCGCGATCTTGCGCAGACCAGCAACGACATCGTCCACGTGGATCAGATCGCGACGATCGTCCGGACATTGGATCGTCACCGTCCGGCCGGCAGGAAGATCCTCCATGAGCCGTGCCGCAAGGAAGGCGGTTGACTGGCCGGGGCCGTAGGTCAGGGCCAGCCGGGCGGTGGCGGCAGGAAAAGGCAGGTTCGAGGCCATCGCCTGAAGATAGAACGTTCCGGCAAGCAAGGCGGAGCCGTAGGCCGCATTGGGTGCGGCGGTGTCTTCTTCGGAGAAACTTCCGTTTCTGGAGCCATATTCCGCGATGCTGCCGGCACGTACAAAGCCGCTTGGCGGCCGTTCAGATGATGCGGCGGCGGCGGCGACGTTGACCAAAGGCCGCAGATCGCCGTCGATGCTTGCAACCCAGTCGCCCATATCCACCTGTGGCAGCCGGCGTGTCGTGGCTGCCAGATGGAAAACCAGATCGACAGGGCGGTCGTGGAACACCGCGTTCAGTGCGTCCCGGTCGTTGAGGTCCAGACGCAGGACGGTCAGAAGGGCACTGCGTTCTTCGACGGACGGCCGCATGGCGTCGGGACGGGCCAGCACGACGACTTCGTGACCGGACCCAAGGTAGGATGCGGTGAGATGACGGCCGATGAACCCATCGCCGCCGGTAATCAGAATGCGCGCCATGACCTAGATAAGCCGCGGTTTGGGCAGTGGCACCAGAAACTGCCCGCCCAGGCTGCGAAACGCAGCCTGCTGTTCGATGATTTCGTCGAGAAGGTTCCAGGCTAGGATCAACATGACATCCGGTTTCTTTTCGGCAAGGACGTCCATCGGGTAGACCGGTATCAATGTGCCCGGGGTCAGCATGTTCTGCTTCGAGGGATCCGGGTCGACCAGGAAATCAATCCTGTCCGCCCCCAGATCGAAATAGTTGAGAAGCGTGTTGCCCCTTGCCGGCGCGCCGTAGCCGACGACAGTCTTTCCGTCCGCGCGGAGGGCATCGATCATGCGTACCAGGTCGTTCCTGGCCGTATGCACGCGGGCGGAGAAGGCCTCCCATGTCACGCGTCCGGTCAGTCCGGCGGCCGCCTCGGCATCGAGGACTGCGGTCACGGCGGCGGAGGGCTGCTCTCCGGTATCCGTCCGGCGAATGTGGACCCGCATGGAGCCGCCATGGACGGGCAGGAGCTGCACATCGACGATGTCCATATCCGTAGCGGCAACAAGCTTTCTTATCGACAGCAGGCTCAGCTCCGACACACGCTCATGACACAGGGTATCGAACTGGTTGCCCTGAAGGATCTTCGCGCACCACGGCACTTCGATCACCAGGGTCCCGTCGTCGGCAAGCAAGATCGCCACGGCGCGCATGAAAGCGTGCAGATCGCCGATGTGATTGAATGCACTGGCGGTCATGACCAACATGGCCCGGCCATGCGTCTCTGCGATGCGGCGGGCGCTGACGTCCGTCAGGGCGGTTTGCAGCACCTCGACAGCGGGCGCGCCCCACGGCGCAGCGCCATCGGTTGCAATGTCATGACCGAGCGTCCGCGCGCCCGACCGGTTCGCGGCAGAGAGTATCAGGACTTCGTTGTATCCGATCTCGACAACGGGGCCGTGGCCCGCCCCCGCGTCCGTGTTCAGCGCCAGAGTTTCGAGACGATCTTTCGTTGCGGGGTTGTCGGACGGGGCGCAGGAGGTGCGCTCGCAGATGGTTTCGGGGATCCGGCCGGCGACCTGCACCAGACCGCACGACAGGCAGACGTTCGCATCGAGCGGAAAGACGGCTTGGGGCTCCTGCGCCCTTTCCGGGCTGACGAACGCGGTCGCGGGGGGATGAAGTCCCATCGGCAGGAACAAGAACAGATCCTTCGACCCGCAGCAGCGACAGCGAACCAGCAGGTCCGGCCGAGAGATCCCTATGGCATTCGGCTTCAGGAACACAAAAACATCTCCCGATAGATGACCTTGGCACTCTGGCCGGTTACGGGGGCACTCGAAAAACGCGCACTGGGCTGGGGACGGGGATGCCGTGCGGATCCGCGGACCGCGCATGGCCTGTCGACCTTCGGGTCGACTCCGATCACACGCTAGCTTTCGGCGTAGAAGTCAGGACCGTGCTCTGTGCGACCCCTTCGAAAGGGACCTTCTGCGCGGCGTCGTCACGGTTTTCCGGTGCAAAGACCCGCCGCTTGAAAACCGCGTTGTAAGGCCAGGTCTCGACCCAGACATGGATAAAATGTGTCGCGACGATGGTCAGGACGATCACGGGCGGGAAGAACAGCAGCCCGGACACGAGGATGTTGTCCGTGAACAGGCCCAGTTTCTGAAAGACCAACCGGGTCGCCAGGTAGGTGTAGGGATGCACCAGGTAGAGGCTGTAGCTGACCGTACCGATATAGAGCAGCGGACGCATGGTCATGATATGGCTGGTCAAGCTTGAGGACCGGACCGCGAAGAAGAAATAGAGCGCTGTGGACAGGATCGTGGCCCAAGCGATGGGATTTCTCATTTCCTCATGGACGTAGGCGAAGTGGCCCTGGGAGGCGATGAACACGAGGAGTACGAAGGCCGCGGCTTCCATCATGCGGGACGACCTCAACGGCAGGCAGAAGCCACGATCGTAGGCCGTTCGGACCAAAAGGCCGAACAAGAAGTACAGGGTCGCCGGATAGATGACCGCGAAGGCCAAGGCGGCGACGATCGCGACAGCGCCGACGAAACTGTTCGGGCGCTTGATCGTGAAGAGAATCACCATGGCGGTCAGCAGGTAGAAGAATGCCTCGAACGTCAGGCTCCAGGCGTTCGGGGCCAGTTGCACGGTCGGGGTGAAGAGGTCCATGAAGGTGAGCGCGGCGAAGATCGCGAGCAGATTGTTGTTCTCTGGCATCTCCATCGTGATGGCATTCAGGACGACGAACACGATCGTCATGAAGAAAAACAGCGGGTAGATCCGAAAGAAACGCCGTGACGCGAATTCCTTGAGATCGTAGCGCATCACGCTGGGCAGGATCACGAACCCGCTTATGGTGAAGAAGAAATAGACCCCATAGGTGCCGAAATTCCAGAACGGCTCGCTTGCATTCACGAACCCCGTCCGGTCGGCGTAGGCATGCTCGCGCAAACCGTTGAGGGTATGCGCAAGGAACACCATCATTGCGGCGAGGCCGCGCAATCCATGGACCGCATAGTTGAACTCCCGCGATCCGGACGACGCCGGATCGGAGGACTGTGCCGATCGTGACATCAAAAGTCCCTCGCGAAATCGTTGAATGTGGCGTGCATGTGATCCAGGTGCTTCTGCTCAAGACCGTGATGGCAGGCGAGCAGGATGCCGCCGCGCATGACGTCATCGGCCATCGGATACCCTTCGTCGCGGGTGCGTGAGGTGACCTTGGCCATGGCGGGCTGGCGCAGGATGTTGCCGGTGAAGACGGGACGCGTCTGGATATTGGCGCTTTCCAGGGCCATCTGCATCTGCTTGCGCGTGAACGGGGCGTCCTTACGGATGGTCAGCGGGAAGGCAAGCCAGCCGGTCCGCGATCCGGGCAGCTGCTCCGGCATGATGAACCAGTCCTTGTACTCTGCAAAGAACGCCGCCTGCGCCGCGAAGTTCTTTTCGCGCTCGGAGATGTTGGTGTCGAGCTTGGAGAGCTGCACAAGACCGAAGGCCGCGCCGATCTCGGACGGCTCCAGGTTGTAGCCCAGCTCCTCGAACAGGAACTTGGCGTCGTAATCGTAGCCGCCCAGCTGGATGCCGAACCGGTTCTCCGCGGTCTCGCTGTCCGCGAACAGCGACGATGTCCGCCCCCAGGAGCGCAGCAGCAGCGCCTTTCGTGCCAGCGCGTCGTCGCGGACGCAGAGCATCCCGCCGTTCCCGGCGCAGTTGATGACGTGGCTGCCGTAGAAGCTGGTCGTGGAGATGTCGGAATAGACGCCGGTCGAAATGCCGTCGATCGTGGCGCCCAGGGTATCGGCGCTGTCTTCGATCAGCAGCAGGTCGTGACGGTCCGCGATCTGGCGCAGCTTGCGCCAGTCCGGCAGGTTTCCGATCAGAGAGGGGATCATCATCGCGCGCGTCTTGGGCCCGATCATTTCCTCGACCGCATCGACGTCGATGTTGTACGTGCCGGGCGCGCAATCGACGAAGACCGGCACCAGCCCGTTTCGGACGATGGGCGCGACGGTGGTCGCGAAGGTCAGCGCGGGCGTCAGCACCTCGTCGCCCGGCTGGAGACCCAGGATCTCCATCGCAATGTAGTTGGCCGATGAGCCTGAGTTGACCATGATCCCGTGGGCCTTGTCGAAGAGCTTCGACACGCCGGCTTCCATCTTGCGCACGTTGCGGCCCATCTGGGTAGAGGTCCGAAGGGTCTCGACCACCGCGGCGATCTCTTCCTCGCCATGCACAGTCTGTCCGTAGTTCACGCGCAGTGGCGCGGCCCCAGCCGTCGTGCCCTCTACGCCGGTCCGTTGATCGATACGGGTCATGCCGCCGCTCCTTCGTATGTGGATATCTGGTGGTCGCTGACATCGCGCATGTCCTCACCGCGTGCCTGCGCGACGTACCACGCCGCGGTGATGTCGAGCGTGCGCTCCAGCGCCAGCCTGGGCCGCCAACCCAGCCGGCTCGCCGCCTTGGTGCTGTCGAGTCGCAGGACGCCGGCCTCATGCGGCGCGTCGTTGGACTGCGCCAGCGAGAGGCGCGGGGAGCCCTGCCCAGGCCAGCGGTCGCAGAGCATCTGGCAGACATGGCCCACGTCGGCCACGCCGCCAGGATCGGGACCGAAGTTCCAGCCATCGGCAAGCTGGTCCGCCTCCGGTCCCAACATTCCGGCCGCGAGGGTCAGATACCCGCCCAAGGGCTCCAGTACATGCTGCCATGGACGGATGCTGCGCGGGTTGCGGATCGCCAGTTCGGTATCGCCGAATGCCGCGCGCATGAAATCCGGGATCAGACGGTCCTCTGACCAGTCGCCGCCGCCGATGACGTTGCCGGCACGTACCGATGCGATCCGCGGACCATCCGGCGCCTGAAAGAACGACGCGCGCCAGGACGCCGTCAGAAGCTCCGTGCAGCCCTTGGAGGCGGAGTAGGGATCCTTGCCGCCCATGGGGTCGCATTCGCGGTATCCCCAGACCCACTCGCGGTTGTCGTAGCACTTGTCGCTGGTGACCACGATCGCCGCGCGAAGCGACGGCATCCGCCGCGCGGCCTCCAGCACGTGGGCGGTCCCCATGACGTTGGTCGCGAAGGTGCCGACGGGATCGGCGTAGGATGCGCGCACCAGCGGCTGGGCGGCCATGTGGATCACCACATCCGCGTCCACGTCCCCGATCGCGGCGGTGAGGGCGGCAGGATCGCGGATGTCGGCGAACCGGCTGTCCACCAGGTCGTCCAGCCGCGCCGCGGTCCAGATGCCGTTCGGCTGGTCCGGCGGCAGCGCCACGCCCGTGACGCGCGCACCGAGACGTGCCAGCCAGAGAGCCAGCCAAGCGCCCTTGAAACCGGTATGCCCGGTCAGCAGCACATGCCGTCCGCTGAGGGCCGACAAGGTCGTCACTTGACCATTTCCATCCTGGAGGGCGGTACGGTCGCCCAGGGCGGCGTGCCCTCTTCGCAGAGGGTGTCGAGAAAAGTCCGGTCACGGATCGTGTCCATCGGATGCCAGAAGCCGTAGTGCTTGAACGCCATCAACTGACCGTCCTTGGCGATATTGGTCAGCGGCACCTGTTCCAGCGGATCGTCGTCGCCGGGGATGTAGTCAAGCACGCCGGGCTCGAACACGAAGAAGCCGCCGTTGATCCAGGTCTCATGCTTGCGCACCTTCTCCGTGAATTCGTTCACGCGGCCCGAATCGTCATCGGCGAGCTCCAGGTTGCCGAATCGCGCCGGCGGCTGAACGGCCGTGACCGTCGCCAGCTTGCCGTGGCTGCGGTGGAACGCCAGAAGCGCGTCGATGTCGATATTCCCGACCCCGTCCGAATAGGTCACCATGAACGTGTCGTCGCCGATCCAGTCGCGAAGGCGCTTGAGACGTCCGCCGGTCATGGTCTTGGCGCCCGTGTCCACGACCGAGATCTTCCAGTCCCGCTCTGCCACGGGCGTCAGATCGCAGGTGCCCAGCGCGGGAGAAACCGTGATGTCATTCGTCACCAGGTGGAAATTCGAGAAGTACTGCTTGAGCAGAATCGACTTGTAGCCGGCCGCGACGATGAAATCCGAATATCCGAACTGGTTGTAGATATCCATCACGTGGACGATGATCGGCTTGCCGCCGACATCGACCATCGGCTTGGGAATCCGAACCGTCTCCTCGGCAAGGCGGGATCCGAGTCCCCCGGCGAGCAATACGACCTTCATGCAGACGTCCTCCGTTTCTGGACCGGCCCACCCGGCACCCGGGGCTGCAATCAGGTGTAGCGGAGACGCGTCGGGAATGAATGCCCTATGAGGGCCGTATTCGTCCCTCAAAAGGTGTATTCGGAGAGCAAATGTTCAGTTGAAGAGCGGCCGCAGGGCGGCTCATCCATGGTGCGGGCCGATCGGTCCGGGAACGACAACGCAGGTGCGCAGGATGATTGACAGGGCTGATCGGCCGAAGACGGCATTTCTCGGTGCGGTTGAGGGGTCTCGCCGGGCGTTGGAGGCTCTGTGCGATGCCGGTCATGTTCCGGATCTGGTCCTGACCATACCGGCAGAGGCCGCGGCGCGTCATTCCGACTACGCCGATCTGGCAGAGGTGGCGCGCAAGCATGATGTGCCGGTGTTCGAGACCAAGGACATCAACGACACAGCGACCCTGGCGGAACTGCGCGATCTTGCACCGGATTTGATCCTGGTCATCGGCTGGTCGCAGATCGCCAAGGCGGACTTTCGCGCCGTCCCGCGGCTCGGCACCGTCGGCTTTCACCCGGCGCCGCTGCCGCGCCTGCGCGGCCGCGCGGCCATTCCCTGGACCATCCTGGCTGGCCTTCAGGAGACCGCCGCGACGCTCTTCTGGATCGACGAGGGTTGCGACAGCGGCGATATTCTGATCCAGGGCGCCTTTCCGGTGGAGGCGCGGGAAACCGCACGCAGCCTCTACGACAAGCAGATAGAGACGCTGTGCCGCATCCTGCCGGAGGCGCTCGACCGCATCGCCGCGGGCGACGACATCCGCACGCGCCAGGACGGCGCGCAGGCAAGCTACTGCGCCCGCCGCACGGCAGAGGACGGCAGGATCGACTGGACGCTGACCGCGGCTGACGTCGACCGGCTGATTCGTGCGGTGGGAGAGCCCTATCCCGGAGCCTTCACCGATCATGCCAAGGGGCGGCTCTGGATCGACTCGGCCAGGGTCCACGACGGTCCGCCGGGATATATCGGGATGCCCGGTCAACTTCAGGAAGTTGGCGACACGCTCATCGTCAACTGCGCGGGCTTCTCGGCGATAGAGGTGATTGGATGGCGGGGTGAGCTTCCTGCCCGCCACACGGTGATGGGCCGATGAGCGCACCCGTCCGCGTTCTCTTCACATCGGCCGGACGTCGTGCCGGTCTGGTCGCGTGTTTTCGCCAAAGTGCGGAGGCGCTCGGCCACCGGATCGAAGTTCACGCCTGCGATCTCTCGCCCGGGCTCAGCGCCGCGTGTCTGGCGGCGGAGCATGCCTTTCAGGTGCCGCGCTGCACCGATGCCGGCTATATCGACGCCCTCCTTCAGTATTGCGATGCGCAGGCGATTGGCCTCCTGGTGCCCACCATCGACACCGAACTGGCCGTGTTGGCACGGTCTGCAGACCGGTTTGCGGCGCATGGAACCCGCGTCCACGTGGGATCCGAAGACTATATCGACGTGATCCGCGACAAGGGCGAGACCTGTGCCCGCCTGGCCCGGGCAGGGCTGGCCGTGCCGCGCACCTTCACGCTCGACGATCTGCGCGCGCCCGGGGCCGACCTGCCGTGGCCACTTTTCGCCAAACCCGCGGGGGGCAGCGCCAGCCGTGGGCTGGCCGTGCTCGAGGGGCCCGGGGACGTGGAGCGGGACTATCCGGAGCCGATGATCTTTCAGGAGTTCCTTCGGGGGCCGGAATACACGATCAACGTGTTCGTGGACCGCGGCGGCCAATTTCGTACCGCCGTTCCGCACCTGCGGATTTCCGTCCGTGCCGGTGAGGTCGAAAAGGGGCGCACCGTCCGGGATCCGCGTTTCACGCGGATCGCCCGCCAGCTTGTTGCGGCCATCCCTGGCGCGTCTGGCGCGCTGTGCTTTCAGCTCATCGACGATCCGGACCGTGGCCCCTGCGTGTTCGAGATCAATGCGCGGTTCGGCGGAGGCTACCCGTTGGCACACGCATCCGGCGCGGTTTTCGCGCGCTGGCTTCTGGAAGAAATCACCGGACAGCCCGGCAGCGCCCATGACGACTGGGCGGCGGGGGTGGAGATGATCCGCTACGACGCAGCGATCTTCCGCGATGCAGAAGGCAACCGGCTGTGAGCCGCCCGTTCATCGTCTTCGACATGGACGACACGCTCTACCTGGAGCGCGATTTCTGCCTTTCCGGCTACCGCGCCGTCGGCGACGCGGCCCGGTCCGAGTTCGGCATCGACGGGCTGGAGGCCGCGGCAGGCAAGCTGTTTCTGGGCGGAGAGCGGTCGCGGATCTTCGATCGCGCTCTGACGGCGCTGGGCCACGCACCGGATCGGGGCATGGTAGACCATTTCGTTTCGATCTACCGGAGCCACATGCCCCGCATTGCACTCGCTCCCGACGCACGGAGGTACCTGGAGCGGATGGAGGGGCCGGGTGGATTGATCACCGACGGTCCTGCCGCGACCCAGGGTTCGAAGGCGGCGGCCCTGGGGCTTTCCAGGTGGCTGGATCCCATCCTGCTGACCGGCGCCATGGGCGCGGGGGCCGGCAAGCCGTCGCCGGTCGCCTACGCGGAGGTGGAGCGGCTGACAGGGCGGGCGGGCGACACCCTTGCCTATGTCGCGGACAACCCGGCCAAGGATTTCGTCACGCCCCGGGCCCGCGGATGGCGCACCGTTATGATCGCCCGGGCCGAGCGCGTGCACACCGCGCCCGCGCCGAATGCTGCGCATGAGGCGCATCGCCGGATCGAGACGCTCGATGCCCTGGACGCCGCTCTGGACCTTATCGGCTGAGCGCCGCCTCCGGCACCCACAGCACGGCGTCGCCGTAGCGGTCGCTGAAATTTACCGCGGGATCGGGTCTGTAGCCATTGGCTTTTGCCCAGGCGACGAAGGGCGCTTCGAGATCGGGCGCGAAGCCGGTGAGCACGGCCGCCGGCGGCTCCGCGTCCAGAAGCGCGGCGACGCCATCCGGTCCGACAACGGCAAAGAGCGCGGTGTCGTCCGGGGCTCCCATGGGCATGACGCGGTAGCCGAACGGCCCCGTTGCGAATTCCGGATAGACGGCAAGTCCGGCCTCCAGCGGATAGACCGGCGAAAGCGTCGCGATCCGCCCTGCCTCTCCGCCCAGGGCATCGCGGATGCTCTGTCCCGCGGCCTCGACCCTCTGGTGGGTCATCGGTGCGCCCAAGGCACCCTTGGCAAGGGCCTCCCCGATCCGTGGCAGCGCCAGGACGAACATCGTGCCGACCAATCCCGCCAGCACCAGCCGGAGCGTTGGCTTGGCGCCTGGTGGAACGCCGCGCCACAGGATTGCGGGGATGAGCACGAAACCGATGATCGGCAGGACGAAATATTGCGGAAAGGACGGGGTGGGCAGGAAGCTGGCCGCCATGACGATCACCGTCACCGTCAGGGTGACGACCAGCGCCGCGATCGACAGACGCTCCCGCCCGGCGGTCAGCAGGGCGAGTACGATGGCCGCCACGGACAGGATCAGAAGATTGGTGTCGGCAAGCCAGATCTCGACGGCCAGACGCAGCTTTCCGGACAGACCCATGACGACGCCCGGCTCGCTGTACCTCATGGCGTCCCAATAGGCGAGATGCGGACCGGTATGGTAGCCGGCGACATGGGCGATCAAGAGGTCCGGATCCGCCATGAGCATTGCGAAGAGCGGCGCCGCAGCAAGCAACCCGCCGACGGCCATTGGCAACGTGACGGTGACCAGCCTTTCGCGGAACGGCAGGTGCCAGGGCAGCAGAAACGCCGCGATGGCGAGGGGCGGGACCAGCACGAAGCTGCTGATCTTGACCCCCACGGCGATCGACAGGCACACCCCGGCTCCGAAGGCCGCCAGCGCCCGGCGCCGCACCCCCGAAATCGCCAGCACGAAAAGCGCCAGCCCGCCGAAGGCCGGTCCGATCTGCAGGAAGTTGTTGGTGGCTGTCATGCCGGGCACGGTCAGCAGATGGATGTTCGCCGCGACCGCGACCACGGAGGTCAGCGCCACCATCCGGTCACCCGACAGCGCCCGCACGGCCGCCCAGATGCCCCATAGCGTGATCGCCCAGGCCAGCACGATACCGAGCCGCGCGGCCAGGACCAGATGATCGCCGGGAAGGATCAGGTAGAGGGCGCGAAAGTACCATGCCGAATAGGGAGTGTGGTTGTAGAAGATGTCTTCGTAGAGCGCGTATTGCCCCAGCAGGGCGGCCGGCGGGATGTAGAGCTGCTCATCCGCCCTGAGTTCGTACCCCAGCACCCGGAGGGCGATGCCCAGAAACAGGATCGCCATGAGCGCACCGGGAAGGAGCGCGGTAAGCCGCCCCGCGGAGACGCGCGTCCGGCCCGCGGGTTCACGCAGCGCCGTCATCCTTCCCGCCTCCGCATGAGCCGTGACAGGACCAGGAACGACAAGGCCGCCATGGGCAACAGCATCAGGCCTTGGGCGATGGCAGCGGGCATCACCTCGGACAGCGCCCATAGAAACAGAAGGTTGACGCCATAGAGCACCAGATAGGCCAGCGCGTAGGACGGCAGCCGACCGACGCCACGGGTGCCGAAAACGTAGCGGCCGTGGAGCATGTAGTTGAACGGGATCCCCAGGGCGAACTGGAGCGCCAGGGCAAGGCCCGGTGCCAGTCCCAACGTTAGTCCCAGCAGGAAGACGCCGTAGCCGAAGCCCGTATTCACCACGCCCGTGCCCAGGAACCGTGCGAACCGTGCGTCCATGAGCAGGCGGACAACCGTCATCGAACCTCTCTCCTCGATCATCTCACTGCCGCGCCCCGGGTGGCATCGGCGTCCGGCGCGCCCTTGCCCGGGCAGGCACCGTAGGCCGATCCCAGAAGCGCCTCGTAGGCACGTTCGACCGATTGCACGCTGGGGCGCAGGCCAAAGCGGGCATGCACGCTTTCTCTTGCGCGATCGGCGATCGAACGACGATAGGCCGGGCTGTCGGCCAGGTCCTGCACCGCGGCCGCGAAGCCGTCCAGATCGTCATGGGCGACCAGGAGCCCGGTTTTGCCGTGGTCGATGGCCTCCGGGTTTCCGCCGTGATCCGTGGCCACGACCGGAACGCCCAGATCCATGGCCTCGATCAGCGTGCGTCCGAAGGGCTCGTTCAGCGCGGTGACGATCAGCATGTCGAGCGCGCTCATCGGGCCCGCGATACCGGGTCTGTGACCCATCAGATGGACCCGGTCGCATAGCCCCAGGCGCGCGATCTCCGCCCGGACCGTGTCCATCATGCCGGGCGTCTCTTCCTGCCCGAAGATGCAGCCGTGGACCTCTCGATCCGGCATCCGCCCGGCCGCCCGCGCGATCACCTTGACGAAAACGTCCGGACGCTTGCGCAGATTGAGAAAGCCCACATAGCCCAGGACGAGCGCGTCCGCGCCGGCACCGATTTCCTGGCGCAAGCGGGCCCGTTCCGCCGTCACATCGCGGGGCGTCGGAGAGAAATCGAACGGGCTCCGCGCCACCTCGACCCGGTCGCCCATCACGCGCCTGGCCCGCGGCGGCGTCGCGAAATGCGACACGGTAAGCATCCGGTCGGCCAGGTGCGGGGCGAACCAGTTGGCGAACCGTTTGGAGGGGTCCTCGCGGTGGTGCCAGAGCAGCTTCGCCCCGCCCAGCTTGGCCGGAAGCGCCCAGTTCACATGCATCCGCCCGTCGTTGGTGTGCACGATGTCGGCTGCGGTCTCACGGATGAGACGGATCATCCGGGGAAGTGAACGGGCCATGTACGCCGCGGGAGAAACATCCAGCGCGCCGCGCACCGCTTTCGGGGCCATGATGGGCGCGTCGATGATCCGCGTCTCGATACCGGCATCGCGCACGTAGTCTTCCAGGGTTCCGCCGCCGCGGTGCAGCAGGACCAGGGGGCGGAACCGCGCCGCGTCGAGGCGGCGCGCCACCGCGAGGGCCGACACATGGCTGCCGCCGACGGTGTCGCCGCCGACGAACGGAAAGAGAATGGTCGCTGACACGTCCGGTAGGTTCCGCTAAAAGGTCTGTGCAGGCGGAGTTTCCGGCGCCTTGGCGCCGGGAGCAAGCGCGCATAGTAGTCGGTCACTCACCCGGTCGGGGTATTTCTTCCAAGATGCTGTCAGGTATATCGGGGCCGACCGGAGATGCGCAGCCGCCCTCCGATCCTGACCTTCGGGGCGAGCCACGTGATACCATGAGCGACCTTTCCCAACACGCGCAGGTCTCCCGGCCCGGTCCCGCGGGCCAGAGCTACGCCCCCGCGACGCCGGCAAGGGCCGATGACCGGCTGGGCTTCTGGCTGGCCGCCGCAGTGGTGTTCCTCAGCCCATACAATAATATCGTGCTGCCGAACATCTACATCACCGGTGCCGATATTCTTGCCCTGGCGTCCGTCGTCATCCTCGCCGTGACCGGACGCCTGTCGCTTGACCCGTTCGGGCGGCTGACGACCATCTGGCTGGCGGCCTTCGCGCTTCTGGCAACCGGCATGCTGGTCGGATCGCTGGTGGCGAACCGTCCCCTGGGCGCCGTCGTGGTGCTCAGCCAGTACAGTTTCGCGTTTTTGCTGCTGCCTCTGGTGATCTGCCGGCGCAGCTACCGCGATTGTTCCCTGCTGCTGCTGATCTTCGTTGCCACGATCCTGATCGCGGTGATCCACGGCGCCTATGTTTTCAACTACGTCGAGAACCCGCCGCGCAATATCGTTTCGGCCTCCGGTCGCCTGCGAACGGTCCTCGGGCGTGAGAACGGTGCCGCGGCGATGATCGCGACGGCGGCGATCGTCGCACTCTATCTGTGCGCCACCCGCTGGCTGCATCCGCTTCTGGGCGCGGTGATCATCCTGACACTGATCTACGGTATCGTCCTGACCGCGTCGAACACCGGCATCATGGCGCTGGTGGCCGGTGTGGCGACCCTGTCCGTCCTGATGCGCGGCTATCGCGGCTATCTCGCTCTGCTGTTCTGCGTCGGTGCCGGTATGCTGGCCTTCGTCATCATGGGTCCGGAAATCCTGCCAGAGAAATTTTCGGACCGCGTGCTCGGTGCCGTCTCGTCCGGCGATATCGAACAGGCCGGCACGTTTTCCGACCGGGTCATCCTGATGCAAGAGGGCTGGGATCTGGCGCGCGAATATGCGTTCATCGGCTTGGGCGCCGATGAGTTCCGTGAAATCAACAGCTACGGGCAGCCGGTCCACAACACCTATATCCTGCTTCTGGTAGAAGGCGGGGTGCTTTCCCTCGGCGGCCTCGTGGCGATGCTGGGTCTTTTCCTGATTACTGGCGCCATCCTCTACGCGGACCGCGAAACCCGCGACAGGGCGGCGCTGGTGATCGCCATGGGCATCACCTATGCGGTGCTGCTCAACGCCTTCGCCCATGTCTATGCCCGCTTCTGGATGGTGCCGCTGGCGCTGACCCTTGCCGTAGGGCTGTCCGCCGACGCGCCGCACAAGCGGAATCGCACCGATCGCCCTACTCGAAAGGCTTAGCGCGATACTTCTGCACCAATGCACGCCCCGGACGTGATAATGGTCCAGCAGGCTGCCGGTGTGTAGTTGAACAAGACCGGGGCGGGGAGCGCCACCGACGTGGGAGATAATTGGTGACATATAGTACCGAAGATTTGGCGGCGCCGAACCGGATCGGAACCGCCTGGGCCAACCTGGCGGACGGCGGCTTCAACCGCCGCCTCCCGGACCTCGACATCCTCGCAATCCTGCGCCGCAACCTGCGCTTCATCGTCGTGATCGTGGCGCTCATCGTCATCGCGACCGGCTGGTGGGTCAGCCGGCAGCCTCCCATCTTTCAGGCCGGTGCTGCGCTGGTGCTGGAAGCGTCGGATACCCCGTCGGAACTGGACACCGGCCAGAACCAGGGCAACGTCACCCCGACCACGGTCTTTACGGAGATCGAGGTCATGCGCTCCCGCGACTTCGCCGCCAACCTGGCAGAGCGGCTCGATCTCTTCGCGGACCCGCGTATCAACCCCCAGCCCATCGCCCCGACGGAACCCGGGCTGATCGCCAGAACGCTTCGGACCCTCGGCCTGTCGGCCGAGGGCGCCGTCGAAGAGATGTCTGCCGATGCCCGTCGCGAACGCGCGATCACCAACCTGCAGGGCCTTTACGCGGTCAGCGGCAATCCGCGCCACAACGTGATCGAGATCACCTCGACCCATCGCGACCCGGTGCTTGCGGCACGGATCGCGAACGGTGTGGCAGGGCTGTACATGAACAACACCCTGTCCAAGCAGGTCGCGAACCTCGACCGGCGTATCAAGTTTCTGGCCGCACGCAGCGATGAGCTGTCCGGCGATCTGAGCGCCCAGCAGGTCGCCATGACCAGCCTGATCCAGGACAACAAGCTGCGCGACGACGACGCGACCCGCCTGTTGCTGGCGGAACTGACCCCTCTCCAGCGACGCCTGAACGGTCTGAGCGAGGGGTCGGAGGCCCGCCAGACCGTGCAGACCCGCATCGACGAGATCGAGAAGGTGCTCAACAACCGCGTGAGCGCGGAGATCGAACTGGCCAAGCAAGAGCTTGCCCTGCAGACGGACATGAAACGTTTCGACACCGTCAACCAGCGCCTGAGTGAGCTTGAGGCCCAGAGAGACGCCGCCCAGTCGAACGCGCGCCAGATCTCCGTCGCGGAGGTTCCGCGCACGCCGATCGGACCCAACGCGCCGGCCTCGCTGGCCGTTGCCCTTGTCGCGGGCACGCTGCTCGCCGCGATCCTGGCGCTTTTCCGCGAAGGCCTCGACAGGCGCGTCCGCAGTCCCGGCCAGACAGAGGCGGAGACCGGCCTGAATGTCATCGCCTCCCTGCCCAAGCTGCCCTGGTCCGCCCTCCGCCAGCACAAGGGGCCCCATGCGATCATCGCAGCGAACGCCTATCCGGCCTTCTCCCAGGCCATCCGGTCGCTCGTCACCGCGGTTGACGCACGGGGCGAAGGGGGCGGTCGCTTCGTCTTCGTCGGCTCGCCCCTCGCGGCAGAGGGGAAATCCTCGATCGCCACATCCATGGCCGTTGCCGCCGCGATGGACGATCTCAAGGTCCTGCTCATCGACTTCGACGTGCATCGTGGCGGCGCCACCGCGGCCTTCAAGGCACCACCCGGCAAGACCACCGTCGGCAGCGTCCTGGGGGACGTCGACCTGCTGGAAAAGACGATCCAGAGCACCCCCTATCCCGGTGTCGATTTCCTCAACTTCCGGCACGGATCGCGGTTTTCGCGCAAGGTGGTGAACCAGCAGGGTCTGTCGAAATCGCTGGATGCCCTTCGGGAGCGCTACGACATGATCATCTTCGACACGCCTCCCTACCTCATCTCCGAGGAGTCGAACCGCCTCGGGCGCCTTTCCGATACCGCCATCCTGGTCAGCCGATGGGGCCGGACGGACCGGAATACCCTGACCCAGACGGCTCAGCGGATGCAGCGCAACGGTCTCAACGTCGCCGGTATCGTCGTGAACGGCGTCGAGCCGCGCCGTGCAGAGGTCTACGGCTATGTGGATTACGCCGCCTATGACTATGTCAAACGTGCCTAAGGCCCTCGCGCTCGGGTCGCTTCTGGCGCTGGCCCCCTTGTGGGCGGCGGCAGAGGGCATTGCCTTTCCAGGCGCAATGGGCTTCGGGGCAGAGGCCGTGGGCTGGAAAGGCGGCGCGATCACCCGCGTGACAACGCTCAAGGACGATGGGCCGGGGTCGCTCCGCGACTGCGCTGAGGCGGACGTCCCCCGCGTCTGCGTCTTCGACGTGTCCGGCACGATCAGCCTGAACAGCGATATCCGCGTCCGCCCGAACGTCTACATCGCCGGACAAACCGCTCCGGGCGACGGAGTGCAGATCCGTCTGGGCGACGGCACCAGCACGCCGGTCGTGGTCAAGAACTCCAATGACGTCGTGATCCGCTTTCTCAAGATCCGCCCCGGCGCGCCCGAGGTCGAGAACGCGGGTGTCGACGCCATCACGCTGGAAAACGCGACCCGTGTGTATCTGGATCATCTATCCCTAGGCTTCGCCACGGACGAGACCTTGAACATCCATGCCAGTCAGGGGTTGACCGCTGACATTACCGTAGCGAACAGCCTTCTGGCCTTCTCTCTTGACCGCTCCACGCACCCCAAGGGCCGGCATTCCAAGGGCGCCCTGATCTGCTCGATGGATCGAGGTGCGGACGGCTGTGGACGCGTCACCCTCATGCGCAACGTCTTTGCCCATCACCGCGACCGCAACCCGGACGTGAAGGCCACCGACACGGGTCCTGTCGAGGTCTTGAACAACGTATTCTACGATCCGATCAGCCAGTTCGGCGAGTACTACAACCTCTACGGGCTGACCCGGATCGCTCATATCGGCAATCTGACAGTGCCGGGCCCCAGCACGAACTGGAAGACGCCCGTCGCGGTCGAGCTCTATCTTCTCGGCAATGGCGAGATCGAACTTGAGGCGCGCGACAACCTGGCGTTGCGGCGCTGCAAATCGGACCGCAACGGTACGGTGCTCGGCCCGGTGGCCCGGGCCAACCGCTCCCCCGCGCCGATCCTGTCGGCCAACCGTCCGCTTCTGGAGGTCGGCGATCTGCTCAAGACGCTCCTGCCCATCGTCGGCGACCGCCTGCCGGATGGCGGACATAGGGACGCGCTCGACACGCGGGCCGTCGCGGATATTCGGGATTGCACGGGCAAAGTCATCGATACGGCGGCCGAGGTCGGCGGCTGGCCGGAGATCGCCGCCAGCCCTCCGCCGGCCGACACCGATGGCGACGGTTTACCGGACATGTTCGAAAGCGGCCGACCCGGGCTCGACCCCGCGCGCGCCGACGATCCGTGGACGCAGGATCCCGAAACCGGGCTAAGCTATGCCGAAACGTGGCTCGCCGAACTGGCGGGCGACCTCTAGGGATTGTGACCAGGGCCAGAAGATGACGGCGAGTGCTACGGCCGACAGGAAGACCCTGGGGCAACGGTCGTAGCGGCCTGCGACCCGGCGCCAGTCCGTTGGGCCGCCGAACACGATTTCGTTGCGGTTGCGTCGCATGTATCGCCGCGTGTCGTGAGACTTCCGGCCGGGGACGCAAGGGCCTATCCCGTTGTCTTCCAAGGCTCCGCGGAACCAGTCGGCGTCGTGGCCCCGGCAGGCGGTCCCGCGGTCGACCGCAGGAAGGGGGCCACACAGCGCCCGCACGCCGAAATCTTCGCTGACCTGGCCAGCCCTGACGAAGAACCGGATGGGGCGTTTGACGCTGTCGGTGACGGCGTGCCGCGTCGTGTTCGTCCCGCCCGTGGTGCGGCCGATCAGGTCTCCACGCACCCCGGTTTTCAAGCGCGGGCTGGTCTCTGTCCGGTGTGTCTTGAGGGAGGTCGCGTCGATCACCACCGGGTTCCTCCGCGGCAGGTCCCGCAAGGATCCGTGCGAACACCCCCGTCTGTTCGACCGCTTCCGACGGCGGGAGGGGGTCCTGGCGCGGCCCGTCCCCCCCGGCATCGCATCAACGCAATCCATTGCGATTGATGAAGATTATGCCAGAGAACACACGCCTGTCGTCGGTGCGGGGCTTGCCGTGTGGCTTCGGGAAGGAGCGCGCGGGACGCACCATCTGTCCGTCGCCCGGCCAGAACGGGCCGCTCATGACATCGCTCGCTTTTTCGAGCAGTGAATCAGAGGGTTAGCGTCCCATCGACGGGTCCTGAGACGCTGGGGGTATCGGTCTTCGAACCCGGAGATTCGGGACCCCCGGTGCCTGCCGGGCTTTTCGGAGATCCCTGCAAGATCGACGTATGAATCGTGTAAGAGTCCCGTAGGACCCCGGTCCGTTCCGGTTACTCGGCGCAACCGCCGTCGGCGAGCGGATCGTGGCCCCAGTTCATCAGCGAATAGCGCCAGGTGGAGCTTTCGATGTCGCCATCCGGAACCTGCGCACAGTGGCGGCGGACATAGCCCACGACCTTGCCCATATGGTCCCACTGGTCGTCGGTCAGATCGTCCTTGTCGGTGCGCTTGATCGACACGATGCGGCGGCCCGAGGCGTGCCCTGTGCTCTCACCGTCCGCGTCGTCGCCGACCGCGCGGGACTCCTCGGTCTCCAGCCACTCTTCCAGTTCCCTGGGCGCCATGTTCATCAGCGCGCGCCAGTCGTCCCAAATCTCGTCGCGGGATTTCGCCATCGGTCCCTCCGTGCCTTTGTGGCGAAACCGGCGGCGGGGGGCCGGAGTTCCGGGGCGCGGCCTGCGTCACTCCGCCCCGGTGCCGGTCCCGGCATCCCATTCCCAGGGCCGGGTAAAATCGCCAAGGACACGGGCCACGGCGGCGTCGTCCACGTCACCGGTGCGGCCCACGCAGGCGACGAGGCCGCGGCGCTTGTCCTCCGTGACGCGGGTGATCTCGGCGGCCAGGCCCGCCTCCGCCAGGGCGTCGTTGTAGACGCGGATGATGGCGCGGCGGCGCAGGTCGGGCTTGAACACCTTGCCCACGGCGGTCTTGGGCAGTTCGTCCAGGATCTCTATCCGCTTGGGCCAGGCGGCGCGTTCGGAGATCCGGCCCTTGGCGAAATCGCGCAGCTCGTCCTCGGTCACGGTGGCGCCGGCACAGAGTTCCACATAGGCGCAGGGGAGTTCGCCGGCATGGGCGTCGGGCTGGCCGATGGCGCCGGCCATGGCCACGGCGTCATGGCCGGCCAGCGCCTCCTCGATCTCGGCGGGGTCGATGTTGTGGCCGCCGCGGATGATCAGATCCTTGGCGCGCCCCGTGATCCAGAGATAGCCGTCGGCGTCGACGCGGCCCAGATCGCCGGTGCGCAGGAAGTCGCCATGGTAGAGGTCGCGGTTCTTGGACTGGTCGGAATAGGTATCGCCGACGATGACGCCGGGATTCGACACGCAGATCTCTCCCACCACGTCGGTGGGACATTCCCTGGCGCCGTCCGCCGTGTCGTGGAAGATCTTTACCTTCGTGTAGGGGAACGGCAGACCGACCGAGCCGATCTTCTTCTCGCCGTCGGGCGGGTTGATGGAGACGAGGCAGGTCGCCTCGGTCAGGCCGTAGCCTTCGCAGATGGTGACGCCGGCGGCTTCCTCGAACCGGCGGTAGAGCTCCACCGGAAGGGGCGAAGAGCCGCAGAAGGCGATGTTCAGCCGCGAGATGTCGGCATCGACCTTGCGCTGCATCAGCGCCGACATGGCGGTGGGCACGGTGATCATGAAGGTGATCCCGTAGCGTTCGCAGAGCTTCCAGAAGTTGTCGAACACGCCATCGCCGCGATAGCCCTGCGGCGTGGGGAACACCACATGAGCGCCCGAGGCGATGGAGGCGCCCATGACCACCACGGCGGCGAAGACGTGGAACATGGGCAGCGGGCAGATCAGCGCGTCGGTCTCGCTGAACAGCAGCTCCTGGCCCAGCCAGCCGTTGTAGATGATGCCCGACTGGCGGTGCTGCGCGACCTTCGGCATCCCGGTGGTACCGCCGGTGTGGAAGTTGGTGCAGATCCGGTCCGTCGCAGGATCGTCGAACTGCAGCGTCCTGGGCTGCCCGGCGAGGGCCTTGGCGAAGGACTGCACCCGGGCGTCATGGGCGACTTCGACCTTGGGGCGCATCAGCGGGACGGCCAGCTTCTTGATCCCGGTCAGGTAGCGGTGGAGATCGACCTCCAGCACGTGGCGCACGTTCGGCGCCTCGGCCACGGCGGCGGCGGCCTTCTGGGCGACGTCGGTCTTGGGAAAGGCGCGCAGCGTGACCAACACCTTGGCGCCGGTCTCGCGCAGGATGGCGGCGATCTGGCCGGAGTCGAGCAACGGGTTGATCGGCGCGACAACGCCCGCGACCATGCCGCCGAGATAGGTCACCACCGTCTCGTTGCAGTTGGGCAGCAGGTAGGCGATCTTGTCCTGCGGCCCCACCCCGAGGTCGCGAAAGAGGTTGGCGGCCTGGGCGACCTGGGCGCGCAGGTCGGACCAGGTCAGGGTCTCGGCCTTGTCGCGGGGGTCGGAGAAGAGCTGGAAGGTGACCGCCGGCCGGTCGGCGAAGCGGTCGGCGGTGCGGGTGATCTGCTCCCAGACGGTGCGCGGGACGTCGCGCTCCGCCCAGGGGGCGACGCCCTCGATCCTGTGGCGGTCCTGTGCTGTCGCGTATCCCATGGCATCCTCCCAAATGGCCGTTGGCCGACTGTCTGGCGCAGTCGGGCCATGGCGCCAAGTCTGACGCAGCGGCGCGTGAGGGCAAGCGCTAACCCGGGCGGCGGCGGCGCGGGCTATTCCGCGGCGAGGCCGGCGGTGAACTGGAGCCGGGCGAGGCGGGCGTAGAGGCCGCCCTCTGCCACCAGCTCGTCATGGGTGCCCTGGGCGACGATCCGTCCGGCATCGAACACCAGGATGCGGTCGGCCTTTTTCACCGTGGCCAAGCGGTGCGCGACCACCAGCGTGGTGCGGCCGCGGGCCAGGCGGTCCACGGCGCGCTGGACCAGCACCTCGGATTCGGCGTCGAGGGCGCTGGTCGCCTCATCCAGCAACAGCACGGCGGCGTCGCGCAGGATGGCGCGGGCGATGGCGACGCGCTGTTTCTGCCCCCCCGACAGCATCACGCCGCGTTCGCCCACATAGGTGTCGTAGCCCTGCGGCAGGGCCATGAGGAAATCGTGCGCGGCGGCGGCGCGGGCGGCCTCTTCCACCTCCCGGTCGGTGGCGCCGGGCCGGCCGAAGCGGATGTTGTCGCGCGCCGAGGCGGCGAAGATCACCGGATCCTGCGGGACCAGCGCGATGTGCCGGCGGAAGTCCGGGCGCGCCATGTCGCGCAGGTCCCGGCCGTCGAGCCGGATGGCGCCGGACTGCGGATCGTAAAAGCGCAGCAGAAGCTGGATGATCGTGGTCTTGCCGGCGCCGGAGGGGCCGACCAGTGCGACGGTCTCGCCGGGGGTCACGGTCAGCGACACGTCGTCCAGCGCCGCGGTCTCGCTTCGGGCGGGATAGGCGAAGGTCACGTTGTCGAAGTCGATCCGGCCCTGGGCGGCGTCGGCGTGCAGCGGCGTCGCGGGGTCGGTCACGCTGTCGGTGGCGGTCAGAAGCTCGACCAGCCGTTCGGTCGCGCCGGCGGCGCGCTGCAGCTCTCCCCAGATCTCCGACAGGGCGCCGACCGCGCCGGCCACCAGCACGGCATAGATGACGAACTGCACCAGCTCGCCCACGCTCATCGTCCCGGCGCGGACGTCGCGGGCGCCGATCCACAGCACGCCGACGATGCCGACGAACACCAGCAGGATGACCAGCACGGTCATCAGCGCGCGGACGGCGATCCGGCGGCGGGCGGCGTCGAAGCTCTTTTCGGTGACGCGGGCGAAGGTGTCCCGGGACAGCGCCTCATGGGTGAAGGCCTGCACGGTCTGGACCGAGGACAGGGATTCGGACGCGTTGCCCGAGGATTCCGCGATCCAGTCCTGGTTCTGGCGGCTGAGGACGCGCAGGCGGCGGCCCAGCACGATGATCGGCACGACCACCAGCGGGACCAGCGCCATGACCAGCAGCGCCAGCTTGGGAGAGGTGAAGACCAGCAGGGCCAGCCCGCCGACCAGGATCAGCGCGTTGCGCAGCGCGACCGAGACCGAGGAGCCGATGACCGACAGGATCAGCGTGGTGTCGGTGGTGATGCGGCTCAGCACCTCTCCGGTCATGATCCGCTCGTAGAAGGCGGGGGACAGGCCGATGACGCGGTCGAACACGGCCTTGCGGATGTCGGCGACGACGCGCTCTCCCAGCCGGGTCACCAGGTAGTAGCGCAGGCCGGTGCCCAGGGCCATGACCGTGGCGATGGCCAGGAAGGCCAGGAAATACTGGTCGAGGAGCGCCTCTGCGGTGGTTTCGAACCCGTCCACGACGCGGCGCACGGCGATGGGCAGCACCAGCGACACGGCGGCGGTGAAGACCAGCGCGGAGAGTGCCGCGGTCAGCATCAGCCGGTAGCGCGCCAGGAACGGCCAGAGCGCGGCCAGGGCGCCGATCTGCTTGGATCCCGGACGGTCCTGGGTGGGGCTGGGTTTGGGCAAGACGGCGCTCCGGGCTTTCGTGGCCCCAGCGGTGTTCCACCCCCGCCGGGGCAATGCAAGCCGTCCGACCGTCGCAGCGGAGAAGGCTGGAGCGGGCGGCGGGAATCGAACCCGCATCATCAGCTTGGAAGGCTGAGGTCTTACCATTACACAACGCCCGCGTTGCGCCGTCACGATTAGCCGCTTGCCGGGCGGTGCGCAAGCCGGGGCGCGGTCAGCTTTCCAGCCAGATCGTCACCGGTCCGTCGTTGACCAGCGCCACCCGCATGTCGGCGCCGAAGCGGCCCTTGGCGGTGGGGATCCCCAGCGCCGCCAGCGCGGCGGCCACCCGGTCGCAGAGCGCGCGGGCCAGATCCGGCGCGGCGGCGGCCGAAAAGCCGGGCCGGTTCCCGCGCGCGGTGTCGGCGGCCAGGGTGAACTGGCTGACCACCAGCGCCGCCCCGCCGGTGTCGGCCAGGGACCGGTTCATCCGGCCGGCGTCGTCACGGAACATGCGCAGCCGCGCGATCCGGCCGGCGAGCGCGTCCGCCGCCACCCCGTCGTCGCCCCGCATGGCGCAGACGAGGATCAGCGCGCCGGGTCCGATGGCCGCGATGCGGGTGCCGTCCACCGTGACCGACGCCTCGCTCACCCGTTGCAGAACTGCGCGCATGGGACTCCTCCGATCCTGTCCGGCCCCGACCATAGTCGCGCCGGGCGGCGGCGCACAGGGGGCGGGCTGGCCCGTGGCGGTGTTTGCGGCTACCTCTGTCCAGGAGGTCAGGGAGGGCACGCATGTTTCTGGGAGCGACCGACAGGGTCCGGCCGTTGATCGACCGGGTGGCCGCGATGATCGCGGATGAGATCGCCCCGCTGGATGCGGAGTACCACGCCGAAGTGGGGCGGCATCCGTCGGGCGATCCGTTCGCGCTGACCGAACGGCAGGTCGAGATCCTCGACGGGCTGAAATCCCGCGCGAGGGAGCGGGGCCTGTGGAACTTCTGGCTGACCGGCAGCGATGCCGGCTACGGGCTGAGCACGGTGGAATACGCCCATCTGGCCGAGGAGATGGGCAAGGTTCCCATCGCCGCGGAGGTGTTCAACTGCTCGGCCCCCGATACCGGCAACATGGAGGTGTTCGAGCGCTACGGAACGCAGGCGCACAAGACGCGCTGGCTGGCGCCGCTGCTGGAGGGGCGGATCCGCTCTGCCTATCTGATGACCGAGCCGGACGTGGCGTCCTCTGACGCCACGCAGATCGCCATGGCGGCGGTGCGGGAGGGCGGGGACTACGTCCTGGACGGTGAGAAATGGTGGGCCAGCGGGGCGGGGGATCCGCGCTGCGCGGTCTATATCGTGATGGCCCGCACCGATCCCGACGGCCCGCGCCACGCGCGCCATTCCATGTTCGTCGTCGCCGCCGACACCCCCGGCATAGAGATCCTGCGCCCGATGCGCGTCTTCGGCGACCCGGACGCGCCGCACGGCCACATGCACATCCGCTTCACCGGCGTGCGCGTCGCCGCCGACGATCTGATCCTGGGCGCGGGCCGCGGCTTCGAGGTGGCGCAGGGCCGGCTGGGTCCGGGACGCATCCACCACTGCATGCGCGCGATCGGCCAGGCCGAGGCGGCGCTGGCCCTGATGTGCCGCCGGGCGCTGTCGCGCGAGGCGTTCGGCAAGCCGCTGGCGGAACTGGGCGCGAATTACGACATCATCGCCAACGCCCGCATGGAGATCGAGCAGGCGCGGCTTCTGTGCCTCAAGGCGGCCTGGATGATGGACACCGAAGGCACGCGCGCGGCGCAGCCCTGGATCAGCCAGATCAAGGTGGTCGCCCCGCTGATGGCGCTGAAGGTCGTGGACGAGGCGATCCAGATGCACGGCGGTCAGGGCATCAGCCAGGACACGCCCCTGGCGCGGATGTGGACGCATCTGCGCACCCTGCGCTTTGCCGACGGTCCCGACGCGGTGCACCGCCGGCAGGTGGCGCGTCACGAGCTGAGGACGTACCGCACATGAGCGATCTGATCGACGAGGGCGCCGTGGCGCGCTGGCTGGACGGGCAAGGGATCGCCCTCAACGGCGCGCTGACCGCGCAGCGGCTGACCGGCGGGCAGTCGAACCCGACCTTCCTGCTCTGCGCCGGGGACCGCCGCATGGTGCTGCGCCGCAAGCCGCCGGGGGATCTGCTGAAGTCGGCCCATGCGGTGGACCGGGAGTTCCGCGTGATGCGGGCGCTCGCCGACAGCGCGGTGCCGGTGCCGCGGATGCTGGCGCTCTGCGAGGATGAGAGCGTCATCGGCAAGATGTTCTACGTCATGGATCACGTGGAGGGGCGCAGCTTCGACGACCCTAGGGTGCCCGGGGTGGACCGCGCGGCGCGCGCGGCGATCTACGATGAGCTGGCGCGGGTGCTGGCGGCGATCCACGGCGTCGATGTCGCGGCGGCGGGACTGGAGGACTACGGACCCGAAGGCGACTATTTCGCCCGGCAGATCGGCCGCTGGACCAAGCAGTACCGCGCGTCCGAGACGGGAACGGTGCCGGACATGGACCGGCTGATCGACTGGCTCGACGCGAATCGCCCGCCCGACGACGGCCGGCGGACCCTGGTCCACGGCGACTACCGGATCGACAACCTGCTGTTCGCGCCGGACGCGGCCCGGGCGGTGGCGGTGCTGGACTGGGAGCTGTCCACCCTGGGCCATCCCTTCGCGGATCTGGCCGCGCTGCTGATGCAATGGCGGATGCCGGCGGGGCCGGAGGGGCGCGGGCTGGCCGGCGTGGACCGCGACGCGCTTGGCATCCCCGCCGACGCGGCCTTCGTTGAGACCTACGCCGCACGGATGGGAATAGCGGAGATGCCGGCGATGAATTTCTATCTGGCCTTCGCGTTCTTCCGCATGGGCGCGATCCTGCAGGGGGTCAAGAAACGCGCGCTGGACGGCAATGCCAGCGACCCCGAGCGCGGTCTGAAACTGGGCGAGAACGTGCCGCTCTTCGCCGCCGGCGGGCTGGAGGCCGCCCGTGGCTGAGGGATTCGCGGGCCTGTCGGTGCTGCTGACCGGCGCCGCCTCCGGGCTGGGGGCGGCGGCGGCGCGGGCCTTCGCCGGGCAGGGCGCGCGGCTGACGCTGGTCGATCTGGACCCCGGTGTAGAGTCGGTGGCGGCCCCCCTGGGCGCCCGCGCGGTCGTGGCGGACGTCAGCGACGAGGCGGCGGCGCGGGACATGGTGGCTGCCGTGCTGGACGCGCACGGGCGGATCGACGTCGCCGTGAACAATGCCGGGATCGGCGGTGCGATGGCGCCGCTCACGGCGATCCCGGTCGAGGAATTCGATCGGATCATGGCGGTCAACGCGCGCGGCGTGTTCCTGGGCATGAAACACCAGCTGCCGCCGATGATCGCGGCGGGCAAGGGCGCGATCCTGAACGTGGCTTCCGCCGCGGGGCTGGTGGGCGCGGGACGGCTGGCGGCCTATGCGGCGTCGAAACACGCGGTGGTCGGGCTGACCCGCTCGGCGGCGGATGAGGTCGCGCGGCACGGGATCCGGGTCAATGCGCTCTGCCCGTCGTTCACCGCAACACCGCTGTTCGAGGCGATGGCCGACGGGATCGCGGAGCGGCACGGGGTGTCGCGCGGCGACGCGACGGCCCGGACGCTGTCGCGGGTTCCCATGGGCCGGATCGCGGCCCCCGGGGAGATCGTGCAGGCGATGCTCTGGGCCTGCGCGCCGGACAACACGTTCTTCACCGGACAGGCGCTGGCGCTGGACGGAGGGCTGACGGCGGTCTGACGCCGCACGGCCCCGCCCCCTTGGCACGCTCGGCGGCTCCGGCCGCACCGGGGAGTCCGGATACCTCATAAGGTGTTCGCCGCCGTTGGTCCGCATGTCAGGATGCTGTTCAGCCTGCGCGAACCGGCCAACCGGGCGCTCTTGAATACCGGTTTCCTGCTGCGCAGCGGACGGACGCACCTGAGCCTTGAGGCGGCGCGTGGGTCGAACGGCCGATCGTCCGCCGTTCGGGCCCTCGCGCCCGGCTGCGGGGGGTCCGCGACGCGCTGGGCGCGGACCGCCTGCCGGTGACCGTGTGCGCGCGGTTCCTCGCCGACCGCCGGGACCATACGGCGGGCCTGCCGGCTGTCCGGACCCGCCGCCGATGGCGCTGGACGGTGCCGAGACATGGCACAACCGCACGTGGACTCCGCGCCGTTGGAACACGATGTTGCGACTGAACCGGATCGGGCGGTCCCGGTCCGCGCCCGCAACGCGCGTCCTTGCGCGGCCCATGGACCGCTGCGATTGCGGCTGGACGACCGGGCCTGTCGGCGCTGGTGCCGGTCCGCGTCGGCGCGGATTGCGCCCGAGGATACGCCGCACGTGGAGATGCGGAGCGCCACGCGAACGTCTCTGCGCCGTCACCTTCCGGACCGCGGCGCGGGCCTGTCGGACCTGCACCGCCGGATCCCGGGACGGGTCCGGGCGGGCTTCACGGGCCATAACCTGCGGTAACCATGTCGGCGCGGACGGTCTTGTTGCATTCGGCAGGCTTGCCTAGATTGTCGGCCGCGGGCGTCCGGAACCCGTTGCTACATAGGCGATCCTGTCATGCGCGCCCCTGTCGGCCTTGTCCTGGCGTTCTGCGCCGCCCTGTCCGCACCCGCCCGGGCCCAGCAGGCCGCGGGCGACGCGGACGCAACCGACGGCGTCCGGGCGGACGGCGCCTTCTTCGACGGGTTCGACGGGCTCGACCGCGACAGGTGGTATGTCTCCGACGGCTGGACGAACGGCGACCATCAGAGTTGTCTGTGGCAGCAGGACCGCGTCCGCGTCGCGGACGGCCGGCTGCGGCTGTCGCTGGAGTCCTTGCCCGGAGGCGATCCGCCGCTGGCCTGCGCCGAGATCCAGTCCAACGCGCGCTTCGCCTACGGCACGTTCGAGGCGCGGATGAAGGTGCCCTATGCGGTCGGCCTGAACGCCAATATGTTCACCTACATCGGTCCGCCCCAGAACAAGCCGCACCAGGAGATCGACTTCGAGTTCATCGCGCCCGACGGGCCGTCGCTGCAGACCAACGTGCATTTCGACGGGCAGGATCCGCGTCCGGAGCTTCTGGAGATGGAAGAAGACGGCGCGTTCCGCACCTATTCGATGATCTGGGAGCCGGAGCGGATCCGCTGGTTCATCGACGGGGTCCAGATCCGCGAAGCGCGCGGCGGCAGCATCCCGGACGAGGCGCAGAAGCTCTATCTGAGCCTGTGGTCCAGCGACCGGCTGACCGGCTGGATGGGCGATTTCGAGGCCCGGAATGCGCCGCAGGTGCTGGAGGTCGACTGGGTGGCCTACAGCCCGCCGGGGTCGGACTGCCGGTTCGAGGGGTCGGTGCTGTGCGGCGACGCCGCGGCGGACCGGCGGGACGGCGCCGACGCGGGCGACCCGGGCGGGGCGCGTCCGGAAGGCTGACGCTTTCGGATAATCCCGGTGTGATATGGCCAGGATCGGGCCGCGGGACTTGCGGCGCGGCCCGATTGCGGCCACGAGCGCGGTGGACCGGGCCTCCGGCCGCAGCCCGGAAGGCACCCCCCGGGCCGCGGCGGCGACGACACGGCGCCACGGCCAGGATACGGAACGAGGAAGACCGACGTTGAAGATTCCCAAGGACATCATCGTGGACCCCGCGCGGAACACGGCCTATGTGGTGCCCGCGGTCGCGCTGTCGCTGTTCGTCTTCGCCTATTCGATCCGGTTCGGTCAGATCTCTATTCTGGCCTTTTACGCCGTGTGGTTCCTGCCGCTGGTCGTCGCGCCGCGCATCCTGCTGGTCCGGCCCTGGGCCGTCGCGCTGCTGCTGATCGTGCCGGGGGTGTTCGCGGCCTCTACCCTGTGGAGCGACGCGTCGGCCACCACCCTGCGCGCCGGCATCCAGTACGGGACAACCGTGGTCTGCGCGCTGATCGCCGCCCGCATCGTGTCGGTGCCGAACCTGGCCCTGGGCGGCACGATCGGCGGACTGCTCGTGCTGCTCTATTCCGCGGCGAACGGGGGCTATTCCTTCGACTACATCGACGGAAGCTACGCGTTCAACGGCGCGTTCTCTTCCAAGAACCAGCTGGGCTATTACGCCACGCTGTCCATCCTCTTCGCCTCCTCGCTGGTGTGGGGGTTCCGCAGCCGCGCGCTGCTCTACCCGCTGGCCGCGGCCGTCACGGTCCTGGGGATCGTCATGCTCCTGATGTCGAATTCGGCGACGTCGCTGCTGTCGGCCTTCGCGGCCTTCGGGGCGATCGCGCTGGCCGGCACGCTGCCGAGGCTGGCCCCCGGACCGCGCCGCGCCGCGGTGACGCTGGTCCTGAGCGGCGGGGTGGCCATGGGGCTGGCCGCCTACCGGCTGGGGGCCTTCGACGCGGTGCTTGGCGCCTTCGGCAAGGATTCCACCCTGACAGGCCGCACCTATCTGTGGAACCAGGCGCTGACCTTCGGGGCGGAGCAGCCGTTCCTGGGGATCGGCTACAGCGCCTTCTGGGTGCGGGGCCGACCGGAGGCGGAGACCCTTTGGGAGACATTCTATATCACCGGCCGCACCGGGTTCCACTTTCACAACCTGCTGATCGAGACCTATGTCGGCACCGGGCTTCTGGGCCTGGCGCTGGTGGCCGCGCTGTGCGTGCTGCTGTTCGTGCTGCCGATCTCGGCCACGCTGGGGCCGGCACCGGACGGGTCGGTCATGCTCTGCACCGGCCTGTCGGTGCTCTTTCTGGTGCGCTCCGTGGCAGAGGTGGATTTCGTGACGCCCTACACGGCGGGCACCTTTCTGGTGCCGTTCATCATCCTCTATCTGACCGACCGATCCGCAGTGCTCGGACGGGCGGTGCGGCGGGCCCGGGCGGTGCGGACCGCCGGCCGTCTGCCGGAGTTCGCCCGATGACCGCCCGCCGCCGCCTTTTCGCGCCGCCCCGCGTCGCGTCCCTTCCCTGCCGGACGGCGCGCATCCGCGCGATCCCGGCCGTGCAAGACCGCTCGGAGACTTCGACATGACCTCACCCGTACAGGACCGTCCCATCGCCTGGACAAGGGCGAACCCCGATCCGCTGGCCGGTTACGACGACGAGGCGCGGATCGACCTGGGCGCCGTCGTTCGCGCGATGCGGCGGCAGGTGGTACTGGTCACGGTATGCGCCCTGGCCGGGATCGCGATCGCGGTGCTGATGATCCTGGGCTCCGTCCCCCGCTACACCGCCGTAGAGACGGTGCTGCTGGACGAGGACCGGGCCGATCTGCTGAACGAGGTGTCGCCGCTGCCGAACGTGGTCCGCTCCGACACCGCGGTGCAGTCCGAGATCCAGATCATCCAGTCGCGCGCCCTGGCCTATCAGGTGGTGGACCGGCTGAACCTGGACGAGGACGCGGATTTCCTGTCCCCGCCGGTCGGTGCCACGCAAAAGGTCATCGGCTCTATCGGGGCGCTGACCGATCCCCTCGCGCGGCTGATCTCTCCGGCGCCGCCGGAACGGCCGGCCGATGCCGGCGCGGACGCCGGCAGTACCGGAACGAGCGCCGAGCAAGAGGCCCTGGGGATCGAGGCGACAGACCGCGACCGCGCCGCGGAGATCTTGCGCGCGCGGCTGGGTGCCTCGCGCGCCGGGCGCAGCCTGGTGATCGAGATCAGCTATCGCGGCTACGATCCGATGCGCGCGGCGCTGATCGCGCGGGGCTACGGCGCCGCCTATGAGCGGTTCCAGCTGGAAAACACGACCGAGGTCGCAAGCTCTGCCGAAACATGGCTGCGCGAACGGCTCAAGCGGCTGGAGCAGCAGAGCATCGACGCCGCGGCGGCCGTGCAGGAATTCCGCTCCAAGAACAACCTGATGCAGGCGCGCGGCAACCTGTTGACCGAACAGCAGCAGTCCGAACTGGCAAGCGAACTGGTCGCCGCTGCGGCGGATGCGGCCGAGGCCTCCGCGCAGCTGGAAAGCATGGAATCGCTGCTGGAACGGGCCGCGAACGGCGAGGATATCGTGACCGTGCCCCTGGCCGAGGGCAGCCTGCGCTCGAACGTCGAGGAGTTGCGGCGCGAATATTTCGACGCGCGCCTGCGCTACCGCCGGCTGATCGAGCAATACGGCGAGGATCACCCCCAGGCCCAGGGCCTGAAGGGCAGCATCGAGGATCTGCGCCAGGCGATCCAGCTGGAACTGGAGCAGGCGACCGAGGCGGCGCGGGTCGCCTACAACGTCGCCAGGAGCCGTGAGGAATCTCTGCGCACGAACCTGGACACGGCCACCGACACCACCAACGCGGGCGATGCCCTGCGCGGCCGGCTCCAGCAGCTCGAGGCGATCTCCGAGACCTACAGCCAGGTGTATCGCGACTATCTCTCCCGGCTGGAGGTCACGCTGCAGCAGCAGGGTTTTCCCATCGCGTCGGTCAAGGTGATCTCACAGGCGGAGGTGCCCGACGGCGCCTCCAGCCCGCAGAAAAAGGCGATGTTGCTGTCGGGGATGCTGCTGGGCGGCTTCATCGGCCTGATGATCGGCGCGATCTGGGAGCTTCTCCCCAAGCCCGTGCGCACGGGCAGCACCCTGAGCCGGGACACCGGCCTGCCCTGCGTGGGACTGCTGCCGACCGGGCGCGGCGCCTCCGGGTCGGACCGGGTGCGCCGCCGGACGGTGGAGCGGCTGGCCCAGGTCTGCGAGGCGCGCCTGCAGCCCGACCGGGGCACGCTGATCGGGCTGGCGCCGCTGACGGCGGATCTGGACAGGCCCGACGAACTGCCCGCTGCGCTGGCCGCGCGGCTGTCGCGCCAGGGCGCCCGCAAGGTGCTGCTGATCCGCGACGGTGCCGACGGCGACAAGCTGGGCCAGTCCGCCGACGGGACGCATGAGGCGATCGGCCTGTCGCAAATGCTGGCGAGCTATGCGCCGGACACCGATCACGCCGGCGCCGATGTCGCGCGGATGGTCGAGGATCTGCGCCAGGAATACGATGTCGTGCTGTTGCAGATGCAACCCCTGGCCCGTACCGCGGCAAGCGATCCCAATGCCTGGGCCTACGACCTGACGCTGCTCAGGGTGCCATGGGGGCAGGTCCAGCCCGGTTTCGTCACGGATGCGCTGCGCGACCACCCGCGGTTCACGGAGCGGCTGGAGACGACCGTCCTGGAAGATGCCGAACTGTCCCGGGCCCGCAAGTACATGCGCCGCGGCAGCTACGAGGAGCTGGCGACCCATGCGTGACCGCTTCGTTTCGCCGCGTACCGTTCGGCCGCGTCCGGCCCGGATCCTGCGCGCGCCGCTGCTCTGCGCCGCACTGCTCTGGGCGGCGACCGCGCCCGCCGTCCTGGCGCAGGCCGGGGGGGCGGGAGAGGCTGCGCCCGTGCTGTCGGCGGAGGGGACGCTGGAGCCGGGACAGACCGTCGAGATCCGGATCGGCCGCTGGGACCCGGTGGAGGAGGCGTTCGTCTCCTGGGACGGCCTGGGCGGGCGGTTCCTCATCGGGCCGGAGGGGGTGCTGACCCTGCCCGTGGCCGGCGCATTCGAGGTGACGGACCTGTCGCCCGCCGCGCTCGCCGACAAGATCTCCGCCCAGTTGCAGGGCCGCCTGGGGACGCGGGGGGATGTGCAGGCGATCGTCACCATCGCCGCCTTCGCGCCGATCTACGTGCTGGGCGACGTCCGCGCGCCCGGTGCCTATACCCACACGCCGGGGATGACCGTGCTGCAGGCGCTGACGCTGGCCGGCGGGCTCGACACGCCCGGCGCGCAGCTGTTGCAGGGCGGGCGCAACGCGCTGACCTCCATCGGCACGTATCAGGTGCTTCAATTCGACCTTTTGCGCCGCCTGGCGACGCTGGCCCGCCTTCGGGCCGAGCTGAACGACACCGAGATCGACCCGCCGCAGGAGCTGTCGGGCGCGACCATGGGCACGGAGCTGATCGCCCAGGAACGGGAGATCCTGCAGGCGCGCCAAACGGCCCTGCGCTCGAACCTGTCGCAGATCGACGACCTGGAGACACTGCTGGAACGGCAGATCGCCCAGCTCGACACCCAGGTGACTCTGCGCGAGGAGCAGCTTGCCCTGCTGGAGGACAACCTGGCCAACGTACAGAACCTGCTGGAACGGGGGCTGACGACCGCCGACCGCGGCGACAGCCTGCAGCGCCAGGTGGCCGATCAGCGGATCCGGCTGCTGGAACTGGAAACCGCGCGGCTCAACGCCGAGCAGCGGCTGAACGAAGCCGGGCGCGACCGGCTTGACCTGACCAACGAGCGGCGCCGGGAACTGGTGGAGGGCGCGAAGGACCAGGAGGCGGCGATCCGAGAGCTTCGGATCAAGATGGAGACGGAGGCGGCGCTGTTCGCCGAATCGTCGCGGACCGGGACGCGGATCGTGAACCTGCTGGACGGCGCCGAGGCCCGGATGGAGGTCACGCGCGTCGCGGACGGTAAGAGCACGACGATGCCGGTCGCGCGGTCCGACAGGATCCGCGGCGGTGATGTGCTCGAGGTGATCCTGCCGGCGCCGGCGACCACGTTCGGCGGGACCGCCCCGCCGCGAATCCCGGACGCGGGCGGCACGGGCCCGGAGGGCACGGAGCCGAGCGGGACCGGCGGTCCGCGCATGGACCTCCCCGGACCCGGCCCTGGCGCCGCGGACGAAAACCCGCCGCAGCCCGGTGCCGCGGGCGAGAGCCTGCCGGAGTCCGACCGGGCCGGCGCAGACGTGCCCGGCTCCGACACCGGGACCGCGGACCCGCCCCGCGTTGGCGCCGGGACCGCGGACCCGCCCGTTCCGATGCCGGAGGCGGCCGGGTCTGGCGCACCCCCCCGGCCGGACCGCCCGGCGTCCGCGACGGACGGCGCGGCGGCAGGGCGGACCGCCGACTAGGACGCGCGCCGAGGTCGCGGTTACGGCGTCCGGCTTAGCCGGGCGTCCGGGCCAGGGTTTCGACGAGCCCGTCGATCTGTCCCTGCGGTCCCATGTTCGGCCGGGCCGCATGGGCCGGGGCGGCGCGGGACGCGCGGTCATAAGCTTCCGGGTCATGCCACAGGGTGCGGCGGCCCGGTCCCTTGCGGGCGCAGCCCGCTTTGGCAGCACGCCGCCAGGACCGACCGCTTCCGGCAAGCGGCGCGGACGGAACCAAAAGGCGGGACTGGCACAAGACGACATCGGCGCAGACGTGCCGCACCACGCAACCGGCGACCTTTCAGGCGAACCAGGCGCGGTGGATCGGGCAGCCCTGGCGGTCGTCGTTGTTCCGGGTCGGGAACAGGATCCGCCCTGCGACGTTTGCTGGTTAACGACGGCGAAGGAACATTTCGACCTGGTAAACTTGTGCGGCCGTAATTTCACCCCGGTCGGGTTGCAGCCCGGTATTTGGACACAATCTAGGGGAGTGAAACGCGGCATCCAGAGGCGGTCGAAGAATCAGCTGTCGGGACGGACAGGGGGCGAAGATGAGGGGTGAGACTGCCATGAAACGGATGAGCGAATTTCCGCGCGCCACTGCATGTCGCCCAGATGTTGGGCGTGATGCGCAATTCTTGCGTAAACGACGACCCACCTTTGGGGTGGGCGGGGCATTTAGCCTACGGGCTTTGCATCAGCAGCATTTGATGTAGATAACGGATGAAAAGGTGCCGCACGGAGAGCCGGCCGGAGAGCATGTCCGTCATGCCTCTGCGCAACATGGTTGAAAACCGTAAGGGCAACCGCGAAGAGAGCAATTCGAGGTTGGAGTCGGTTTGACTGCGGCCTTCAGGATCTAGGATGTAAACGATGAAGAGTATTCAAACTGTTCCGTTCAGGGTCGGTCCCCGCGCCCGTCATTCCGCCTGGTTTCCCGCGAAGGTCGTGGACCGGCCCGTGGGCGGGATGTTGAAACGGACGACGGATGTGGTCGCCTCCGCGCTCATCCTGGTGCTGCTGGCACCGCTGATCGCCGGTCTTGCGCTGCTGATCCATCTCAGTTCGCCCGGTGGCGTGTTCTACGGACATTGGCGGGTCGGGCATCGCAACGTCCCGTTCCGCTGCTTCAAGCTGCGGACGATGGTCGCCAATGGAGACGAGGTTCTTGCGCGGCACTTCCAGGCCTTTCCGGAGGCGCGCGCGGAATGGGAAGAAACCCAGAAGCTGCGTGACGACCCCCGCGTGACGCCATTGGGCCGGGTCCTGCGCAAGCTGAGCCTGGATGAGTTGCCGCAGTTCTGGAACGTGCTCAGGGGCGATATGAGCCTGGTCGGGCCACGTCCGGTGCCGCTGGACGAACTGACCCGCTACGGCCGGTCCGCGCGGTTCTACCTGAGCGCCCGTCCCGGCATCACCGGGCTCTGGCAGGTCAGCGGGCGAAGCAACACGACCTATTTGCGCCGCATCGCCTATGACCGGGTGTATGTCTCCAAGCACAGCCCTGGAAGAGACCTGGTTATTCTGGCCCAGACCCTGCCGGCAACCGTTCGGTCCAGCGAAACCGCGTAGGCGCACAGCTCCCGGGTCCGACGGGGTCCGGGAATGCGGCGATTGCGCGACGAAAAAGCAGGCAGCGCTTCGCATGAACGGCTCGAACTCCCGCCGGACCGACGATGGTTCGGCCGATACCGTGTCCGTGATCATGTCGAACTACCGCGGTGCGGCCTATCTGGCGGCCGCGGTCCGGTCCGTCCTGGGGCAGACCCACAACAGGATCGAGCTTATCGTCGCCGACGACGCGTCGGATGACGACAGCGTGGCGATTGTGAACGATATCGCGCGTGAGGATTCCCGGCTAATTCCGGTTGCGCTGACCGTCAACGGCGGTCCCGGCGCCGCGCGGAACGCCGCTTTGGAGCGGGCTCGCGGGGATTGGATCGCGATCGTGGATTCCGACGATATCCTCCACCCCCGACGCATCGAGCGGCTTCTGGCCGCTGCGAAGAGGTTGGAGGCGGACATGATCGCCGACGACATGGTGCAGTTCGGAGACCGGGAGGTTGCCGGCACCACCGTTCTGGGCGGTCGGGACATCGGCGCCTCTCTTACCGTCAGCCCCGCCGCATTCGTGGACAGCGACGGGGTCAGCGCGGGCGTGGCCTCCTTCGGGTATCTCAAGCCGATGATCAGGCGTGCGTTTCTGGGATCCCGTCGCTACAACGCGCGGCTGCGGATCGGAGAGGATTTCGATCTGTGCCTGCGGTTGTTGATCGACGGCGCGCGCTACGCGGTGGTACCGGATCCGACCTATCTCTACAGGCGGCATGCGGGCTCGATCTCTCACCGATTGACGGAGGCCGCCCTGGAAAGCCTGTTGGCCGCGCATGCTGACGCGGTCCGGGCCGCCGCGCGGAGCCGCCCCGCAGATGCGGCACTCCATCGGGCGCTCGACGACCGGGCCGGGCGGCTGGAGCGGGGCCTTGATTACGAAAGACTGGTCCGGGCGATCAAGTCGCGGCAACCCCTGTCGGCGGCCGGGCAGATCCTGCGCCATCCGGCGCTGCTGAGCGACCTGCGCGCCAGCCTTGCGGATCGGCGTGCCAAGGGGCGGATCGATCCGGTGCCGCAGGACCGGGCGCCGCTGACCCTGGTCCTTGGGTCCGCCGCTCGTGCCGCCGATGCGCCCGCCCCCGCCGAAGCGGTTCGCATGGCGGTGCCGCCCCTGCGGTCCCCGGGATCCGCGGACGAGGACGATCACGTGGCGCTCGCCTGTCGGCTGACCGCCCTGGCCGAAGGACGGGCCGTGCGCGTGCTCGCCTTCGGGGCCGAGGGGCTGTGCGCTCTGGGCTATCTGCCGGAATGGGATGCGGCGGTGGTGACGCTTGCCCCGGCCGAGGCCGAGCGGGCGGTGCTCCCGCCGGGAGCCGATCTGGCGGTGCTGCCGCCGGCCGGATAGGGCGGGCGCCGCGGCGCCTATGTCTGCCGGGGGTCGAGAAGCAGCCGAGTGCCACCCTTCGGCAGTACGTCGGCGGCGGTGGCGTTGAGATGCAGCTTGTCCCGGGCGATCTGGGTCGCAATCGGGCCTAGACGGTTGCGGCCGCCCAGGGCGAACCGGATCGCCGCTGCGGCACCGCCCGACCGGCGCAGGTCTAGGAACCTGCGGTGGTCGTGCTTGTGGCGAACCTCCCGCGAGAGGGCGCGCATCCGCGCGGCGACGTCCTCGGGAAGGTCCGGCGCCTTCAGATGCTCCTCTATCCGGGCGTGGAGAACGGCCAGGTCGGCGGTCGCATGGCGCGCGCTGAGAGAGGTCGCGCGGACCGTGGCGGCATATCCCGGCCGCCGCGTCAGTGTCATCCGGGCACCGGCCAGGAACATGCGGACGTAGAGATCGTAATCCTCTCCCAGCCGCATGGACGGCGCATAGCGAAGCCCTTTGCCGGTCAGGAATTCCCGGGACATCACCGGCTTGAGAAAGCCCAACTCTCCCCTCGCGGTGCCCTTGCGGCGCAGATTGCCCTCGACGAATTGGGTCAGGGTCAGGTCGGAGAAATCGGCCGCGATATCGGGCCAATCCGGCGCGGGACCCCCGTCCGGCCTGTCGTCCATGAAAAGGATGTTGTCGGCGGCGAGTTCCCTCGGCGGGCCATTGAGCAGGGTGCGCAGGCGCCCGGGCAGGAAGATGTCGTCCGAATCCAGAACGGCGACGAAGGGCGCCGTTGCCGCGTCCAGACCGCGATTGCGCGCCGCGGCGGGGCCGGCGTTCGTGTCCAGCGCGATGAGCCGGACCCGCGGCGCGCCGGCTGCCTCGGCGCGCGCGACCCTGACCGTGCCGTCCGTGGAGGCGTCGTCGATGACGATGACCTCGGCCGTCTCCGGCTCCGCCAGGGCCGACCGGATGGCACGGCCGAGCGTGCGCTCAGCGTTGTGGCAGGCGACGATGACGCTGACCCGGGGAGATGCCAGCGCGGTCATGACAGCAGTGCCCCTTGGCGCCGGGGCGGTCGCGACGGATCCGGATGCGGACGGGGCACTGTCGATAAGGAAGTGCAGCGCGCCGTGGTCGAACCGAACGCCGGGGTGCGGGACAAGCGACGCGGCGCCGCGATCAGGCGTCCGTGTTTTGCGCTATTCCGTGGGGGTGCGGGTCGTGTCGCGGATAAGGCAGAGCGGAGCGTCCCGACTGCCCTACGACCGCGGCAAGTGCCACGAAGGCCACATAGGCGATCTGCAGGACCACGATCACCGCGACCACGAACACGGTCAGCCGGCCGGGACCGAACCCTGCGGCAAAGCCGAGACCGGCCGCGAGGAGTATCATCGTAACGAGGGCGATCACAAAAACATGAAGGCGCATATTCGATCCGGTTTGGTTCAGGCAGCGCCGATGAAGACCGATCTTCCCCGGCGTCATTCGAGCCTAGACCGGAATGATTAACATTCTCTACCCAAAATTGCTGAACCGATGACTTTTCACGCCCGAGACAATTCGACGTGGGGAACGGGGCAGCCCCGTCCTGCCCGCAAGGGTCAAGCGCCTGTTCCGACACCCGTGCCCTCTCCGTAGATGGTGAGGTCGCGTATCCCGATCAGGGACGAGATCGTGCCGAGATGGAGCGCCCCGCGCAGAAGGTTCGCGTTGCGCCGCTCTGGAAAAGGTACCGTCAGCAGTGCGAAGGCACCGCAATAGGCGACCTTGGCAGCCGCTTTCGCGATCTCTGCCGCGCGGCCGCCGGTACCGCGGTTCTGCCGCCGCAGGCTGCCATGGGTCTGGCCCATGCGGAACCGGCGCTTCAGCAGCCAGCCGAGCCGGACCCGCGAGGGGGCGACAGGCTCATCCAGGCGCGCGGCGGGGGCCAGGGCAAGCCGGGCCCCGGCGCGGGATGCGGCATCGAAAAACGCGGTATCCTCTCCACCGGAGGCGCCGCGCGCCAGATCGAACCGGAGGCCTTCCAGGGCGGGCGACGCAAGGTCCATCAGCACGTTGCAGCTGTGCCCGGCGATGGGCCTGCCGTCGGGGCCGAGTTCCGGGCGCGTGTCGTGGACGCCCAGGCGGCGCATCCAGCTGGGCGCGTGCTCGGGATAGATCGCGCGGATCGGTCCCACCACCACATCGGCGTCGCCCGACGCCATGCGCGCCAGAAGCTCCCGCAGCCAGTGGCGTGGCGCAAGCTCATCGTCGTCGATGAAGGCGAGCCGGCGCAGGCCCCTGCGGCCGACCTCGTCCAGGATGGCGTTCCGCGCCAGGGAGATGTTGCCGGCAGGCGCGTGAAGATAGACGACCCGGTGTTTCGAGCGCGCCGCGAAGGCCTCAACCAGCGACCGCGCGCTGGGGGTCACGTCGTTGTCGGCCACCACGATGGTCAGGGGCACGCCGGCGGGCAGGGATTGCGCGTCGAGCGTGGTCAGCGTGTCGCTGAGCGCAGGCCGGCGGAACGTGCAGACGCCCACGGCGACGCGCTCCCGCGGGATCGGCGCGCCGGCGGACAAGGCCGGCGGAACCGCGTCCCGCCGGGCGAAGGGCGCCGTCAATAGCCGGTACCAGAAGCCCGCCGACCACGCCGCGTGCATGGTGCCGGCGACCGGACCCATGGCCACGGCCAGCGCCTCCCGGTTGGCGATGGCCAGGGCGGCTCCGCCGGCAAGGCAGGCCAGAACCCAGAGCATCGCGGGCAGGGCGAAGGCCGGGTGCAGCGGCGCCAGCGCCAGAAGCGCGATGGCCGGTGCCACGGCGATGGGGATCATCTGGCGGATCCGCGGGGTGATGCGGTGTTTCAGAACCGTCCGAGCACGGCCGCTGCCGAAGCGGAAATACTGGCGCCACAGGGCCTTGAGGGTCCGCCGCGGCACATAGTTCAGCCCGGTGCGGGTCGTGAGCCAGATCCGCCGCCCGGCGCGCGCCAGCCGCAGGTCGAGCTCTGCGTCCTCGTTGTGAGAGAAGCTGTCGTCGTAGCCGCCCACGTCCCGGAACGCGTCGAGCCTGATGAGCGCGTGGTGCCCGTGATCGACGAAGCGGCCGCCGTCGCCTGTCCGGTGCGAGGCGCCGCCGTTGCCGAGGCGGGAGTTCTGCGTCCAGGCGATCGCCTTGTGGAGCGGCGTGGAACCCACCGCCGTCATCGCCACGACGACGCTGTCGGCACCGGTGCGCCGCGCCTCTTCCAGCACGACATCCACGAAATCTTCGGGATAGTCGGAATGGGCGTCGAGCCGCACCAGCGTGTCCATCCCATCCGCGTGGGACGCGCAGGCCAGGTTGATGCCCGCGCTCTGGAGCCGGGCCGGGTTGTCCATCAGGCGGATGTCGAATTCGGGATGCCGGGAGATATGGTCCCGCACGATGTCGCGTGTCCCGTCGCCGGACCCGCCGTCGGCCACGACGATGCGCGCGGCGGCGCCGGCCTTTTTGCGGCGGGCCATGAAGGAGCGCAGCCCGTCGAGCACGCCGCCGATATGGTCGGCCTCCTGCAGCGTCGGGATGACGATGAGCACGCCGCTGTCGGCGCGCGCGTCGCCGGCGGCGGGATCCGCGGGATTTCGTCCGGGCATGTCGTCCACTCCTGTCAGTCTGGCCAGCAGATCCCGCCCATCGGACGCATCGGCCGCCCAGGTTTCGGCCGGTACCGCAGCTTGCGCGACGCGGAGACGGTCGAGATCCTCAAGCGTCACCGCGTCGAAGAGGGCGCGCGTCGCCGCCACGCTCGGCGCATCCAGGACCAGACCGATGCCCAGTTCGCGCATCCGTGCGGCCACCTGGGTGCCGCCGAGGCCGATCGGCGGGACGCCGTTCAGCCCGCTTTCATAGAGCCGGTTGGGCAGCAGCCAGTCGGAATTCTGCCCCTCGTCATAGCGATCCACGAGCCAGGCGAGGTCCACCCCGGCGTAGATTTCCGCCAGATCGTCCGGATACCGGTAGGCACCGCCGAATTCCAGATCCGGGTTGGCGGCCACGACCTCATGGAAGTCCGGTAGCTCGTCCAGGGCGGGACGGCCGCGCAGCACGACCCGGACATGACCCGGTCGCGCGCGTGTCGCGGCGTCGAGACAGGCAAGCGAGAACCGGCAGCGCAGGATCCCGAACCAGCCGACGCGAATGGGCCCGGGCGCGCGCGGCTCGCCCGGGCCGGGCCGGGCGGGCACGGTATCCTCGGCGACCAGCACCTTGTTTTCTACCAGGGTCGCTGGGGCCGCGCATTGTCCGTAGCGGCGGAAATGCCGGTGCAGAAATGCCGGCGAGGAGACGATCAGGTGGTCGACCGCGCGGCAGAGCCGCCGCTCGGCGCGCCGCATCAGCTTGGCCTTGGCGCTGTCGCCGACCAGCAGGCGATGGATGTCGAGCACCTCGTAGACCAGTGGGATGGCGTCCCGGTCGCCGAAGGACGCGCGTAGCGGCACGGCGAGGGCCAGCATCTCAAGGTTGCGGGCCATGACGATATCGGGCCGCGGTATGTCGCTGAGTGCGGGATGCGGCCGCAGGCGCTGGCCGAGCACTGCCAGGGCGCGCTTGACCATGCGGGCGTTTTCCGTCCGGCCAAGGACCAGCGCCTCTTCGGGCAGGGGATCGGTGCCGCGCCGGAAACCGGCCAGCGACACCTCTGCACCGCCAAGCCGCAACATGCGTACGCGACGCCAGACGGCAGCGTCGTCGAGATCGTGCACGAGGTACAGGATTCGGGCCATGTCAGCGAACGCTCAGGATTCGCGGGCGTTCCGGCCCGTTGCGAGTTTTCACGATATCTCGTCCCGGCGTTGTTTCTGCAGCGCGGCATCCTTGTCGGATTACATGGGGGACCGGCCTGCCCTGGTCAATGGTCCAGGCGACGGCGCCGGACAATGGGGTCGTCCGGACAGGTCACGGCACGAAAGACTGATGCCATCATGCGGAAGGTGGCGGATGTCCGCGTGAAACCGCCCATGCTGGACCGGGCCGCAGATGTCATCCGCCCAAGACACATCCGCCGGTCAATGCTCGGATGCGCCGGACCGAACCAGCCCGGGAGCCACAGCGAATCGCTGCGATCCCCCCGACATCGCGCAGACCACCGGCAGCGGCAGCTTCGGCAACGTAAAGATCTACGCCAGCTTTCATACCGGCCGAGCCAGGCGGTGACCTTCCTGTGCCGGTGGCGCGCGTGCGGCTGAACCGGTGGATGGCGTTCGGCCGGATCGCAATCCGCACCGGGCGCGTCGCGGGAACGCCCATCGGCACGTCGCCGGAGACCGGTGAGGCATGGCGGCGATGTCGCATTCCAACGTCAGGCATGCGACGCTTCGGTGACGGATCCGGTGCCGAAGGCGATAGTCCGACGGGCACCAGATGGCGGGGAAGGCGGATGCCCGACGCAGGACCGGGCCAAGGACGTGCGCAAGCTCTGGACCGATCAAGGCGCCAAAGATGCGCTCTCGGAACGCGACGGGTCATGCCAAGGGGTCCGAGCTGGGGTTCAAGGACGATTTCCGGACCGTCACTGCCGGTGATCGGGCACGGTCGCACGGACGACAGCCGGAACCGCGCCGGGGAGGTCCGCGTCCGCGTGTCGGGCTTTCCATCCCGATCGCATACCGTCGTGGCCACGCAGCCGCTTTTCGCCATCGCGGAGTGGCATGGGGGGATGGCGCATGTACCCGCCGGAATTCCGGCGAATTCCGCGCCAGTACGGGCGCAACGTCCTGTGGCGTACGGGCATGCCGCAGGGTTCCCGCATTCCCGCGACGACATCGTGGCCAGTATCGCCTGGGCCGATCTCTGCCTGGCCCGACCGCCGGCGATGGCGACCGGGAGGGCGGTCGGTGGCGGTGACGAAGGCGATGGCTCTTGGCACGCCGGTCTGCACCGCGCGCCATTCCGGCATCCTCCGAAATCGTCGCGCGAGGCGAGAGCGGCCTTCTGTCTGATGAGCGCGACGCGCGGGGACTGAGCGACAACATCGGGGCACCGGTGACAGGGCGCGGCGCTGCCGGAGCGGTGCCGGTCGCTTGTCGCGTGCGGGCGCTGGCGCCGCTCTCAGCCCTGGTGGGAGGTACAGAAATAGGCGGTGCGCCCGCCGACCTTGCGCCGCCCGATCGGCCCGCCGCAGCGCGGGCAGGAGGCGTCTTCCTTGCGGTAACGGGGGATCAGCCAGTCGCCGGGCAGGCGACCGTAGTCGGCGCCTGCATCGCAGACGGTCCGCAGCACCGAGCGCACGGTGTCGTGAAGCGCGCCGAGCGCGGCGCCGGACAGCCCGTCGGCGCAGGCGTCCGGATCGATGCCGGTCTGGAACAGCGCCTCGTCGCTCCAGAGATTGCCGATGCCGGCCAGCTTCTTCTGGTTCATCAGCGCGGGTTTGATCGCGCCCCGCGTGCCGCCGATGGTGTCAGCGAAGGCGTCGCGGTCGATCGCCAGCGCATCGGGCCCAAGCCCCGCCTGCACCACATACCCGGCCGGATCGTCGATCACGGCCATCCAGCCGAGCTTGCGCGGCACGCGGAACGCCAGCCTCCGGTCGCCCTCGAACGCGATGACGATGCGGGTGTGGTCGGGCGGGTCGGCGGGCGCGTCGAAGGGGATGAGAGCGCCCGTCATGCCAAGGTGCACGGCGATCCACGGACCGCTGTCGCTGCCCGCGAAGATCAGCTTGCCGTGGCGCCCGGTCCGGGTGAACTGGCGGCCGATGAGCCTGTCCCGCGCCGCCGGGCCGGGCAGGTCGACGTGGGAGGTCTCACCCAGGGTGATCGCGGAGATCGTGCGGTTGAGGCAGTGGCTCTCGACCCGGACGCGGTTCGATTCGGCTTCCGGCAGTTCGGGCATGGGCGGTCCTGTGCGGCATGGCCTGCCGACAGCTAGACCGGCGCACGCCCGGGTCCACGCGGCGCATCAACCGGTCGCGCTCAGCCCGGACCCTTGCGCAGGGCGTCGAAGGCGCGAAGCTCTCCGATGAGCGCCTCCATCCGGTCCACGGGTATCATGTTCGGCCCGTCGGAGGGGGCGTTTTCGGGATCCTCGTGGGTCTCGATGAACAGCGCCGACACGCCCACCGCACAGGCCGCGCGGGCCAGAACGGGCGCGAACTCCCGCTGTCCGCCGCTGGTCGCCCCCTGGCCGCCGGGCTGCTGGACAGAGTGCGTCGCGTCGAACACCACCGGATAGCCGGTGCGCTCCATGGTCGGCAGGCCGCGGAAGTCCGACACCAGCGTGTTGTAGCCAAAGGACGTGCCGCGGTCGCAGAGCAGGATCCGGTCGTTCCCGGTCGAGGCGATCTTCTCCGCCACGCGGCCCATGTCCCAGGGCGCCAGGAACTGGCCCTTCTTGACGTTGATCGCGGCCCCGGTCTCTCCGGCGGCCAGCAGCAGGTCGGTCTGGCGGCACAGGAACGCGGGGATCTGGAGCACGTCGCAGACCTCTGCCGCCGGGGCGCAATGGCCGCGCTCATGCACGTCGGTCAGGATCGGGCAGCCGAATTCGTCGCGGATCTTGGCCAGGATCTCCAGCCCCTTGCCGATCCCCAGACCCCGCGACGTGCCCAGGGACGAGCGGTTGGCCTTGTCGTAGCTGGCCTTGAAGATGAAGCGCGTGCCGGTCGGGGCGCAGGCCGCCGCGATCCGCTCGGCCATCATCCGGGCGTGGTCGAGGCTTTCCAGCTGGCAAGGACCGGTGATGAGCGCGAAGGGGCGCATGCCCCCGATCTCGATGTCTCCGACCGTGACCGTGCGTGTCTCGATGGCGTCCATGTCACAGCTCCTTCAGGGCGGCTTCGATGCGGGGAATGTCCTCGGGGTTGTTGAGTTCCCAGAACACCCGGCCGCGGCCGTCCACGATCACGCAGCGCACGGTGTGGCCGTTTTCGAGGAACCGGAGTTGTTCCAGGCCCTCGCGCCGCTCCAGCTCGCCCTGCGGCCACGCGACATACCGGGCCAGCGCGGCGGGACGGTAGGCATAGACGCCGACGTGGTGGAACACCGGGATGTCCCGGTCCGGCACCTGGGCGGGGTCGATATAAGGCAGCACTTCCTTGGAAAAGTAGAGCGCGTGCTGATTCACGTCGAACACCGCCGTGGTGCCGCCGACCCGGCCCGCGGCCCGGTCGTCGCGGAAATGGCCGTAGGTCAGCGGATCGACCCTGAGGACCGGGGTGGCGACCTGGGCGGCCGGGTCGTCCCGCATGGCGGCGATCAGGTCCTCGACGAACCAGGCCGGCGTCAGCGGCGCGTCGCCCTGCAGGTTGACGACCAGGTCGGCCTCGATCTTCGCCCGCGCCAGCGCGTCGGCGCAGCGGGCGGTGCCGTTCTCGCACGCCGCGGATGTCATCACCACGCTGGCGCCGAACGCCTCCGCCGCCGCCCGGATGCGGTCGTCGTCGGTGGCGACATGCACCGCCGCCACGCCCCGCACGCCCATGGCAACCTCCCAGCTCATCCGGATCAGGCTCTTGCGGGTGCCGTCGGGCAGGGTCAGCTCCGCCAGGGGTTTGCCCGGATAGCGGGTCGAGGCATGGCGCGCCGGGATCACGATCACCGTTTTCATGCGACACCGGCGCGCAGAAGGTCGTGGAGGTGCAGCACGCCGGTGGCCCGGCCCGCGTCGTCGGTCACCAGAAGCGCGTTGATCTTGCGCGCGTTCATCAGCGCCAGCGCCTGCACGGCCAGCATCTCCGTCGGAACGGTGATCGGGTCGGGGTTGGCGACCTCTTGGGCGGTGCTATCCATCAGGGTCTCCATGTTGCGGCGCAGATCGCCGTCCGAAATCACGCCGACCAGCCGACCGCCGCGGGTGACGGCGGTGATGCCAAGGCCCTTCGACGTCATCTCGATCAGCGTCTCGCCCATGGGGGTGTCGCCCTCTACGGCCGGAAGCTCGGCGCCGGAATGCATGAGCTGACCCACCGTGGCCACCTGCGCGCCCAGCTTGCCGCCCGGATGAAACACGCGGAAATCCTCGGCCACGAAGTTGCGCTGGTCCATCAGCGCCACCGCCAGGGCGTCGCCCAGCGCCAGCGTCAGCGTGGTCGAGGTGGTCGGCGCCATGCCGATGGAACAGGCTTCGGGCGCCGGCGGCAGGCAGAGCCGGAAATCCGCCGCGCGCATCAGCGTGCTCTGCGGCTTGGACGAGATCGCCACCATGGGGATCGAGAAGCGGCGGGTATGGGCAAGGATATCGCGAAGCTCGGTCGTCTCTCCGGAGTTCGAGATCAGGATGCAGATGTCGTCCCGCGTGATCATGCCCAGATCGCCGTGGCTGGCCTCGGCCGCGTGGACGAAATGCGACGGCGTTCCGGTCGACGACAGCGTGGCCGAGATCTTGCGCCCGATATGGCCCGACTTGCCGATGCCGGACACCACCACCCGGCCGCGCGCGCGCAGCATCAATTCCACCACGGGCGCGAAATCGGCGGGCAGCCGGTCGGACAGCAGGTGGATCGCGTCGGCCTCCGTCCGCAGGACACGGCGTGCGGCGGCCAGCACCGCGTCGTGAAGCTGGGTGGCGTCCTTCATGGTATGACCCCTGTCGGTTCGCGCCCTTCCGCCGGACAGGGGGACGCGGCCCAGCCGATACCAAGTTCCGCGACGCATAAAAAGGGCGGGAGGTGCCTTTGTGGCGGTCGTTGCGTCGGACCGGGACGCCGGATGGCGCAGCGGTCAGCCCTGCCGCGGGGCAAAGCTGATCTCGCCGTCGGTATCGCCTGACGCGACGCTGTCGGTATCGACGGCGTGATGCCGGCGGGCGAGATCGTGGAACAGGCCCGTCGCCAGCAGGTCCCGCTTTGGGAAGGACCGGGTGTCGCCGGGCCGGAAACGATGGTCCGCCAGCTTGTCCGTGCCGGGACGGGCGGCGTCCTGCGCGTAGTGCGACGCCCGCAGGCGCTGGAGTGCCGGAAGGGCATCGAACGAGGTCGGGCGCAGCGCGAAGGCGGCCTCGACCGCGTTCAGGCCCGGGTCGAGCGCGTGCGTGTCCATGTTCAGCGTCACCACGCGATCGAACGCCAGCTCAGAGAGCCGCGAGGCTTGCGGGCGGAGGTGGATGTTGACCTTGCGGCCGTCCGCAACCCCGAGCGCGGTCAGCAGCGCGTCGAAATCGCGGACCGACAGCCCGTCGCGCGCCTTGTCGAGACCCAGATGCTTGGCGATGGCGGGGTCCATGAAATCGTGACGGCAGACGTGGCGAAAGATCGACAGCATCCGCTCTGCCGGGTTCCGGGTGATGCGGATCAGGGCAAAGCCCGCGCCCCGCGCGCGCAGAAGGTCGTCCAGGCGGCGCCGGACCGTGTCCGACGGCTGATATACCTCTGTCCGGAACCGATGCGGCCAGCCGCTGTAGTCGGACATGGCGTCCAGCAGCCGTTCCTGGTGAAAGGCCCAAATGGCGACCTGGGAACAGGCGGATTTGGCGGACCACTGCACGGCGAGGTCGCGTCCGGCGAACACGAAGGGCAGGGGCGCGTAGCGGGCGGCGGGATCCGCGGCATCCCGTGGCGCGGCGCTCCGGGACGGCATCCGCGCATCGGGGTGCGGGCGCGTGAAGAGACGGGCCAGACGTTTCACAGTGATCCTGTGCGAAGGGCGACGGACCCATAACCCGCGATGCGGGCCAGAAGTCAACGGCAAGGCACCGCCTCAGGCCGAGCGCGTCTCCGACCGCAGGCCCATCTGACGTTCGGTCCGCGACAGGACGTCGATATATCGCGCGCCCCAGTCGAACACGTCGGTGTCCCGGACCACGCGCATCAGCCCGCGATGGCGTTCCTGCCGTTCGGCGAGCGGCATGGTCAGGCCGCGCTCGATGGTCTCCGCCACCTCGTCGGCGTCGTAGGGGTTCACGATCAGCGCGTCGGTCATCTGCTCGGCAGCACCGGCCGAGCGCGACAGGATCAGCACGCCGGGGTCGGCCTCTTCCTGCGCGGCCACGAATTCCTTGGCGACCAGGTTCATGCCGTCCGCCAGCGGCGTGACCAGCGCCAGGTCCGCCCGGCGGTAGAGCGGGGCAAGTGTTTCCCGCGCGATGTTGCGCTCTATCAGGCGGATCGGCGTCCAGTCGATTTCACCGTGCTTGCCGTTGAGGTGACCGGTGAGCGCCTCAAGCTCGCCGGTGATCGTCTGGTACGCTGCGACCGCGGATCGCGACGGCGGCGTGATCTGCAACAGCGTGGCCCGCGGAGATGTCTCCGCGCGGTTGCCGAGCCAGGTGCCGAAGCCGCGCATCCGGTGCGGGATGCCCTTGGAGTAGTCCAGCCGGTCGACGCCAAGGACCAGCCGCGTGCCGGTCGCCAGAGGCAGCGGGTCGGTGTCCAGCGGCCGGCTGGCCAGCGCCGCGAAGCCCGGTCCGTCGATGCCGATGGGAAAAGAGCGTACCGCGAACACACGGGATGCGAACTTCACCCGGCCGTCGAACCACAGCTCTCCGGCCGGATGGCTGCGGAACGCCTCGAAACAGCGGGCGACATCGGCCTCTGTCTGCAGGCCGACAACGTCGAAGCTGGACAGCCAGGTGTAGAAGTCGGACCGCTCCGGCAGCGCGGCCAGATCGGGCAGCGTCGGAAACGGGATGTGCAGGAACAACCCGATGCGCGCCTTGACGCCCAGCCCGCGCAATTCCGCCGCGACGGGCAGGAAGTGGTAGTCGTGGACCCAGATCAGGTCATCGGGCTGGACGACCGCGGCGATCATCCGGGCGACGCGGGCATTGACCGCGGCATAGGCCGCCGCGAACCGCCGTTCCAGCGACAGAAGGTCCGTGCGCCGGTGGCACAGCGGCCAGAGCACGGCATTGGCATAGCCCAGGTAGTAATCGTCGTATTCCGCCGGTGTGATGTCGAACACTGCCTTGTCATAGCCGCTGCCGCCCGGAATCGGGGTCAGGCTGTGCGACGGCGTGTCCGTCGGCGTGTCGTTGGCGCCGATCCAGAGGCCGCCGCGGCCGGTCAGAAGCTCATCCAGCGCCACCACCAGCCCGCCGGCGGGCGGCCCGTCGTTGGGGATCCGGTTGGACAGGACGATCAGCCGACCCGACATGACGCCCCCTCAGGTTCCTGTAGCCAGCAGTCGAGCAGGGCGTGGACATCCGCCACCGACCGGATGCGGTAGCTGGCGCAGGTCTCTTCGTCGCCGACGCGGATCGCAAAGCCGCCGCGCTCCTGTACCGCGGCGAACATTCCCTCGTCCGGCCGGTCGTCGCCGATCGCTACCGGGGTCCTGTCGCCGGTCCAGCGGTCCAGCAGCATTTCCACCGCGTCCCTCTTGCAGATCCGCTCGGGCATGAGTTCGAGCGCCATCTTGGAATGGCGAACCGTGAATCCGGACGTATCTTCGGCCAGTGCCGCCATGATCCGTCCGCAGGCGACCTGATGCTGCGGTGCGCCACGATAGTGGAGCACCAGCGCGGCGGGCTTTTCCTCAAGCAGCACGCCGTCATGGGCGGCGACCCAGGCGCGGAGCACCTCGCGGAGATGGGCGAAGGTCTCGGATCTCGCCTCTTCCGCGACGTGGCGATCGCCGCCGGTGCGCCATTCCGCCCCGTGGGATCCGACGAGCGTGCCGGTGAAATCGGGCAGATACTGCTCCAGATCGGCCATCCGCCGCCCGGAGACGATCGCGATCGCGCCGCCGGTCCGTTCGTCGAGCGCGCTCAGCAGATCCTGGACCCCGGACGGCACATCCACGGCGTCGGGCCGCCCGGCGATCTCCACCAGCGTACCGTCGAAATCGAGAAACAGGGCGGTGCGGCTCAGGTCGGGCGTCGCCGGCAGGGATGTCGCGGTCTTCGGGTTGCCGGGAACGAAACCGATCAGGTCATAGTAGGTCACGGAGTCATGCATGGTCGAAGCCTCCCATACGCTCGAATATACATTGGCATACACTCTATATCAGTCGCAGAACGGCGGCCCGGTTCCGGAAAACCGGAGGGATCTGGCGCGAACTTAGCAAGGATTAAGCGGTATGGCGCCGTCTCGGACCGGCACGGTCTGCCCGGTCAGGGCGCGGCGAACCAAGACAGGTCCAGATCGCCGTACCGGTTCACGAACTGGACTTCGTCCTCCATGTCCGAACGCGCGAGGAGACGGATATAGGGGCGGTCGACCTCGATCCAGCCGCGGCGGACCAGCTGTTGCATGGTGCGGTTCACGGTGATGTCGGTAGCGCCGATCACCTGTCCGATCTCACCCTGGGTCATCGGCAGGCGGACACGCGACCCGCTGCCGATGCCTGGCATCGCCAGGCGGGAGGCAATGCTCAGCAGGAAGTGGATCAGCCGGTGCTCCGCGGTCATGGTGCTGGCCGCGGCCAGCCGTTCGCGCAGTTCCAGCTGCTCGATCCCGCCGATCGCCAGCAGCAGCGCCGCCAGCCGCGGCATCTTTCGCAGCAGAAGCCCGATCCGGGCGCGCGGGAAGGGGCAGAAGTCGCCGTCGGTCTGCATCCGGACGTCCTGGCCCACGAAGTTGCCGCCAAGCTCGGCCAGGCCCACCACATCGCCCGGCACGAACACGCGGGTGATCCGGGTCTTGCCGCCACATTGCGACATGGCGACGGCGAGTCCTTGATCCAGAACCCCGATGCAGATGTCCCCGTTCACTTGGGGAAGCGCGTCTCCCCGTGCCAGATGGCGCCGATCCTTTTCCAGATCCGCGATGAAGTCGCGCTCTTCCTCGGTCAGGTCCAGGTAGGCTGTGAGGCGGCTCACGAGACAGCTGCTGGTGTCCATGGACAGGCTCCCTTCGGGATCGGAAGGGAAACGCCGCGCTTTCGGTTCCGTTTCCCGTCCGTACGGTCGCGCAGGCCAGCGGCCGACCGGTCAGACGGAACTGCGCACCAGCACGAAGGCTTCGGCGGCACCGCGATGCACCGTCGCCCCCCGCAGGGTGGCAAGCGCGCGCAGCGTTTCCATCGACCGTTCGTGCGGAGCCGCCTTGACCTGGCTGGCAAAGCAGCCAAACGCCGCGAGCTTGGACTCGATATGGTCGGTGATGTCCACAAAGACGTTGGGAACGAACGCGGGCGTCAGATAGGCGGCGTTCCAGTTGGTCTCTGACACGGTTTCATAGGCCAGAAGCGTGGCCGGGTAGTCCTGCTGGTGGGGGCGTGACGCGACCAGCGACGACACGAAGGTGTAGAAATGGTCGAGATGCATGTCGCCGGGATGCGGCACGAACAGAAGTTCGGGCGCGACCTCCGCCACGACCCTGCCGACGGCGGCGTTGGTTTCCGAATGGGGCACTTGGTCGAGCCTGGCGGCCGGCAGGTCGAGCCAGTGCGTTTGCGTCACCCCCAGCCGCGCATGGGCGGCGGAGGCTTCGGCCCGGACCTTGGCGGTTTGCTCGTCGGTGAATTGCGGCGGCATCCCGCGGGTGACAATGGCCACATGGACGGGGCGTCCCGCAGCCGCCAGACGGGCGATGGTGCCGCCGACTCCCAGAACCTCGTCATCGGGATGCGGTGCGATCACCAGGACCGGGGCGGGGGAGTCGAAATTCATGGGGTCTCCTTGGGTCGGGGCGGTGGCGAAGAGCGCGCAGGGGGGTGCCGCCTTGTAGACCGGGCCGCCCGGGTCGCGCCACGCCCCGTTTCAGCCCGTCGGTCGCGCCGATCGGCCGTTCGGGGCAGCGCGTCCACCGGATGCCGTACCCGTCAGAGCTGTGCCGTGATCTTGCGCAACCCGTCGCGGAACAGGGTGGCGCCACCATTCGCCGGGTGGCGAATCACCTCTACCCCCGGGCGGAGCGGCCCAAGGTGGTCGCGGGCGGTGTTTCCGATGCAGACGAGCCGGCAGCCCTGGAACGTGGCCAGCAGCGATTCGATGATATGGAGGGTGGCCGCCACCTCTTTTCCGGAGGGCGTGCGATTGGTCAGCGGCTGCCCCTGACGTCGCGGATGAAACGGAAACACGTTCCAGAGCACCGCGGCGTCGGTGAGACCGTAGCGCAGCAGTTCCTTCCAGACGACGGTGGCCGTGGGCTCGGAGAAGCCGCCCCGCGTTTCCGGGCCGTTCCGCGCCGCGGCGGCGCTGCTCGTGCGCCGGCCGCTGTCGCCATCGCGCAGGACAAGATGCGGCGGCACACCGTCTTTCTGCCCCAGAAGCGTCCGCTCGCAGGTCATGGCGATGCCGCTGAACCGCGCCCCCTGATAGCCCGGCGCCTCCGCGATGAGCAGCAGCCGGGCGGTGTCACGGCGCCGGCCGAGGTAGGAGGCAAGCTGCCGCGCCCGTATCTCTGCGGCATCGGGGGCGGCGTCGACGCCCTCTTCATGGATCGCATAGGGATTGGCGCAGCCGGGCGGGGCGGGCGTGTCCCGGAGCATGTTCACGAATCCGTCCAGGGCCGGGTCATTTGCCGTGGGCTCAGCCAAGGTTGAGGACCCGGCTGGGATGGAACCGTCCGGCGCGGTAGTGGCCCAGCGCGACGACCCGCTCCCCATGGGAGGCCCAGGCGAGGTCGCCGAAATCGGCCTCGGAGGACAGAACGTCGGCGGGATTGCCGTTGCGGATCGCCTGCGCGGCGACCTGCGACACGCGGCACAGCGGCAGATCGCCCAGGCCCGCCTCCACCGGCTGCAACAGCGCGTCGATCTCCGGGCTGCGGGCCAGCGCCTCGATCCGGTCCATGGTCACGGCGCCGTCCAGATCGAACGGCCCGGACCAGACGCGCCGGAGCACCGCCACATGGCCGCGGCAGCCCAGCGTGCGTCCCAGGTCGCGGGCGATGGCGCGGACATAGCCGCCCTTGCCGCAGACCATCCTCAGCCGCGCGGTATCGGGGTCCGGACAGTCGATCAGCGACAGTTCATCCACATGGAGCGGGCGGGGGGTCAGCACCGGCGCCGCCCCCTCTCGCGCCAGATCGTAGGCGCGGCGGCCGTCCACCTTCACCGCAGAGACCTGGGGCGGGACCTGTTCTATGTCGCCGGTGAAGCGCGGCAGGGCGGCGCGGATGGCCTCGGCGTCGGGACGCATGTCGGAGCGCAGAAGGACCCGGCCCGAGGCGTCGTCGGTGGCGGTCTCCGCCCCCCAGGTGACGGTGAATTCATAGGCCTTGAGCGCATCGGCGACGGATGAGACGAGCTTCGTCGCCTCGCCCAGCGCCACGGCCAGAACGCCCGTCGCGTCCGGGTCGAGCGTCCCGGCATGGCCGGCCTTGCGCGCCTCGAACGCCCAGCGGACCTTGTTCACCACGTCGGTGGACCCGATCCCGGCGGGCTTGTCCACGACCAGCCAGCCGGAGATGTCGCGGCCCTTTCGGCGGCGTCCCATCAGCCCGCCTCCCTGACCGTTCCGATGATCGGACCCATCGGCCAGCCGGCATCGTGGCGGCCGGTCCCGGCATCGTAGAGCCGGGAGATGCTGCCGTCGAAATAAAGCGCGTCCGGCACGTCCAGACCGTCCCTGAAGAGCCGCGCGAACCGGTCGAAGTTCACCGGCTCGTTGGAAATCGCCAGGACCAACCGTCCGTCCCGCGCCACGCCCGCACCGTTACGGATGTTGAGGCTGTCGGAGTCGGGCAGGAACCTCGGATGCAGCGCGCCGTCGATCACCAGGAGCGGCCCGGACTGCGTGGCGAAGCGGCAATCGGGCGGGTCGGCGGCGAAGCTGCGGCTCTCGACCACGCGGGCGGTCCCGTCGCCCAGGCAGAGAACGCCGTTGGGCAGCAGCCCGAAGTTCCCGGGCCCGTCGGAGGTGACGATCCGCTTCGTCTCCTCTCCGTTCTCGACGTAGAGACCGACGGGAGAGCGATCCGCGTGATACATGCCAGCGTTCATGGCGACCCCCAGGGCGCGCCCCTCCCGCGCCAGAGCCTGGTTCACGGCCCGGAAGCTGGCCAGGGGGGCGCCGGCATCGTCGTAGAGAAACAGGCGCACGTCCTCTTGCGCAGGGTCGATCCGGCATACGGTGAAGGAGGCGCCGTCGAAATCCGTGTCCTGGCAGGGCGCGCCGACAGCCGTCCCGCCCAGCCACGACAGCGCCGCCGCAAGCGCGAGACGCACGATCATTCCGCGCCGGTCCCGGTATCGTCCCCCGCCGCGCCGCCGCCACCGTCGGCCCCATCGTCCAGATCGCGGCGCACCTCGTCGCGGGCGAAGAGGGCGCGGGTCTCATCCATGCGGTCGAAGGTCTCGTCTATGACGAACCTCAGGTCGGGGGTGAACTTCAGAGCCGTCTCGCGCGACAGGGCGCGGCGCAATTCCGCCTTGTTGCGCTTGAGCGCCTGGATCGCGTCCTCGCGCCGGTCGCCGCCCAGCGGCATGACATAGGCGGTCGCGATCCGAAGGTCGGGGGACGCACGCACCTCCGCCACGGTGATCGACATCCGGTTCAGGTCGGGGTCGTGGATGTCGCCCTGGTTCAGCACATCCGACAGGGTGCGCCGGATCAGCTCTCCCACGCGGAGCTGGCGTTGCGTCGGGCCGGAGCCCTGGTTGTGTCGTCTGCTGGCCATGGTGGGGATCTATGGCCTGGCGCCGGTCCGCGCAACAGGGCGTTGCGGGAGCCGGCCGCGCAGGCTAGCGGAAGGAAACGACGAGGCGGAGGGACGGGATGCGGATCGCGATCACGGGCGTGTCGGGGCGGATGGGGCAGATGCTGGTCCGCGCCGTGGATGAGGCCGACGCGGCGACTTTGGCCGCCGCCCTGGAGCGGCCCGGCCACGACTGGCTGGGGCGCGATCTGGGGCAGGCCATGGGCGGAACGGACCGCGGGATCAAGGTCACGGACGATCCGGCGGCGGCGCTGGCGGATGCCGACACGGTGATCGACTTCACCGCGCCACTGGCTACGGTGGCCCTGGCGCGGACCGCGGCAGAGGCCGGCGTCGCCCATGTGATCGGCACGACCGGCTTTACGAATGCGCAGATCGCCGCGATCGACGCCGCCGCCGAAACGGCGGTGATCGTGCGTGCGGGCAACATGAGTCTGGGCGTGAACCTGCTGACCAGCCTGGTACGCCGTGTCGCGGCCAGCCTCGGGGCGGACTACGACATAGAGGTGGTAGAGGCGCATCACCGCATGAAGGTGGACGCCCCCTCCGGCACGGCGCTGATGCTGGGCGAGGCGGCCGCGGAGGGGCGGGGGGTCGCGCTCGACACGGTGGCCGACCGCGGGCGGGACGGCATCACCGGTGCGCGGGACACCGGCGCGATCGGGTTCCACGCCATCCGGGGCGGCGACATCATCGGCACCCATGACGTGATCTTCGCCGGATCGGGAGAAGTGATCACCCTGAGCCATCGCGCGACGGATCGGGCTCTGTTCGCAAGGGGCGCCGTGCGCGCGGCGCTCTGGACGGCGGGGCGCGCGCCCGGACATTACGACATGGTGAACGTGCTCGGACTCGACTGATCGCCACCCGTGCTGGCACGATATCCGCGACCGAAAGGATCCCGATGCTGCGCCTGACCCTGGTTCTGATCGCCCTCGCCCTGCCCGTCACCGCGCAGGAACGTCTGTCGTCCCGTGAGCAGTTCGTCTCGCGCGTGGCCGACCGCGAATTGACGCGGCTGGGGATCGGCGTGTCTGTGACGGGCGACGGCCGGATCCGTGGATCTGCCTTCGGAACCCCCGTGACCGGATCGTGGGACTGGTCGGGCGCGTTCTTCTGCCGGACGATGGAATGGGGCAGCCGGTCCTGGGGCCGCTCTTGCCAGGCGGTGCAGATCGACGGCGGGCGGGTCTATTTCATCGCCGACAAGGGGCGCGGAAGCCAGGTCTATCTGAACCTGCCCTGAGCGGTCAGAAGTCGATGGCGATGCCCTTCTTCTCCCAGTCGCCGTAGCGCACCGGTTCCGGCCCGTCGCGGCCGCCCAGTTCCGGCGGCAGCGACGGTGCGGCCGCGGCGCGGCGCCGGGCTTCGGCCTCTTCGAGGGCGCGGAGGGCTTCCGGGGGCAGGCGGGGCGTGTCGGTCATGGCTGTGCTCGCTGGTCTTTTCCTTGCTGGCCTTCCATATACGCGCGGTCTGCCGTCGCTCAAGGACCCCCGGACCATGGACCGCACCCGTGCCGCCGCGCTCAGACTCCTGACCAGCGCGACCGATGAGGGCCGCCTGCTGGCGGAGGTGGAGGGCGACGTGCTCGGCCCCTTGCCGGGGCCGGAGCGCGCCCGGGCACGGCGTCTGGCGGTGGCGACGCTGCGCTGGCGCGACCGGGCGGATCGCGCGCTGGGCCCGTTCCTGCGGGTCAAGCCGTATCCCGAGGTGCTGAATGCCCTGCGCCTGGCGCTGGTCGAGATCCGGGTGGAGCGCGGTGCCGCCCATGGCGTGGTCGGCGCGATGGTCGAGATCGTGAAAGCGGGCGAGCGCACGGCGGGACAGGCGGGGCTGGTCAACGCGGTGCTGCGCAACGTGCTGCGCCAGCCGCCCGAAAGCTGGGACGCCCTGCCGCTGCCGCGCCTGCCGAAATGGCTGCGCAAGCCGCTTGTGGCCGACTACGGCAAGGCGACCGTCGCGGCGATGGAGGCGGTGTTCGCCGCGTCTCCGCCCCTTGACCTCACGGTGCGCGACGATGCCGGGGGCTGGGCCGCGAAGCTGGGGGCAGAGGTGCTGCCCACGGGCAGCCTGCGCCTGCGGGACGCGGGGCAGGTCAGCCTTCTGCCTGGGTATGCGGAGGGCGCGTGGTGGGTCCAGGATGCCGCCGCCGCGATCCCGGTGCAGGTTCTGGCGCCGCGACCTGGGGAACGGGTGCTGGACCTCTGTGCCGCGCCGGGGGGCAAGACGCTGCAACTGGCCGCCCGTGGCGCAGAGGTCACCGCGCTGGACCTGTCCGGCCCCCGCATGGCCCGGGTGACCGAGAACCTGTCGCGCTGCGGGCTCAAGGCGAACACGGTCATCGCCGATGCGTTGGACTGGATGCCGGACGTCCCGTTCGATGCCGTTCTTCTGGATGCGCCCTGCACCGCGACGGGTACCATCCGCCGGCATCCGGATCTGCCCGTCGCCAAGACCGGAGACAGCTTTCCCGCTCTCTTCGCGTTGCAGGAGCGACTGATCGACCGGGCGCTGACCCTGGTGCGGCCCGGCGGACGGGTGGTGTTCTGTACCTGCTCGCTGCTCATCGACGAGGGAGAGGAACAGATCCGCGACGCCGTGCTGCGCAATCCCGGCACCGGCGTGGACACCGCCCCGCTGCACCTGCCGGGGATCGAGCCCGGCTGGATCGGCCCGGAGGGCCTGCGCCTCAGGCCCGACTTCTGGGCCGGGCGCGGCGGCATGGACGGGTTTTTCGTGGCGGTTCTGCGCCGTTCGGCATGACCATCCCGATGACACCGGGGCCGCGCCGGTCTAGGCTGACGCGAACAAGACGTGCGGGATACCGCTGACAGGCATGGCCGAGCATCGACTTTCCTTCCTTGACCGGGCCCGGCTGCGGCGCGCGACGCGGCGCGGGCCGGAGGCCGGTATCGCACAAGCACCCGGCCCGCGCGGCATGGGCCATGTTGGCCGCGGGCAGCGGATGACCGCCGGCGCGTTCCTCTTCGCCGGCCACGCGGCCGACGCGCCGGACACCGCCATCTGGGACCTGCCCATAGCCGCCCCCCGTGCGCTGGAAGAGATCCACGGGTTCGCCTGGCTCGACGATCTGGCGGCGGCGGGCGATGCTGCCGCCCTGGCCTGCGCGCAGGGCTGGACCGACGACTGGCTCACCCGTTTCGGGGCCGGGGCCGGGCCGGGCTGGCGGGCGGACGTGCTGGGACGGCGGATCGCCCGCTGGATCGACCACGCGGAGCTTCTGATGGGCGGGGACGCCCCCCGCGATGCGGCCCTGCGCCGGTCGCTGGCGGCCCAGGCGCGGCTGCTGTCGCGCCGGTGGACGGCCGCGCCGCCGGGATCGCCCCGGATCGAGGCGCTCTGCGCGCTGCTTCTCGCCACGCATGTCCTGCCGGCGATCGGCAGAACGCGCGGGGCCGCCCTCACCGCCCTTGGCCGGGAGGTGTCCGCCGTGGTCGCCGCCGATGGCACCGTCGCCTCCCGCAATCCCGAAGCGCTCGCCGCGCTGTTCGTCCGGCTGGCCCGTCTGCGCGCCGATCTCTCCTCGGCGGATATGTCCCTGCCGAAAGACCTTGCCGACGCCCTTGCCGCCATGGCTCCGGTTCTGCGCAGCCTGCGCCATGCCGATGGCGGTCTTGCGCGGTTCCATGGCGGTGGACCGGGCGTGCCCGGCGTGCTGGACCAGGCCCTTGCCGCGTCGGGAACGCCGGTCGAGCCGCGGCTTGCGACCGCCATGGGCTATGCGCGCCTTTCCCATGGGCGCACGACGCTGCTGCTGGACGCCGCGTCGCCGCCCGAAGGGGATGCCTCGCGCCATGGCCACGCCGCCACCCTGGCGTTCGAGCTTACCTCCGGGCGGCGCCCTCTGGTGGTGAACTGCGGCGCGGGCGACGGCTTCGGCGACCGCTGGCGGCGGGCGTCCCGCGCCACGCCGTCGCAGTCCACCCTGGCCATCGACGGGTTTTCGTCCGCGCGCCTGGACCGGGCGGACGGCCACGGCCCATTGTGCGACACGCCCCGCGACGTGCGGATCGAGCGGCGGCGCGACGGCCGGTCCTCTGGCCTGGTCGCGGGCCATGACGGCTACGTGGCGACCCACGGGCTGACCCACGTGCGGCAGATCCACCTCTCGCGCGACGGGCGCGGCGTGCGGGGAGAGGACGTGCTCGCCACGGTCGAAGGCGAAGACGAGCGCATCTTCGACCGTGCCCTGGTGGCTGCCAGGGGGCCGATCCCGTTCCGCGTGCGGTTTCACCTGCACCCCGATGTGGTGGCACGGACGGCCGATGATGGATCCTCGGTCGAACTCATGCTGAAATCGGGCGAGCTGTGGGTCTTCCGCGTCCAGGATGGCGCGTCGATGTCCCTGCAGCCATCGATCTACCTCGACGCCGGTCTGGCGGAGCCGCGGCCGACCGGGCAGATCGTCCTGAGCGCGACGGCGGCAAAATACGCGACGCGGGTCAGCTGGACCCTTGCAAAAGCCCGGCAAACCCCCGATGCGGTGCGCGATACCGTTCACGAGGACCGGCCCGTGCTGGTCTGAGCCGGGAGGAACCTGTCCGATGCCCGACCTGGTTGCCGTCAAGCGCGCGCTGATCTCGGTCTCAGACAAGACCGGGCTTGCCGATCTGGGTCGTGCCCTGGCCGCCCGCGGGATCGAGATCCTGTCCACCGGCGGTTCGGCCAAGGCCTTGCGCGACGTCGGCCTGACGGTGCGCGACGTGGCCGATGCGACGGGTTTTCCGGAAATGATGGACGGGCGGGTCAAGACCCTGCATCCGGCGGTCCACGGCGGCCTGCTGGCGCTGCGCGACGACCCCGACCACATCGAGGCCATGGCGGCGCACGGGATCGGCGCCATCGATCTGCTGGTGGTGAACCTCTACCCGTTCGAGGCGACCGTCGCGCGCGGCGCGGATGCGGCGGAGGCGGTCGAGAACATCGACATCGGCGGCCCGGCGATGATCCGCGCGGCGGCCAAGAACCACCGCTTCGTGGCGACAGTGGTGGATGTAGGGGATTACGGCGCGTTGCTCGAAGAGCTCGACGCCCATGGCGGCGGGACGCGGCTGGCCTTTCGCCGGACCCTGGCGCAGCAGGCCTTTGCGCGCACGGCGGCCTATGACGCGGCGGTGTCCAACTGGATGGCCGACGCGATGGGTGAAATGGTCCCCCGCCGCAGGGCCGTGGCGGGGACCCTGCGCCAGGCCATGCGCTACGGCGAGAATCCGCACCAGCGGGCCGCGTTCTACACCGACGGCTCTGACCGGGCGGGCGTGGCGACAGCGGTTCAGCACCAGGGCAAGGCGCTGAGCTACAACAATATCAGCGACACCGACGCCGCGTTCGAACTGGTGAGCGAATTCGCCGACGCCCCGCCGACCTGCGTCATCGTCAAGCACGCCAACCCCTGCGGCGTCGCCCGGGGCGAAACGCTGGCCGAGGCCTACGCCCGCGCATTCGACTGCGACCGGACGTCCGCCTTCGGCGGGATCGTGGCGCTGAACCGGCCCCTCGACGCGGAGACGGCGCGCGCGATCGTCGGCATCTTCACCGAAGTCGTGGTCGCGCCCGGCGCAACGGATGCGGCGCGGGAGGTGTTCGCCGCCAGGAAGAACCTGCGCCTGCTGACCACCGGCGGGCTGGCCGATGCGCGGGCCGCGGGGCAGGTCTGGAAACAGGTCTCCGGCGGGTATCTGGTGCAGGATCGCGACGCCGGTCACGTGGCCCGCGATACGCTGGACGTTGTCACGCAGCGCAAGCCGACGGACCAACAGATCGACGATCTGCTGTTTGCGTGGACCGTCGCCAAGCATGTGAAATCCAACGCCATCGTCTACGCCAGGGACGGCGCGACGGTGGGCGTGGGGGCAGGGCAGATGAGCCGGGTTGACAGCACCCGCATCGCCGCCCGCAAGGCCTGCGACATGGCAGAGACGTTGGGCCTGCCGGACAGCCCCGCGGTCGGCTCCGTCGTCGCGTCGGATGCGTTCTTTCCCTTTCCCGACGGCCTGCTTGCGGCTGCGGAGGCGGGTGCGCGTGCGGTGATCCAGCCCGGCGGCTCCATGCGCGACGGGGAGGTGATCGCCGCCGCCGACGCGGCGGGGCTTGCCATGGTGTTCACCGGTCAGCGGCACTTTCGGCACTGATGCGCCGCCTCTGGATCATCGCCGCCGCGACCTTCGCGCTCGATCAGATCACCAAGCTGCTGGTGGTCCAGGTCGCGGGCCTGATCTCGCGCGGGACCATCGATGTGTTCGCGCCGTACGTGGTGTTCCGCATGGTCTGGAACCGCGGCGTCAACTTCGGCCTCATGGCCGGTGACGGCGCCTTGACCAAATGGATCCTGATCGGCGTGGCCTTGGCGATCTCCGGCTGGGTGCTGCTCTGGATGCGGCGCGAGCGTCCGAACCGCTGGGCGATGGTCTCCGCCGGCCTGCTGATCGGCGGCGCGCTGGGCAATGTGGTGGACCGGCTGATCTACGGGGCGGTGGCCGATTTCCTGAACATGTCGTGCTGCGGATTGGAGAATCCCTACAGCTTCAACGTGGCCGATATCTCGATCTTCGCCGGGGCGCTCGGCCTCATCGTCTTTACCGGTCGCAACAAGACGGCGTGACGGGGGCGGGCGGATCGGCTAAACCTCGGCATCGTGGACCCAGGAGGCTCGGGATGAGACCGATTTTGCGCATCGTGGCGGTTGTCGCCCTGGCCGGACTGGCCGGTTGCGGCGGAACGCCCGATCTCGTCCGTCTCAGCAAGGACGGTCCAGGCCCGGATGAATTCGGTATCCTGCCCAACAAGCCGCTGGCGCAGCCGACCAACCTTGCAGAACTGCCGGCGCCGACGCCCGGAGGGGCCAACCGCGGCGACCAGACTCCCCTGTCGGACGCGGTTGCCGCGCTGGGCGGGCGTCCCGGCGGCGCCACCGCCGGCGTGCAGGGACCGCAGCTGATCGCCCGCGCGTCGCGTTTCGGGGTGGATCGCGGCATCCGCACGACCCTGGCCCAGGAAGATCTGGCGTTTCGCCAGCGCAACGACCGGCGCCCGCTGGAGAGGCTCTTCGGCACCAACGTCTATTTCGGTGCCTACGAAAGGCTGTCTCTGGACCAGTACGCCGAACTCGAACGTCTGCGCCGGCGGGGCATTCGCACGCCCGCCGCCCCGCCCCCCGGCGCCGACTGACGCGCACGCGACTTCACGTCGCCGTGGACCCCGATTGCGCCCGTCCGCCGCGCGGCTAGGTTGACGCGTGATTTGTCCCGCAGAGGTCTTTTCCCATGCATCGCCTGATCCCCGCTGCCGCCGTTGTGCTGAGCGCGGCGCTTCCCGCCCGCGCGGCGGAGGTCGACACCTTCACGCTCGACAACGGGATGGAGGTCGTCGTCCTGGAGGACCACCGCGCGCCGGTGGTCGTCCAGATGGTATGGTACCGGGTGGGCGCGGCGGATGAAGAACCGGGCGTCTCCGGCGTCGCGCATTACCTGGAGCACCTGATGTTCAAGGGCACGGACGATCTGGAGCCGGGCGAGTTCTCTCGCGTTGTCGCGGCCCAGGGCGGCAGCGACAACGCCTTTACCGGGCCCGATTACACCGCCTATTTCCAGCGCGTGGCGGCCGACCGGCTGGGTCTGATGATGGAGATGGAGGCCGACCGGATGCGCGACCTTCAACTCGACGACCGCGACATCGCCACCGAACTCCGCGTCGTTCAGGAAGAGCGCAACCAGCGGATCGAGAACGACCCCGGCGCGCTTTTCGCCGAGCAGCGCGACGCCGCCCAGTACCTCAACCATCCCTACGGCCGCCCGGTGATCGGCTGGATGCAGGAGGTGGAGGCGCTTGACCTTGAGGACGCGCTGTCCTTCTACCGCCGCTACTACGCGCCGAACAACGCGATCCTGGTCGTGGCGGGCGACGTGACGCCGGACGAGGTCCGAACCCTGGCGGAGAGGTACTACGGCCCCGTTGAACCGACCGAGGACCTGCCCCGGCGCATGCGCCCGCAGGAGCCGCCGCAGCTTGCCGAACGGCGCATCGTGTTCGAGGATCCCCGCGTCGCGCAACCCTATGTCATCCGCACCTACCTGGCGCCCGAGCGCGATCCCGGCGCGCAGGAGACGGCAGCCGCGCTGACCCTTCTGGCCGAGATCCTGGGATCGGGTCAGACGTCGGAACTGGCGACCCGGCTGCAATTCGGAACCGGCGAGGCGCTTTATTCCTCTGCCTTCTACAACGGCACGTCCTATGACGACACGACCTTCGGCCTTGTGGTGGTGCCCGCACCGGGCGTGTCGCTGGAAGATGCCGAAGCGGCCCTTGACCGGGCCCTGGCGGCGTTCCTGGAGGATGGCGTGGACGCCGGGCAGCTCGACCGGATCAAGACCCAGATCCGCGCCAGCGAGATCTACGAATCCGACAGCCCGCAATCGCTGGCGAACCGCTATGGGCGGGCACTGACTTCCGGTCTGACGCTCGACGATATCGAGGCATGGCCCGATGTGCTGGACGCGGTGACCGCCGACGACATCCTCGCCGCCGCGCGGGAGGTGCTGGACCGCGATCGTTCGGTGACCGGCTACCTGACCGCGCCGGACACCGCGCCGGACGACGCCGTGGCCCCGGCGCCCGCCTCGGCCACCGCGCGCGACGCGGCCCCCGCGCCGAACCCCGAGACCAGGGAGACCGTGCAATGATCCGCCTCACCCTTGCCATGCTGCTCGCCCTGGCCGCGCTGCCGGTTCGCGCCGCCGTCGAGATCCAGCAAGTGACCTCTCCGGGCGGCATCGACGCCTGGCTGGTCGAAGAGAGCTCGATACCGTTCACCGCGCTGGAAATCCGCTTTGGGCCGGGCGCCGCGCTCGACCGGACGGGCAAGCGCGGCGCGGTGAACCTGATGGCCGGGCTGCTGGAGGAAGGCACCGGCGATCTGGACGCCCAGGGGTTCGCCGCCGCCCGCGACGCCCTGGCCGCGTCGTTCGACTACGACGCCTATGACGATGCGGTGAGCGTATCGGCGCGCTTCCTGACGGAAAACCGCGATGCGGCGGTGGACCTGCTGCGCCGGTCGCTGGTCGAGCCGGCCTTTGCGCAGGACGCTGTCGACCGGGTCCGCGACCAGGTGCTGTCGGTGATCGCGCGCGACTCGACGGACCCCGGCGCCATCGCGCGTCGGATCTGGGACGCCCGGGCGTTTCCGGACCATCCCTATGGCCAGCCGGTCGAAGGCACGGTCGAGAGCGTGACCGCACTCACCCGAGAGGATATCGTCCAGGCCCATCGCGACACGCTGGTGCGGGACAATCTCTATGTCTCCGCCGTGGGCGACATCACGCCGGAGGCGCTGGGCAAGCTCTTGGACGACCTGCTGGGCGCGCTGCCGGAAACGTCGGATGCGACCCCGCCGGGCGACGCGGGCTGGAACCTGGCGCCCGGCGTGAGCGTCGTGGACTACGACACGCCGCAGTCGGTGATCCTTTTCGGCCATGAGGGGATCGCGCGCGACGACCCGGATTTCATGACCGCCTATATCCTGAACGAGATCTTCGGCGGATCCGGCTTCAACTCCCGTCTGATGGAGGAGGTGCGCGTCAAGCGCGGCCTGACCTACGGGATCGGCACCTATCTGGCGCCCATGGACTACGCGGCGATGATCGGCGGTCAGGCGGCCTCTGCCAACGCGACCGCGGGCGCCCTTGTGGATGTGGTGCGAGAGGAATGGGGCCGGGTGGCCGAGGGGGTCACGGAAGAGGAACTGGCCGAGGTCAAGACCTACCTCACCGGGGCCTATCCCCTGCGCTTCGACGGCAACGCCAATATCGCGCAGATCCTGGTGGGGATGCAGATGGACGGGCTGCCGACGGACTATGTGGCGACGCGCAACGATGAGGTGGAGGCCGTGACGCTGGACGACATCCGCCGGGTGGCCCGGCGGATCTACCGCCCGGAGGACCTGTCCTTCGTGATCGTCGGCCGGCCAGAGGGCACGAACTAGCGCCACCACTGTTTTCGACGTTTCAGAATCGCGGGGGATCGTGCTACCCCTAGGGGCATGACCGCCCATGACCGCAATATCTCACGGCCCGCCATACGTCAGCTGGACGATTCGGCCATCAACCGGATCGCCGCCGGAGAGGTGGTCGAGCGTCCCGCGTCGGCGGTAAAGGAACTGGTGGAGAACGCCATCGACGCCGGTGCGACCCGCATCGCCATCGATTACGCGGATGGCGGCAAGACGCTGATCCGCGTCACCGACGACGGCTGCGGCATGTCGGCGGAGGACCTGCCCCTGGCGCTGTCCCGCCACGCCACGTCCAAGATCGACGGCGACGACCTGCTCAACATCCGCTCGTTCGGGTTCCGCGGCGAGGCGCTGCCGTCCCTGGGCGCCGTGGGCCGCCTGACGCTGACCTCCCGCGCCGCGGGCGGCGACGGCGCGTGCCTGTCCGTCGCCGGCGGGCGGGTGGCCCCGGTCAGGCCCGCCGCGATCCGGGCCGGCACCGTGGTCGAGCTGCGCGACCTCTTCTACGCCACGCCCGCGCGGCTGAAGTTCCTGCGCACCGACCGGGCCGAGGCGCAGGCCATCGGCGATGTGGTCCGGCGGCTGGCCATGGCCGAACCCCTCATCGGCTTCGACCTGCGCGATGTCTCTGGCGGCGGAGAGGGGCGCGATCTGTTCCGGGCCGAGGCCGGCCAGGGCGATCTCTTCGATGCGCTCCACGCCCGGCTGGCTTGCGTCCTGGGCGCCGCGTTCGCGGAGAACGCGCTGCGGATCGACGCCGAGCGCGAGGGCGTGTCGCTCTCGGGTTTTGCCGCGTTGCCGACGTTTTCGCGCGGCGGGGCGAGCCATCAGTACCTTTTCGTCAACGGCCGCCCGGTCCGGGACAAGCTGTTGTACGGCGCTTTGCGCGGCGCCTATCAGGATTTCCTCAGCCGCGATCGTCATCCCGTCGCCGCGCTCTTCGTGGAACTCGACCCCGCGCGGGTCGATCAGAACGTCCACCCCGCCAAGACAGAAGTGCGGTTCCGCGAACCCGGCGTCGTGCGCGGGCTGATCGTTTCCGGCCTGAAGCACGCGCTGGCCGGGGCCGGGCACCGGGCGTCCACCACCGTCGCTGCGGCGACGCTGGGCGCGTTCCGGCCCGGGCCGGAGGCGCCGCGCGTCTATCAGATGGATCGCGCGCAGCCGCGCCCCGCGACCGGCTTCGCCGAGTCCCCCGCGCCGTTCGACTGGGACGCGCCCCAGGTCACGGCGCGGGTCGAGGAGGAGTGCGCGGCGGATAGCCCGGCGGAGCAGTTCCCCCTGGGTGCCGCGCGGGGCCAGGTCCATGAGAACTACATCATCGCGCAGACCGCGCGGGGCATGGTCATCGTCGACCAGCACGCCGCCCACGAACGGCTGGTCTATGAGACCCTCAAGCGGCAGATGGCCGAAAGCGGCGTCGCCGCGCAGGCCCTTCTGATCCCAGAGATCGTCACCCTTGGCGAAGGCGACGCCGCCCGCCTGATGGAAATTGCCAAGGATCTCCACACCATGGGCCTGACGCTGGAACCCTTCGGCAGCGGCGCCGTCGCCGTGCGCGAGACCCCCGCGATACTGGGTGAGGTAAATGCCGAGGCGATGCTGCGCGACATCCTCGATGAACTCGACGATGCCGGAGACTCGCTATCGGTTCGCGCCCGTATCGACGCGGTGCTGAGCCGGATGGCCTGTCATGGCTCTGTCCGGTCGGGACGGCGGATGCGCGCCGAGGAGATGAACGCGCTCCTGCGGCAGATGGAGGCCACGCCCCATTCAGGCCAATGCAACCATGGCCGCCCCACCTATGTGGAACTGAAGCTGGCGGACATAGAACGGCTTTTTGGACGCACATGAACACGGTTCTCGCACCTCTTCTGGAAGATCCGGCCGCGCTGGGACTGATCCTTGGCGCGGTTGCACTTGTCTTGCTGTTGCTGTCGGTCATCCGGGCTGGCCGCTCTGCCCGCGTGACGGAGGCTCTGGCGCGTGAGATCCGGCGCATGGGCGGCGACATGGACCGGCTGGGAGAGGGCCAGACCCGTCTGGCGGGCTCTCTCCAGACAGTGAGCGAGACGGCCGCCCAGACGCAGCTGCGCGTCCTGCAAACGGTAGAATCGCGCCTGGCGGAGGTCCAGCGCCAGATGGGCGAGCGGCTGGCGGACAGCGGCGTGCGGCAGCAACGCTCGATCTCCGAGATGCAGGAGCGGATGCAGGAGGTGCTGAACGGCCAGACCCAGCGCACGGCCACGTCCCTGACCCAGCTGCAGGAGCGGCTGGCGACCATCGACCGCGCCCAGGACAATATCCAGAAACTGTCCGGCGACGTGCTGTCGTTGCAGGACATCCTGGCCAACAAGCAGCGCCGCGGCGCCTTCGGCGAGATCCAGCTGCACGACATCGTGTCGAAGGCGCTGCCGGCGGACAGCTATACCTGGCAGGCGACGCTCTCGACCGGGGCGCGGGCCGATTGCCTGATCCACCTGCCGGACCCTCCGGGCCCCATCGTCGTGGACGCCAAGTTCCCCTTGGAGGCCTATGAGACCTACGTCGCGGCCCAAACGCCGGAGGAGGCGAAGCGCGCCCTGTCGGGCCTGGGGCAGGCCGTCCGGAAGCACATCCGCGACATCGCGCAGAAATACATCCTGGATGGCGAGACGGCGGACGGCGCGCTGATGTTCCTGCCGTCAGAGGCGGTCTATGCCGAACTCCACGCGCGGCTGTCCCATGTCGTGCGCGAAGGCTTCGCCGCGCGGGTCTGGATCGTCTCGCCGACCACCTGCATGGCCACGCTCAACACCATGCGCGCCGTGCTCAAGGACGCGCGGATGCGCGATCAGGCCGGCGCGATCCGGCGCGAACTGGGCCTGCTGCATGGCGATCTTCAGCGGCTGGGCGACCGTGTCGGCAACCTCGACCGGCATTTCGAGCTGGCGCGCCGCGACGTGGAGCAGATCAGAACCTCTGCCGAGAAGGCGGGACGGCGCTCTGGCCGGCTCCATGATTTCGACTTCGACGACAGCGGCGGCGATACGCCCGCGCTTCTGTCCGCGGGGGAGTGAGACCTAGTGACGCGCGGAGTGTCCCCTTCCGGACCGGGTCTGCTATGTGCTGTCACAGAATGAAACCCGGCTGCGCGGATCTGCGTGCCTGTACGCGACAACAGACACCCTGCGGAGACGCCGAGTCCACATGCCGTTCGAGACCCCCCACCCGCCCCGCCGCATCGCCATCATCGGCGGCGGCATATCCGGACTTGCGGCGGCCTGGCTGCTGAAGTCCGACCACCGCGTGACCCTGTTCGAGGCCGCGCCGCGGCTGGGTGGCCATGCCCGCACGGTAATCGCCGGAAAGCGCGGCGATCAGCCGGTGGACACCGGCTTCATCGTCTTCAACCGCGTCAACTATCCGCATATGTGCGCGATGTTCCACGAATTGCGCGTGCCGGTCGTCAACAGCGACATGAGCTTCGGCGCCTCGCTTGACGGGGGGCGGTTCGAATACGGCCTCAAGGACGCCCGCGCCATGTTCGCGCAGCCTCGAAACGCCCTCGACCCCCGCTTTCTGCGGATGATCCGCGACATCCTGCGGTTCAATGCCCGCGCGCTGGGGGCCGCGCAGGATCCGGATCTGAGCCTGCGCGATTTTCTCGACCGGATCGGGACCGGAGCGTGGTTCCGCGACCGGTACTTGCTGCCGCTTTCCGGGGCGATCTGGTCCACCCCGGCACAGGGTATCCTGGATTTTCCGGCGCAGGCGCTGGTGCGATTCTTCGACAACCACGCGCTGCTGCACCACAGCGGCCAGCACCAGTGGCTGACGGTAGAGGGCGGATCCGTCGAATACGTGCGCAGGTTGTCCCTTGCGCTGGAGCGCGCCGGGGTCGCGGTGCGCACCGGTACCCCGGTCCGCGGAATCCGGCGCGATGCGGCGGGCGCCGTGGTGACGACCGAGACCGACGAGCCGGAGGCCTTCGACGACGTGATCCTTGCGACCCATTCGGATCAGGCGCTGGCGCTGTTGGCCGATGCCCGACCAGAGGAGCGCGCGGCCCTCGGCGCGATCCGGTATCAGCCGAACCGCGCCGTGCTCCACGCCGACGCCTCGGTGATGCCGCGCCGCAGGCCAACGTGGTCGTCGTGGAACTATTGTGTTCCGGCCGGACCGCCGCCGGAACGCATCGCCCTGACCTACTGGATGAATTCTCTCCAGCCGATCCCGAAGGACGACCCGCTTTTCGTGACCCTGAACCCGACGCAGGCGATCGATCCGGCGCTGATTCAGGATCAGGTCGATTTCGCCCATCCGGTCTATGACGCCGCGGCGCAGCTTGGCCGTGCCCGGATCGCCGCGATGAACGGCGCCCATGCGACGTGGTTTTGCGGCGCGTGGATGCGCGACGGCTTCCATGAGGACGGATTCGCCAGCGCCGTCGATGTGGCGCAGCGGTTGGCCCAACGCGGGGCCGCACCGGTCGCCGCGGAATGACCCCTGTGGCCCGCGTCGAACATATCGCCGGGCGCACCTTTCACGGACGCAAGGACGCGATCCGCAACCGCTTTACCTACGGGATCGACTATGTGCTGGTCGATGCGGAGGCGCAGGTGGCGGCGCCTGCGCTCTTTTCGCGCAACGGGGCGAACCTGGTTTCCCTTCACGATTCGGACCACGGCGGACCGCCCGGTGCCGGACGGGGGGCGGCCTGGGTCCGGGACGTGCTGGCAGAGCACGGCGCGGGCCACATCGCCCATCGTATCGACCTTTTGGCACAGCCGAGGGTGTTGGGGCATGTCTTCAACCCCGTCGCCTTCTGGCTGGTTCACGACGCCGCGGGCAGGCTCCGCATGGTCATCGCAGAGGTCACGAACACGTTCGGAGACCGCCATTCCTATCTCTGCCACCATGACGATTTCGCGCCGATCAGGGAGTCCGATCGGCTGAAGGCTGCCAAATGCCTCCACGTCTCGCCTTTCCAGCGCGTCGCCGGGCACTATGTCTTTTCATATAGCATACGGCCGGACCGGGTTTCGATCCGCATCGATTTCACGGAAGGGGACGGAGGATTGGTCGCCACTTTGGACGGATCGCGCAAGCCACTGAGCGCTGGTTCAATTCTGCGCGCCTGTATCCGACGGCCGTTCGGCGCGCGCCGGGTGCTGGGTCTGATCCACTGGCAGGCGTTCCGTCTCTGGTGGAAGGGCGCGCGGTATCGCCCGCGACCCGAACCGCCCACCCAAGAGACCAGCCGGTTTTGATCCACGCCCCCCCCGCGGATTCGATCCGCGCGACATCGTTGCAAGGAACCTCGTGCGGCGTCGGACGCTGGCAGGGGACCGGTCGTTCACCCGCGACGGGCCGGACCGGGACCGAACCCGAAAGGACAGGATGAATGGAAGTATTCGTCTACCTGACCGTCATTCTCGGCATCCTTGTCGGTCTGGCCGCGATCCGGTCGCGGTTCCTGTCGTTCCGGGGCCAGCGCCCGTCCGAATACCAGGGGCTGGGGCCGGATCTGGACCTGCGCCGGGCGCTCGACGGTCAGAACCTGTGCGAAGGGGTCGTTTTCGGTCCGACGGGCCGCATGGCTTCCCGGTTTCTTGCGACGATGACCGGCAATTGGACCGGCGATACCGGTGTGGTGGAGATGCGGTTCACATTCGACGGGGGCGCCACCCAGACCCGGTGCTGGCAGCTCTCGGTCGGCGAAACCGGCCTGTTCGAGCTTGAGGCCGACGACGTGATCGGCACCGGACGCGGCCAGGTGGTCGGCCCCACCGCGCAGTCGATCTATACCATCGTGCTGCCGGAGGACGCGGGCGGCCACAAGCTCCAGGTGACGGACTGGATGTATCTGACCGAGGCGGGAACCATTCTGAACCGCAGTCAATTTCGCAAGAGCGGCATGCTGGTGGCCGAGCTGATGGCCACGATCCGGAACAATGAGGCGGCGCAATGAGAGACTGGCAAGGCAAGCGGTACTGGATCGTCGGAGCGTCCGAGGGGCTGGGCCGCGCGGTGGCGACCAAGGTGAGCCGGGCGGGCGCGCGGGTGCTGCTTTCGGCCCGGAGCGAGGACCGGCTGACGGAACTGGCGAACGAGCTCACCGGACCGGCCGAGGTGGTGCCCTGCGATGTCTCCGATGCCGACAGCGTTGCCCGCGCCGCCGAGGCGGTGGGCGATATCGACGGGCTCATCTATCTGGCCGGGGTCTACTGGCCCCAGCCCGCCACCGAATGGTCCCCCGAAGAGGTCACGGCCATGGCCGACATCAACTTCACCGGGGTCTGCCGCGTGCTGGGCCATGTCGTGCCGAAGATGGTCGCCCGCGACGCGGGGCATATCGTGCTGACCGGATCCCTTTCCGGGTTCCGGGGCCTGCCGAAGTCCATCGGCTATGCGGCGTCGAAGGCCGGGGTCATGGTCTTGGCCGAGGGGATGCACGCCGACCTCAAGAACACGGGCGTCAAGGTTCAGCTGGTCAATCCGGGTTTCGTCCGCACCCGCCTGACCGAGAAGAACGACTTCAAGATGCCGCAGATCATGGAGCCGGAAGCCGCCGCGCGAGAGGTGTTCGAGCATATTTCCGGAGACGGGTTCGCGCGGAACTTCCCAACCGGCCTTGCGACCGCGTTGCGGGGGATGAACCTCTTGCCCGACGCGCTCTATTTCCGGATCGTGTCCTGACGGATCAGGCCAGCCGGTCCACGACCTGCAAGTATTGCGCCAGCGCTGCGATCTCCGACAGGAACCGCGCGACCAGCGGGGGATCGTTCGTGGCGGCATGGAGGCCCGGCGCAATGTCGCCGCCGATCACGGCCTCTACCGCCAGCGCCACCGGGACGGAAACCAGCCGCGCCATGGCACTGCCCCGCGCGTCCCCACTGGCGTCGAGCACGAAGGTCCGGTGCCAGACATCCGCTCCGTCCCGAGCCGCGCGCAGATCGACCACCAGCACCACGCGGTCGGCCTCATCGGGCCCATAGGCGTTCTCGGCCCAGAGGCGGTCCGACATGTCGCTGAGGCCGGCGTCGCCCTCCGGGCCGTCGAGGGCCTCGATCTTGCCGAACACATGCGTCCAGGCCTTGGCCCAGCCGTCCAGGCGCAGTGTGCCGCGCACGAAGTCGCGCAGGTCCCAGGACGGGTCGATCCCGTATTGCGCCACGAACGGCAGGCTGTCGCGATTGGGATAGACCTCGAACCGCTCGCGACGGGGGAGGGGGGCCTCAAAGGTCGAAAGAGCCTCCCAGGGCCGTGCCGCCTCCAGGATCCGGCCGTCGGAGAGCGAGCGCGAAGGCGTGCGCAGGGCCTTCAGAACCCCCAGCGGCGACCATGAGAACTTGTATCGGAACGGGTTGGAAATGCGGGGGATGCCGCCGCAATAGCTCAGGAAATGCAGCTGGTTGGCCGGATCGAACGCGTCGCTGCCGCGATACTCTGCCAGCAGGCCGTGGGCCATCAGATGGTCTATGCCGGGATCGAGGCCGATCTCGTTCACCAGGGCCACCCCTTCGGCGCGGGCCGGCCCGGCCAGCGCGCGCATCTCCGGGGCGGTGTAGCTCGATGACACGAAGTTCGCGCCCGCCGCGATGGCCGCGCGCGCCAGCGGAACGTGCCAATCCGCGGGCAGCATGGACACCACCACGTCGCCGGGCGCCAGGATTGCGGCCAGCGCGTCCGCGTCGAAGACGCGGATCCGGTCGGTCAGATCGCCCACCGCCGCCTCCGCCTTGCCCGGAGAGCGGTTCCAAACCTGCACATCGTGACCCGCCCCGATCAGCCGCCGAAGGCCGGGGATCGCCGACAGGCCCGTTCCGCACCAGTGGATGGTCATCGCCCGCCCCGTTTTGCTCCGGCATCGACCTACGACAGCCCGCCGCCTTCGGTCAATCGCGGGGCAGGTGCGCCTCAAAGGTTTCGCGGGCGCGGCCCCAGATCCCCTCGTCCATCCGGTCCAGGGTCAACAGATGCGGCAGCAGTTGTCCGGCGAAGTCGCGGGAGGATTCGACCGGCAGCAGGGCCGGCAGGTTGTCGATGGCCATGACGTCGAGAGGCGGCGCGTCGCGGACCCGCCGCACCGGCGCGTCCCAGCCGGTGGTCCGGTCATAGACCCGGACCGGGTTGAAATCGGAGCCCGGGTCGCAGGCGATGTCCCCGATCACCCCCAGCGCGCGGGGTCGGGCGGCGGCATCGTCGTCCACGAAGACCGGCGTCCCCGGACCGGCCAGGATGCAGTTGAGGAACAGCCCGTGCTCCAGGATCCCGGGAAACGGCCCGCCATGAGCCGTCTCCGCCACGTCCCATCCGGTCACGGAAACGTCCAGCCGGTCGCAGAGATCGCGCGCGCCGTGCCCGACGCGTCCCAGGGCGCCGATCACAAGCGCATCGGGCCGCGTCACGGCATCGCGGTCCAGAGCGTGCCGCACCATGGCCAGCAGCGCGTCCGCCGAGGCGCTGACGCCGACCGGCGGGCAGATCCCGCCCGCCTTCTGCGCCCCCCAGGCCAGGACCGACACGGCGGCCCCGGCGAAGCCGGCCCAGTAGCCGAACGCCGCAACCCGCCGCCCGTCCGTGCCCGTCAGATATTCGAGGTCGTAGAGCGCGCCGCCGCCGGCGCCGAAGCGCCGCAACAGCCGCGCGCCGTCCTGCTGCCCTTTGTAGGCATGGCCGAACATGATGTGCCGGTGGCGCAGGGGCGTGCCGTCGTCCGGCAGTTCCTTCAGCCCGAACACGATGGCCGGGGTCGGCGCGTCGCGCCAGGCGCCCTCTGCCGCGTCCTCTGCCCCGGCCTCAAGGTAGGGTGCATGGGGCAGGGCGCGCTGGCGGCTCCGCTCGACCGTCACCCGGAAGCCCGCGGCGCATAGATCCCGCACGCCGTCGGGGGTCAATCCGGCCCTGGCCTCGTTCGGGCGGCTCTCGGCGCGGATCCACAGATGGGTCATGGTCCGGCCTCAGTAGTGGGTGCGCGCGTCGCGCCGGTCCGTCCCGTCGAGATGCGGCACCGCGTTGAACCCGGACAGGATCATCGCCCCGCGACGGATGCGGAACCGGTGGACGGATGTGTTCAGGATCGGCAGAAGCACCTGGCTCAGCCGCTCCATGTCCAGCCCCAGCACGTGGCGCAGGGCCATGCCGATGACCCCGCCGGAGGTTACGCAGAGCACGCGGTGTCCCTCTTCGGCGGCATCCTCCAGCACGGCCGTCACGCGGGTCTCGAAGGCGGCGAAGCTTTCGTCCCCCTGGATCTCTGCGGCGTACCAGGCGCGCATGACCTTGGGCAGATGGTCCGGAAATCCGTCCTGGCCGGGCATCGGCACGTTGTGGCGGTCCTCTAGCGCGGCGCCGAGATTGAAATAGTCCATCTCGTTCAGACGCGGATCCGGCGTGGCCGCGACGCCCATCGCCTCGGCCGTTTCCCGGTGGCGGCGCAGGGTGCCGCAGAGCACGGCGTCGAACGGGGCCTCGGACGACCGGACCCAGTCGCCCAGCCATTCCGCCTGACGCCGGCCCAGCTGGCTCAGCCGGTCGTAGTCCTCTTCGTTGGTCGCGGTGCTGTTGGCCTGCCCGTGACGCACCAGGACGATCTCGCCCATGCGGTTCTCCCCGTTTCCGATCCGCTTTGCCGTAGTGCCTTGGGCGCGCGGGCGCAAACGCTCCGCGTCTTGACCGGTCGTGAAAATCGGTCAGTGTGGACCGACAAACCGCCGCAGGGCGGATCGGCCGGCAAACGGTCTGGGGAGGATCGGACGTGAGCGAGACAGCGGTCTCAATTCCTGCGCTGCTGGCGCGGAACGTGGCGCATTTCGGCGCCCGGACGGCCTATCGCGAGAAGGAATTCGGAATCTGGCAAAGCTGGACCTGGGCCGAGACCGCGGATGAGATCGAAGCGCTGGCGCTGGGGCTGCTGGACCTGGGCCTGGCGCAGGGCGAGCATGTGGTCATCTCCGGGCGGAACCGCCCGGCGCTCTACTGGTCCATGGTCGCCGTCCAGGCCGCCGGCGGCATCCCTGTGCCGATCTACCAGGACGCCGCGGTGGAAGAGATCGGCTATCAGCTGGACCATTCGCAGGCGGTGTTCGCCATCGCCGGAGATCAGGAGCAGGTGGACAAGCTCACGGAGGCGTCGGCGGGCACGGAGGGGCTGCGCCGGACCGTCTATCTCGATGCCCGGGGCCTTCGGAAATACGATCATGCGCGGCTGGTTGCCTACCGCGACCTTCAGCAGGCGGGGCGTGATGCCAAGGACCGGTTGGGGCCCGAGCTGGAGCGTCGGCGCGGAGCCGCGGCATACGACGACACCTGCATCATGCTCTATACCTCCGGCACCACGGGGCGTCCCAAAGGCGTGGTGCTGTCGAACCGTAACGTCATAGAGACAGCCAAGGCGTCCTGCGACTTCGACCGCCTGACCGAGCGGGAGGAGATCCTGGCCTACCTGCCGATGGCCTGGGTCGGCGACTACATCTTCAGCATCGGGCAGGCCTACTGGTCCGGGTTCTGCGTGAACTGTCCCGAAAGCCCCGACACGTTGCAGGCCGACCTGCGCGAGATCGGGCCGACCTATTATTTCGCCCCGCCCCGCGTGTTCGAGACTCAGCTGACCACGGTGATGATCCGCATGGAGGATGCCGGCCGGCTGAAGCGGGGGATCTTTCACCACTTCATGGACCACGCCCAGAAGGTCGGCCCCAGGATCCTGGACGGTGAGCCGGTCGCCATGACGGACCGGCTGAAATACCGACTGGGAGAACTGCTGGTTTACGGACCCTTGAAGAACACCATGGGCTTTTCGCGGATCCGCGTGGGCTACACCGCAGGTGAGGCCATCGGCCCGGAGATCTTCGATTTCTACCGCGGGCTCGGGATCAATCTCAAACAGCTCTACGGCCAGACGGAGGCGACGGTGTTCATCACCCAGCAGCCCGACAACCAGGTCCGGTCGGACACCGTGGGCGTCCCGTCGCCGGGGGTGGAGATCCGGATTTCCGAGGCGGGAGAGGTCTATTATCGCTCTCCGGGCGTGTTCGTGGAGTATTTCCGCAACCCCGAGTCGACCGCCGACACCAAGGATGCCGATGGCTGGGTCGCCACAGGCGACGCCGGCTTCATCGAGGACTCGACCGGCCACCTTCGGATCATCGACCGCGCCAAGGACGTGGGCAAGCTGGCGGGCGGCGGGATGTTCGCGCCCAAATACGTCGAGAACAAGCTCAAGTTCTTCCCCAACATCCTGGAGGCGGTGGTGTTCGGCGCCGGCCGCGAGCGCTGCATGGCGTTCCTCAACATCGACCTGAACGCCGTCGGAAACTGGGCCGAGCGCAACAACCTGTCCTATTCCTCCTACCAGGAGCTCAGCCAGCATCCCCGCGTGCTGGAGATGCTGCGCGAGCACGTGGCCGAGGTGAACGAGAGCGTGGCGCAGGACGACATGCTGTCGGGCTGCCAGGTCCATCGGTTCTGCGTGCTGCACAAGCAGCTCGACGCCGACGACGGCGAGCTGACCCGCACCCAGAAGGTCCGGCGCAAGGTCATCGGCGAGAAGTTCGAGGACCTGGTCAAGGCGCTCTACGCCGGCAAGGACGAGATCTACACCGAGACCGAGGTCACCTACGAGGACGGCCGCAAGGGATCCATCAAGGCGACGCTCAAGATCCAGGACGCCAAGGTCTTTCCGGTCAGGGACGCCGAGCAGCGGGAGGCGGCGGAATGATTGGCTCTTCTGAACTCTCCGGGTCCCAACTTGATCGCCTGATCGAGCTAAGTGCCGCCCTCCTAAGCCCCATCGTTGCAATGTTTGCGCTTATTCTTGCCATTCAATCGTTCCGCTTGGCCAGGGCTAAGCGAAAAGATGACCTTTTTCAGCAACGGTATGAGTTCTATTCGGAGCTAGAAACGTGGTGGCTTTCTACTGGAAATGCGGCTGACGGTCCAAAGACACTTGGCGCGGAATGGTACGATCTCCGCGGACCGGCACGCAAGTCTCGCTTCCTATTTGGGCCGGATATTGAAGAACACATTCTTAGCTTGGAGGATAAGACGCATGACGGCCACCCTTGGGTTGTCGATGAAGCTTTCGAACGCCCATTCTTGAGATATCTTGAGTTGAGGGCATCGGCATGAAAGACACCGCCGACAGCTACGTGACCGAGGACGGCCGCACCATAGGGGGGCAGATCCTGGATCTGCGCGGCATCACCCTGCGGTTCGGTGGGGTGGAGGCGATCAAGGACATCTCCTTCGACATCCGCGAGGGTGAGATCCGCGCCATCATCGGGCCGAACGGGGCGGGCAAATCCTCGATGCTCAACGTCATTTCCGGCTTTTACGTCCCGCAGGAGGGTGAGGTCTGGTTCCGGGGGCGGAAGCGTCCGCAGATGAAGCCCTACCAGGTGGCGCGTGACGGCATTGCACGGACGTTCCAGAACATCGCCCTGTTCGAGGGGATGACGGTGCTCGACAACGTGATGACCGGGCGGCTGAACGACATGACTGCCGGGATGCTCGCCCAGGCGATCTGGAAGGGCCGCGCCGAGCGCGAGGAAACCGCGAACCGCGAGAAGGTCGAGCAGATCATCGACTTTCTCGAAATCCAGCACATCCGCAAGACGCCCGTGGGCCGCCTGCCCTATGGCCTGAAGAAGCGCGTGGAACTGGCCCGTGCGCTGGCGGCCGAACCGGATCTTCTGCTGCTCGACGAACCCATGGCCGGCATGAATGTCGAGGAGAAGGAGGACATGAGCCGCTATATCCTCGACGTGAACGACGAGATGGGGACCACCATCGCCCTGATCGAGCATGACATGGGCGTGGTCATGGACCTGAGCGACCGTGTCGTGGTGATGGATTACGGCAAGAAGATTGGCGATGGCACCCCGGACGAGGTGCGCAACAACCAGGCCGTCATCGACGCCTATCTGGGGGTCGCCCATGACTAGGCCACCAGAGCGGCCCGCGGCGTCACGGCTCCGGATCGTCGGAGCGCGTGCGGCGGAGGTGCCGATTGGCGCGGTCGTGTGGGTCGCCGTGGGCGTCGATCGAAACGGCCCCGTCGCCCAAACACAGCCCGTACTTTCCGACCGAGACGGCCGTTGCAGGGCAGACCTCCTGGCCATCCAAGGCCCGAAGACCGCTGGTGTCCGGTCCTTCTCTGCCCCACCGGATCACGGTCGCGCAACGGCCGTCCCCGCCGGCGACCCCGTCCGCGCCGGGAGCGGCACGGTTTCCGTCCGCTGCGGCCTTTCTTCCATGCGCTGCGGGCGTAGTCCGATCCGAGCGTCCCACGCCGATCATCAAGGAGCGGCCTGATGCCGGATCAACTACTCTTCGCGACGGAGGTCGTCCTGAACGGCTTCATGGCAGGGGTGCTCTATGCGCTGGTGGCGCTGGGCTTCGTGCTGATCTTCAAGGCATCGGGGATCTTCAACTACGCACAGGGGGTCATGGCGCTCTTTGCGGCACTGACGCTGGTGGGGATCATGGACGGTCAGGTTCCGTTCGCGCCTCTGATCAACGCGGTCTTCGGCACGAACATCCACGGTTTCGGCTGGACGGTCCCGGCACTCGCGGCGATTCTAATCACCATGGTCGTCATGGTGATTTTCGCGATCGTCGTGAACTGGCTGGTGCTGCGGCATCTGGTCAACCAGGACCCGATCATCTTGTTCATGGCGACCATCGGCCTTGCCTATTTCCTGGAAGGTCTGGGCGACATGATGTGGGGTTCCGAGATCAAGACGCTCGATGTCGGCCTGCCCCAGGGGCTGAACAGCTGGATCGACGAGGCGACGTTCAATATCTTCGGCTATGGCTTCTACATCGACAACCTGGACATCTCGGCCGCGATCATCGCCGCGATCCTGGTGACCGGGCTGGTCGCGTTCTCGCAATACACCAAGCAGGGGCGCGCGCTCCGGGCCGTGGCGGACGACCATCAGGCGGCGCTGTCGGTGGGGATATCGCTCAACTTCATCTGGGTCTTGACGTGGTCCATCGCCGGCTTCGTGGCGCTGGTCGCCGGCGTCATGTGGGGGGCGAAGTCCGGGGTGCAGTTCTCGTTGAGCCTGATTGCGCTCAAGGCTCTGCCGGTGCTCATGCTGGGCGGGTTCACGTCGATCCCGGGCGCGATCGTCGGCGGCCTGATCATCGGCGTGGGGGAGAAACTCTTCGAGTTTCTTGTGGGGCCGCTGGTGGGCGGCGCGACGGAAAACTGGTTCGCCTATGTGCTGGCGCTGATCTTTCTGGTGTTCCGCCCCCAGGGGCTGTTCGGCGAGAAGATCATCGAACGGGTGTAGCGATCATTCGGCGAACGATCGTGCCTTCGGCGGATGGGCATGGACAAGGGTGATGCAGGGCAGAACGGTTGGCAAGGCAGCGGCGGCGGGGCGGCGGAGGTGAGGATCGTCAGCCAGACCTTGAGCCTTATCGGGATGCTCGCCATCGCGGTGGTGATCGCGGTCGTGGCGCGCGGCATCGGGGCGGGCGGCGTGCCCTGGCTCAGGGTCGTCGCGGTACTCGCCCTGGCCGGCCTGTGCTTCTGGGCCGCGGGCCGGGTGCGGCGGGCCGACGACGGCGACGCGGACGGATGAGAGAGAGGACGACAGATGCTCTATCGTGAGGCGGGCGACTTCAAGTCGAGCTATGCCGAGGACAGCCAGACCTTTCCGATCCGACTGGACCGCAGGGCGTACGTTGCGCTGGTTGCGGTGGCGCTGGTCGTCGTGCCCTTCGTGGTCAACGACTACTGGGTGAACGCGGTCCTGCTGCCGCTTCTGATCTATGCCATCGCGGCTCTGGGGTTGAACATCCTGACCGGCTATTGCGGTCAGGTCAGCCTTGGCACCGGCGGTTTCATGGCGGTCGGCGCCTACGGTTGCTACAAGCTGATGACCGCGTTCCCGGACATCAACATCGCCGTTCTGGTGATTCTGTCGGGGCTCATCACCGCCGCGGTGGGGATGCTCTTCGGTCTGCCATCGCTCAGGATCAAGGGGTTCTACCTGGCCGTGGCCACGCTTGCGGCGCAGTTCTTCCTGGTCTGGCTCTTCAACCGGGTGCCGTGGTTCTACAACTATTCGGCTTCGGGCCAGATCAGCGCGCCCGAGCGTACGCTGATGGGCTTTCGCATCACCGGACCGGAGACCCAGGCCTGGGCGACCTATCTCTTCACCCTGGCGTTCGTCTTCGCGTCCGCGTGGATCTGCCGCAACCTGACGCGCGGCGCCATCGGACGCCGGTGGATGGCGATCCGCGACATGGACATCGCGGCAGAGATCATCGGGGTCGACCCGCTCCGCGCCAAGCTGTCGGCCTTCGGCGTGTCGTCCTTCTTCATCGGCGTGTCCGGCGCGCTCTTCTTCGCGGTCTACCTCGGCGCGGTCGAGGTGGGTGAGGCGTTCGGCATCGACAAGTCGTTCCTGGTACTCTTCATGGTCATCATCGGTGGACTCGGCTCGATCCTGGGTTCGTTCCTGGGCGCGGCCTTTATGGTTCTGCTGCCGGTCCTGCTGAAGAACCTGCTGGTCGGCGGTCTGGGATGGCCCACGGACCTGGCCGCGCATCTGGAACTGATGATCGTCGGCGGACTGATCGTCTTCTTTCTCATCGTCGAGCCGCACGGACTGGCGCAGCTCTGGCGGATCACCAAGGAGAAATTGCGGATCTGGCCGTTCCCGCACTAGGGTCCGGTCAGGGCGGACCCGGCGCGGTCCATCATCAAGACGCCCCAAGAGGGTGCAAAGGGAGGAAACAATGAAAAAGATCATCGCCGCACTTGCGGTTACCGTGGGGCTGGCGACGCCGGCCTTGGCCGAACTGACGTTCCCCAGCCTCAGCTACCGCACCGGGCCCTACGCCGCCAACGGCATTCCCTTCGCGGACGGCTATGCCGACTATTTCACCCTGGTCAACGAGCGCGACGGCGGCATCGGCGGCGAGACGATCAACATGATCGAATGCGAGACCGGATATAACACCGAAAAGGGCGTGGAATGCTACGAATCCACCAAGGGAGAGGGCGCGCTTCTGTACCAGCCCCTGTCCACGGGCATCACCTACCAGTTGATCCCCCGCGTCTCGGCCGACGGCATCCCGATGCACACGCTGGGCTATGGGCGCACATCGGCGTCGAACGGCAAGGTGTTCAAGTGGATCTTCAACTATCCCGCCACCTATTGGGACGGTGCCTCTGTCGCCATCAAATATCTGCTGGATGAGAACGGCGGCGATCTTTCGGGCAAGAAGATCGGGCTGGTCTATCACAATTCCGCCTATGGCAAGGAGCCGATCCGCACCCTGACCGAGCTGAGCGCCAAGCATGGATTCGAACTGCTGGAGCTGCCGGTGGATGCGCCGGGCCAGGAGCAGCGATCTACCTGGGTGCAGGTGCGTCAGCAAAAGCCCGACTACATCCTGATGTGGGGTTGGGGCGTGATGAACCAGGTCGCCGTTCAGGAAGCGGTCAACATCCGCTTTCCCATGGAGAACTTCATCGGCATCTGGTGGTCCGGCTCCGAGAACGACGTCAAGCCGGCGGGACCGCGCGCCGACGGCTACAAGGCGCTGAACTTCCACGCCGCCGGCGCCGACTTCGCAATCTACGACGATCTCGAACAATACGTGTTCTCGACCGGCAAGGCCGCCGGCGCGGGCGATCAGCAGGGAACGGTGCTTTACAACCGCGGGCTCTATGCCGCGATGATCGCCGTCGAAGCGGCGAAGAAGGCGCAGGAGATCCACGGCACCGCCGCGATCACGCCGGCGCAGATGCGCGACGGTCTGGAGCAGCTTGAGATGACCGACGAGAAGATGACCGAACTCGGGCTCGACGGCTTCGGCCCCACCTTCGCGGCGAGTTGCGAGAACCACGGCGGATCCGGCAAGGCCGCGATCAACCAGTGGAACGCCGAGACCGGAACCTGGGAGGTGCTCACCGACTACATCCAGTCCGACCAGGAGCTGATCCAGCGGCTGGTGGAGGAGGACAGCCTCGCTTATGCCGAAGAGAACGACATCGAGCTTCGGTGCCAGTGACCCTTGTCCGCCGGCCGTAGCATCCGGGCGGGCGGCATGAGCCGCCCGCGTGCCGCGCGGTTCCTGCTGCCGGCGCTGATGCTTCTCGCTCTCGGCGGTTGCGGCACTGCGCAGCTGCCGGATACGTCCTGCGGCGGTACGCTGAGGGTCGCGCCCGCGGAAACCTTGCCATCCGCGACCGGCCCGGCGGCACCGGACGTCCGCACGGTGATCGTCGGAGCCCGGCAGATGGAGTCGCGCGTCGCGGAGGCCGTCGCCGCAGAGGCCGCCACCGGCGCGGCCGGGCCGGTCCGCCTGAAGGTACTGATGCTGTCGGCGGGCGGGCAGTACGGTGCGTTCGGTGCGGGGTTCCTGCGCGGCTGGGCGGACCGACCCGGCGGCAGGCCCGGCTTCGACCTCATCACCGGGGTCAGCGCCGGCGCGATCCTTGCGCCGGCGGTTCATGCCGGGCCGCGCTTCGGCGGCGCGCTGGACGTCTGGGACGGGCTGGATCAAAGTGACGTCTATCGCCTGCGTATCCCTTCGCTGCTCTTCGGCGCGCCCTCAATCGCATCCGTGGCCCCGCTCGAACGGCTGTTGACGCGTTCCATCACCCCCGATCTTCTGGAGGCCCTTGCCGCCCGGGAACGGGCCGGCGACCGGCTCTTCGTGTCGGCGGTCAACCTCGATACCAGCCGCGCCGAAATCTTCGATCTGGGCGCGCTTGCCGCATCGTCGCTGAGCCCCGAGGCCAAGGGCGCCTGCCTGCGAGAGGCCGTTCTGGCCTCTGCCGCGATCCCGATCCTCATGCCGCCCCGCCAGATCGAAGGCGCGCTCTATGCCGACGGCGGCCTGCGCGACCAGGTGTTCCTGACCTCGGTCGAGAACGGGCGCCTGGCCGGCGGGCGGTCCTCCGGCCGTCCCGTGGAGGTCGAGGCGACGCTGATCGTCAACGGCGCGCTGGACCCGCCGAAAGGCGCCGTAAAGCGGACGCTTTTCGGTTTCGGTGCACGCTCTGTGCTGACCCTGGCGGACGAGGTGCTTCGCGAATCCGTGCTGGACGTGGTGGAGTTCGTGGAAGAGCGCCCGAACTGGACCCTGCGCGCCATGGTCGCGCCCGACATGGACTTGTCCGCCTGTCTCGACGCCGGCGAAGGAGAGGGCGGCCAGTTCGACGCATGTATCACCGGCGCGCTCTATGCCGAAGGCCGGCGCGCGGCGACCGCGCCGAGGATTGACTGGATGACATCGCGGGACCTGGCCCGTCGCGCCGGACGCTACGGCGCCGGCGATCAATGAGGAGAAAGCGACATGAGTACCGCCGAGACCGAAACCCTTGTCCGGGCCGTCCCCGGACCCGCAGACAAGCTGCTCGACGTCACCAACATAGAGGTGATCTACAACTCGGTCATCCTGGTGCTGAAGGGCGTCAGCCTGTCGGTCCGGAAGGGCGGGATCACGGCGCTTCTGGGCGGGAACGGGGCGGGCAAGACCACCACGCTCAAGGCGGTGTCGAACCTGCTGAAGTCGGAGCGGGGAGAGGTGACGAAAGGGACGATCGTCTATCGGGGCGAACGGGTGGACGATTCGAACCCCGCGGAGATGGTCAAGCGCGGCGTCATCCAGGTCATGGAGGGGCGCCACTGTTTCGAACATCTTACCGTCGAGGAAAACCTGATGACCGGCGCCTACACCCGCGGCGACGGGCGCGCCAAGGTCGAGGACGACCTGGATCTGGTCTATACCTATTTCCCGCGTCTCAAGGAGCGGCGGAAGAGCCAGGCGGGCTATACGTCCGGTGGTGAGCAGCAGATGTGCGCCATCGGTCGCGCGCTCATGTCCCGCCCGGAGACGGTGCTGCTCGACGAGCCCTCGATGGGCCTCGCCCCGCAGCTGGTCGAGGAGATCTTCGCCATCGTCAAGGACCTCAACGAGAAGGAGGGCGTGAGCTTTCTGCTGGCGGAGCAGAACACCAACGTCGCGCTCCGGTTCGCGCATCAGGGCTATATCCTGGAGTCGGGTCGCGTCGTGATGGAGGGCAATGCCGCGGAATTGCGCGAGAACCCCGACGTAAAGGAATTCTACCTTGGGATGTCGGACGAAGGGCGCAAATCGTTCCGCGACACGCGCTCCTACCGCCGCCGCAAACGGTGGCTGTCCTGAGGCGATTTTTTCGCGGATCTTTCCCGGTCTCCGCGGATCAAAATCCGCAAGTTGCGCGTTTACTGTGCGTCATCGGCCATTCGTTGCGCCGGTGCCTTTTGTGGAGTAACAATCATGAAACCTATCCTTCTTGGAACCATCAGCGCCGTTGCCGTGTCCCTTGGCGCCGGAAGTGCCTTCGCCGCGTCTCATTCCAGCGGCATGGCCACTGTGACCTGCGAGCAGTTTCTGGCCCTGCCGGCCGCCGATCAGGAAACCCAGGCCAACGCTCTGAAGACGGCGTCGGGCGTCTCGGGGTCGTCCGGTAGCGCCAGCATGTCGTCCGGCGGCGATACGTCGGGCGGCTCGGCGGAGGCCACGGGCTCCGCGACCGGCGGCGGGTCGACCACCGATACGGAGATGCCGTCCACGACGGCGACGGATGGCTCCTCCGGCATGTCGGCGGACGGCTCGTCTTCGGCGGCCTCCAGCGGCAGTTCGGCCATGTCGTCCTCCGGGGGCAGCTCGGCTGGCGACACGTCCGGCTCGATGCCGAGCGAGACCGTGGTCGCGCTGATCACGATCTGCGAGAACACCAGCATGGACCCCGGCGCGATGGACCAGTCCGGTACGGACGCGACCGGCGGTGGAAGCACCACCTCCAACTGATGCGGCGACGCGGCGCGGAACCGTTCGCGTTCCGCGCCGATGCATATCGGGTGGCCTCCGCGGCGCTATCCGATAACATCCCGCCCGAGATTGCCTGACCGATGACCTACGGCACATGAGGGGGATGACCATGACCGACGATCTCGAATTCCGCAGCGCCGACGATCGCGCCGCCGACCTGGCGACGGCGCTGCCAGCGCAGTTGCGGCGTGCGCAGGCGCTGGGCGGCAATACCGGCCTGTCGGATGTCGATGTCGAACGCATCACCGACCCCGCGGCGTTGTCGCGCCTGCCGGTCATGCGCAAGGCCGATCTGGCCGCGGCACAGGCGGCGTCCCCTCCGCTCGGGGGCTATGCCGCCGATCTCGGGGCGTTTACCCATCTCTTCCAGTCTCCCGGCCCGATCTATGAGCCCGGACGGGTGGCGGACGACTTCTTTCGCCTCGGGCGGTTTCTGCGCGCCGTCGGCATCGGTCCCGGCGACGTGGTGCAGAACTGCTTTGGCTACCACCTGACGCCGGCGGGGATGATGTTCGAATCCGGTGCCCGCGCGGTCGGGGCCGTGATCGTGCCCGCCGGCACCGGGCAGACAGAGCTTCAGGTCCGCGCCGCCGCCCATCTGGGGGTGACCGCCTATGCCGGGACGCCCGATTACCTCAAGGTCGTTCTCGAAAAAGCCGATGACATGGGCGTGGCGACCGCCATCACCCGCGCGGCCGTCTCCGGCGGCGCGCTCTTCCCGTCGCTGCGCGGCTTCTATGCCGATCGCGGAATTGCCTGTCTGCAGTGCTACGCCACGGCCGATCTGGGCAACATCGCCTATGAGAGCGACGCCATGGAGGGTCTGATCGTGGACGATGGCGTTGTCGTGGAGATCGTGACCCCCGGCACCGGCAATCCGGTGGAGCCGGGCGAGGTCGGAGAGGTCGTCGTCACCACGCTGAACCCCGACTACCCGCTGATCCGTTTCGCCACCGGCGATCTGTCGGCGGTGCTGGAGGGGACCAGCCCCTGCGGGCGGACCAACATGCGGATCAAGGGATGGATGGGCCGTGCCGACCAGACCGCGAAGATCAAGGGCATGTTCGTGCGGCCGGAACAGGTGGCGGAGCTTGTGGCCCACCACCCTGAGGTTGCCCGCGCCCGGGTGACCGTCACCCGGGAGGCGGAAGCCGACGCGATGCATGTGGCGCTGGAGACCGATGCGCCGGGCGCACCCGCCGCGTACGAGGCCAGCGTACGCGACCTGCTGAAACTGCGCGGCACCGTCGAGCTTGTCGAACCCGGCACCCTGCCGCGCGACGGCACGGTCATCGACGACCGGCGCAGCTACGATACCTGACGGGGCGTTGCCGCGCCGTTTTCCATCCAAAGGACATCCCATGCGACACTTGCTTACCGCATTTCTTCTGGCCGCATCGGCCGCGCCTGCCCTGGGGCGGGAGGCGGCGCTGCTGGTCGGCAACGACAGCTACGACACGCTCGACCCGGTGGCGGCGGCGGGCGGCATCGGCGATGCCGCCGACGCGCTGTCGGATGCGGGGGTGGACGTCACTGTGGCGCGGAACGCGGGGCGCGCGGCGCTTCTGGACAGCCTGCGCGGCCTGTCGGACGGTACGGCTGAGGCGCAGGCCGTTGTTCTGGTCGGCCGGTTCGCGAACTTCGGCAACGAGTCCTTCTTTCTGCCCGTCGAGGCCCCGGGCACCGGTCCCGTGGACGGTATCGCAGCGGGGATCCCGGTCTCGGCCGTGGCCGAACTTCTCGCGCGCAGACCGGGCCGCGCCGTCCTGATCCTGGGCGCGCCGGAAGAAGGCGCGTTCCCGGACGTGGACCTGCCCCAGGGCGTCACGCTGATGCTCACCGATGCCGGGGGTGCGGTCCGCGCCGCCCGCGAGGTGCTGGCCCGGCCCGGGGCCGCGCTGGCCTCTGCCGCCGGGGACGACCTGCGGATTGCGGGTTTCGCCCCGGCCGGGCTTTCGTTCCTGCCGGACGCACCCGCCGCCCCGCAACCGGTACAGGCAACCGCACAGCCGGTCGATATCGAAGAGGATTACTGGCAACTCACCCGGAACCGGGACGACGTGGCCGCCTATCGCAACTACCTTGACCGCTACCCCGGCGGCCGCTTCGCGACCGAAGCGCAGGCCCGGATCGACCGTCTGACCGAAACGCCGGAAACCCGCGCCGCGCGGGCCGAAAGCGCCCTTGGACTCAACCCGGCCGGCCGGCAGGACGTCCAGCGCGATCTGTCGGTTCTGGGCTACGACACCCGCGGGATCGACGGGATCTTCGGCTCTGGCACGCGGTCGGCGATCCGCGGCTGGCAGTCCCGTGAGGGGCTGGACGCCACCGGTTACCTCACCGCCGACCAGCTGGCCCGTCTCGACCAGCAGGGCGCCGCCCGCGCCGCCGAACTGGAGGCAGAGGAAACCCGTCGCCGGGAGGAGACGCGCGCAGAGGACGAACGGCTGTGGTCCTCGCTCGGCGACAGCCGGAGCGAGGCGCAGTTGCGGCGCTACCTCGACCGTTTTCCGGACGGCGCCCATGCACAGACCGCCCGCGCCGAACTGTCCGCCCTTGACGATGCCCGCGCCGCGCGGGGCGGCACCGCGCAAGGCGAACGCCGCCGCTGGCAATTGACCCGCCGCGAGAATACCGCCCAAGGCTACCGTGCCTATCTGCGGGAATACCCGAACGGCCGTTTCGCGGAAGAAGCCCGCGCCGCCATCGCGGAGCTTGACCGCGCCCGCCCGCAGAACAGAGAGGCGGAGGCCGCGGAAAACGCGCTGGGCCTCAGCCCGGCGGTCCGGCGCGCGGTCGAGCAGCGTCTGGCCGCCCTCAGGCTGGACCCCGGTGCCGTGGACGGAGAGTTCGACCAGGCGACCCGGGCCGCCCTGCGCCGCTATCAGCAATCGGCGGGGATTCCCGATACCGGCTACGTGAATCAGATCACCGCCGTCCGCCTGCTGGCCGACAGCCTGCGCGACGTGCTGCAGTGATCCGCGTCGGACAGTCACTTTCCACAAGGGGATGTTTGCGCTAATCCCTATCTGACCCCCCAAGGAGCGCGCGATGAACGATCACCCGATACCCCCCCGCCGTCCGATGACGCTCAGGGATGTATCCGAAGCCTCGGGGGTCAGCGAGATGACCGTGAGCCGTGTGTTGCGCAACCGGGGCGACGTCAGCGCGGCCACGCGGGAGCGCGTCCTGACCGCGGCCAAGGAGCTGGGCTACGTGCCCAACAAGATCGCGGGGGCCTTGGCCTCCAGCCGCGTGAACCTGGTCGCCGTCATCATCCCCAGCCTGTCCAACATGGTGTTTCCGGAGGTCCTGTCGGGCATAACGGACGTGCTGGACCAGACCCACCTGCAACCCGTTGTCGGCGTGACGAACTACCGTCCGGAGCGCGAGGAAAAGGTGATCTACGAGATGCTGTCCTGGCGCCCCTCGGGTGTCATCATCGCCGGGATCGAGCACAACGACACCTGCCGCCGGATGCTCCGCGCCGCCGATGTCCCGGTGGTCGAGATCATGGACGTGGATGGCGAACCGGTGGATTCGGTGGTCGGGATATCTCAGCGCCGCGCAGGTCGGCTGATGGCCGAGGCGATCCTGAAGCAGGGGTTCGAGCAGATCGGGTTCCTGGGCACGCAGATGCCGCTCGACCACCGGGCGAGAAAGCGGTTCGAGGGGTTCACCGACACGCTGGCCAAGGCGGGCCGGGAGGTCGTCGACCAGGAGTTCTATTCCGGCGGTTCGGCCCTGAAGAAGGGCCGGGAGATGACGAGAACCATCCTTGAGCGCAGCCCCGATCTGGACTTTCTCTATTACTCCAACGACATGATCGGTGCGGGCGGTCTGCTGTGGTGCCTGGAACAGGGGATCGAGATCCCCCAGCGGCTGGGTCTTGCCGGCTTCAACGGCACCGAGTTGCTGGACGGTCTGCCGCGCAAGCTTGCGACCATGGATGCGGGTCGCCTGGCAACGGGCCGGGAAGCGGCCAAGATCATCGCCGCCCGAGCCGACGGCTCCCTGACCGAGCCCAGGCGTCTCGAGATCGAGCCCAAGATCGAGTTCGGCGATACGCTCAGGCGCTACAAGCCCTGATCGTCCGCGGCTCTGAAAGCCCGAGCCGACCGGAAAGGCGTGGCTAGGGCGGGCCGGCCCGGGTCCGGTTCCGGGCCAGCGTGAAAACGCCCGCCGACACGGTGATGGCGGCTCCGAGCGCGGTCAGGGGCTCCAGCGTCTCACCCAGAAGGAACACGCCGATCATGCTGGCAAAGACCAGCTGCAGGTAGGCGAAGGGCTGGACCGCGCTGGCTTCCGCGATCTCGTAGACCTTGATGAGAAAGAAGTGCCCCGCGGCTGCCAGCACGCAGAGCGCGGCCATCCACAGCCAGTCCTGGCCGGCCATCGGCTCCCAGAGCCAAAGGCCGGGCGGCGTCAGCACCGCCGCTCCCGCCACGCCGGTCCAGAAGAACGACGTCGCCGCGCTGTCGGTCCGGCCCACGTAGCGCGTCAGCAGCCCGTAGAGCGCGAAGGCTAAGGCGGCGGCAAGGGGCACCAGTGCGGCCGGCGAGAAGACGGCGATGCCCGGGCGCAGGATCACCAGGATGCCGACGAAGCCCACCGCAATGGCGGCCCAGCGCCGCCAACCCACCTTTTCGCCCAGGACCGGGCCGGAGAGGGCGGCGATCAGCAGCGGGTAAGAGGCCAGAACGGCATGGGCCTCTACCAGCCCCAGCAGCACGAAACCCAGCACCATGATGCAGACCTCTGCCGCCAGCAAAACGCCCCGGAAGATCTGCAGCCCCAACCGCTCCGTTCGTACAGCGGCGGACAGCCCACCTGGCGCGCGGGACGCCATGGCGACCACGAACAGTGCAAAGAACCAGTAGCGGATCATCACCACCATGACGGTGTTGTATTCCGTCGCCAGAAGCCGAGAGATTGCGTCCATCGACGCGAACACCATCGTCGTCAGCACCATGAGCCGGATGCCTTTCCCGGTGTCCTGCTCGGTCATCTGAGGCGGCCCCGGCTCATGTGGCGCTTGCGCCCGTATCCCGGGGCACGGGTCACGTCGAAGCCCGCCGCCTGCAGCGCGCGGCGGACGTGACCCGCGGCGGTATAGGTCGCGAAGCTGCCACGCGGACGAGTGTGGCGCGCGACCTCCTCCATGAGGGCGGGCGACCAGAGCGCGGGATTGCGGGCCGGCGCGAACCCGTCGAGGTACCATGCGTCCGCCCTCTCGGTCCAGTCCGGCAGGGTGCGGCCGGCGTCCCCCGGGATAACGGTCAGCGTAAGGTCCGCCAGTTCCGCGCCATGGCCGTCGAAGGCGGCCAGAAAATCCGCCGATAGGGTGGCCAGTTCCGGAAACTGCCGCTGGGCGCGGCGCAGGTCCGCGAAAGACAGGGGATGCGCCTCGAAGCTGGTGAAGCGCAGCCGCCCCGATGTGCCGGAGGCGCGGAAAGCGTGCCAGGCGGCCAGCAGGTTCAGCCCGGTCCCGAAGCCCGTCTCGGCGATGTGGAACCCGTCCCGGAACCGTCCCGGCAGGTCGTTGCCGGACAGGAAGGTGTGCCGCGTCTCGGCCAGCCCGTCCTGGAGCGAGTGGAACGGATCGTCATAGAGCCGCGAGACGGGGGCGCCGTGCCGCCAGTCGATGTCGTGGCTCTGGTCATCGCCGGGCATGGGGTCTACCTCCGTTGACGTGCGGGCGATAGGCGCGGGGCAGGGTGATGGCAAGCGACGTGACGATCCGGGGCGCGGGCATCTACGGACTGTCGGTCGCCTGGGAATGCCTGGCGCGTGGCGCGCGGGTGAGGCTCGTCGATCCTGCGGGACCGGCCGGCGGTGCCTCCGGCGGCGTGGTCGGTGCGCTTGCCCCCCACACCCCGGGCGACTGGTCCGACATCAAGGCGCTGCAACTCGACACGCTGCTGGCCGCGCCGGAGTACTGGGCCGAGGTGGCAGAGGCCGGCGGCGGCGATTCCGGCTACGCGCGGACCGGGCGGCTCCAGTCCCTGCCCGACGATGCTGCCGTCGTCCGGGCGCGCGCCCGGGCGGCGGATGCCCACCGGCACTGGGGCGACGCGTTCCGCTGGGAGGTGGTCGCGGCGCCGTCCGGCTGGGGGCCGGAGTCGCCCACCGGACTGGTGGTCCACGACACGCTGTCCGCCCGGCTGCATCCCGCGCGGGCCACGCTGGCCCTGGCCGCGGCAGTCCGGGCGCGGGGCGTGGCGGTCCTGGACGACGCCCCGGATCGCGGGCCGACGGTCTGGGCCACGGGTGCGGCAGGGCTGGAGGCACTTTCCCGCGCGCTGGGGCGTGAGGTCGGGCGCGGCATCAAAGGCCAGGGCGCGGTGCTCTCACACCATGCGCCGGACATGCCGCAGATCTACACCGGTGGCGTGCATATGGTGCCCCATGCCGACGGGACGGTTGGCATCGGGTCCACGACCGAGCGTGAGTTCGATAGTCCCGACACCACCGACGCGGGCCTTGAGGCCGTCATCGCGGCCGCCCGCGCGGCGGTTCCGGCTTTGCGGGAGGCCGCGGTGTTGCGGCGCTGGGCGGGGGTGCGGCCCCGTGCGCGGTCGCGCCAGCCGCTGTTGGGGGCCTGGCCGGGGCGCGCGGGACATTTCGTGGCCAACGGCGGATTCAAGATCGGCTTCGGCACCCACTTCGCCGCCGCCCGGATGGTGGCCGATCTGGTGCTGGACGGGGTCGATCGCATCCCCCCGTCCATGCGGCTGGAGCGCTGACGCCCCGGTGTGCGTATCGCCCTGGAACCCGGGCCGCGTCATCGCCCCCCGCCGCCGGGGGTTCACGTCCCGCGTCCCGCCCGGCCGTCGCCTCAACGCAGCGACCGGCCCTTGAGGATCGCGGCGTCGCCCCAGCGCTGGCGGATCCTGTCGGCGGCGCGTTCGGCGGCCGCCCGGCTTGCGGCCTGGGGGTCCAGCAGATCGCCCGACTGATCGGCGGCCGTATCCCCGACCAACTCCGACACGCCGACGCCCAGCAGGCGGAACGGCCCCTCGCGCGCCACCTGCTCGAACAGCCCGCGCGCGGTGCGGTAGATCCGGTCGGCGATCTGCGTCGGCTCATGGAGCGATACGCGCCGCGTTAGGATACTGTGGTTCGACCGCTTGAGCTTGAGCGTCACGATCCGCCCGGCGATCCCCTTGGCCTTGAGCCGGCCGGACACTTTTTCCGACAGGCGCCAGATATGACCGTCCAGCACATCCGCGTCGGCCGTATCCGCGCGGAACGTGGTTTCGTTCGACACGCCCTTCACGGGGGCATTGGCGGTGACGCGGCGCATATCCTCGCCCCGCGCCAGGTGCCAGAGCCGGACGCCCATGCCGCCGAAGCGGTCCTCCAGGTCACGCCTGTCCCAGCGGCGCAGGTCGTTGAAGGTGCGGATCCCGGCGCGCTCCAGCGCCGCGCGGGTGACCGCGCCGACGCCCCAGATCAGCGACACGGGCCGCGGCCCCAGGAAATCCATCGTCTCCGCCGCGCCGATCACCGAAAAGCCGCGCGGCTTCTCCAGATCCGACGCGATCTTTGCCAGGAACTTGTTGTGGCTGAGGCCGATGGACCCGGTGATCCCCAGCTCAGCCTGCATCCGCGCCGTGAGACGGGCCAGCATCACCGCCGGCGGCGCGCCGTGGAGCCGTGCCGTGCCGGTGAGATCCATGAACGCCTCGTCGAGCGACAGCGGCTCGACCACCGGTGTCAGGTCGTCCATCATCGCCCTGATCTGCCGCGAGACGGCCGAATAGACCTCGAACCGGGGCTTCACCACCGTTGCCTCGGGGCAGAGCCTGAGCGCCTGGAACATCGGCATGGCCGAGCGCACGCCCTTGATGCGCGCGATGTAGCACGCCGTGGTCACCACGCCGCGGGTGCCGCCGCCGACGATCACCGGCTTGTCGCGCAGGGCGGGATTGTCGCGCTTTTCGACGCTGGCGTAGAAGGCATCGCAATCCATATGGGCGATGCTGAGGTCCAGAAGTTCCGGGTGGGCGGCGACGCGCGGGCTGCGGCAGGACGGGCAGCGGGGCGCGTCCTGGAATGTGGTCAGACAGTCTCGGCAAAGCGACGGCATGGGGCCATGATAGGCGGGTGAGGCGTGCTCCGACAGGGGAAAGGCGATGACGATCACGGGCGCCAAGGTCGCGATTCTGTCGGGCGCGCGTATCGTGGCGCTGCTGCGCGACGACGACCCCGGCATCGCCTTTCCCGGCCTGTGGGACCTGCCCGGCGGCGGGCGCGAGGGCGATGAGGACGCGGTGGCCGCCGTGCTCCGGGAAACGCGGGAAGAGACCGGGTTGACCCTGGATCCCGCGCGGCTGATCCACCGGCGCGACTACGGGCCGGCCGGCCGCCGCGTCGCGTTCTTCGGGGCACGGTGGGAGGGTCTCGCGCAGGCGGACCTGAGGCTGGGGGCCGAAGGGCAGGCGCTGGTGCTCATGCCGGTGGCCAAGTTCCTGTCGCGGCCCGACGCCATCGCGGCCTTGCAGGCGCGCCTGTGGCACTGGCTGCGGCCCTAGCCTATTCGGCGGCCAGGGACTCTTCGGGCCGCCCGAAGGCGCAGAGCCGCGACACAAGCCCCGTCAGCCGCGCCTGCAGGTTCGCGAAATCGGAATGCGGCGTCACGGTCGCCTCATCCATGTAGAGCGAGCGGTCGAGTTCGACCTGCACCACATGCTGATGCGACCGGGGACGTCCGTAGTGCTGGGCGATGAAGGCACCGGCGAAGGGCGTGTTGCGCGACACGGTAAAGCCCGCGAGGGTGAACTCCTGTTCGATCAGATCGACGATGCCGGTTTCCGCCGAGGCGCCGAAGCGATCGCCCAGGACGATGTCGGGACGCCGGCCGGCGACGCGCACCTGGTCCAGCGCCTCATGCGGCATCGAGTGGCAGTCGAGCAGGATCGCCTGACCGAACCGGACGCGGCTATCCACCAGAAGCTGTTGCAGGCGGGCATGGTATGGGTGCCACACGTCGCGGATCCGCGCCCGCGCATCGGCCTGCGTGATCTTGCCCGCGTAGATCGTGCGCCCGGCGGACACGACCCGCGGCACGACCCCCAGCCCGGAACTCACCCGGGGATTATGCGCCCCGCGGCGCTGGCCGTCGATCAGCGCGGGGTCAAGCTCATCCGCCGCGCGGTTCACGTCGAGCCAGGCGCGCGGCAGGCGCGCGGCCAGAAGCGGTGCGCCGTGGGACGGGGCGGACGCGAAGAGCCGGTCCACATAGGCGTCCTCGGACGAGCGCAGGTCATGTGCGGAGAGCATCGATTGGGTCAGCAGGGCCTGGGGATAGACCCGCCCGGAATGGGGCGATGCGAAGACGAACGGGGTCGTGTGCGGGCCGTCCGGCAACAGCAGATCGTAGGCGCGCATGGGATCGTCGGGGTCGGTCATCGGTCTCTCCTAGCCCCGGAACTGGCGCTCGGAAAGCCCTTGAACAGGTGGGCGCGACCTTTTATAGACCGCCCACCGACGCGAGGCTCCGGCTTCGCGCGCCGTCCGTCGTGGCGGTGTCCGCGCCGGATCGGGACATTGGCGGACGGGCGATTAGCTCAGCGGTAGAGCACTTCGTTGACATCGAAGGGGTCACTGGTTCGATCCCAGTATCGCCCACCACCGCCGCCGAACTCACCGCCCCGGATCGCTCCGGGGCCGAACTGCAACAAGGCGCGAGCCCCGCGCCGCGACAGATGGGAGAGAGCGACATGAAGGTGCGCAACTCGCTTCGTTCGCTGAAGAGCCGCCACCGCGATTGCCGCGTGGTGCGCCGCAAGGGCCGCGTCTACGTCATCAACAAGACGCAGCGCCGGTTCAAGGCCCGCCAGGGCTGAAGGACAACGCCCTGAGGTGTGTGAGCCGCTCCGGCATCGGGGCGGCTTTTCTGCGTTCGGGGCGGCGCTGCCCGGCCGGCTGCGACCTCCCGGACGTCTGCGGCCGGACGCCCCGCCTTACCCTCTGCCGCCGGTGATCCCGCCCGAAACGCCGCTGCGCGTACCGACCGGCCGAGGGCATCCGGGTCCGGGATCGCCTCCGCCGCAACCCATGCGCCGTCCGGGGGCCGGATGCGTCCGCGGCCCCTGCGATGCCCGACGGTATCGCTAGAGCACCGCGGACGGGTCCACCGCCTCGCGGTCCTGGGCCTCGCCCACGGCGCGGTTGGTGAGTTGCCCGGCATGGATGTTCAGTCCTTCGGCCAGGTTCGGGTCGGCGCGGCAGGCATCGGCCCAGCCCCTGTCGGCGATGCGCAGCATGAACGGCATGGTGGCATTGGACAGCGCCTGGGTCGACGTGCGCGGCACCGCGCCGGGCATGTTGGCCACGCAGTAATGCATGATGCCGTCGATCTCGAAGCTGGGATCCTCATGCGTGGTGGCGCGGGATGTCTCGAAACAGCCGCCCTGGTCGATGGCCACATCCACCAGCACGGCGCCGGTCTGCATGTCCGACAGCTGGGCGCGGCTGATCAGCTTCGGCGCGGCGGCACCGGGGACAAGGACCGCACCGATCACCATGTCGGCCTCTGCCACCAGTTGCGCTGTGTAGGTCTTCGACGCGTAGCCGGTCTTGAAGGTCCGCCCGAACACGTCGTCGAGATAGCGCAGCCGGGGCAGCGACCGGTCCAGTACGGTGACCTCCGCGCCCATGCCGGCGGCGATCCGTGCCGCATGGGTGCCGACGACCCCGCCGCCGATGACGACCACATGGGCCGGAAAAACGCCCGGCACGCCGCCCAGCAGCACGCCGCGGCCGCCGTTGGCCTTCTGCAGCGTATAGGCGCCCATCTGCGGGGCCAGACGCCCAGCGACCTCGGACATCGGGGCCAGCAGCGGCAGGCCGCCCTTGCCGTCGGTCACAGTCTCATAGGCGATGCAGGTCGCGCCGGAGGTCAGCAACTCGTCCGTCTGCGGCCGGTCGGGGGCAAGGTGGAGATACGTGAACAGGATCTGCCCCTCACGCAGCATCTTGCGCTCTGCGGTCTGGGGTTCCTTGACCTTCACGATCATGTCGGCATCAGCGAAGACCTCTGCCGCATCCGCGGCGATCCGCGCGCCGGCACCGGTATAGTCCGTATCGGTATAGCCCGCCCCGTCGCCGGCGCCGGCCTGAACGATGACCTCATGACCGTGGGCGATGGCTTCCGCCGCGGCGGTGGGGGTCAGGCCGACGCGATATTCCTGGGCTTTGATCTCGGTAGGGCAGCCGATCTTCATGATGCGCTCCTGGGATGCGGATGGGTGTGAATTTTCTATAGGCGTATTGCCGGGCAAGGTGCGTGCGTTTTGCGCGCGTCGCGACGTCTGATCAGAAGGATCTTGCGATTTTTCGTTTGATAGTCGAAGAATTGTCTCTATGGCGCGCCTAGACGAAACGGATCTCCGAATCCTGCGGATCCTGCAAAGAGAGGCGCGTCTGTCGAACGCGGACCTTGCCGAGCGGGTCGCCCTGAGCCCGTCCGCCTGTCACCGGCGGGTCGCGCAGCTGGAGGCCGCCGGCGTGATCGCCGGCTACGTTGCGCTGGTAAACCGGCGCATCTTGCGGCGCAGCGTCACCGTTTTCGTCGAAATCACGCTCACCGCCCAGTCCGATGAGGTGCTCGACGCGTTCGAGGCCGGCGTGGCGCGGATACCGGAAGTGCTGGAATGTCACCTGATGGCGGGAACGGCCGACTATCTGCTGAAGGTGGCGGTGGAGGACAGCGACGATTTCGCGCGGCTCCACCGCCGGCATCTGGCGCGGCTGCCCGGGGTGCAGGGAATGCAGTCGAGCTTCGCGCTCAAACGGGTGCGCGAGACGACGGAGATCCCATTGTGATGTGAACGGCAACGGCGTCCAGGGCGCTGCGCGCCTCGGGCAGGATGTCGGGCCAGAGCGGCCACAGATGAAAGAGACCCGGCCAGATGCGGAGCGTCACGGCCACGTCCCGCAGCGCCAGGGCGCGGGCCAGCAGCAGCGAATCGTCCAGAAGCATCTCCGCCCCCGCGGCCAGGATCAGGGTCGGCGGAAGACCCGAAAGATCGGCCAGCAGAGGCGAAACCTCCGGGTCGGTCGGGTCGAGGTCCCCCATGGCCGTGCGCGCGAACGCGGTATCTCCGGCACCGTCGTTCATCAGATCGGTGTCGCGGTCACGGGTCGTGGACTGTCCGCTGCGGTCGGAGTTGGGGGAAATCAGCGCAAGCGACGTTACGGCACCGGGACGCCGGAGGGCAAGGATCAGCGCAAGTTGCCCGCCGACCGAATCGCCCACCACCGGCACCGGCCCGTCCAGGGCGTCGAGCACCGCCTGACAGGCATCGCGCTGGGCCGGCCAGGGTGCCTCGGGTGCAAGCGGGTAGTCGGGCAGCACGATCTGGTGCCCGGTCGTGCGGGCGACGTATCCGGCCGCGCGCGCATGGGTGTCCGGACCGCCCAGCACCAGGCCTCCGCCGTGAAGCCACAACAGCGGTGGCCCCTCACCGAACCGTGCGCAGGGAACACCGCCCAGCAGGTGCGTCCGGATCTCCGGGCGGGGGGCAAAGAGGCTGCGGAACGCGGCGCGCATCTCTTCCGGCGAACCTTCGATGGATGAGTTGCGGATGCGATGCTCAAGCTCATCGCGGGTTGTGGGGCGGTCAATCATGGGGCGGTCCTTGCTTCGCCCACCAAGGCGCGATCGGCGCCGGGGGTTCCCCTGGCCCAACCGCAGCCAGGGATCACCGGGGGGCCATCAGCGCAAGCGCAGCCAAAGATAGAGCGGCAGACCGAAGCTCACACCGACGCCGAATATGGCGGGAATGGCCAGAAGGCGCAGCCAGTCGCGGCTCTGGAACGTTTCCCAGAGAATCCAGACCGTCAGCGTGATCGCGGCGATGGTCAGATCCCACACCAGGCCGGTGGTCGAGGCGTTGACGTACCACGCGTCGATCAGCTGACCCAGGGTGTTGCCCTCTGCCATGTAGGTCAGGAACCACCACATCGGGTGGATCGCCCCCCAGACGGCCAGGACCAGGAAGACATGGCGCATCACCGTCCGCCTGTCACGCCGATGGTCGCGGTGCCGGAGATGTCGATACGCACGGGTTCCGCCGTGATGCCCTCCCGCACTGGCTCGGGCGCCCCGGCAGCGCCGCAGGCGGCGAGCAGCAAGAGCCCGCCCACAAGGGCGAACCGCATCATCGCCGGACCCCGGTCGAGACGTGGACCGGCCCGCGAACGACGGAGGCTTCGGCCCGCCCGTCGCTGTTGACCCGCAGCGCCGTTCCGGGACCGCCGAACACCGCCACACCGGCGCGCGGACCTCCCGGACCGACGCCGATCCCGGCGCCGACCGCGCCGCATCCGGCAAGGCTCAGAAGCCCCGCGGTCAGGATCATCCGCCTCATGCCAGCCGTTCTCTCCATTTCGCGATCTCCGAGCGCACGTTCGCCGGTGCGGTCCCGCCATAGGATGTGCGCGACGCCACCGAATTGTCCACGCCAAGGACGTCGAACACGGCTTCCGTGATCGCGGGATGCACCTGTCGCATCTCCGCCAGGGTCAGGTCGGGCAGGTCGCAGCCTTTCGCTTCGGCCCTTGCGACCAGCGTGCCGGTCGCGTGGTGAGCGTCGCGGAACGGCAGGCCGGCCTCTCGCACCAGCCAGTCGGCCAGGTCCGTCGCGGTCGAGAACCCCTGCCCGGCGGCGGCGCGCATCGCCGGCGCATTCGCCGTCATGCCGTCGATCATCCCGGCCATGGCGGCGAGGCTCAACATCAGCGTGTCGGCGGCGTCGAACACCTGTTCCTTGTCCTCCTGCATGTCCTTGGAATAGGCCAGCGGCAGCCCCTTCATCACCATCAGCAGCGCCGATTGTGCGCCGAAGATCCGCCCGATCTTGGCCCGGATCAGCTCGGCCGCGTCGGGGTTCTTCTTCTGCGGCATGATCGACGAGCCGGTGGAGAACCTGTCGGACATGGTGACGAATCGGAACTGGGCCGACGACCAGATCACCAGCTCCTCGGAAAGGCGCGACAGGTGCATCGCGCAGATCGACGCGGCCGACAGGAAATCCAGCGCGAAATCCCGGTCCGACACCGCATCGAGCGAATTGGCCGAAGGCCGGTCGAATCCCAGCGCCGTGGCCGTCATGTGCCGGTCGATCGGAAAGGACGTGCCCGCCAGCGCGGCGGCCCCCAGCGGACATTCGTTCATCCGCGCGCGGGCGTCGGAAAAGCGCGACACGTCGCGGCCCAGCATCTCTACATAGGCCAGCATGTGATGGCCCCAGGTCACCGGCTGCGCGGTTTGCAGATGGGTGAACCCCGGCATCACCCGGTCGACCCCGTCCTCGGCCTGGGTCAGCAGCACCTGTTGCAGCGCGGTCAGCCCGGCGATGGCGGCGTCGCACTGGTCGCGCACCCACAGCCGGAAATCCGTCGCCACCTGGTCGTTGCGCGACCGTCCCGTGTGCAGACGGCGTCCGGCATCGCCGATCAGATCGATCAGACGCGACTCCACGTTCATGTGGATGTCCTCCAGCGCCGTGGAAAAGTCGAAACTGCCGGCTTCGATCTCTGCCAGGACGGTCAGCAGCCCGTCCCGGATCGCCTGTGCATCCGCATCGCTGAGGATGCCCTGGGCGGCCAGCATCGCCGCATGGGCGCGGGAGCCTTCGATGTCCTGGGGCGCCAACCGCCGGTCGTACCCGATCGAGGCGTTGATCGCCTCCATGATGGCATCGGGGCCCCCGGCGAACCGGCCGCCCCACATGGCATTCGAACTGTCGGAGGACTGGGACATGATGGCCTTTCTGCAGAACGCGATCGGGTATCTCGCCGCCGCTCTTTATCTGTCGGCGGCCACGCCTGCAAACGCACAGGAGACCGGGCCGGCCGCACCGCCGGTCCCGGGGGAGCGCCGACGGTCCGGCAGGCTCTTGACGTGGGCCGGCGCGCGCCCATATCGCGGCGGTCACTGTCGCAGGAGGCCCCGATGGGTCCAGCCGTACCGTTGTTCGTCGCCGCCGCCCTGGGCGGGCTGGGCCTAGCCCGCCGGTTCCTCGTCCGGTCCGATCTTTCGGATCGCGACGCTCCGGCCCGGTTCTGGCACCAGGCCTATCCGGGCGATCAGGTGCAAGACAGCATCGTGTCCCTCGACGGGCGATCCGCGCTGGTGATGACGGGCTGGGGCGCCGGAGTGATCTGCCGCGGTGGCGATTTCGCGGGCCGGCTCGACCATGCGGTAACCGAAAGCGACGCGGACGGACTCATCATCCGCTTCGACGATGTCACCGCCCCACGCGTCCGGATCCGCCTGACGCCCGAAGACGCCGCCCACTGGCAAGAACGGATCGAGAGCGAGTGACCGGACCGCACTGGCCCGTGACGGGGCCGGTACCGCCGCCCCTACACCGCGACCTTGCGGCTTTCCTCCAGGTAGATCTCGCGCAGGCGGGTGGCGACCCTGCCGGGCGCGCCGGTGCCGATCCGCTGGCCGTCGATCTCGACCACCGGCATGACGAAGGCGGAGGCCGAGGTCACGAAAGCCTCGTCCGCCGACAGCGCCTCTTCGACGGTGAAGGCGCGCTCTTCGACGCGCATCTGCGCCTCACGCGCAAAGCGCAGGACCGCGGCGCGGGTGATGCCGTGCAGGATCTCCGTCCCCAGGTGGCGGGTCACGATCACCCCGTCCCTGACGATATAGGCGTTGTTCGACGTCCCCTCGGTCACCGCGCCGTCCTCGACCATCCAGGCGTCGTCAGCGCCCCGCGCCTTGGCGGCCATCTTGCCCATGGACGGATAGAGAAGCTGGACCGTCTTGATGTCGCGCCGTCCCCAGCGTTCGTCGGGGACGGTCACCACCTTGATGCCGGTCCGCGACTGGGGGGCGTCCGCCAGGCCCGGTTTGGACTGGGTGAACAGCACCACGCTCTGCGGCGTATCGGGCGCCGGATAGGCAAAGTCACGATCCGCCGCGCCGCGGGTGACTTGCAGATAGATCAACCCGTCCTCCAGATCGTTTTCCTGGGCCAGGCGCCTGTGGATCTGCAAAAGCGCGTCGCGTGACATCGGCATGGGCATCCCCAGCTCACCCAGGGAGCGTTCCAGACGCTTGGCATGGCCATCGAAGTCGATGAGCTTGCCGCCCAGGACGCTCGTGACCTCATAGACCGCGTCGGCGAACAGGAACCCGCGGTCGAAGACCGAGATCTTCGCCTCCTCCTCGGGCAGGTAGTCGCCGTTCACGTAGACGGTGCGGGACATGTCACGGACTCCTCTTGCGCTGATGGCGTCCGGTGTCCTCCAAGCCCGCGGTTCGGTCAAGGCCGGTCGAGCCGGGAAAGACCGACCCGCTTGCGAAGCCGCCGGCAATATCCTAGCTCTCGCCGCGACGCAGAAGAAACAATGTTGCGAGGTCGCATGTCGTTCAAGATCCAGCCAACGCCCGTCGCCCGGCCAAACCGCTGCCAGCTTTTCGGACCCGGCTCCCGTCCGGCCATCTTCGAGAAGATGGCGGCGAGCGATGCGGACGTCATCAATCTGGACCTGGAGGACTCGGTCAGCCCCGACGACAAGCCGGAGGCGCGCAGGAACATCGTCCAGGCCATCGGCGACATCGATTGGGGCGACAAGCACCTGAGCGTGCGGATCAACGGGCTGGATACGCCATATTGGTACCGCGATGTGGTCGATCTGCTGGAACAGGCGGGCGACCGGCTCGACCAGATCATGATTCCCAAGGTCGGCAACGCGGCCGATCTTTATGCCGTCGATGCGCTGGTGACGGCGGTGGAGTCCGCGAAAGGCCGCAGCAAGCCCATCGCCTTCGAGGTCATCATCGAGACCGCCGCCGGCCTGACCCATGTCGACGAGATCGCCGCCGCGACCCCGCGCCTTCAAGCCATGAGCCTGGGGGCAGCGGACTATGCCGCGTCCATGGGCATGGCCACCACCGGCATCGGCGGGACGCAGGAGACCTACTACATGACCCGCGAGGGTCAGAAATACTGGGGCGATCCGTGGCACTGGGTGCAGACCGCCATCGTCGCCGCCTGCCGCACCCATGGCATCCTGCCGGTGGACGGGCCGTTCGGCGATTTCTCGGACGACGAGGGGTTCCGCGCCCAGGCGCTGCGCTCGGCCACCCTCGGCATGGTCGGCAAATGGGCAATTCACCCCAAGCAGGTGGCGCTGGCCAATGAGGTGTTCACCCCGTCCGACGCCGCCGTGACCGAGGCGCGCGAGATCCTGGACGCCATGGAAGAGGCCAGGCGCACGGGGCAGGGGGCGGCGGTCTACAAGGGGCGGCTGGTCGACCTGGCCTCGATCCGGCAGGCCGAGGTGATCGTGAAGCAGTCGGAGATGATCGCCGGGCGCTAGGTCGCGATGCGCCCGAGCCCCGATCCCAGAAGCAGCAGGTATCCGGTCCACAGGCACACCCGGTCGAGCGCGCGCCACCGCGACACCCAGCGCTCTATCCGGGCCACCGACCGGGCGCGCAGGGCGGAAAGCGGTCCCGAAGGCGCAGGTCGTCCGCTGATGCGGGCGGCGCGGGCCTTGCGCCGGTCCAGCGACAGCACCGGGACCGAAAGGATCACGATCCCCAGAAAGGCCGCCCAGTCCCAGACCGCGTCGAGGTTCAGGCCACCATCTCCGCGATGACGCCGTCGCCGTCATCCGCGGCGGGGTCGATCACGCGGGACTGGAGGTCGAAGCCGCAGGCCTTGATCCACCGCACAACGGTCTCGTCGCTGGGCTTGTGGCCGTCCAGACGCTCTGTCCGGGAGATGAAGGACTGGTCCCACCCCGTCGCCTCGCCCAGCGCCTTCTGGGTCAGTCCGGATACCTGCCGGGCACGGCGCAGCATCTCGACCGTGCGCCGGGCGCGCACCTGCTCCGCGGACGCGAACCGCGCGGCGGCATCCGGACGCGCCGTCTTGCGACGCTCGATCAGGTTCTTCGCATCCATGGTCGTTCCTCCAGAGTTTCGTTCACCAGCCCGAGATCCTGCCTGACGAGAGCCTCGGCCGCCACGATGGCATCGCGACCGGGACCCATGCCGTGGAACATCGCCCGATGATCCGGCCTGCCGCGATCCACCGACACGACCATCATCGCCTTGCCGACTGGGCGCAGATACACTTCGACCGGGTCGGTTCGCGGGCGACAGAGCGCGAAGGCGCAGTACCTGTCGGGCATGTCGTTCCGGGCCAGCGCGTCGAGTTCGGCCCAGACCTCGACCTCCAGCGCCTCGCCGAGGCGGGCAAGGTCGGTATCGATCCGTGATTCACGCGGGCTTCCCTCCGGCAGGACGACGGGCCTGTTCCGATAGCCTGAATATAACTCTGTCATCATATGTTGTCAAGATCATGGCCGGGGAGCGCGCTTGCCGCGACGGTGCCTTACGTCGGCGCCGCAAACAGGTTAGGAACAGGGCGTCGACGTGCCAAGCCCGAATTCAGAAGACGGACAGCCCCATGACCCAGTACCTCGATTTCGAAAAGCAGCTTGCCGATCTGGAAGGCAAGGCCGAAGAGCTTCGCGCCATGGCCGAGCGGGACGACGACGTGGACGAGCAGGCCCGCGCGCTGGACCAGAAGGCCAAGCAGCGGCTCCAGACGCTCTACAAGAACCTCACGCCCTGGCAGAAGTGCCAGGTGGCGCGTCATCCCGACCGGCCCCATTGCCGCGACTATGTCCGGGATCTTTTCACCGAATACACGCCCTTGGCCGGCGACCGGAATTTCGCCGACGACCATGCGGTGATGGGCGGGCTCGCGCGGCTCGACGGGCGCGCGGTCGTCATTATCGGCCATGAGAAGGGCAACGATACCAAGTCCCGGCTTGAGCATAACTTCGGCATGGCCCGTCCCGAAGGCTACCGCAAGGCGATCAGGCTGATGGATCTGGCCGATCGGTTCGGCCTGCCGGTGATTACCCTCATCGATACGCCCGGTGCCTATCCGGGAAAGGGCGCCGAGGAACGCGGCCAGTCGGAGGCCATCGCCCGTTCGACCCAACGGTGCCTGCGGCTTGGCGTGCCCATGGTGTCGGTGATCGTGGGGGAGGGCGGGTCCGGCGGCGCCGTGGCCTTTGCCACCGCGAACCGGGTCGCCATGCTGGAACACTCCGTCTATTCGGTGATCTCTCCCGAGGGCTGCGCGTCGATCCTGTGGAAGGACGCCGAGAAGATGCGCGAGGCGGCGGAGGCGCTGCGCCTCACCGCGCAGGATCTCAAGCGGCTGGGAGTGATCGACCGGATCATCGCCGAACCGGTGGGCGGCGCCCAGCGCGATGGCCGCGCCGCAGTCGCGGCGGTGGGTGAGGCGCTGACCGACCTTCTGGGCGGATTCGCCGGGATGGACCCAGCGGCGATCCGCGCGGAGCGGCGGCAGAAATTCGTTGCCATGGGCGCCAAGGGACTGGCGGCCTGAGCGCTCAGTCGCGGTCGTCCGGGTCGCGCAAGATCGCGCGGGCCTTGCGCCGGATGTTCAGATAGCCGTTCTCTGAGACCAGCAGCAGGTGCAACGCCGCGGCCTGCGCGGTGGTCAGATCCTCCGGCTTCACGCGGATACCATAGACCGACAGCTTCTGCGCGACGGAATTGGTGAGTTGCGGCGAAGGATCCGCCAGCGCCGGGGCCAAGATCGCGGCGGCCAGGACGGAACCCAGGACAAGACGGAACAAGCGGCGTTTCCCTATCTGCGGCCTAACGCTCCGTATCGGCCCTCAGGTCCCGGCGATAGTAGACGAGTACGGCGCAGGCCGCGACGGCCAGGATCAGCGCCTTTAACGTCACCTCTGTTCCCAACCCGCCGGTCAGGCCGAGTGCGATCACACCCACCAGGGTGAAAAGCAGCACCAGCGCTGCGAAGAAGAGCGCGGCATAGGCCAGGACCTTCCGCACCGGGTTTTCGAGATCGGCGCGCAGGTCGATATAGGCGAAAAGCGGCGCGAAAACCGCAATGGCAGCGATGCGCCAGGCCTGGGCGCTCGCCGACCAGGGGCGACCTTCGCCTGCGGCGCTCTCGACCAGGTCGAAAAGCGCGGCGACGCCGTTGACCAGCACGACCGCCAGCGCAAAGAAGCCCAGCCCGTACATCACCGCATCGCGGGCCGAGGCGAAGGGACGCGGACGCGGCACCGGCGGCGTGAAGCCCACGTCGGCATAGGCCGACAGGGCGCGGTCCACGTCGCGGTCGCGCCAGCCCGCCGTTGACAGGGCCCCGCGGATCTCGGCCCGGGAGCGTCCGGCGGCCAGGGCGTCGCGGACGAACTGGACCAGCTCCAGCCGTGCCGACATCAGTGCCCCTTGTTAGCCGCGTCGAAGGCTTGCCGCTGCGCGTCGGACGCGTCCCGCTGGTGTGTGGCGCGCCATTCGTCGTAGGGCATTCCGTAGATGTCCTCTCGGGCCTCGTCCTTGGACATCTCCACGCCCGCCTCCGCGGCGGCTTCCTGATACCATCGGCTCAGGCAATTGCGGCAGAACCCCGCCATGTTCATCAGGTCGATGTTCTGCACGTCGGTGCGCTCGGCCAGATGCGCCACAAGCCTGCGGAATGCCGCGGCCTCGAGTTCCGTACGCGTGGTGTCGTCCATGTTCGTCTCTCCCGTCGGTTCGGTGCCGCAGAAGTGGGCAGACGTCCGGACAAGATCAAGCATTGACGCCGCATCCCCGCGGTCCCGGTTGTCAGGGACCGGCTTTCGGTCAATAAACTGACCGACGCTAACAGGAGCATTCCATGAGACGCCTGCGCAAGATCAAGATCGTGGCCACCCTTGGCCCCGCCTCATCGGATACCGACACCATCCGGTCGCTGTTCGACGCCGGCGCGGACGTGTTCCGCCTCAACATGAGCCATGGCAGCCACGACGAGATCGCCGAGCGCCATCGCATCATCCGCCAGATCGAAGAGGACACCGGTCGGCCCATCGCCATCCTGGCCGACCTGCAGGGCCCCAAGCTGCGGCTGGGCGTGTTCCAGAACGGCGAGGAAGAGATCGAGGAGGGCCAGAGCTTCCGGCTGGATCTGGACCCGGCCGAAGGCGACGCGACCCGCGTGCAACTGCCCCACCGGGAGATATTCGAAGCCCTGGAGGCGAACGCGACGCTGTTGGTCAATGACGGCAAGATCCGCCTGAAGGTCAAGGAGTGCGGCGACGACTTCGCGGAGTGTCAGGTCCTGGTCGGCGGCACGATCTCGAACCGCAAGGGGGTGAACGTCCCGGATGTGGAACTGCCCCTGGCGGCGCTCAGCGACAAGGACCGCAAGGACCTGGATTTCGTCTGCCAGCTGGGCGTTGACTGGCTTGCGCTGAGTTTCGTCCAGCGCCCGCGCGATGTGGAAGAGGCGCGGGACCTCTGCCGGGGCCGCGCGGCGATCCTGTCGAAGATCGAGAAACCCATGGCCGTTCGCAACTTCGACGCGATCCTTGCGGCGTCGGACGGGATCATGGTGGCGCGCGGCGATCTGGGTGTCGAACTCCCGGTCCAGAACGTGCCGCCGATCCAGAAACGCCTGATCCGCCAGTGCCGCGCCGCCGCCAAGCCGGTGATCGTCGCGACCCAGATGCTGGAATCGATGATCGAGAGCCCGATGCCCACCCGCGCCGAAGTGTCGGATGTCGCCAACGCCATCTATGAGGGGGCGGACGCGGTGATGCTCTCTGCCGAGTCCGCCGCCGGGCAGTATCCCGTGGAGGCTGTCGCCACCATGAACAACGTCGCCATAGAGGTGGAAGGCGATCCCATCTACCGTGAGGTCATCAACGCCAGCCGCGGCGGGTCCAAGCAGACGGTGGCGGACGCCATCGTCTCTGCGGCGCGCGAGATCGCGGAGACCACGGACATCACCGCGATCTGCTGCTTCTCCCAGTCCGGCACGACGGCGGCGCTGGTCGCGCGCGAACGTCCGCAGGTGCCCATCATCGCGCTGACGCCGATGATGGGCACGGCGCGCAGGCTCAGCCTGACCTGGGGAATGCACTGCGTCCGCACCGGTGAGGTCAGCCGGTTCAAGGAGGCGGTCATCAACGCCGCCCGCGCCGCGCGGACCGAAGGTTTCGCCGTCGAGACGGACCAGATCGTGGTGACCGCGGGCGTTCCGTTCGGCCAGTCCGGCACCACCAACATCCTGCGCGTGGCACCCTGCGACGAGCGGCTGATCTTCCCGCAGGATTCCGAATAGACCGCGTCCGGGTCCGTTGTCGGACCGGCTTCAGCCGGATCTTGTCATCGGTCTGGCTTTGCTGTGCTTCGGTCTGGCCGTCATGGCGCTTCTCTCGGCCCTGGCAGAGCAGCGCCGACCCACCGCGGGAATTGTTTTCCCTATTATCCACGAGAAAAGGCAGGAGGCGCGCCGAACTTGCGTCCGATAGCTTCGCGGACTTTCCTGCCGTTCGGCAATCAAGTGATGCAACTGCAGCATGACAAGGAAGATGCTCGCGGTCGCAGCGTTCGAGATTCGGCGCCGCAGCGCAACTCGCCGAACTGGACGTTAAGATGCGCGCTGAGGGATCGAAGCCATACCGACCATTCGCTGCGCGCCGTCTCAGCAGCGCAGATGCGGGACAAAGCTGCCAGTCACGGCGATTGCTCTATTAAAAGATTTCGGTTTTAACCTGCAACATATCCGGCAGCCTTGAAGTAGTTCCAGCACTCTGCTGGGTCGTGGAGATCGCAGATTGCACCGATGGCTTGAAAGACCTCGGTGAAGGTTCTGGCCCCGATTTTTCGAAGGTGGGCTTTCAGCTTTGAGTAAGCCTGCTCTAGAGCATGATGAGATTAGCTTGAAGCGTATCCAGTATTGGCGAGGTAGTTCGCGCACTCCTGTGGGCTGAAGCGGTCGAGCAGTGTCCCGATCCTGCGCCACGTTGCCTCCATTGTGCGCTCGGCTGCGTTGCGGAGCATGTGTTTGAGCTTCGAGAAGACCTGTTCAATCGGGTTCAGGTCGGGGCTGTAGGGCGGCAGAAAAAGTAGATGCGCTTTCGCGTTACGGATCGCCTGCCGCACGGCTTGCCCTTTGTGGCTGCCCAGATTGTCCATAACCACCACATCGCCCGGGCGCAGGGTTGGGACGAGCACGTGCGCGACATAAGCCCGGAACGCTTCGCCGTTGACGGGACCGTCCAAAACAAAGGGCGCGTCGATCCGATCATGACGCAGCGCTGCGATAAAGGTCATGGTGCGCCAGTGACCATGCGGGGCCCGCCCGATCAGGCGTTCACCTCTGGGAGCCCAGCCGCGCAGCGGGGCCATGTTGGTCTTGGCCCAGGTTTCATCAATGAACACGAGACGACGGGGGTCGATCCGGCCCTGGTGCCGCTTCCAGCGCACACGGCGGCGGCTCACGTCGGGGCGGTTCTGCTCCTCGGCGAGTTGGGTCTTTTTTTGAACGAGTAGCCCGTGCGGCGCACGAAGGCCCAGACGGTGCGGTAGTCGACCTTGAGCCCGCGCTCGGCCAGTTCCACCACCAGTCCGCGCAGTGTGAACGGCTCCGTTATCCGCTCCAGAAGCCACGCCTCATGCCCGCCTGCAATCTTGCGTGGCGGGTGGCCGCCTGTCCCTGCCGGAGCGCAACTCCCGGTCGCACGCAAACGCTGCGACCACTTCACAACACTGGACGGAGCCACATCCAGGGCCGCTGCGACCTGACGCACGCTCTCGCCCCCCAACAGCCGCGCCATTGCCCTCTCTCGAAGGTCCATTGAAAGTGCTCTACCCACTACTCGCCCTCCATCTTGTGGTCGGCAACAGTGAATCACCAAAATGCAGGCCTGTGAATCCTCTATCGATTCAGGCTGATTTCATCCCGCTCTAGGCCATAGGTATGGGACGAGGCCGAAGCCGCCGTAACGTTCAATCAGAACTGCGGAAGGTCCGGCCGCGTAACCAGAACTTGTCCGACGTACCTCTGCACATCCTCAGGAAGTATGGACAGAACAGGAGAACTGAACTGAGACCAAGGTCGAAAAAACCTGTCGGTCCAAGGCATTATAGCCATCTGCTCGCCCGAATAGATAACGAACCGAGTTGGATTCTTCAGCTTCAAGCTGTCGAGGATTGATAGATTGCCCACGACTAAATCGTCGGGCTTGGCTAAGTGCAACTTCTGAGTTGTACCGTAGGCGATACGGCAAAAAATAGTGCCGGCCTCGTCCCTCGCTACTCCACAAACCAGAAGTGGGCGAGGATTAGTCGCCCACGTGCTCTTCGGAGATGCTTCTGGAAAGAAGCCAGTTACAACGCTGTAAATCGCGGGGGCGGATGTCTCCCAGTTGGCCAAGACTTCAGGCCGGTTCCTCAACCACAGTAAGGCGACCTCTTCCGAGCCCAAACTCTTCGTTCAGCTTCTGACGCCACTCTACGATCTGCTCTTGCGGTACGACATCGAACTCCCCGTCAGCTTCTGGGGGGAAGCGGTTCAGATGCCGGCCACCGGCTTTCCGAAGCTTCTGTGCCATTAAACTCTCCGTTTTCAACATGCCTATCACGTAGGGATCGGCTGAATGATTCGCTACCCGAGGGACGATCTTGTGAACCCTTGTGGCATATCCACCTTATCGTGTTCTTAACTCGTGCGCACGGTGGCTGTTCCCCTCTTCGATATGGGGTTCGCCGGTTATCCGCAACCAGACAGAAGTATATGCCTTACTCTGCGCGCCACTTCGCCCAACCGAAGTGGGAAAAATCTCCGCGTTACCCCAATCGTTACCCCCGGCCCCCACTCTACCGGCACATCATCCAAACGCGCTATAACTTATTGATTACATGGTGAGCCCGCAGGGGCTCGAACCCTGGACCTACTGATTAAAAGTCAGTTGCTCTACCAACTGAGCTACAGGCTCACTGGCCGGGGAGGTAGCCGCGCCGCCCGAAGGCGTCAAGCGCAAAGCGGGCGCTTTTCTCGGACCCCGCCGGTCTCTATATGCCGGTCCCATGGCTATCGCCCGCACTCCCCTGCCGTTCATGAAGATGCATGGATTGGGCAACGATTTCGTCGTCATCGACCGCCGGCCGGGCGGTTTGCCGCTTTCTGCCGCGCTGGTCAGGGCCATTGGGGACCGGCACCGCGGCATCGGCTTCGACCAGCTGGCCGAGATCCTGCCGGACGGCCGGGCCGACGCGCGGCTGGTGTTCTGGAACGCGGACGGGACACAGTCGGACGCTTGCGGCAACGCCACCCGCTGCATCGCACGGCACCTGATGGATGAGACCGGCGCGCCCGCCATCACCCTGTCCACCGGACGCGGCGTGCTTGCCGCGCGGGACGCCGGCGGTGGGTTGACAGCTGTCAACATGGGGGCGCCGGTCCTCGACTGGCGGGCCATTCCCCTGGCCGGTCCCGTCGACCCCGAGCGCCTGCCCATCCCGGGCGATCCGGTGGCGACCGGCATGGGCAACCCGCATTGCACCTTCTTCGTGGACGACGCCGACGCTGTGGACCTGCCCGCCTTCGGCGCGGCGCATGAGCATCATCCGCTATTTCCGCAGCGCACCAACGTCCAGGTCGCGCATCTGGTCGGGCCGGACCATTTGCGGATGCGGGTGTGGGAGCGGGGCGTGGGGGTCACCCTGGCTTCGGGGTCCTCCTCCTGCGCGGTCGCGGTGGCGGCGGCGCGGCGCGGTCTGGCGGGGCGTGCGGTCAGGATGGATCTGGACGGCGGCACCCTGTCGATCGACTGGGCGGAGGACGGCGTGTGGATGACCGGGCCGACGGCGCATGTGGCCGATGGAATGCTCGCGCCCGCCTGGCTGGAGGCGATGGCATGAACGCGCCGGTCTTTTCCAACCACGGCTGCCGGCTCAACATGTACGAGACCGAGGCGATGCGCGAACTGGCGCGCGAGGCAGGACTCAGCGACGCCGTGGTGGTCAACACCTGCGCCGTCACGGCAGAGGCCGTGCGCAAGGCCCGCAAGGACATCCGCCGGCTGGCGCGCGAGAACCCCGGCGCCGCGGTGATCGTCACCGGCTGCGCCGCCCAGACCGAGCCCCAGACCTTCGCCGCGATGCCCGAGGTCACCCGCGTCGTCGGCAACGCAGAAAAGATGCGCCCCGAGACATGGGCGGCCCTCGCCCCCGATTTCACCGGTACGACCGAACGTGTGCAGGTGGACGACATCATGTCGGTCGAAGAGACCGCCGGCCATCTGATCGACGGGTTCGGCACCCGCTCCCGCGCCTATGTCCAGGTCCAGAACGGCTGCGACCACCGCTGCACCTTCTGCATCATCCCCTACGGTCGCGGCAACTCGCGGTCCGTTCCCGCGGGTGTGGTGGTCGAGCAGATCCGGCGCCTGTCGGCGCGCGGCTACGAAGAGGTCGTGTTGACCGGGGTGGATCTGACCTCCTGGGGGGCGGATCTGCCGGGCGTGCCGCGGCTGGGCGATCTGGTGATGCGGATCCTGCGGCTGGTGCCGGATCTGCCGCGCCTGCGGATCAGCTCGATCGACTCGATCGAGGTGGACCCGGCGCTGATGCGCGCCATCGCTGACGAAGAGCGGCTGATGCCGCATCTGCACCTGTCGCTCCAGCACGGCGCGGACCTGATCCTGAAGCGGATGAAGCGGCGTCACCTGCGCGCCGACGCGATCGCCTTCTGCCGGGAGGCGCTGCGCCTGCGCCCCGACATGACCTTCGGCGCCGACATCATCGCCGGCTTCCCGACCGAGACGGAGGCGCAGTTCGCCGACTCCCTGGCGCTGGTCGATGACTGCGGGCTGACCTGGCTGCACGTGTTCCCCTATTCGGCCCGGCAGGGCACGCCCGCGGCGCGGATGCCGCAGCTTGACGGCGGCGTGGTCAAGGCGCGCGCGGCGCGGCTCAGGGCAGCGGGAGACCGGGCGGTGGCCGCGCATCTGGCGGCACAGGTCGGCCGCACCCACAGGGTGCTGATGGAGAGCCCGCATCTGGGCCGGACCGAGCAGTTCGCCGAGGTCGCCGTGACCGCACCGCAGCCCGAAGGACAGATCGTCCCGCTGACGGTGACCGGCATCTCCGGCGCGCGGCTGCTGGCCTGAGATACACGCGAACCCCGTCGTTCGCGCAACCACGCAGGCGCTGACCCTGCGGATGGCGGCGGCGCGGGGGTCCGGCGTCCTGTCGGTCCGGGCCGACCCTGTGCCGCTGCTGGCGCATGTGCCTTTCCCGATGGAAAGCGACCACGCAGAGCTGCATCTGGTGCGCTCGAACCCGATCGCGCGCAGGGTGGACGGGCCGGGCGTGATCGTGGTGTCGGGACCGGACGGCCATGTTTTGCGGGACCGGTACGGCCTGCCGGACCAGGTGCCGACGTGAAACGATGTGGCGATCCACCTGTCCGGACGGCCGGAGCGCCGCCTGCAAGTGGAGATCCGGACGATGGCGGACCGCCTCTCCGCCGCGTTCGAAGCGCGGCTCGCGGCGAAGCCGTCCTGGCGCAGCGACAAGATGACGGCGGAAGCGCGGGACCGGATGCTCTGCCATCGCCCTCTTCAGGCTGTGGATCGAGGCGGGCGAAAGCACCGTGAACCTGGGGTAGAACAAACCCGACGCGGCGCGGATCGCGCCGACCTGCGACCTGCGACCCGCGACCCGCGACCCGCGACCCGCGACCCGCGTTCGTGAATGCCGCTCGCTTTGCAAGGGATTTCCGATCGTCCGGAGACGTGATCGCGTGCGTATTTTTGTCAGGCCTGTGGAGGCCGCTCGACTGGCGCCGCTGGCCGGGGTGGTGATGCGCGGATCGGGGTCGGATCTCCGGGACCGGGATCGGGGCTCAGGGACGGTGTCTGGTTTGCCTGAACCGGATCGGTTCGATCATGTGTCCATGCTGATCGTGCCTTCCTTAAAACTAAGGGACCCGATTGCCCGTTCGGCGCCCGATCAGGCGCCGATCAGCACCGGGCCGCGATAGCTTTCACCGCGCGTCGGCATCGCCCGGATTCCGCGCGCCATCTTGTTCGCAAGGGCGACCGCAGCGACCGGGATCGGGTTACCCTCCGGCGCGCCAGCCAGGACCCTTTTGGCGCGCCACGCCGTGACGCCCGGCGGATCGCCGCCGCAGCCCCGACGACCAGCAGTCGCCGACTGTCACGCTGCCGTCAGCGGAGAGCGGCATCTAACAAATCTGCCGAGCCAGGAGGTGACGGCACTCGCCACGCTCACGCGCGATCCGCCCGGGTGACGAAAGCGCGGGACATTCCCGCCCGGGTCGCTAATGTCGGGCGCATGATGGAGCTTTTCTTCGCCGCCGCCTCGCCCTTCGTCCGCAAGGTCATGGTCGTCCTGCACGAGACCGACCAGACCGGCGATGTGACCCTTGTCCAGTCGGTACAGACGCCGCTGACGCCCAATCCCGCCAACCTCAACCCCCTTGCCAAGATCCCCTGCCTGACCCGTCCCGACGGACCCGCGCTCTACGACAGCCGGGTGATCTGCCGCTATCTCGACCACCGGGCCGGCGCCGGGCTCTACCCAGAGCGGCGCCTGTGGGAGACCCTGACCCTGGAGGCGACCGCGGACGGGATCATGGATGCGGCCGTGCTGATGGTCTACGAGGGCCGCATCCGTCCCGAGGGCAAGCAGTTTCCCGATTTCGTGGAGGCGCAGTGGGGCAAGGTCGCCGCCGCGCTCGACGCGTTGGAAGATCGCTGGATCAGTCACCTGTCCGGCCCGCTCGACATGGGAAATATCGCCGTGGCCTGCGCCCTGGCCTATCTGGACTTTCGTCATCCCGGCCGCGACTGGCGCATGGGCCGGAGCGCCCTGGCCGCGTGGGAAGCGACGTTCGCCGCACGTCCGTCGATGATCGCAAGCCGCCCGTCCTGATCCGCGGCCCGGGTGCGTCCCAAGGCGCGCCGGAACGGCCAGGCGATTCGCACCCGGCGGCGATGCGGCCGCGCAGAGGTGCTTTCGCGGCATTCCCGCGGGGGCTTCAAGAATACACTCCGCCCTTTGGCGATTGCGCCAGTTTGTCCGCTGGACGCTGTGCGACTCTCCCGCTAGACCCTGTAGAAACGCGCCGGATGCCGTCCGCGCGGGGCCCTTGGCCGACCGCCCGACCGGCTCGCAAGAAGGAGAAACCCTTTGTCACATGCTGACGACCAAGGCGGCACCCGCCGCGACTTCCTGTTCTACGCCACCGGCGGCGCCGCCGCTGTCACCGCCGGCGCCGCCGTCTGGCCGCTGGTCAACCAGATGAATCCCGCCGCGAACGTCCAGGCGCTGTCTTCGATCCGCGTCGACATCGCCGGGATCGAGCCCGGCACGCAGCTCACGGTCGAGTATCTGGGCAAGCCGGTGTTCATCCGTCGCCGCACCCAGGAAGAGATCGACGAGGCGAACGCCGTCGATCCGTCCTCCCTGCCGGACCCCATCGCGCGCAACCCCAACATCGAGGACGGCGCCCCGGCCACCGACCCGAACCGCGCGCTGTCGCAGGGCGTCGACGGCGAGACCTCCGAGGAATGGCTCGTGATGATCGGCGTCTGCACCCACCTGGGCTGCGTGCCCATCGGCGACGGCGCCGGCGATTTCGGGGGCTGGTTCTGCCCCTGCCACGGCAGCCACTACGATACGGCCGGCCGCATCCGCAAAGGTCCGGCGCCCGAGAACCTTTACATTCCCGTCGCGTCCTTCGCCGACGAATCCACCATCGTTCTGGGATAAGGAGAGACTGACATGGCCGGGATCCCGCACGACCATTACGAACCGACTTCCGGGGGCGAACGGTGGCTCCACAGGCGCCTGCCGATCGTCGGCCTTCTGTACGACACGATCATGATCCCCACCCCCAAGAACCTCAACTGGATGTGGATCTGGGGGATCGTGCTGACCTTTACGCTGGTGCTGCAGATCGCCACCGGCGTGGTTCTGGTGATGCACTACATCCCCTCCACCGACCGGGCCTTCGCGTCGGTCGAGCACATCATGCGGAACGTCAACGGCGGCTTCATGCTGCGGTATCTCCACGCCAACGGCGCGTCGCTGTTCTTCGTGGCGGTCTACCTGCACATCTTCCGGTCGCTCTACTACGGCTCCTACAAGGAGCCGCGTGAGGTGACCTGGATCATCGGAATCCTGATGTACCTGTTGATGATGGGCACGGCCTTCATGGGGTACGTCCTGCCCTGGGGTCAGATGTCGTTCTGGGGCGCCACGGTCATCACCGGCCTGTTCGGTGCGATCCCGTTCATCGGCGAAAGCCTGCAAACCTGGCTGCTGGGCGGACCGGCGGTGGGCGAATACACCCTGACGCGCTTCTTCTCGCTCCATTACCTGTTTCCGATGATTCTTGCCGGCCTCACGGTGGTGCATATCTGGGCCTTCCACACCACCGGCAACAACAACCCGACCGGGGTCGAGGTGCGACGCGCCTCCAAGGAAGAGGCGGCCAAGGACACCCTGCCCTTCTGGCCCTACTTCGTCCTCAAGGACCTCTTCGCACTGGCGGTGATCCTGGCGGTGTTCTTCGCCATCGTCGGCTTCATGCCGAACTACCTCGGCCATCCCGACAACTACGTTGAGGCGAACCCCCTCAAGACGCCTGCGGAAATCGTGCCGGAATGGTACTTCCTGCCGTTCTACGCGATCCTGCGGGCCTTCACCTCCGATGTCTGGGTCGTCCAGATCGCCAGCTTCGTGACCGGCGGTGTGATCGACGCCAAGTTCTTCGGCGTCCTGGCCATGTTCGGCGCCATTGCGGTGATGGCTCTGGCGCCCTGGCTCGACACCTCCTCGGTGCGATCGGGCCGGTACCGGCCGATGTTCAAATGGTGGTTCGCGCTGTTCATCGTGGATTTCTTCGTCCTGATGTGGGCCGGCGCGCGGCCCGCCGCCGAACCCTATGCCACGATCTCGCTCATCGCGACGGGCTACTGGTTCGTGTATTTTCTGGTGATGCTGCCGCTTCTCGGAGTGATCGAGAAGCCGCTTCCACAGCCGGGAACCATCGAGGAAGACTACGCAAGGCACTATGCCCCCGCGACCGGCGGCACCAAGACCGTCGTCAACCCGGCAGAGTGAGAGGACACATGCCCATGCTCAGATATCTCGCGCTCGGCGCCGCCGTTGCCCTCGGGCTTGGAGGCGCCGCCCACGCGGCCGTGGAAGAGGAGACGACGATCACCGACTACGCCTTCCCGTTCGAGGGTCCGTTTGGAACCTACGACCAGTTCCAGCTCCAGCGCGGGTTGCAGGTCTATACCGAGGTCTGCTCGGCCTGCCACGGGCTGCGCTACGTGCCGCTCCGCACCCTGGGCGCAGAGAGCGGTCCGGGTCTGCCGGAGCCGCAGGTCCGCGCCTACGCCGAACTCTACGAGGTCTTCGACGAAAAGCTTCTGGACGGTGAGGGCGACTTTCGCCCTGCCAAGCCCACCGACAACTTTCCCGAGTCGTCGCTTGCCAACGCGCCCGACCTCAGCCTGATGGCGAAGGCCCGGGCGGGGTTTCACGGCCCCTACGGCCTCGGCATCAACCAGTTGCTGAAGGGGAGCGGCGGTCCCGAATACATCGCGTCGCTGCTGACCGACTATACCGGCGAGCAGAAGGAAGAGGCCGGCGTGGTCCTCTATGAGAACACCGCCTTTCCAAGCCGGTGGATCGCCATGCCGCCGCCACTCTACGGCGATGACGTGACCTATGAGGACGGGACCGAAGCGACCATCGAACAGGCATCGGTTGATGTCGCCGCGTTCCTGATGTGGACGGCGGAGCCCAAGCTCGCCGCGCGCAAGCGGGCCGGTTTTGCGGGTGTGCTGATGCTGTCGGTGCTGGCGGTGCTGCTCTACTTCACGAACAAGCGCATCTGGGCGCCCTACAAGCGCAAGGCCAAGGACCGCGTCCCGGCGGAGTGACCCGGTCGCGACATGCGACCCGGCGGCCCGGACCCAATGTCCGGGCCGTCTGCGTTTCAGCCCAGATAATTCCGAAGTACGTCGGGCGGATTCTCCAACAACTGCGTCGTCGGCACCGGCGGCCGGGCGCGGCCCTCGGCCACCAGGATCGTCTCGCCGCCTAGTTGGCGGGCGTCCCCGGGATCGTGCGTGACCATCAGAAGCGTGGCGCCGCGGTCGTCGGCCAGCCGGATCACCAGGTCGATCATCTCGACCTTGAGCGCCGGGCCAAGCGCGGCGAACGGTTCGTCCAAAAGCATCACCGGCCGGTCCTGAAGGGCGGCGCGGGCCAGGGCGACCCGGCTCTGCTGTCCCCCGGACAGGCTGCCGGGCTTGCGCGCGCCGAGCCCTCCCAGCCCGACGGAGGCAAGCGTCTCCGCGACCCGGGCGCGGTCCTCCGCGCCCAGGCGGGCATTGGGCGCAAGCCCCAGGCCGACGTTCGCGGCAACGGTGAGATGGGGAAAGAGGTTGTTGTCCTGAAAGATCGTCGCCACCGGACGGCGCGCGGGGGGCAGGTGGCCGATCGCCGCGCCCCGCCAGAGGAGCCGCCCGTCCGAGATCGGCGCGAACCCCCCGATCGCGGCAAGCAGCGTGGATTTCCCCGCCCCGGACGGACCGATGACCGCCACACGCGCGCCCTCCGCCACCGACAGGTCTGCGGCCAGGGCGAAATCCTCAAGGAGGATCGCCACGCGCTCAAGCGTCAGCATCGACGCGCCCTCCCCTGTCGAAGATCCAGAACGCCAGCAGGCTGAGTCCCAGCAGCAGGACCGCCGCCCCCGCCGCCTCGTCCATCCGGTATGCCCCCATGAGCCGGTAGAGTTGGAGCGGCAGGGTCGCGGACTGCGCATCGGCAAAGAGCGCGATGACCCCCAGATCGCCCATGGAGAGTGCAGCCGCCAACCCACCGGCGAATCCCAGCGGCCGGGCAAGGCGCGGCAGCAGCAGACGCCGGAGACGGGCAAGACCGCGGAGGCCCAGGGAATCGGCAAGGCGGCCATAGTCTCTTTCGATCCGGGCGACGGCCGGGACCAGGGCGCGGAGCGCGAAGGGCAGCGCCATGGTCGCATTGACCAGCGCGGTAACGGGCAGCGCCAGCCGGTCGGGCCGCACGAAAGGGTAGAGCATGATGAAGAGGCCGGTGCCCAGCACCAGCGGCGAGGCGGCCAATCCCAGCATCCCGGCCAGTTCGACCCCCCGGGCCCTGCGCCCCCCCATGCGCTGGGCCGCGACGGCGATGGCAAGGCCCAGGCCCAGGCACAGCAGCGCGGATCCCAGCGCCACGGCGGTCGAGCGTCCCGCCGCGACCCAGACCGATGCCGGCAGACCCGCCAGCGCCGGTCCGCCGCGAAGCAGCAGCGCGGCGAGCGGCGCCAGCAGGAACAGCGCCGCAAGGCAGATGGCCAGCCCGTCGCCCCAGACCGGCCCCCGGTCCCAGCGGACCAGCGGCCGGCCCAGCCCCGCGCCCATGGCATCGGGCACCGCCACCGTCAGCGCCAGCGTTCCGGCGAGCGCGGTCACGCCCAGTTGCAACAGCGCCAGCAATGCCGCGCGGGACAGGTCGAAATCGAAGCGGAACGCCTGATAGATCGCCAATTCGATGGTCGTGGCCCGTGGTCCACCGCCCAGAGTCAGGGCCACAGCGAAGCTGGTCGTGCAGATCAGAAAGATCACCAGCGCCGAACCGGGCAGAACCTCGCGCAGCATCGGTGCCTCGATCAGGCGGAAGGCGCGGCGGCGATCAAGCCCGAGCGACGCCGCCAGCCGGAACCGCTCTGCCGGGATCGACAGCCAGCCCTGAAGGATCAGGCGCGTGGCCAGCGGAAGGTTGAAGAACACATTCGCCAGGATCACCCCGTGCCAGCCGTAGATCGACACGGCCGGCAGGCCGGCGAAAGCCAGCGCGTCGTTGACCCAGCCCGCGCGCCCGAAGACCATCAGCAGCCCCAGGATCGCCACGATGACCGGCAGGATGAAGGGCGCGCCCAGAAGGGTGACAAGCAGCCCCCGGCCCGGAAACCGCCGCCGGGCCAGCGCCCGGGCAACCGGGACGGCAAGCGCGACGGACACCGCCGCAGAGACCGCCGCCTGCCAGAGCGTGAACCGCACCGCGCCCCAGTCGCCGGGTCCGAGCCCTGCCCCCGGTCCGATCTGCGCGCGGGACGCCACCGCGGCCAGCGATCCCAGCACCAGCGCCGAGACCAGACCCCCGGCGGCAAGCCCCGCTGCGGTCAGCGGCCGAGGGCGGCGAGCCATTCCGACAGCGCCTTTCGCGTCGCCTGCGGGCTTTCCTCCGGCGGGACGAGCAGCGCCTTGCCGGGGTCGATCAGCGTGCCGAACCCGTCCGGCAGGCCCGCCTCCGGCATCACGGCGGGGTACATCCAGTTGGTCGTGGGCAGGATCGACTGCGCCGCGTCGGAGACGAGGAACGACAGGAAGTCCTGCGCCAGCCCGGGTGTGTCGGAAGAGGCGACGGCGGCTGCGACCTCGACCTGCAGGTAGTGGCCTTCTTCGAAGCGGGCGGCGGCGAAGCCGGCGTCGTCCTCTGCGATCAGGTGGTACGCCGGTGAGGTCGTGTAGGAGAGCACCATGTCGGCCTCACCCTCCAGAAACAGGTTGTAGGCTTCGGACCAGCCGGGGGTGACCGTCACGATATTGTCGGAGAGCGATTCCCAGATGGCGGGGGCCTCGTCGCCGTAGGCCTGCTTGACCCAGAGAAGCAGGCCCAGGCCCGGGGTCGATGAGCGCGGATCCTGGATGACGATGGACGCATCGCCCTCCGCCAGGGCGCGGAAATTCTCCGGCGCGTCGAAGTCCGTGCGATGGACGAAGGCGAAGTAGCCCCAGTCGTAGGGCACGAAGATGTCGTCCTGCCAGTCGACGGGCAGGGTCCAGTCGATGCCCGACACCCCGGAGGGCGACAGAAGGCCGGTCTCCCGCGCCTCTGCCATGAGGTTGGTGTCGAGTCCCAGCACCACGTCGGCATCGGTCCGGGCGCCCTCCAGCTCCAGCCGCGCAAGAAGCGCCGCGCCGTCGCCCATGGCCGTAAAGCGCAGATCGCAGTCGCAGGTCGACTCGAACGCCTGCTCCATGGCGGGGCCGGGGCCCCATTCCGTCACGAAACTGTCGTAGGTGTAGACGTCGAGCACCGGACGATCCTGGGCCGCGGCGTGCTGTGCGGCCATCAGTCCAGCAGCAATGACCATGAGGCCAGCCACGCCATGGCGAAAAGATGCGCGGGCCGGCGTTTTCGGGGTCTGCGTCTGTCGCATGTCGCCTCCTTTGGGCCCGAACGGGGGAAAGGCGGCGCGATGCCCTTTGACCTTCCCTCCGCCGGTTCTAGCCGGGTCAGGTTCAACGGGTTCGCGGATCGCGTCTCAGCCCAGACGGGCACCCCGAGGTTGACCAAGAGGTAGCGGTGCGACCGGGTAGCGGCAAGGGGCATCTCGCGCGCCGCCGTCGCGGTACGGTGGGGGAGCGGACTTGTGACGCCCGGTGCGCGCCGGTAACAGGCTGTGTGCCTTGCCCCGGAGCCGATCCATGAGCCTGAACACCTACGGCCACCTCTTTCGCGTCACCACATGGGGTGAGAGCCACGGCCCGGCACTGGGCGCGACCGTGGACGGCTGCCCGCCAGGTGTGCCGCTGACGGAGGCGGATCTGCAGGTCTGGCTGGACAGGCGCAAGCCGGGTCAGAACAAGTACACCACCCAGAGGCAGGAGGCCGACGCCGTCGAGATCCTGTCCGGCGTCTATGAAGGCCAGACCACCGGCACGCCGATCCAGCTGACGATCCGCAACACCGACCAGCGGTCGAAAGACTATGGCGACATCGCCGAGACCTTCCGGCCGGGCCATGCCGACATCACCTACTGGCAGAAATACGGCATCCGCGATCCGCGCGGCGGCGGACGGTCGAGCGCGCGGGAAACGGCGGCGCGGGTCGCCGCGGGGGGCGTGGCCCGGGCCGCGCTGGGTGTCTTGGTGCCGGACCTGCGGATCCTGGGCTACATGGTGCAGATGGGACCGCACAAGGCCGATCCGCTAGCCTTCGACGCGGCGGAAATCGCGCGCAATCCGTTCTGGACTCCGGACAGGCGGGCGGCGGACACCTGGGCCGGCTACCTGGACGGGCTGCGCAAATCCGGCGATTCCGTCGGTGCGGCGATCGAGGTGACGATCTCGGGCGCACCGGCCGGGTTGGGGGCCCCGGTCTATGCCAAGCTCGACAGCGATCTGGCCGCGGCGATGATGTCGATCAACGCGGTCAAGGGGGTGGAGATCGGTGAAGGCATGGCCGCGGCCGCGCTGACCGGATCGCAGAATGCCGATCAGATCGACATGGGCGACGACGGGCCGGTCTATGCGTCGAACCATGCAGGCGGGATCCTGGGCGGGATCTCTACCGGGCAGGATATCGTGGTCAGGTTTTCGGTCAAGCCGACCAGTTCGATCCTGACCCCGCGCCGCAGCGTCACCCGATCCGGGCAGCCGACAGAGGTCATCACGAAGGGCCGGCACGACCCCTGCGTCGGCATCCGCGCCGTTCCCGTGGCCGAGGCGATGGCGGCGGCGGTGATCCTGGACCATCTGCTGCTCCATCGCGGGCAGGTCGGCGACGGACCGCGCGGAAAGATCGGCTAGCATCCGGCGCGGGGCAACATAGGCGGGGCCGATGCGCGGCAAGGGGAGCCACCGACGGCCTGCGTTTCGGCCCGAAAGGATAACGGGTCCGGCACGCGCGCCGACGACCGGATCGCCCCTGCGACGACCGGCTCAGACGCGGTGGCGGCGGACACCATAAGGCGGCATCGCCTGGGGGACCCGCCGCCGGCGGGCGGCCGACCGGAGCGCCTGTGCCGCCCTAGCCCGCGCGGAGCCGGCGCAGCACCCGGAGCGATGCATAGCCGTCCGGCACCATCCCCGCGGACCTCTGGTAGGCGCGGACCGCCGCGATGGTGAGCGGGCCGATCTTGCCATCCACCCCCTGCGTGTCGAACCCGGCGGCGGTCAGGCGGCGCTGAAGCTCCATGCGCTCGCCTTCGGTGAGCGCACGGTCGTCGCTGGGCCAGTCGGCCTGCAACGGACCCTTGCCGGCCAGCCGGTCGGCCAGGTGCCCGACACCGATCACATAGGCATCGGCGGTGTTGACCCGTTCCAGCACGTGAAAGTTCTGGAAGATCAGGAAGGCCGCGCCCTCCGACCCGGCAGGGAGCAGGACGGAAGCCTCACCGAAATCCGGCACCGGTTCGCCATCCACGCCGGTCACGCCAAGCGCGGCCCAATCGGACGGCAGACGTCGTTCGTCCCGGCGGGCGAGGCGGTAGTCGAAACCGTCCGCGACGCGGACCTCGACCCCCCAGGGCATCCCCTTCACCCAGCCATGGGCGGCCAGGCCGCTGGCGGCGGAGGCCAGCGCGTCGGCGGGGCTGTCGCCCCAGACGTCGCGCCTGCCATCGCCGTTGAAATCGACCGCCTGCACCAGGTAGGTGGTCGGGACGATCTGGGTGTGGCCCATGGTGCCGACCGGGGTTCCACGCAACGCCTCCCGGCTCACGTCCCCGGTTTCGAGGATCTTCAGCGCCGCGACCAGCTGCGATTCGAAGAACGCCGGGCGCTCCCCGTCCCGGGCCAGCGTCGCCAGGGCCGCGATCAGGTCGGTGTCCCCCCTGCGGGTGCCATAGGTGCTTTCGACCCCCCAGATCGCGGCAAGGATCTCCCGCTCCACCCCATAGCGGGTCTCTATCGCGTCGAAGAGCCGGGACCGGTCGTCGAGCGCCGCACGGCCCGCCGCGATCATGTCCTCAGACACCGCGGCGTCGAGATATTCGCGGATCGGTCGGGCGACGGCGGCCCGGTCGCGCGCCGCGCCGACGACATCGGGCATGTAGAGCAACCCGTCCAGCGCCCCATCGACCACGTCGCGCCGCACGCCACGGGTAAGGGCACGTCCGCGAAAAGCGTCGAGCCAGGTTTCGAAGGCGCCCTGCTGCGGCGGCACGGCGGACAGGGTCTGGGGCCGCGCGCGCGGCGGCCGCGGGCGCCGCTCGGCCGTGCTCTCCGTCTCCGGCGTCGCGATGGCGGCGGGCACCGGGTCCGCTTCGCGCGCGTCCTGCGCGACGGCGGGCGACGCCGTGGCGACGGCGATCAGCAAAGACGTCAGGCGCGTCATGAAACTACCGGAGGTTGTCTGCATCGCGGCGCAGGATAGCACGCCGCGCGCAAAACAGAAGCCGGCGCGAACCGCGGTTACACGCCCGTGAACGGAGGTGCCGCGGCGCCCGTCCGCACTAGGTCCGAACCAAGGCAGAGAGGGAGAGTAAGACCATGCTGGACGATATCGTCATCCTGAGCGGCGCCCGGACTCCGGTGGGCACCTTCGGCGGAAGCCTGTCGGGCACCCCACCCATCGAGCTTGCCGCGACCGTGACGCGCGCGGCGCTGGAACGCGCCGGGATCGAGGGAGAGCGTATCGGCCATGTTGTCTTTGGCCATGTCATCAACACCGAGCCGAGGGATATGTATCTCAGCCGCGTCGCGTCGATGGAGGCGGGCGTGCCGGAGACCGTGCCGGCGATGAACGTCAATCGGCTTTGCGGCTCCGGCGCGCAGGCGATCGTCAGCGCGATTCAGACTCTGGCGATGGGCGACACGGATTTCGCGCTTGCCGGGGGGGCCGAATGCATGAGCCGGTCGCCCTATATCGTGCCGGCGGCGCGCTGGGGACAGAAGATGGGCGACGTGGAGACGCGCGACATGATGCTGGGCGCGCTCAACTGCCCGTTCGGAACCGGCCACATGGGCGTCACCGCCGAGAATGTCGCCGAGGAACACCAGATCAGCCGCGAAGCGCAGGACCGCTTCGCCATGACCTCCCAGGAGCGGGCCGCCCGCGCCATGGCAGAGGACCGCTTTCAGCGCCAGATCGTCCCCGTGGAAGTGAAACAGAAGCGCGAGACGCTATCCGTCGCCAAGGACGAACATCCGAAACAGACCTCTCTGGAGAAGCTGGCCGGGCTGAAGGCCGTGTTCCGCAAGGACGGCACGGTGACCGCGGGCAACGCCTCCGGCATCAACGACGGCGCGGCGGCGCTGGTACTGGCACGGGGAGACGCGGCGAAGAGCGCTGGCCTGACGCCCGCCTTCCGCGTGCTGGGATACGGCCATTCCGGCGTCCGGCCAGAGGTCATGGGCATTGGCCCGGTGCCCGCCGTGCGCAACCTTTGCGACCGGACGGGCCTGGGCGTCGGGGATTTCGACGTGATCGAATCGAACGAGGCCTTCGCCGCGCAGGCCGTGGCGGTGAACCGGGAACTGGGGCTGGACCCCGACAAGGTGAACCCGAATGGCGGCGCCATCGCGCTCGGCCATCCGGTCGGGGCGACGGGGGCGATCCTGACGATCAAGGCGATGTACGAACTGGAGCGCATCGACGGCCGGCTCGCGCTGATCACCATGTGCATCGGCGGGGGACAGGGCATCGCCCTGGCGATCGAACGCGTCTGAGACGCACTTAACCCGGTCTTAAGTCTGATCCGCAACGGTGGGGCCAGTTGCGAAACGGGCGGGCCGGGCATGACGTACCAGATCGAGGATCTCAGGCAGGAGCGGCGCCACCGGCTTGCCGCCCAGGCGAATCTCAAGACCGAAAGCACCCGCGCGCGGGAAAGCCGCGCGCGGCTGGAGGTGCTGACCAAACGCTTGACCGGACAGGTCATCGAAAAACGCGAAGAACTGGAGGCGTTGCGCGCCGCCGTGGCCGGCCTGAAGCAAGAGCGCGACGCGCTCGACCGGCGGCTGGCCGATATCGCCAGCAACGCGAAGGCAGACGAACGCAGCCTCTGGGCCGCCCTTCAGGCCCTGCGCGACGGCTTTGCCCTGTTCGACAAGGAACATCGGCTGGTGGTCGCCAATACCGCCTACCTTTCGCCCTTCGACGGTCTGGCAGAGATCGAGCGGGGGATCAGCTACCGCCGCCTGTGCGACCTGCTGATAGAGGAGGGCGCAATAGATCCCGGACCGGAGGGCGACGGCTGGACCGAACGGATGATCGCCCGGCTGCGCATGCGCACGATTCCGGACGAGACGCTTCATTTCTGGAACGGGCGCAACTACAGCCTGTCCGAACGCCACCTGCCCAACGGCGGGATCGTGTCGATGGTCGTCAACCAGACCGAGGCGATCCATATCCGCGAGGCGATCGAGGCGATCCCGGACGGGTTCGCCATCTACGACCGCGACGACCGGCTGGTGATCTGCAACGCGCCCTATCGGCAGATGTACGACCGCTCGGCGGACGCCATCCGCCCCGGCATCCGGTTCGAGGACCTGCTGCGTCACGGGCTGGAACGCGGCCAGTACGCCGAATCCGCCGGCCGGGAAGAGGCATGGCTGGCCGACCGGATGCGCCGGCACCTCAACCCCGACGACGCGCCCCTGGAGATCCAGCTGGGGAACGGCCGCTGGATCCAGGTGCTGGAGCGCCGGACCTCCGACGGCAGTATCGTCGGCCTGCGGGTGGATGTCACCGCCCTGAAACGGCAGCAGGCGGAGCTTGAGCGGATGCACCACCTGGCCGCGGCCGCGACCCGCGCCAAATCCGCCTTCCTCGCCAACATGAGCCATGAGATCAGGACCCCTGCGAACGGCGTGGTCGGCATGGCGACGCTCTTGATGGACGAGGACCTGACGGAACGCCAGCATGAGATGATCGACACGCTGCGCAGCAGTTCGGAGGCGCTTCTTGTCCTGCTGGACGACATCCTGGATTTTTCCGCCATCGAAGCCGGCGCGATCTCCATAGATGCCAGGACCTTCGATCTGTCCGACGTCGTGGAAAGCGTTCTGGCGAGCTTTCGCGCGACATGCTGGAAAAAGGGTCTGAACCTGGCGCTGGACCGGGATCGCGACGTGCCGGGTCTGCTGCGCGGCGATCCGCGCCGGCTGCGGCAGATCCTGACCAACCTGGTGGGCAACGCTGTCAGGTTCACCGAGGCGGGATCGGTGACGCTGAGCATCCGGCGCGACGGCGGAAGAACCGTAATCGAGGTCGAGGATACCGGCCCGGGCGTGCCGCCGGACCGCGCGGACAGGGTTTTCGACGGGGCCGTGCAGGAGGGCGAGGGGTTCGGCTCCGGGCTCGGCGGGCGCGGTCTGGGGCTCGCCGTGTGCCGGAGGCTGGTGGATCTGATGGGCGGAGACATCTGGTACGCCCCCCGCCCCGGTGGCGGCGCCCGGTTCGGGCTGTCCCTGCAACTGGACCCCGTGACGCAAGCCGTTCCGCCCGCGGTCGCGGCACAGCCCGCGCCCTCTGCCCGTGCGACCCCCGGCCCGGACCGCGCGACCGCGCTCCGTTCCGCGGCGACGGCGCGTTCCGCGCCCGCGCCGGACCTGGCGCGCATCGGGGCAGAGCCTGCGCGCGCGGTCTCCGGGGCGATCCGCGTCCTTGCGGCAGAGGACAATGCGGTCAACCGCATGGTGCTGGAAAAGCTGCTCGAACCCTCCGGCGTCGCCCTCACCATGGTGGAAACCGGCACAGAGGCCCTGGCCGCGATCACCGCCGATGCGCCCGACCTTGTCCTGACCGACATTTCCATGCCCGACATGGACGGCACCGAGCTGACCCGGCGCCTGCGCGCCTGGGAGGCGGAGACCGGGCGCGCGCCCCTGCGCATCGTCGCCATGACCGCCCACGCGATGCAGGACGACATCGACGCGATTCTGGCCGCGGGACTCGACCACGTGCTGACCAAGCCGCTGAAACGGGAGCTTCTGGAACGGCAGATCGCCGCCGTCAGGCCGCTCTGATCACGCCGCCGCCGCGGCCTCTTCGCTGCGCAGGAAGGTCGGCGCGTCCGGCTCCGACCGATCCGGAGCGTGGACATAGCCGCCCGAGGCGAACCCGCAAAGCGCCTCCGGATCGGTCAGGCGGTTTTCGCAGATGAAGCGCGCCATCGCGCCCCGCGCACGCTTAGCGTAGAAGGAAATCACCCTCGCCTCGCCGTCCTTTTCGTCGAGAAACCGGGGCGTGACGACCCTCAGGCCGGGGACGCGGCCATCCACGGCGCCGAAATACTCCTGGCTGGCGCAGTTCACCAGCACGCCCGTTCCGGCATCCGCGGCGTCGCGCGACAGTTGCTCCGCGATCCTGTCGCCCCAGAAGTCGTAGAGCGTCTTGCCGCGCCGGGTCTTCAGGCGGCTGCCCATCTCTAGCCGGTAGGGCAGGATCGCGTCGCGAGGCCGCAAGAGACCGTAGAGACCCGACAGGATCCTGAGGTGATCGTCGGCGAAATCGGCGCCCGTCTCATCCATGCTGGCGTAGTCGAGCCCCTGGTAGGTGTCGCCGGCGAAGGCGCGGGCGGCGGGGCGCGGGTCCGCCTCCGGATCCTTCATGGCGCGGAAGCGGTCCCGGTTCAGCCGGGCGAGATCCTCGCTGAGGCCCATGAGCGTCCTGAGATCCCTGAGCGACAGCTGCCGGGCGTGACCGGCGAGCGCGTCGGCCTGGTCCTGCAGACGCGGCACCAGCATCCGGCCCTTGGGGACATCCCAGTTCAGCCGCTTGGCAGGCGAGATCACGATCAGCATGGCGCACCTCCTTGGCCGGACCACCTAGGCCCCGTCGCGGCAGACCTCAAGGAACGCGGCGCCGAAACGGTCGAGCTTCGGCGCGGAAAGGCCCGGCGCGCGGGCCAGTTCGTCCAGGCTGCCGGGCTGGCGCTCGGCAATCCAGCGCAGCGTTCCGGCGGTGCAGGACATGGGCTTGCCGGTTCCGTCCGGCCCCCGCGTCAGGGCGCCCTGCACCGACAGCAGGCGGTCGTACACGCCGCCCGCCGCACGCCCCGCCAGCTTGCGGCGCGCCGGATGCATCTCTTCGGCGCCGCCTGCGATGACATCCAGAAAGGCCGATCCGTAACGCTCCAGCTTGGTGGCGCCGACGCCGCCGATCCGCGCCATGTCGTCGAGCGTTGCGGGACGCGTTTCGGCCATCTCGATCAGGGTCTTGTCGTTGAAGATCATGTACGGAGGCCAGCCCTGCGCCTCTGCCAGCGCCCGGCGCTTGGCCTTCAGCGCGGACAGCAGCGGCGCGTCCTCATCCGAGACCAGCGCGCGGGCCACGGGCCGGTCGGGGGTGCGCATCGCGTCGCGGCGAAGTTCGACCGAAGCCTCGCCGCGCAGCACCGGGCGCGCGGCTTGCGTCATGCGCAGGGCGCCGTGGCGCTCGGGGTCGGGGCGGACCAGGTCGCGGCCCATCATCTGCCGGAAAATCGCCTGCCAGTCGCGCGCCGTGCGGTCCTTGCCGACGCCGAAGGTAGGCAGGTCGTCATGGTTTCGCGCGCGCACCTTGTCGGTGGCGCGCCCCACCAGAACGTCAACCAGATGCCCGGTTCCGAACCTCTCATCCGTGCGCAGGATCGCCGACAGCGCCATGCGCACCGGCTCTGTCCCGTCGAAGGTCTCTGGCGGCCGGTCGCAGAGATCGCAGGTGCCGCAGGGGTCGTGCGACTCTCCGAAATAGCCCAGCAGGACCTGACGCCGGCAACCCAGCGCCTCGGCCAGACCCAGGAGCGCGTTGAGCCGGCCGTGGTCGGCCTGCTTGCGGTCGTTCGGAGCGGCGCCTTCGTCGATCTGGCTGCGGCGCAGGCGGATGTCCTCGGGGCCGTAGAGGGTCAGCGTTTCCGCGGGCGCGCCATCGCGGCCCGCGCGGCCGATTTCCTGGTAGTAGCTCTCGATGGACTTCGGCAGGTCGGCATGGGCGACCCAGCGGATGTCGGGCTTGTCCACGCCCATGCCGAAGGCGATGGTGGCGCAGACGATCAGACCGTCCTCTGCCGCGAATCGGGTCTCGACCGCGCGCCGGTCCGCCGGATCCATGCCGCCGTGGTAGAAGGCCGCACTGTGGCCCTGGGCGCCCAGCGCGGCGGACAGGCTCTCGGTCTTGGCGCGGGTACCGCAATAGACGATGCCGGATTGCCCCTTGCGGGCGGCGGCGAAGGCCAGGATCTGGTCGCGCGGCTTGTCCTTGGGTTGAAAGGCCAGGTGGATGTTGGGCCGGTCGAACCCGCCCAGAAACAGCGTGGGAGCGACGCCGTCGAAGAGCCGGGCGACGATCTCATCCCGCGTTTCCGCGTCGGCGGTGGCGGTGAAGGCGGCCAGCGGCACACCCATGGACCGGCGCAGCGCGCCGATCCGCAAGTAGTCGGGGCGGAAATCGTGACCCCACTGACTGACGCAATGGGCCTCATCCACGGCGATGAGCGACACGCCGGCGCGCGCCAGCAGCCGCTCGGACGACGCCAGCCGCTCGGGCGCGAGATACAGCAGCCGCAGGGTCCCGGCATCAAGCGCGGCGAAAACCGCTGCGGTCTCGTCGTCGGTGTTGGAACTGGTCAGCGCGCCGGCCTCGACCCCCGCTGCGCGCAGGGCGCGCACCTGGTCGCGCATCAGCGCGATGAGCGGAGAGATCACCAGCGTCACCCCCTCGCGCATCAGCGCCGGCAACTGGTAGCACAGCGACTTTCCGCCGCCGGTCGGCATGATCGCCAGCATCGGCTGCCCGTCCGCGACGGCCTCCACGATCTCGGCCTGGCCGGGGCGGAAGCCGTCGAATCCGAATACGCTGCGCAGGAGGTCCTGTGCCTGGGTCATGGGGCCTGCAGGTGACTGTTCGATTGAACCGCAGAGGTTTCACAAAGACGCCCCCGCCACAAGGGAGCGGCCCTCAGGCGAAGGCGGGCGCGTTGTTGATCAGGATGATCCTGAGCGCATAGACCGCGATCAGCGCCACCAGCGGCGCCAGGTCCAGCCCGCCCATGGGCGGCAGGACCCGCCGGATCGGGGCGTAGAGCGGCTCCAGCAGGCGGTTCAGCCCGTCCCAGATCTGCGCGATCAGGGGCTGGCGCAGGTTCAGCACGTTGAAGTTGATCAGCCATGACATGACGATATGGGCGATCATGATGAACCAGACCACGTCGAGGATAAGCAGCAGGATCTGGATGATCGACATCATGGGCAAGGCTCCTTCGGGACATGATGGACGCGCCAGATCGCTACGTAACGACGCCCGGGCGTGCGGGCAAGACTTGACCCGCGTCGGGGGACGGGCCACGCGGGGCGGCGAAAGGATCCGGCCATGTATCCCCTCCTGCGCTTCGCCAAAGAGATCGCCGTGCATCGGAGCGCACCGAAGCTCGGGCTTTTCGACACCCATGTGGGCCATCACCTGTGCTGGCCGATCGACATCGACCTGTGGATGGAGCTCAACAACGGGCGCACGCTGACCTTGTTCGATCTGGGCCGGGTGGTGCTGTTCCTGCGCAACGGCATCCATTCCAAGATGCGGGCCCAGGGGTGGGTCGGCACCGTGGCGGGCAGTTCGGTGCGCTATCGCCGCCGGGTGCAGATGTTCGACCGGCTGGAGATGCGGTCCCGGCTGATCGGCTGGGACGCGAAGTTCCTCTATTCCGAACAGGCGATGTTCCGGGGCGGGGAATGCACCAGCCACGGGCTGTTCCGGTCGGCCGCGACGGATCGCAAGCGGATGATTCCCATGGCAGAGGCCGCGCGCACCCTGGGCTACGGCGACAGCCCGCCCCTGCCCGGCTGGGTGCGCGCCTGGGCCGAGGCCGACGACACCCGCCCCTGGCCGCCGATGCGGGATTAGCGCTTTCCGGGCGCCCGCGGACGCTGTTTGATGCACGTGGGAAACCGGCAGGGACAGCGGGCATGGCGGAGGTATCGGCGCGCAAGCGGATCTGGGGCTGGTTCTTCTTCGACTGGGCCAGCCAGCCCTATAACACGCTGCTGATCACCTTCATCTTCGGCCCCTATGTCGCCTCCGTCCTGCAGGACGGCAGCAAGGCGCAGTCGGCCTGGGGCTTTGGCATCGGCGCGGCGGGGATCGTCATGGCGGTTCTCGCGCCGGTCCTGGGGGCGATCGCGGACCAGACCGGACGGCGGATGCCGTGGATCTGGGGCTTCTCGGCGCTCTACGTGCTGGGCGCGGGGATGCTGTGGTTCGCCGCCCCGCAGGACTTCGACCTGGTGCGCACGCTGGTCTTCTTCGGCCTTGGCCTCATCGGCATGGAGTTCGCCACGATCTTCACCAACTCGATGCTGCCCGACCTGGCCCCGCGCGACAAGATCGGAGGCCTGTCCGGTTCCGGCTGGGCGTTCGGCTATCTGGGCGGGCTGGTGGCCCTGGTGCTCATGCTGGCCCTTTTCGCGGAGGACGAGGCGACGGGCCGGACGCTGATCGGCATCGCGCCGGTGCTGGGACTGGACCCCGAAACGCGCGAGGGCACAAGGTTCGTCGGGCCGTTCACGGCGCTGTGGTATCTGGTATTCATGGTGCCGTTCTTCCTGTGGGTGAAGGAAACCGCCCCCGCCGTCCCGCCCCGCAGGGCCGACATCCGCCGCGCGCTGTCCGACCTGGGCCGCACGATCCGCCGGCTGCCGGAGACGCCCAGCCAGTTCGCCTTTCTCGCCGCCTCCATGCTTTACCGCGACGGGCTGTCGGGCGCCTACGCGCTGGGCGCGATCTTCGCGGCCGGCGTGCTCGACTGGTCGGTGGTCCAGACCGGCACCTTCGGCATCCTCGCGGTGATCTCGGGCGCGCTCTTTGCATGGCTGGGCGGGCGCGCGGACCTGCGGTTCGGCCCCAAACCGGTGATCGTGACCTGCACGTGGGTGCTGATGCTCACCATCGTGGCCTGCCTCTTCGTCACGCGCGAAAGCGTCTTCGGCATTGCCCAGTCCGCCACCTCCAGCCTGCCGGACACCGTGTTTCTGGTGATCGGGGCGGTCATCGGGGCCGCGGGGGGCGCGCTGCAATCGGCCAGCCGGACGATGATGGTGCGCCAGGGCAACGCGCAGCGCATGACAGAGGCGTTCGGACTCTACGCGCTGTCGGGCAAGGCGACGTCCTTCATCGCGCCCCTGTCCATCGGCGCGGCCACGGCGCTGACCGGATCGCAACAACTGGGCATATCGCCGTTGATCGCGCTATTCGCGGCAGGATTGTTTCTGCTACGCTGGGTCAATCCCGATGGAGATCGAGCAGCATGAGCATCACAAGGATCCTGGCCGCATGCGGCCTTGTCGCGCTGGGCGCCTGCGCGGGCGGCGGGCGGGACGTCCCCGCACCCAGCCTTGCCGGCGTCGAGGTCACGCAATCGGGTCTGGCCAAGCAACTCTTCGGCACCAAGGGCCGTCCCGCCGACCTGCCGGCCGCACCTTACGGCGGCTACTCCAAGGGCTGCCTGGCAGGCGGCCGGCAGCTCGCAGAGACCGGACCGACCTGGCAGGCGATGCGCCTCAGCCGCAATCGGAACTGGGCGCATCCCAAAATGCTCGACTTCGTGCAGGACCTCAGCCGCCAGGCCGCGGCGCTGCCGGGGTCCAACGGAATCTACGTCGGCGACATGAGCCAGCCGTCGGGCGGGCCGATGCTGACCGGCCACGCCAGCCACCAGATCGGGATGGATGCCGACATCTGGCTGATGCCCGCCACGCTTGGCCTGTCCCGTCCGCAACGCGAGAGCGTCAGCGCCGTGTCGATGCGCCGTGCCGGGGGAGCCTATACCAACGAGCGCTGGTCGTCCTTTCAGCATGAGCTTATCAAGGCCGCCGCGAAGGATCCGCGAGTCGCGCGGATCTTCATCTTTCCCGGCGCCAAGGTGCAGATGTGCAACGACGAAACCGGCGACAGGTCATGGTTGCGGAAAGTGCGCCCCTGGTACGGGCACCACTACCACTTCCACGTCCGCCTCTCCTGCCCGGACAATGCGCCGGAATGCGTCGACCAGACCCCGCCGCCACCGGGCGACGGATGCGCGGATGCACAGCGGTGGGTGAACGACATCCTGAACCCGCCGCCACCGGACCCGAACGCCCCCCGCGCCGCACCGAAGCAGGAGCTTCGGATGGCCGACCTGCCCGCCGCGTGCCAGGCCGTCCTCGCGCGCTGAGCGTTCTGGCGCTGGCCGTGGTGGTCGGCTGCGCGCCGGCCGACAGCACGGGCGGCGGCGCGCTGACCCAGATCGACTGGAACCTTGATCTGGAGACGCACGGCGGCTTTTCAGCGATCGAGGTCGATCCCGGCGGAACCACATTCACCGTGCTGAACGACCAGGGCCAGCTTGTCGACGGCCGCTTCGTGCGCGGATCGGAGGGCCAGATCACCGCTATCGAATCAGAGCCGTCCCGCCCGCTGAGGGGGATCACCGGCGAACTCATGGACCAGGAGCCGTTTCCCGATTCCGAAGGACTGGCGCGCGATCGCCGCGGACGGCTCTACGTCTCTTTCGAGCAGCGCGGGCGCGTCTGGCGATACGATACACCAGACGGCCCGGCCACGACCCTGGGCTATACGACGGAGTTTGCGCTGCTGCCGAACAACAAGGGACTCGAAGGGCTTGCCGTCGATGACCGCAACCGCGTCTGGACCATCGCCGAGCTTCCCGGCCCCGCCGGCTACACCACCTGGATCCGGGAGGGCCGCGAATGGCGGTCCGGACCGGTGATCCCGACATCCGACGACTATTCTGCGGTCGGCATGGATTTCGACGACGAAGGGCGGCTCTACCTGCTGGAGCGCGCCCTGCGCGGGATCTTCGGGTTCCAGAGCCGGGTGCGCCGATTCACCCTGCCGGAAATGACGGCAGAGACGCTGCTGACATCCGAGGTCGGCCAGTTCGACAATCTAGAAGGGCTGTCGGTCTGGCGCAGCAAGGACGGAAAGCCCCGGATCACGATGATATCCGACGACAACTTCATCTTTTTCCAGACGACCGAGTTCGTGGAACTGGCGCTGGAGGACTGACGCTTGCCTCCGGCGCGCGCGGGCGGTATTGGCACCCGTCCCGCCGCGAGCGGGGCCAAGTTTCCGCAACCTTGCCAAAACGGATCGGACCATGACCCGCCTTCTTCCCGGCATCCTCGCCATGGCCATCATCGTGGTGGCCTCCAACATCCTGGTGCAGCGCCTGCTGGGCCAGTGGCTGACCTGGGGCGCGATCACCTATCCGCTGGCGTTCCTGGTCACCGACGTCATGAACCGCGTCTACGGCGCCGCGACCGCCCGGAAGGTGGTCTATGCGGGCTTCGCGACGGGCGTCCTCTGCTCGCTGATCGGCACCCAGATCACGGGTGAGTTCGGCCCTCTGGTGACGCTCCGCATCGCCATCGCGTCAGGCACCGCGTTTCTGGCGGCGCAACTTGTGGACATCGCCGTGTTCGACCGGATCCGCGGCGGCCGCTGGTGGTCGGCACCGCTCGTCTCATCGCTGGCGGGGTCGGCGCTCGACACGGTGCTGTTCTTCACCATCGCGTTCTCATCCTGGCTGACCGTCCTGCATCCCTCAGAGGACGTGTCCTGGGCAAACGCCGTCCTGCCGCTGCTGGGCACGGGTCCGGAGGCGCCGCTGTGGATGTCGCTCGCCCTGGCCGACTGGCTGGTGAAACTGTCGCTCGCCGTGATCGCCCTGGCGCCGTTCCGTGTCATCACCAAGCGGATCCTCCCGGATACAGCCTGACGCTTCCGGCCTGCACGCAAGAGAACAGGATCCGTCTGACCCGGGGTGTCCACGTGGCGAACCTTGGTCCATTCGCCACCGGTCTGCCGGTTTGCGGCAGGAGAGAAGTCCCGCTGACGCGAAACGCGAAACCCTAAGGCCGTGCCGGCTGCTCCAGAGGAAAGTGACGTGGCCCCCGAAAACCGGTCGTCCGGCCAAGCTTGCCGCCAACGGTGGCAAGGACGAACAGCATGGCTGGCAAACGAAGGAACTACAGTGCCGAGTTCGAGGCGAAGGTGGCGCTCGGGTCGATCCGTGAGGAGATGACGGCGGCCGGGCCGGTGGCGAAGCCCGGCGTGCATCGGGCTCCGATCGACACCTCGAAGCGGCAGGCGCTCGCGGGCATGTCGGGGATTTTCCCGGGCAAGGCCGAGGCGAAGGCCGTCGGGAAGGACGGCGAGATCGAGAAGCTGCACGCCAGGATCGGCCAGCTTGGGGGAGACCGCGATTTTTCCAGCCAAAGCCTCCGGCCGCTGAGCGCGGCCCGGAAGCCTGAGACGATCGCCGCCCCCCACCCGGCATTGTCGATCCCCCGACAWTGCGCCCTGATCGGCATCAGCCGGTCGCCCGGGCAAGGGCGAGAGCCCGCTGAACCTGGCGCTGACGAAGCCGATCGACGCGCAGTTCGTAGAGACGCCGTTCCACGGCAGCCGCCGGATGGCGAGGCACCTGCGCAACCGGGGCCACTGCGGTCCGGCGGCCGATGGCCCGGATGGRTCYGCGGGCCGTCCACCGGCGGCCGCGCACGACTGTGCCTCACCCGGAGCACCGCAAGTATCCGTCTCTGCTCCGGGGTCTGCCGATCGACCGGCCAAACCAAGCCTGGTGCGCGGATATCGCCTGCATTCCGATGCGGCGGTCGCGATCGTGGACCGGGCGACACGCCGGGTGCCGGCATGGCGGCTGTCGGCTTTGTTGCGCAAAGATTGGGTGAGGGATTCATCTCGTGAATCCAGCGTGGTAGCTGTCCTGCATGAGCAGACCGATCCCGCCGAGCTACAAGACAAAGAACTGGCCGGCCTACAACGAAGCGCTGAAGCAGCGTGGTTCCCTGACGATCTGGTTCGATCCGGACATGGTCTGGGTGCCGCCGCCGACCGGCAAGCGAGGCCGGCAGCCGTTATATAGCGACGCCGCGATCCAGRCATGCCTGACGATGAAAGTCCTTTTCGGCATGGCGCTCCGACAGACGACCGGGTTCATTGAAAGCCTCCTGCGCCTGGTCGGCCTCGACTGGGCGGTGCCCGACTTCAGCACACTGAGCCGGCGCCAGAAGRCCTTGTCCGTGACTATTCCCTACCGCGGCTCAGATGGGCCGCTGAACCTGTTGATCGACAGCACCGGCATCAAGGCAGAGGGTGAAGGCGAGTGGAACGCCCGCAAGCATGGCGGCGCGAAACGCCGTCTATGGCGCAAGATCCACATCGGCGTCGATGAACGCACGCTGGAGATCCGAGCCATCGAGATCACCGGAAGCAACGTCGGGGACGCGCCCATGCTGCCCGAGTTGCTCAACCAGATCCCCGCCGGCGTGGAGATCGGATCGATCACCGCTGACGGAGCCTACGATACGGCGTTGTTGCAGAACTCTAGCCGTAAAGGATTCACATCGGGAATTCATGCGCTTAGACGAGCAGCATGAGCAAGCCCAAGCCCGCCCGCTACCGCACGACGAACTGGTCCACCTACAACGATGCGCTCAGGAAGCGCGGGTCGCTGCTGATCTGGCTGGACAAGGAGATGACCTGGCACGCGCCGCATGAGGGACGCCCGGGGCGCCCCCCGGTCTTTTCGAATGCCGCGATACAGTTCTGCCTATCGATCAAGGTTCTGTTCAAGTTGCCGCTCAGACAGACTGCCGGGATGGTCGCCAGTCTGCTGCGACTCGCGGGGCTGGACTGGCCCGTTCCGGACTACTCGACCCTGTGCCGTAGGCAGAAGACCTTGAAGGTTCAGATCCCCTATCGCCGTGCTGGCGGGCCACTGAACCTGCTGGTTGATAGCACCGGCATCAAGTTCCTCGGCGATGGCGAGTGGCAGGCCCGGAAGCATGGCATTCAGGGTCGCCGCCAATGGCGCAAGGTGCATCTGGCGATGGACACCGCCACCTCGGATATCCTGGCCGTCGAGTTCACCCACAGCCGGGAAGGCGACAGCCCCGTCCTGCCGGACCTGTTGGGCCAGATCCCCGAAGACGAAGACATCGGCACCGTGACCGCGGACGGCGCCTACGACACCCGCCGCTGCCACGGCGCCGTCATCGCACGCGGTGGCACGGCAATCATACCCATCCGAAGGAACGGTCGGGCTTGGAAGGAGGACTGTCCGGCTGCCAAGGCACGCAACGAAACCCTGCGCGCCACGCGTCACTACGGTCGGGCGTTTTGGAAGCGGTGGACCGGATACCACGCCCGAAGCCGCGTGGAGGCCAAGATGCGATGCCTGAAGGCCTTCGGCGAGCGCATCGCCGCGAGAGACCCAGACCGCCAGACCGCCGAAATCCACATCCGTGTCGCCCTTATCAATCGCTTCAACGCGCTCGGCACCGCCGAGGTCGTCCGCGTGGCCTGAACCCGAACGGGAAAGGGACACTCACGCCTCAGGCGGCCTTTCTGCAACAAAACCATCTCGATACCTCCGCCACCGTGACCGAAATCGCGGACGCCTTTACCGACCTGGGCCGGGAGGTCGGGCGCGTTTCGGACCTCGCCGCCGCCTGGCGTGACGTCCGCCTGGTTCATGTGACGGCGGACGAGGAGGAACACGATGCCAACCGCCGGCGCGTCTTCTTCGGGTCGAAGCGACGCCGGCTTCGGCTCTCCCGCATCTGCACGCTGGCCGTGCCGGCGCCGCGGGCCGGCGTCTGAGGTTCGCGCGATGGCCCTGACCCTCTTCCGCCACGAGAACCGCCAGCAGTCCGAGCGGTCGCAGCGCTTCTACGCGCGGGTCGAGCTGGTGCGGACGCTCGTCGATTTCTCCGCCGCCATGTGCTTCTTGATCGGCTCTGTCCTGTTCTTCTGGAAGAGCCTCGAAACCCTGGCGATCTGGTTCTTCGTCATCGGATCGGTGCTGTTCGCCGCCAAGCCGACCCTGAGCCTGGCGCGGGAGATCCGCCTTGCCGCCATGGGCGACGACAAGGACCTTGCCAGGCGACGCTGAGGCGGCGGGGCGCGCAGGGAATATTCCAAAGGCGGCAGGGCGGCCGTTCACGGCGCCTTAACCTTAACGGGTCCATGGTCCGGGGGCGGTACAGGCTGGGGAGCCGATGACCGCAAAGGGTGACGCCCCGGTCTCGCGGCACGGCGGGATCGGGGCGGATCTGTCCCCTCACCCTTTCGCAAATACCCATGCCCCGCCGTCTCCGCCCGGTGCCAACGTCCAATGCGGCATCCGTCTTTCCATTCGCGCGGCGCTGCGATACGCCCCCGACCGACTGCGAAGGGGAACGGGCCGATGAAATTCACTCTGTCCTGGCTGAAGGATCACCTTGAAACCGACGCCGGCGTGGCCGCGATCGCCGAGGCCCTGACCGACCTGGGGCTGGAGGTCGAGGACGTCACCGACCCCGCCGCCGCCTTGCGCGATTTCCGGCTGGGCCATGTGACCGCGGCCGAAAAACACCCCGACGCCGACCGCCTGCGCGTCTGCACCGTAGAGACGGCCGACGGCCCCGCGCAGATCATCTGCGGCGCGCCCAACGCGCGGGCCGGGATCACCGTGGTGGTCGCCAGCCCCGGCACCTACATCCCCGGTCTCGACACCACCATCCAGGTCGGCAAGATCCGCGGGGTCGAGAGCCACGGCATGATGGCGTCGGAGCGCGAGTTGCAACTCAGCGACGCGCACGAGGGCATCATCGAGCTGCCGTCCGGCGAGGTCGGGCAGAGCTTCGCGGACTGGCTGGCCGAGCATCGTCCGAACGCCATCGACCCGGTGATCGAGATCGCCATCACCCCGAACCGCCCCGATGCGCTGGGCGTGCGCGGCATCGCGCGCGATCTGGCCGCGCGGGGTCTTGGCACGCTGAAACCGGAGGAGGCCGCAGCGGTCGCGGGCCGCTTTCCCAGCCCCGTCGGCGCCACCATCGACGGCGATGCGCTGCCGCTCGCTCCGCATTTCACCGGTCGGCTGATCCGCGGCGTGACCAACGGGCCGTCGCCCGCCTGGCTGCAGGCCCGGCTCACGGCCATCGGGCTGCGCCCCATCTCCGCGCTGGTGGACATCACCAATTTCTTCACCGTGGACCGCAACCGCCCGCTGCACGTCTTCGACGCAGGCCGGCTTTCCGGCGATCTGCGCGTGCATCTGGCCCGCGGCGGTGAGACGCTGGAGGCGCTGGACGAGCGCAGCTACACCTTTGCTCCCGGCATGGTGGCGATATCGGACGCGGCCGGTGTCCAGAGCATCGCCGGCATCATGGGTGGCGCGCCAACGGGGGTGGAGGACGCCACCACGGACGTGTTTGTGGAAAGCGCGTGGTGGGATCCGGTAGGAATTGCCCGCACGGGCCGCGCGCTCAAGGTCAACTCGGACGCGCGCTACCGGTTCGAACGCGGGGTGGATCCCGCCTGGACCCGCGCAGGACTAGAGGCCGCCACACGGATGATCCTCGATCTCTGCGGCGGCGAGCCGTCCGAGGCGGTCGAGGCGGGCGCCGCCCCCGACCATGCGCGCGCCTACCGGCTGGATGCGGCGCGCTGCGCGTCGCTGGTGGGCATGGAGATCCCGGAGGCGACCCAGCGCGGGACGCTGGAGGCGCTGGGCTTCCGAATGGAGGGCGACATGGCCCGGGTGCCAAGCTGGCGGCCCGACGTGCAGGGAGAGGCCGATCTGGTGGAGGAGGTCGCGCGCGTCGCCAGCCTCACCCGGCTGGTGCCGCAGCCCATGCCGCGCGCCGAACCCGGCGTGCCCGCGCCGATCCTGACGCCGGGCCAGCGGGCCGAACAGACCGCCCGGCGCAGCTGCGCGGCGCTCGGCTACAATGAGGTGGTGAGCTATTCCTTCATCGACGGCGCCTCTGCCGCGCTCTTCGACGGCGGCACCGATGCCACGCGGCTGGACAACCCGATCTCTTCGGAGATGAGCCACCTGCGTCCGGACCTGCTGCCGGGCCTGCTCCAGGCGGCGGCGCGCAACCAGAAGCGCGGGCAGGGGGATCTGGCGCTTTTCGAGGTCGGCGCGGTGTTTCACGGCGGCGAGCCCGGCGATCAGCGCACCCAGGTCGCCGCCCTGCTGACCGGGCGCACCGGGCCGAAGGACGTGCATGGCGCGTCCCGCCCCGTCGATCCCTTCGACGTCAAGGCCGATGCAGAGGCGGTGCTGGCCGCCCTCGGCGCGCCGGCCAAGGTCCAGATCCTGCGCGAGGGGGCCGCCTGGTGGCATCCCGGCCGCCACGGGCGCATCTGCCTGGGGCCGAAGAAGACCCTCGGCGTGTTCGGTGAGGTCCATCCCAAGGTGCTGCGCGCAATGGGCGTCCGGGGCCCGGCCGTGGCCTTCGCCCTCTGGCCGGCGGAGATCCCCGCCCCGCGCAGGGCCGCCGCCGCGCGCCCCGCGCTGGTCCTGTCGGATCTGCAGGCGGTAGAGCGCGACTTCGCCTTCGTGCTCGACGCGGGGGTGGAGGCGGGTCAGGTCGTCGCCGCCGCGCAAGGTGCGGACAAGGCGCTGATCGAGGAGGTGCGCGTCTTCGACCAGTTCACCGGCGGCGCGCTGGGAGAGGGGCAGAAGTCGCTGGCCATCACCGTGCGCATCCAGCCCACCGACCGCACGCTGACCGATGCCCAGATCGAGGCCGTCGCGCAGAAGGTCGTCGCCAAGGTCTCGGCCGCCACCGGGGGCACGCTGCGGGGCTGACGGAACCGCCCCGCCGGGCCGGGGCGTTGACCCCGGTCCAACAGGGAGGATCCGTCATGGCCCCACGCGCCGTCTGGACCGGCCAGCTGCGCCTGTCGCTGGTCTCGATCCCGGTCGAGATCTTCGCCGCCACCACCGGCGGGGCGCGGGTGTCGTTCCGGCAGATTCACAAGCCATCGGGCAAACGCGTCCGCTACGAAAAGACCGCCGCGGGCGTCGGCCCGGTGAAGTCGGAGGACATCGTCAAGGGCTATGAGACCGAGGACGGCGACTACATCCTGATCGACCCCGAAGAGATCGACCGGCTCAAGGTCGAGACCTCCAAGACGCTGGAACTGCTGCAATTCGTCGGCAACCATGAGATCCCGCCGCTCTACTACGACCGGCCCTACTACATGGTCCCCAAGGACGATCTGGCCGAGGATGCCTATCGCGTCGTCCGCGACGCGCTCCGGGCCGAGAAGAAGTCCGGGCTCTGCCAGATCACCCTGCGCGGCAAGGAACATCTGGCAGCGATCCGGCCCTGCGGCGACGGGTTGCTGTTGGAAACCCTGCGTTACGCCGATGAGATCCGGGAGGCCGAGCCGATGTTCGCACAAATCGAGGACGAGTCCCCGGACGAGGAGATGCTCGACCTCGCCACGCAGCTGATCGCGAAGAAGACCAAACCCTTCGACGCCGGCGCCTATTCCGACAGCTATCACCAGGCGCTGCTGGCGCTGGTCGAGGCCAAGCGCAAGGACAAGGACACCGACAAGGTGCAGGCCTCCGACGATGACGAAGGCGCCGGCGACAACGTGGTGGACCTGATGAGCGCGCTGAAGGCGTCGCTCGGCAAGGGCGGCAACGGGGCCAAGGGCGGCAACGGGGCCAGGGGCGGCGCGAAATCCAGGGCCAAGGCCAAGTCCGCGAAATCCGGCGGCACGCGCAAGAAGGCGTCGTGATGGCCGACAAGCTGGCCGCCTACAACGCCAAGCGCGATTTCCGCAAGACGCGGGAGCCGAAAGGCGCGCCCGGCCAGAGCGATCCCGGGACGCTGTGGTTCTCGGTCCAGAAGCACGATGCCTCATCTTTGCACTACGATTTGCGGCTGGAATGGGACGGGGTGCTGCTCAGCTGGGCGGTGCCCAAGGGGCCGAGCCCCCGGACCGGCGACAAGCGGCTGGCGCAGCGGACCGAAGACCATCCTCTCGACTACGGCGATTTCGAGGGCACGATCCCCAAGGGCGAATACGGCGGCGGCACGGTGATGCTCTGGGACCGGGGCACGTGGTCGCCGCGCGGCGATGTGGCGGCGATGCTCGACAAGGGCAACCTCAAGATGGACATCGCCGGTGAGCGGATGCGCGGCGGCTGGGCGCTGGTGCGGTTCAGAAAGGGCGGCGACGGCGCCTGGCTGCTGATCAAGGAAAAGGACGACTACGCGCAGGACGACGGCGAGGCGCTGACCGGCGCGCATCTCGTCTCGGTCGCCACGGCGCGCGACATGGACGCCATCGCGGCCGGGGACGACGCCGGAGAGGTCGCGGCGCCCGGCCCGGACCGCAGCAAGCGCGCGCCCCGTTTCCGCAAGCCGCAGCTTGCCACGCTGGTCGAAGAGGCGCCCGAAGGCGACGGCTGGGCGCATGAGACCAAGTTCGACGGCTACCGCGCCCTGGCGGCGCTGGGCAAGGGCGGCGTGACGCTCTGGACCCGCAATGGCAAGGACTGGACCGACAGGTTCGCCGCGCTCTCGGGCGCGTTCGACCCGCTGCCCTGCGATTCGGCGCTGCTGGATGGCGAGGTGATGGCGGCCAGGATCCGCGGCTCGCCGTTCTCGTCGCTGCAGAGGGCGCTGTCGGAGGGGGGCGGGCTGGTGTTCTTCGCCTTCGACCTTCTGGCGCTGGATGGCGAGGATCTGACCGCCGAAACCCAGCAGGACCGCCGCGACCGTCTGGAGCGGCTGTTTCGCGGCGTGCCGGCGGACGGCCCGCTGCGGCTCACCGACCGGATCGTGGGCCACGGGCCCGAGGTCTTCGCCGCCGCCTGCCGGGAGGGGGCGGAGGGGATCGTCTCCAAACAGCTGGATGCCCCCTACCGGGGCAAGCGCACGACCGCCTGGCGCAAGGTGAAATGCACCCGCCGGCAGGAATTCGTGGTGGGCGGCTACGCGCCGTCGGACAAGGAGCGGCCGTTCGCCTCCCTGCTGGTGGGAGAGCACGGCCCCGACGGGCTGCGCTATCGCGGGCGCGTCGGGACGGGGTTTTCCGGCGACGACCTGGAGGCGCTGGCGAACGGGTTCCGCAGCCGCAAGACGCCGCCGTTCCAGAAGGTGCCGCGCGACGTGGCACGGAACGCGGTCTGGGTCACGCCCGACACGGTGATAGAGGTCGAGTTCATTGAATTCACCGCCGACGGCCATATCCGCCACGGCGCCTATCAGGGCACGCGCGGGGACAAATCGCCCGAGGCGGTGACGCTCGAAACCCCTGCTGGCGCGCCCGACGACACCACCGTGGCGGGGGTCGGGATCAGTTCGCCCGACCGCGCGGTGTTCCCGCGCTCGGGCTGCACCAAGCTCGACATCGCGCGGCACTACGAACGGGTCGGCGCGCGCCTGGTCGAGATCGCCGGGCACCGGCCGCTGTCTCTGGTGCGCGCGCCAAAGGGGATCGACGGGCAGACCTTCTTTCAGAAACACGCCGGAAAGGGGTTTCCGGACGCGCTCCAGCCCATCGAGATCGAGGAATCCGACGGCGATACCGCCACCTATATCTACGCCACCCGGACCGAGAGTTTCGTCGCCGCCGCGCAGATGGGCACGGTGGAATTCCACATCTGGGGCAGCCGCACCGACCGGCTGGAGCGGCCCGACCGCCTGGTGTTCGACCTCGACCCCGACGAGGGGCTGGGCTGGGACGCCACCCGCGCCGCCGCGCTGGATCTGCGCGACCGCCTGGCGGACCTGGGGCTGGAGGCCGGGGCCATGGTGACGGGGGGCAAGGGCATCCACGTCTGGCTGCCGCTCAGCCGCCATCACGACTGGACCCTGGCCAAGACCTTCTCCAAGACCCTCGCCCATGTCCTGGCCGAGGCCGAGCCGGAGCGGTTCACCGCCACCATGTCCAAGGCCAGGCGCAAGGGCCGGATCTTCATCGACTGGCTCCGCAACGAACGCGGCGCCACGGCCGTCGCGCCCTATTCGCTCCGCGCCCGGAGCGGCGCGCCGGTGGCCGTGCCGGTAGACTGGGACGAGCTTGGCGGCCTCGATGCCGCGAACGCCTTTACCATGGGCGCCGTGCGCGAGCGGCTGGAGGATCCGTGCCCCTACCTGCTACGGGCCGAACACCCCCAGCGCCTCACCGCCGCGGTGCTGGACGGGCTGGAGCGCTGGCGCGGCTAGCGCGCGGGCCACCCCGCCACGGCGGACACCGTGCGACCGGCGGTGCCGCCCCACCGTGCCTGGCAAACCCGTTCGCGCACCGGCGTCGCGGGCGTGTTCGTCTATGGCCGGGACCGCCGCGCCCGGCGCGCGGTGTGTGCTTGGAGTATGCTGCAGTGAACCGGAGGAGGGTAGCTGGCCCCCGTTTCGACCGGACACTCGGGCATAGCCATGGAGGCTTAGGGAAAGCCCTTAGCACGTGCTTATGTCTGACTTTGAGATCATCACCGATGTCGGCCGCAGGCGGCGCCGGTCGTCTTCCGAGAAGCTGCGGATCGTCGAGGAGACGCTGGACGAGACCGCCAGTATCTCAGTCGTGGCGCGCCGCAATGGCGTGGCGCCGGACCTGCTGTATCGTTGGCGGCGTTTGATGCTGGAAGGGGGAGCTGTGGCCGTATCCGGGGACGATGACGTCACGAGCAATCGCGCCGTCCGCCAGATGGAGGATCGCATCCGCGAACTGGAGCGCCAGCTCGGCGCAAGACGCTAAAAGTCGAGATCCTCAAGGAGGCGCTGGATGAATCGCGCTCAAAAAAACTGACGTGGCTTGCGCAGTCGCAGCCGAAGGACGGTTCCCGATGAGCGCCCTGGCCGCAACCCTGGGC
>NZ_JQEY01000007.1 GCF_000743715.1 Palleronia rufa
GTCCGGCTTGGGTTCTGGCGGAACTGAAAAGATCGTCGCCATGTTGGCGGGGCATTTCGGCAGTCGCGGGCATGAGGTCGTCGTGCTCGCGATCCACGGGTCTCCCGCGAACGGCTATTACACGATGCCGGAGCGAACGGTCGTCAGGAGCATGGAGGCGGAAGAGGGCCCCGACGCGGCCAAACGGACCATGCGTCGAGTGTCATGGCTTCGGAAGACGTTCCAGGACGTCCGGCCGGACCTGATTGTATCCTTCCTGACCAAGATCAATATCCAGACCACGGCGGCGTGTTTCGGAATGTCGATTCCCCGGATCGCGTCCGAGCGGAACAATTTCAAGACGCAGCCCATGCACTGGCTCTGGCGCCTTGCAATGGCTCCGACCCTTGCGATGGCGAATGCCGTGGTGATGCTCACCAGCGGTTCTATGAACGCGCTTCCCGAATACGCACGTCGCCGCGCGCGAGTCATCCCGAACCCTTGCCCCCCGATCGTCCGGCATCCGCCGATTTCTGTGCCGCAACGCCTGATCGCCGTGGGACGCTTATGCGACCAGAAGGGCTTTGACACGCTCATCCGTGCCGTCGCGCTCGCCCGCCAGAATGTCCCTGACCTATCGCTGACAATCTATGGAGAAGGTGAGAAGCGGGGTGAGCTAGAGGCCCTGCGCGACACTTTGGAACTCTCAGGGGCGGTGGCGATGGGCGTTGTTGCAGAACTCTAGCCGTAAAGGATTCACATCGGGAATTCATGCGCTTAGACGAGCAGCATGAGCAAGCCCAAGCCCGCCCGCTACCGCACGACGAACTGGTCCACCTACAACGATGCGCTCAGGAAGCGCGGGTCGCTGCTGATCTGGCTGGACAAGGAGATGACCTGGCACGCGCCGCATGAGGGACGCCCGGGGCGCCCCCCGGTCTTTTCGAATGCCGCGATACAGTTCTGCCTATCGATCAAGGTTCTGTTCAAGTTGCCGCTCAGACAGACTGCCGGGATGGTCGCCAGTCTGCTGCGACTCGCGGGGCTGGACTGGCCCGTTCCGGACTACTCGACCCTGTGCCGTAGGCAGAAGACCTTGAAGGTTCAGATCCCCTATCGCCGTGCTGGCGGGCCACTGAACCTGCTGGTTGATAGCACCGGCATCAAGTTCCTCGGCGATGGCGAGTGGCAGGCCCGGAAGCATGGCATTCAGGGTCGCCGCCAATGGCGCAAGGTGCATCTGGCGATGGACACCGCCACCTCGGATATCCTGGCCGTCGAGTTCACCCACAGCCGGGAAGGCGACAGCCCCGTCCTGCCGGACCTGTTGGGCCAGATCCCCGAAGACGAAGACATCGGCACCGTGACCGCGGACGGCGCCTACGACACCCGCCGCTGCCACGGCGCCGTCATCGCACGCGGTGGCACGGCAATCATACCCATCCGAAGGAACGGTCGGGCTTGGAAGGAGGACTGTCCGGCTGCCAAGGCACGCAACGAAACCCTGCGCGCCACGCGTCACTACGGTCGGGCGTTTTGGAAGCGGTGGACCGGATACCACGCCCGAAGCCGCGTGGAGGCCAAGATGCGATGCCTGAAGGCCTTCGGCGAGCGCATCGCCGCGAGAGACCCAGACCGCCAGACCGCCGAAATCCACATCCGTGTCGCCCTTATCAATCGCTTCAACGCGCTCGGCACCGCCGAGGTCGTCCGCGTGGCCTGAACCCGAACGGGAAAGGGACACTCACGCCTCAGGCGGCCTTTCTGCAACAAAACCTGCCCGCGCCCGTGACGGCGACATGAGCGATGATCTCGCGGTCGAAGGCGTCGATGACGAACGCCACCCGGACCTTCTCGCCGTTCCAGCAGGTGATCTCGCAGGCGTCCGAGCACCAGCGCAGTTTCGAGGCCATGACGGCGACCTTGCCGTCGTGGACGCGGCCCTCCCGCGGCCCGTGGACCGCTCCAGCGTCAGGCCGTGCTGGCCCAGAATGCGCAGCACCCGCTTGCGGTTGACCGGCTCCAACCCTGCCGCGCTGCGCTGGCGGTTCAGCAGCGCCGTGATGCGCCGATAGCCGTAAGTCGGGCATGCGTCGACGAGGCGGCGCAGGGCGGGGAGCAGGTCGTCGTCCTCGGCCTTGCCGTAGCGCCCGCGGGGCTTCGACATGCCCGCAGCCCTGGCATGGCGCTGCGAGCGGCTCACGCCGATCGTCTCGGCCACGGCCTTCATCGGCGGCGACAGCGGCAGCGACATCCGTTTTTTGCCCCCGACTTGGCCAGAGCCTCCTTCAGAATCTCCACCTCCATGGTCTTGCGACCGAGCAGGCGTTCCAGGTCGCGAACCCGATCCTCGAGCTTGCGGACCTCCGAGGCACCGACCACCGGCTCGTTCTTCCCGACCGACATGGCGCCCCCCTCGGCCATCAGGCGCCGCCAGCGGAACAGCAGGTTCGGGGCCACCCCGATGCGCCTGGCGACGCCCGAGACGGACCCGCCGTGCGCCAAGCTCTCCTCCACAATGCGCAGCTTCTCCTGCGCGAGCCAATAGCGGCGACCGGCAACGCCGGTCATCACCTCGACGCGGGGTCGATCTTCGTTGGGCACAAGCATGTCCCCAAGCACAGGCTTGGGCCGTCCATCGTCATGCCAGGCTGTCCGGGCAAAATGGGGGGCAGTTCCCATCGACTTTCCGGCACATGGTGCAGGACACCGACATGCCCCTCCAACCGCAAGTCGATCCCGCGCGCGAAGATCGAGGACGGCGGAACCGATGCTCCGCCGCCTACGGCCTGCGCGACAGGTCTTCGCGCTGACCACGGTCATGTTCATCGATGCGTGGGACATGCAGTGTGCGACGTCGAACGGCGACGATCATCGCTTCCTCCGCCCTGGGTCGTCATCCCCGCCCCCAGCGCCAAGCCTGGGACGTCGCGCGCCTGGCGTGAGCCAAGTTTTCACGCATCTGTCGCATGACGGTCACCCATCCGTTGTGTGAAACGGCTATGCTCTTCCCGCGATCCATGAACAATCCGGGGGATATACCTTGACATCAAAAATTTCCGTCTCGCTGGCCGCGATCCTGTGCGCAGGCGCCGCCTCGGCCCAGGATCTGCCGCAATCCGGCAACGAGTGGTTCACGGCCGCACAGGAGACCGTGCAGGCTGTGCTCGACCGGCAGCCGAACACCAACCGCGCCAAGAACGTCATCATCATGATCTCCGACGGCAACGGCGTCGGTACGAACTATGCGTCTCGCCTGTTCGCGGGTCAGCAGGAGGGCGGTTTCGGCGACGGCTACGTTCAGCCCCAGGAAGCGTTCCCGAACCTTGCGCTGGTCAAGACCTACAACACCAACGCCCAGACCCCGGATTCGGCGGGCACCGCGACGGCGATGATGTCGGGCATCAAGACCAAGGCCGGCGTGCTCGGCGTGACCGACGCCGTCGTGCGCAGCGATTGCGCCACGGTCGAAGGCAACACCGTCGCGTCGATGAACGATGTCATGAGCGACATGGGCAAGGCCACGGGAATCGTGACCACCGCGCGGGTCACCCATGCCACGCCCGCGGCGGCCTACGCCAAGAGCGCCGACCGCGACTGGGAGGACAGCGTGCCTGATGGCTGCACCGCCCAGAAGGACATCGCCAGCCAGCTCATCGACGCGATGGAGGCCGGCACGGTCCTGGTCGCCATGGGTGGCGGGCGCCGTCACTTCCTGCCCGAAGGCACCGCGACCGAAGAGGGCGGCGAAGGCCGCCGCGCCGACGGTCAGAACCTGATCGAGACGGCCACCGGGATGGGGGCGCAATACGTCATGGACCAGGAGACGTTCGACGCGGCCAACCTGGACGGTTCGACCCCGATCCTGGGCCTGTTCGAGGACAGCCACATGCAGTACGAGGCCGACCGCGAGGGTGAGCCGTCGCTGGCAGAGATGACCGGCGCCGCCATCGAGGCACTGTCCGCGGCGGGCGGCGACAACGGATTCTTCCTGCAGGTCGAGGCCGGCCGCGTGGACCACGCCAACCATGCTGGCAACCTGGCGCGCACCGTGCGCGACCAAAAGGCCTTTGCGGATGCCGTCGCCGTGGCCGACGAGATGACCGACGATGCCGACACGCTGATCGTCGTCACCGCCGACCATGAGCACGCGATCGCGTTCAACGGCTATTGCGGCAGAGGCTCCGATATCCTGGGACTGTGCATGGAGATCAACGAGGCCGCCCCGGAGGCGTTGGACACGCCGACCCTGGGCGCCGACGGGCTGCCTTATACCGTCGCCGGCTACCTGAACGGTGCGGGATCGGTCCTGGTCGAAGAGATGCCCCAGGACGACAGCACCTCGGCCCCGGCCGACATCGACACCGGAGAGGCCAGCGCCGACGCCGGAGCGGCCGTATATTCCGGCGACCGGTCGGCGATCGAGGGAGCGGACGTGACCGATCTCGACTATCTCCAGCAGGCGCTGATCCCGATGGAGTCGGAGACCCATTCGGGAGAGGACGTGGCGGTTTACGCGAAGGGGCCGTATGCGCATCTCTTCGACGGGACGATAGAGCAGAACGTGATCTTCCATGTCATGTATCGGGCCGCAACGGCGGAGTGACCGCACCGTAAGGCAGGGGCGGGCGATACGTGTCCCCCGCCCGCCACCGTTCGCCCTACACGGACGGCGCCGCCGTTCCGCGGCGCTGGGGGAGGTACGGCCCGAGCATCACGGGCCGTACCTGCGGCTGGCTGCCCCTAGCAGATGCGGGCGGAACGCCCGGTCCTTCCGATCCGCCGCCGCCCTGCCCACGCGACTGGTGCTGGTCGCCCCGCACCAGAGTTCGGCGGGCCGCCGCTACCGGATCACATGCGCCGAACAGGACGCGCGGCGGACGATGCGCCCGTCGGTCGACCCCGGGAAGAAGTCCTGGATGCCCGGGTTATGCGACCGCAGGACGATGACATCGTGTTTGACCTCTCTTTGGTAGGCGACGATGGCGCCTGCGGAGCTACCGGTCTCGACGGTCCCGGTGTGATCCGTCTCACCCGACAGGGCCGCGCCGAGCTTTCGCTTCACCTCGCCGCAGGCGTTTTCGTGGGCGGGATCGGGAAAGCTGACTTCGCGGTACCGAGACGGCGCCGAGCGCCTCGACCTCTGCGCCCGGGCGACCCGAACGAACTCGGCAATGGTTTCGGGATGACCGGGCGCGACCGCGATCAGGATGCCTCCTGGCTCCTTCCGGGCCAGCCGGGCGAGGTTCTGCCTTGACCCAGATCAACCCGTCGCGGACCTGGTTGCGCGGCCGGCGGACCGCCGCGCGTCCCGAGCGGTCAATCCTGGGTATAGAGACCTTCGTAGATCGGTCCCAGCGTCTCATGGTCGAACAGAGAGCTGACGCTGGTGCCGTTCCAGATATTCATGATCGCCTGGGCGAACATCGGCGCGGTGGGCACGATCCGGATGCGCTCGCTGTCGCGCACGGGCTGTGTCGGCTCGATGGAATCGGTGATGACGAGGCTCTTCATCACCGAGTCGTCGATCCTTCCCACTGCCGGGCCGGACAGCACCCCGTGCGAGATATAGGCGTGGACCTCTGACGCGCCGACCTCCAGCAGCGTCTCTGCTGCCTTGCACAGCGTGCCGGCGGTGTCGCAGATGTCGTCCACGATCACGCAGGTCTTGCCGGACACGTCGCCGATCACCGTCATGTCCGCAACCTCGCCCGGCTTCTCGCGGCGCTTGTCCACGATGGCCAGGGGCGCGCCGATGCGCTTGGCCAGTTCCCGCGCCCGCGCCACCCCGCCCACGTCCGGAGAGACCACCATCACATCGTCCATCCGGCCGCGGAACGCGTGCTTGAGGTCCAGCGCGAAGACCGGGGACGCATAGAGATTGTCCACCGGAATGTCGAAGAACCCCTGAATCTGGGCAGCGTGGAGGTCCATGGTCAGCACCCGCTCGATCCCGGCCTCGGCGATCATGTTGGCGACCAGCTTGGCGGTAATGGGCGTGCGTGCCTTGGTGCGCCGGTCCTGCCGCGCGTAGCCGAAATAGGGGATCACCGCGGTGATCCGCGCGGCCGAAGACCGGCGCAGCGCGTCGGCCATGATCAGCAGTTCCATCAGGTTGTCGTTGGCCGGGTTCGAGGTCGGCTGGATGATGAACATGTCCTCGCCCCGGACGTTCTCATAGACCTCCACGAAGATCTCGGCGTCGTTGAAGCGCCGGACCTTGGCATCGACCAGGGTGAGGCTGGTGCCGCGGTGCATGGACATGCGCCGGGCGATGCCCTTGGCAAGCGTCTGGTTGGCGTTGCCGGAGATAAGCTTGGGATCGGCGGAATGGGGCATGGGCAGTCCTTGGGCGGCCGGGTGCCTGTTGGGAATCGGCACGCAGGGGCCGGGTAGCACAGGGCGCGGCGCGGCAAAACACGAACCCTTCGGTCGGGGCCGTTTGTCGGCGGGCGGACCGGCCCGCGCGTTGACAGGCCCGGCGCGCGGCGTAGCTGTGGGCCGGACCGAAGCATCAGCCGGGAGGCGACCCATGGCCCGTATCGACTATTATTTCAGCCCGATCTCACCCTTCACCTATCTGGCCGGGCAGAAGCTTGAGGAGATCGCCGGGCGGCACGGCGCCGGGATCGCCTATCGCCCGCTCGACGTGGCCCAGCTTTTCGGGCGGACGGGCGGGGTGCCGCCCCGGGACCGGCATCCGAACCGTCAGGCCTACCGGCTTCAGGACATGGCGCGCGTCGCCGCCATCGAAGGGCTGGACATCAACCTGAGGCCCGCGCACTGGCCCACCAACGCCGCCCCCGCGTCCTTTGCCATCATCGCGGCGCAAGACGCCGGCGGGGGCGATCTGGGCGCGCTCGTCCACGGGATTTGCCGCGCCTGCTGGGCAGAGGAGCGCGACATCGCCGAGGACGCCGTGGTGGCCGAAGCGCTGGAGGCGGCGGGGTTCGACGCGGGCCTCGCTTCCGGCGGGATGCTGGCCGGCGCCGAAGGCTACGCCCGCAATCTTGAGGACGCCGTTGCCGCCGGCGTGTTCGGCGCCCCGTTCTACATCACGGACGACGATCAGCGGTTCTGGGGACAGGACCGGCTGGCGCATCTGGACTGGTATCTGGGACGCTGAGCGTGGAGGGGATCCGCGCGGGGCTGCGGACGCGTTGGAGCCGGGTCGGGACGGGACCGCGACGCGGGCTGTTCCTGCACTGCTCGCTGGCCTCCGCCCGGTCCCTGCGCCCGGTGCGGGAGGCGCTGGGCGACGTGCTGACCAGCGACGCGCCGGATCTGCCGGGTCACGGCGGCAGCGGCGACTGGGACGGGCAGGGCGACTACCTGACCCGCGCATCGCAGATGGCCGAAACGTTCTGCGACGGCCCGACAGACCTCATCGGCCATTCGCTGGGCGGGGTCGTGGCCCTGGCGCTGATGGCGCGCCGCCCCGATCTGGTGCGCAGCGCGGTCCTGGTCGAGCCGGTGTTCTTCGCCGCGGCACGCGGCACCGCGGCCCATGACAGCTACCGGGCCGACCACGCGACCATGCGCGAGCGCATGGCAGAGGGCGACCGCATGGGGGCGACGCGGGCCTTTACCGGCCTCTGGGGCACCGGTACCTGGGACGGTCTGCCCGACCCGGTGCGGGAGGCGATGGCCGCGCGCATCCATCTGATCGCCGAGACGCGCCCGGGACTGGATGGCGACAGTACCGGGATCCTGGCGGATGGGCGGCTCTCATCCATCCCGGCGCCCGTCTTGCTGGTGCGCGGCGCCGACACCCATCCGGTGATTCCGGAGGTCTTCCGTACCCTCCGCGCACGGCTTCCTTCCGCGGTCGAGGCCGTCGTCCCGGGCGCGGGCCACATGGCGCCGATCACCCACGCCGGCAAGGTCGCGGCGCTGATCCGGACGCATGTGGAGCAAGCCTGACGCGGGCGACGCAGAGCGAAGACCGGCGGGGAGGCCGGTGTCGTGGCGGGGTATGGTTCCGGCGCGGGGTCAAGGCGCCCGGCGCGGCCGACCGGGTGGCGCCCAGCGCATCGGTGCCGCGGCAGGCGCGATGGGATTGGCCGACGGTGCCGCGGGACGATGCGAGGCGGCGAAGATTCGGCCGCCCGCTCGGGAAGCGGACGAGGCGCCCGGTGTGTCGCATCGACCACATCCACAGGTGATCCCGAGGGATAGAAAGACCCCGGCGCGAAAAAGGCCGCCATGTGCCGCGCCCTCCACGCCCGCGGGCCGGATTTTCGGGGGCGGTCATTCGCGGACCCGGACCGGACGCTAGGCCCGCTGCGATACGTTGGTCTGGCCGGATGTTCCCGTGCGCGTCCGACTTCCTCGGTGGCTGCGGATCGTTTCGGCACCGGGCGCGACGCGGCCCGAGATGCCGGAGGGCCGCCCGGAGCAACTCTTTCCGCCGTTCCCTCGCGCCATCCGGGACAGCGGACGGCGGCCCGGCGCGCCACTTGCCCGACTCGCCGGCAGCAGGAACCTGGCCGTCTTGGATGGCGGGGGCGAAACCGGAGCCGTTCCGGAAGCCCGAAATCGAACTGAACGGCTTCTACCCCTGCGTCGGCCGGACGACCATGTTCGCGTGGACCGCCTGTGCGAAGAGGCGCCGGATCCCGGCGATCTCCTCCTAGGACAGCGCCCGCCAGCCGATGTCCCGGCGAAAGACACCTTCCGGCCAGTCCACGGCGTCGGCCATGGCATAGACCCGCTCGCGCGCCTGGCGCAGGTCGTCCCCGCGCGCGGTGACCGACAGCACCCGACCGCCGGTGGCCAGCAACCGGCCTTCGGACAGGGCGGTGCCGGCGTGAAAGACCACTTGGCCGGAGGTGGCGGTCAGCTGCTCCAGGCCGCGGATCTCTGTTCCCCGGACCGGCTCTCCCGGATAGCCCTGTGCCGCCATGACCACGCACATGGCATGGTCGTTGGCCCAGTTGACGCGGGCGCCCTCCAGCCGCCCCTCGGCGCAGGCCTGGATCAGGTCCAGCGCCTGGGCGCCGAGGCGGATCATCAGGCACTGGCACTCCGGATCTCCGAAGCGGGCGTTGAACTCCACCAGGCGGGGCGCGCCGTCCTCGATCATCAGCCCGACATAGAGCACTCCCGAATAGGGCGTGCCGCGGCGGGCGAGCTCTTCGACACAGGGCCGCACGATCCGGTCCAGCGCGGCGGCGGTCACCTCTTCGGTCATCACCGGAGCGGGGGAGTAGGCGCCCATGCCGCCGGTGTTGGGGCCGGTGTCCCCTTCTCCGATGCGCTTGTGGTCCTGCGCGGTGCCGATGGGCAGGATCCGGGTGCCGTCCACCAGCACGAAGAACGACGCCTCCTCGCCGGTCAGCAGGTCCTCGACCACCACCCGCGCGGCGGCTTCGCCGAATTGGCCGGCGAAGATGTCGTCGATGGCGTCCAGCGCCTGTCCGACCGTCTCGGCCACGGTGACGCCCTTGCCGGCGGCCAGCCCGTCGGCCTTGACCACGATCGGTGCACCCCGCGCCTCCACATAGGCGCGGGCGGCGGCGGCATCCGCGAAGCTGGCGTAACCGGCGGTGGGGGCGCTGGCCGCATCGCAGAGCGCCTTGGCGAAGCTCTTGGAGGTCTCCACCATGGCCGCGTCGCGATTGGGGCCGAAAACGGCGATCCCGGCGTCCCGGAGCGTGTCCGCGACACCGGCGGCCAGCGGCGCCTCCGGTCCGACGATCACCAGATCCACCGCGTTCTGCGAGGCGAACTCCGCCACCGCGGCGCCGTCCTCGGTGTCGATCCGCGCGGTTTCGGCGATGCCCGCGATCCCGGCATTTCCGGGGGCCACGATCAGCCGGTCGCATTTCGGGTTCTGCAGGACCGCCCAGGCCAGCGCATGCTCGCGCCCGCCGCCGCCGAGAATCAGGATGTTCATGGGCGCGCCCCCAGTCTCTTTTTCGCGGTCCGGGTTAGCGGGGCGCGGGGCGATTGTGAAGCCGCGCGGGCCTTCCGCCCGTCCGCCGCGCGCGCTAGGGTCCGGTCCATGGACATGTTCGACGACCCGCCCGGCCCCGACGACAATTCCGATGGCAACGCCCATGATTACACGGTGTCGGAGATCTCCGGCGCGGTGAAACGGGTGCTGGAGGACGAATTCGGCCGGGTTCGCGTGCGCGGTGAGGTGGGCCGGGTGTTCCAGGCCCGCTCCGGGCATCTCTATTTCGACGTCAAGGACGACCGGAACGTGCTCGCGTCCGTGGTGTGGAAGGGACAGATCCCCGGCCTCACCCAGCGCCCCGAGGAGGGACTGGAGGTCATCGCCACCGGGCGGCTGACCACCTTCGGATCGCAATCGAAGTACCAGCTCACGGTCGAGGACGTGCGCCCCGCGGGCGTCGGCGCGCTGATGGCGATGCTGGAAAAGCGCAAGGCCGCGCTTGAGGCCGAAGGGCTGTTCGCGGCCGAGCGCAAGCGCCCGCTGCCCTACCTGCCGGACGTGATCGGCGTGGTCACATCGCCCTCCGGTGCGGTGATCCGCGACATCCTGCACCGCCTGCGGGACCGGTTCCCGCGTCATGTCCTGGTCTGGCCGGTGGCCGTCCAGGGCCGGGACTGCGCCGCGCAGGTGGCCGCGGCGATCCGCGGATTCAACGAAATAGCGCCAGGCGGTCCGGTGCCGCGCCCCGACCTGCTCATCGTGGCGCGCGGCGGCGGTTCGATCGAGGATCTGTGGGGATTCAACGAAGAGATCGTTGCCCGCGCGGCGGCGGACAGCGCGATCCCGCTGATTTCGGCCGTCGGTCATGAGACCGACACCACGCTGATCGACTACGTCTCCGACCGCCGGGCGCCGACGCCCACCGCAGCGGCCGAACTGGCGGTCCCGGTGCGTGCCGAGCTTTCGGCCTGGCTGGACGGGCAGGCCGAGCGGCTCGCGGCGACGCTGGTCCGCGCGGTCGCGCTCCGCCGGCAGCGGCTCGCCGATCTGGCGCGGGCCCTGCCGCGGCCCGATACGTTGACCGCGGCGGCACGGCAGCGCCTGGACTGGGTGGATCTGCGGCTGCCCCAGGCGCTTGGCACCGGCCTGACGGCGCGGCGGGCCTATCTGGCAGAGCTGGCCGCCGGCCTCCGGCCCGCCGCGCTGCGCGACCGGGTCGCCGCCGCGCGCGAGGCCGCCGCCCGGCTGGGCGCGCGGCTCCTCCCCGAGACGCGCCGCGGGATCGAGCAGCGGCGCGGCGCGCTGGCCGCCCTGTCGGCCCGGCTGACCCCGCGGCCCATCGCACGGGACGCATTTCGCGCGCATCGCGACCTCGACGCCACCGCCGCGCGCCTCGACCGCGCCTTCGCGGACCGGCTCTCCCGCGCGCGCACGCGCCTCGATTCGGTGGGCCGGCTCCACGCCAGCCTGGGCTATGTGGAAACCCTGAACCGCGGTTTCGCCCTGGTGCGCGCCGGCGATGCGATCGTTACCGATGCGGCCAGCGCCGGCACCTTCCCACGGCTCGAGGTTCAGTTCCGCGACGGAAAAGTTCCCGTCGCCACCGCTGGCGCGCCGCGGCGCCGGACCCCGCCGCGGTCCGAACCGCCGGAACAGGGCAGCCTGCTCTAGCGCGCCGCCCCTTCATCTTTCCAAAAATATCCCGGGGTTCGGGGCAGCGCCCCGAACGGGCAGCGCCCCGAACGGGCAGCGCCCCGAACGGGCAGCGCCCCGAACGGGCAGCGCCCCGAACGGGCAGCGCCCCGAACGGGCAGCGCCCCGAACGGGCAGCGCCCCGAACGGGCAGCGCCCCGAACGGGCAGCGCCCCGAACGGGCAGCGCCCCGAACGGGCAGCGCCCTCAGACGCCGACCCGCGGGCCGGGGCAGAGCAGCGGCGCGTCGCTGATGCGGGTCTCGTAGAGCGCGCGGTCGGGCGCTTCCCCGTCATCGACGACGGTGGCGCTCAGCCCATCGCCGTTCCGGAAGAACAGCCAGCATTGCGGGCCGAGCCCGTCCTCATAGACGAAGCAGATCGCCGGACCTTCCGGATACCAGCGCCCGTCGTGGCAGTCGTCGCCCAGCGCAGCCCAGCGAACACGACGGTCTTCGAAATGCTGCTCGATGCCGTAGGGCGCCCCGTCAACCGAATAGACCAGGGTGCGATCCCGCGTATAGGCGTCGAACTCCTCTGCGGTGATCGGCGTCTGGGCAAGCGCCGGAGCCGCCAGGCCCGCCAACCCGGCCGCAAGATACCCGCGCAGAACCCGCCCGCCGCCCGTTCTGCGCAGGAGTGCCGTGCCCGCGGCACCGAGCGACAGCAGACGTTGTCGCGGTGACGGCGCATCCGCCAGGACCGTCCCCGCGCGACGAGGGGCCGGCGCGTTTCTGCCCGGGGTGACCCCTGGGAAAAGGAGAGCCAGAGCGGCCAGCGCCCCGCCGAGAATGACGGCCATGTGTCCCTCCCGGACCGCAATACGTACAATTGCAGGAAACCATGGTCAGCCGGCAATACAAGCGCCGCCTTTCACACCGGGCGATTTCGGCCTATCTGGGCGGAGACCGATGCGCGGAAAACCCATGTCCTTTTTCGACAAGCTGAAAACGAAGCTCTTCAAGTCGTCCTCGAAACTCGACGAGGGGCTCGATGCAATCGTGGAGGAGGGCGGCGCGGTTGCGCCCGCCGATGCACCCGAGACCGCGCCGGCACCGATCTCCGAACCGGCTCTGCCCCCCGAACCGGCGCCTTCCCCAGACCCCGCTGCGCCCCCCGCTGCCGCGCCCGCGCGACCGGATCCCGCCGGCCCGCCGCCGGAGTCCGCTCCGGACCCGTCCCCGATGCCCGATGCGCCGCGACAGGGCGGGATGGTGGGCCGGCTCTTCGGGCGCCGCGCGGCAGAGGCGCCTGCACTGCGCCGTCCCCTGGACGACGAGATGCTGGAAAGTCTGGAGGATCTGCTGATCACCGCCGACATGGGCGTGGACACCTCCGCCCGGGTCACCGCCAACATGGCCGAGGGACGTTTCGGCCGCCGCATGTCCAGCCGCGAGATCAAGGAACTTCTGGCCCGGGAGATCGCGCGGATCATGGAACCCGTGGCGCGTCCGCTGCCGGTCTACGCCAAGACGCCCCAGGTGGTGCTGGTGGTCGGCGTGAACGGGTCGGGCAAGACCACGACCATCGGCAAGCTCGCCAGCCAGTTCCGCGCCGCGGGCAAGTCGGTGGTGATCGCGGCGGGCGACACGTTCCGCGCCGCGGCGGTGGAGCAGCTCCAGGTCTGGGGCGACCGCGCGGGCGTTCCGGTAATGACCGCGCCCCAGGGATCGGACCCGGCCAGCCTGGCATTCGACGCCATGGCGCGTGCCGAGAGGGACGGCGCCGACCTGCTGCTGATCGACACCGCCGGGCGGCTTCAGAACCGTGCCGACCTGATGGAAGAGCTGGCCAAGATCGTGCGCGTCATCCGCAAGAAGGACCCGGAGGCGCCGCACAACACTGTCTTGGTGCTGGACGCGACCACCGGGCAGAACGCCTTGAGCCAGGTAGAGATTTTCCAGAAGCTTGCGGATGTGACCGGACTGGTGATGACCAAGCTTGACGGGACCGCCCGGGGCGGCGTTCTGGTGGCCCTGGCCGACCGGTTCGGGCTGCCGATCCACGCCATCGGCGTGGGCGAGCAGATCGACGACCTTGCGCCATTCGACCCCGAAGAGTTCGCGGCGGCGCTGACCGGGCTCGATGCCTGATCAGTCTTTGCGCCCGTTGTCGGTCCCGAACATCTTCTCGACCGCGCCGAAGAGGGCAATCACCACAAGCGTGAGCACGGTCGCCATCGCGGCCAGGGCGATCTGTCCCGCGCCGCTGGCAAGCCCGATCGCGCCGGCCAGCCACAGCGATGTCCCGGTCGTGATGTTGCGGACCCGCCCGCCCGAGGTGAAGATCAGCCCGGCTGCCAGAAACGCGACGCCGGCGGTGACGGCCTCGATCAGCCGGATCGGATCGGCGCGCTTGGCCTGTTCGCCGCCGAAATCGAGCTGCGCCAGCTCCAGCCCGACCAGTGTGAAGAGGCAGGCGGCAATGCTGACCAGCATATGCGTGCGCAATCCCGCCGGCTTGGCGTGGGTCTCGCGCTCGAAACCGATGACTCCGCCCAGTACGAGAGCCGCGAGCATCCGCAGGAAGGCGACCCCGGCCGGAACCGCGCTGAACGACGTGACGAAATCGGGAAACAGCGGACCGGTCATCGGCGTTTTCCTCTCCCTCCGGGAACCCAACATCCAGCGCCGCGCCGCGTTCCCGGGACGGGTCGCATGGCAGAGCTGATCCTTTCGCTGGAAGGGACGGCCCAGGGCCGGACGCTGGCGCTGATCCTGGCGCTGACGGCGGCGGTGCTTCACGCGATCTTCGGTGCCTTGCAGAAGGGGCGGCACGACCCCTGGATCAGCCGCATGGCCATCGATAGCGCCTACGGGATCATCGCCCTGCCTATCGCGCTTTTCGTGGTTCCCTGGCCGGAGCCGCACATGTGGCCGATCTTCGCCGGCGCCTTCGCGATCCACCTGAGCTACAAGCTGGCGCAGGGGTCAACCTACGTCAAAGGCGCCTACACCGTCGTCTACCCGGTGGTGCGCGGGACCGCGCCGCTCTTTGCCGTCATCGGTGCGACCATCGTGTTCGGTGAGACCTTCTCGGCCGGGCAGTGGCTGGGGGTGGCGGTGCTGATGTCAGGGATTTTCGGGCTGGCGGTCTACAACTTCGTCTATCTCGACGTGCAGCGCGACACGCTGCCCGCGGCCTTGGCCCTGGCGGTCCTGACCGGCGGCCTGGTGGCCCTCTACACGACCTGGGACGCCTACGGCATCCGGTCGACCGCCAATCCCTTCACCTTCCTGATGTGGTTCTTCGCCATCGACGGGCTGACCTTTCCGCCGCTGGTCCTGCTGTTCCACCGCCGCGCCGTGGCACGGATCCACGATTGGGGCGCGCTGGCGCGGCGCGGACTGATCGGCGGGCTTGTGGCCTTCGGCTCCTTCGGGTCGATCATGATGGCCACCCGGCTCGACAAGGTCGGAGAGGCCGCGGTGCTGCGCGAGACATCGACCGTGTTCGCGGCGCTGATCGGCTGGCTGATGCTGGGTGAGAACGTCGGTCCGCGCAGGCTGGCCCTCATGGCCCTGATCGCGTTAGGAGCGGTCATCGTGGAATTCAGCGGGTAGCAGCAGGCATGAGTAAATCGACCCTCAAGACCGTTCTGGAACTGGGCCCCATCGCGGCGTTCTTCGTGGCCTACCTGCTGCTGCGCGACCGGACGTATATGGTGGCGGGAACGGAATATTCGGGCTTCGTGCTCATCACCGCGGGATTCGTACCGCTGCTGGCGCTGTGCACGTTCCTGCTGTGGCAGCTGACCGGCGAGCTGTCGAAGATGCAGATCGTCACGCTGGTGCTGGTGGTCGTGTTCGGTGCTCTGACGGTCTGGTTCAACGACGAGCGGTTCTTCAAGATGAAGCCCACCCTCATCTACCTGATCTTCGGTGCGATCCTTGGCGTTGGCCTGCTGCGGGGCAAGAGCTACCTGCGCAGCGTGATGGGCGATGCCGTTCCCCTTGACGGAACCGGCTGGATGATCCTGACACGCCGGTTCTGCGCGCTCTTTTTCGGGCTGGCGCTGCTCAATGAGGTCGTCTGGCGCACCATGTCCACGGATGCCTGGGTGAATTTCAAGACCTTCGGGCTGACGGCGGCGATCTTCGTGTTCTTCATCCTTCAGGGGCGGCTGTTCCGCGAGCACGGGACCGGATCGGACGACTGATCCCGCGCCCCGGCAGGTGCCGCGCAAGCATCCGCGACCAGCGCGGCTGCGTGGCTGAGGGCACATGGGCGGCCAGCAGCGGCAGCGGCAGACGGCGCGGGTCGCGCAGCAGATCCCGGTAGAGCGCGAAGACGCCGGGCCGCAGGTAGCACGACCAGTGGCAGACCCGCGCGGAGGCCGGACCGATCGGATAGCCGAGGCGGTCCAGCCCGTCGCGCGTCGCGTCGTCGTCGATCTGCAGGTCCAGCCAGTTGGACGGCGCGCCCGGCAGTCCGTCCCCGATGGTGCGGTCGGCAAAGCCGGTCAGCGCCTCGGTCAGGGCGTCGAAAAGGTCGTTCTCGCGGCTGGTGACGTTGACCACCTCGGCCCGCCGGCCCGCTGGAGAGGCCAGCGCCGCGCGCGCCTCGTGCCGGGGCACGGCACCTGACAGCAGCACGACCCGGCCGATCGCGCCCTCTGGCGCCAGCGCCAGCGCCCGCAGGCAGACCCGCGCGCCCAGAGAATGGCCGACCAGATGCACCGTGCGACCCCGCGCGGCCAGGGAGGACACCAGCCCCGCCAGTGCCAGGGCGGCGGCGCCAGACCGGCGCCAGGCCCGCCAGAAGCTCCCCCGCGCGCCCCAGCCGAAACCGATGGCCAGCGGCTCGGCCGCGGCGCCGTCGCCCACGCCCAGCCGCGCGGGCCAGGAGGCGGCGCGGCGCCCGCGGCGCTGGCTTTCCATGGCGAACAGCGTCCGATGCGGGTCCGTGGCGGCGCCTGCCGGGTCGTACTTGTAGCCATGGACCATGGCGATGACCGGGGCCTCGGGCGGCAGTTCCGCGAGCGCCGTTCCCAGCGACCCCGCGACATCCAGCCCGCCGTCCCGCGTCACACTCACCGAAAGTAGCGGCATCTCCTGCTCTCCCGGCCGGAGCGGCCCGTGTCTTCTGTCCGGCGTCTATACAGGCGCTACGACGAACGGGTGACGGTGAGGTAAATGCCCGATGACGGTGCTTGACGGTTTCACGCAACGGGCCTACCGCTCCGGTCGTGGCGATTTGTTCACCGGATTGCGGGCCACGTAAAACATTTCCGCTAAAGAGGTCGGTCGCCGGATGGCGCCCCGACACTTGATCGGTGGGGGCAATGGCGAGAGGACGATACCCCATGGCAGACGATTGGAACACCCGGACGAAGCTGGTTCACGGCGGCATCCGCCGGTCGCAATACGGCGAAGTGAGCGAGGCGATCTTTCTCACGCAGGGCTTCGTCTACGACAGCGCGCAGGCCGCCGCCGACCGGTTCGAGAACCTGGGCGAGGATGAGTTCATCTACGCCCGCTACGGCAATCCGACGGTCAGGATGTTCGAGGACCGCCTGGCCTCCGTCGAGGGGACCGAGGATTGCTTCGCCACCGCCTCCGGCATGGCGGCGGTGAACGCGGCGTTGATGGCGGTGCTGACGGCGGGAGATCATGTGGTGTCGTCCCGCGCGCTCTTCGGGTCGTGCCTCTATATCCTTGAGGAAATCCTGCCCCGCTTCGGGGTCGAGGTCAGCTTCGTGGACGGCACCGACCTGGAGCAATGGCGCGCCGCGATCCGCCCCGACACACGCGCCGTGTTCATGGAGACGGTATCGAACCCGACACTGGAGGTCATCGACCTGCGGGCGGTCGCGGCCCTGGCCCATGACGCCGGCGCGCTGGTGATCGTCGACAACGTCTTTGTCACCCCCGTTTACAGCCGCGCGGCGGCGCTGGGCGCCGATGTGGTGGTCTATTCCACCACCAAGCATATCGACGGTCAGGGCCGCGCGCTGGGCGGGGCGGTCTGCGGCACGCGCGCCTTCGTCCGCAAGGTGCTGGAGCCGTTCCTGAAACATACCGGCGGCGCGATGTCGCCCTTTACCGCGTGGATCATGCTCAAGGGCATGGAGACCCTGGATCTGCGCGTCCGGGCCCAGTCGGCAAGCGCCCAGACTTTGGCAGAGGCGCTGCGCGGCCATGCGCGTCTGGCGCACGTCGCCTATCCGGGCCTGCCGCGCCATCCCCAGCACGCCATCGCGCGGGCGCAGATGACCGGCTTCGGCACGGTGCTGGCGCTGGACCTCAAGGGCGGGAGAGAGGCCGCGTTCCGGTTCCTGGATGCGCTTCGGATCGTCACGATCTCGAACAATCTCGGTGACGCCAAGTCCATTGTGACCCACCCCGCCACCACCACCCACCAGCGCCTGTCCGAGGAGACCCGCGCCGCGCTGGGGATCGGCCCGGGGCTGGTGCGGCTGTCCGTCGGGCTGGAGGACACGGACGATCTGCTGCGGGACCTTCGCCAGGCGCTGGACCACGCCTGAGTCGCGGCAGATAGATGTATTTTGACGCAGTTCGTGGATCGAGGCGGCATGCGTCCCTATCTTGGGTGCGATGATCCCGGAGGGCACGACATGAACGTTCATCAACCCGGCTTCGGCCGCGAACCGGACAGCGACGAGGCGGCGGAGCTGCTCAAACGGCTGCGCCTCTGGACTGCGAGCGCCACGGTCGAAGAGATCGAGACCGTCGATCCGGCCCTCCGTGCACTGCTCGGCGGTCCGGTCGCGGAATATCCCGCCTTTCGCCGCGCCTATCCGGACGAATTCGCGGCCGATCCGGCCTACCGGCTGAGCCTTCCGGATCTGCAGAACGGTCCGGCAAGCCTGATCCGCGGCGCGCGGAAGAGCATCCAGCACGTGGGGATCTCGAACTTCCGGCTGCCCATCCGCTACCTTAGCCGCGACGGTGCGGCGCATCTGCTTGAAACATCGGTGACCGGCACGGTCAGCCTGGAGGCCGGAAAGAAGGGCATCAACATGTCGCGCATCATGCGCACCTTCTACGAACACGCCGAGGAAACGGCGTCGTTCGAGGTGATGGAGCGCACGCTGGACGCCTACAAGGAGCGGCTGGAAAGCTTCGATGCCCGGCTGATGATGCGCCTGTCCTACCCGATGCGGGTCGAGAGCCTGCGCTCCGGCCTGTCGGGCTACCAGTACTACGATCTTGCGCTGGAGGTGATCGACCGGGGCGGGGTGCGCATCAAGGTGCTGCATCTCGACTATCTCTATTCCTCTACGTGCCCCTGCTCTCTGGAACTCAGCGAACACGCGCGGCGGGAGCGCGGCCAGCTTGCCACGCCGCATTCTCAACGGTCGGTGGCGCGGATCTCTGTGGTGGTCCAATCCGGACAGATCCTGTGGTTCGAGGACCTGGTCGAGCTTTGCCGGGCCGCCGTGCCGACCGAAACGCAGGTGATGGTCAAGCGAGAGGACGAACAGGCCTTTGCCGAGCTGAACGCCGCCAACCCGATCTTCGTGGAGGATGCCGCCCGGCTCTTTGCAGAACGGCTCCAGGCAGAGCCACGCGTCGGCGATTACCGCGTCCTGGCCAGCCACCAAGAGAGCCTGCATAGCCACGACGCGGTCAGCGTCCTGACGGAAGGCGCGACTTTCGACACCGGCAGCCTGGACCCGCGGCTGTTCCAGTCGCTCTACCAACTTGGCTGACGACGTGCCTGAGCGGGGCGTCCGAACCCGGCTCGGGGACGGCACCCCGGCACTGATCCGCGACGTCGGTCCGCAGGACGCGGCGGCACTGGCCGAGGGCTTCGACGGGCTGTCGCGCGAAAGCCGCCTGTTCCGGTTCCTCCACGCGGTGGAGCGGCTGCCGCCGTCCGATATCGACATGTTCACCCGTCCGGACCACGTCCTGCATGAGGCAATCGGCGCCATCCTGATCGAGGGCGGCCGGAAGCAGCCCGCTGGAATCGCTCATTTCTTCCGCGGACAGGCGGATGAGGCCCGCGCGGAGATGTCGCTGGCGGTGATCGACGCGGCGCAGGGCAGGGGGCTTGGCTCTCTCCTCCTGGGCCGGCTTCTAAAGGTGGCCGCAGCGCGCGGGATCGCGCGCTTCGACGCGTTCGTGCACTCGCAGAACCGCGCCATGATCCATATGCTTCTGGCGCTCGGCGCCGACGAGCGACCAGAGGTCGGGCTGCGCGTTTTCGTCCTTGCCGTCCACCGCGATCCGGAGGCGTATCCCGCCACGCCGACCGGCGATGCGATCCGTGCGGCCTACGCATTGGAGTCTGCGCCGCTGGCCGCTTGACACCCCCCGGCCAGGTGGCCAAGCGTTCCGCTCATGATCGACCTTCGCCCTGTCGGATATGTGATCGGCCTGCTGGTCGCCAGTCTGGGGGCATCGATGCTGGTGCCGATGAGCATCGATCTGATCTACCGCAATGGCCACTGGCCGGTGTTCCTGAATGCCGCCGTGATCTCCATACTGACGGGCGGGCTGGTGGCGCTGTCCTCGGTCAATGCGACGACCGCGCGGCTGAGTTTGCAGCAGACGTTTCTGCTGACCACCCTGGTCTGGGTGGCGCTGCCGGTGTTCGGCGCCCTGCCGTTCCTTTTCTCGCCCCTCGAAGCCGATGTGACCGACGCCTTCTTCGAAGCGATGTCGGGCATGACCACCACCGGATCGACAGCGTTCAGCGGGCTCGACGACTTCCCGGAGGGGCTGCTCTTGTGGCGCTCCATGCTGCAATGGTTCGGCGGCATCGGCATTGTCGTCGTGGCGATGGTATTCCTGCCCGAACTGCGGGTCGGGGGGATGCAGATCTTCCGCTCGGAAGCGTTCGACACGATGGGCAAGATCCTGCCGCGCGCGGCCGAGATCGCCAGTCAGATCAGCTGGATCTACGTCGTTCTGACCATGCTGTGCTTTCTGAGCTACCTGACGCTGGGCATGTCGAGCTTCGATGCGATCAACCACGCGCTGACCACGGTCTCGACCGGCGGGTTCTCGACCACGGATGCCAGCTTCGGCGCGTTCCAGGGGCCGCCGGAGTACGTCGCCAGCATCTTCATGGTCCTGGCGAGCCTGCCTTTCGTGCGCTACATCCAGCTTGTGTCCGGTACGGCGCGGCCATTCTTCCGCGATTCACAGATCCATGCGTATCTTTTGGTCATCACCTCCATGGCCGTGGTGCTGGCGCTGTTCCAGATCGTCGAGGACGAGCGCGGCTTCGAGGAGTCGCTGCGGGAGGCGTTCTTCAACGTGACGTCGATCATCTCCGGCACCGGATACGCCAGTGTGGACTACCAGCTCTGGGGCAGCTTCGCGATGGTGGTGTTCTTCTTTATCGGCCTGATCGGGGGCTGCGCGGGATCGACCTGCTGCTCGGTCAAGATCTTCCGCTACCAGATCCTGATGTCGGCCATCGCCACCCAGATCCGGCGCATCCATTCGCCCCATGGCGTCTTCGCCCCGAAATTCGACGATCGCCGCGTCTCCGAGGAGGTCCTGTCATCGGTCATGGCATTCTTCGTTCTCTTCGTGGTGTCCTTGGGGGTCTTGTCCGTGTCGCTGGGGATGACGGGGCTGGACTTCGTCACGGCGACCTCCGGGGCGGCGACGGCGATCGGCAACATCGGCCCCGGTCTGGGGCCGATCATCGGGCCGTCGGGCTATTTCGGGCCGTTGAACGACGGGGCCAAATGGTTGCTGATCGCCGGGATGCTGGTCGGCCGGCTGGAACTCATGGCGGTCTACGTGCTCTTCACCACCGCGTTCTGGCGGGGCTGACCCCCTTACTCCCAAAGGGTTCGCCAGCAGGGCAGCGGGTCGTTCCGGGCAGGGGCGGCCAGAAACACCGCACGGGCGATGGAGCGGGCCAGGCAGGTGGCCGCGGCATGACCCAGCGCGGCCAGCCCGGCCGGGTCGGGCGCGGGCCGCGCGCCGGTGGAGACTGCAAAGACAAGATCGCCGTCGAACGGCGTGTGTGCGGGCAGGATCGCGCGGGCCATGCCGTCATGCGCGACGGTCGCCAGCCGGGTGGCGGTCGCGGCGTCGAGCGCGGCATCCGTGGCGACGATGGCGAGGGTCGTGGCGGTGCCGGGCGCGGACCCCTTGGTGACGGCGCAGGCGCGCTCCGGTACGCCGCGGCCGCCGAACTCCGCAGCCTCTTCGAAAGGCGCGGCCCAGAAGCGGCCCGTCCGGGGGCAGACGCAGCCGCCCATGGGATTCGCGGCGGCCAGCGCGCCCACGGTCGTGCCGTCGTCCAGAACCGCCGAGGCCGAGCCGATGCCGCCCTTCAGCGTGCCCGCCAGCGCGCCGGTTCCGGCGCCGACGGATCCCAGTTCGGGCGCGCCGCAGGCCGCGTCCAGGGCGGCGCGGCCCAGGGCGGGGTAGGGCGTGTCGATCCAGCCGGGGTCGCCGCCCGCATCCAGGTCGTAAAGGATCGCGGCCGGGACGATGGGGATGCGCCGGTCCCTGACCGCAAAGCCCCGGCCCCGTTGCCGCAGCCCCAGCGCCACGCCGTCCGCGGACGCCAGGCCATAGGCCGACCCGCCCGACAGCACCAACGCGTCCACCTCGCCGACCAGGGTGCCCGGGGCCAGAAGGTCGGTCTCCCGCGTGCCGGGCGCACCGCCCATGACGTGCACGCCGGCGGCCAGACGGCCCTCTCCCAGCAGCACGGTGACGCCGGATTTCAGCTCCGCGTCCTGGGCATGGCCCACCCGCAGGCCCGGCACGTCGGTGATGAGGTTTCGCTGGCCCGGTCGCATGGGACGGACTGTGACACGGGTCGCATCCGGGGAGAACCCGACGCGTCCATCAATACGCTTGGCCTTTGCCCCCCGGTCGCGGCATACCGGGGCGACTCACGAAGGAACCGTCATGCGGCCGATCAATATTCTCGCCCTGGTGCTGGTGATGCTGGGCGTCTTCGCCGTGCTGCACTACACGCTGCCGCAGCGCGACGTGGTGCGCATCGTGAACACCGACGTGCGGCGCATGGACTTCGGCTGGAACGCGATCTTCTACGCCGGCGCCGATGGCGGCGATGCCGCGGGCCAGAACCGCGACATCCGCTTCATCGAGACGGTGGACCCGGATGGCAGCCCGATGGTGTATCGCAACGAGGATACCGGCTGGGGCTGGCCGTTCTACTTCAAGTTCGACAGCGCCGACCTGCAGGCGCGGGCGGCCGATCTGGTGTCCAACCGCGATGCGCCGGTCTGGGTGGCGGTGACCCACTACGGCTGGCGTTCCCGGTTGCTGTCGGCGTTTCCGAACGCCACCGCGATCCGCGTGGTGGACGGGCCGGACGTGCGGTTCTTCCCCTGGCCCATGGTGCTGGCGCTGGGCGGGATCGTGCTGGTGGTGCTGCTCTTGTGGCGACTGGCGCAGATCGTGTGGCGCAACACGGTCGGGCCGCTCTTCGGAAAGGGCCGGGGCCGGGGCGACGATGCCTGACGCGACGCCCTGTACAAACCGATGGATGGAAGGCGAGGAGACCCCCCATGGACATGGACGCGTTGAAGCATCGCGGGCTGGTGATGCTGGGTTGCGGCAAGATGGGCTCGGCGATGCTGGAGGGATGGCTCAAAGGCGCGCTGGACCCCGCCGAGGTCTGGGTGATCGACCCGAACCCGTCGGATGAGCTGCGCGCCACGGACGTGCGCCTGAACGAGGATCTGCCAGAGGCGCCGGGCATGGTCCTGATCGCGGTCAAGCCGCAGCTTCTGGACGATGCGCTGCCGCAGGTCACGCACCTGGGCGGCGGCGACACGGTGGTGCTCTCTGTCGCGGCGGGCGTGACCATCGCCCGGTACGCGCAGGACTTCGGCGACGGAACGCCGGTGATCCGGGCCATGCCCAACACGCCCGCCGCGGTGGGCCGCGGCATCACCGCGCTGGTGGCCAACGAGGGTGGCCAGGGGTCGCTCGACCTTGCCGCGCGGCTGCTGGACGCGGTCGGCCAGACCGTGCGGCTTGAGTCAGAGGATCAGATGGATGCGGTGACGGCGGTCTCGGGCTCGGGTCCGGCCTATGTGTTCCACATGATAGAGGCACTGGCCGCCGCCGGTGAGGCCGAGGGCCTGTCCGCCGACTTGGCGATGGCGCTGGCCAAGGCGACCGTGGGCGGCGCGGGGCAACTGGCAGAGGACAGCCCCAAGGACCCCGGCACCCTGCGCGCCGACGTGACCTCTCCCAACGGCACCACCGAAGCCGGGCTGGAGGTGCTGATGGAGAGCCTTCCCGACCTCATGCGCCGCACGGTCGCGGCCGCCGCGGCCCGGTCGCGAGAATTGGGCGCATGACGGCCGGGTTCGACGATTTCCTCAAGCTCGACATCCGCGTGGGCCGGATCGTCGCGGCCGAGCCGTTCCCCGAAGCGCGCAAGCCCGCGATCAAGCTCAGCGTGGAATTCGGCGGAGATCTGGGGGTCAAGCGGTCCTCTGCCCAGATCACCCGGCACTACGCGCCCGAGGCGCTGATCGGCCGCCAGGTTCTGGCCGTGGTGAACTTCCCGCCGCGCCAGATCGGCCCGATGATGTCCGAGGTGCTGGTGCTGGGCGTGCCCGACGCCGACGGCGAGGTGGTGCTGATCGGCCCAGACCGGGAGGTTCCGCCGGGCGGACGGCTCTACTGAGGTGCGGCGTCGCCGGTGGCCTCGCGCCAGTGCCGGCGGCAGAGCGGCACGTAGCTCTCGTTGCCGCCGATCTGGATCTGCTCGCCGCTGGTCAGCACCCGGCCGGCGGCGTCCTGGCGCACCACCATGCTGGCCTTGCGCCCGCAGTGGCAGATGGTGCGGATCTCGCGCAGGTCGTCGGCCCAGGCCAGGAGCGCCGCCGACCCGGGGAACAGCCGGCCGCGGAAATCCACCCGGAGCCCGTAGCACATGACCGGCACGGACAGGTCGTCGGCCACGCGGGCAAGCTGCCAGACCTGTGCTTCGGTGAGAAACTGCGCCTCGTCCACGAACAGGCAGGACAGGGCCCCGCCGGACAGCCAAGCTTTCGTCCGCGCGAAAAGGTCGTCGGCCGCGTCGAATGTCTCAGCAGGAGCGCCGATGCCGATGCGGCTGCCTATCCGCCCGGCGCCGGCCCGCGCGTCGAGCCGTGCGGTCAGCAGGCGGGTGGCCATGCCACGCTCGCCGTAGTTGTGCGCGGCCTGCAAAAGCAGGGTCGATTTGCCTGCATTCATGGTGGAGTAGTGAAAATAGAGCTTGGCCATGTGACGCGGGGTAGCGCCGTGCCCGGACCGTGGCAAGCGTCCGGCACGGGCGCGCGGATCGGCGCGCGGATCTCCTCGGTTTCAACCTTGAAGCGAGCGAACCTCAATTTCCCCGGCTCTGCGGGCCTGCATGGCCAGCGCCGCCGCGTGAGACCCGGCGAGCGTGGTGTAGTAGGGGATCTTGTCGCTGAGCGCGACGGCCCGCATGGAGCGGCTGTCCTCTACCGCGCGGGCGCCTTCGGTGGTGTTCATCACCAGCGCGATGCCGCCGTCCTTCATCACGTCGACGATGGTGCGCCCGCCCTCATAGACCTTGTTGACGCGCACGGCCTCTATCGCGTTGGCAGCCAGGAACCTCTGCGTCCCGTCGGTGGCGACGATGTCGAGTCCCAGCGCGGTCAGGATGCGCGCGGTCTCGACCAGTTGCGGCGTCTTGTCCGCCTCCTTGATCGACAGGAACACCGTGCCGGCATCGGGCAGCACCACGCCCGCGCCCATCTGCGCCTTGAGGAACGCGGTGGCGAAGTCGCGGTCCCAGCCCATGACCTCTCCGGTGGAGCGCATCTCTGGACCCAGAAGCGTGTCCACGCCCGGAAAGCGGTTGAACGGCAGGACGGATTCCTTGACCGAGAACCACGGCATGTTCGGGTCCGCCAGGGTCATCGGATCTGCCAGCGGCAGGGGTTCGTCCACGGACGCGCCCGCGGGGTAGGGGGGGCGGAGGGGGAAGTTCGACAACGGCTCTCCGGCCATGAGCCGCGCGGCGATGGAGGCGATGGCCGAATCAGTGGCCTTGGCGACGAAGGGCACGGTGCGCGAGGCCCGGGGATTGACCTCGAGCACATAGATGTCGCCGTCCTTGACCGCGAACTGTACGTTCATCAGGCCGACGACGCCCAGTTTCAGCGCCATGGCGACGGCTTGGCGCTCCATCTCCTCGACCAGATCGCGGGGCAGGGTGTGCGGCGGCAGGCAGCAGGCGCTGTCGCCGGAATGAACACCGGCTTCCTCGATATGCTGCATGACGCCGGCCACGTGGACGGTCTGGCCGTCGCTGAGGCAGTCCACGTCCACCTCGACCGCGCCGGAGAGGTAGCTGTCCAGAAGCACCGGGTTCTTGCCCGATACGTCCACCGCGTCGCGAATGTAGCGTTTCAGGTGATCGGGATCGCGCACGATCTCCATGGCGCGGCCGCCGAGCACATAGGACGGGCGGATAACCAGCGGATAGCCGACCTCTTCCGCCATCGCCATCGCCTGCTCGTCGGACCGGGCCAGGCCGTTCTTGGGCTGCTTGAAGCCTAGTTCGGACAGCAGCCCCTGGAACCGCTCGCGGTCCTCCGCCAGGTCGATGGCATCGGGCGAGGTGCCGAGGATCGGGATACCGGCGTCCTGCAGGTCGTTGGCCAGCTTCAGGGGCGTCTGGCCGCCGAACTGGACGATCACGCCCTTGAGCGTGCCTTCGGATTGCTCGACGCGCAGGATCTCCATGACATGCTCGAAGGTCAGCGGCTCGAAATAGAGCCGGTCCGAGGTGTCGTAGTCGGTCGAGACGGTTTCCGGGTTGCAGTTGATCATGATCGTCTCGTAGCCCGCCTCCGACAGAGCGTAGCAGGCATGGACGCAGCAATAGTCGAACTCGATCCCCTGGCCGATCCGGTTCGGACCGCCGCCCAGGATCACGATCTTGTCGCGGCCGGAGGGGCGTGCCTCGTCCTCGACCTCGCCCATCATCGGCTCTTCGTAGGTCGAGTACATGTAGGGCGTCTGGGCCTCGAACTCGGCGGCGCAGGTGTCGATGCGCTTGAACACCCCCGTCACGCCGAGATCGTGGCGCGCACGGCGCACGGCGGTTTCGTCCTTCCCGGTGAGCGTGGCGAGGCGGGCGTCGGTGAAGCCCATCATCTTGAGGTCGCGCAGCCCGTCGGCGTCAGAGGGCAGGCCGGTCTCGCGGACCCGGTCTTCGGCCGCGACGATCTCGCGGATGCGGGCAAGAAACCAGGGATCGTATTTCGTGACCGCGTGAATGTCGTCGATGGACAAGCCGTGGCGCATGGCCTGTGCCACCACACGCAGCCGGTCGGGGGTCTGGCGGGCCAGCGCCGCGTGGATCGACGCGGGATCCGGCGCGCCGGGAATGGCGATCTCATCGAAACCCGACAGGCCGGTTTCCATCGAGGCCAGCGCCTTTTGCATCGACTCGTGGAAGGTCCGGCCGATGGCCATGGCCTCGCCCACCGATTTCATCGCCGTTGTCAGATCCGGTTTCGCGCCCGGAAACTTCTCGAAGGCGAAGCGCGGGATCTTGGTCACGACATAGTCGATGGACGGCTCGAAAGAGGCCGGCGTGACGCCGGTGATGTCGTTGTCCAGCTCGTCCAGCGTGTAGCCGACGGCCAGTTTCGCGGCGATCTTGGCGATGGGAAAGCCCGTGGCCTTGGAGGCCAGCGCGGAGGAACGCGACACCCGCGGGTTCATCTCGATCACGATCATCCGACCGTCCTCGGGGTTCACGGCCCATTGCACGTTGGAGCCGCCGGTCTCGACGCCGATCTCGCGCAGCACCGCGATCGAGGCCGCGCGCATCATCTGGTATTCCTTGTCCGTGAGCGTCAGCGCCGGGGCGACGGTGATGGAATCGCCGGTATGGACGCCCATCGGGTCCACGTTCTCGATGGCGCAGACGATGATCGCGTTGTCCGCGCGGTCGCGGACCACCTCCATCTCGAACTCCTTCCATCCCAGCAGGCTCTCGTCGATGAGGATCTGCGCCACCGGAGAGGCGTCCAGCCCGGAGCGACAGTAAAGTTCGTAATCCTCGCGGTTGTATGCCACGCCGCCCCCCGTGCCGCCCAGGGTATAGGCGGGACGGATGATGGCGGGCAGGCCGACGAATTCAATGGCCTCCATGGCCTCGGCAAGCCCGGCCTTGATATCGTAGCCCTTTTCGGTCTTCGGGGCCGCGACGATGGTGGCCCGGGGGTTCTCCAGCCCGATCTTTTCCATCGCTTCGCGGAAGAGCTTGCGATCCTCGGCCTTCTCGATGGCCTCTCGGCGGGCGCCGATCATCTCGACCCCGTATTCGGCCAGAACGCCCATTTCCTCCAGCTTCAGCGCGGTGTTCAGGCCGGTCTGACCGCCCATGGTCGGCAGAAGCGCGTCGGGCCTTTCCTTGGCGATGATCCGGGCGACGACCTGGGGCGTGATCGGCTCGATATAGGTGGCGTCGGCCAGGCCCGGATCGGTCATGATCGTCGCCGGGTTGGAGTTCACCAGGATGACCCGGTAGCCTTCTTCGCGAAGCGCCTTGCAGGCCTGGGCGCCGGAGTAATCGAATTCGCAGGCCTGGCCGATGACGATTGGACCGGCGCCGATGATCATGATGGACTGGATATCGGTACGCTTCGGCATGTCGTCCCTCCGGGGCGTGGCGCCGGACCGAAGGGGCGGGCGCAAATCGACCGGGGTTATACGCAGCCGTGGCAGGGGTGCAAGGGCGGTCGGCGCTCAGGCAAGCCCGTCCGGGTACATGTAGTCCCGCGTAATCGGAACCGCGTCGTTGCGCCGGGTCAGCTGCGCCTGGAACACGACCTGCGCACCATGGACAAAACTCATCTCCGACACCACCAGGTAGTATTTCCACATACGGCAGAATCGCGTGTCATAGAGCGCCTTGGCCGTTTCCCAGCCGGCGGCGAAGCGTCTTTCCCAATGGTTCAGCGTCTTGGCGTAGTGCAGGCGCCAGACCTCGATATCGGTGGAGACCAGCTCCTGCCGCTCGATCGCTGCGGACATCTCCGACAGGGCCGGAAGATAGCCGCCGGGAAAGATGTACTTGGCGATGAAGGGCGATGTTATGCCAGGCGGGTTCGACCGTCCGATGGTGTGGATCAGCGCCACGCCGTCCGGTGCCAGCATGTCGCGGACCTTGCCGAAATATTCATCGTAATGGGGCTGGCCGACATGCTCGAACATACCCACCGACACGATCCGGTCGAAGGTCTCCGGAATGGCGCGGTAATCCTGAAGGCGGAACGCCACCCGGTCGGACAGGTCCCGGTCGCGGGCGCGTTTCGTGGCCATCGCGTGCTGCTCGGTGGACAGGGTGACGCCCAGAACCTCGACGCCGAATTCCTCTGCCAGGGTCAGGGCCATGCCGCCCCAGCCGCAGCCGATGTCCAGCACGCGCATCCCCGGTTCCAGTTGCAGTTTCCGGGCGATATGGCGTTTCTTTTGCAGTTGCGCCTGTTCCAGCGTGTCGTTGTCGGACCGGAAATAGGCGCAGGAATACTGGCGGTCCTCGTCGAGGAATAGATCGTAGAGATCCGAAGACAGGTCGTAGTGATGGGCCACGTTCTTGCGCGCCCGGTCCATCGGATTGAACTGCGAGAACCGCCTGAGATGACGCCCGATGGCGATCTGGGCGTCCTGGGACCAGTGGCGGTGGCCCTTGCGCATGTTCGTCAGCACCATGCCCAGGAACCCGCGCAGGTCGTCGTTCTCCAGGGTGAGGCGGCCGTCCATGTACCCCTCTGCCGTCGCCAGATCGGGATTGGCGAGGATGCGCCTGACGGTGGCCTCGTCATGGATGGTGGCGGCGACCTCCGGCGCGCCCGATCCGGCGGCGAACCGGCGCCCCGATGGCAGGGTGATGCGGAGTGTCCCATCGACGACGATACTGCGCACAAGGCGCTCGAAAATGCGTTCCCACATATCCGGACTCTTCGGTTCCTTGTTCCTTGCCATCATCTTAGGGGGCAAGGCCGCGCTGTCCACATCCTGTACGCCCGCGACGACCCGGACGGTGCGCTTGACTTCCCTGGGGCGGGGATGTGTATCGCGCAGGCAACCGGAAAAGGGGATCCCGATGCACGCCTATCGCAGCCAGACCTGCGCCGCGCTCCGCAAGGGCGACGTGGGAGAGACCGTGCGCCTCTCGGGGTGGGTCCACCGGGTGCGCGACCATGGCGGCGTGCTCTTCATCGACCTTCGCGACCACTACGGGATCACCCAGGTGATCTGCGACCCGGATTCGCCGGCGTTTTCAGAGGCCGAGAAGGTCCGCTCGGAATGGTGCATCCGCGTGGACGGGACCGTGAAGGCGCGGGACGAGAGCCTGGTGAACCCCAGGCTGCCGACCGGCGAGATCGAGGTCTATTGCCGCGAGATCGAGGTGCTGGGCCGGGCCGCGGAACTGCCCCTGCCGGTCTTCGGTGAGCCCGACTACCCCGAGGAGACGCGCCTGCGCTACCGCTTCCTGGACCTGCGCCGCGAGAGTCTGCACGCCAACATGGTGCTGCGCTCGGACGTGGTGCGCGACCTGCGCGAACGGATGTGGGATCAGGGGTTCAACGAATACCAGACGCCGATCCTGACCGCCTCTTCGCCCGAGGGCGCGCGCGACTTCCTGGTGCCCTCGCGGTTGCATCCGGGCAAGTTCTACGCGCTGCCCCAGGCGCCGCAGCAGTTCAAGCAGCTGATCATGGTGTCTGGCTTCGACAGGTATTTCCAGATCGCGCCCTGTTTCCGGGATGAGGACCCCCGCGCCGACCGCTCGCCCACGGATTTCTACCAGCTCGACCTGGAGATGAGTTTCGTCGAGCAGGAGGACGTGTTCGCCACCATCGAGCCGGTGATGCGCGGCTGCTTCGAGCGGTTCGGCGGCGGCCGGAAGGTCGACCAGGTCTTTCCCCGGATCAGCTATGCCGAGGCGGCGCTGAAATACGGCACCGACAAGCCCGACCTGCGCAACCCGATCGAGATGCAGGTGGTATCGAAGCATTTCGCGGGCAGCGGCTTTGCGATCTTCGCGAGCCTGCTGGAGAAGGACGGCACGGAAATCCGGGCGATCCCCGCACCGGGCGGCGGGTCACGCAAGTTCTGCGACCGGATGAACAAGTTCGCCCAGGAGCAGGGGCTGCCGGGGATGGGCTATATCTTCTGGCGGGAGGTCGAAGCAAATCAGGAAAATCGAGACAAGATCGTCGATCCGCGCTCGCGAGAAGCCGATAGCCGAGAGATCGACGAAATACTCGATCCGAGGGATCGGACCTGGATTGTCGGCGCCGGTCCTCTCGCCAAAAACATCGGCCCGAAGCGGACCGAGGAGATCCGCCGGCAGCTTGGCCTCGGGGTGGGCGACGCCGCGTTCTTCCTGGGCGGCAGGCCGTCCGAATTCGAGGTTGTCGCGGGTCGCGCGCGGACCGTGATCGGGGAGGAGCTGGGGCTGATCGACAAGGACCGTTTCGCCTTCGCCTGGATCGTCGATTTCCCCATGTACGAGAAGGACGACGAGGGCCGCATCGACTTCAGCCACAATCCGTTCTCCATGCCGCAAGGCGGGATGGCGGCGCTGGAGGGCGATCCGCTGGGCGTGCTGGGCTATCAATACGACCTGTCCTGCAACGGGTACGAGCTGGTCTCGGGCGCGATCCGCAACCACCGGCCGGAGATCATGTTCAAGGCGTTCGAGATCGCCGGCTACCCGGAGGAAGAGGTCCGGTCCCGCTTCGGCGGCATGGTCAACGCGTTCCAGTACGGCGCCCCGCCGCACGGGGGCTGCGCGGCCGGCATCGACCGGATGGTGATGCTGCTGGCCGATGAGCAGAACATCCGCGAGGTCATCATGTTCCCGATGAACCAGCAGGCGCAGGATCTGATGATGAACGCGCCGTCGGAGCCGACGTCCGAGCAGCTCCGAGACCTTGGCCTGCGCGTCCTGCCGCGGGACTGACCTGCTGGGGAAGGGCGCCGGCCTGCTGGGGATCGCCCGCGTGTCCGCGCAGCGCGCGCTCGACCGGGTGCCGCATCTGTCCGGCTTCGCGGCCGGGCTGGGCGATACCCGGCTGGCCCACGACATGATCGGACTCGACCAGCAACTGAGGTTCGCGATCACATTCGCCCGCCGTCCCGTCCCGGGTCCGGTCGGTCGGACCGGGGGCGACCTGCCCCGGTCGCCGGTCGCGGAACTTGACGTCAGCGCGCGCTCGGAGATCGGGGCCATCGGCGGCCCCATGGTCACCCGGATCCGGCACCGTGCGGGAGCGGCGGATCTGCACCAGTCGCCCCGCGATCATCCGTTGACCGTCGCACTGCCGCGCCTGTGGTTCCGCCTGTCCAGGGCCTGGGTGATCCTGCGTGTCGCGGGTGTTGCGATCGGCAAGGCCGATTGCGACGGCCTGCACATCTGCGCCCCGCCCGATGGCCTGACCTCCGTTCAGACGGCAAGCCGCTCCGTGCCCAACCGGGCCTGCAGGATCGCGGCCAGCTTGGACATCTGTCCCATCACCGGCGCCCCGCGGTCCAGCGCTGCGTCCACGTCCTCGACCGACGCCAGAAGCTCTGCATCGCCGACCGACCGGCAGAGGCCGCGCGCGAAGTTCAGTGCATAGGCGATGGTGCTCCGGTCGCTCGACGGATCCAGCAGGTCCGCGATCAGCGCCAGATCGTCCAGAAGCGCGTTGCGGTCCGGCTCTACCGTTTCGTCGGTCAAAAGCCGCGGGCCGAGCGGGCGCGCGGACTTCGGCAGCCGGGCCAGAAGCGCGCTGTGGAACGACGACACGGATCCGAATGGTTTATCCAGGAAATCGTCGGCGCCGGCGTCGATGGCGTTGTCGCGCAGGTCGGGATCGCCAGAGGCCGCCAGCAGCGCCGGCACCCGCGGCACGGCCTTGGACAGTTGCGAGATGAGCGACAGCCCGGACCCGTCCGGCAGGCCGAGATCCACGATCACGATGGACGGGCGGTAGGAGGTCAGGTGCCGGGCCGCGGCGCGCAGGCTGTCGGCCCGCCGGATCCGGGCGCCGCCGCGCAGACACATCAGGCGCATCGTCTCTCCCGCGTGACGACTGTCCTCGACGACAAGGACGGTCTGGCCCAGAAGCGGCCGGTCGGCCGTCGGGCGATGGGCGAAGACGAAGTCGTCGGACAGATCGGTCATGGCGGTCCTCCAATTTGCGACTCACTAGGCACGAACGAGGCTAATATCGGGTTAACCGCGGCGACCGGCGGCCTTGCGGGCGGGGCGGCGCCGCGATACTCCGGCGCGCGCCGCATGAGGGAGAGGCAGATGATCGGACGACTGAACCATGTGGCCATCGCGGTTCCGGACCTTGCCGCCGCCGCCGCGCAGTATCGCGACACCCTGGGCGCGAAGGTCGGCGCCCCCCAGGACGAGCCCGATCACGGTGTCACGGTGGTCTTCGTCGATCTGCCGAACACCAAGATCGAGCTGCTGCATCCGCTGGGCGAGGACAGCCCGATCGCCGGGTTCCTGGCGAAGAACCCTTCGGGTGGAATCCACCACATCTGCTATGAGGTCGAGGACATCGAGTCCGCTCGCGACCGGCTGGTGGCGTCGGGCGCGCGGGTGCTGGGGGACGGCGCGGCGAAGACCGGCGCCCATGGCAAGCCGGTGGTGTTCCTCCACCCCAAGGATTTCAACGGCTGCCTGATCGAACTGGAGCAGGTCTGATGGGTCCGACGTCGGCACTGGTCCTCTATTCGGTCACCTGGTTCATGGTATTTTTCGTGATCCTGCCCATCGGACTTTCGACCCAGGGGGACGAGGGGCGGGTCCTCCGCGGCACCCACGCCGGCAGTCCGGCGCGTTTTCCGCTGAAGCGCAAGGTGATCCAGACGACGATCTGGGGCACGCTGATCTGGGCGATCCTGTCGGCGGTGATCCTGTCGGGCAAGATCTCTGTCCGGGATATGGATGTCTTCAACCGGATGACGCCGATCCCGGAAGCCGGTGATACAGGTGGGTAAAGGTCGCCGCCCCGAGTAGCGGCACCAGCAGGTTCACGATCGGGATGGTCAGCGGCACCGCCATCAGACAGCCCGCCAGCCAGATCCGCGCCGCGTGACGCTTTCGCAGCGCGGCCGCCCCCTCTCGCCCCAGCCGCCGCGCGGCGATCAGTTGGAAATACTCCCGCCCCAGCAGGAAACCGTTCAACGCGTAGAAAATCAGCGGCGCGAAGGGTGGCAGCAGCAGATAGGCCGCGAAGGCGGCGAGGTTGGCCAGGACCAGCACACCCAGAAAGCCAAGGCCATCGCGCAGCGCGTCGGGGATCGACAGGCGCGGGGCGGGCGGCAGATGCGGATAGTGCCGGTCCTCTACCGCATCGGTCACATCGTCGAGAAAGAGCGACGTGAAGGCCGAGGCGACGGGCACCATCATCAGACCCGACAGGAACACAAGGCCCAGCAGGGACGCGCCAGAGGCGATATCGTCCAGCCATGTCACCGGACCGATCCAGGGCAGGCGCACGCTGTCGGGCAGAAGCCAGTTCAGCCCCCAGAGAAACGCCGCCGAAAATGCCGCCAGCAGCGCCAGGGTCAGACCCAGCCCGGTCCAGAGGACCCGCTGGAAGCGCGGATCGGACAGTTGTCGAACGGCCTTCAGCGTGTCGGTCAGGATCATTCGCGGATCCAGGCGATCTTGGTCGCGGGGTCGGGACGGGGACGGTCGGGCGGGGCGGCGGTCTCTGTCCCGATGTGGATCACCCCGGCGACGAATTCGCGCGGCGCCAGGCCCAGCCCGTCCTGCTGGAACACGCGGTCGTGGCAGGCCCAGCCGGTCAGCCACTGCGCCCCCCAGCCCGCCGCCAGCGCCGCGTTCAGAAGGGCGGTGCACACGGCGCCCGCCGACAGGATCTGCTCGACCTCCGGGACGGCGGGATTGTCCACCGGCGCGCAGATCACCGCCACGGCCAGACCGCCGGTCGCATAGGCGGCACGCTGTTTTTCGATCTCCTCGGGCGTCCGGCCCAGGGCGGTGCCGCGCTCTGTCGCCAGTTCCGCAAGACGGCGCAGGGCGGGACGCTCAAGCACGATCAATCGCCAGGGTTCGAGCTTCTTGTGATCCGGAGAGCGCAGGGCCGCGGTGAGGATCGGCCCGAGCTGTTCGCGGTCCGGCACCGGCGCGGCCAGCGTCTTGGACGGGCGCGACCGGCGGTTCAGAAGGAAATCGAGGGCAGCTTCGTCGGGCGCGGGCATCGGCGGTCTCCTCTATCGCTGCCCTGATGTCGGGTGGCCCGGCGGGCGCGTCAAGGCGCTGCGCGCGCGCCACGGCAACGGTCGCGCGGGGGGGGAATGGAGGTCCCGCCCATCTGCCGGCGTCCGGCGCCGTCCTCGCGTGGGCCGGCGTGCCTGCCCACGGGATGGGGCTCGCCGGTCGCGGACCACTGGCGCGCGGGGCCGGGATCGGGAACAATGCGGGCGGGAGGTTGCCCCATGACCCTGCTCGACACTCTTGCCGGCATCGTCGGCCCCGCGCATGTCCTGACCGGAGACGATGCCGCCCCGTTCCGCCGCGACTGGACCGGAAAATATTGCGGTGAGCCGCTTTGCGCCGTGCGGCCCGGCTCCACCGCCGAAGTGTCCGCCGTGGTCCGCGCCGCCGTCGATGCCGGGGTGCCGCTGGTCCCGGTCGCCGGCAACACCGGGCTGATGGGCGGCACCCATGCGCCCGGCGCCGTCGCCCTGTCGGTCGAGCGCCTGACCGCCATCCGCGACATTCGGCCCGCCGCGCGCATCGCGGTCGTCGAGGCCGGCGTGGTGCTGGCACAGCTTCATGCGGCGGCGGAGGCGCGGGATCTGGTTTTTCCGCTGACCTTCGGGGCGAAGGGATCGGCGCGGGTGGGCGGCGTACTGGGCACCAATGCGGGCGGATCGAACGTCCTGCGCTACGGCAGTACGCGGGGCCTCTGCCTGGGGCTGGAGGTCGTCCTGCCGGACGGGCGGGTGCTCGACACCATGGCGGAACTGGCCAAGGACAACTCCGGCTACGATCTGCGCGACCTGTTCATCGGAGCGGAGGGCACGCTGGGGATCATCACGGCCGCGGTCCTGAAGCTGTTTCCCAAGCCGCTTGCCTACGCGACGGCCATGGTCGCCGTGCCTTCGGTCGGTGAGGCGCTGGTGCTGCTGAACCGCCTGCAGGAGGCGACGGGCGGCGCGGTGGAGGCGTTCGAATACATGCCCGGCAGCTATTTCGGGGCGCTCGCGGCCCACATGCCGCAGATGCGCCAGCCGTTCAAACGCCTCCATGACCATGCGGTGATGGTCGAGGTCGGCGCCACCGCGCCGCGCGACGCGACACCCGGACCGGACGGTGCGGTGCCCGTGCAGGCCTATCTGGAGGAGGTGCTGGGCCAGATGATCGAGGCCGGCGCCGCGCTCGACGCGACCGTGGCGCGGTCAGAGGCGCAGCGGCGCGCGATCTGGGCCCTGCGCGAGATCGCCGGTGAGCTGACCGTCGCCGGCGGCCCGTCCATGTTGACCGACATCTCCGTTCCGCTGGACCGGGTCGAGACGTTCCTGGACCGCGCCTATGCCGCGCTGGAGGCGGACGATCCCGACGTGCGCCACCTCGTCGTCAGTCACCTGGGCGACGGCAATGTGCATCTGGCGATCTGGCCCTCCGAAGGGGTCGCGGGGCACGAGCGGGTTCTGGAGATCGTCGAGGACATCACCGCCGACCTGGGCGGGTCGTTTTCGGCCGAGCACGGGATCGGGCTGGGCAAGCGCGGCGCCATGGCCCGGCGCAAGGATCCGGTGGCGCTGGACGTGATGGGCCGGATCAAGGCGGCGCTCGATCCCGGGGGACTGATGAACCCGGGCAAGGTCCTGCCCGGGCGCGGGGGGATGTCAGGCTGACTGGATTGCACGATGCACGCCATCCGGTGGGCAAGTCCGTCGACCGGGTTTTCCGCCCCCTGATGGACAGATTCCGGTCCCGACCCGGACCTTGAAAGGCGTGGTCTTGCTGGACCGCTCCGGCGGTCCCGACCGACCAGGCAAGGCTGTCCGCGCCGTGATCCGCTGGGTACGCGCGCATCTGCGCCTGCCGCCGCGCCGCCGCCGACCGTGGAACACGGTCGACGGAGTTCGCCAATTTCAGGGGGGTGCCGGAGGAACCGCCGACCGCGGGCGGGCGGCGGCCTGGCGTCGGATCGACACACTGCACGGCGGCGCAACTCGACAGGATGGCGCGGTCATGCGGGATGCGCGCCGGACCGGCCTTGTCGGTCCTGCGCGTCTGCGCGGCGCAGGAGGCGACGGCCTCGCGCACCGGGCGGCGATCACGCTTAACCGCGTACGGCAGGCCTGTTTCCGCGTCGGTCCCTTGCAGTATCGTCCGCCCCGCGATGGCGGATGCGGGATCGGATGCGGCGCCCGCGCGAGGCGGTGCCCGATGTCCCGTTCCCCGCGCGCAGCTGCTGCGGCAGCTCGACCCGTCCGGCGATGCTGTCCTACGCCACATCGCCCTTCGGGGAGGGGTAATGGGCCCTTGCCGACGGTCCGCCGATGATGTCGCCAGCGCACCGGCCGCATGGTGGCTTTGCCAACGATCCGACCGCAAGCGGGCCCGCGCGGGGATCTGTTGCGCGCGGCACGTGCCGATGCGACATGGCGCTCCGAAAGGAGCCGGCCATGCGTGCGCTCGCCCTCATCCTGCGCGATCCGGCGCTGGCGCTGATCGCCGTGGCGATATTGGCGTTCGGCTCCTTCGCGGCCTCCATCGCGCCCTACCAGTCGCTGATGGCGGTGACGTGGTTCGGCCTGCCGGACGCGGCGTTCTCGGCGATCTATGCCGCCGGCTCGGCGTTGAGCCTGCTCTGCGCGATCGGCGTGGGCGTGCTGACCGACCGCACCGGGCGGCGGCGGAACGCGGCACGGCTGGCGGCGCTGGCCGGGATCGTGGGACCGCTGCTGGTATGGACCACCGGAGCCACATGGGCCTATGTCCTTGCCCACACCCTGATCTTTCCCGTCAGCGCGACGCTCTTCGCGCAGCTCTTCACCCTGGCGCGGCTCGCCGCCTCGACCCAGCCGGAGGAGGACCGCGCCGCGATCCTTGTGACCATCCGCGCGCTCTTCGCGGTGCCCTGGGTGACGGTGCTGCCGCTCTGGTCCTGGGCCTTCGGACAGGGGCTGCCGTTGATCTCGGTCTATCTGGCCTGCGCCGCCGCCTCGGCGCTGACCTTCACGGTTTTCGTGGCGTTCTGGCCGCAGGACGGCCGGACGCGGTGGTCGGACGCCGCGTCTGGCCTGTCGGTCGGCGCCGCCCTGTCGGAACTCGCGGCAGGCGCGATCCTGGTCAGGACGGCGCTTCTGGGTGCGACACTCTCCGGCATCCAGCTCTACCTGATCCTTACCGGGCTGGTCCTGACGTCCATTCCGGGTCGCGACACCGGCGATGTCGCGCTTTTCGCCGGTGCGGTCGCGGGGCTGGAAATTCCGTTCATGCTGGCGCTCGCCGCCCCCCTGCGCCGTTTCGGCAAGGTGCGGATCATCGCGGCCGGCGCGCTGATCCATGCCGTCTTCCTGGCCGTCTTTCCGGTGCTGGGCGCCACGCCGGCGGTCTGGGCGCTGCCTCTGGTCGCGGCCATGGGTGCGTCGGCGATCCTGACCGTGCCGCTCCAGTATCTCCAGGATCTGCTGGACGCGCGGCCAGGCGCGGGCGGATCGCTCATCGCGCTCTGCACGCTCAGCGCGCAGATGCTCAGTGCGGCCGTATTCGCGCTGGGCACCGCGCTGGGAGGCTACGCGGCGGTCTCCTGGATGGGGGCCGCGATGGTGGCGTCGGGCGGGCTGGGGCTGCTCTGGGTGGACCGGGACCGGCGGGCATAGGGCCATTGTGTTCGCGCCCCACCCCTGTAAGACGGAGACCGGATTTCGAGGGGACCCCATGGACGCGCCCAAGCGCATCGGCATCGTCGGCACTGGCCTGATCGGCGCGGCTTTCGCGGCACTCGTCGCCCGGCGCGCGCCCGGCGTCACGATCGAGGCGGTCGAGCCCAAGGGTTCCTACCGCGAGGCCGTGGGCGCACGGCTTCCCAATCTCAGATGGCAGCATTGCGCGTCCGAACTCGACCGCTGCGACATGGTGTTCCTGGCCTGTCCGCCCGATACGGTCGTGCCCGTGGCGCGACAGGTGCTGGAGGCGGGCAAGGGGCTGGTCGTCGATTTCGCCTCGACCAAGGGGCGCATCGTCGCCGACCTGTCCGACGCGCCCCGTTTCATCGGCGCGCACCCATTGGCGGGCGGCAACCGGCCCGGTCCGTTCCGTGCCGAACCGGACGCGCTGACCGCCGCCAAGGTCGTGCTGACCCCCCATGACGGCAACGACGAAGCCGACGTCGAACGGGTGGAGCGGTTCCTTGCCAGCCTCGGCTGCACGGTCGTGCGGATCGATGCGACGGCGCATGACACGCTGCTGGCGCGGACCTCCCATCTGCCGCACCTTCTGGCCTATGGCTATGCCGGTCTGTTGGCGCGCATGGATGAGGGCGAGCTTGGCGCCTTCGCCTCCCGCTCGACCCGTGAGATCAGCCGCTTCGCCAGCCTCAACACGCGCATGTGGGCGCAGATCTTCGACCAGAACGCCGAGGCCGTGTCCTCGGCGCTCGACGAGCTGATCGTCGAACTGATGGACCTCAGAAACGCCTTTGCCGGGGCGCGGGCCGGGCGGGTCGAGCCATCGCTCGCCGACGCCGCGCGCATCTCGGAGATACTCAACGGGAGCAACGACGATGACTAGGATCGGCTATCTCGGCCAGCCGGGCAGCTACTCGCACAACGCCGCGACCCTGCTGCGGCCCGACAGCGACCATGTGAGCTACCCCAGCTTCGAGGATCTTGTCGCCGCCTGCGAGCGCGAGGAGGTGACCGAGGCCGTGCTGCCGCTGGAGAACTCCGAGTCCGGCCGGATCCCCGACGTCCATCGCCTGGTGGTCTCCATGGAACTGTTCGTGGTGGGCGAACTGCTGCTCGACGTGTCGCACTGCCTGGTGACCTGCGGCCCGGCCGTGGAGGCCGAGATCCACTCGATCTTTTCCCACCCCCAGGGGTTCCTGCAATCGTCGCGGTTCCTCAAGGAGCGCTTTCCCGACGCGCAGCGCCGGACCCGCTCGGACACCGCCAGCGCGGTCAAGGAGGTCGTGGCCTCCGGCGACCGGCACCTTGCGGCGATCGGCTCTCCGTTCGCGGCCGAGCATTACGGGGCCACGATCCTGCACAAGAACATCTCGAACCGCGAGGATAACATCACTCGCTTCGTGATCGTCGGAAAGGACGCGGTCACCGATCCGGGCCATGACATGTCCTCGATGATCATCCAGGTGGGTCACAAGCCCGGCAGCCTGGTGCAGGCGCTGGCGGTGTTCGGCAGCCACGCCGTGAATATCACCAAGCTGGAGACCTACATGATCTCGGAGCGGACAGAGCTTCCGACCTTCTACCTCGACATCGGTTGCAGCGGCGAGGCCGAGAACCTCATCGCCGCCATGCGGGACATGGAGCCGCATATCTCCTACTCCAAGTTCCTCGGCTCCTACAAATCCGACCCGCGCCGAAACGGCCGCAACGGCTTCCTCAGGCCCTGAGTTCCGGTGCCACGATCCCAGATCCGGACCGTTGCGGCGTCGATCCCGGCCGTCCTCACCGCCCGGGTGGCGGTGTTCGGCTGGCCGCGGGTGGCCAGGGCCGGTCTGATCGAGCGGACCGCCGAGGCTGTTCCGAAAGCGGTGGGGCTCGTTCCGGTTTTCCCGCTGGCCGGGTCCCGGCTGAAGTCGCAACACGACCGCAAGATCCCGGACGACCGTCACCATGTGGCCCTGACCAACAGCCCGCACCGCAACGAGAAATACGGCTGGTTGCGGGTCCTCTCCGGCAACGCGCTGGGCGATTGCACGCGGCGGGACGGGATCAATATCCCTTGCAGCCTGACCCTTTACGACGACTCCGGTCCCGGCGCCGCTGGCCGGTCATCGCCAGCGAGCATGACGGCCGGCGTCGGCGCACCTGGGCGCGGGGGGTGGACGACACGTCGGTGTCCCGCGGCAGGATGTATGCCGCACGCCCTCGCAGCACGCCAAGAGACCTGGATCCGCCGGGAACCCGAAAGGACCATGTGATGAGAAATCCGAAATATGACGAAATCCCCTTTTTCATCCCCGAGGAGAGCGCCAAGTTCGACCGCTTCGCCCGCGGCAGGCCATTGACAGAGCTGGGAAAGCTGGTGCTTTCCGTGCGCAACGCAGAGCATCTGGGCGCGGCTGCTGAGCCGATGGCCGCGGCGTTCCTGGTGACCAACCTGCTGCTGATGAGCCAGGCGCAGAGGCGGATCGCCAAGCTGGTGATCCTGGACATGGAGGGCACCGACCGCGCCGCATTGTTCCCTGTTACCAACGCGTTGCGCTACTACCTGATGGAGGATTACACCCAGCTCGACAATTTCGACACCTGGGTTGCGTCGGTGGGATCGGTGGCGCGGGTGTCGGACCGGCTCCGGGCGGAACTGAGCGATCTGTCTGATTTCATGACCTCGTCCGAGCTGGGCGACGCCGGTTCCAGCCAGCGCAAGGCAGAGACGATGCTGGCCGTGCGCTCACCGGAATTCGCGGAAGATCAAGGGTTTGCGGCCGATGTGTCGAACCCGTTCTTCGCCCGCTTCCGGGCCGGGGCGGATGCCAGCACCGATGTGGTCAGCCAGTCCGTCTATGGCGAGTCGTTCTCGCTCCGGGTCGCCAATTCGCGCGATGTGATCGTCATCGAGATCGACGGCCGCCACGCCGAGACCGCCATTGCCCAGTGGATCGCCCGGCTCGACGCGGTGCTCGACAAGGCCCTATTGGGGCTGAAACCGGCCGGCTGACGGCTGTCGGATTCCTGTAAGAGAAATGTAAGAGTCCTGTCGGAGTCCGGCGCGGACTGCGGGGCCGTCGCCGGCCGGGCAGGGGGGCGCGATCACCGCGCGCGATACTCCGCGCCGTGACGATCCGGGGCATCCGGTCCCATCCGGTTGCCCCGCTTGCAGAGCCATGTCGTGTCCGCCTGACAGGGGGGGGCGACCGCCACAGCCTCCGGTTCAGGGGGGGGCGCCGCGTGATCCTCCGCACCACCCATGCGATCAACCGGATGGTCGGTCGGATCGTCGCCGTCCTGGCGGGCGTCATCGTCTGCGGCGTCGTGATGCGCTGGACCTTCGACGCGCCGAAGAGATGGGCGTTCGGCCTGTTGCGGCACCTCCGGGGGTTCTGTGTCATCCTGCTGGGCGGTGAAGCCCTGCGCCACCAGTCCCATGTCCGGTCGACCTGCCGATCGGGCGGGTCTCTCCGGGCCTGACCCGGATCGTCGCGTTGCCGGGATGCCGGATCCTCTTCGCTCCGTTCGCCTGGGTGTTCATGACCCGGTCCTGCGACTTCGCCGCCACCTCATGGGCCCGGCGCGCGACGACCTGGGGCGCGCTGGCGTTGCCGGTCTATCCGCCGAGGGCCGCGCTCTGCCTGGCGGCGGTGCTGCTGCTGATCCGGGGCGTCGCCGACGTGCCGAAGATCGCCCTGGACCGCCAGCAGGACGCCGATGCCGGCCCGGGCGGCGGATCCATCGCGCCGGTGATGTTCGGCCTGCCGGTGCCGGGGCCGATGACGGTCCATCCGCTGGCCTTGGTGCCGGGCGAAACGGCGGTGCCGGGCGCGTTCATGGCCGGCAAGCCGACGGTCCTTGGCATCGTCCTCAACCGGACCTTCGGCGATGTGCTGGACGACGACGCCCGGACCGCGATCCCGTTTTTCGTGCTCATGGCGCAGGTCCTGAGCAATTCGGGCGTCACCGACGAGATGTTCGAAAGCCTCAGGATGCTCATGTCGAACGTGCGCGGCGGGCTGGCGCTGGCGGTGGTGTCCATCTCTATCCTGCTGGCGGCCACGATCGGCATCATCGGCGCGTCGATCACCGTCACGGGCGTCATGGCGCTGCGCCCGATGCTGCAACGCGGCTATTCGCCGACCCTGACGAACGGGGTGATCGCGGCCTCGGGCTGCCGGGGGGCCCTGATCCCGCCGTGGATCGTGCTGAACCCCTTGGCGCCTGTTCCACGCTGTCGGTCGGAGAGCTTTTTGCGTAAGCGATGATCCCCGGCGTCATGCCGGTGCCGCTCGACGCGGGCTGGGTGGCCGTACTGGCGGCGTTTCGCCCCGACATGGGTCCGTCCGTCCAGCCACGGGACATGTCGCCGCGCGGCCAGTTCTGCCTGATGCCGATAAAAGGGGCCGTGCCGACGCTGTTGCCGGTCGTCGGTATCCTCGGCTCTCTGCTGGCCGGAATCGCCACGGCGGCGACCGGGGCATCGGTGCGGCCCTGGCACCGGTCATCGTGCTGGCGTTCCATGACGACCCGTTCTGCCACGAGGACCGCGGCCGCGGCGCTTGCCGCCGGGCTGGCCAGTGCGGCCCATATCCGCTGTCGTCGCTGGAGCCGATCGGGTTCGGCCGCTCCTTCGTGGATCTGGCCAACAAGCTGACCGGCGACGACCCGACCATCGCGTTCTTCGGGGGCGGCCGCCTGGTCCCTGCCGGAGAGAGTATCCCGACAACGACGCCAAGTGGCGCGAGGGCTCGGCGCCCTACAACCGGGGGCGTACCGCCGACGGCCCCTCCGCCGAAGGGCCCAGCGCCTGCGCCGAGGGCCCCTGACGGCCGCCGCCCGTCCGGTCCGTCCGCCTTAGCGCGGCGCGGACGGGCGGTCCGCGTCGGGCGGCGCGGGTCATGCCGCCTTCCAGTCGAAGAACCCCTCTCCGGCCCGGGACAGAAGGCCGCGGGCCAGGGCGCGGCCCAGGTCGGCGCCGTCGGATGCCGGGCCGGTGACCTCATCGGCCAGGCATTCCGAGCCGTCGGTGCGCAGGATCTCTCCGCGGAGGCGGAGCGTGGTTCCGGTGAGTTCGGCCAGCCCGGCGATGGGGGTCTCGCACGAGCCGTCGAGCGCCGCGAGATATGCGCGTTCGGCGGCCAGGCGCGTGCCGGTGTCGGCGTCGTGGATGGCCGACAGCATCTCTGCGGTGGCCGTGTCGTCGCCGCGCCGCTCTATGCCGATGGCGCCCTGGGCCACGGCGGGAAGCATCTGCCCCTCCGGGATCGGCGCGCGGGGCACGTCGTCCGCGCCCAGCCGGTTGAGGCCGGCCATGGCCAGGAAGGTGGCGGCGGCGACCCCATCGGCCAGCTTGGCGAGCCGGGTCTGCACATTGCCGCGGAACTCGACGATGGTCAGGTCCGGGCGGCGGTGCAGAAGCTGGGACTTGCGGCGGAGCGAGGACGTGCCGACCTGCGCGCCCTGCGGCAGATCCGCCAGCGCGCCGCCGGTCAGGGAGATGAAGGCGTCGCGGGGATCCTCACGCGGCAGGTAGGTGTCGAGCACCAGGCCGCCGGGCTGGTCCACCGGCATGTCCTTCATCGAGTGAACGGCGATGTCGATGGCGCCGGACAGCAGCGCGTCCTCGATCTCGCGGGTGAAGAGGCCCTTGCCGCCGATCTCCTTGAGGGGCCGGTCGATGATCCTGTCGCCGGTGGTCTTGATGACCACGATGGAGAAGGACTCGAACGGCAGGTCGAAGGCGGTGGCCAGCCGGTCGCGGGTCTCGTTCGCCTGGGCGAGCGCCAGGGGGGAGCCGCGGGTGCCGATCTTGAGCGGGGACAGGGGCGTGGGCATCTGCATGGGCCATGGGTAGCGGCGGGCGCGGCCATGGGCAAACCATAAACGCCCCGCGGTCGGAAGCGCCCGGCTGTCGGAAGCGCCCCGGCTGTCGGAAACGCTTGACACCGGCGCCGGGCGACCCGACCAAACGGCGACGCCAGGGGAGGGCAGGATGGCCGGAAAGACACTGTTGCGCGCGCTGGCCGGCGAGGTGCTGGAGGTGCCGCCCGCGTGGATGATGCGCCAGGCGGGACGCTACCTGCCGGAATACAAGGCGACGCGGGCGCAGGCGGGGGATTTCCTGTCGCTGTGCTACACGCCGGATCTGGCGGCGGAGGTGACGCTGCAGCCGATCCGGCGCTTCGGCTTCGACGCGGCGATCCTGTTCGCCGATATCCTTCTGGTGCCCCAGGCCCTGGGCGCGGACCTGTGGTTCGTGACCGGAGAGGGGCCGCGCCTGGGGCCGGTGGACACGGCCGCCGGGGTGGCGGCGCTGAAACCGGCCGGGGACGTGCATGAGGTGCTGTCGCCGGTCTATGAGACGCTGCGGATCCTGTCGCGGGAGCTGCCCCGGGACGTGGCGCTGATCGGCTTTGCCGGGGCGCCCTGGACGGTGGCGACCTACATGATCGCCGGACGCGGCACCCCGGACCAGGCCCCCGCCCACGCGCTCAAGGACGGCGACCGGGCGACGTTCGAGGCGCTTCTGGAGCGGATCACGGCGGCGACGGTGGAGTATCTGTCCGCCCAGATCGACGCCGGGGCGGAGGTGGTGAAGCTTTTCGACAGCTGGGCCGGATCGCTGGGGGCCGAGGATTTCCGCCGCTACGCCCTGGAGCCGGCCAGGCGCATCATCGCCGAGCTGAAGGCGCGGCATCCCGGCGTTCCGGTGATCGCCTTTCCGCGCGGCGCGAAAGACGCCTATGCGGGATTCGCGCGGGCGACCGGCGCGGATTGCGTGGCGCTGGATCAGGGCGTGGACGCGGAATGGGCCGCGAGGCGGGTGCAGGTGGACGGCTGCGTGCAGGGCAATCTGGACCCGTCGCATATGGTCACCGGCGGGCAGGCGCTGGTCGACGAGGTGCTGCGCATCCGGCAGGCGTTCGGGGGCGGACCGCATGTGTTCAACCTGGGACACGGGATCACGCCCGATGCGGATCCCGACAACGTGGCCCTGATGCTGGAGACGCTGCGCAGCTGAGGCGGGCCGCTTCGGCCCGATCCCGGCCGATCATGCGTGAAGCCAGGCCCGGTCCGCAGACCCGCGGACACGCCCTTCGCAGACGGTTCCCGCCCGGGCCGCGTGCGCCGCAGCGGTCCGCGACGGCTCCGGCGCGTGCGGCCCGGGGCCGGCGCCCCGGCGCCGTTCGGGCGGAGGGCCGGGCGCCCTGACGATCCGCTTCGCGGATCGGCCGGGAGGCGGCGGATCAGCCGTCCTGGGGCGCGTTGAAGGTTTCCGCCCAGTCGCCCGACCGGATGATCTGACGCGGATCGACGTCGTGGAGGTAGATGTAGGCCCAGGCCTCCACCGGGCCGGAGCGGGTGCTGATCCGGCGACGCTCTCGCTTGTATTCGGGGGGGCCGTCGTCGAACAGCCCCTCGTAGTCGTCGAGGACGTCCATCAGCCCCGGGGTGGAGAGTTCCCAGACCTCTCCGTGCGCCTTGCCGGGCGCGCCTTCGACCAGGGCGGGATACCAGCCGACGGAGTAGAGCGTGCCGGGCAGTGTGCCTTCGCACAGGAACGTGGCGCCGTTGCGGAAGGCGAGCGTCGCCTCGTTGTTGATGAAGCCGCGACGCAGGGTTCCGTAGACGAAAACCTTGTCGCCGAGATAGGGGTCCGTGCTCATCGCCCGCGACCTAAGGCCCGGGCGCGCGCTGTCCACGGCGGACATGGCCCGCCGCGGCGTCCCGGAGCGGCGCGCAGGGGCGGTGCCGGTCAGACCGGCGCTTGACCCGCGGCGCCGCGGTCGTGGCCTCTGCATCGGCGCCCGAAACGGTGCCGCCGGAGTTGTCGAACCCGTGCGTGAGCGTCTCCGTGCCCGCGGAGGCTGTGCCGACGGGAAAGACCTCATGCCCGGCGCCGCAGCAGCATCCGTCGCTGCCGTCGGAGCCGCCGTCGGCCGGGGTTCGCGTCTGCCCTGGCGTCGCCGCCGGGAAGGTCGTCGAGGTTCCGCCCGCTTTCGAAACCAGCGCGCAGACCCGCCCGCATGACCGTATCCACATCCGCCGCCGCCGGTTTCGAGGTCGGTCCGGGCGGGACTCTCCGTGACGTTCGATAGGCCCAAACGCTCAACTCGGGGTCAAGGTGGCGGCAGGCGGGACCCGCGCTGTCGCGTCAGGTCCACTTTGCCAGGGGCGGCAGGCTCATCAGGACGGCATCGGCGTCGTGGCCGGTTTCCAGCCCGAACCTGGTGCCCCGGTCGTAGACCAGGTTGTATTCGGCGTAGAGCCCGCGATGGACAAGCTGCGCGTCGCGGTCGGCAGCCGTGAACGGCGTGGCGCGCCGCCGCTCGGCCAGCGGAAGCCAGGCCGGCAGGAAGGCCTGGCCGATGTCGCGGGTCAGGGCGAAATCGGCCTCCCAGTCGCCGGTGCAGCGGTCGTCCATGAAGATGCCGCCGACGCCGCGCGCGCGGCCCCGGTGGGGGATGAAGAAATACTCGTCCGCCCAGGTCTTGAGCCATGGGTAGATGTCGGTCCCGTGGGGGTCGAGATGGGCGCGGAGCGTGTCGTGGAAATGGGCGGTGTCCTCTGGATGGTCGAGGCAGGGGTTCAGGTCCTCTCCGCCGCCGAACCACCAGGCGTGCGGCGTCCAGAACATGCGGGTGTTCATGTGCACCGCGGGGACATGCGGGTTCTGCATATGCGCCACCAGGCTGATTCCGGCGGCCCAGAAGCGCGGATCCTCGGCCATGCCGGGCAGACCCTTGCGCGCGGCCATGGCGGCCTGCGCCCGTTCGCCAAGGGTGCCGTGGACCTCCGACACGTTGACGCCGACCTTTTCGAACACGCGGCCGCCGCGCATGACGCTCATCAGCCCGCCGCCCGCGTCGCTGCCGTCGTCCGACGCGCGCCGCGTCCGGGACAGCGCGAAGCGGCCGGGGGCCATGTCGGCGAACGGACCGGCGGTGTGGCTGTCCTCCAGCGCCTCGAAGGCAGTCACGATACGGTCGCGCAACTCCCGGAACCAGGCGCTGGCGCGGGACTTTTCGGCGGCCATCCCAGGGCTTCCGGCGGGGCTTTCGTCTGTCATGGCGACGGTCGTAACAGGTCGGTGATGGGGCGAAAAGCGTGGATTGCGCGGCGCCGTGCGGCGTTCTACCGTCATGGGATGAAGTCGCTTCTTGCCCTGTCCGCGCTGACCCTCCTTGCCGCCTGCGCCACCCCGCGAGAGGCCTGCGTCGCCCAGCAGACCCGCGACCTGCGGGTGGTGGACGGGCTGATCGCCGAGGAGGAGGCGACGCTGGCCCGCGGCTATGCGCTGGACCGGCGGACCGAGCTGCGCCCGCGCCTGACCCTGTGCACCGGCCTCAGCCGCGGCAACGACGGGCTGTCCACCGGTGTCCGCTATTGCAGCGCCCCCGAAACCCGGACCCGCGTGGTGCCCCAGGCGGTCAACCTGGCAGAGGTGCAGGCGCGTCTGGACGGGCTCAGGGCCAAGCGGGCGGAACTGTCGGACCGCGCGTCCCGGGGCGCGGCGGCCTGCCGGGCGCGCTATCCGCAGGGCTGACGGGGCGGATTCGGCGGGTCTGGACGTCCGGTTCCGCCCGGCGGCGGGGACCGCCCCCGACGAGCTGGCGCGGACCCGCCCCTGACGATCCTGGCGGGGGCCCGCCCACGACGCGCCTGGCGCGGGCCCGCCCACGACGCGCCTGGCGGGGGACCGCCGCCGACGCGCCTAATGCGCGGAGGATTCCACCGTGTCGAGCAGCGAGCGGCCGCCATCCACGGTCAGGATCTCACCGGTGACGAAACCGGCCCCGTCGGAGGCCAGGAACTGCACCGCCTCCGCCACCTCGGAGGGCGAGGCGATGCGCTGGAGGGGCGTCGCCTCTATGATCTCCTCGCGCAGGTCCGACTGTTCCTTGATCGCGCCCTTGAGCGACGCCGACATGACCGACCCGAAGGCGATGGCGTTGACCCGGATCCGGCGCGGGGCGAGCGCCACGGCCAGGTTGCGCGTCGCCTGGTCCAGCGCGGCGGTCGAGACGGAATAGGCCATCAGATCGGGCTGCGTGCGCCGCGCCGCGATCGACGAGAGATTGATGATCGAGCCGAGAGGCCCGTCGCCGTCGTCGCCCTCGCGCTGCTTGATCATCCGCCGCGCCACATGCTGGCTGAGCCTGAGCGCCGTCATCAGGTTCTGGTCCATCAGCGTGTCGATGGTGGTGTCGTCGGGGTCGAGCGGGTCGCAGACCTCCATCTGGCGGGAGGCGTTCACCAGGATGTCGATGCGGTCGAACGCATCCACGGTGGCCGAGAGCAGGTTCGCCATGGTCAGCTTTTCGCGCAGATCGCCCGCGTAGTAGCGCGCGGTGCCGCCGTCGTCGTCCATCTCTCCGATCTCGTCCTGAAGGCGCGCCTCGTCGAGGTCGGTCATCATGACGTTGGCGCCCTTGTCGATGAAATGGCGCGCAACGGCGAGACCGACGCCATTGGCCGCCCCGGTGACGATGGCGGTCTTGCCGGCGATGGAAAGCGACATGGCGGATCCTCAGCGGGGCCGGCGCGGGCGCGCGGCGCGGAACAGTTTGTAGGCCGGGCTGCCCGACAGCTCCTCGATCTCTGCGAAGAGGCCGGACAGATGCCTTTCGTAGGGCAGGTGGCGGTTGGCGACCAGCCACAGCGTGCCGCGCGGCGTCAGGCTGGCCGCCGCCGTGTCGAGGAAGGCACGCCCAAGGCCGGGATCGCCCGCACGGCCCCGGTGGAACGGCGGGTTGGCGACGACATGATCGGCGCGGGCAGCGGGGCGCCAGGCGGTCGCGTCGGCCCAGTGGAACGCCGCGCGGGGATCGGCCAGGTTGGCGCGCGCGCAGTCGAGCGACGGGCGATGCGATTCGACCAGGTCCAGCCGGGTCACGGCCGCATGGGAGAGAACGGCGCGGGACAGCGCGCCCCAGCCCGCGCCCAGGTCGATCGCATGGCCCTTGAGCGGCGGCAGTGCGGCGATCAGCGCGGCGGAGCCGGGGTCGATCCCGTCGGTCGAGAACCCCCCCGTCGGCACGGCGAAGCCGTCCACCCGGCCGGGCGCGGCTTTCCAGCCGGAGAAATCGCCGCCCTCGATCACGAAGAGTTTGCCGTGAGCCTTGGAGATCACCGCCCCGACCCGCCCCACGGCGCGGGCGGCCCTTAGCGCCGTGTCGATACCGTCGGTCTTCTGCCCGTCCACCAGCACCGGCACGCCCAGCGCCGCGGCCTGCGCGATCCGGTCGCGCTGGGCGGCGCGGGACCGGGGCAGGGACAGCACCACGCCGCCCGCGGGACCGGCGATGGCGTCCCGCATCGGGTGCCGGCGCGCCAGCATGTCGTGATCGGGCTGATGGTCGTGAAAGATCGCCACCGGGCCCGGCAGTTCGGTCAGGTCGGTGTCCGCCGGCGGGTCGATCAGCAGGACCGGCCCCGTCAGCAACCCGTCCCGCAGCGCCAGCGGAAGGCGCGCGCCCAGCAGCCGCCTATTCCTTTTCCATGGTGCATTGCAGCGGATGCTGATGGCGGCGGGCGAAATCCATCACCTGAGTCACCTTCGTCTCCGCCACCTCGAACGAGAACACGCCGACCACGGCCAGCCCCTTCTTGTGCACGGTCAGCATGATCTCGAACGCCTGGGCGTGGTTCAGCCCGAAGAACCGCTCCAGCACGTGGACGACGAATTCCATCGGCGTATAGTCGTCGTTGAGCAGCATCACCTTGTAGAGCGGCGGCCGCTTGGTCTTGGGCTTGGTTTCGAGCACGACATCGGCATCGCCGTCGCCGGGTTTCGTCGCCATGCTCTTCAGATCTGTGGTCACGTCTGGCCCGCCGCGGTTACTCGTGAAGTCCGAAGCTGTCATATAACCAGACCTGCGTGCGGGAAAAGAGGGTGCGATGACACGGCTCACCACGATCGGCTTCGATGCGGACGACACGCTGTGGCATAACGAACGGTTCTACAAGCTGACCGAGGCGCGGTTCGCGGCGCTTCTGGCCGACCACGCGCCGCCCGGCGACCTGGCCGCGCGGCTGCTGGCGGCAGAGCGGCGCAACATCGGCCGCTACGGGTTCGGCATCAAGGGGTTCATGCTGTCGATGGTGGAAACCGCGCTGGACGTGACCGACGAGCGCGTGCCGGGGGAGGTGATCCGCGGCATCCTCGACGCGGGCCAGGAGATGCTGGCCCATCCGGTCGAGATCCTGCCCCATGCGGCCGAGACGGTGGCGGCGCTGCACGGGCGCTACCGGCTGGTGCTGGTGACCAAGGGCGACCTGCTGGACCAGGAGCGCAAGCTGGCCCAATCGGGTCTGGGGGAGTGGTTCGACGCGGTGGAGATCGTATCCGACAAGGACGCGGCGACCTACGCGCGGATCTTCGCGCGCCACGGCGACGGGGCGGCGGCCGCGTTGATGGCCGGCAATTCGATGAAATCCGACGTGCTGCCGATGATCGCGGCGGGGGGACACGGCGTGTTCGTGCCCCATGACGCGGCCTGGGCGCTGGAACATGCCGACCCGCCCGTGTCCCAGCCGCGGTTCCATCGAATCGCGGATCTGCGTGAACTGCCCGATCTGGCCGCGTCGCTGAAATAAGGTAATTTTGTGGCGCGATCCGGTATCTAGCGGAGATGCGCGGCCCGACGCCTACATCTATGGTTGACGCGGCATCGGACAAATGTTCGAAAAATGAAGCGGTTCCCGGACGACGCTGGTTGTGTTAGGGAATTGTTCATGCGGACCGACCATTGAAGAGTGGGCCGCAAGAGGCAGAAAAGGCAGTGGTTCCGTGGCATTTCTACGGTCGTTTCCCGATATTCGGGCAATCTTCGTCTGCGTGGCCCTGACCTTCTCCGCTGCGGCGGCGACGGCGGCCCCCTACGCGGCCATGGTCATCGACGCGCGCTCGGGAGAGGTGCTGCACGCGCGCAACGCCGACGCCCGGCTTCATCCGGCGTCCCTGACCAAGATGATGACGCTCTACATCGCGTTCGACGCCATTCGGCGGGGCGAGATTTCGCTCGACACGCAGGTGCAGATCTCGCGGTTCGCGGCGTCCGAGCCGCCGTCGAAGCTGGGCCTGCGCGAGGGGCAGAAGATCGCCTTTCGCTACCTGGTGCGCGCGGCGGCGGTGAAATCGGCCAATGACGCCGCGACCGCCATCGGCGAGGCGCTTTCCGGGTCGGAGTCCGCGTTCGCGCGCCGGATGACCGAGACGGCGCAGGCGCTGGGCATGACCCGGACGACGTTCCGCAACGCCCACGGCCTGACCCAAGAGGGGCACCTGTCCACCGCGCGGGACATGACCAACCTGGGCCGGCGGCTGCTCTACGACTTTCCCGAATACTACAACCTCTTCTCTCGCCAGAGCACCGACGCCGGGATCAAGACGGTGAACAACACCAACCGCCGCCTTCTGGCCGCCTATCGCGGCGCCGACGGCATCAAGACGGGCTACACACGCGCGGCGGGGTTCAACCTGGTCGCCTCGGCCGAGCGGGGCGGCGAGCGGGTCATCGCCACGGTCTTCGGCGGCCGGTCCACCGCGACACGCAACGCGCGGGTGGCGGAGCTGCTGGACATGGGCTTCGCGCGCGCGCCGTCCTACGTCGCGGTGGCCAAGCCCGCGGCGCCGGACCTTGGCAGGGCATCCGGCGCCGCGGTGGCCGTCGTCGCGCGGTCCCTGCGCCCGACGCCGCGGCCCGCGACGGCGGCGCCGGCACCGGCCCCCGTGGTCGTGGCCTCCAACGGGGCGATCCCGCTGACCGCGCTGCCGGCGCCGGCCACGGCGCTGGTCCCGCCCGCGCGGCCCAGCGACGGGCTGCAGGTCGTCACCCGGATGTCGAGTTCCGGCGGGCGGCACTGGGGGATCAACATCGGCAGCTTCAACTCCCGCTACCAGGCCGAGCAGGTGCTTCTCCAGACCGCCCTGACGGAGATCGGGACCCTGGACGAAGCGCTGCGCAAGGTGGTCCAGGGCAACCGGGGATGGGAGGCGAATTTCGTAGGCATGACCGAGGACCGCGCCCAGCTTGCCTGCCGGCGGCTCCAGGCGCGGGACATGGCCTGCACGCCCCTCGGACCCGGCTGAGGGGGCAGAGCGGTCGGTCCGGGCGTCCTGGACCGACGCGCGCTGCCTTTCTTGCTGCCTTTTGCGGATGCCGACGGGCGGTCCGCCACGCGGCATCGCGGCACACGGGGGTGGTAACGGGGGGGGGCGGGTCAGTCCGCGGTCCAGCCGGACACGGCGGACCGGGAGAAGGACAGCGCGCGGTCCCGCTGGAACGTGGCATCCGTGCCGGCCGAGAACGTCTCGACCTCGATGCGGCCGGGGGTGCAGCTCAGCAGGTTGAACGTGTTGTCCTCTCCCCTCAGGCGGGTCGAAAGGCCGGTGCCCGCCTGAACGAAGAGACAGCCCGGCGAGATCGCGAAAGGCCGCGTGACCGTATTGTGCAGATGGCCCGACAGCACCACGTCGGCGCCCGCCCCGCGCAGCGCGGCAAGGGCATGGCGCGCGCCGCGCATCAGCCGTTTTTCCACCTCCGGCCCGTGTTCCAGGGGATGGTGCAGGACGGCGATCCGGAGCCGGGCGTCGCCCCGCGCGAAGGCCGCCGAGAGCCGGCGGATGGTGCGCGGCGACATCCGCCCCCGCTGCCAGGAGAACCGGTTCACCGTGTTCACGCCGACCACATGCATGTCCGGGGTTTCCAGCTCTGGCTCCAGCACCGGGTCGATGGCACGGCGGTAGCGCCGGAACGGCACCACGAAACGCAGCAGCAGATTGTCCAGGGGGGTGTCGTGGTTGCCGGGCACCGACAGGGTGGGCGGCGCCAGCCGGTCCAGAAAGGCGCGGGCGCGGGCGAACTGCGCCACCCGCGCCCGCTGGGTGAAGTCGCCCGAGATCGCCACAAGGTCCGGGGCCAGGCCGTTGACCGTCTCGACCAGCGGGGTTTCCAGCTCTGGCCGGTCGCGGCCGAAATGCAGGTCCGACAGGTGGAGGATGCGGATCACGGCGCCGGCTCCTGTCTGTCCGGAAGGAGGATGGTCAGCAGATCGTCGGACATGCGAAAGCGGTAAGGACCCGGCAGGCGGGCCTTTTCGCCGTCGAAGGCGACAAGGGTCCGGGCCCGCCGCGTGGTCACGACCAGCGACCGCGTGGCGATGAGGTCGTAGTCCCGGCCGCGCTTGGGCGCGCGCAGCGCCAGCCGCAGCGTCATCGCCAGCAGTGCCCGGCGCCCGGAGGCGCGCGCGATCAGCACGGCGAAGCGGTCCCGGTCTATCGCCTCCGCCCCGTCGAGCCCGAAACTGCGGAGCTGGTAGGCGGAGCGCGCCGCGAAGACCAGCGGCGTGCGCCGGGTCTCGGTCCCCGCATCCGTCTCGATGGTCAGCTTCATCGGCTTGCGGAACCGCAGGAACACCTTGAGCACCGACCAATGCGCCGCCAGGCGGAACCGCCCCCAGCGGGAATAGACCGTCTCCCGCTCCTTCAGGATCGCCGGGTAGATGCCGATGGAGGCGTTGTTCAGAAACGCCCGGCCGTTGACCGTGCCGACGCGGATCGGGTGCGGCCGGGCATCGAGAAGCTGTCTGGCGGCCTCTTCCGGCACCTCGCTGAGGCCAAGTCCGCGGGCGAAGAAATTGAACGTGCCCATCGGCAGGACGCCCATCGGGACCTCGCGCCCCAGAAGCGCGCCGGCGACGGCCATCACCGTTCCGTCGCCGCCCGCCGCCACGATGAACTCCGGGCGATGGGCCAGCGCGCGGTCGATGGCGGTTTCGATTGGCTGGCCGGAGGTCCATTCGATCCGGTGCGCGCCGTCGCCCAGCACCGCCATGGCGCGCGCGACGGCGTCCTGGCCGCGCCTGTTCCGGCCGGACCCGGCATTGCAGATGAGGCAGATGGTGCGGGACATGCGGAGCCTGAGCGGAGCGTTGACCGTAAAACGCGCGAGGGCGCGTGCGGGTCCGTGCCTCAGGCGGCGGAACCTGCCGCCGCGCCGAAGGCCGCGGCCATGAGTTCGCGCGTATAGGCGGTGCGGGGCCGGTCGAAGATCTCATCGACGGGCCCGGCCTCGACCACATCGCCTTTCTGCATCACCATCACCTTGTGGCTCAGGGCGCGCACCACCTTGAGGTCGTGGCTGATGAACAGATAGGCAAGGCGGTATTTCTGCTGCAAGTCGCGCAGCAGCGTCACGATCTGCACCTGCACGGTCATGTCCAGCGCCGAGGTCGGCTCATCCAGCACCACCAGGCGGGGGCGCAGGATCATGGCGCGCGCGATGGCGATGCGCTGACGCTGTCCGCCGGAGAACTCGTGCGGATAGCGATGCATCGTGGCGGGGTCGAGCCCCACTTCGGCCATGATGTCGGCCACCATCTGCCGCTTGTCGCGCCCCTCGCGGGTGCCGTGGATGCCCAGCCCCTCGGCGATGATCTCCTCGACCGTCATGCGGGGCGAGAGCGATCCGAACGGATCCTGGAACACGATCTGCATGTCGGCGCGCAGCGGACGCATGGCGCGACCCTTCAGCCCCTGGATGTCGCGGCCCAGGAACACGATCGGCCCCTCGGAGGAGATCAGCCGCATGATCGCCAGCGCCAGGGTGGTCTTGCCGGAGCCGCTCTCGCCGACGATGCCCACCGTCTCACCCTCGCGCACGCTGAGCGTCGCGGCGTTCACCGCCTTCACGTGGCCGACCGTGCGGCGCATGAGACCCCGCTGGATCGGGAACCAGATCCTCAGATCCTCGGTCCCGGCGATCGGCTTGGCATCGGCGGGCACGGGCGCGGGCGTGCCGGTGGATTCGGCGGCCAGGAGCATCTGCGTATAGGGATGGCCCGGCGCGTCGAAGATCTCCGCCGTGGGGCCGGTCTCGACGATCTCGCCGTCCTTCATCACGCAGACCCGGTCGGCGATCTGCCGCACGATGGTCAGGTCGTGGGTGATGAACAGCATCGACAGGCCCTGCGCCACCTTCAACTCGCGCAGGAGTTCCAGGATCTGGGCCTGGATCGTGACGTCGAGCGCGGTGGTGGGTTCGTCCGCGATCAGCAGCTCCGGCCCGTTGGCCAGGGCCATGGCGATCATCACCCGCTGGCGCTGCCCGCCCGAAAGCTGGTGCGGATAGGCGCCCAGCCGGCTTTCGGGATCGTTGATACCGACCTGGGTCAGCAGCTCCAGGATCCGCGCGCGGGCCTTGTCGCCGGTCAGGCCCTGGTGCAGCGCCAGGCTTTCGGCCAGCTGCTTTTCCAGCGTGTGCAGCGGGTTGAGAGAGGTCATCGGCTCCTGAAAGATGAAGCTGATGTCGTTTCCGCGCACCTTCCGCAGCAGACGCTCGTCGGCCCCGACCATCTCCTGCCCGGCGTAGCGGGCCGAGCCGGTGATCCGCGCGGAGCCGGGGAGCAGATCCACGGTCGACAGCGCCGTGACCGATTTGCCGGAGCCGGATTCGCCCACCAGCGCCACGGTTTCCCCGCGCGCCACGGTGAAGGAGACGCCGCGGACGGCGCGGGTTTCCGCCCCGTCCTGGCGGAAGTGCACGTTGAGGTCACGGACCTCCAGGACGGGTGGGGTGTCGCTCACTGGAAGGTCTTTCGCGGGTCGAAGGCGTCGCGGATGCCTTCGAAGATGAACACCAGCAAAGACAGCATCACCGCGAAGGTGACGAAGGATGTGAAGGCCAGCCAGGGCGCCTGGAGGTTCTGCTTGGCCTGGAGCGTGAGTTCGCCCAGCGACGGGGCGCTGGACGGAAGCCCGAACCCCAGGAAATCGAGCGAGGCCAGCGTCGAGATCGTGCCGGTGATGATGAACGGCAACATGGTGACGGTGGCGACCATGGCGTTGGGCAGCATGTGGCGGAACATGATCGTGCTGTTGGACACCCCCAGCGCGCGGGCGGCGCGGACGTATTCGAAGTTGCGCGCGCGCAGGAATTCCGCGCGCACCACGCCCACCAGCGCCGGCCAGCCGAAGAGGACGGTGACGAACACCAGCAGCCAGAACCCCCGCCCCAGGATCGCGAACAGGATGATGATGACGTAGAGCGACGGGGTCGAGACCCAGATCTCGATCACCCGCTGAAAGATCAGGTCGGTCCAGCCGCCGAAATAGCCCTGCACCGCCCCGGCGAGGATACCGATGACAGAGGTCAGCACGGTCACGATAAGGGTGAACAGGATCGACAGGCGGAAGCCGTAGATGACCCGCGCCGCCACGTCGCGGGCGGTGTCGTCGGTGCCCAGCAGGTGGTCGGCGTCCGGCGCGGAGGGGGCCGCGCCGCCGATGTCGTTGATCGTGTCGTAGCTGTAGGGGATCGGCGGCCAGAGAAGCCAGCCGGCGCTGGCGCCGTCCGCCACGGCGCCGCTCTCGATCAGGTCCCGGGGCGTGTCGAAGCACTCCTCCAGCCCGCCGGTGCGGATCAGGCACTGCACCTCGACGTCGGTATAGATCGCCTCGGTCCGGAAATCGCCGCCGAAGGCGGTCTCCGGGTAGAAGTTGAATACGGGCATGTAGATCTCGCCCCGGTAGCTCAGCGCGATGGGTTTGTCGTTGGCGATGAACTCCGCAAACAGGCTGAGGCCGAAGATCACGCAGAACAGGATCAGCGACCAGAAGGCGCGGCCGTTGCGGCGGAAGTTGCGCCAGCGCCTCTCATTCAGCGGGCTGAGATAGCGGCGGCGGCGCGCCGGCGCCACGGGGGGCGGCGCGTCATGGCCGGGAGAGGGCAGGGGTGCGGGGCTTTCCAGTCCCGGATCCGTCGGGCCGTGGGCGCGCGAGGCGGGGTCGGGGCGGCTCATCTCAGCCCTCCCGCGTCTCGAAGTCGATGCGCGGATCGACGAAGACATACATCAGGTCCGACAGGATCCCCACCACCAGACCGATCAGGCCGAAAAAGAACAGCGTGCCGAAGATCACCGGGTAGTCGCGGGCGACCGCGGCCTCGAACCCCAGCCGGCCCAGACCGTCGAGCGAGAAGATCGTCTCGATGATGAGGCTGCCGCCGAAGAACACGCCGATGAACACCGACGGGAACCCGGCGATGACGATCAGCATGGCGTTGCGGAAGACATGGCCGTAGAGCACGCGGCTTTCCTTCAGCCCCTTGGCGCGGGCGGTGACGACATACTGCTTCTTGATCTCGTCCAGAAACGAGTTCTTGGTCAGCAGGGTCAGCGTGGCGAAGGCAGAGATGGTGGAGGCCATGACCGGCAGCGCGATGTGCCACAGGTAGTCGCCGGCCTTGCCCAGCAGCGACAACTGGTCGAAATTGTCGGAGGTCAGCCCCCGCAGCGGGAAGATCTGCCAGTAGGAGCCGCCCGCGAACAGCACCAGCAGCAGGATCGCGAAGAGAAAGCCCGGGATCGCGTAGGCGACGATGATCAGCGCCGAGGTCCAGGTGTCGAAGCTGGAGCCGTCGCGCACCGCCTTGTTGATGCCCAGCGGGATCGACACCAGATAGGCGATCACCGTGGACCACAGCCCCAGCGTGATCGACACCGGCAGCTTTTCCCAGACCAGCTCCAGCACGCCGATGGAGCGAAAGTAGCTCTCGCCGAAATCGAGGCGGATGTAGTTCCACATCATCGAAAAGAAGCGTTGCAGCGGCGGCTTGTCGAAGCCGAACTCCTTTTCCAGCTCGGCGATGAAATCGGCCGGCAGCCCGCGCGCGCCCGCGTAGTCGGAGCTGCCGGAGCCTGCGTCCATCTCCGCCGCCCCGGTCGATCCGCCACCCGAAAAGCCCTCGAACACGTTGCCGGAGCCTTCCATACGGGCGATCACCTGCTCGATCGGCCCGCCGGGGACGAACTGCGTCAGCACGAAGTTCACCACCATGATCCCGAAGAGCGTGGGGACGATCAGCAGCAGCCGCCGAAGGATATAAGAGCCCAAACCGGACCTCAGTATGCGCCGGCGGCGCGCAGGTCGGCGGCGGCGTCGGCGTCGTACCACCAGAAGTCGAGCACGCCGACGGCCAGCGGCGGCAGCTCCTCGGGGTGCTTGTAGACGTTGTAATAGGCCACCCAGTTGTCGGGATTGTAGAAGAACGGGATGTCGAAACCGATGCTGCGCAGCGTCCGGTCGAAGGCATGTGTCGCGGTGGTGAGTTCCTCCAGCGTCCGGGTGTCTTCGGTGATGACGTCGATGAGGCGGTCCACGGCCTCATCGCGCAGGCGCATGATGTTGCGGGACGAATCGTCCGCGACCTCAGACCCGAACCACTGTTCGAGGCCGGTGGAGGGTTCGAACCCCATCTGGAAGGCCTGGTTGGTCAGGTCGAAATTGCCCGCGCGGCGGCGTTCGACATACTGGGCGGTATCGACCTTTTCCAGTCTGCCGTCGACGCCCAGCTGCCTGAGATTGCTCAGGAACGGCGTGATGACCTTGTCGTAGGTCGGGTTGAACTGGATGAAGGTCAGGGTCAGCCGCTCGCCGTCCTTGACGCGGATACCGTCGTCGCCGGATTCCCAACCCGCCGCGTCCAGAAGCGCGCCGGCGGCGCGGACGATCCGCCGTCCGGGCTGGTTGGTGGACGCGTCATGCTCTACCGGCACGGCCGCGGGTTCCGTCAGGATGCTGGCGTCCAGCAGCCCCTCATCCACCAGCGGTTGCAGGATGGCCGCCTCTGCCGCATCCGGAACCCCGGTCGCGGCCAGATCGGTGCCGGTCCAGAAGCTTTCGGGCTGGCCGTAGGCGTCGTAATAGAGCGTCTTGTTCGACCAGGCGAAGTTGAACATCATCGCGATGGCCTTGCGCACCCGCGGATCCTGCCATTTCTCCTTGTCGAGGTTGAAGTTCCACGAGAACCGCTGCGCCACGGTGCCGTCGGGGATCTCTTCCTTGGTGACGTAGCCGTTCTGCATGGCGCGGAAATCGTAGCCGGTGTTCCAGTCGGCGGGGTCGGTTTCGGTCCGGTAGAGGTATTCGCCCGCCTTGAACGCCTCCAGCGCGGCGGAACTGTCGGCGAAATACTCGATCCGGATCCGGTCGAAATTGTTGCGCCCCCGGTTCATCGGCAGGTCGTTGCCCCAGTAATCCTCATTCCGGGTATAGACGATCTGGCGGCCGAAATCGGCGCTGCCCAGCACATAGGGGCCGGTAGACATGAACGGTTCGGTCTGGCTGTCGTCGAGCCGGACCTCGTTCGCCTCGAACCAGGCCTTTGAGAACACCGGGCTGGAGCCGGCCTGCTGCACGCGCACGCGCTCCGGCATGTAGTCTGAGAAGTTGAAGCGGATGGTGTAGTCGTCGATCACCTCGACGCTGTCGTAGAACTGCGCGGCGGAGCGGCGGAATTCCGGGATGCCCTGCTCGACGAACAGCTGCTGGGTGAACTTCACGTCCTCTGCGGTCATCGGCGTGCCGTCGGAAAAGGTCACGTCGTCGCGCAGCGTGAAGGTGGCGTAGGTCCGTGCGTCGTCGTATTCCACGCTGGTGCACAGAAAGCAGTACATCCCGTAGGGGTCGTCCGCGACCTCCGTCATCAGCCGCTCCGTGCCGATCGACGCCAGGGACGCCGCGACCCCGACGCGGGCGTAGGGGTTGAAACTGTCGTAGGTTCCGATCGACCAGGTGGACAGCTCGCCGCCCTTGGGCGCGTCGGGGTTGACGTAGTCCAGCTGTGCATCGGGGCCGTATTTCAGCTCTCCGTAGTTCGTGTAGCCGTGCGAGACGGTGACGCCCTGGCCAGCCGCCTCTGCCGGGACCTGGGGGGCCGTCGCTGACAGCGCCGTTCCGGCCAGCACGATTGCGGTCAGGAGCGGCCGGAGACCGGGCAGCGTGCGGGCCCTGGCGCGGGCGGGTCTGGCAGGCGTCATGTCTCTCTCCATCACGGATCGGGGGGAACAGGGAAAGCTAAGGGGGCGCGGCGGCAACGTTCAAGTTGAAAACGCGTGATGCGCCGGTGAGCCGCGCGCCGCAACGAACGACGCCGGCCACGCGGGACCGGCGTTCGGCGTGCTGACCTGGACGGGCGCTCAGCCCCCGAGGCTGTCGAGATAGGCGATCAGGTTGGCGCGGTCGTCGACCTTGGGCAACCCGTTGTAGCTCATCGCCGTGCCGGGCGCGGTTCCCTGCGGATTCTCCAGGAAGGTGTTGAGGCTGGCCGGGTCCCAGACCTCGAAGTTTTCGGACAGGGCGCCGGAGTAGTTGAAGCCGGCGATGGACGCGACCTCCCGGCCGACGACGCCGTTCAGATACGGCCCCACGGCATTCGATCCGTCGACCTTGTGGCAGGCGCGGCATTTGGTGAACACCCGCTCGCCGGCGCTGGCATCGGCCGAGGCGAACACCTCCTCGAACGGAACCGCCTCTTCCTGCTGGCCGTCCCCGCCCCCGTCGGCGCCTTCGGGCACCTCGATCGAGTAGGCCTGCTCTTCCTCGCCGTGCTCGCTGCCGACGCTGTAGATCGCCTCCGCCGCCCAGCTGCCCAGCAAAAACACCAGCAGAGTGCCGCCGAAGCCGCCGACGATCTTGGTCACGGTCATGGTATCGAACATATATCGCCTGCCTTGCATCGGATGTCGCGCTTTCTCTAGCCGCAAGCGGGCGGCATGTTCAAGCGTCATGGGGTGCGACGAACGGGCCTTCGGCGGCCGCGTCAGCCGTGGGGGTGCGCTTTTTCATAGACCGCCATCAGCCGGGAGGCGTCGACGCCGGTATAGGCCTGGGTGGTGGACAGCGACGCATGGCCCAGCAGTTCCTGGATCGTGCGCAGGTCGCCGCCGGCGGCCAGCAGATGCGTGGCGAAGGAATGGCGCAGCGCATGGGGCGTGGCGCTGGCGGGCAGGCCGAGCTGCAGGCGGGCGCGCTCCATGGTCAGGGCGATCTGGCGCGGGTTCAGTGCGCCGCCGCGCACGCCGCGAAAGAGGGCGCTGCCGGGCGACAGGTCGAACGGGCAGAGCCGGCGGTAGGCCTCGACCGCGGCGCGGGCGGCGGGCAGGACCGGCACCAGCCGCTCCTTGCCGCCCTTGCCCGCGATGCGCAGCGTGTCGGGCAGGGGGGCCTTGCCCGCGTCCAGCCCCAGCGCCTCCGAGATCCTCAGCCCGCAGCCCCACAGCACCGTCAGCACCGCCGCGTCGCGGGCCGCCACCCAGGGCGTGTCGTGCTGGAGGGCGGCGGTGGCGAGCATGTCGCCCGCCGCCTCCACGCTGAGCGGGCGCGGCAGTTTGCGGACGAATTTCGGCGCGCGCGCCGACAGGATCGGGGTGGGATCGAACCCCTCGCGCTCGGCCATCCAGCCGGCAAAGCCCTTGACCGCCGACAGCGCGCGGGCGAGCGAGCGCGCCGACAGACCGTCCGCCCGTTCGCGCGCCATCCAGGCGCGCATGTCCGTCAGGCGCACGGCGGCCAGCAGCGCGGTGCCGGTCTCCTCTCCCAGATGTTCGGACTGGAACGCCAGAAACCCCACCAGATCGGTGCGATAGGCCTCGATCGTCGCGGCAGAGGCCGCCTCGACCCCCCGCAGGTGATCGAGCCAGCGGCCCAGCGCGTCGGCCAGGCCCGCGGAGATCATGCCAGGAACCGCCGCAGGCTCCGTTCCAGCACACCGGCGAAGAAGGCCAGCAGATCGGACCCCTGGCCGGGCGCGAACTGCTGCGGATCCTCGGCGCCCAGGATCAGCAGCCCCGGCAGGCGCCCCTTGCCCAGGTCCAGCGCCAGGCAGGCCTCTGACCGGATCGCGGGGGCACGGTCGCCATAGACATCGGCATCGCCCCCCTCCACCCGGCGCAGGGTCACCTGACGCGGCGCGCCGCCCTGCGACAGACCGACGAAGAGGCTGGTATAGCCCATCTCCGCCAGACCCATCACGTCCTCCAGGGCGCCCAGATGCGCGGTGGAGCGGTCGCCCGCCGTCTCCAGGACCAGCCGCATCCCGTCCACCCTGAGCGTGTCGGCGACCGGGCCGGCGAGCGCCCCCATGAAGGCGTCGAAGGCGTCGTGCTCCAGCAGGGTCAGGATCGCGCGGTGGATCATGTTGGTCCCCGCCAGGTTTTCATAGGCCGCGGCGATCACGTTGCGATGGGTGTCCTCCAGCCGGTCGAGCCGCGCCTCCAGCCGCTCCATGGCGACGGCGCGCATGTCCACGACATTGCCGCCGCGGGTGTTGTCGGCGGCATCGGCCAGCGCGCGCATCAGGTCGGGATCGTCGAGGATCCGGTCGGGTTCGGACAGAAGTTTGCCGCGCACCGCGGGGTCCGCCAGGGGATGGGATGTCATTTGCCTGCTCTCTTCGGTTTTTCTTCCGTCTACCAGAGCGCGACTTGCCCGGCCTAGCGGCAAATTCCGCACAGCCGCCCGACGATGCCGGAAAGCGACAGCGCGCCTTGCGCCGCCGCCGGCGGCAGCGGCCGCGGCCGCGCCAAGGGTTGCGCGGGACGCGGCAAGGGCGCATCTCAACCCAACCCCAGGACCCGCCTCGATGACCGACGATCTCTTTGCCCGTCCCGACCCCGCCGCGCCGCCCTGCCCGCAGACCGGCCGGGCGCGATTCGCTCCCGGCGCGCTGGTGTCGGTGCTCACCACGCAGCCGCTGGACCGCACGCTGGACTACCGTGCGCCCCAGGCCGGCTGCGCCAAGGGCGATTTCGTGGAGGTGCCGCTCGGCCCCCGCCGGGTGCTCGGCGTGGTCTGGGGCGCGGGAGAGGGCGGCTACGATCTGTCGCGCGTGCGGCCCGTGCACCGGGTGCTCGACGTGGCGCCGATGCGCGACGAGATGCGGCAGTTCCTGACCCGCGCCGCCGAATACACGCTGACCCCGTTGCCCGCGATGCTGCGGCTGGCGACCCGGTCGCCGGGCCTGGGTCAGGACGTGTCGCTGCGGCGCGTCTATGCGCGCGGCGCGGCCGACCCCGACCGCATGACCGACGCCCGTGCCCGTGTCCTGGCGGTGTTCGACGACGCGCCGGGCCTGTCCTTCACCATGGCCGAACTGGCGGAGCTGGCGGGCTGCGGCGCCTCCGTGGTCAGGGGGCTGGTCGCCCAGGGCGCGGTGGAAGAGCGCGAGGCGCCGCGCGACACGGCCTATCCCCGGCTCGACCCCGACCTGCCCGGCAAGCCGCTGACCGACGACCAGGCGCCCGCCGCGGCGCAGCTGACCGGGGCCGTCGCCGCCGGCCGCTACGGCACGACCATGCTGCGCGGCGTCACCGGGTCGGGCAAGACAGAGGTCTATCTGGAGGCCGTCGCCGCCTGCCTGCGCGCCGGCCGCCAGGCGCTGGTCCTGCTGCCCGAGATCGCGCTGACCTCCGAATTCCTGTCCCGGGTCGAGGCGCGATTCGGCGCGCGGCCCGCAGAATGGCACCATGGCGTGACCCAGACGGAACGCCGCCGCTGCTGGAAGATGGCCGCAGAGGGCGGCGCGTCGCTGGTGGTCGGCGCCCGATCCGCCCTGTTCCTGCCGTTCCGGGATCTTGGTCTCATCGTCGTGGATGAGGAGCACGACACATCCTACAAGCAGGAGGACGGCGTGCTCTACTCGGCCCGCGACATGGCCGTGCTGCGCGCGTCGCTGGCGTCCGCGCAGGTGGTCCTGGCCTCCGCCACGCCGTCGCTGGAGACCTGGGCCAACGTGGAGTCCGGCAAGTACCGCGCCCTGACGCTGCATTCGCGCTTCGGCGACCGCGCCATGCCCGACATGCGCGCCATCGACATGCGGGCCGAGGACGTGCCGCCCGGCCGCTGGGTGTCGCCCACGCTCCGCGCGCTGATCGCCGACCGGCTGGAGAAGGGCGAACAGTCGCTGCTGTTCCTGAACCGCCGCGGCTATGCGCCCGTCACGATCTGCCGCGCCTGCGGCGGCATGATCGGCTGCGACCACTGCGACGCGCGGATGGTCGAGCACCGGTTCCTCAAGCGGCTCGTCTGCCATCAGTGCGGTGAGACCAGGCCGATTCCGGCGGCCTGCCCCTCCTGCGACGTCGAGGGCAAGCTTGCCCCCGTCGGCCCGGGCGTCGAGCGCATGGCCGAGGAGGCGACCGCGCTCTTCCCGGAGGCCCGGGTCGAGGTGCTGTCGTCGGACATGTATACCTCGGCCCGGGCGCTGAAGGCCCGGATCGAGGCGATCGCCGCGGGCGATGCCGACATCGTGGTGGGCACCCAGCTTGTCGCCAAGGGGCACAACTTTCCGCTGCTGACGCTGGTCGGCGTGATCGATGCCGACCTGGGGCTGCAGGGGTCGGACCTGCGCGCGGCCGAGCGGACCTTTCAGCTGATGCGCCAGGTCGCGGGGCGGGCAGGGCGGGCGGAGCGCCCGGGCGCGGCGTGGCTGCAGACCTTCCAGCCGGACCATCCGGTGATCCGCGCGATCCTCAAGGGCGACGAGGACGGGTTCTGGGCCGCGGAGGCCGCCGAGCGCCGCGCCGCCGGGGTGCCGCCCTACGGGCGCATGGCGGGGATCGTGCTGTCGTCGCCCGATGTTCAGGCGGTGTTCGATCTGGGCAACCGCATGGCCCGCGCGGACGCGCCGCTGCGCCGTGTCGGCGCGCGGCTCTACGGGCCCGCTCCGGCCCCTATCGCCCGCATCCGCGGCCGCCACCGCGTCCGTCTGCTGGTCAAGGCGGACAAGTCCGCTCCGCTCCAGGCCGCGCTTGCCGAGTGGCTGGCCCAGATCCGCATCAAAGGCGACATCCGGCTCAGCGTCGATATCGACCCGCAGAGTTTCTACTGACGGGCCATGGGACGGCGACGCCTGCGCTGGCACCTGAGACCGGCCGGGCCGGACGGCGCCGGGTTGTCATCCGCGACCGACGCCGGCGGCGATCTGGGTCGGGGCGGTCAGGGCGGCCGCTGGACCGCTCCGCGGAGCGCCTTGGGAACGCGGCGCCCCTTTCTCAGGAGCCATTCCGAGTTGTAGGACACGGGCGGCAGGAAACTGTCGCCCGTTTTCCGTTTCAGGTCGTCATCGACCCTGAAGTTTCGCCCACATCGGCGTGCCGTGGAACAGCCACGGTTGGTAGAGAATCCTGGCGAGGTCGGGCAGGTGAGGTCGGTCGTCCCGCCGGCGGTCTCGCTTCTTGTTGGTGGCTCCAGGCGAGGGACGCCGCCTTCGTGTAGGTATCGCGCGTCATAGCGCCATCGAATGCGTTCCGGCTGTCGCGCTCGTGCTTCACAAAGTTGAACCAGTGATCGCGCAGGTGCTCGATCTCGTCTGCCCGAGCGCTGGCGGCTAGCGTTGCCATGTAGGCCTCTGGCGAGAGCGCTTCACCAGCGGCGTCGAATGCCTTGGCGGTCCGCCCCACGAAGTGACGCAGGCGCTTCTCCGCGGCGGAGAAGAGCGCAGGCTCGTCGAACCTCGCAGTCGGTCGCTGGAAGTGGAGCAGCGGCGCTGTGAAGGTGCCTTTCGAGTTCTCGTATTCCTTGCGAAGGCTCGAGCCCCGAGCGACGCCGAAATAGGCCTCTTCGATCACCTCCAGCGGGTCGATAGTCGGATCGAAATCTACATCGCAGCGGAAGACATAGCCTGACCGGATGTCGGCGCTGACCGAGCAGTTCAGCTGCGTGATCTTGCGGTCGATCTTCGTCTGCCAGTTCACCCCCACGACGATGTCGTCGTGGGCGATGCGGGTGTGGGTGTATGGCTTGCCGTCCTTGATGCGCTGCCGTTCGATGCGCTTTCGCCATTCCGCAAGTTGCGCCTGTTCGTAGGCGAGGAGGGTCCGTTCGAGCCAGAAGATGCGATCGTAGAGCCTGGACATTCCCGGCTCCGTTTCGCCTCTCGACGTCCGAAGAATGCGCCGGATGTCGTGGAGGCCGGTGCCGTTGGCCAGCAGAGACAAGATCTCGATGTTCTCGTCGCGCTTCTTCTGTCGACGATGTTCGCTGGAGACCGTGAAGCGGGAGCCAGGCAGTCCCTTGCAGGGCTTGTGGATCACCCGGACAGAGCGCGCACGAGGCACAGAACCCTTCTTGTAGCCGACCTTTCGCGACGGCTTGCCGTTGGCGCCGTTGAAAATGAACTCCTCGGGCTTTTCCAGGTAGGCCGTGCCGCAGTTGCCTCAGAAGGGGCCCTCCAAGGAGCCGTTCTGGACCCATAGTCGATGCCGCTCCTCCTCGTAAGCTTCGTTCGATAGCAGCCTCGTCTGGACGCCGCATTCCGAGTTGCCCCGGAGGTGCTGGCAGATAATGACACGGCCGTCGCTCCAAGCGCGCGGATCGCCCGCGAACTCGAAGGCATCGGTCTCCCGATGTAGGTTGTCGCCGCTCTCTGCCTCCATCCTTTAGCGACCGACACCCCGCGCAATCGTGGGGTCGGCCATCGCGGCCCTTAGCCGCTTCTCGGCCGCACCACGCCCTACGAAGGCGTGCTTCGTCGGCGCCGGTTCGATTCCGTAGTTCCCGCAGTCAGGATCGCCGCAGCAGTTGAGATTTGTGTCGCCCGACACACGAGGGTATACTTGCGCGAGCGTGAGGTTCTGAAGGCTCTTCACCTTGTCCGGTCCTTTCGTCCGTTTCTGGGTCAAGAGCTCGCGCACCTCCAAGATTGGCCGGTCTGGCCAATGACGAAATCAGGCGGGCGCAAGAGAGCGCTCGCGGCGGGAAGTTCAGACTTCCCGCGATTCCGCCTCTGATGGCGGAAAAATCAGACGAAATTAGGGCGGAAAAACAAGAGCCTGCCGACCTCTCGGTCGGCAGGCTGGCAAGACGCGTGTCCTACGGTGCGGAATGGCGCCCCTTTCTCAGGCACCGTTCCAGATAGGCCGGGCGCCAATGGGCATAGCGGCCCATCCGCTCCTGCTGGGCGATGACAAGCGCAAGAAAGGCCTCGGCGGCGGTGCGCTTCTTCAGGGTCTTGCCGATTTTCTTCTGATCCCTGGTCATCGAACAGCCGATGCAATGCGCCCCCGCCGGGCCGGGGCGCTTGAACTTGCAGACACCGATGCAGGGGCTTTGAACCTTCGCCATTCCGCGTCTCATATGGGCACTGCGGACCGTCGCCGCCAGCGGGGCCGACACCCCGTTTCCGAAAACCGCGGCGGATGGGCGCGTGCGGGGCCTGCCCAGCCGCCGGTTTCCGCCATCGTGCGCCCGATATGCGCCGCATGCTGCGGTCTGCCGCGCAGGGCGGCCCCTGCGCCGTCTCAGGGCGCCGCGCGCGGGACCGGACCGCGTTCCAATGACATGCGCGCCGCCGGCGGCGCCCGCGGCAAGGGCACGGATCGCGGCGCGATCCCCTGCGTCCGATCCGGTCCCTGCCCGGTCAATGGACCGGCGTGCCCCCGGCGCGGGCGCGGCACAGCGACCGGGCGCACCACCGCACGGCCCGTCCGGCCCGTTCGGCGGCGTTGAGCGCGACCAGCAGCCTGTCGGCCCGGATCACCAGAGACAGCATCAACATCGCCTCTTCGCGCTCGCCCTCCGCCGCAAGGGACAGGGTCTGCGCGAAGACCGCCTCATCCGCCCCGACGCATTGGCAGGAAGGGTGGTGGCACATGAGCGGCCGGCGGGCATGACGGACGAGTTCCTCCAGTAGCTGGTCCCAGTCCTCCAGCGCGCCGTGCGCCCGGTCCGGTCCCAGCGCTTCCGACAGCACGGCTTCGACGCGGCGCCTGCCCTCCGCCCCCCCGAACCAGTCGCGATACATCAGCACGGACAGGGCCTGCGCCCCGTCGAGGGCGGGCAGGGAGGCGACGGCGGCACCGCCGGGGTTGGTCCGGCAGGCGTCGTTCACGGGATGTTGCAGGCTCATGGGAAGGGGCCTTGTGCAGCCTGGCGGCGCGGACCGTCGCTGACGGGCGTGGCATCGACCGGGCCGGCGCGCGGGTCCGTGCCGCAACGGGTCCGGTCGCCGTCTGTCCGGTCGAGCCGGTCGAGCAGCATCTCGATCCGGCTTTCCGAAGGCGCCTGCCCGGAAAAAAGAAGCGACAGAACCGTTCCGTGGCACAGGGTCGATTCTCGCAGGCCCCCGGTTGGCGGCGTCTCCCTCTGGGTCGCATCGTGTCTCATGGGTTCGGACCCGTGTTCAGCCGGGCGAAAAGCCGCCCGCCAGAAAATCCTGACTGTTAATGTCGGGTTTTGCAAGGGGGTCCTGCCAAGACGGGTTCGCAGCGCGCGTCACCGCCCATGGGCGGTGCGAAACGCCCCGTCGTTCAGGCCTCTTGGCCGGTTCGCAGCGATGCGGGGGCGCCACGCACGGACTGTCGCCGCGGAACGCAATCCGGCATATCGCCGTCCGGCGCGTGGGGTGATCGAAAAAGCCGTCCCCGCGCGGCCCGGGATGTGGGCGCGCAGGGACGGCGGCGGCGGGACCACGGCCTGCGCGGCGCGGTCCCGCCCGATCGGAACGGACGGGCGCGCCCGTCCGCCGAATCAGTTCGCGGTCTGATCGTCGGCGGGCGCGGCCTCGTCGGTCTGATCGCCGGAAGGCGCCATCCCGCCGGCCGAGCCCTCGCCGGTCGGCGCGCCTTGGGTGGCGTCGCCCGTCGCGTCGCCCTGCGCTGCGCCGTCCGTCCCGTCCTGCGACGCGCCGTCGGTCGCGCCGTCCCCCGCGGGCTGGTCCGGGGCTCCGACCTCAGGGGTCAGTTCCTCTCCGTCCGGGCCGTAGAAGGTGATCTCGGCATCCGCGCGCAACCGCTCGTTGAGGGCCGAGAAGGCTTCCTGGCGCACCTGGTTCTCGACCTGCGGGCGCACCTCGGAAAGCGGGGGAACCTCGGCGTCGGTGTTCTCGACCACCGCATCATAGGCCTGCTGCACGGCCTCGTCGGTCACCGCTGCATCCAGTTCGCGCTGGACATAGACCTGCACCACCGCGTCGTCCTGTTTCGCCTCCGGGTTCTGTTCCAGCAGGGTCTGGACCTCGTCGCTCTGGGCCATCTCGTCGCCGGCGTCCTGCAGGACCAACTCACGCAGGATCAACTGGTCGAGCGCTGCGGCGATCAGAAGATCGGCGGGCTGGCCTTCGGCGAACTGCGGCGGGAACGCGCGGGCGGCGGCCTGGACCTCACCCATGGTGATGTCGGTGCCCGCAACGGTCGCCACGCGTGCGTCCATGCCGGGCGCGTCGGCGCCGGCATCGGCACCGGACCCGGAGTCGGTTCCGGCGGCGGGATCGGCGCCGGACCCCGTATCGGACCCTGCGCCGGACCCGGTATCGGACCCTGCCATGGACCCCGTGTCGGACCCGGTGGCGGGGTCGGTTTGCGCGTCCGCGCCCGTGTCCTCGGACGTCTCCGGGTCCGCGCCCGTGCCGTCGGGCGACGGCATCGCCTGGGGATCCTGCGCCGATCCGTCGGCCGGTTCGTGCTGCGCGGCGAAGGCCGGTGCGGTGGACAGGGCGGCTGCTATCGCGAGTGCGGAGAGTCTCGAAAGAAGGGCGGGCATCGTCGGCTCCTTTGATCTGGTTACGGGGGGCAAACGGGGGGATCGGTGCCCTGTTCCATGGCTCGGCGCCCCACCGCTCACGCCGCCGGCGCGTGCCGCCCCGGTGCGCCGGCACGCGCATGAGCCGCAGGCAGGCACCGCTGGACCCAGCCTCCCGCGTTTTGCCCCCTCGCGCCAGCCTGCGCACGCGATACGGCGCAAGGCCCCTGCGACGGATCGTCCGACGCCGCGGCATCCCGGTCCCGGGCAGGATACCTCGCGTCCCGACGCGGGCGGGGACCGCCCCCGGTTCGCCGCCGCCGCGCCGGCGACGCCGTGCCCTTGTCGCGGCGCCGACATGTGGCAAGGCGGCCGGGCAACGCCTATATCTGCCCTGACCCGACAAGGAGGCCACCGATGTTCAATCTGCTCCGCAAATCGACCGAGATGCCCGCCCAAGGCGAAGCCCTGCCCGGCCGCGACACGCCAATCCCGACGGCCAAGACCCACTTCGTCTTCGACCGCCCCCTGAAGGACACGCCGGACGGGTTCGAGGAGGCGGTCTTCGGCATGGGCTGTTTCTGGGGTGTCGAGCGGATGTTCTGGAAGGTTCCGGGCGTCTGGACCACCGCCGTGGGCTATGCCGCGGGCGCGACGCCCAACCCGACCTATGAGGAGGTCTGCTCGGGGCGTACCGGCCATAACGAGGTGGTGCGGGTGGTGTACGATCCCGACAAGGTCTCCTACGAGTCGCTGCTCAAGGTCTTCTGGGAGGGGCACGACCCGACCCAAGGCATGCGCCAGGGCAACGACCGCGGCACCCAGTACCGCTCCGGCATCTACACCTTTACAGATGCCCAGCGGCGCGCGGCCGAAGACAGCAAGGCGGCCATGGCCCCCAGGCTGCGCGAGGCCGGGTTCGGCGCGGTCACGACCGAGATCCGGGAGGCGCCGGAGTTCTACTTCGCCGAGGATTACCACCAGCAGTACCTTGCCAAGAACCCGGCTGGCTACTGCGGTCTAGGCGGCACCGGCGTTAGCTGCCCGATCGGCACCGGCGTCGCCTGACGCCGGCCTGGCGGGGCGGGGGCGGCTTTGTCTTTCCGCGCTGCATCATCCGGGCGGCGGACTGAGGTGCCGCGGGCGCGTACCCGTGCCATGCGCTGCCACGGGACCGCTTCGACCCGTGCCGCGTGTCATGCCGCCTGCGTCAGCCGGACCTCATGGCGCAGGGTAGCGGGTGCCTCCGAGTTGACGATGTGGGCGGCCGCGCGGTGCGACCCGCGCGGCGTCTATTCCGGTCAAGGGAGCACCAGCACACCCGGCGACCGATCCATGTCGCCGTGCTTTCCCGGCATACAGATCATGCCGCGCGGACAGCATCCCGCCCGGACCCGTTGCCGGCGATGGCGTACTTTCCGGAAGGGGCCCCGGCGCGGCGCCGCCGGGCTGACGGACGCCGCGCGGCCGCAAATTTCCCGCGTGGGTACGCATCGTACAGCGTCGGGACAACCGCGACACATCCGCCGCAACCGGAACCCGGCCCGGCCCGCCGGGGTTGGGGCCTCACGAAAGCGTTAGCGGGGGGCACATGGAGCAAGTGCAGAACGCGATCACCGGCCTGGATCTGGGGGTCATCGCCGCCTATTTCGGCGTCGTCATCCTGATCGGCGTCTGGGTCGCGCGACAAACCGACTCGGACGAGGATCTGTTCCTGGCCGGACGGTCCCTGGGCTGGGCGGCCATCGGATTTTCGCTCTTCGCGTCGAACATCTCCTCCTCCACGCTGATCGGTCTGACCGGATCGGCCTACACCACCGGACTGGCCCCGTCGGCCTACGAATGGCTCGCAGGCGTGCCGCTGCTGATCATGGCCTTCGTCTTCGCGCCGATCTTCCTGAAATCCCGGATCACCACAACGCCGGAATACCTCGACAAGCGGTACTCGCGCCGCGTCAGGCTCTACTTCTCCGGGCTGACGATCTTCTTCACAATCGTGGTGGATTGCGCGGGCGGGCTCTATGCGGGCGGTCTGGTGCTCAACACCTTCTTTCCCGGGATCCCGCTGTGGCAAAGCGCGGTGGCCATCGGCCTGTTCGCCGGCATCTACACCGCGGCCGGCGGCCTCAAGGCGGTGGTCTATACCGACGTGATGCAGGCCGTCGTGCTCATCTTCGGCTCTGCCATCCTGGCCTGGATCATGTTTGCAGAGCTGGACTATTCCTTCGCCACCATCCGCGACTCCGTCCCGAACGAGGATCACCTGTCCATGGTCCTGCCGCTCGACAACGACACGCTGCCCTGGCCGGGCCTTTTCTTCGGCGTGTCGCTCCTGGGGTTCTGGTACTGGGTCACGAACCAGTACATCGTCCAGCGCATCCTGGGCGCGCGCACCCTGCCGGACGCGCAATGGGGCGCGGTGCTGGGCGGGCTGCTGAAGATCCTGCCGCTGTTCATCATGGTGTTCCCAGGGGCCATGGCGACGGCGCTGCTGCCCGACATCGAGACCGCCGACCGGGTGTTCCCGATCATGATCACCCAGGTCCTGCCGTCCGGGCTGACCGGGCTGGTGCTGGCGGGGCTGGTGGCCGCGATCATGTCGAGCGTGGATTCGACGCTCAATTCCTCCTCGACCCTGCTGGTGCACGACTTCATCACCAAGCCGGAGGAAGAGATCGACCACGCCAAACGCAAGAAATACGGCACCTACGCCACCCTTGGCTTCATGGTGCTCGCGATCGCCTGGGCGCCGCTGATCCAGTTCGCAGGCGGGCTGTGGTCGTACCTCCAGCAGATGTTCTCGGTGCTGGTGCCGCCGCTGGTGGTGCTGTTCCTGATGGGCGCACTGTCGCGCTTCGGTACCGAAAAGGCCGGGTTCTACACGCTGATCTTCGGCCATGCGGTCGGCGCGGTGCTGTTCTCCCTGGGCAATCCCGGCGTCATGGGCCTGTTCGGAACGGAACCCGTCTGGCCGATCCACTTCACCATCAACGTGGCCATCGTGACGGTGCTGTGCCTGATCTTCTACATCGCGGTTTCCGCGGTCACGGAGGGGCGCGAGCTGGAGGACGACGTCATCTGGGAGCGTGGCAAGGCGCTGCGCGACGCGGCCTGGGGGCAGGAATGGTACAAGGACGTGCGCATCCACTCGGGCGTTCTGGTGTTCGGGATGCTTGCGGTGCTGATCGGGTTCTGGTGAGGCGCGGGGCTTGCCGCGCGGTTCGCGGTATGGCACGCGCCGAGGCCTGACCGGAGACCGCCATGCCCACCTGGACCGCCCTGACCCTCGTCCCCGACGAAGCCCGCGCCACGGCCTTGGGCGCGGCCATGGAACGTCTGTCCCCGGAACCCACCGGCATCGGCGTGTTCGAGATGGAGGACGGGTCCGGGCTGTGGGAGGTCGGCGGCTACTTCACCGAGGCACCTGCGCCGGCAAGCCTGGCGCTGCTCGCCGCCGCCTTCGACGCGCGCCCCTTCACGGTGTCCGAACTGCCGGAAACCGACTGGGTCGCCAAGGTGCGGCGGGAGCTGTCGCCGGTCGAGGCCGGGCGCTTCTTTCTCTACGGCTCCCACGACGCGGACCGGGTGCCGGACGGGGCGGTGGCGCTGCTGGTCGATGCCGCCATGGCCTTCGGCACCGGACACCACGGCACCACCAGGGGCTGCCTGGTCGCGTTCGACCGTCTGCTGACGGACGGCGCGCGGCCGACATCGGTCGCCGACATCGGCTGCGGCACCGCCGTACTGGCCATGGCCGCCGCGCTGAGCCTGCCGGTGACGCCCATCGCGTCCGATATCGACGCCGTGGCGGTCGAGGTGGCCGAGGCGAACGTTCGCCTCAACGACCTTGCGGGACGCGTGCTATGCCTGGAGGCCGCGGGGTTCGACCATCCCCGCCTGGCCGCGGCGGCGCCCTTCGGGTTGATCTTTGCCAACATCCTCAAGGCACCGCTCATCGCGCTCGCCCCCGACATGGCCGCCCATGCGCGGGACGGCGGGCATGTGATCCTGTCCGGTATCCTCAATCCCCAGGCCGATGAGGTCGTCTCGGTCTATGGGCGCGCGGGGTTCGATCTGCTGCACCGCGACACGCTGGGCGACTGGACGACGCTGACCCTGACCCGCCGCGCCTGAGCCCCGGAGCGCGCCGCACCGGGGCTGGCGGGGATGCGCCCCCCGGTCGGCCGGCCGCCCCCGCTCTCGCGCCTGGGGCCGCTGGCGGCGGGACGTCCGTGATGAGACAGCCGAGCCTGGCTCTGGACACGCGGGCCCGGACGGGCGCGGCAGGGGACGCCGCGTTCCGCAGGATCCCACCCCGCGGATCGCCGTGCCGCGCGTGCCCAGGTCCGACGGGGTCCCGTTGCGACCATTCCGGCCGCCGGCCGGGATCCGCCGCGCCGGTCGCGGTGTCCGTCCCGACCCTCCGGGCCGTGCCCCACCCCCGGAGCCGCACTTGCCCCCGGTCGCGGTGCGCCCCCGGGCCGGGGCGGCGCCGTGTGCCCCATGCGTGGCGCCAAAGGCACCGCGCGGCCGCGACGCGTGCCAGCCCCCTTGGCGCATGTTCGCCTTTCGTGCTAGCGGTCGCGAAACGGGCGTACGAAGGGCAGGCACCATGCGGATACTGGGCATCGACCCCGGTCTCAGGACGCTCGGCTGGGGGGTGATAGAGTGCCGGGGCAGCCGCCTCGGCCATGTCGCCAACGGACAGTGCCTGTCCGGCGGCGGCGATCTGGCCCAGCGGCTTCTGTCGCTGCATCGGCAGCTGACGGAGATCCTGCTGCGCGAACGTCCCGACGCGGCCGCCATCGAGCAGACTTTCGTGAACCGCGACGGGGCCGGCACGCTGAAGCTGGGGCAGGCCCGCGGCGTGGCGCTGCTGGCGCTGGCCCAGGCAGGGCTGACGGTCGGCGAGTACGCGCCGAACTCCGTCAAGAAGACGGTCGTTGGCGTGGGCCATGCGGCCAAGCAGCAGATCGCGCATATGGTGCGGATGCAGCTTCCCGGCGTTGTCCCGGCGGGACCGGACGCTGCCGATGCGCTGGCAGTGGCGCTTTGCCACCATGCCCATCTGGGCGCGGCCCGCACGCTTGCCAGGGCCCGGTCATGATCGGCCGGCTCTCCGGGCGGATCGGGTATGTGGGCAGCGACCACATCCTGCTGGAGGTCGGCGGGGTCGGCTATGTGGTCCATGTCTCGGACCGGACCCGCGCGTCGCTGCCCGGACCGGGAGGGGTCGCGTCGCTCTATACCGACATGCTGGTGCGCGAGGACCTGCTGCAACTCTTCGGCTTCCCGACGCTGCTGGAAAAGGAATGGCATCGCCTTCTGACCAGCGTGCAGGGGATCGGGGCAAAGGCGTCTCTGGCGATCCTGGGCACGCTGGGGGCCGACGGGGTCGGACGGGCCATCGCGCTGGGCGACGCGACGGCGATCCGGGCGGCCCCCGGCGTCGGCCCCAAGATCGCCCAGCGGGTGATAAACGAACTGAAGGAGAAGGCGCCGGCCGTCATGGCCCTGGGTGCCCGGGGCGGCGCGGTCCTGGCGGCGGACGACCCGCCGCACCCGCCTTCGGCTGCGGCCGCCCAACTTCCGCAGCCCCACGCCCCGCCCGGTACCGGCGCGGCGCAGGCAGAGGCCATGTCCGCCCTGTCGAACCTGGGCTATGCCCCGTCGGAGGCCGCCCGCGCCGTTGCCGAGGCCTCCGGCGCACAGGCCGACGCCACGACAGAAACCCTCATCCGCGCCGCGCTCAGGGTGCTGGCGCCGAAGGGGTAGGGATGGCGGTTTTCCAGAACGCCACCGACACGGACGGGCGCGCGGCCGGCGACGTCCTTGCCATCGTCGGCGCCGCCGCGATGGCGCGGTCTTTCGGCGCCGTGCGCATGTCCACCGTCTCGGCCGTGCCGCCCACGCCGCTGCCGCGCGTTCGCGGTGTTGGCGCGCGGCGCCTGGCGCGTCGATACGCGGGACCGCTGCGGATATTGCCCGCCGCGCGGCGCCCCGGTCGGCCGGTCCGTGGCCGGGGCGGTGCGGGATTTCTGCCTCTCCCGCCCACCCCCGAGGCGGCGACGGCCGCCGGTACGCGGACGGTCGCCGCCCCTCCCCCCCCGGCTCTGTCCCGGCCGGAATGCTTTTGTCGTTGCGGCACCCAGCCGTCCGCGGCGCATGCTGCCGCAAACCCGGGCCGTCCCGTCCGCAGCCAGGAGACGGCCCCATGACCGATCCCGATCCCACCCTGCGACCGGAGCCGCTGGCAGAGGATGACGGCCCCGCGCTCAGACCGCAAACGCTCGACGCGTTCACCGGACAGGCGGAGGCGCGCGCCAATCTGGGCGTGTTCATCGAGAGCGCGAAGATGCGCGGCAAGGCCATGGACCACGCGCTGTTCCACGGCCCGCCCGGCCTGGGCAAGACCACGCTGGCGCAGATCGTCGCGCGCGAACTCGGCGTGAGCTTTCGCATGACCTCCGGACCGGTGCTGGCCAAGGCCGGGGATCTGGCCGCCATCCTGACCAACCTGGAGGCGCGGGACGTGCTCTTCATCGACGAGATCCACCGCCTGAACCCGGTGGTCGAAGAGGTGCTCTACCCCGCGCTGGAGGATTTCGAGCTGGATCTTGTGATCGGCGAGGGCCCGGCCGCGCGCACCGTGCGGATCGAACTCCAGCCCTTTACCCTGGTCGGGGCGACGACGCGTCTGGGGCTGCTGACGACCCCGCTCAGGGACCGGTTCGGCATCCCGATCCGGCTGCAGTTCTACACCGTGGACGAGTTGCAGGCCATCGTGGCGCGGGGCGCGCGGCTGTTGGGCGTGGAGGCGGAGCCGGAGGGCACCCGCGAGATCGCCGCCCGCGCGCGTGGCACGCCACGCATCGCCGGACGGTTGCTGCGCCGGGTGGTCGATTTCGCGCTGGTCGAGGGCGACGGGCGGCTGACGCGGGCGCTGGCGGACACGGCGTTGACCCGGCTGGGGGTGGACCACCTGGGGCTCGACGGGGCGGACCGGCGCTATCTGGGCCTTATCGCAGAGCATTACCAGGGCGGACCGGTGGGGATCGAGACCCTGTCCGCCGCGCTCAGCGAAAGCCGCGACGCGCTGGAAGAGGTGATCGAGCCGTTCCTGCTCCAGCAGGGGCTGATCCAGCGCACGCCGCGCGGGCGGATGCTGGCGCGGGCGGCCTGGGGGCACCTTGGACTGGCGCCGCCGCGCGGCCCGGGCGCCGGCGATCTCTTCGACGGCTGACCCCCGCCTGCGGCCGCGGCTTCTTGCCCTGCCGGTCCGCGTCCCCTAGGTCGCGCCCCCAGAGGAGGCCCGCCCATGCAGCCCGACCAGATCGAACCGCTTTTCACGCGCTCGGACGGAAGCTACCTGTTCGCGCGGTGGGGTCGGCCCATCGCGCCGGTGGTGTTCGGCGTGGACGACGCCACGCTGTCGGTGGTCAAGGGCGCATTGCAGGCGGTGACGCAGCTGGCCGGACTGGATCTGGCCGAGACGGACCCGGAACTCGGCGTCAACTTCATGGTGTTCTTCTTCCGCGACTGGGACGAATTGCGCCAGGTCCCGGATCTCGACCGATTGATCCCCGACCTGGCGCCCGTGCTCGACCGGCTCGAAGACGCGGAGGCCAACCAGTACCGGGTGTTCCGCTTCGACGAGGCCGGCGCCATCCGCGCGGCGTTCCTGTTCGTGCGGATGGACAGCGAGATGTCGGGCATTCCGGCCGAAACCGTGGCGCTGTCGCAGGTGGTGCAATCCATCGTGCTGTGGTCGGACACCGCGTTTCAGGACCGCTCGCCCCTGGCGCGCACGCCGGGCGGAACCGTGGTCCTGCACCCCGAGATCGGCGCGGTAATCCGCGCAGCCTATGATCGTGTCATGCCCGCCATGTCCCGCGATCCTGCCCACGCGTTGCGGCTCTCGGCCCGGATCTTTCCGCCGGCCTGACGAAAAAAGACCGGAGCGGATGGGCTCCGGTCAGTCTTGCTTTGCGATGCGGACCCGGTGCGGGAGGGAGCGGGCCGCCCGAACATGCTGGCACGGACCGGACCGGGAAGGTGTGATCGCACCCACAGCGATTGCCGTTCCCGAGGCAGATCCAGCCCCCCCGGACCGGCAGCGGACACGAATTGGGCCGGGACCGCCCGGTACGGACGATCCCGGCCCCGCCGGGGGCACACCATCATGCCGGACCGGCCTGAAAAGTCTTTGTTCTAAAATGGCCCGGCCGCGGGCGACCGTGAGGTTCAACCATCGGTATCGCGATGGCCGCTGCGCCCTTGGACGCAGCATCTTCATGGTTGCGGCGATTCGCCGCTGCGGGGTGTGATCGCGATCACACCTCGGGCAGGTATTTTCGCAACCGGCCCATGTCGAGGATCCGCGCCCGACCCTGCTCCAGCGCCAGTGCCCCGTCCTTCTCCAGCGCCCGCAGGTGCTTGTTCACCGCCTCGCGCGTCACGCCCAGCATGGCGGCGATCTCGCGCTGGCTGAGCGGCGGCGGGGTGTCTCCTTCCGAACCGCAAAGGGCCAGAAGCTTGCGCGCAAGCCGGGCGCGTAGGGAATGATAGGCCAGCGCGTGAAGCTCTCCGTTGAGGTGGCGGACGCGCGCGGCCAGCACCTCTATCATCCGCCGGGCGAATGCCGGCTCGGTCCCGATAAGCCCTTCGAAGCTGGCGCGCGGCAGGTGGAACAGCCGCGCGATCTGTTGCGCCGTGGCATTGGCCGACCGCGGCGCGGTCTCCAGCGCCATCTCTCCCAGACTGGCACCGGGCCGCAGGAATGCCAGCGTGAACGGATTGCCGTCGCGGTCGGTACGCCAGACACGGATCAGCCCGGTCTCGACCACATAGAGCCCGTCGCTGGGGTCGCCCTCGTGAAAGAGGGCGGCGCCGGGTTCCAGCACCTCGTGCCGGCCGGCGGCCGCGATGCGGGATATGGTCCCGGCCTCCAGCCCCGCGAAGATCGGCGCTGCCGCCATCGGCGTCAGTCGTGTCATGATCGGTTTCCCCCGCCCTGCGCCACCCTAGACTCCCGCCGCGCGCCATCCTATCCCCTTCGCCGATGGCATGGCGACGAGGCCGCGCATGGCGCATTTCTTCCCGATCACGGTCTATTACGAAGACACCGACATGGGCGGGATCGTCTATCACGCCAACTACCTGAAATACATCGAGCGCGCGCGGTCCGCCTGGGTGCGCGAAAAGGGCATAGACCAGGTGACCATGCGCCGCGACGGATCGGTCTTCGCCGTGCGCCGGGTCGAGGGCGATTTCCTGGCCCCGTCCCGGCTCGACGACGCGCTGGAGGTCGAGACAGCGATCGAAAGCGCGTCCGGGGCGCGGATGGTCCTGTGCCAGGTCATCCGGCGCGGTCCCCGCACGCTGTTCCGGGCGCGGGTCGAGCTGGTCGTGATCGACCACGTCACCGGCGGCGTGCGCCGGATGCCGCCGGAATTGCGCGCGCTGGGCTGAGGACGCCGGCGCGCCGCCGCCGATCGGGCGGGGGGCGTCCCCCACGATCACCCGATCGTGCGCTTTCGGTGGCTTTTGCGTCCGCACTCCGGTAGGTAAATCGCCGAAGGGATCCGCAAGCGGTCCCGCGGCAGACAAAGAGCAGTCAGATGGAAACGGAAACTCTCGCGGCGGCGGCGGAGATCGACTTCTCCATGCTGGCGCTGTTCGCGCGCGCCACGCTCACGGTGAAGCTGGTGATGCTGATCCTGATCGCGGCGTCGGTCTGGTCCTGGGCGATCATCATCCGCAAGCACCTGACGTTCCGCACCGCGCAGGCAGAGGCCGCGCGGTTCGATTCCGCGTTCTGGTCGGGTGAGCCGCTGGACGATCTCTACCGCCAGATCGGCCCGGACCCGGACGGCCGCGCGGCCAGCGTCTTTGCCGCGGGCATGGCCGAATGGCAGCGCAGCCACAAGGGCGACGGCGCGATGATCCCGGGCGCCGCGGCGCGGATCGACCGCAGCATGGACGTCGCCATCGCGCGCGAATCCCAGGATCTGGAGGGCGGTCTGCCGATCCTTGCGACCATCGGCGCCACCGCGCCGTTCATCGGCCTCTTCGGCACGGTGTTCGGCATCATGAACGCCTTCATCGACATCGCCGAGGCGCAGAACACCAACCTTGCCGTGGTGGCGCCCGGCATCGCAGAGGCGCTTCTGGCCACCGGGCTGGGCCTTCTGGCGGCGATCCCGGCGGTGATCTTCTACAACAAGCTGTCCGCCGACCAGGGACGGATCGTCGGCGGATACGAATCCTTCGCCGACGAGTTCTCGACCATCCTGTCGCGCCAGCTGGACGGCTGACATGGCCGCAGGCATCATACAGAAGGACCAGCGCGGCGGGCGCCGGCGGCGGCGGTCCCGCGCGCGTCCCATGTCGGAGATCAACGTCACCCCCTTCGTGGACGTGATGCTGGTGCTGCTCATCATCTTCATGGTTGCCGCCCCGCTTCTGACCGTGGGCGTGCCGATCCAGCTGCCCGAAACCGCCGCCGAGGCCCTGCCGACCGAGCGTGAGGAGCCGCTGACCGTCACCCTGACCGGCGACGGGCGGGTGCTGCTGATGGACAACGATACCGAGAGCGGCGACCTGATCGGCCAGCTGCGCGCCATCGCCGCGGAGCGCGAGAGCCGCAAGGTGTTCCTGCGTGCCGACGGGGCGATCCCCTACGCCCGCGTGGCCGAGGTGATGGGCGCGCTCAACTCCGGCGGCTTCAATGAGATCGGACTGGTGACGGACGCGGGCGGGCCGCGGCTCGACGGGTCCGACGGGTAACCGGCGGGAGGCTCCGTGAGGGGGCACATGGACACGCCACTCATCATATCCGGCAGCGCGCATGTGCTGCTCTTGCTGGCGCTTCTGTTCGGGGGGCTGTTCCAGCGCGCGCCGCGTCCGCCGCTGGAAACCGCCGAGGTGACGGTGCTGAGCGAAGAGGAATTCGCCGCCCTGACCCGCCCCGACGAGGGCACGCCCACGCCGCCCCCCATGATGGAGGCAGATGAGCCGTCGGCCGCCGTGGACCCCGAAGCACCCGAGGAGGAGACCCCGCCGCAGATGCCCCGCGTGGTCGATCCCGCCCCCGAACCGGAGCCCGCGTCCGAACCGGAGCCCGCGCCGGAGCCAGAACCCGCGCCGGAACCCATGCCGGCGCCGGAACCGGAGCCGGTGCCCGAACCGGCCCCGGACCCCGCGCCGGAGCCCGCGCCGCAGTCCGCGGCTCCGGAGCCGCTGCCGACCGGGCCCGAGGACAAGCCGCGCCCGGCGCCGCGCGTCGCCCCCACACCGGCCCCCGCCCCGCCGGTCGAGGCCGAGCGCGCCGAGACCCCGGAGGAGGCGGTGGCGCCCGAGCCGGTGGAGGAAGCGCCGCAGCTGGCGGAGGAACAGCCCCCCGCCGCCCCGCCCGAGGCCGCGACGGAGATCGTGACCGAGGCCGAGGAGCCGGAGGCCAGCACCCCGAACGTCGCCCCCGCGGCCACGGCCCGCCCCCGGACCCGCCCGGAGCGCGTGGCTCGCGCCGATCCCGCCCCTCCGCCCGACCCCGCCCCGACGCCCCCCCCGGCGCCGCAGACCCCGGCCGAGACCAGCTCGGCCGCGTCCGACAACGTCCAGAGCGCCATCGACCGGACCATCGCGGGCCTGGAAGAGCGGGTCGAGGAAGGCACGCTCCAGGGCGCGCCCGCCGGCCCGCCGATCACCGCCGGCGAGAGAGAGGCCTTCACCCTGGCCGTCCGGTCGTGCTGGAACGTGGATGTGGGGTCCGAATGGGCCAACGTGGCGGTGACGATCCGCTTCAACATGACGCCGGACAACCGGGTGGTGGACAGCAGCCTTCAGCAGGTCGCCGCCGATGGCGGGTCGCCCGCGGCCCAGCGCGCGGCGTTCGAGGCCGGCCGCCGCGCCATACTGCGCTGTCAGTTCGAGAACGGGGGCTATAAGCTGCCGGCTGAGAAATTCGCCCAATGGCAACAGGTCGAAGTGACCTTCAACCCACGCGATATGAGGGTGCGCTGAGATGACAGTCGAGACAACCAGAGAGAAGCTGATGCGCGTTTTCCGCTGGGCGGGCCTTGCCGCCCTCTGCGTCCTGCCGCTGGCCCCCGCACAGGCGCAGGAGGGACCGCTGCGGATCGAGATCACCGAAGGCGTGATCGAACCGCTGCCCTTCGCCCTGCCCACGTTCATCGCCGAGACCCCGGACGCCGGCGAATGGGCCGGCAAGATCACCCAGGTGATCGCCGACGACCTGGTGGGAACGGGTCTCTTCCGCCGCATCCCCGACAGCGCCTTCGTGGAACCGGTGACCGAGTTCACCCAGACCGTGTCCTATGCCAACTGGAAGGCCGTCAACGCCCAGGCGCTCATCACCGGCGCGGTGTCAGCCGGCGCGGACGGCTCGCTGACCGTCAAGTTCCGACTCTTCGACGTCTTCTCCGACGCGCCCCTGGGCGAGGGGCTTTCGCTTTCCGGCAGCCAGTCGAGCTGGCGCCGGCTGGGCCACAAGGTCGCCGACGCGGTCTATTCGCGGATCACGGGCGAATCGGGCTATTTCGACAGCCGCGTGGTGTTCGTGTCGGAGGCCGGTCCGAAGAACGACCGCCAGAAGCGTCTGGCGGTCATGGATTACGACGGCGCCAACGTGCAGTACCTCACCGACAGCTCGTCGCTGGTGCTGGCGCCGCGTTTCTCGCCCACCGGCGACCGGGTGCTCTATACCAGCTACGAAAGCGGCTTTCCGCAGATCTACCAGATGGACGTGGGCAGCGTGTCGCGCGTGCCGCTGCCGGTGCCGTCGGAGTCCATGACCTTCGCCCCGCGCTATGCGCCGGACGGCTCGACGGTGGTGTTCTCGGCCTCGACCGGCGGCAATACCGACATCTATCGCCTGTCGCCGGGCGGCCAGCCGCAGCGGCTGACCAACGCGCCGTCGATCGAGACGGCGCCCTCCTACAGCCCCGACGGCAGCCAGATCGTGTTCGAGAGCGACCGCTCGGGCTCGCCGCAGCTCTACGTCATGCCCTCCGGCGGAGGAGAGCCGAAGCGGATCTCCTTCGGGCCGGGGCGCTACGGCACGCCGGTCTGGAGCCCGCGCGGGGATCTCATCGCCTTCACCAAGCAGAACGAGGGGCGGTTCCATATCGGCGTCATGCGCACCGACGGCAGCGAGGAGCGGCTTCTGACCGCCTCTTTCCTTGACGAGGGGCCGACCTGGGCCCCGAATGGCCGGGTGCTGATGTTCACCCGGCAGAGTGCGGGCGCAGAGGGGCAGCCGGCGCTCTATTCGGTGGACGTGTCGGGGCGGAACCTGCGCCGGGTGCCGACGCCGGGGCCGGCCTCCGATCCGGCCTGGTCGCCGCTGCTGCCATGACGTTTCCAAGCCGCCGCGGCGGTGCTAGAACACCGAAAGTCAATCTGAGGAGAGCGCGTCGATGCCTATGATCGGAAAATCCCTGCTGCTGCTGGGCCTGCTGGGCCTTGCCGCCTGCTCTAATCCCAGCCGGTTCGGGCCCGGCACGGCCGACGGGACCGGGCCGGGTGCCTTTCCGGGGGCGGACGGGATCAGCCAGGGCGCGCTCGACCCGTCATCGACGGCGTATTTCAACCAGACCATCGGCGACCGGGTGCTGTTCCAGGTCGATCAGTCCACGCTGAACGACGATGCGCGCCAGACCCTGCAGGGGCAGGCCCGGTGGCTGACCCAGAACCCCGAATACACCGCCATCATCGAAGGCCATGCCGATGAGCAGGGCACGCGGGAATACAACCTCGCCCTCGGCGCCCGCCGTGCCGCGTCGGTGCGCGATTTCCTGGTCAGCCAGGGCGTCTCCGCGGGGCGGCTGGAAACGCTGACCTATGGCAAGGAGCGCCCGATCGAGGTCTGCTCGACCGAAGACTGCTACGCCAAGAACCGCCGCGCCGTGACCGTGATCGCCGCCGGCGGCCTGACGAGCTGAGGGGGTGGCCATGTTGCGCGCGCTCAGCGTTCTTGCCTGCGTCGGCACGCTCGCCGGTCCGGCGCTGGCGCAGGACGGCCAGACGCTGGCCGACATCCGCCAGGAGATCCAGGTCCTGCTGGTGGAGGTCGGGCGGCTGAAGCGTGAGCTGTCCACCACCGGCGCGCCGCAGACCAGCCTGACCGGCACCTCGGCGCTGGAGCGGATCGACGCCATGGAGGCCGAGCTGCGCCGCCTGACCTCCTCGACCGAGGAGGTCGAGAACCGGGTCAACCGGGTCGTGTCGGACGGCACCAACCGGCTGGGCGACCTGCGCTTCCGGGTCTGTGAGCTGGACGATGGCTGCGATCTGGGCAGCCTTGGCGAAACACCGCCCCTGGGCGGCGTGGATGTGCCCACCGCGGCCCCGGCACAGAACGTGACCGACGGCGCGCAGCTGGCGATCGGGGAACAGGCGGATTTCGACCGGGCGAAGGAGGCGCTCGATTCCGGCAGCTTTCGCAGCGCCGCTGACCTCTTCGAGACCTTCACCGAGACCTACACGGGCGGCGCGCTGACCGGCGAGGCGCATTTCTACCGCGGCCAGGCCCTGTCGGAACTGGGCGACGACAAGGCCGCGGCGCGCGCGTATCTTGCGTCCTACTCCGGCAGCCCGGACGGGGCGCTGGCCCCGGACGCCTTGCTGCAGCTTGGCCGAAAGCTCGACGCGGTGGGCCAGACGGCCGATGCCTGCGCCACCCTGGGCGAGGTTCCGTCGCTCTTTCCCGGCAGCGAGGCCGCGGCGGAATCCGAGACGGCGCGGGCCTCCATCGGCTGCCAGTGACGGCGGGCGGGCCGCGCCCCGCGCCTGTCGATCCCGGCCCCGCGCACCGGATCGGCGTCGCCGTCTCCGGCGGCGGCGATTCCATGGCCTGCCTCGACCTGGTGCTGTCGGGGGCCGGCGGACGGTCCGTCCATGCGGTCACCGTCGATCACGGCCTGCGGGCCGAAGCGCGGGCGGAGGCTGTGGCCGTCGCGGCGTTCTGCGCCGCCCGCGGCATTTCCCACGACACGCTGCAATGGCACTGGGACGGCACAGGCAATCTTCAGGCCCGCGCGCGGGACGCGCGCTACCGGCTGATCGGGGAGTGGGCGCGGGTCCGGGCGCTGGATGTCGTGATGCTGGGCCATACCGCCGACGACGTGGCCGAGAGCCTGCTTCTGCGCCTCCGCCGCGCGCCCGGTTGCGACGGACTGGCGGAGATGCCGCGCCGGTTCGCGCGTCACGGTGTCGCCTGGGCGCGCCCGCTTCTGGACCTGAGCCGGGCGGCGCTCCGCGACCACCTGCGCGGCAGGGCCATCGGCTGGAGCGACGATCCCTCCAACGACGATCCGCGCTATGACCGGGCCCGCGCCCGCCGGGTGCTGGCCGCGCTCGCCCCCATGGGCGCGGGGGTCGAGGCCCTGTCGGCCACCGCGCGTCACCTGCGGCAGGCCAGCACCGCGCTCGACCATTACGCCGATGAAGAGGCCGCCCGCCGCGCGACCGCGGACCGCGGCGACCTGCTGCTGGACCTGACGCCGCCGCTCCCGGCGGAAATCGCGCGCCGTCTCGTCGCCGCGGCGCTGCGCTGGGTGTCGGGACGGGGCGACGGGCCGCGCCAGGCCGGGCTGGACGCCCTGGCCACGTGGCCGACGCCTTGCGGCATCCGCACGCTGCACGGCTGCCTTCTGTCGCCCGGTCCCGGCCAGCGGCTCCGCATTGCCCGCGAACCCGCCGCCGTGGCCCGGATCACCGCCCCGGCCGACCGGCTCTGGGACGGGCGCTGGCGCCTGACCGGACCCGCAGCGCCCGATCTCTGCATCGCCGCCCTGGGGCGGCATCTGACAGAGTGCGCCACCTGGCGCGACACCGGCCTGCCGCGCCATTCTTTGATGGCGTCCCCGGCGGTTTTCAGGCATGGTACTCTGGTCGCGGCCCCTGTCGCGGGACATCCCGCGGGGTGGCAGGCCGTCGCCGACGGGCGCGGCAATTTCGCGGTCTCGGGACAGGGTGATTGAATCCGCACGCCCGATGTATATCTAAGCCCGGAAACGCGGATCGCGGCATGGCGGTTCGAAGACACCCTTCGGAGGCAATTTCTTGGGAAACGCGCGTAGCTTGGCCGTCTGGGTCGTCCTGCTCCTGCTGGTGCTGACGCTCTTCAACCTGTTTTCCGGCGGCCAGTCGTCGCTGAACGCCCGGAGCGTCTCCTACTCCGACTTCATCGCCCAGGTCGATGCCGGAGAGGTAAGTTCCGTCACGCTGGACGGAGAGCGGGTCGTGTTCCGCGGCGGCGACGGCCAGGATTACACCACCGTCCGACCGGACGGCGGCGACAGCCTGACGGACCGCCTGATCGCCAACGACGTGACCGTGAACGCCAAGCCGCAGGAGCAATCGGGCTTCACCACCATCCTGATGACCTTCCTGCCGTTCCTGCTGCTGATCGGCGTCTGGATCTACTTCATGAACCGGATGCAGGGCGGCGGACGCGGCGGGGCCATGGGGTTCGGCAAGTCCAAGGCCAAGCTTCTGACCGAAAAGCACGGCCGCGTGACCTTCGACGACGTGGCCGGCATCGACGAGGCCAAGGACGACCTGGAAGAGATCGTCGAATTCCTGCGCAACCCGCAGAAGTTCAGCCGCCTGGGCGGCAAGATCCCCAAGGGCGCGCTGCTGGTCGGCCCGCCGGGCACCGGTAAGACGCTTCTGGCCCGCGCCGTGGCCGGTGAGGCGGGCGTGCCGTTCTTTACCATCTCCGGCTCCGACTTCGTCGAGATGTTCGTGGGCGTCGGTGCGTCCCGGGTCCGCGACATGTTCGAGCAGGCCAAGAAGAACGCGCCCTGCATCGTCTTCATCGACGAGATCGACGCCGTCGGCCGGTCCCGCGGCGTCGGCTACGGCGGCGGCAACGACGAGCGCGAGCAGACGCTGAACCAGCTCCTGGTCGAGATGGACGGGTTCGAGGCGAACGAGGGCATCATCATCGTCGCCGCGACCAACCGGCCCGACGTGCTCGACCCCGCTCTGCTGCGTCCCGGCCGGTTCGACCGGCAGGTCCAGGTGCCCAACCCCGACATCAAGGGCCGCGAGAAGATCCTGGGCGTCCACGCCCGCAAGGTGCCGCTGGGGCCCAACGTGGATCTGCGCATCATCGCCCGCGGCACGCCCGGCTTCTCCGGTGCCGACCTTGCGAACCTGGTGAACGAGGCGGCGCTGATGGCCGCCCGCGTCGGCCGGCGCTTCGTGGTGATGGACGATTTCGAGAACGCCAAGGACAAGGTCATGATGGGCGCCGAGCGCCGGTCCATGGTCATGACCGAGGACGAGAAGAAACTGACCGCCTACCATGAGGCCGGCCACGCCATCGTCGGCCTGAACGTCCCCGAGCACGATCCCGTCCACAAGGCGACGATCATCCCGCGCGGCCGCGCGCTGGGTCTGGTGCTGTCCCTGCCCGAGCGTGACCAGCTGTCGGTCAGCTACACGAAATACACCTCCAAGATCGCCATGGCGATGGGCGGGCGGGTCGCCGAAGAGTTGAAGTTCGGCAAGGACAAGGTGACCTCCGGTGCGGCGTCCGACATCCAGCAGGTGACCAAGATCGCCCGCGCGCTGGTCACCCAGTTCGGCTTCGACCCGGAGCTTGGCTTTGTGGATTACGCCAATGAGCAGCAGTCCTACCTGGGCGGCTATTCGGGCGGTCCCAGCCATTCGGCGGCGACCCAGCGCGTCATCGACGAAAAGGTGAAGGCGCTCATCGACGAGGGGTACGAGACCGCCAAGCGCATCCTGACCGAGAAGAAAGAGGAATGGGAACGTCTGGCCCAGGGGCTTCTGGAATACGAGACCCTGACCGGCCCGGAGATCCTCAAGGTGGTCAACGGCGAACCGCTGAACCGCGACGATGACGATACCCCGGATGAGGGCAACCGGTCCTCTATCGCCTCGATCCCCAAGACCAAGCCCAAGGCGAAGCCCGAGGGCGACCTGGAGCCGGAGCCGACCTGATCCGCCCGCCGGCGTGACACCACGGCCGCGGTCCCCTGGGCCGCGGCCGTTCTCGTTCCGGACCATGCGCGCGCCGCGGGGACGTGCAAGCGATCTGGCCAGGGGCGGCGCGGCGATCTACGCTGCCGGGGCCAATGAACGGACACGCCCATGCCCGCCCTCAAGCCCACCGATCATGTCGCCCGCATCACATGGCTCGGCCGCGTCCCGCATCGCCAGCGCCCGGAGATCGAGGGCGAGGCGCTCGGGACCATGGTGCTGGGGTTCGGCGGGCAGGACGGGGAGGTCCATGCCGGCCGCACCCGTCCGTCCTGCAGCCGCGTGACCGCGCAGCACCCCCGGGGAACCGAGATCGCCAATACCCGTCAGGTCTCCATCGTGTCGGCCGAGGAGCTGGACCGGATCGCCGCGGCCATGGGGGTCGGGGCGCTCGATCCCCTATGGCTCGGCGCGTCCGTGGTGGTCCGGGGCATCGCCGATTTCAGCCACGTCCCGCCCTCGTCCCGGCTACAGGGACCGGATGGTGCCACGCTGGTCGTGGATATGCAGAACCGGCCCTGCCACCTCCCCGCCAGGACGATCCAGGGCGCGCTCGGGGAGGCCGGCAAGCGGTTTCAGGCGGCGGCGAAGGGGCGGCGCGGGATCACCGCCTGGGTCGAGCGGCCCGGCACGCTGCGCATGGGCGATACGCTTCGGCTGCATGTCCCCGACCAGAGGCCCTGGTCCGTCTGACGAAATCCGCCTCCGGACCCTCGGGACTGCCTCCGTCGCATCCGATACCCAAGCCGGCGTGACGTCCGTCAGGACCGCAACGCAGGTCGGCCTGCTCCAACCGGTCCGTCCGGCACGCTCTGCGCTCATCCCCGTACGGCGGACGGGGGGCCTTCAGGTCGGGATCATCGTACCCTGCAGCAGGGCGATCTCCGTCTCCGTCCCGTGGCGCAGGGCAGAGACCGCGGCGGTGACCACGACCAGCCGCCGCCCGGGCTTGACCACCCGGCCGCGGGCGATCAGCCGCTCTCCCGCGCAGGGGCGCAGCAGGTTGATCTTCATCTCGATGGTCAGGACCTCGGCCTCATCCGGCAGCACCGTCAGCGCAGCGTATCCGGCGGCGGTATCCCCGATGGCGAAGGTCAGCGCGGCATGTCCGTAGCCGTGCTGCTGCAGCGCCAGCGGCAGGATCGGCGCCTCGACCGTCACCGTGCCGTCCCCCACATGGACAAGTTCCGCGCCAAGCGTGGCCATCATCGACTGCCGGGCGAAACTGGCACGGATCCGCGCGCTCATGCCCGCGCCCTTTGCGGGACCGGCAGCGCGCAGGGCCGGGTGCCGGTCAGGATCGCGCAGGCTCCGGGCCGGAACAGCCGGGCGAGCCCCGGGTCGGTCCAGTCCAGCCCGCCGGTATAGGTGCCATAGGCCGGCAGGATCGCGCGGCCGGTATCGTAGAGGCAACACGGCCGAGAGATCGCGCGGCCGCGCAAGATCAGCCGCGCCTTGGGGTGGTAATGCCCCGAAAGTTCCCCCACCGCCCCGGGGACCGCGATGTGGCGGAAGGTCAGCGCGCCGGAGCAGAGGTCGTCCAGCGCCGCGCCGCCCAGATCCACCGGCGCCGGATCGTGGTTCCCGGCGATCCAGATCCAGTCCCGCCCCGCCTGCATCCGGGCGATCCACAGCGTCTCGGCCTCGTCCAGTCCCGACCGGGCCGCGTCGTCGTCGAAACTGTCGCCCAGGCAGATCACCCGCGCGGGCCGCGTTGCCTGAAGGTCGGCGTCGAGCCGCATCAGCGTGTCGCGGGTCTCATAGGGCGGGAGCATCTGTCCCGACCGGCGGGCGATCCGCTCCGATTTGCACAGATGCAGGTCCGCCACGATCAGCGTCCTGGCCGACGGCCACCAGACAGCGCCCGTGGGCAGCACCCGCAGCCGTTCGCCGCAGAGATCGAAGTCGCAGAAGTTCATGCTCCGTTCGATATCCAAGCCCGCCGCCCGCCGCAAGATGCCGCGGCTCAGAACGGCACCCGCCAGCGCCGCGCGTCCTCTTGCGTGATCTGCAGCCCCGCGCCCTCCATCAGCCGCTCGGCCTCGTCGGCCAGAAGCTTGTCGGTCCCCGCGCCCTCCACCGGGACGCGCCCGGCTTCCAGGAACAGGGGTGCTGCCAGCGGCGTCGGCCGGTCCGCGACCACGTGGTCGATGCGCCCGGCGGTGCGGGCCAGCATCTCCTCGATCCGGCCGAAATCGACCAGCCCCTTCAGTGCCTCCTCTCGCGTGATGTCCAGCAGCAGGTGGCCCGGTTCATATTTCCTGAGCGTGTCGTAGAGGATGTCGGCGGAGAAGGTCGCCTGCCGCCCGGACTTGCGCTGCCCGCGGGTCTGGCGGTCGATCAGCCCGGCGATCACCGCCGATTGCTTGAACGTCCGCTTCATCACCGCGTTGCCCGCCAGCCATGTCTCGAACGCCGCGCGCAGGCCGGCGCCGTCGAAGAGCGGGGCAGGGTCGTCCACTGTCTCCAGCCCCCAGATCAGCGTCGCGTAGTCGGTCGCCACGAACCCCAGCGGATGCAGGCCCCGCGCCTCCATCCGCGCGGTCACCAGCAGGCCCAGCGTCTGCATCGCGTTGCGCCCCGCGAACCCGTAGATGCAGGTGTGCGCGCGGCCGAGGAACGGGAAGCTCTCGACCAGGATGCGGTCCGCCTCGGGCAGTTTCGACGCAGCGCGCTGGAGATGCAGCCAGGCGCGCGTCGAATCCGGCAGTTCGGGCCAGTCGTCCTGCGCGAACATGCGCAGGATCCGGTGGCTGAGCTGGGTGGACGTGGCGAATTTCGTGCCCATGAAGGTGGCGATGCGGGGCGGCTTGTCGGGGCGGCGCGTGACCTCGACCACGGTTTCGCGCAGGCCCTCGTAGCGGACGATCTGGCCGCCGATCAGGAACGTGTCGCCGGGGGTCAGGGTGGCGGCGAAGCCTTCCTCCACCTCGCCCAGGGGGGTGCCGCCGCGCCGGTTCCGAAGGCGCACCTTCAGCAGGTCGGTGTCCATGATCGTGCCGATGTTCTGGCGCACCCGCAGGTCGCCGCGCGGATCGCGCAGCTGCCACATGCCGTCCTTCAGCACCAGCCGCTGCCACTGGTCGTAGCGGCGCAGCGCATAGCCCCCCGTGGCCACGAACTCCACGCAGGCGTCGAAGGCGGCGCGGGTCAGGGCGCGGTAGGCCCCGGCGCTTGTGACCTCGGCGTAGAGGTCGTCGGCGGCGAAGGGACCGGAGGCGGCGCGGATCAGGATGTGCTGGCAGAGCACGTCGCGGGGTCCGGGTCCGCGCGGGTCGCCGTCCAGGTCGCGGGCCGTCACCGCGTCCAGCGCGGCGACGCATTCCACCACCTCGAACCGGTTCGCCGGCACCAGCAGCGCCTTGGACGGCGCGTTGTAGCGGTGGTTCGCGCGACCGATCCGCTGCACCAGCCGCTTGACGTTCTTCGGCGCCCCGACCTGGATCACCAGATCCACGTCGCCCCAGTCGATGCCCAGATCCAGGCTGCCGGTGCAGACGATGGCCCGCAGATGACCCGCCACCATCGCCGCCTCGGTCTTGGCGCGCTGCTCGCGCGACAGCGAGCCGTGGTGGATGCCGATGGGCAGCGCGTCCTCGTTCTGGAGCCACAGCTCGTGAAAGAAAATCTCGGCCTGGGCGCGGGTGTTGTGAAAGATCAGCGTCGTGCGGTGTCGCCGCACCTGCTCCAGCACGGCGGGGATGGCGTAGCGCCCGCCGCCCCCCGACCAGGGCGGGGCGGCGTCGGTGTCGAGCATGGCGATGTCCGGATCGGGTCCCGGATCGGCATACAGGATCTCGCACGGGTCGGGATGGCGGGCGAGGAACGAGGCGATGGCGGCCGGGTCCTCCACCGTCGCCGACAGGCCCACCCGCCGCAGGTCCGGAACCAGCGCCTGCAACCGGCTGAGCGCCAGCATCAGCTGATCGCCGCGTTTCGATTCCGCCAGCGCGTGGATCTCGTCCACCACGACGCGCCGGAGGCCCGCGAAGATCCGCGGCGCGTCCGGGTAGGACAGCAGCAGCGCCAGGCTTTCCGGCGTGGTCAGCAGGATATGCGGCGGGTCGGCGCGCTGGCGGCGCTTCTGCGTGTAGGACGTGTCGCCGGTGCGGTCCTCGACGCGGATCGGCAGGCCCATCTCGGTCACCGGGGCGGTCAGGTTGCGGCGGATGTCCGCGGCCAGCGCCTTCAGCGGCGAGACATAGAGCGTGTGCAGCCCGTCCTGCGCGCCCTCCGCCAGTTCGATCAGCGAGGGCAGGAACCCGGCCAGGGTCTTGCCGCCGCCGGTCGGCGCTATGAGCAGCAGCGACGGGGCGTCCGCACGCGCCAGCATGTCGCGCTGGTGGGGATGGACCGTCCAGCCGCGGGCGGCGAACCAGGCGTCGAAACGGGCGGGAAGTGTCACCATCCCCCGCCATGTAGGCGCGCCGGGCCGGCTTCGCCATCCGCTCTGCGCGCGCTAGGTCTCCGAGCCGGACCCAGAGACAGGACGGAGCCACGCCATGGCGAGGATATTGATCATCGGAGCGACGGGAGGCGTCGGCGCGCGGCTGATCCCGCTTCTGGCCGCGGACGCCCATGAGATCCACGGGCTGCACCGCGCCCCCGCGCAGGCCAAGGATCTGCAGCGCCAGGGTGTGACGCCCCACGGCGGCGATCTGATGGAGATGTCCGAGGACGACTACGCAGCACTCGTCTCGGGCATGGAGGTGGTCGTTTTCTCCGCCGGCGCCGCCGGGTCGGGCGCCGACCGCACGACGGAGATCGACGGCAATGGCCCGGTCAAGCTGATCCGCGCCATGGAGCGCGAAGGGGTCACGCGGCTGGTGCTGGTGTCGGTCTTTCCCGAAGCCGGACGCGACCGCGCGCCGTCTGACGGGTTCGAGCATTACATGGCCTGCAAGAAGCGCGCCGATGTCGCTGTCGCGGCCTCCGGACTCGACTGGGTGATCGTACGGCCCGGAACCTTGCAGGACGCCGATGGCGACGGCATGGTCCGCGCCGGCCGGGCGGTGCCCTACGGAGACGTGGCGCGCGGAAACGTGGCGCGGCTGATCGCAGAGGTCGTGGCCACGCCCGCGCTGAGGCGCGAGGCGATAGAGCTGACCGATGGCGACACGCCCGTGGCCGAGGCCGTGGCCGCGCTTCGCCGTGACGGCTGAGGGATCCCGGCTTGCGGTCAGCGGTGATCGTGCGACAGTGTCGCGCAAACGGGAGGGCAGGACATGAAACTCGACGGACAGGTGGCGATCGTGACCGGGGGCGCGTCGGGGCTTGGCGGCGCGACGGCGGCGCGGCTGGCGGGCGCGGGCGCGGCGGTGGCGATCTTCGACCGCGACGCGGACAAGGGCCGGGCCCATGCGACGGCGATCGGCGCCACGTTCCATGAGGTCGACGTGACCGATGCGACCGCCGTCGCCGACGCCATCGCCAGCGCAGAGGGCGCCAACGGCACCGCGCGCATCCTGGTGAACTGCGCCGGGGTCGGCCCGCCCGCCAAGGTCGTGAACCGCGACGGAGACCCCCTGCCGCTGGACGCCTTCGCCCGCGTCGTGTCGATCAACCTGCTCGGGACCTTCAACGTGCTGTCGAAATTCGCCGCCCGGCTGGTCGCCGCCCCCCGCGACGGCGAGGAGGCCGGCGTGATCGTCAACACCGCCTCCGTCGCGGCCTATGACGGGCAGATCGGGCAGGCCGCCTATGCGGCGTCGAAGGGCGGCATCGTCGGCATGACCCTGCCCGTCGCCCGGGAATTCGCCCGCCACGGCATCCGCGTGATGACCATCGCGCCGGGCCTGTTCCTGACCCCGCTGCTGGAAAGCCTGCCCGAAGAGGCGCAGCACTCCCTGGGCGCGCAGGTGCCGTTCCCGAACCGGCTGGGCGATCCGGAGGAGTTCGCCCTGCTGGTCGAAAGCATCGTCGCCAACCCGATGCTGAACGGTGAGGTCATCCGCCTGGACGGCGCCATCCGGATGGCGCCGAAATGACCCCGCTGGAGCAGACCCACGGCCTGTCGGACCGCGCCCGCGACATTGCCCGGCGGGTCGAGAGCTTCGTGCGCGACACCGTCGTCCCCTACGAACGGGACCCCCGGCAGGACGCCCACGGCCCCGCGGAGGCGCTGGTCGCGGAACTGCGCGAACAGGCCCGCGCCGCCGGGCTGATGACGCCCCATATCGGCGCGGACGGCAGCCATCTCACCCACCGCGAGATGACGGCCGTCCTGATCCGCTCGGGCCTCTCCACGCTCGGCCCCGTGGCGCTGAACACCGCCGCACCGGATGAGGGCAACATGTTCCTTCTGGGCCGGGTCGGCAGCGATGAGCTGAAGGCGCGGTTCCTGGCGCCGCTGGTGGCGGGCGACAAGCGCTCGGCCTTCTTCATGACCGAACCGGCGGCGGACGGCGGCGCCGGTTCGGACCCGTCGATGATGCAGACCACCTGCCGCCCGGACGGCAACCACTGGGTGATCGACGGGCGCAAGGCCTACATCACCGGAGCCCAGGGCGCCGGCGTCGGCATCGTCATGGCGAAGGCCGACGAAGGCGCCTGCATGTTCCTGGTGGACCTGCCGGACCCCGCGATCCGGATCGAGCGCGTGCTCGACACGCTCGACGGCTCGATGCCCGGGGGCCATGCCGTCGTGCGCATCGACGGCCTGCGCGTCCCCGCCAGCCAGATGCTGGGCGAGGCGGGAGAGGGGTTCAAATACGCGCAGGTCCGGCTGGCCCCCGCCCGGTTGACCCACTGCATGAGGTGGCTGGGCGCGTGCCTGCGCGCGCAGGAGATCGCCACCGACTACACCTGCCGCCGCCATGCTTTCGGCAAGCCGCTGATCGAACATGAGGGCGTCGGCTTCATGCTGGCGGAGAACCGCATCGACCTGATGCAGGCCGAACTGATGACCTACTGGTGCGCCGACGTGCTCGACCGCGGCGACCGCGGCACCACCGAAAGCTCCATGGCCAAGGTGGCGGTGTCGGAGGCGCTGATGCGGGTGGCCGACAAATGCGTGCAGGTGATGGGCGGGCAGGGCGTCACCGCCGATACGCCGGTCGAGCGCGTGTTCCGGGAAATCCGCGCCTTTCGCATCTACGACGGCCCGACAGAGGTGCACAAATGGAGCCTGGGGCGCAAGATCCAGCGCGACTGGAGCAAGCGCGCCTGACGGCTTAGGACATGTTGCGCTGGTGGTGGCGGATCGCGGCGTCCACGTCCTCGTAATAGGTGAGGTTGCCGTTCTCCAGAACCGCGCCGGAGTCGCAGAGCAGCTTCACCTGGTTGAGCGAGTGCGAGATCATGATCGCGCCGGACTTGCGCAGCCGGTCCTTGAGCACGGCGGCGCTCTTTTCCTTGAACGCGGCGTCGCCGACGGCGCCGATCTCGTCCATCAGGTAGGTGTCGAACGGAATCCCCATCGACAGCCCGAAGGCCAGGCGCGCCTTCATCCCCGATGAATAGGTGCGCACCGGCTCATAGAAGTGATCGCCCAGTTCCGCGAAGGACTGCGCGAAGTGGATCAGCTGCGCGCTGTCCACGCCGTAGACGCGCGCCGTGAACCGGACGTTCTGCACGCCCGTCAGATCGGCGTGGAACGTGCCGGCGAAGCCCACCGGCCAGGAAATCGTGCCGTCCGACAGGACCTGCCCGCTGTCTGCGTTCAGAACCCCCGCGATGATCTTCATGAGGCTCGATTTTCCGGCCCCGTTGCGGCCCAGGATGGCGACGCACCGACCGGAAGGGAACTCCGCGTTCAGGTTCCGCGCGACGACCTTGCGCGAGCCTTTCAGCCAGAATGTCTTGCACAGGTTCTGCAGCCGGATCATGGACTCACCGGCGGTCCTTCATGCTGTAGGCGACCAGGGTGATCAGGCAGAAGAGCCCGAAGGATCCCAGCGCCACCACCGCCAGGAGCAGCCAGCGTTGCGGATAGCGCGGGCTCTGGGGCAGGGTCGGGTCCACATAGGCGGCCAGGTACCGGCTCTGGCGCCGCGCCTCGGCCTTGGCGCTGTCATAGGCCGCCTGGGCCGACACATAGGCCTGCTCGGCGAATTCGCGGTCGAGCGACAGGCTCTCGAACTCCCCGATCACGTCCGCGTAGCCGCCGGACTCGCCCGATCCGCCGACCCCCAGCTTGCGGCGCTCCTCGGCGATACGGTTGCGGATCACGCCGATCCGCCGTTCGATCTGGTCGCCGCGCAGGTTGGCGCCGGTGGTCTGCTGCAGGGTCAGGTCGTATTCGATCAGCGATTCGGCAAGCTGCGCCTGGAGCGTGTTGAGCACCCCCATCTGGCCCTGGATGTCGGCCTGGGGATCGACGATCTGCTCGACGTTGCGGAACCGCGTCAGCGCGGTGCGGGCCGCGCGCAGGCGCTCCACCGCGTCCTCCAGATCGCGCCGCGCGTATTCGGTCAGGTCCGACTGGGCGACGGCCGACAGCTCGTTGATCCGCTGGCTCGACATGTCGAACAGGGTCTCGGTGATGAGCTGCGCGTCCTCCGGCGTGAAGGCGCGGGCCTCGACCTCGATCAGGCCGGTGCCGGGGTCGTAGCTGACCTTGACCATGCCGTGCCAGAAATCCACCAGCTCCTCGACCGTCGGATCGGGGCCCAGCGTGAAGACCGGATCGTTGTCGGGCTTGCTGAACATGGCGCTGACATCGATGCGCTCGTCGATGGCCATGACCAGTCCCTGGGACTGGATGTATTCGTAGAGGATATCGGTGTCGGACCCGCTGCTGTTGGACATGCCCGCCAGCCCCACCAGCGTCTCCACCGGATTGGTGACCTCTTCCTTGCGCACGGTGAAGCCCACGGTAGAGGCATATTGGTCCGCCGCGCGCGCGAAGAGGTAGATGCCGGTCGCGGCGGTCGGCGCCAGGCAGAACACCACGAAGGCCGCAAGCGTCACCCAGTGGCGCAGCCGCATCCGCGCCCGCTGCGCGGCGGGCGCGATCTCGACCACGCGCATGGCGGGCGCCCCGCCGGGGGGGGGCTTGCGGTTCGCCTGGGGGCCGCGCTTCGCGGGCGCGTCCACCTGGTCGGTCGGGATCGGAGATTTCGCCAAATGCGTCCCGTCGATGGGCGGAATTGCCTTTATCCTGCCTGCCGACTATACGCTGCGACCGGGACTTTCACCAGCCGAGGTCATCAGAAATTTGCGACCGACCGCCCGTCTGAGATCCACGCGCAGCGTTCCCACATTCCGCGCCATCACCGCGCTGATCCTGCGCGAGATGGAGACGACCTACGGGCGCTCTCCCGGCGGCTATCTCTGGGCCTTCGTGGACCCCGTCGCCGGCATCGCGCTGCTCACCCTGGTGTTCTCGCTGCTGCTGCGCTCGCCCAGCCTGGGGACGAATTTCGCCCTGTTCTATTCGACCGGGATCGTGGTCTTCACCGGCTACAACGCGCTGTCGGGCGCGGTCTCCTCGGCGCTGCGGTATTCCAAGGCGTTGCTGCAATATCCCGCGGTGACCTTCATGGACGCCATCCTCGCGCGGTTCCTGCTGAACCTGCTGACGCAGATGGCGGTCGGGGCGCTCATCGTTTACGGCATCATCTGGTTCTACGAGCTGAACCCGATCATCCGCTGGGAGCCGATCATGCTGGCCACCGCGATGAGCGCGTCGCTGGCCATGGGGATCGGGCTGTTCAACTGCTACCTGTTCCTGCGGTTCCAGGTCTGGCAGCGGATCTGGTCGATCCTCAATCGCCCGCTCTTCATCCTGTCGGGGATCATCTTCATCCCCGAGGACGTGGGCGGCAGGAGCGCCGAACTGCTGATGATCAACCCGCTGACCCACATCACCAGCGAGATGCGCAAGGGATTCTACGGCACCTATGAGGCCGCTCTCGTCAACCCGACCTATGTGTTCGCCTGGGCGCTGGGCTTCGGCGTGGCCGGCATGTTCCTGCTGTCGTACCACTACCAGGACGCGATGAACCGGTGAGGGCGCGGCCATGAGGGATCTGCGGCGCAAGGCCGGTCTGGTCCTGAGGCTGGCCCTGCCGACCCGGGCAGAGCGCGCCTGCGTGGCCGAGATCCGCCAGAGCGGGCTGTTCGACCGGGCCTATTACCGCGCCTCCCACCCCTATTTGAACCCGCTGCACCGCGCCTGGCCCGAGCGGCACTACGTCCAGTTCGGAGAGCGCGCCGGACTGCGGCCGAACCCCGCCTTCTCGCCGCAGGCCTACCTGCGCCACCTGGCGGACCCGCCGCGCGACGGGCGCGCGCTGCTTCACTACATCCGCGCCGGCCGGACCGGCGTCACCGAAGAGCCGGACGGCGCCTGGCATCTGACGCCCCTTGCCGGGACGGACCGGGCCCCCGTCGCCCCCGCCGCCATCGTCGCGCATGTGTTCTACCGCGATCTCTGGCCGGAGCTTGCCGCCGCCATCGCCCGCCAGGGCATCGCCGCCGATCTCTTCGTGACCGTCACCGCCCATCCCGCCGGCGACGAACGGATGGTGCGCGCCATCACCGGGCAATTTCCGCGGGCGCGCGTCTGGTCGGTGCCGAACCGGGGCCGCGACGTGCTGCCGTTCCTGGGGCTGCTGGCCACGGGCGCGCTGGCGGAATACCGCGCGGTGGCCAAGATCCACGGCAAGAAATCGCCGCTGCGCACCGACGGCGACGCCTGGCGCGCGCGACTCGTCGACGGGATCCTGGGCGATTCCCGGGTCACCGAACGCGCCCTGGAGCGGTTCCTGGCGGACCGTAGCGCCGGCCTCTGGGTGGCGGACGGACAGCGGCAGGGGGGGGCGCGGCTCTGGCGGATGAACCGCCCCCGGACAGAGGCGCTGCTGGCCGCCATCGGCATCGCCCCCGACGCGGATCTGGCGCCGTTCCCCGCCGGCTCGATCTACTGGGCCAAGCCGCAGGTGCTGGAGGCGCTCCGCAGGCTCCATCCCGGCCCGGACGGGTTCGAGCCCGAGCGGGGCCAGGCCGATGGGACGACCGCCCACGCGGTCGAGCGCGCGACGGGCCAGATCGCCCGCGCCCAGGGTCTCCGCGTGGTCGAGACGTCGGAGCTTTTGACCCCGTGACCCCGCATGTCCAGATCCTGCTGGCGGTTCACAACGGTGCGGACCACCTGCCCGACCAGCTTGCCAGCTACGCCCGGCAGACCCTCGACACCTGGTCGCTGATCGCCTCGGACGACGGATCGGCGGATGACAGCCGGGCGGCGGTCGCGCGGTTCGGCGCCGCCCATCCCGGACGCGTCGCGGTGATCGACGGGCCGCGGCAGGGCTACGGGCAGAACTTCCTGCACCTTCTGCGCCAGGCGGATGCGGAGTTCGCGGCGCTGTCGGATCAGGACGACGCGTGGTTCCCGCATCATCTGGCCCGCGCGGTCTGGCGGCTCGGGGGCCATACGGACCGCCCGGCGCTCTACTGCGCGCGGACCATCCTGTGCGACGCGGACCTGCGCCCCCTGCGCCCGACGCGGTTGTTCCGCGGCACCCCCTCCTTCGCCCATGCGCTGGTCCAGAGCCTGGCCGGCGGGCATACAATGGTGCTGAACCGCGCGGCCCTGTCGCTGGCGCAGGACGCGTCCGCCGCCGTGGAGGGGCCGATCGTCCATGACTGGTTTCTCTACCAGCTTGTGACCGGCAGCGGCGGCGTGGTGATCTACGATCCCGCCCCGGCGCTTGAGTACCGCCAGCACGGCCGCAACCAGATCGGTGGGGCCGCCGCCCCGCGCCACCGCGTCGCCCGGCTGCTGGAGGGCCGGTTCCGCCGCTGGAACGAGGTCAATATCGGCACCCTTCAGCGTCTGCGCCCGCATCTGACCGCCGATGCCGCCGACCGGCTGGACCGGTTCGCCGCCGCTCGCGCCGCCCGCACCGGGATCGGACGCCTGCGCGCCCTGTCGCGCGCCGGCGTCGGACGGCAGACGGTGCCGGAGCAGATCGCCCTCTACCTTGCCGCCCTGGCCGGCCGGATCTGAACCGTCTGGCCTCTCGCGCCAAGTCGGGTTAGCTCAGGGCGCGAACCGAACCGGGGAGTTTTCGCGTGCAGATCGACGCCACCGCCATCGCCGATGTCCTGATCCTCACCCCGCGGCGTTTCGCCGACGACAGGGGCTTCTTCTCGGAAGTCTGGAACCGTGAGACCCTGCGCCGTGAGGCCGGGATCGACGCCGCCTTCGTGCAGGACAACCAGTCCCTGACCCGCGCGCCGGGCACCGTCCGCGGTCTCCACTGCCAGACCCCGCCCCGCGCCCAGGCCAAGCTGGTGCGCTGCGGCCGGGGCGCCGTGCGCGACGTGGCGGCGGACATCCGCAAGGGCTCCGACACCTACGGGCAGTGGGTCGCCGTGGAGCTTTCGGCAGAGAACGGCCGCCAACTCTATATCCCCGAAGGGTTCCTGCACGGTTTCGTGACGCTGACGCCGGACGCCGAACTGCTCTACAAATGCACCGACACCTACGCCCCGGAGTGCGATGTCTCGATCCGCTACGACGACCCGGACCTTGCCATCGACTGGGGCGTGACGGTCGACGCAGGCCAGCTTTCGGCCAAGGACCGCGACGCACCGGCGCTGGCCGCGTTCGACAATCCGTTCGTCGTGGAGGTGGCGCGATGAAACTGCTGGTGACGGGCGGCGCGGGCTTCATCGGCTCGGCGGTGGTGCGGCTGGCCGTGGCGCGGGGCCATGAGGTCGTGAACCTGGACAAGCTGACCTATGCCGCGTGCCTCGCCAACCTGGCCCCGGTGGACGATGCGCCGGGATACGCGTTCGAGCAGGCCGACATCTGCGACGCGCCCCGCGTCCGCGCGATCCTGGCCCGTCACCGCCCCGACGCGATCCTGCATCTGGCCGCCGAAAGCCATGTGGACCGCTCCATCGACGGACCCGGCACGTTCGTGCGCACCAATATCGACGGCACCTATACGCTGCTGGAGGAATCGCGCCGCTACTGGGAGGCCGCGAACCGGCCCGCCGGGTTCCGCTTCCACCATGTCTCCACCGATGAGGTGTACGGCTCCCTCGGCGCCACCGGCCAGTTCACCGAGGACACGCCCTATGCGCCCAACTCGCCCTATTCCGCGTCCAAGGCCGCCAGCGACCATCTGGTGCGCGCCTGGGGCGAAACCTACGGCCTGCCGGTGATCGTCACCAACTGCTCGAACAATTACGGCCCCTACCACTTTCCCGAAAAGCTGATCCCCGTGGTCATCCTCAAGGCCCTCGCCGGTGCGCCGATTCCCGTCTACGGCAAGGGTGAGAACGTCCGCGACTGGCTCTACGTGGAGGATCACGCCGACGCGCTGCTGACGGTGCTGGCGCGCGGCACCGTGGGCCGCAGCTACAACATCGGCGGCGAGAACGAGGTGCGCAACATCGACCTGGTGCGGATGATCTGCGCGCATCTGGACCGGCTCCGACCGCGTGACGCCGGCCCCCATGCGGATCTGATCACCTTCGTAACCGACCGCCCGGGACACGATCTGCGCTACGCCATAGATCCGTCCCGGATCCGGGACGAGCTTGGCTGGCGTCCCGGCGTGACGCTGGAACAGGGTCTGGAGCGGACCGTGGACTGGTATCTGGCGAACCAGGACTGGTGGCGCGCGCTTCTGGACCGCGACGGGGTGGGCGCGCGGCTGGGGACGGGTACGGCGGCGGGCCGGGGGGGCGCGGCATGATCCTGGTGTTCGGCGCGAACGGTCAGGTGGGCCGCCACCTGGCGCGGATGGACGGCACCCGCGCCCTGTCGCGGGATGAGGCGGATCTGTCGGACCCCGGCGCCTGCGCGCGCGCGATCCGCGACGCCCGCCCCGACGCGGTGATCAACGCCGCCGCCTACACGGCCGTGGACAAGGCCGAGGAGGACGAGGCCCGCGCCACCACGGTCAACGGCGACAGCCCCGGCGCCATGGCGCGGGCGGCGGCGGATCTGGGCGTGCCGATCGTACAGATCTCCACGGATTATGTCTTTCAGGGGACAGGAACGGTGCCCTATTGTACAAACGACGCCACCGCGCCGCTCGGTGCCTACGGCCGCTCCAAGCTGGCCGGCGAAAAGGCCGTCCGCGCGGCGGGCGGCACGCACGCGATCCTGCGCACCTCCTGGGTCTTCGCGGGCCACGGCGCGAATTTCGTGCGCACCATGCTGCGCCTTTCCCAAACCCGCGACCGGCTGGCCATCGTCGCGGACCAGGTGGGCGGCCCGACGCCGGCCGGGGCCATCGCAGAGGCCACCCTTGCCATGGCGCACCGCCTGATCGCCGCGCCAAGTGCCTCCGGCACCTACCATTTTTCCGGTGCGCCCGATGTCAGCTGGGCCGATTTCGCCCGCGCCATCTTTGCCGAAGCCGGCCGTGCCGTGACGGTCGAGGATATCCCCGGCGCATCCTACCCAACCCCCGCCGCGCGGCCCGCCAACTCGAGGCTGGATTGCTCCGACACCAAGGCCGCTTTCGGGCTGACCCGCCCGGACTGGCGCGCGGCGCTCGGCCCCGTCATCCGCGAGATCGAGGCGACGCCATGACCGACAGCCCCCCCCAGACCCGGAAAGGCATCATCCTGGCCGGCGGGTCCGGCACCCGGCTCTATCCCCTGACCACCGGCGTGTCGAAACAGCTCATGCCGGTCTACGACAAGCCGATGATCTACTATCCGCTATCGGTGCTCATGCTCACCGGCATCCGGCAGATCGCGGTCATCACCACCCCGGAGGACGGGTCCCAGTTCCGCCGCGTCCTTGGCGACGGCAGCCAGTGGGGACTGTCGCTGACTTATATCGAGCAGCCCAGCCCCGACGGACTGGCCCAGGCCTACATCCTGGCCGAGGATTTCCTGGACGGTGCGCCCAGCGCCATGGTGCTGGGGGACAACATCTTTTTCGGCCACGGATTGACGGAAGAGCTGAACCGCGCCGGGTCGAGGCCCACGGGCGGGACGGTCTTCGGGCACCGGGTCCACGATCCGCAGCGCTACGGCGTGGTGTCCATGGACGAAGAGGGTCGGGTCACCGGTATTGTCGAGAAACCGGAGGTGCCGCCGTCGGACTACGCGGTGACGGGACTCTACTTCCTCGACGGCCGCGCGCCGGAATGGGCGCGCAAGGTGAAGCCGTCGGCGCGCGGAGAGGTCGAGATCGTCAGTCTGCTGGAGATGTACCTGGCCGAAGGCAGCCTCGACCTCGCGCGGCTGGGGCGCGGCTATGCGTGGCTGGACACCGGCACCCATGCGTCGCTGCTGGATGCCGGGAATTTCGTGCGCACGCTGCAAAGCCGCCAGGGCATCCAGTGCGGCTGCCCCGAAGAGATCGCTTTCGAACAGGGCTGGATCGGGGCGGAGGATCTGAGGGCCCAGGCCGCGCGCTTCACCAAGACGGAATACGGCCAGTACCTTCTGCGTTTGATCTGACAAGTGGGCAGCCGCCTGTCGTCGGACTGCCCATGCGCCGCCTCCCTGTCCCAGTCCCGAGGCCCTAGCCCACCGGAACGCGGCGGGGCGGGGACGAGCGGCGGGCATCAAGGCGCTCGTCGCCCCGACCCCGACTGAGGCCGGGGAAAGTCCCATGCGCGGTTCAAACTGGCTAGACTAATGACCTGGCGGGCGTTTCCGGGCTGCCGAAGCACCCGCAAGGACCGTCCGGGAGCAGATGAACGGCCCCGCCAGTCAAACGGCGCGACAGAGATGGATATGGCGCGCCTCCGGTCAGGCGCAGCCGAACATGACCCCGCATGGGTCAGAGAAATCGGGAACACGGTGAACCCGTCGGGGACAAGGCCAGCACAGCACCCGGAATGCGCCCTTATCGCGACCGGGGTCAGCCTATTCCGTCGGCAATGCGGCGCAATGGGCGCCGTCCGCGGCCGAGCCCGATCCCAGGGCCAGCAGCGACGGCTGGTCGTAGATGTCCAGCGGCCGGGAGGATGCGAGGTCGAAGGACAGGAGGCCCGCCATCAGCAGCAGGACCAGGGCGGCCGTCAATCTGCGGGTCATGCTACCCTCCCAGCCCCAGCCTGGGCCGCAGCCTGACCCCGACGGCAGAGCCCGCGAAAGCCGCCGCGAACCAGGCCCAGCCGTGCAGAGAGCCGGTCGAGATACCTGAAAAGAACGCCCCCACGTTGCATCCGAACGCGATGCGCGAGGAATAGCCCAGAAGGAACCCGGCCACGATCGCCGTGACCCAGGCCCGCGCCGGGTAAGAGGGCAGCTTCTGCGCGAACCCCTGCCGCCAGGCCGTGACCAGCAGCGCGCCGCCGATGATCCCCAGGTTGGTCAGGGACGTCACGTCGGTCAGCAGGCTGTCGGCGATGCGCTGCTGGTTGGACGCGATCCCCCAGAAGGCCGAAGGCTCTGTCGGGATGCCGATCGCGCTCGCCCCCTTCGCGGCCCAGAGGCCAAGGCCGTAGACGACGCCCCAGGGCTGGCCCGCGACGATCAGATTCAGGATCGCGAAGAACGCCAGAAGGAGCGACGCCCAGACATAGCGGCGCGGGATGCGTCGCAACTCCGGGGGCGCCAGCCACAGCACGAAGGCGGCGACGGCGGCCAGCGCCGCCAGTGTCACGATCAGCCCGGAGGTGCCCGAGAACACGACCGTCGGCAGGCTTCCGAGGTTGGTCCACCAGATCAGATTGTAGGCGCCCGCGAAGGAGCCGATGGCGAAGAAGGGCAGCGTCAGAACGCCGATGGCATTGCCACTGCCGGCGTTGACCAGGGTGCCGGAACCGCATCCCATGACAAGCTGCATCGCGGCGCCGAAGACGAAGGCGCCGCCGACCATGGCGAAGCCGACCGGGGCGTAGGCGCCGATCAGTTCATCCCCTGCGCCGGACAGGAGCGGAAAGGCGACCAGCGCGACGACTCCGATCGACAGCAGGTGACCCAGCAGCCCATCGGGATTGCGGTCCACGATCATCCGCCGCCAGGGTCCGGCAAAGCCGAAGCGGAACCCTTCCAGCGTGATGCCGAAGCCCAGCCCGATGAGGATCAGCAGTCCGTAGCGCGCACCAGCAAACAGCGCCACGGCAAGGGCGAAGGCCAGCGCCGCGCCGATCAGCGCGGCACGGGTGACGGTCGAGGCGCCGATGGGAGCGGCGGGGATGGCGGCCTGGGACATGGAGACTCCGGTGGAGGGCTCAGAACGCCGACGTGACCTGCCGCCAGAGCATCGTCAGCGGACCGGGGACGTTCTCCATCTCGCCGCCCGCGATGGACCAGCCGACGATGCTCTCGGGATAGAGCTTGACGTTGTCGATGCCGGCAAGCTCGCTCAGGGCGAACCAGTTCGTCGCGGCCCAGTGGCCGGTGTTGCAGAACGAGATGATTTCCCCGGCGCCGGTGAAATCCTGCTCGGCGGCAAGACTTTGCGCAGAGGCGGCATCGACGATGGCAGGTCCGTCGTCGAACCAGCCGGAATGGGTGAAATACTGCGACTGGGGCAGGGTGCCCGGCTTGGCGGCGGCGGGGTGGGCCTGCTTGCCCTCCCAGAAACTCTCTGGCCGGGCGTCCAGCAGCAGCGCCTCTTCGTCGCCGGAGATGACGGCGCGTACCTCGTCGGCGGAGGCGGTCCACCGGTCGTTCCAAGTCACCTCGATCTCCGAGGTCATGTAGGCGCCGTCCTCCTGCGACAGCTCCATGCCCGCCTCCGTCCAGGCGTTCACGCCGCCGTTCAGGATCGAGAGGTTCTCGAACCCGCTGGACTTCAGCGTCCAGTAGACCCGGGCGGCGGCGCCGAAATCGGTTTCGTCCCGGCCCTGGTAGGTCACCACGATATGGTCGTCCAGCTCCAGGTCCAGCCCGCGATAGATCTCCTGCAGGTCGGCAATGTCCACGAGCTGTCCGGGATTCTCGGCCGGCCCGCGGAACAGCTGGTAGGGCGCCGGGGCAGCCGTGGGCACATGCCCACCGTAATAGCCGTTTTCGTCGGCGTTGCGGACGTCGAGGACGCGCACCTCGTCAAGATTGGCCTGCAACTCCTGGGGCGTGACCAGCGGGCCCAGGTCGGCCGTCTGGGCCAGCGCGCTGGTGCTGAACAGGAGAGCGGCGGCAAGGGGCAGGGCGTGTTTCATCGTAGAACCTCCGATCGGCGTTGGCCCCTATCTGGCACGGTGGGCTGCCGGCGCAAGTCCCCGCGACGCGCAGGGCGCGGACGATCGTTCCCGGGCGACCGCCGGGGCCGGGGCCGCGTTGGTCCGGGTGCGGGCGGGTCGGGACGTGCGTTCCGGGCCGCGTGCCGGGATGGAACGCCGGTCCTTTCCGGGACCCGTGGTACGGTTCAGGCCGCCTCTGCCGGTTCCTTTGCGCCGGTCATGTAGGCCACGGCGTCGGACATGCTCTGCTCCTTGGGATCGAGCACGCAGAGACGCTTGCCCAGCCGGTGGACATGGATGCGGTCCGCGACTTCGAACACATGGGGCATGTTGTGGCTGATCAGGATGATCGGGATGCCGCGCGACTTCACGTCCTGGATCAGCTCCAGAACGCGCCGGCTTTCCTTGACCCCCAGGGCCGCCGTCGGCTCGTCCAGGATGATGACCTTGGAGCCGAAGGCTGCGGCGCGGGCCACGGCGACGCCCTGGCGCTGCCCGCCGGACAGGGTCTCTACCGCCTGGTCGATGTTCTGGATCGTCATCAGCCCCAGGTCGCTGAGCTTCCTGCGGGCGAATTCGCGCATCTGCGCCTTGTCGAGCTGGCGCAGGTACTTGCCCATGAAACCCGATTTGCGGATCTCGCGGCCCATGAACATGTTGTCGGCGATGGACAGGGCCGGGGACATGGCAAGCGTCTGGTACACCGTCTCGATCCCCGCGTCCCGCGCGTCGATGGGCGTGGTGAAGCTGATTTTCTTGCCTTCCAGCCAGACCTCTCCGGCGTCGGGTATGACCGCACCGGAGAGCACCTTGATCAGCGACGACTTCCCGGCCCCGTTGTCGCCGATGACGGCCAGGATCTCTCCGGGCAGGAGGTCGAAATCGCAGCGGTCCAGCGCCGTGACCCTGCCGTAGCGCTTCAACAGGCCGCGCGCCTTCAGGATGGGCTCTGTCATGCCGACACCTTTCTGATCCACTGGTCCACCGCGACCGCGGCGATGATGAGGACACCGATGAGAAGGTAGGTCCACTGCGCGTCGGCCCCGGCCATCCTGAGGCCCATCTCGAACACGCCGACGATGAGCGCGCCCAGGAACATGCCCACGATGGAGCCGCGCCCCCCGAAGAGCGAGATCCCCCCGATCACCACCGCGGTGATGGCCTGGATGTTGCCCAGAACGCCCGTGGACGCCGACGGAGAGACCGACCCGAACCGCCCGATCATCACCCATCCGGCGATGGCGCAGAAGAACCCCGCCAGCGCGTAGGTCTGGATCAGCAGGGCGTCCTTCTTGACGCCCGCCAGTTCCGCGGCCTCCGCATCGTCCCCGACGGCATAGAGATGGCGTCCCCAGGCCGTGGCGCGCAGGACGTAGGCCACGATGGCCACAAGGACGAGCAGCAGAACCACCGCATAGGTCACCCGCGCGTCGAAGATCACGAAGGAATTGCCCCAGAACTTGAGGATCGGAGCCTCCGCGTCGATGTCCTGGCTGCGGATCGTCTCATTGGCCGAATAGATGTAGTTGGTCGCCAAAAAGATCTGCCAGGTGCCCAGGGTGGTGATGAACGGCGGGATCCGCAGCTTTGCGACCAGCACGCCGTTGATCGCGCCCATGAGCGTTCCCGCGGCCAATCCCAGCACGACCGCGAAGCTTGGCGGTATCCCGTAGCGGAACGCGAACTGGCCCATGATGACGGAGGACAGGACCGCCATGGCGCCCACGCTGAGGTCGATGCCCGCGGTCAGGATCACGAGGGTCTGGGCGATGCCCAGCAGGCCGACGATGCCGATCTGCTGGAAGATGATCGACAGGGTGCTGATCCGCCAGAAATTGGCGTTCAGAAAGCCGAAGACGATGACCGCGCCGACCAGAACCAGAAGCGGCACCAGGGCGGGGTTCTGGTGCAGGATGTGGTGGAGATGCCCGATAACGCCCTTGCGGTCGTCCTTGAACTCGGCCTGCCTATCCGCCCCGCCGCCGCGCGTGGCCTCTTCGTAATCCGCCTTGGCCATGAACCCGATCCTTCTGTCGAATGGCCGGGCGGCGAGGCGCCGCCCGGGGGGTTTTCACAGGCTGTGCGCGCCGCCGGCGGGCGTCAGCCCCAGCACAGCTCCAGCCCTTCCTCGACGGAGATCGAGTCCACTCCGTCCACCGGCTCGTCGGTCACCAGCGCCACGCCGGTATCGAAGAAATCCTTCCCCTCGGTCGGCTGGGGGATGGTTCCATCCTTCGCGTACTGGGCGATCGCCTCGATGCCGAGAGACGCCATGCGCAGCGGATATTGCTGCGAGGTCGCGCCGATCACGCCGTCCGCGACGTTCTGCACGCCCGGGCAGCCGCCATCGACCGACACGATCGTCACGTCGCCGCCCGCGCCCATGGCTTGCAGCGCCTCGTAGGCGCCCGCAGCCGCCGGTTCGTTGATGGTGTAGACCAGGTTGATCTCCGGATCCCGGGACAAGAGGTTTTCCATCGCGGTTCGGCCGCCCTCTTCGTTGCCGGCGGTGACGTCATGGCCGACGATGCGGGGGTCCTCTTCGTCGCCCCATTTGTTCGGGTCGCCCACGTCGATGCCGAACCCGTCCAGGAACCCCTGGTCGCGCAGAACGCCCACGGTCGGCTGGCTCACCGCGAGGTCGAGCATCGCGATCCGCGCGTCCGCGGCCGCGTCGCCCATCTTGGCGGCGGCCCACTGGCCGATCAGCTGTCCGGCAAGGTAGTTGTCGGTGGCGAACGTCGCGTCGGCGGCGTCGGCAGGGTTGAGCGGCGTGTCCAGCGCGATGACCAGCAGCCCGGCGTCCTTCGCCCGTTGCAGGGACGGCACGATTCCGGCCGTGTCGGAGGCGGTGATCAGGATCCCGCTGGCGCCGTCCGCGATGCAGGTTTCCACCGCGGCGATCTGCGTCTCCGTATCGCCGTCGACCCGGCCGGCGAAGGTCTTGAGCGCGATCCCCAGCTCATCGGCCTTTTCGGAGGCGCCTTCGCGCATCTTGACGAAGAACGGGTTGGTGTCGGTCTTGGTGATGAGGCAGGCCGAGACGTCCTGGTGCTCGGCGGCACCGGCGGCCCCCGCCCATGCGATCGAGGCCGCCGCGCACATGAGCGCGGTTCTGGTAGCTTTCATGTCTTCCTCCCTGAGTGCCGGACGCAACTTTGCCCGTGTGCATTGTCGAAACACCTACAATGATTGGCGCAAACATGACCCTCTGTCAATAATTCAATACGCGGGATTTAGTCTGAAAGGTTCAACGGTGTCTTTGCCCCGGCCAAGAAGTCTGCGAGATTGCGCGCATGAACAATCCGGAGTCCTTCCGCAGCGCCCGCGACGCACAGCGCCAGATGCTGGGTTCCAACCAGTCGGGCGTGCGCGCCCATAACGAGCGGCTGGTGCTGTCGCTGCTGCGCCGCCATGGCCCGCTGGCCAAGGCAGAGATCGCGCGGCTCACGCGGCTGTCGGCGCAGACCGTGTCGGTCATCATGCGCGCCCTTGAGGCCGATGGGATGTTGCTGCGCGACTCGCCCCGGCGCGGCAGGGTGGGCCAGCCGTCTGTGCCCCTGCGTCTGGACCCCGACGGCGCGTATTTCTTCGGGGCGACGATCGGCCGGCGCTATGTCGATCTGGTGCTGGTGGACATGCTTGGACGGATCCGCGCCTCTGCCAGACGGGTCCATGGCCATCCGGATTTCGACGCGGTCGCGGATTTCATCGCCGGCGAAGCGGGCGCGATCTGCGCCGATCTGTCAGAGCGGGACAGGACGCGGGTCCACGGGATGGGGGTCGCCATGCCGATGCGCCTGTGGGACTGGGCCGGACATCTGGGCGTCTCCCCCGAAGCCCTGTCGGACTGGGCCGGGCGCGACATCGGCGCGGAACTGGCAGAGCGCACGGGACTTCAGGTCCATGTCCGCAACGACGCGTCATCGGCCTGCGGCGCGGAGATGGTGTTCGGCACCCACCCCGAAGCGCCGGCGGTCATGCACATCTATATCGCCTATTTCATCGGCGGCGGGCTGATCCTGAACGGCCAGCTCTTCGTCGGACATACCGGCAACGCGGGGGCGATCGGTTCGATGCCGATCCCGCAGCCCGACGGGAGCACCCGGCAGCTTCTCGACACCTCCTCCCTGGTCAACCTGTCGAGGCGCCTGGCCGCGGCCGGCAAGCCGATCGAACCGCTGTGGGAGGTGCCGCTGGACTGGGACTATGCGGCGCCGGAGGTCGACGCCTGGATCGAAGAGATCGCCCCCGGCATCGCCCATGCGATCTCGGTCGCCGCGACCGTCATCGACCTGGAGATCGTGCTGATCGACGGCCACATGCCCGAAAGCCTGCGCAGCCGGGTGACGGCGGCGGTCTCCCGGCGGCTCGACGCCTACGATTTCGCGGGCATCAGCCGTCCGGACCTGCGCGAGGGGTCCATCGGCGCGAGCGCCCGGTCCCTGGGCGCGGCCTCCTTGCCGCTGGCGGCCCAGTTCATGGTCTGAACGGGCCGCGGCCTTGCGGTTCGCCGGGGGGGCTTGACGGCGCATCCCGGAGCGCCGAACCAGGCGCCGGCGAAGCAGGGGAGCAGGGGAGACGGGCCGATGGGCGGGCTGGATGCGGGGACACTCACGACGCTGGCCGCCACCGCCGTGGGCGCCGGCGTCGTCGGCGGCACCCTTGCGGGTCTGCTGGGGATCGGCGGCGGCATCGTCATCGTCCCGGCGCTTTATCTGTCGCTGTCGCTTGCCGGGATGGATCCGGCCATCGTCATGCAGATGGCGGTGGGCACGTCGCTGGCGACCATCGTTTTCACCTCGCTCTCCTCGGCATGGGGCCATCAGCGCAAGGGCGCCATCGACTGGGATCTGCTGAAGCTCTGGGCGCCGTCGATCCTTGTCGGGGTGGTGATCGGCTCGGTCCTCGGCGGGATCGTCTCCGGCCTGGCCCTGATCGCGGTGTTCGCCACGGTGGCGCTGGCCGTCGCCGTCCACATGATGCTTCGCCCGGGGGGCGACGGGGCGGCCCAGCGGACCTTCAGCGGGCCGGTGTGGGCGCTTTTCGGGGTGCTGGCGGGCACTCTGTCGGCGATGATGGGGATTGGCGGCGGATCGGTCTGCGTGCCGCTGTTGAACTTTCTGGGCTACGACATCCGCCGCGCGGTCGGCACCTCGGCGGCGATCGGGTTCCTGATCGGCGCGCCGGGCGCCGTGATCTATGCGATCACCGGCTGGGGCGCCACGGGCCTGCCGCCCTTCTCCCTGGGCTATGTGAACCTTGCCGCGGCGGCCCTGATCGTTCCGCTGACCATCGGCTTCGCGCGGGTCGGCGTAACGCTCGCGCATGTCATATCGCGGCGGGCGCTGAGCCGGTTCTTCGGGCTCTTCCTGCTGGCCACGTCGGCGCGGATGTTCTGGGATCTGTGGTCGCGGATCTGACCGTCAGCGCCGGCGGTCCCGGCGCGAGGACATGGGCTGAAAGGCAACGCCCACATGCGCCTCGCAGTAGGGTTTGCCGCTCTGCACGCCAAGCCCGCAGAACCAGAAGTTCTCTCCGGCCGGATCGCCGATCGGCCATTTGCAGGTCCGCTCCGTCAGTTCCATGAGGCTCAGACGCTTCGCGTTCTTCTCGACCTCGCGGACGGTTTCCAGCGCCTCGGGAGAGATCTCGTTGGCCGATGGCTGCGGCGGCAGCGGCTGACCGGCGGGCACGATCATCTGGCGGCGGGGCGCCGGCGCGGCCTCTACGGGTTCTGGAACGGTCGCAACGGGCTCTTCCGGTGCGGACGGTTCCGCCGCCGCGGGTTCGGCGGCGACAGGCTCCGGCTCGGCGGCGACGGGCTCCGGCTCTCCGGTCGTGCGGTTCGACAGGCCCAGCCGGTGGACCTTGCCGATCACCGCGTTCCGGGTGACCCCGCCCAGATCCTTGGCGATCTGGCTGGCGGACTGCCCTTCGTTCCACATCTTCGTCAGACGCTCGACGCGCTCATCGGTCCAGGACATGCCATACCTCTTCAGGACGAAGCGGCACGCGGACCGCTCGAGAAATCTTCCGGACCCCTATTCTAATCACCCGCTGCCGCGATACAAGCCGCAGGCACCGGCTAGGAGCCCACCGTGACAGAGACGACCGCCCCCGACACCGCGTCCCGCACCGATCCGCAGACCCAGATGGGGGTGCGCCGCTTCGGTCGCTGGAACTGGACCGGACTCGTGACTTTGGCGGAGCGCGAGTGCCGCCGCTTCATGGCGATCTGGGCGCAGACGGTCATGGGTCCGCTCATCAACGCCGGCCTCTTCCTGGCAGTCTTCGCCATCGCCATCGGCCCCACGCGCGGCGACGTGATGGGTGTCGCCTACGTGCAGTTCATGGCGCCGGGGCTGATGATGATGACGGTGATCCAGAACAGCTTCGCCAACACGTCGTCCTCCCTGCTGGCGGCCAAGGTCCAGGGCAACATCGTGGACACGCTGATGCCGCCGCTGTCCCCGTCGGAGATGCTCATGGGCTATCTTGCCGGAGGGATCGCGCGCGGCGCGATCGTCGCCGCGGTCATCGGGGCGGTCATGGTCCTGGTTCTGGGGACCGGGCTGGCGCACCCGCTGGTCTTCGTGGCCTTCGTCGTGCTGGGCGCCGCGCTGATGGGCGCGCTGGGGATCCTGGCAGGGATCTATGCGTCGAAGTTCGATCAGATGTCGGCGATCACCAACTTCATCATAACGCCGCTGTCGTTCCTGTCGGGCACCTTCTATTCGATCGAAGCGCTGCCAGCGCCCCTGACCGCGGCCAGCCACCTGAACCCGTTCTTCTACCTCATCGACGGGGCGCGCTACGCCACTCTGGGCGTCTCCGACGCCTCGCCGCTGCTGGGGTTCGTGTTCTGCCTGGCATTCACGATCGCGCTCTGCGTCCTGGCCTGGTGGTGGTTCCATCGCGGTTACCGCCTGAAGTCCTGAGGCGCCGGCAGATCCTTCACATCGGCGTTCCTTACCTTGCGTCATGACGCAATCTCTGCGACTTTGGTCGGCAGGAGGGTCCGTCATGGTCAACACGATCCGCGATCCCGGAACCGTCGCTCTGTCGACGCTCGGCGCTGCCTTCGCCATCGTTCCGAAGCTGCTGGGAAAAATGACCGGCAGCAGCGCCGCGCCGCAGGTGCGGTCGTTGACCCGGTCCGACCTCAGGGCCGCCCTCGCCGCCGGTATCGACGATCTTGCGGCGTTTCGCAGCGACGTGCTCTTCGTCTGCCTGCTTTACCCGACGATCGGCCTGGTCATCGCCTGGGCGGCATTCGACCGTGACGTGCTGCCGCTGCTCTTTCCGCTGCTAGCCGGGTTCACCATCGTCGGTCCGGTCGCCGCGGTCGGTCTCTATGAGATGAGCCGCCGCCGCGCCTCCGGCGAGCCGACCAGCTGGGCCGACGGGTTCCGGCTGCTGTCGTCGCCGTCGCTGATGCCGATCCTGGCGGTCGGCGCGATCCTGTTCGTGCTGTTCCTCCTCTGGATCGGTGCCGCGGCGCTGATCTACGGGGCCACCCTGGGGCCGGAGCCGCCGCGCGGCCTGGTGGATCTGCTCCGCGGGACGCTGACCACGCCCGCGGGCTGGGCGATGATCGTGGTCGGCTTTGCCGTGGGCGCGGTCTTCGCGGCGGTCGCGCTGACCATCAGCTTCGTGTCTCTGCCGCTTCTGGTGGACCGCGACGTGGGCCTCGTCGCCGCGCTGACCACCTCTGTCAAGGCGGCCTCCGCCAGCCCGGGACCGGTCGCCGCCTGGGGCGTCATCGTGGCGGTCTGCCTGGCCCTGGCCGCGATCCCGGCGCTGCTGGGCCTGATCTTCGTGTTCCCGATCCTCGGCCACGCGACGTGGCACCTCTACCGCCGCATCGTCGCCGCGCCCTAGCCGCGCCCTGCGCCGCGATTGACAGCCCCCGGCGGCTTTGGCAGGCATGGGCTTTCGCGTCTGCCAAGGACTTCCGCCATGATCCCCGCGATCCTGCCCACCTATTCCCGCGCGCCGCTCAGCTTCGTGCGCGGCGAGGGGACCTGGCTCTGGACCCAGGACGGCACGCGGTATCTCGACCTGGGCGCGGGGATCGCGGTCAACGCGCTGGGTCATGCCCATCCGGCCCTGGTCGAGGCGCTGGGCGACCAGGCGTCCAGGCTCTGGCACGTGTCCAACCTCTACGACATTCCGAACCAGCAGCGCCTGGCGGATCTTCTGGTCGACCGTACCTTCGCCGACACCGCCTTTTTCACCAATTCCGGCACAGAGGCGTGCGAACTGGCCGTCAAGATGGCCCGCAAGTACTGGTTCGACAGCGGAGAGGAGCGCAGCACCATCCTCACCTTCGAGGGGGCGTTCCACGGCCGGTCCTCCGCGGCCATCGCGGCCGTCGGCACCGACAAGATGACCCGGGGGTTCGGCCCGCTCCTGCCCGGCTTCACGCAGCTCAGATGGGGCGATCACGACGCGCTGACCGCCGCGCTGACCGACCGTGTCGCGGCGGTGATGATCGAGCCGGTCCAGGGAGAGGGGGGCATCCGCCCCGTCCCCGACCACTGCCTGAGGGGCCTGCGCGACCTGTGCGACCGGACCGGCGCGCTGCTGATCCTGGATGAGGTGCAATGCGGCATGGGCCGTACCGGCCGGCTTTTCGCCCATGAATGGGCTGGCATCCGGCCCGACATCATGATGGTCGCCAAGGGCATCGGCGGCGGCTTTCCCCTGGGCGCGGTGCTGGCCACCGAAGCCGCAGCGCGCGGCATGACCGCCGGCACGCACGGATCGACCTACGGCGGCAACCCGCTGGCCTGCGCTGTGGGCGCGCGGGTGATGGAGCTTGTCACCGCCGACGGGTTCCTCGATCGCGTGTCCGAGGCCTCCGCGCGGCTGCGCCAGGGGCTCGACGGGCTGGTGGCGTCGCACCCGGCCGTGTTCGAGAGCCTGCGCGGTCAGGGCCTGATGCTGGGGCTGAAATGCCTGGTGCCCGCGGCGGAACTGGTCGCCGCAGGCTACGCGGAGAAGGTCCTGACCGTGCCCGCCGCCGACAATGTGGTGCGGTTGCTGCCGCCGCTGACGATTACCGACGATGAGATCGCGCAGGCGCTGTCGCGGCTCGACGCGGCCGCCAGGGCCGTGACGCCCTGATCCGACTGTCCCATGCTCCACGCGGCGGGCAGGGGGTGCGTCCCCGCCCACCGGTCCAATCCAGGCGATCCGATGACCCATTTCCTCGACATCCATACGACGGATCCCGCCGCCCTGCGGTCCATCATCGACACGGCGCGCCGCATGAAGGACGCCCGCACCGGCCGCCCCCGGGGCGCCTGCGACGACGCGACGCCGCTGGCGGGCCACATGGTCGCGCTGATCTTCGAGAAACCGTCGACCCGCACCCGCGTGTCGTTCGACGTCGGCGTGCGCCAGATGGGGGGCGAGACCATGGTACTGTCGGGCGCCGACATGCAGCTGGGCCACGGCGAAACCATCGCCGACACGGCGCGCGTGCTCAGCCGCTACGTGGACCTCATCATGATCCGCACCTTCGAGGAGGCGACGCTGCTGGAAATGGCCGAACATGCCACCGTCCCGGTCATCAACGGGCTGACCAACCGCAGCCACCCCTGCCAGATCATGGCCGACGTGATGACCTATGAGGAACATCGCGGTCCCATCGCCGGCAAGAAGGTCGTCTGGTCCGGCGACGGCAACAATGTCTTCGCCTCATTCGCCCATGCCGCCGGGCAGTTCGGCTTCGACCTGACATTTACCGGGCCGGAGCCGCTGGATCCCGAACCGGCCCTGCGCGACCTCATCACCATCGAGCGCGACCCCCGCATCGCCGTCGCGGGCGCCGACCTCATCGTCACGGACACCTGGGTGTCGATGCACGATCCGCAATCGGCCAGGGAGCGGCGCCACAACCAACTGCGCGGCTATCAGGTCAACGCCGCCCTCATGGCCCGCGCCAATCCCGACGCGCTGTTCATGCATTGCCTGCCCGCCCACCGGGAGGACGAGGTCACGTCAGAGGTCATGGACGGCCCGAATTCCGTGATCTGGGACGAGGCGGAGAACCGCCTTCACGCCCAGAAGGCGATCATGCGCCACTGCCTGGGCTGCTAGGCGGCCGGCAAGGCCGTTGACGCTGGCCGCGACCGGCGCGATACGCCGGAGGCATGTCCATCCGCGCCCGCCTTGCCGACCTGCTCGACCGCCCGGCGACCCGCAACGCCATCACCGGGGTGATCGTGCTGAACGCGATCACCCTGGGGCTTGAGACGTCGCCGGCGGTCATGGACCGGATGGGCGCGACGATCGTCGCCATCGACCGGATCTGCCTGACGATCTTCGTCGTGGAAATCGCGGCCAAGCTCGTGGCCCACGGCGGGCGGTTCTTCCGCAACGGCTGGAACCTCTTCGACTTCGCGGTGGTGGCTGTCGCGCTGGTGCCGTCGTCCGAAGGGCTGTCGGTCCTGCGCGCGCTCCGGATCCTGCGCGCCCTGCGCCTGATGTCGGCGGCCCCGCGCCTGCGCCGGGTGGTCGAGGGCTTCCTGTCGGCGCTGCCCGGCATGGCCAGCGTGTTCCTGCTGATGGCGCTGATCTTCTATATCGGCGCGGTGATCGCCACCAAGCTGTTCGGCGGGGCGTTTCCCGACTGGTTCGGAACCCTGCCGCGGTCCGGCTATACTCTGTTCCAGATCATGACGCTGGAAAGCTGGTCCATGGGGATCGTCCGCCCGGTCATGGAGGTCTATTCCTACGCCTGGGTGTTCTTCGTGCCGTTCATCATGGTGACGACCTTCGCGGTCGTGAACCTGATCGTCGGCCTGATCGTCAACTCCATGCAGGTCGCCCACGAAGAAGAGTCGGTGCAGGCGACCGAGACCTACCGCGACGAGGTGCTGGCCCGTCTTGAGGCGATAGAGGCCCAGCTCGCCCGCCGCCGGGACTGAGCCGCGCGCCCGGCCTCGTCCATGCGGCGGCCGGAAAAGCTCTGGACCAGGCGGCACGAAAGACACGCGGATCCCTTTCGCGAACGGACCGGCTTTCGATCCCGGCGCGCCGGCCCGGGTGCGCCGAAACCGGACTGCGGCGGGGGTGTCACGGTCGCCGCATTTCGGACCCGCCGGCCCCGGACGGCGCGGCCCGCAGCGCGCTGTCCGCATCGGGCCGTGCGCCGATCTGTAGCCGGACTTCTTGCGCCACCGCGGGCCGGGGCAGCCAACGGGCATGGCGTGGCCATCGCCCGTTCCGGAACCGCAAATGTCTGCAACCCATGGGCAAGTTGGACTGACGGCGGTTTGCCTTCCGGACGGGGAGTTTTTCCCCGGGGTCAGGAAATGCGGCGCGCGCGGCCGGTCCCGATTGACCCCGGGTGGCCGTCTGCCTATGGAGGCCACGCCGTTCGCCCCCAGGAGCCGTGGATGCCGAAGCCGACCTGTTTCCAGGATGTCCTGATGGCGTTGCAGTCCTACTGGAGCGCGGCGGGCTGTGCCGTGCTGCAGCCCTACGACATGGAGGTGGGCGCGGGCACCTTCCATCCGGCCACGACGCTGCGGGCGCTGGGGCCGCGCCCCTGGGCCGCGGCCTATGTCCAGCCGTCCCGCCGCCCCACCGACGGGCGCTATGGCGACAGTCCCAACCGGCTGCAGCACTACTACCAGTATCAGGTGCTCATCAAACCCTCTCCGCCGGACCTCCAGGCGCTCTATCTGGGCTCGCTCCGGGCCATCGGCATCGACGATGATCTGCACGACATCCGCTTCGTGGAGGACGACTGGGAAAGCCCCACGCTGGGTGCCTGGGGTCTGGGATGGGAGGTCTGGTGCGATGGCATGGAGGTGTCGCAGTTCACCTATTTCCAGCAGGTCGGCGGGCATGACTGCCACCCCGTCTCGGGTGAGCTGACCTACGGGCTGGAACGTCTGGCGATGTATGTCCTGGGATGCGATCACGTCATGGACATGCCCTTCAACGCGCCCGGAACGCCCCGCTCCCTGACCTATGGCGACATCTTCCGCGAGGCGGAGGCGCAATACGCGCGCTACAATTTCGACAGCGCCAACACCGCCGTCCTGCTGCGCCAGTTCGAAGAGGCAGAGACGGAATGCGCCGCTCTTCTGGACCGGCCCGCGACCGACCCGCGCGCCGGGCGGCGCATCGTCATGGCCCAGCCCGCCTATGACCAGTGCATCAAGGCCAGCCATATCTTCAACCTGCTGGATGCCCGCGGCGTGATCTCCGTGACGGAGCGGCAGGCCTATATCGGCCGCGTCCGCGCCCTGGCCCGCGCCTGCGCGGATGCGTTCCTGCTGACCCGGGCGGGCGGTTTCGCGGAGGCGTCATGACCGGCAAGATCCTCGTCGGCGTGATGGCGGCCGTGGCCCTGGCCGTGGCGCTCAGCGTCTATTACCTGCAGGTGTTCTACTACTACGACCGGGTGACGCTGGACGCGGTGACCCTGACCACGCCCGACGGCGAAACCGGGATCGACGCGACCGACATCCGCGCCATCGACGCGACCTCCTCTCCGATCCGGTTCCGCGCCTGTTTCGACACCGCCCCCGGGGCCGGCACATCCGCCGTTCCCTATGACGGCGCCGTTCCCCTGACCGCGCCGTTCTGGTTCGACTGCTTCGATGCGGACGCCATCGGCGCGGCGCTGGAGGACGGCACGGCGCGCGCTTATCTGGGCACGAAGAACATCGACTACGGTGTGGACCGCATCGTGGCGATCACCGACGACGGGCGCGGGTTCGTCTGGCACCAGCTCAACAACTGCGGCGAGCTGGCCTATGACGGCACCCAGATCGGTGAGGATTGCCCGCCGAGAGAGGACTGACATGCCCGATCTGCTGATCGAACTCTTCTCAGAGGAAATCCCCGCCCGGATGCAGGCGAGGGCGGCCGCGGACCTGCGCAGGCTGGTCACCGACGGGCTGGTGGAGGCGGGCCTGACCTACGCCCATGCCGGCGGCTTCGCCACGCCCCGCCGCCTGACCCTGGCGCTGGACGGACTGGCCGAGCGGTCGCCCGACACGCGCGAGGAGCGCAAGGGCCCCAAGATCGGAGCGCCGGACAAGGCGGTAGAAGGCTTCGTTCGCGGTGCCGGCGTCGCCCGCGACGACCTGGAGGTGCGCGACACCGGCAAGGCCCAGGTCTATGTGGCGATCCTGGAGCGTCCCGGCCGCCCCGCCGCCGAGATCGTGGCCGAGGTGCTAAACCGCACGATCCGCACGTTTCCCTGGCCCAGGTCCATGCGCTGGGGCGGCGGTACGCTGCGCTGGGTTCGCCCGCTCCACCGCATCCTGTGCATCCTGACGGAAGCGGACGGGACCCATTCGGTCGTTCCGCTGGATGTCGACGGCATCCGGTCCGGCGATGTGACCGAAGGCCACCGCTTCATGGCGCCGGACCGGCTTCGCGTCACGTCGTTCGAAGACTACGCGGCGAAGCTGAAGCGCGCCTTCGTCATGCTGGATGCAGAGGAGCGGGCAGAGACGATCCGCGCCGACGCCGCGAGCCTGGGCTTCGCCGCCGGGCTGGAGGTGGTCGAGGACCCGGGCCTGCTGGACGAGGTTGCCGGCCTGGTGGAATGGCCGGTGACGCTCATGGGACGGATCGACGACGGATTCCTGGACCTGCCGGCAGAGGTTCTCCAGACGTCCATGCGCGCTCATCAGAAGTTCTTTTCGGTGCGCGAGCCGGGAACCGGGCGAATCGTCCGCTTCGTCACCGTGGCGAACCGCGAGACCGCCGACGACGGCGCCACCATTCTGGCCGGGAACCAGCGCGTGCTGTCCGCCCGGCTGGCGGATGCCGCGTTCTTCTGGAACAACGACCTGGCCGTGGCCGAGGCGGGAATGGCCAAATGGATCGAGGCCCTGGAAGCCGTGACCTTCCACGCCAAGCTCGGGTCCGAGGCCGACCGGGTGGATCGCATCGCCGCTTTGGCCCGCGATCTGGCGCCGTCGGTCGGCGCGGACCCGGATGCGGCAGAACGGGCCGCGCGGCTGGCCAAGGCCGACCTGACGTCGGAAATGGTCTACGAGTTTCCGGAGTTGCAGGGCGTCATGGGCCGATACTACGCGATGCGCGCCGGCTTTTCCAATGAGATCGCCAATGCCGTGGCAGAGCACTACGCCCCCCTCGGCCCGTCCGACACCGTCCCGACCGCGCCGGTCTCGGTCGCGGTGAGCCTGGCGGAAAAGATCGACAAGCTGACCGGCTTCTGGGCGATCGGCGAGACGCCCACGGGATCGAAGGATCCCTATGCGCTCAGACGCGCCGGGCTCGGGGTGATCCGTCTCATCCTGACCAACGAACTCCGCCTGCCGCTGGGCCGAATTTTCGCCGAAGATTCGCCTGACCTCCTGTCTTTCCTCCAGGAACGCCTCAAGGTCCATCTGCGCGACGAAGGCGTCCGCCATGACGTCATAGACGCCTGCCTGGCCATGCCCGGCAATGACGACCTGACCCTGCTGGTGACGCGTGCCCGTGCCCTGTCGGACTTTCTCAAGACCGACGACGGCGGGAACCTGCTGTCGGGGTTCCGCCGCGCCAACAGTATCCTGACCCAGGCGGAGGCGAAGGATGGCGTCGAATACTCTTTCGGCGCGGATGCGAAGCACGCCCGCGATCCGGCGGAAAAGGCGCTCTTCGCCGCGCTGGATCAGCAGCAACCGACGATCGAAGCCGCCGTGGAGGCCGAAGATTTCGCCGCAGCCATGGCCGGACTCGCGCGTCTGCGCATGCCGATCGACGCATTCTTCGAGGCGGTGCAGATCAACGACGACAACCAGATCCTGCGACGCAACCGCCTGAACCTGCTCAGCCGGATCCGCCGCCTTTGCCTGGATGTCGCGGACCTGACGCGGATCGAGGGCTAGGCGCCTTCCACCCTTCGGAGCGCTTGCGGTCCCCGCGCGCCGGCCTATCCTGCCGCCGGAAGGAGCGCCGCAGTGCAGCAACACCCAGAGATCCCCGGCGTCACCGTGATCACGCCGACGGCGAACATCCGTCCGGCCAGCCATGGCGGCCGCGCGAAATGCCTGCAGCGGCTGATCCGGCTGGGCCTGCCGGTGCCGCGCACCCTGGCGCTGGACTTCGACACGGTCGCGGCCATTGCCGCGGGGCAGATCGTGGATGTCCGGGCGCTTCTGGGCGCGTTCGACGCATCGCTGGTATCGGTCCGGCCGTCCTCCGGGGCGGCGGATTGGGGCGGGCCGCCCTCGATCCTCAACATCGGGATGAGCGACGCGCGGCATGCGGCCCTCACGCGGGAGCTTGGCGCCGCCGCCGCAGACGCGCTCTACGCCCGGCTGATCCAGTCTTTCGCGATCCACGTCGCCCGGCTCAACCCGGATCCGTTCGTGGGCACCTGCGACGTGCCCGCCATGCTCGCCGCCTACCGTGAGCGATTGGACGAGCCGTTTCCCCAGGATCCGGCCGAACAGCTTTCGGCGGTGCTGGCCTCCATGGCGCGGGCCTGGCAGGGGGCCACGGCGCGGATCCTGCGCCAGGCGCGCGGGGCGCCGGCCGATGCGGGGCTGGGGCTGGTGGTGCAGCGCATGGTGCTGGGGGTGGGCGACGCGGACCGGGGCGAATCCGGGTCCGGCGTGATCCAGTTCGTGTCACCCGAAACGGGCGAGCCGCGGACCACGGGCCGCTATCTGCGCCAGAGCCAGGGCCGGGAGGCGCTGATGCCCGGTGCCGACGCGCTCTATCTGACCCGCGACGCGCGCGGCCCGTCGCTGGAGGACAACGACCCGGCGATCATGGAGAACCTCCAGACCTACGGCGGCATCTGCCGGACCCGCCTGCGCGAGGAGATGCAGATCGAATTCACCGTCAGCCATGGCGAACTCTGGGTGCTCGATGCCGTACGGGTGAAGCGTTCGGCCCGCGCGGCGCTGGCCGTGGCCGTGGCGCTTGCCACGGACGGGATCATCCCCGAGAGCGAGGCCGTGCTGCGCGTGCCCCCCCGCTCGCTTCTGGACGTGCTGCACCGGCAGGTCGACCCGGAGGCGCGGCTGCCGCTGATCGCCGCGGGCATCGGCGCAAGCCCCGGTGCCGCGACGGGGCGGCTGGTGTTCACCTCCGCCGACGCCCAGGCCGCCGCCGCGCGGGAGACGGACGTGATCCTCTGCCGGCGGGAGACGACGTCGGGCGACGTGCTGGGTATGCATGCCGCGCGCGCCATCCTGACCGAAAGGGGCGGGGCGACCTCCCATGCCGCCGTCATCGCGCGGGGCCTGGGGCTGCCTTGCGTGGTCGGCGTGTCGGATATCACCATCGACCCCAGGGCCCGGACCCTGCGCGCACCCGACGGCAGCGTTTACGGGGAGAATGATGTCGTGACCATCGACGGGTCCTCCGGGCGGATCGTGGCGGGCGCGGCCCCGCTGGTCGAGCCGGTGCTGGACGCGGCGTTCCAGACCCTCCTGACCTGGGCCGACGAACGCCGCGACATCGGCATCCGGGCCAATTGCGATACCCCGTCGGAGGCGCGCGTCGCCGCGCGGTTCGACGCCGAGGGCATCGGCCTCTGCCGCACCGAGCACATGTTCTTCGACGAAGGCCGCCTCACGGCCATGCGAGAGATGATCTTTGCCGAAGCGCCCGGCGACCGGGCGGCGGCGCTGGAACAACTCCTGCCGGTCCAGCGCGCGGATTTCACCGAGCTGTTCGAGATCATGGCCGGCCGCCCTGTCACCATCCGTCTGCTCGACCCGCCGCTTCACGAGTTCCTGCCCACCGACCGTCAGGGCATCCGCGACCTTGCGGCCAGCCTGGATCTGCCGCTGGAAACGGTTCAGTCCCGGATCGACGCGCTGAGCGAGCACAATCCGATGCTGGGGATGCGCGGCGTGCGTCTGGGCATCGCGATCCCGGAGATCTACGAAATGCAGGCCCGCGCGATCTTCGAGGCCGCGGTGCGCACCTCTCCGCGTGCCGCGCCGGAGGTGATGATCCCGCTGGTCTCTGCCCGCCGGGAGGTCGAGCTGGTGAAGTCCCGCATCGACGCCGTGGCCGCCCGGGTCCGCAACCAGTCCGGGGTGGAGTTCGACTATTCCCTGGGCGTCATGGTCGAAACGCCCCGCGCGGCCCTTCGCGCCGACGAGATCGCGGAATATGCCAGTTTCCTCAGCTTCGGCACCAACGACCTGACCCAGATGACGTATGGTCTCAGCCGCGACGATGCCGGACGCTTCATGTCCGCCTATGTGCGCGAAGGGGTCTTCGCGGAGGATCCGTTCCTGCAACTCGACACCGAGGGCGTCGGAGAGCTTCTGACCATCGGCGCGGAGAGGGGGCGGCGCACCCGTCCAGACATCACGCTGGCCCTGTGCGGAGAGCACGGCGGCGACCCCGATTCGATTGCCTTCTGCCGGGCGGCGGGCTTCGACTACGTGTCCTGCTCGCCCTACAGGGTACCGGTGGCGCGGATGGCCGCGGCGCATATCGCGATCCGGTCGCGCGGCACGACGACGACCGCCCCGCCGGAACGCTGAGCCGGCAACGATACATTGCATTGGCGGGATCCTGCCGGGTGCGGCGGCAGCGGGTATGCACGCGACCCCCGTTTGGGTAAGCCACGGGCGCTTGCCTGCGAGAGGGGTCGATTACGGTCCCGACCGACATTCTGATCCTGGGGACTGCTCATGCGACTTGCACTCGCACGTGCCGCGCTTCTGCGCGCCGTCATCACATATACGATCTGCGTGGCCGCGGTGGCCGGACCGGCCGCGGCGGACGTCAGCTTCAGCACAAAGTCCGACCCTCGGGCGGTCATCGACCCGGAGCCGGGCGATCTTTCCGACAGGCTTGCGGGCTTGCTGGGCGACTCCCCACCGGAGGTCACGACCGCACGCCGCGCCAATCTGTTCAGGGCGCTGGGCGTGCGCCGCCCGGCCGTGGTGCCACCGCTGAAAGTCGAGTACACGGAGGCGTTCATTGCCGGGCTTCCGGACATCCAGGGCGATGCCGAATGGCGCTGCCTGACCGAGGCGCTCTATTTCGAGGCGCGGGGCGAGGATGTCTCCGGCATCTTCGCCGTGGCCGAGGTGATCCTGAACCGCGTGGACGATGCGCGCTTTCCGGCGTCGGTCTGCGGCGTGGTCAATCAGGCCAACCCGCGCGGCTGCCAGTTCAGCTACAAGTGCGACGGCATCGCGGAAAAGGTCCGTGAGCCGGCCGCCTGGTCGCGGGTGGCGAAAATCGCCGCCGTAATGGTCGACGGCGGCGAACGGGCGCTGACCAACGGCGCCACCTACTACCACACGAAGGCCGTCAGCCCGTCCTGGAGCCGTGTCTTCGAGCGGACCACGACCATCGGCGCGCATTACTTCTACGCCCGGGGCTGAACGCCCCGCGAAGGGTTTCGCGCTGGTCCCCGCCGGGCTAGACACGGGTGGCAAAGAGCAGCGCGGGGCGGCGGGCATGGGTGAAGAGACGAAACTGGCCTTCGACCATCCCGAAGCCCGCGCCGCTGCCTTTCCGCCGGCGGGCTTTCCCGACCGCATCTCGCTCCGGGATCATGTGGTCGAGGTCGAGATCGGCGCCTTCCAGCCAGAGCGCGGCCGGACCCAGCGGGTGCTTTTCAACGTCGTGGTCGAGGTGCGGCCGTCCGGGGCCGGCGTGTCGGACGACGTGGACCGGGTGCTGTCCTACGACACGATCACCGATGCCATCGCCGCGGCCCTGGCCGAAGAGCGCCTGAACCTGCTCGAAACCCTGGCAGAGCGCGTCGCGGCGCGGCTGCTGGCCGAGCCCCTGGCCCTGCGATGCTTCGTGCGGATCGAGAAGCTGGACCTTGGCCCCGGCGCGCTGGGCGTCGAGATCGTGCGCACGGCCCAGGGACCGGCGCGGGACGCGGCCGCCGGCCGCGACGTGCCGCATCCGGTAGTCGCCTACCTGTCGGATGCGGCGATCGCGTCGCCGTCGCTGTCCGGGCTCATCACCCGGATCGAGTCGCGCGGCCCGGCGATCCTCTGCGTCGGAGCCCCCGGCGCGGGACACGAACGGCTGGACCACGCCATGGTGCAGCGCCGGATCGACCTGCTGGCCATCGAGCAGAGTTGCTGGCGTCTGGCCGCCCGCGATCCGCGCTGCGTGGTGGTCGAGACCCGGACCGAGCTCGACTGGGCCGTGCGCAAGGGCCGCACGACCGTCTGGGCGCCGTCGAAGCTGGTGCTCGATTCGGTCGATCCGCCCTCGGTCGAGCCCAGCGACACCGTGGCCCTGGCCGCGTGGTTCGCCGGGCAGGTCCATGCGCGCGAACTGATCGTGATCGGCGCGGCGGCGCCCGGGACCGATCTTCCGACCCAGACCTGGGCGATCTGATGCCGGGAGGCCGCTGCGCGACCTACTGGCGGCCGCTTCTCCAGACCGGTCCCGCACGCCCGGACGGGGCGCTGGTCCTGGGTCACGGCTGGTGCTGGTTCACGGATGTGGAGCGCATCGAGAGGGACGGCCCGAGCGCGGTCCATAGCGAGGTCCATCCCGCGGCGGCCCTTCCGCCCGACATCCAGACCCGCCTGACGGCCCCGCGCGCGCCCGTCGCGGGGTTGGCCCTGGACTCGCCGCGGATCATGGCGATCCTGAACACGACGCCCGACAGCTTTTCGGACGGCGGGCAGCACGAGGGAACGGAGGCCGCCCTGGCCCATGCCCTTCAGCTGGCCGATTTGGGCGCCGACATGATCGACGTGGGCGGGGAAAGCACCCGCCCCGGTGCCGAAACCGTTCCCGAGGATGCGGAGATCGCCCGCACCGTGCCCGTCGTCGCTGCCCTGACCCAGCGATGGGCCGGTCCGGTGTCCATCGACACGCGCAAGGCCGGCGTGGCCCGCGCGGCGGTGGCGGCGGGGGCGGCGCTGATTAACGACGTCTCCGCCATGACGCACGATTCCGCCATGGCGCCGGCGATGGCCCGGAGCGGCGGTCCCGTCTGCCTGATGCACATGGGCGGAGAGCCGGCCACGATGCAGGAGGCGCCGCGCTACGATGACGTCCTGCTCGACGTCTACGACCATCTGGCCGCCCGGATCGACGCCGCGACCGACGCGGGGATCGCCCGCGCGGGGATCGTGATCGACCCCGGCATCGGCTTCGGCAAGACGCTCGAACACAATCTGGCCCTGCTGGCGCGGGTGTCGCTTTTCCACACGCTCGGCTGTCCGATTCTGCTGGGCGTATCGCGCAAGCGGTTCATCGGCACCGTCGGCGGCGGGAGGACCCCCTCCGAAAGAGTGCCGGGATCACTCGCCGTGGCCCTTGCAGGCTGGGCGCAAGGGGTGCAGATCACCCGTGTCCACGACATGGCCGCGACGGCGCAGGCGCTTCGCCTGTGGCGCGCCGCCACCATGGGAGAGGTCACATGACCCGCAAGCTCTTCGGCACCGACGGCGTGCGCGGCACCGCCAACCGCCATCCGATGACGGCGGAGATGGCCATGCGCCTGGGCGCGGCGGCGGGGCGCTATTTCCGCCGGGAGGGTCAGGGCGCCCACCGCATCGTCATCGGCAAGGACACGCGCCTGTCCGGCTACATGTTCGAAACCGCGCTCACCGCCGGGTTCACCTCTTCGGGAATGAACGTGCTGCTGCTGGGACCGGTGCCGACTCCGGCGGTGGGGATGCTGACGCCCTCCATGCGCGCCGACGCGGGGGTGATGATCTCTGCCAGCCACAACCCGCATGAGGACAACGGCATCAAGTTCTTCGGCCCCGACGGCTACAAGCTGTCGGACGCCGCAGAGGCCGAGATCGAACGCATGGTCGAGGAGGGCGTGCAACTTGCCCAGCCCACCAATATCGGCCGGGCCAAGCGCGTCGATGACGGTCGTTTCCGCTATGCCGAACGGATCAAGGCCACGCTTCCCGCCGGCCAGAAGCTGGAAGGAATGCGCGTGGTGATCGATTGTGCCAACGGTGCCGCGCACCGGGTGGCGCCAGAGATCCTGTGGGAACTGGGGGCCGACGTCATTGCCGTGGGCACCAGCCCGGACGGCACCAACATCAACCTCGACTGCGGTTCGACCAGGCCCGAAGCCGCGGCGAAGCTGGTTCGCGAACGCAGGGCCGATATCGGCATATGCCTGGACGGAGACGCCGACCGGCTGGCGATCATCGACGAGACCGGAGCGATCGCGGATGGCGACCAGATCATGGCGCTCTTCGCCGCGCGATGGGCGGACGAAGGCCGCCTGAACCACGACACGCTGGTGGCCACGGTGATGAGCAACCTGGGGCTGGAACGCTTTCTTGACGGTCGCGGCCTGTCGCTGCACCGCACCAAGGTGGGCGACCGCTACGTGGTCGAGGCGATGCGCGACGGCGGCTTCAACCTGGGCGGCGAGCAGTCCGGCCATATCGTGATGACCGACCACGCCACCACGGGCGACGGGCTTCTGGCCGGATTGCAGTTCCTGGCGGCCATGGTCCAGACCGGCCGGCGCGCATCCGAGCTGGGCCGTCAGTTCGACCCCGTGCCCCAGCGCCTGAAGAACGTCCGCTATGCCGAAGGCCACGCGCCGCTGGAGGCAGAGGGCGTCCAGACAGAGATCGCCGCGGCCAAGGAGCGGCTGGGCGGCGGCGGGCGCATCCTGATCCGCAAGTCGGGGACGGAGCCGCTGATCCGCGTCATGGCCGAATGTGAGGACGAGGCCCTGCTGGCGGAAGTCGTCGACGGCATCGCCGACCGCATCGCCCGCGCCGGCGCCGGATGACGCCCTTTTAGCGGCGGATCCCCAGCGCGCGGAACGCGCTCCATTGGCTGGTCGCAAGCCCGATGAGGATCAGCGCCAGCGCCAGGAAGAACCGCACCGGCAGCGTTTCCGACAGAAAGACGGCACCGAACACCATGGCCCAGACCGGCACCTGGTAGTTGACCAGCGTCATGAAGACCGATCCCGCGGTCTGGATCACCCGCACCCGGATCAACGCCGCCAGCGCCGTGGGCACCAGGCCCAGAAACAGGATCGCCCCGTCCGACAGGGATCCCGTCGGCCTGGGTATGCCTTCGAGCGCCAGCATCAGCGGCACCAGAACGATGGCACCAACGACCAGCGTGACAGCCGAGAACGCGATGGCGTCCACGGCCGGGCAGCGCCGCGTCAGCACGGAAGCCACGGCGTAGGAGACCGCCGCCGAGACGCAGGAGATCTGCCCAAGCCCCGACAGCGGGTTCGCCGACAACCCCGCGACGCCGGGTCCCAGCAACAGCGCCGCCCCGGAAAAGCCCAGCGCCACGCCGATACTGCGACGCAGGGTCATGGGCTCATCGGCAAAGAGATGCGCCAGCGGCAGCACGAAGAGCGGCAGGGACGCCATCGACAGCCCGGCGAACGCGGAGGGGACGTATTGCTGGCCCCAACTCAGCAGGAAGAAGGGCAGAGCGGTGGACAGCACCCCGATCGGGCCAGCGTAGAGATACACCGTTCGGTCGCGTGGAAACCGCCGGCCCAGAAGCGCCATCAATCCCAGAAGCGCAACGGCCCCCAGCGCGGTGCGGGCGGTGGCCACGGTGACGGGGCCGAAGTCGCGCAGCGCCACGGACACGACCATGAACGTCCCGCCCCAGATCACACCCAGGGACAGGATCGACAGCCAGTTTTCCAGAGTGGGGCGCGCGGTCATTGCGCCACCTATCCGCAGCCGTGTGACCACCGCAACCCGCTGCGTTCGTTGCGAATGACTGCACCTGTGGCCCCGATCACAGGATCCTTTCCGCCCGCGGGATACCCGGTCCACACATCCCGCGCAGCGTTCAGGAAAGGAGCGGTTCCATGTCCCTCAAGCGTCCCACCTGTGTGTTGACCATCTTCGCCGTTTCGCTTCAGGCCGCCACCGCCCCGGCCGCCGTGGACCGGAACCGCGCCCGGATCGACCGGGTCCATGCCCGGCTCGACCCATCCGCGTGGAACCGCCCTCAGGGGTCGCTTGCGCGGGTGCCCCGGCCCGTCGTCAGCGGCGGCCGCGCGTGCGGCGCCAAGGTCACCCCAAGGTCGTCGCAGGCGGCGTCGGACCAGAGAGCGTGAGCCAGCGACGATGGAAAGATGGGCCGGGGCATGTGCTCCGTCCGGCTTGGCAGGGGTGCACCGGCGCCGCGGCCGGTACTGCCGGCCCGGCCGGAACAAGACCTGCGCGCCCCTGAAGACACCTCGCGCGCGGTGCAGGGGGCCGGCTGGCGTCAAGGCCTGCGGCGCGACACGGAACCGGTCCATGTCGCGCCTCGACCGATCGTCACGACCCGCGGCGTTTGCGCGCGGCGCTGCCGGTTCCGGGGCGCGGCGGGTCAGTTCTTGTCCTTGTCGACCATCCGCCCGGCGCTGATCCAGGGCATCATGCCGCGCAGCTTTTCGCCGACCTTCTCGATCTGATGTTCGTCGTTCAGGCGCCGCGTGGCCTTGAACATCGGCTGGCCGACGGCGTTCTCCTGCATGAAATCGCGCACGAACCGGCCGGTCTGGATATCGGTCAGCACGTCCTTCATACGCTTCTTGGTTTCTTCATAGGGCAGGATCCGCGGACCCGAGACATATTCGCCGTACTCGGCCGTATTCGAGATCGAATAGTTCATGTTGGCGATGCCGCCCTCGTAGATCAGGTCCACGATCAGCTTCACCTCATGGAGGCATTCGAAATAGGCCATCTCCGGCTCATATCCGGCCTCGACCAGCGTCTCGAAGCCCATGCGAATCAGCTCGACCAGACCGCCGCAGAGCACCGCCTGCTCACCGAAAAGGTCGGTCTCGCATTCCTGGCGGAAGTTCGTCTCGATGATGCCCGAGCGCCCGCCGCCGATGGCAGAGCAATAGGACAGGCCCAGCTCCATCGCCTTGCCGCTGGCGTCCTGGTCCACGGCCACGAGGCAGGGGACGCCGCCGCCCTTGACGTATTCGCCGCGCACCGTGTGTCCCGGGCCCTTGGGTGCCATCATGATGACATCGACGCCGGGCTTCGGCTCGATCAGGCCGAAGTGAACGTTGAGACCATGGGCAAAGGCGATGGCCGCGCCGTCCTTGAGGTGATCGTGGACGTGGGTGCGATAGACCTGGGCCTGAAGTTCGTCGGGCATGGTGAACATGATCAGATCGCACCAGGCGGCGGCTTCCTCGATGCCCATGACCTTCAGCCCCTCGGCTTCGGCCTTCTTGGCGGAGGGCGAGCCGTCGCGCAGGGCGACGACAAGGTTCCCGGCACCGGAGTCGCGCAGGTTCAGCGCGTGGGCGTGGCCCTGAGAGCCATAGCCCAGGATTGCCACCTTCTTGTCCTTGATGAGGTTCACGTCGCAGTCGCGGTCGTAGTAAACGCGCATGGGGTCGTTCCTTTTGCTGGGATCGGGCGCAGCATATACTGTGATCCTTGGGGTCGAAGCCATGGTGCTGTCGATTTTTTGAACTTCCATGGTAGGGTTCATTCTTCCTATGGATAGTTTCGGGAATATTCATGCTGGACGACACCGACAGGCGCTTGCTCAGGCAGTTGCAGAACGACCCCGCGGCTGCGCAATCGGCCCTGGCGGCGCGGGCCGGCGTGTCGCCTCAGCTGGCCGCGCGCCGGTTCGACAAGCTGCGTACGGCGGGGATCCTCAACGGGCAAAGCGCGCGGATCGACTGGAGGGCGCTGGGCTACGAGGTCGAGGTCTCTTTACGGTTCACGCTGGACAAGGCCGACCCGCGCGCCTTCGACGCCTTTCTGGCCGCGGCGCGGGAGGTGCCGCAGGTGATCGAGATCCAGACCTTTCTGGGCCGCGTGGACGTGCGCCTCAGCGTGATCGCGCGCGACCTTGCCGATTACCACCGCATCTACCGCGAGCGCATCCTGACCTTGCCCCATATCGCCGATATCGAGGCGCTGATGCAGGTGGCGGTGCTCAAGACCGATGAGCGGTTGCCACTGTGACGGCCCTGCTGGACGACACCGACCGCGCGATCCTGCGTGCTCTCGTGCGCGACGCGACGCTGAGTTCGGCGGCGTTGGGGGCGGCGGTGGGCCTGTCGCAGCCCGTCGCGTGGCGGCGGGTCCGGCGGCTGGAAGAGGCGGGCGTTCTGGCCGGGCGGCGTCTGGATCTGGACCTGGCGGCGCTGGGCTTCGGGGTGACGGTGTTTCTGGGCGTCAAGCTGGCGGCGCGCGGGCGGCTGTCGCTGGGCGATTTCGAACGCGCGATCACCGCCATCCCGGAAGTGCAGACCGTGGAGCATGTGCTGGGACTTTACGACTACCGTCTGCGCGTCGTCGCCCGCGATCTGGCGGATTTCGAGCGGGTGCTGCGCCGTCGGATCCTGACCTTGCCGGGGGTCGGCAACGTGGAGGCCAACGTGCTGCTGAGCGAGGAACGCCGCCCCGGGCCCATCTGATGCGAAAGGCGCCGTTCCATGGGCGCCGATGCCGCCCTATCTATGGAGGAAAGAGGAGCTGCCCATGACCGCCCTGCGTACCGACGTGGATCCCGACGGCCTGCTGGAATATTCGGTGGTCTTCACCGACCGGTCCCTGAACCACATGAGCAAGACCTTCCAGACGGTCATGCGCGACCTCTCCGGCCTGCTGAAACAGGTCTATGCCGCTGAAGCCGTGGCCCTGGTCCCCGGAGGCGGGACCTACGCCATGGAGGCCACCGCCCGGCAGATCGCCCGCGACGAAACGGTGCTGGTGATCCGCAACGGCTGGTTCTCCTACCGCTGGTCGCAGATCTTCGCGGCGGGCGACCTGCCGGCGGAGGAGATCGTGCTGTCGGCCCGCCGCGCCGGCAACGGCGCCAGCGCGCCCTTCGCCCCGCCCCCGATCGAGGAGGCCGTCGAGACGATCCGCAGACACCGCCCCGCCGCCGTTTTCGCGCCCCATGTGGAAACCAGCGCGGGGCTGATCCTGCCCGACGACTACATCGCGGCGTTGGCGGACGCGGTGCATGACGTGGGCGGCGTGCTGGTGCTGGACTGCATCGCCTCGGGCTGCGTGTGGGTGGACATGGCGGCGACGGGCGTTGACGTGCTGATCTCTGCGCCGCAGAAGGGCTGGTCCGCCTCGCCTGCGGCGGGCTGCGTGATGATGTCCGCGCGCGGCGCCGAGAGGGTGCGGGCGCGGTCTTCCGACAGTTTCGCGATGGACCTGGGCAAGTGGCTGTCGATCATGGAGGCCTATGAAGGCGGCGGCCACGCGTATCACGCCACCATGCCGACCGATGCTCTGGTCACCTTCCGCGACGCGATGGAGGAAACCCGCGCCAGGGGCTTTGCCGAGACGAAGGCCGCCCAGCACGAACTCGGCCGCCGCGTGCGGGAGGCCCTGGCGGCGCGGGGCCAGGCATCCGTCGCCGCCCAAGGGTTCGGCGCGCCCGGAGTGGTGGTCTGCTATACCGACCGCGACGACGTGAAATCCGGCGCCGCCTTCGCTGCCGAAGGCATGCAGATCGCCGCGGGCGTGCCGCTGCAGGTGGGCGAGGGCGAGGGGTTCAAGACCTTTCGCGTCGGACTCTTCGGGCTGGACAAGCTTGGCGACGTGGACGGTGCGGTGGAGCGGTTCGAGACCGTGCTCGACCGGGTCTTCGCCGCCTAACGCCCGCCCATGCCGGCCGCCATGACGCGGCGGCGCAGGGGCGCGATGTCGTGGACCGCCTTCAGCCCCGTGCGGCGCAACGCCTGGAGCGGCGCGAAGCCCGAGGTGCAGAGCCGGTTGTAGAGGTCGATCGCCGCCGCGCGCGCGGCGATGTCACGGCGCCGGGTACGGTCGTAACGCGCCAGCGCTTCGGGCCGGCCCGGATCGCCCCCCGCGATGGCGTCGGCCAGGGCGGCGATGTCGGCGATCGAGGTGTTGAGCCCCTGCGCCCCGATGGGCGGCAGGACATGCGCGGCCTCGGCCACCAGCGCCACGCGCCGGGCCGTCAGCCGGCGGGCGGTCTGGGTGACGATGGGCCAGAGCCGGAGCGGCGTCGCGCGATGCATCGCCCCCAGGATATGGAGCGCGCGTTGGCTGAGCTCCGCGTCGAAATCCGCGGCATCCATCGCCATCAGGGCGTTCGCGCGCGGCCCGTCCGACATCCAGACGATGGATGACGCGGGGCGCCCGTCGTGGTCGGCCAGGGGCACGGTCACGAAGGCACCGCCGGCATTGTAGATCTCTGTCGAGATGCTGTCGTGCGGCAGGGCATGGGTGCAGGCGAAGACCAGCGCCTTCTGCCCGTAGCGCGACGTGGCAACGCCGATGTTCGCGGCGTCTCGGACGGGAGAGGCGCGACCGTCGGCGCCGACGACGAGGCGCGCTTCAAGCTGTGTGCCATCGCTCAACGTGATCCGCGCACCGGTGTCGCGCGCCAGCAGGTCGCGGAACCCGACACCCAGGCGCAGATCGACATTGGGATCGGAGTCCAGCGCATCGGCCAGGTGTCGATGGGCGCGCCAGTTGACCACGTTCTGTCCGAATGCCTCAAGCCCCAGGTCGCCGGGCAGGAAGGTCCGCGTGGCGGTCTGGCGCGGCGGCCAGCCGGAGCTGTCCATGACCCTGAGCGCGGCCAGGGAGGTGGCGTCGCGGGACAGGCGCTCCCACAGACCGGCCTGGTCCAGAACCGCGATGGACGGCGCAAGGTAGGCGGTGGAGCGCAGGTCGGAGTTTTCCGCGTCCCCGGTGTCCGGCGGCGGCGCGGGGTCGCAGATCGTCACGCCGTAACCGCGCCCGGACAGGAGCGACGCAAGGATCATGCCGGCAATCCCGGCCCCCGAAATGAAGATGTCCGTCCGTTCCATGATGCCCATGGTAGCGGAGCGGCCGCGGCGGGAAAGTATCAACCGGCGATCTGCGACACAAAGGCCGGGAGATCCGGGGCCGTGTAGTACCGCCCGGGGCTTGCGGTTGTCCGTGTTTCGACGCCCGGAAAGGACCGGGACGGGTGTCCGGCGCAAGCGTGCGGGCGCTTGGGCGGCGGGGCCGGTGCGGGGCAGGCGTATGGTCCGGATCCGCGTTGCCCCTGCGGATCCTGCGGCCGCGTCCATGCGCGTTGCACTGGCGGGCAGGCCGGCCACTGGCTATTCTGTCGGGGCGACAGGCGGAGGACCGGCAATGGCTGACCTGAGAGTGCCGCAGAAGGACGCCTACGTCCTGCTGCTGGAGGCGATCGACTCAGGGCTCTACAAGCCCGGCGACCGGCTGGTCGAGAACGAGCTGGCCGAGCGGTTCGGAGTCAGCCGCACCCCGATCCGCGAGGCGCTGCAGCGGCTGGAAACCCAGTCGATGCTGACCCGGGATGGGCGGTCGTTGATCGTCGCCTCTCTCGACCACAACCAGATGGCAGAGCTATACGTGGTCCGCGCCGAGCTGGAGGGGCTGGCGGCGGCCCTGGCGGCGCGCCATGCAACGGTGGAAGAAATTCGCGTCCTGCGCCGGATGATCGACCAGGATCGGGAGCGTCTGGACGATCCGGCGGCGCTGAGCCGGGCGAACCGCCGGTTCCACAAGCAGATCCATCTGGCGTCGCACAACATGTTCCTGGTGCAGCAACTGGACCTGGTCCACCGCTCCATGGCGTTGCTGGCCACGACGTCGCTGGCGGTCGAGGGGCGGGGACGCGATGCGCTGGCCGAACATGCGCGCATCGTGGATGCGCTGGAGGCCCGAGACGAAACCGCGGCGCGCGCGGCCCTGCAGGCGCATATCTCGACGGCCTATGAGACCCGCCTCAGCCACGATTCGACGCGTCGCTGAACGTCCGATCCGGTGGCGACAGCCCGTGCGGAGTCTTGTCCCAGAAGAAAGGCTTTGACATGACTTCCGAAAGGGCCTTGACCAGCGAGACGGTCGCCAGAGTGTGGTAGATCTGCAGCAGCGGCGTCCACAGAATGAGACCGCTGCGGCCCTGACGGGAAAGGGCCAGCGCGGCGGCCGCCAGATGGATCGCCAGCGAGACTGTCAGGGCCGCGCCCAGCGACAGGAAGCCGACCGGCCCCAGCACCGACGCAAGCGGATGCGGCAGGCCCAGCAGCAGCAGCCACATGGACCACAGCACCGGCGCCGTCAGCGCGCCAAGGAGAGAGCCCAGGAACAGGACCTGTACGCCGACGAAGCCCGTTGGTCCAAGATCGCGCAGCAAGGCGCCGGGGTCGCGCATATGGGTGGCCCAGGTGATCGCGTAGCCCTTCTGCCACCGGGATCGTTGACGGAGCCAGGTGGGGATGGTCGTGGTCGCCTCTTCCATCGTCACGCTGTCGATCAGGTCGGTGACATAGCCGCGCCGGGCGAGCCGCAGTCCCAGGTCCGCGTCCTCCGTGACGTTGTGGGCGTCCCAGCCGCCGACCGCTTCCAGAGCGCGACGGCGGAAGAACACGGTCGTGCCCCCCAGGGGAACGGGCCAGCCGAGCCTGCGAAGCGCCGGCAGGACCAGCCAGAACCATGTTGCGTAATCCATCGTGAAGCAGCGCGTCAGCCAGGTCGCGCGCGCATTGTAGAAGCTGAGCCGTCCCTGCAGGCAGGCGACGTCCGGCGGGCTGACGGCGAAGCGTTCCGCCACGCGGCGAAGCTGGTCGGGGGCGGGGGCGTCCTCGGCGTCGTAGATGCCCACGACCTCACCCTGGCAGAAGTCGAGCGCGACGTTCATCGCCCGCGGCTTGGTCTGGATCTGTCCCGGCGCGACCTGGATGACGCGCACCCAGTCCGGGCGGGCGGCGCGCGTCAGGGCGTCGAGCGTCACGCGATCGCCGGATTCCACGATCAGGCAGATGTCGAGCCGGTCGCGCGGATAGTCGAGGCGTGCGATCCGCGTCACGAGGAGCGAGGCGATGTCCCCCTCTCGGTAGAGCGGTATCAGCAGGGAGACGGTGGGCAGCGCTGCGTCGGCCAGGCGTTTGCCGCCGCGCGCGACCGGGCGGCGGCGCGCGAAGACCATCGCCACGACCAGCAGCCCCGCGTTGCAGGCCGCGATGCCCAGCGCCAGGGCGAAAAGGCCGATCACCGCCACGGTCGGCGCGGCCGCCGACAGGGCAAGGACGGCCGCGGCGACGCCCCACAGGCGCAGGATACGGCGGGACGGGCGGCGGCAACTGTCCGCCTCCGGGCAGCGGGTTTCGCCGGCGCGGGCCAGCGGCAGGCCGGCATAGAGGGTAAGGCCGCTGTCGATCCGTCCATCCGCGACGTGGACCGGCGCGACGGGACGGCCCAGCTTTCGCTCCAGCAGCGGGCGCAATTGCGCGAATCCGGCCGCGCAAGACGTCGCCACCGGCGTGAGAGCGCCCGCGGCTCGTAGCGGCAGCACCCGGTGCCGGGCGCAGAACGGCGCGCCGAGTTGCCGTATGGCCGCCGGATCCGGGAGAGAAGGAGGGTCATGGCCCATGCGTGCGCAGGGTCCGTCGATCCGGCCGATATGCGCCGGCCAGTCTGCGATCTTGGAGTCCAGAAGCATTGGTGCCGGCCCTGCCAAAGCGGTGCGGGCACTTTCGTCCCGCGCCCGTTAAGGTCAGGTTAAGGCGTGTCCGTGCGCCCCTTGGGCCCCGTCAGGCAGGCGCTTTCATCGCTTCTGCGAAGCGCTCGAACAGGTAGAAGCTGTCCTGCGGGCCGGGACTCGCCTCCGGATGGTGCTGGACCGACCAGATCGGCCGGTCCGAAAGACGGATCCCGCAGTTCGAGCCGTCGAAGAGCGACACGTGGGTCTCTTCCACCCCGGCGGGCAGGGTCTGCGCATCGACCGTGAACCCGTGGTTCATGGATGTGATCTCGACCTTGCCGGTCGCCAGTTCCTTCACCGGGTGGTTGGCGCCGTGATGGCCGTGGTTCATCTTTTGCGTCTTGGCGCCCAGGGCCAGCGCCAGAAGCTGGTGCCCCAGGCAGATCCCGAAGATCGGCATGTCGGACCGGTCCATGATCTGGCGCAGGACCGGCACTGCATAGCGCCCGGTCGCCGCCGGATCCCCGGGTCCGTTGGACAGGAAAAGCCCGTCGGGCGCCTGGTCCAGCACGTCGTCGGCAGTGGCCGTGGCCGGCAGAACGGTCACGTCGCATCCAGCCGAGGCCAGGCAACGCAGGATGTTGCGCTTGGCGCCGTAGTCGATGGCGACGACCTTCCGGCCCGGAGCCTCCCGGCGCAGGTAGCCTTCGGGCCAGGCCCAGCGCATCTCATCCCAGCGGTAGGACTGGACGCAGGACACGTCGGCGGCCAGATCGCGCCCCACGAGCCCCGGGAACGCGCGCGCGGCGGCCACGATCGCCTCGAGGTCGAAATTCCCGTCCGGGTCGTGGACCAGGGCCACATGGGGCGCGCCCTGCTGGCGGATCGCGCGTGTCAGGCGGCGCGTGTCGACGCCGCCGATGGCGATCTTGCCGTGGCGGGAAAGCCACGCGTCAAGTTCTTCGGCCGCGCGCCAGCTCGATGAGGCCGTGGGATCCCACTTGACCACCATGCCTTCGGCGAAGGGGACCGCGCTCTCGTCATCCTCCGGCGTGACGCCGGTGTTGCCGACATGCGGAAAGGTGAAGGTCACGATCTGTCCCGCGTAGGACGGGTCGGTCATGATCTCCTGGTAGCCGGTCATGGCGGTGTTGAAGCACAGCTCTGCCGTGGTCCGCCCCGTGGCCCCGAAGCCGCGGCCGTAAAAGACGGTCCCGTCGGCAAGCGCAAGGCAGGCGGTTGGGGGTGTACGGGGCATGGGATCTCCGGGCGCAGGGATCAAATCCACCGCGATGTATGGAGATGCGGGGAGGCGGTCAAGGCCGGGTTGCCGCTGGGACGCTGCGGGCATAGGTAGCGGGACCGGAACGCGCGCCAGGGAGGCCGTCATGGATCTGCGGGACCGCATCAACACTGCCCTGAAGACCGCGATGAAGGAGCGCAAGGCCATGCGGCTTTCGACGCTGCGGCTCATCAATGCGGCAATCAAGGACCGCGATATCGCGGCGCGCACCTCCGACGACGGGCCGGACGGTGTGACGGACGCCGAGGTCCGCCAGATTCTCGGGCGGATGATCAAGCAGCGCCAGGAAAGCGCGCGCGCCTATGAGGAAGGCGGGCGGCTGGAGCTGGCAGAGGGCGAACGTGCCGAGATCGAGGTGATCGAGGAGTTCCTGCCCCGGCAGCTGACCGAGCCGGAGGTCGAGGCGGCGGTGGACAAGGCGATCCGCGAGACAGGCGCGTCCTCGATCCGCGACATGGGTCGTGTGATGGGGCACCTCAAGGAGCGCTATACCGGTCAGATCGACTTCGGCCTGGCCGGGCCAAAGGTAAAGGCCCGCCTGGCCTGAGCGAAGGACCCGTCACTTCGAGGGGGCCGGTTTCGCCATACCCGCGACCGAGGACATGTCCATATCAGCGGCGATCCGGGACGCATACTTATCCGGGGGGACCCGGGCAGACCGAGCGATGTGACGCTCGGCGTTTCAGCCGGGGAGTGCCGCATCTGCCGGACCATGTGGCTGCTGCCACAGACCGGCACGCCGCTTTACGCAATCCACGGTTGGGGTCTTGGTACGTGGTCTGGTAGGCTACATCCGCCGCGAAGGTGTGACCGGCGATGTGCCGGGACTTTCGACGCAGGTTGGGTGGGTCAGACCATGTCCATCGAGCAGGGCCATTCAGTCGGCCGTTTCCCGGAAACCTCCCGTCGAACGTTGCCGCCCACTATGTAGGCTCCGCGCGCATCAACCCCGTTCTTTATCGGAACGGTCCGTCGACATCCCAGCGAAGGAGAAGGCCGACGGGAGATCGCCAAAAGTATCTGGCATCGTTCCGCCCCTCGCTTCGATCTATGTCCCGACGGCAGGATAGACCCGCTTTGGCCGATCGTCGGACGATGCGCCAAGGGCGGCGAAGGGATGTCGAAACATGGGCAGTCCCATCTTTATGGAGATGGGGCGGCCTGCGCAGGCCGGGTTTCCGGCCCGTGTCGGACAGCAAACCGTTCCGCGACGGTCAGGCCTGGGGAAGCCGCTTGAGGAGACGGTCGAGCTCGTCAAAAAGGGCCGCGCGCTCTTCGGGGCTGAGAAAGGCGCCCAACTCGACCTCCCGGCTGCCGCCTCTGAGGGTGAGGTAGTTCCGCACCGGCCCCTTGTCGGCATGAAGGGCGAGACGCACCCAATACGGATTGGACTCCCACGTCTGGTCCGGCCTGCGCGGGTTGTGCCGGATCAGCGACATGCGATCGGTCCACAGGGTAAGCTCCTCCACCAGTTCGCCGTCGCGGTAGTTTCGCATGACGAAATAGTAGAGCGCGAAGACCGCGCCCATCAGGAACGGCAGGAGGCCCCAGAACACCGGCGTCCCGATCAGCGGGATGGTGGGAATCAGGATCATGACGAAGGTGAATCCCATCACCGCCGCGAAGCCCGGCAGGGGAAGAGAGCGGTGTGGCCAGAGCCGCGCCATGGCCAGCGGCTGGTCGGTGGCGGGACTGTCGTCGGGGCGATGCGTCCAGACATAGGGCATGGTGGCGTCATCCTGAGGCGGGAGGATGATGACAGATGGATCGTATCACGACCTGCGGCGAAGCGTTGCAGCCTGACGATCCAGCGAAAAAGACCCCGGCAACTGTACCGGGGTCCTTGGAAGGTTCAGTGGGACGGCTGGCGGTCCCATTCTTCCTGTTTCGGCAGGGTCTCGAACGTATGCTCCGGAGGGGGCGAGGGAAGCGTCCATTCCAGGGTGTCCGCCCATTCGTTCCAGGGATTCGCCGGTGCGGTCCGGGGCACGCGAAGCAGCACCCAGAAGATCGAGACGATGAAGAACAAGAATGACGAGAAGCTGAGGAAGGCCCCGAGGGAGGACACGTAGTTCCAGAGGGCGAAGGCCTCAGGATAGTCGATGTACCGGCGCGGCATGCCCTGACGCCCCAGGAAGTGCTGGGGGAAGAACGTCAGGTTCGAGCCGATGAACATCGCCCAGAAATGCGTCTTGCCGATCCATTCCGGAATCATCTTTCCGGTCATCTTCGGGAAGTAGAAGTAGATGCCCGCGAAGATGGCGAAGACGGCGCCCAGGCTCATCACGTAGTGGAAGTGTGCCACGACGTAGTAGGTGTCGTGATAGGCGCGGTCGATGGCGGCCTGGCTCAGCACGATGCCGGTGACCCCGCCGGTCGTGAACAGGATCAGGAAGCCGAACGCCCAGAGCATCGGTGTCTTCAACTCAACGGAGCCGCCCCACATGGTGGCGATCCAGGAGAAGATCTTGATCCCCGTGGGCACGGCGATGACCATGGTCGCCAGCATGAAGTAGCTCTGCTGGGTGAGGGACATTCCGACAGTGTACATGTGGTGCGCCCAGACCACGAAGCCCAGCACGCCGATGGCGATCAGCGCCCAGACCATCGGCAGGTAGCCGAAGATCGGTTTGCGCGAGAAGGTCGCAATCACGTGGCTGATGATGCCGAAGCCCGGCAGGATCACGATGTACACCTCTGGGTGCCCGAAGAACCACAGGATATGCTGGTAGAGGACCGGATCGCCGCCACCGGACGGGTCGAAGAACGTGGTGCCGAAGTTGCGGTCCGTCAGCAGCATCGTGATGGCGCCGGCCAGGACCGGCAGGGCCAGCAGGATCAGCCAGGCGGTGACGAAGATCGACCAGGAAAAGAGCGGCACCTTGAAGAGGGTCATGCCCGGCGCGCGCATGTTGAGGAAGGTCGTGATCATGTTGATCGCACCCAGGATCGACGACGCACCAGAGACGTGGACCGCGAAGATGGCGAGATCGGTGGAGAACCCGCCTTCGGTCGTGGAGAGCGGCGGGTAGAGCACCCAGCCGATGCCGGAGCCGAGCTGCCCGTTGCCGCCGGGCGAGAAGACCGAGCTGATCGCCAGGGCGGAACCGGCCACGAACAGCCAGTAGCTGAGGTTGTTGAGCCGGGGAAACGCCATGTCCGGCGCGCCGATCTGCAGCGGCATCAGGTAGTTGCCGAAGCCGCCGAACAGCGCCGGGATGACCACGAAGAACATCATCAGGATGCCGTGGGCGGTGATCAGCACGTTCCACAGGTGGCCGTTGGGCGTACAGTTCGCCGTGTCGGTGGGGAACAGGCGCGCGCCCTCCAGGCACATGAACTGGACGCCCGGCTGCATCAACTCCATCCGCATGTAGACGGTGAAGGCGACCGATATGAAGCCCAGAAGGCCGGCGGTAAAGAGGTAGAGGATCCCGATGTCTTTGTGGTTCGTCGACATGAACCAGCGGGTGAAGAAGCCCCGCTCGTCCTGATGTCCTTCATGGCCGTGGACGGCTGCGTCAGCCATGTCGTGCCTCCTGGTTCCGGTTGGTACGGTTACGCCGGACAGGCTTCGCCCGCCGATCCTGCAAGGCTTTTAGGACGGTGCGGCGCGGGCCGCAATGATACTCTTTGGCGCGGGCGCGGGCCAGAGTGCCGCACGTGTCCCGCGTGCACGGGTTGCGGGCGCTGGCGCCGCGGGGCATCACGTGGCGATGGACGGCGGTGGGGGCATGACGCGTGTGGGCTGGCCGATTGCGGGCAGGGGCCAGGCCGTGGGCCTGCTGGGCGGGTCGTTCGACCCCGCCCACGGGGGCCACGCGGCGATCACGCTGGAGGCGCTGAAACGGTTCCGGCTGGACCGCGTCTGGTGGCTGGTCAGTCCCGGCAATCCGCTGAAGCCGGACGCCCCGGCCGCGCTGGAAAGACGCCTGTCCCGTGCGCGCCGTCTCATGCGGCATCCGCGGGTCGAGGTCACGGCGCTGGAGACGGCGTTCCGGACCCGCTACACCGCCGACACGGTGGACCGGCTGACGGAGTTCTATCCGGGCGTGCGCCTGGTCTGGCTGATGGGGTCCGACAACCTGGCCGGCTTCCACCTCTGGGACCGCTGGAAGGACATCGCGGCGCGCGTGCCGATCGGTGTTCTGGCACGACCCGGAGAGCGCCTGTCCGGCCTTGGCGCTCCGGCGGCGCGGGTGCTGGACGGCGCGCGTTGCGCCCCGGGCGCGTTGGCGCGGGCGGCACCGCCGGCCTGGGCGTTCGTCAACATCCCGCTGAGGCGCGAAAGTTCGACGGGACTTCGCGCGTCGGGGGACTGGCAACAGTGACGTGATCCGCGCCCGCCCTCCGCGCGGTTGATCCCGACTGGAAAATCCGACTAAACCCGAATTCGTTTCCCGGGGAGGATGGCGCGCGTGCGGCTGACACGACGACAGATGCTGGCCGGTCTCGCCGCCACGACGGCGAGCATGGCCGAAGCCGGCGCTCCCGCCAGGTCGCTGCGGCCTGCGCCGCGCGGTGAGGGAACGGTCAGGGTCGCCCCGGCCCCCGCGGATGCGCTGATCCGGCGGTCCGGACTGAATGGCGATGTCGCATATGTGGTGCTGAACGCCGAGACCGGCGAGACGCTTGAGGAATACAATCCGGCCCTGCCGCTGCCGCCCGCATCGACCGCCAAGGCCCTGACCAGCCTCTATGCGATGGACGCGCTGGGGCTTGAATACCGGTTCGAGACCAAGCTGCTGGCGACCGGAGAGATCCGGGACGGCCGGATCGAGGGCGATCTCATCCTGGCCGGCGGTGGCGATCCGGTTCTGGACACCGACGGGCTGATGGAAATGGCGTCGGCGTTGAAGGCGGCCGGGATCCGCGAGGTGGGCGGCTATCTGCGGGTCTGGACCGATGCGCTGCCCAATCTCTACCAGATCGACGACAAGCAACCCGCCTACGTGGGGTACAATCCCGCGATCTGCGGGCTGAACCTGAACTTCAATCGCGTGCGTTTCGGCTGGGAACGGCAAGGCACGGATTACCTGGTCAACATGGATGCGCGCTCGGGCAGGTATCAGCCGGGGGTCGAGATGGCCCGGATGGAGATCGTCGACCGTTCGACGCCGGTCTACACCTATGACGGCGTCGCCGGCATCGACGCGTGGACCGTGGCCAGGCGCGCCCTGGGGACCAGCGGCGCGCGGTGGCTGCCGGTCCGCCGGCCCGGGCTCTACGCGGGAGAGGTGTTCCAGGTGCTGGCCCGGTCCCAGGGGATCGTCTGTAACGGGCCGGTCAAGACGGCGGACACGCTTGACGGAAAGGTGCTGCACACGCGTCAGAGCGAGTCCCTGGCGCCGATCCTCAAGGACATGCTCAAGTACTCCAACAACATGACCGCGGAAGTCGTGGGTCTGAGCGCCTCGCAGAAGGTCGGAGAGCCCGTCGCTTCGCTGCCGGAATCGGCGTCGCGGATGAACGATTGGCTGGCGCGGGAAATGTCGCTGACAGGCATCGCCCTGGAGGATCACTCCGGCCTTGGCGACGATAGCCGCGTCACGGCGATGGGGATGGCGCGGGCAATGCAGGCCAGCGGGCTCGACGGGCCTCTGCGGCCGCTGCTCAAGGATTTCCGCTTGGAGGAGACGACGTTCGGCGTGGTCGCAAAGACAGGGACCTTGAACTTCGTGTCCGCCCTGACCGGGTTCGTCACCGGACCGAAAGGCACGCCGCTGGCTTTTGCGATCCTGTGCGCCGACCTTCCCCGCCGCGATTCACTGACGGTCGCGGAGAGAGAGAAGCCCGAAGGCGGGTCGCGCTGGAACGGTGCGGCGAAATGGCTCCAGCGGGCGCTGATAGACCGCTGGGGCAAATCGCATCTGTTGTAGGGCCGCCGGTCAGGCGCTGGCGTTGCCGCCGCGCGGGCCGAAGATCAGCCAGGCGATGAATCCCAGGATCGGAAGAATCAGCACGACAAGGCACCAGACGATCTTTTTGCCCGTGGACGCCGCCGATGTGATGATGTGATAGAGTGCGTAGACGTCGGCGATGAGGACGATGAGTCCACCCAAGCTGTAGTCCATGATCCCAAGGCTCCTGCATGACGGTCAGTTGCGGGAACGCAGCACCCTTCGATTCGGTTCACGGAACCTCCGGCGTTCCCACTGTCAGGTGCCGCGCGCGGGCGCCCCTTTCGATGGCGGCGGCGTGGAGGCGGCTGATGTCGAGTTCCCAGCGGATCTCCTCCAGCAGGCGAAGCTCGACCTCGCCCAGGGTGCCGTCGGCGGCGGCGATGTCGCAGGCCAGGGCATAGGCGGTTTCGGACAGGCGCGCGGGCAGGTGGCCGCGGATCAGCGCGAACAGGTCGTCGAGTCCGTCTTCGTCGGAGAAAAGGTCGAACACAAGCTCTGCGACCCGCGCGATCCGGTCCTGCTCGTAGCCGGTGAAGACCGGCAGGTGATTTACGATGCGTTCTATGGTGACGAGTTCTGACGTGCGCAGGTTCTCGTCGGATGCCGAGACGGCGATCATGACGGCCACGAGGCAATCCTGCGGGGTAAGGCTTTCGGCGAAATCGGACATCGTCTTGTGGTTCCGGGTATGGGAGGCCGGCGCGGCGGCCCGGCTCAGGTTAATTGACCTCATGGCGGCGCGGCAATAGGCAGGCGCGGGTCCGACCGCTTGGGAGACAGACGATGAGCGATATGCGAGAGGCCGCACTGGCATCCAGGGCATGGCCGTTCGAAGAGGCCCGCAAGCTGCTCAAGCGGTTCGAAAAGACCCCGCCCGAGAAAGGCTTTGCGCTGTTCGAAACCGGCTACGGCCCATCGGGACTGCCCCATATCGGCACTTTCGGTGAGGTCATGCGGACGACCATGGTGCGCCGGGCGTTCGAGGCGATGTCCGATATTCCGACCCGGCTGATCTGCTTTTCAGACGATATGGACGGGTTGCGCAAGGTGCCGGGGAACGTGCCGGACCGGAAGGCGATGGCCGAGGACCTGAACCTGCCGCTGTCCCGGGTGCGCGACCCGTTCGGTACCCATGAGAGCTTTGGCGCGCATAACAACGCGCGGCTGAGGGCGTTTCTCGATTCATTCGGCTTCGACTACGAATTCGCGTCGTCAACGGATTACTACAAGAGCGGCCGGTTCGACCCGGCGCTTCTGCGGGCACTGGACTGCTACGACGAGATCATGGCGATCATGCTGCCGACGCTGCGCGAGGACCGGCGCGCGACCTACTCCCCGTTCCTGCCGGTCAGTCCCAAGACCGGCCATGTGCTGCAGGTCCCGACTTTGGAGCGCGATAGCTCGCGCGGGACGATCGTCTATGCCGAGCCCGACGGGGAGCGTGTCGAGGTTCCGGTCACCGGCGGCCATGTGAAGATGCAATGGAAGCCCGACTGGGCGATGCGGTGGTACGCGCTGGGGGTGGATTACGAGATGTCCGGCAAGGATCTGATCGACTCCGTGACCCAGGCCGGACGGATCTGCCGAGCGATGGGCGCGCCGTCGCCGGAGACGCTAACCTATGAGCTGTTTCTGGATGCCGAGGGTCAGAAAATATCGAAATCCAAGGGGAACGGCCTGTCGATGGAGGACTGGCTGACCTATGCCGCGCCGGAAAGCCTGGGTTATTTCATGTTCCAGAAGCCGCGCACGGCCAAGAGGCTGCATTTCGACGTGATCCCGAAGGCGGTGGACGAATACCACCAGCAGCTCCGGGCCTACCCCGATCAGGATACGGCACAGCGCCTGGCGAACCCTGTCCACCATGTTCACGGTGGTGCGGTGCCGGGCTCCGACATGGTGGTGCCTTTCGCCATGCTTCTGAACCTGGCGAGCGTGTCCGGCGCAGAGGAAAAGGAGCATCTATGGGGCTTTATCCGGCGGTATGCACCTGACGCGGATCCCGCCAGCCATCCCCAGCTGGATGCGGCGGCGGAACATGCGATCCGCTACTACGCCGATTTCGTGAAGCCCGCCAAGACCTATCGGCTGCCGACAGACCCCGAGCGGACCGCCATTGCCGATCTGGGTCGCAGGTTGGCCGGCTGGGACGGCGGACGGGACGCGGATGCTCTGCAGTCGCTGGTCTTCGCCGTCGGCAAGGACCACGGAATCGAGCCCCTGCGCGACTGGTTCAGGACGCTCTATGAGGTTTTGCTGGGCCAAAGCCAGGGGCCCCGTTTCGGCGGGTTCATCGCGCTCTACGGCGTTCCGGAAACCCGCGATCTGATCGAGAGGGCGCTGGATGGGGCGCTGGCCGAATGACGCCAGGTCACTTGGCCGCATGGCGCGGCTGAAACTTCGCGGCGTCCGCGCGCGTACCTCTTCCGTGTCTCAGGAGGATCACGCATGCGCTCCATTCTCGCCAGTGCCGCCCTGTCGGTCTGCATCGCCGCTCCGGCCGGCGCGCAGGAGGCCGAAATCGAAGGCGTGATCGGCGCCCAGATCGATGCCTTTCAAATCGACGATTACGCAACCGCGTTCGGGTTTGCGTCACCGATGATCCAAGGCATGTTCCAGACGCCGGAAAACTTTGGGCTCATGGTCCGTCAGGGCTATCCGATGGTGCATCGCCCGGATGCCGTGCAATACCTGACCCTGGAAGACACCGGTGGGATCCTGCGCCAGACGGTGATGATACGCGACACGTCCGGCACGCTTCACTTCCTGCAATACGACATGGTGGACGGGCCCGATGGCTGGAAAGTCAACGGTGTGCGCATCATTCGCAACCCCGATGTGGGGGCGTGACGACAGGGCACCGTGACGGTGCCCTAGGCCGGATTTAAGGTCCGCCGACATATCCCCTCGCTGGTCCTGCGCCCCGAGCGCCGGCCCATTTACGAGATCCCGCGCGCCTTTGGTCCTGAAAAGGCGCGATGAAAATGCGGGGTCCCTGCGAGAGGGAATGCGATGAACAAGGTGATCACCGAGGGTCTGGTCCTGATGCCGACCCCCTTTGCGTCCGGCCTCAATCTCTGGTCGAAGGGGGACGGAACGGCGGGATCGCCCACCTACGCTAGTGATCCCGACGCCTATTTCGTGCCGGCCGACCAGGATTTCGGCGGCGCGCTGGAACTTTTCAAGACCGATGCGACCCAGAAGCTGCGCTACATGAAGCGCACGCCGATCATTCCGGGATGCTATCTCAGGGTGACCGCCCGGGTGAAGGTCATCGCAGGCTCGATCCCTGCCTTCCGCATTGCCGGATGGGCCGGGCGGGGGGGTGATGTGCATGTTCCGAACCTCGATGAGGCCGGGCCGTCCGTGGTGCCCACCCGGTTGGGACAGGTCGTCGAGGTGTCGGCCATCGTGGGCTCCGGTGTCCGCGGCGGGGTGGACATGAGCTGGGGGTCGGAGCCGGAATACGGCTATCTGGGGCTGGACATGACCGGGCCGTCGGGCGGCGTGGTGCGGATCGACGATCTGACCATCGAGGACGTCACGACGATCTTTATCGCCGACATGCTTCCGATCGTGGACGTCCGCGATTTCGGTGCGCGGGGCGATGGTGTGACCGACGACTCGGCCGCGTTCAACGCCGCCGACGTCGCATCGAACGGTCGCGAGATCATCGTGCCCAAGGGTACATACCGGCTGAACAAGGACGTGTTCATCGACACCCGGATCCGGTTCGAAGGGACGGTGGTCCAGCCGCGCGCGAACCGTTTCGTGCTGCGCAAGAATTTCGATCTGCCGTCTTACATCGATGCGTTCGGGGATGAGGTCGAGGCGTTCAAGAAGGCGTTCCAGGCGCTTTTGAACAATGCCGACCACGAGAGCCTGGACATGGGCGGGCGGCGGATCGAGCTTGACGGTCCGATCGACATGGCTGCGGCCTCTGCCAAGACCGTCTTCGAGATCCGCCGGGTGATCCGGAACGGTCAGTTCAACATCAAGCCGGGTGCGGGCTGGACGCCTGCGGTCGCTACCTCTGCGGCCACCTACGATCCGGCCGCGGCGAGGCGCCTGACGGATGTGGCCAATGCCGGATCGATTCAGGTCGGTGCGCAGGTGACGGGTCAGGGGGTGGGCCGCGAAGTCTACGTCAGGGCCGTCGATCGTAGCGCCGGGGTCGTCGATTTGTCGGCGCCGCTCTGGGGCGGTGCGGGGCGGCGCACCTATACCTTCACGAGATACCGCTACGTGCTCGATTTTTCCGGCTTCTCGAAGCTGTCCAAGTTCACCATCGACAACGTCGAGTTCCAGATGAACGGCGAGGCGAGCGGCATCCTTCTGGCGCAGGAGGGCGAGACCTTCCACCTCAAGCAGTCGTTCATGACCAAGATGTCGCACAAAGGGCTGACCTCGATCGGTCGCGGCTGCCAGGACCTTCAGGTCGACAACTGCCACTTCGTGTCCGACGAGCAGGCGCTTCCGGCGACGCGCCGGGTGACCGTCGGGTTCAACGTCAACGCCAACGACGCGAAGATCCGCAGCAACCGTTTTCAGCGGCTGGGGACGAGCATGGTGCTGGACGGGCAGGGTCACCTCATCGTCGGCAACCACTGGTTCCAGGGCGACGAGGTGACCGACGGGCCCCGCGTGGCCGGCCTGGTGTTCACGCTTCCGAACAACCGCGCGAACGTCTGCGGCAACTACATCGACAACTGCTTCATCGAATGGACCAACGAGCACGATCCCTATCCCGACTTCTTCGAGGAATTCTCTTTCGGCGGGCTGGTGGTGACCGGAAACACCTTCGTTGGCATCGATACGGCACGGTATTTCTCGTGGATCGTGGTCAAGCCGCACGGGAAGGGGCATTTCATCCACGGGTTCAGCGTGACCAACAACGTGTTCCGCAACATCAACGGGACCAACGCGCGGGCCGAGCGGATCGACACCTCGATCGCGGATCTCGACCGCTCACGCTACCGGATGATCGAGTGGACAGGCAACACCTACAACAACGTCGATCAGGAGACGATCAACCCGGTAACGTTGGAGTTCACCCAGAACACGGCGGAACAGACCTGGACGCTCGACCCGTCGCGATGGCTGCCGTTCGACGGTTGGACGCGAACGGTCACGAGCGTCGCTCCGGTCGGCCGGCTTCGCGACGCCGGCGGCGCGACTGTGTTCGAGGCGCCCGCGGTCGACCGGCTGCAGGGGACGGCGTTCGACCGGCTGCGGCTGCATTTCTCCAAACCGGTGCGGGGGACCGTTCAGGTCACGATCCGCTGCGACCGGCCCTATTGAGCCGGAAATGAAGGTGCGGCCAGAGACGGCCGCGCCGACGGGATGCGATCCGCGCCCTAGCTGTTCAGTCCCGGACGATCACATAGACTCTCGCCGGTCTGCGCTCTTCATGGCAAGGTCGTTTCTGCGTGAGGTTCGGGATGGGGGACGATCATGCTGATCTCTCTTCACAAGCAGGCGACGACGACACCCAGGATCAGAGCTGCGATGCAGGCGAGCGATGAGCCGGCGTGGATGGTTGCGGAGCGCTACAGCATCTCCGAACAGACGGTCTGGAAGTGGCGCAAGCGGGATGGCGTTCACGACCACAGCCACACCGCGCACAGGCTGCAGACGACGCTGACCCCTGCCCAGGAGGCGGTTGCCGTAGCGTTGCGGAAGGCTCTGCTGTTGCCGCTCGACGACCTGCTGTCCGTCGTTCGCGAGTTCCTGAACCCGAACGTCTCGCGCTCCGGGCTGGATCGCTGTTTGCGGCGACATGGGGTGAGCAAGCTCCGCGACCTCACACCAAAGGCGCCGAAGCCTGCGCACAAGCCTTTCAGGGCCTATGAGCCCGGCTATCTGCATGTCGACGTGAAATACCTGCCGCAGATGCCGGACGAGCAGCGGCGACGCTACCTCTTCGTGGCGATTGACCGTGCGACCCGATGGGTCTTCGTCCGCATCTACCCAGCGAAGACGGCCGCCAACGCGCGCCGCTTCCTGCGTGACCTGGAGCGCGCCGCGCCGATGAAGATCACACGTGTTCTCACCGACAACGGCAAGGAGTTCACCGACCGGCTGTTCGGCCTGCGCAAGCGCGCGGCCACGGGCAACCACGAGTTCGACCGCCTCTGTGCCGACCTCGGGATCGAGCATCGCCTCGCACCACCGATGCGGCCGCAAACCAACGGCATGGTGGAGCGCTTCAACGGGCGGATCGAGGACGTCCTGCAGAGTCATCGCTTCCGATCAGGCGAGGACCTTGAGCAGACGATCCTGCGCTATGTCCGCCTCTACAACGGCCAGCTCCCGCAATCCGTCCTGAAGGGCAGAACGCCTATCGACGCCCTCAAGGACTGGCATCGCCAAAAGCCAAGGCTCTTCAAAAAGCGGCCATACAATCAAGCGGGATCTGACAAGTAGGTCCAGGGTTCGAGCCCCTGCGGGCTCACCAACGACTTTCCCGCGAAAAGTCGCGCGCGCTTCACCCCCTTCGCCGGTTGCGCGCGTTCGTCCCGCCGCCGACATCGGCGGTCTGTCCTAGGCCGGATCGGCCTTGGCCAGCTGCACCGCCAGGATGCCGGCCATGATCACCGCGACACCCAGAAGATCCAGCGGCCCGACCCGTTCGCCCAGGATCAGGGACGCTATCGCGACGCCCAGGAACGGATTGAGAAAGTGGAAGGTCGCGGCCCGGACCGGTCCGATCCGGCGCACCAGGACGAACCAGGTGAAGGTCGCCAGCAGCCCCGGCACCAGCGTGGTGTAGAAGAACGCCGCGACCAGGGTTGCGGACCAGGTGACCCTCCACGGCTCCAGCAGCGCGCCCGCCACGGCCAGGATCGCCGCGCCCACCAGCATCTGCAGGCCGACGACCATGAGGACGTTGCCCCCCGAAGACGCGCCGCGCACGCTCAGCGTCGCCGCCGTCAGCGCCAGAACCCCCGCCACGCAGAGGCCCAGGCCCGTCAGGTCGACCCCGCCCGAGATCCGGCTGCCCATGATGATCGCGACGCCCAAGAGGCCCGCCATCAGCCCCGCCACGCCCGCGGCCTTCAGCCGCTCACCCATCGCCAGCCAGCCCGCCAGCGCCACCAGCAGCGGCATGGTTGAGGCGACGATGGACGCCAGCCCCGCGTCGATCGTCTGCATGGCGACGAAGTTGAGGCCCAGGTAGAGCGCGTTCTGGCACAGGCCGAAGACCACCGTCGCCCGCCATTGGCCCCGCGTCAGCCGCCAGGACTGGCCCAGCCACAGCGCGATCGCCACGCCCAGCGTGCCGGACACCGCGAACCGCAGCGCCAGCGCGGTCAGCGGCGGGGCGTCCGCCACGATGAACTTGGCCGAGGTGAAGGCCGAGGACCACATCACCGCGAACCCCACCCCCAGCAGGATCCCGCGCAGGTCCATCAGGTCAGCGTGACGCCGGCCCCGGCCATGGACTTCAGTGCCGCCGCCCGCGACCCCTGCAGGTCGATGGCCGCGGAAAGGTCGGTCCGCACGGTCACGCCGAAGCCCAGCCGCGCGGCGTCCAGGGCCGAGAAATTGACGCAGAAATCCAGCGCCAGACCGACCAGTGTCAGATCGCTGATGCCGCGGGTCCGCAGGTAGCCCTCCAGACCCGTGGGGGTGGTGTGGTCGTTCTCGAAGAACGCGGAATAGCTGTCGATGGCCGGGTTGTAGCCCTTGCGGATGATGAGGTCGCCGTCGGTCCTGAGACCGGGCGCGAAACCGGCGCCGTCGGAGCCCTGGATGCAGTGGTCGGGCCAGAGCACCTGCGGGCCGTAGGGCATTTGGGTCGTCTCCATGGGCGCCTTGCCGGGATGGGACGAGGCGAAGGAGGAGTGCCCCGCCGGGTGCCAGTCCTGGGTCAGGATCACTGCCGCGAAACCGTCCATGGCGGCGTTGATCCCCCGCACCAGCGCGTCCCCGCCCGGCACCGCCAGCGCGCCGCCGGGGCAGAAATCCACCTGCATGTCGATGACGAGAAGCGCGTGGCCGGGTGCGGATTCATCTGCGGGCATGGGGCGTCTCCTTTGGCCGATGGGTCGCACCGGGCGCGGCGACAGGCAAGCCCCGATCGCGCGCCGCTCAGCCCCGCCGCGTGCGCTTCACCTTCCGGGCCTTGGCCTTCGCCTTCGCACGGGACGCGCCCGGCTTTCGGCGGACCGGCGTCCCCTCGCGCCGGGCACGGCCCTGCGGGACGGCCTGGCCCTCGACCTCCAGCAGGTCGAGCACCAGACCGCCGGTTGCCGCCACGGCCTCTGCGATGCGCACCGTCACGCGCTGGCCGATGCCGAAGACGCGGCCGCTGTCGGCGCCCATGATGGTCTGCGCGTCGCGGTCGTGGTGGAAATACTCGCCGCCCAGCGCGCGCATGGGGATCAGCCCGTCGGCACCCGTTCCGTCGAGTTTCACGAACAGGCCGAACCGCTGCACGCCGGAGATCCGCCCGGCGACCTCGGTCCCGATCCGTTCCGACAGGTAGGCGGCCAGGTAGCGGTCGGTGGTGTCGCGCTCGGCCACCATCGAGCGGCGTTCGGTGGTGCTGATGCGCTCGGCGGTCTCGGGCAGCGTCTCGATCTCGGCCGCGGTCAGACCGTCCTCGGCCCAGCCGTGGGCCGAGATCAGCGCGCGGTGGACCACCAGATCGGCGTAGCGGCGGATCGGGGAGGTGAAATGCGCGTAGTTGCGCAGGGAAAGGCCGAAATGGCCGAAATTCTCCGGCGAATAATAGGCCTGCGTCATCGCCCGGAGGGTCGAGATGTTGATGAGTTCGTCGAAATCGGTTCCCTCGGCCGCAGTCAGCAGGCGGTTCAGATGCGCGGTCCTCAGGACTTGCCCCTTGGCCAGGGCGAAGCCGGAGGCCGTGGCGACTTCCCTCAGGGCCTCAAGCTTCTCGGGCGACGGTTCCTCGTGGACGCGGTAGAGCAGCGGCGTACGGCGCCGGCCCAGCTCCTCTGCCGCGGCGACGTTGGCGGCGACCATGAATTCCTCGATCAGACGGTGCGCGTCCAGCCGGTCGCGGAACGCGACCGATGTCACGCGGCCATCGGGGCTGAGCTCGATGCGCCGCTCCGACAGGTCGAGGTCCAGCGGTTGTCGCCGCTCCCGCGCGGCGCGCAGGGCCGCGTAGGCTGCGTAGAGCGGTGCGACCACCGGCTCCGCCAGCGGCGCGATCCGCGCGGACGGCGCGCCGTCGCGGGCGGCCTGCACCTCTTCGTAGGAAAGCGCCGCGGGGCTGATCATCAGTGCCCGGTGAAAGGCGTGGCCGCGCTTGGCGCCGTCGGCGGCGAACACCATGCGCACCGCGATGCAGGCGCGTTCCGCCCCTTCGTGGAGCGAGCAGAGATCGCCCGACAGGGCCTCGGGCAGCATCGGTACGACGCGATCGGGGAAGTACGTGGAATTGCCGCGCAGGCGCGCCTCGCGGTCGAGCGCAGAGCCGGGGCGGACGTAATGGGCGACATCCGCGATGGCGACCCAGACCACATGCCCGCCGGGATTGTCGGGGTCGGTATCCGCGGCGGCGTAAACGGCGTCGTCGTGGTCGCGGGCATCGGACGGGTCGATGGTGACCAGCGGCAGGCCGCGCAGATCGGTGCGGGTGCCCAGCCGCACCGGCGTCGCCGCCGCGGCTTCGGCCAGCACCTCGTCGGGGAAAGCATCGGGGATGCCGTGTTGCCGGATCGCGATGAGCGACACGGATTTCGGCGCCGACGGATCGCCCAGGCGCTCTACCACGCGGGCGCGGGGCAGGCCGAGGCGGTCCTTCGGCCCGGCGCGCTCTGCCTCGACCAACTCGCCGTCGCGGGCACCGTGTGTGTCGCCCGCGCGCACCCGCCACTCCTTGTCGGAGCCCTTGTCGACGGGCAGGATGCGCCCGCCTTCGGTCTCGGCGCGGAACACGCCCAGCATCCGCTGCGCGGTGCGCCCGATGCGGCGGATCAGCCGCCCCTCGTAGTGATGCGCTTCGCCCTCGACGCGGGAGAGGCGCAACAGCACCCGGTCGCCGGCGCCCAGGGCCGGATCGCTCGACCGTTCGATCACGAGGATGCGCGGCTCCGGCCCATCCCCCTGCCATTCCAGCGGCCGGGCGTGAAGATCGCCGGAGGCGTCCGGTCCCGCGACCTCGCACACCGAGACGGGGGGCAGGGCGCCCGGATCGCGGTAGGTCTTCTTGCGTTTCTCCAGGTGCCCCTCGTCCTGGAGTTCGCGCAGGATCCGCTTGAGGTCGATCCGCTGGGCGCCCTTCAGCCCGAAGGCCCGGGCGATGTCGCGTTTGGAGGTCTCTGCGGGATGGTCCGAAATCCAGCGCAGGATTTCGGCCTTGGAGGGAAGGTCGGCCATGCCTTGCCCTAGCACGCGCCGTGGCCGGGCGACAGGGCCGGAGAGTGGACGATCATTCGGCGCACAATCGTGCCCGGATCACAGGGAGAGGACCATGTCGCGATGCGGGATCCCCGCATCGTCGTAGATCGGACCGTGCGCGACGAAGCCCAGGCGGCGGTAGAATTCGAGCGCGGAAAGCTGCGCGCCGAGGCGGACCTCCGCGATACCGGCGGTGTCGCGCAGGATCGCGATGGCCGCCACCATGAGCGCGCGCCCGACCCCGGTGCCGCGATGGGGCGTCAGGGTGCAGACCCGCCCGACCTTGCCCACGGGCGGGCGCAGCAACAGCCGCGCGGTGCCCACGGCCAGACCGTCGGCGCGGGCCAGAAGATGCACCGCCTCGCCGTCGAGATCGTCATACTCATCCGCCTCCGCGATGCCCTGCTCGTCGATGAACACGGCCCGGCGCAGGGCGCGGCAGGCGCCGATGTCCTCGGTTCGCGCGACGATCAGGCTCATCCGAAGAAATCCCGGATCACGCGGGAATAAATGGCCGTCAGCTGGCGGATGTGTTCGACCTCCACCCGCTCGTCCACCTGGTGCATGGTCCGGCCCACCAGCCCCAGCTCGATCACCGGGCAGTGGTCCTTGACGAACCGCGCGTCGGACGTGCCGCCGCTGGTGGACAGGACGGGGATCAGGCCGGTCTCGGCCTCCACCGCGCGCTGCACGATGTCGGTGAGCCGCTCGGGCGCCGTCACGAAGCTTTCGCCGGAGATTGCGATATCGAGGTCGAACGCCACACCGGTGGCGCCGCTGACTTCCCGCGCCCGCTCATGCAGCCAGTCCGAAAGCGACAGGCCGCTATGGGCGTCGTTGAAGCGGATGTTGAGCATCGCCCGGCAGGTGGCGGGGATCACGTTGTTGGCTGTGTTGCCGCAGTCGAATCCGGTGATCTGCACGGTGGTGCGGTCGAAACGGTCGGTGCCATCGTCAAGGTGCGCCGCGGTCAGCCGGTGCAGCAGATCCACCATCGCATGCAAGGGGTTGCGCGCGTTCTGGGGATAGGCCGCGTGGCCCTGCCGACCCCGCGCCACGACCCTGAGGGTGAGCGATCCGCGCCGGCCGATCTTGACCATTTCGCCCATCCGCGCGGGGCAGGTGGGTTCCCCGACGATGCAGGCGTCCATTCGCTCTCCGGTTCCCGCCATCCAGTCGAGGATCGCCGCCGTCCCGTCGACGCCGGCGCCTTCCTCGTCGCCAGTGATCGCCAGGACCAGCGAACCGGGGCAGTCCCCGGCGGCCTGAACGGCGGCCGCGACCCAGGCCGCGACGCCCGATTTCATGTCGCACGCGCCGCGCCCGTAAAGCACGCCGTCGCGGATCGTGCCGCCAAAGGGGTCCTCGGTCCAGCTATCGAGGTCGCCGACCGGGACCACATCCACATGCCCGTTGAACCCCAGCACCGGGCCATGGCCGCCGGACCGGGCGTAGAGATTGGCGACGCCGCCCCGGTCAACGCGCGTGCAGGTGAACCCCGCGTCCTCAAGAAGGGCGGCCAGATGCACGATGGGAGCTTCCGCATCCGGCGTCACTGACGGTAGGCGAATCAAGGCTTGCGTCAATTCCACCGGGTCAATGGCAGCGCCGCTCATGGGGGTTCTCCGACGTATCGCATGTCCGATCTAATGCGCCGCGGCGGTCCGCACAACGCTGTCAGCCGTCCCCGAAGAACGGCGTCGCCTCGGCCACGATCACGGCGTTCTCGGCGCGGGCACGGTCCATCAGCGCGCGCTCCTCGTCGGCGATCTCGTGTCCTTCGGCCAGGCGGTCCTCCAGCGTGCCGTAGCCGGTCACGTCCAGGGGGGACATGTCGGCCTGTTTCAGCACCGCCACGGTTTCCCGCACCGCCTCGGCCTCGTCCACGCCGGAGGCAAAGCACAGGAGTGCGGCACCGGTGGCATTCTTCGGCAAGCCGTCACCGGCGGCGCGGCCGACCTCGATCAACAGGGTGTACACGTGTTGATCTCGGGCCATGCCGCGTCTCCTGGAGTCATTCTCACGCGCCATCATGGGCCGGCGCGGCCGACGAAAAAAGCCGGACCCTCAGGCCCGGCTTCGCCCCCTGCCGTCCGGCAGGACAGTGTCAGGTGCGTCCGCGAACGGCGCGCCATGCGAAGATCAGGCCGCAGGCGCCGATGACCGCCACGACCAGGTAGGCCAGCCAGTTCGACGCGGCGTAGCCGAACAGCAGGCTCAGGATGAAGTTCAGCACCAGCGCGCCGACGATACCCAGGATGATGTTCGTCAGTAGGCCATGATCGGCCTTCATGATCTTTTCGGCGATCCAGCCGGCAAGTCCGCCGATGATGATGGTAAGCAGCCAACCCATGTATGAGTCTCCCTATTGGCAATAAATTCCTCGCTCAACCGAGCGTGATCGCAGTTGTTCCGTCGCGCCCGGGAAAAACCCCGCGCCGGTCAGTCCCTCAGCAACTCGTTGATCGCGGTCTTCGCGCGTGTGCGCGCGTCCACCCTCTTGACGATGACCGCGCAGTAGAGGTTGAGGTTGCTTGTCGTAGGCATGGAGCCCGAGACGACCACCGAATAGGGCGGCACCTCGCCCATGAAGACCTCTCCGGTCTCTCGGTCCACGATCTTGGTGGACTTGCCGATATAGACGCCCATCCCCAGGACAGAGCCTTCGCGGACGATGCAGCCCTCGACCACCTCGGACCGCGCGCCGATGAAGCAGTTGTCCTCGATGATCGTGGGATCGGCCTGGAGCGGTTCCAGCACGCCGCCGATGCCGACGCCGCCCGACAGGTGCACGTTCTTGCCGATCTGCGCGCAGGAGCCGACGGTCGCCCAGGTGTCCACCATGGTGCCTTCGTCCACATGGGCGCCGAGGTTCACGAAGCACGGCATCAGCACCACACCGGGCGCGATATAGGCCGACTTGCGTACCACGCAGGTGGGCACCGCGCGGAATCCCGCCTCGCGCCAGCGCTCAGCTCCCCAGCCGGCGAACTTGCTGTCCACCTTGTCCCACCAGCCGCCGCCCTGCGGCCCGCCCGGCTGCATCTCCATGTCGCGGATGCGAAAGCCCAGAAGCACGGCCTTCTTCGCCCATTGGTTCACCTGCCAACCGCCGTCGCGCTTTTCGGCGACGCGCAGGGTGCCGCGGTCGAGCGCATCCAGCGTTGCCTCGATGGCTTCGCGGATCTCCCCGCCGGTGGTCGGGGTGATCGTGTCGCGCGCCTCCCAGGCGGCCTCGATCGCGTGTTCCAGCTGCGTGTCGGACATGGGGCGTGGGGTCTCCTGGCGGTTGGCTCTGGCCCCGTGGTCATAGGGCGGCTACACCCCGCCTGCAATGCAGGAGACCCCACCCCCCATGACCGACCGCGCCAATTCGCCGTTCCGGGACGCCCCCACCGACCGCAAGGCCGCGGCCAGGACGCCGGACACCGTGCAGACCCGTGCGCCCGCCTACCGCCTGGCCTTCGCGGACGATGAGTTCCTGTGCCGGCCGGAGCTGCGCCCGGTACGGTTGCAGCTGGAACTGCTCAAGCCCGAAATGGCGATGGCCGAGCAGAACATCGGCTCCACGGTCGTCATGTTCGGCGGCGCCCGGATCCGCGAAAGCGCCGCCGACGCGCCCAATGCCGCCATGGCCGAGCTTGCGGGTTTCTATGCGGAAGCGCGCGAATTCGCCCGGCTGATGACCGAGCGGTCGATGCGGAATGGCGGACAGGAGGATGTCATCGTGACCGGTGGCGGCCCGGGCGTGATGGAGGCGGGCAATCGCGGTGCCGCCGACGCGGGCGGCCAGTCGATCGGGCTCAGCATCGTGCTGCCGCACGAGCAGGCACCGAACACCTACGTGACGCCGGAACTGTGCTTCAACTTCCACTACTTCGCGATTCGCAAGATGCATTTCCTGATGCGCGCCCGCGCCATCTGCGTCTTTCCCGGTGGGTTCGGAACCCTCGACGAGCTGTTCGAGTCCCTGACCCTGATCCAGACCGGCCGGATGGAGCGGGTCCCGGTGCTGCTTTTCGGACGCGCGTTCTGGGACCGGGTGGTGAACTTCGGCGCCCTCGCAGAGGCCGGCACCATCGCGCGACAGGATCTCGATCTCTTCGCCTTCGTGGAGACCTCGCAGGAGGCGCTCGACGCCATAGACGGCTGGCCCGGTGCCGGCGAGGCGCGCGACACCATCCCCGGTCGCTGACGCGATCCCCGCACCCGCCGGTCGCGTGCCGCGGCGCCCCGGCCTCTCGAACCCCATCGCGCCGCGCATCAGGCTCCGGCGCGCCGTGAACCCGGATGCCGTCCCTTCTTCATCTTTCCCCAAGTATCCCGGGGGAGTCGCCGCAAGGCGACGGGGGCGGCGCCCCCGCCCCCCTCAGGCCTTGCGCAACTCGCTATGGCTCTTCAGGACCGTGCTGCCGTCGTCCTGTTCCAGCCGATACGCCGGATCGTCGTCGCTGGCGTCGCGCGTGACCTCGCTGCCGTCGATCTTGAGGGTCCGCTTCTGGGTGTATTTCTGCTTCACGGTCGCCGAGGCGGTGCCGTTGCCCCAGTCCCACTCGACCTTGTCGCCTTCGCTGTAATGCTTTGCCATGTCGCCATCTCCTTTATGTGTCGGCGACAGGGAAATGCGACGGGGAAAGCCGGCGTTCCCGCGACCGATCGCGCCAGCCCGGCGCGGACCTCAGGCCCGCGCTTCGGCCTCGATCTCGCGCCGGGACTTGCGCGCCCGCTCGGTGTCGGATTTCAGCTGGCCGCAGGCGGCCATGATATCCTCTCCGCGCGGCGTGCGGACCGGTGAGGCATAGCCGGCCTTGTAGACGATGTCGGCGAAGGCGCGGATGCGGTTGTTGGACGACCGTTCGTAGGGCGCACCGGGCCATTCGTTGAACGGGATCAGATTGATCTTGGCCGGAATCCCCTCGATCAGCTTCACCAGCCGCCGTGCGTCGTCGTCGCTGTCGTTGACGTCCCGGAGCATGACGTATTCGAACGTGATCCTCTCCGAATTGGACAGCTTCGGATAGGCTCGAAGGGCGCCGAGCAGGGCGTCGATGTTCCAGCGCCTGTTGATCGGAACCAGCCGGTCGCGCACGTCGTCGGTGGTCGCATGGAACGACACGGCCAGCAGGCAGCCGATCTCCTCGGCGCAGCGCGCGATCTCGGGCACGACGCCGCTGGTGGACAGGGTGATCCGCCGGCGCGAGAGCGATATACCCTCGGGATCCATGACGATTTTCATGGCGTCCCGCACATTGTCGAAATTGTAGAGCGGCTCTCCCATGCCCATAAGCACGATATTCGACAGCAGCCGCGTCTCGTCCTTGGGGTTGCGGCCGGGTGCGGGCCATTCGTCCAGGTCGTCGCGGGCCAGCATGACCTGTCCGACGATCTCATCGGCGGTCAGGTTGCGCACCAGCCTCTGGGTGCCGGTGTGGCAGAACGAGCACGTCAGCGTGCAGCCCACCTGGCTTGAGATGCAGAGGGTCCCGCGTCCCTCCTCGGGGATGTAGACGGTCTCGACCTCATGGCCGCCGCCGATGCGCACCAGATACTTCCGGGTGCCGTCGCCGGAGACGTCCTTGCGCATGATCTCTGGCAGGCGGATCTCGAACCGCCCGTCCAGGTCGGCGCGGAGGGACTTGGACAGGTTCGTCATCTGCGCGAAGTCGCGGACCCCGCGCTCGTAGATCCAGGCCCAGACCTGACCCACGCGCATGTTGACCTGCTTTTCCGGCACGCCCGCGTGGAGCAGCGCCGCCCGCATCCCGTCACGGGTCAGACCGACAAGATTGGGGCGCGCGGCCTCTGCCGCCCTGCGCGGGAGGGTCAGGACGTCCTGCGTGATCGGCGTCTGGAGCGCGGGCGTTTCGAACGCTGGCATGGGGCGTGACCCTCGGGTTGCGGAATGCCCGCTACATAGGCGACCGGCGCCTGCAAATAAACCCCGGCTCCCCGCAGCCCCGAACGGAGATCAGTTGCAGCGGGATTGCGCCTCGTCCATCGCGGCGGTGAAGCCGAACAGCGAGAAGGTGTCCTTGGTCTGCGTGCCCCGGGATGAGCGCGCGGTCAGCGACGCATCGGTGCCGCGCTTCATCGCGGCGACGATCTGCGCATCGTCGGAGGCGGAGGCCGGCCAGGCCCATTCGCCCTCCGAGAAGAGGTCGAAACTGGTGCCGCCGATGTCCAGGGTCACGGTCGATCCGTCCGCGAACGGATAGCCGCCGGTGAACGACACCTCTCCGTCGACATTGGCGCCGGGGCGGAAGGTCACGAACAGCAGGATGTCGCCGCGCTGGACGGACACCACCTGCCCGTCGCGGGTGTTCACGGTGTTTGTCGGGCTGGATACGCTCCAGCATTCCTTCGGCTCGTCTTCCACGAAGACGCTCCAGGCCGTCTCGACGGCCACACGGTTCGTGCTTTCGTTTTGCGCCATCGCGGCGCTGGCGGATACGGCAAGCGCAACGCCCGCCATCCATCCCGTCAGTGCTTTCATCTGTCCCGCAGCCTCCAGCTGTCGTCTGCCTCATCCGGGTCAGCGGCTCTCTGCCGGAGCCATGCCGATTGCCGGTTTTCAATATACTCGAGCGGTGCGACCTTAATAACAAATGACGGTTTAGCGAAAGCCCCGGCAGCAAGAAATCGCTGGCTCGTGAAGGAGGAACATCCATGCCCCCCGCCCATCCGATGATCGAACTCTGGCGCGGACCGCTCTGCGAATCCACCCATGCGGGACATGCGGTCGTCTGCGACGCATCCGGCGCCGTGAGGGACGCCTGGGGCGATCCGCGGGCGGTGATCTACCCGCGGTCTTCGGTCAAGATGATCCAGGCCCTGCCGATGGTCGAATCCGGGGTGTCGCTGCCGGCCGAGCGCCTGGCGCTGGCCTGCGCCAGCCACCAGGGGGCGGCCGTGCATACCGCGGCGGTGCGGGCGTGGCTGGCCGATGCCGGGTTCGGGGACGACGATCTTCTTTGCGGGCGCGAGGCGCCGCGCGACCGGGATCTTCGTCACGCACTGATCCGGGAGGGGGAGCCGCCCTGCCAGGCCCACAACCAATGCTCCGGCAAACACGCGGGCTTTTTGCAGTTCCAGAAGCACCTGGGGGCGGAGGGGGCGTATGTCGATCCGGAGGGGCCGGTGCAGCGCGTCGTTCGCCGGACATTCGAGGAAGTGACCGGTGAGGACAGTCCCGGCTACGGCATCGACGGTTGCGCCGCACCGAATTTCGCCACGACCGTCGCCGGCCTCGCCCGGGCGATGGCGGCGTTCGCCGCGGCCGTGCCGGGCGCCGATGCGCGCCAGTCGGCAATGGTGACCCTGCGGGAGGCGATGATGGCGCATCCGGTGCTGGTTGCCGGGACAGGCCGTCCGACGACGCGGCTCATGGCGGCGGCGACGGGGCGCGCGGCAGTGAAATCGGGGGCCGAGGGCGTTTTCGTCGCGATCCTGCCGGAACTTGGCCTGGGCGTGGCGCTCAAGATCGCGGACGGCGCGGCGCGGGCCGCGGATGCGGCGATGGCGGCGTTGCTGGTGCGGCTCGGCGTGCTGGAGTCGGGGGAGGATGCCGTGCGCCGGACCCTCCATGCGCCGGTCCTGAACCGCGCCGGCGCCAAGGTGGGAGAGATCCGGCCGGCCCGGGGCTTTCCCTAGGGCCTTGCGAACGCGTCGGTGCTGTAGCCCTGCAGGTAGAGCAGGGCGGTCAGGTCGCCGTGGTTGATGCGCAGGTCGGTCTCTGCCGCCACCACGGGTTTGGCGTGGAGCGCAACCCCCGCACCGGCAAGCCCCAGCATCCCCAGGTCGTTCGCGCCGTCTCCCACGGCCATCGCCCGATCCGGGCCGACACCCCGCGCGGCGCAGATCTGGCGCAGGGCGGCGACCTTGGCCTCCCGCCCCAGGACCGGTTCCGCGACCTCTCCGGTCAGGGAGTTTCCGTGCGAGACCAGGGTGTTGGCGCGGTGTTCGTCGAAGCCAAGCGCCTTCGCGACCCGGCCGGTGAAGTCGGTGAACCCGCCGGAGACCAGCGCGCAATAGCCGCCGTTGGCCCGCATGGTGGCGACAAGTTCCGCGCCGCCCGGAGACAGGGTGATGCGTTCGGTCCAGACGCGCTCGATCACTTCGGTAGAGAGGCCCCTGAGCAGTGCGACGCGCTCGCGCAGCGCCGCCTCGAAGTCCAGTTCGCCGTTCATGGCCCGGGCGGTGATGTCGCCGACCCGCCCGCCGACGCCGGCCATGTCCGCCAGTTCGTCGATGCATTCCTGACCGATCATGGTCGAGTCCATGTCCGCAAGAAGCACGTCCTTGCGCCGCCCCTGTGCCGGCTGAAGCGCCAGATCCACCCCCATGTTCTGCGCTTCTTCCCATATGTTCCAGAGGTTTGCAGGGGGGTGGGCGATCTCGAACTCCGCCGCGCGCGCCGGATCCAGCCAGATCGCGTCGCCCCCGCCCCAGGCGTTTCGCAGTGCGCCCACGAAAGCCGGGTCGAGCCTGTCGGCGGCGATCAGGGTGGCGATGTGCATGGTCTGTCCCTCCACGGTTCGGCGGCGCAATAGCGCAAGCCTGCGCGGGGGGCGAGGGGGCTTTGGCGAAGCCGCTTGCCAGACCCCCGGCGCGGTTCTATGTGCGACGGCGGGACACCCCTCCCCAACGAGGGGCGCTTATCTGCAAGGATACCATGACCAACGTAGAGACCCCGGCCGCGCGGCCGGCAAATCCGCGCTTTTCCTCCGGCCCCTGCGCCAAGATCCCCGGCTATGCCCCGGCCACGCTCTCGGACGCGCCGCTGGGCCGGTCGCATCGGGCGGCAGCCGGCAAATCCAAGCTGAAACAAGCGATTGACGAGACGCGGGAAATCCTGGGCGTTCCCGGGGACTACCGGATCGGGATCGTTCCGGCCTCTGACACCGGCGCCTACGAGATGGCGATGTGGTCGCTTCTGGGCGCGCGGCCGAGCGAGACGCTGGCCTGGGAGAGCTTCGGCAAGGGCTGGGTGACGGATGCGGTCAAGCAGTTGAAGCTGCGGGACAATACGGTGCGCGAGGCCGGGTACGGCGAGATCGTTGACCTATCGGCCGTCGATTGGGACAAGGACGTATGTTTTACCTGGAACGGCACCACGAGCGGTGTGCGGGTGCCGTCGGGCGACCAGATTCCGGATGATCGTCAGGGGCTTACGCTTTGCGACGCGACCAGTGCGGCCTTTGCGCAGGACCTGCCGTGGGACAAGCTCGACGCGACGACGTTCTCCTGGCAGAAGGTCATGGGCGGAGAGGCCGCGCACGGGGTGCTGGTCCTCAGCCCGCGGGCCGTGCAACGTCTTGAAACATATACACCTTCCTGGCCGCTGCCGAAGATCTTCCGGCTGACCAAGGGCGGTGCGTTGATCGAGGGGATCTTTCGCGGCGAGACCATCAACACGCCGTCGATGCTCTGCGTCGAGGATTACCTTGTGTCGCTGGCCTGGGGGCGGTCCGTGGGCGGTCTGGAAGGGCTGATGGCGCGGGCCGACCGGAACGCTAAAACGGTCTGGGACTTCTGCGACAGCCGCGACTGGATCGACAATCTGGCGGTGGAAAAGGCAACGCGGTCAAACACTTCCGTCTGCCTGACCTTTATCGATCCGGACCTGGCCGGGGACGCGGATTTCGCCAAGGCGGTGGCCGGGAGGCTGGAGGCCGAAGGCGTCGCCTTCGACGTGGCCAACTACCGCGACGCGCCCGCCGGCCTCAGGATCTGGTGCGGCGCGACGGTGGAGACGTCCGATCTGGAGGCGCTGATGCCCTGGATCGACTGGGCCTACCGCGCCACCCTGTTGGAGCGCAGCGCCGCCGCCTGACCTGACGGGCGCGCGTCGAACCGCGCCCGTCTTCTGTACATCACCCGCCATAATTTTCGCCGTTTCGTACCGCGTCGGACCGAATTCGGCCCGTTTCGTACGCCACGGCCCAGACCACAGGAGCGCCCCATGGCCCCCAGAGTTCTCGTCTCCGACAAGCTGTCGGAAACCGCCGTCCAGATCTTCCGCGACCGCGGTGTGGAGGTCGATTTCGAGCCCGGACTGGGCAAGGACAAGGATCGCCTGCTGGAGGTGATCGGCCGGTACGACGGCCTTGCCATCCGGTCCGCCACCAAGGTCACCGCCAAGCTGCTGGAGGCCGCCGCCAACCTCAAGGTGATCGGCCGCGCCGGGATCGGGGTGGACAACGTGGACATCCCCGCCGCCAGCGCCAGGGGCGTGATCGTGATGAACACGCCCTTCGGCAATTCCATCACCACCGCCGAACACGCCATCGCGATGATGTTCGCCGTGGCGCGTCAGATCCCCGAGGCCAGCGCCTCAACCCATGCCGGCAAATGGGAAAAGTCGCGCTTCATGGGGGTGGAGCTGACCGGCAAGACGCTGGGGGTGATCGGCGCGGGCAACATCGGGTCGATCGTCATCGCCCGCGCGCTGGGCCTGCGCATGAAGGTCATCGCCTACGACCCGTTCCTGTCGGATGAGCGCGCGGCGGAGCTGGGCTGCCGCAAGGTGGAGCTGGACGAGCTGCTGGCGCAGGCCGATTTCATCACCCTCCACGTGCCGCTGACCGACAAGACCCGCAACATCCTGAGCCATGAGAACATCGGCAAGCTGAAGCCCGGCGTGCGGATCGTGAACTGCGCGCGCGGCGGGCTGGTGGACGAGGCCGCCCTGGCCGAGGCGCTGCGCGGCGGCCGCGTCGCCGGCGCCGCCTTCGACGTGTTCGCGGAGGAGCCGGCGACGGCCAGCCCCCTGTTCGGGCTAAAGAACGTGGTGGTCACGCCGCATCTGGGCGCGGCCACCACCGAGGCGCAGGAGAACGTGGCGCTGCAGGTGGCCGAGCAGATGTCGGACTACCTGATGACCGGGGCGGTGACCAACGCGCTCAACATGCCGTCGGTCACCGCGGAGGAGGCCAAGGTCATGGGGCCGTGGCTGACCCTGTCGCAGAACCTGGGCAGCTTCATCGGCCAGATGACCGACGAACCGATCGAGGCGGTGAACATCCTCTACGACGGCGCGGTGTCGGAGATGAACCTGAACGCGCTGACCGCCAGCGTGATCGCGGGGCTGATGCAGGCGGGCAACCCGGACGTGAACATGGTGTCGGCCCCGGTGATGGCCAAGGAGCGCGGCATCGAGGTGTCGCGCACCACCCAGGACCAGACCGGCGTGTTCGAGGCCTATATCAAGGTGACGATGAAGACCGCCCGCCGCGAGAGATCCGTGGCGGGAACGGTGTTCTCGGACGGCAAGCCGCGCTTCATCCAGATCAAGGGCATCAACATCGACGCCGAGGTGGGCGCGCATATGCTCTATTCCACCAATGACGACCGGGCCGGGATCATCGGCACGCTGGGCCGCGTGCTGGGCGAGAACGGCGTGAACATCGCCAACTTCACGCTCGGGCGGACCGAGAAGGGCAAGAACGCCATCGCGCTTCTCTATGTGGACGAGCCGGTGTCGGAGGCGGTGCTGGCGCAGCTGCGCGACACCGGGGTGTTCAACGCGGTCCGCCCGCTGCACTTCCGGGTCTGACCGGCAGGGGGGGGGAGCAGATTTTCCGCGAAAATCTGGGGCCCGTGCGGCGGGGGGGAGCAGATTTTCCGCGAAAATCTGGGGCGCGTGCGGCTGGCGGGCGCGCGCGTCCGCGGGGCCGGGCCGCGGGGCTCTGGCCCTTGCCGCGGCGGGCGCGTAAGCCCGCGTCATGGCACCCCTACGCGGCATCCTCCTCATCCTCACGGCCTTCACGGTGCTCACCTTCATGTCCGGCCTGGTGAAGGCGGCGGGAGAGACCGTGCCCATCGCAGAGGTGGTGTTCTTCCGCGCGTTCCTGTCGCTGCCGATCATCGGCCTGTGGCTCTGGTGGCAGGGCGACCTGCGCCGCGGGCTGGTGGTCGAGAACTGGCGCGGCCATGCGCTGCGGGGGCTGGTGGGGACGACCTCCATGGGGCTGGGATTCGCGTCGATCACGCTGCTGCCGCTGGCCGAGGTGCAGGCGATCCGGTTCGCCACGCCGATCTTTCTGGTGGTCTTCGCGGCGCTGTTTCTGGGCGAGCGGTTCCGCCTGGTGCGGCTGGGGGCGGTGCTGCTGGGCCTGGCGGGGGTGGTGGTGATCGTGTCGCCGCGCTTCGGCACGCTGGAATTGGGCGGGGCGGCCGCGATCGGGGCCGGCATGGCGCTGACCTCCGCGGCGCTGGCGGCGCTGGCGCAGACGCTGATCAAGGCGATGTCGGGAACCGAGCGGTCGGAGGCGATCGCCTTTTACTTCCTGGCCACGGCGAGCGCCTTCGCGCTGGTCACGGCGCCGTTCGGCTGGGTGGTCCCGGACGCGCGCGAGGCGGCGCTTCTGGCGGGCTGCGGCGTGCTGGGGGCGATCGGGCAGCTGCTGCTGACCGCCAGCTACAAGCACGCCGACGCCTCCGCGCTGGCGCCGTTCTCCTATGTGTCGATGCTCTGGGCGGTGGCGATCGGATTCGTGGGATTCGGAGAGGTGCCGACCTGGGCGACGCTGGCCGGCGCGGCGCTGATCATCGCGTCGGGCGTGATGATCGTGTTGCGCGAGCGGCAGATCGCGCGGGGCGGCACGGCGCGGCGCAAGCTGCGGGCCAAGGGAATGCTGTGACGCGGACCTGTTCGTGCTATGATGGCGGTCCAGCAGAGAAGGAGGCGATCATGGCACGACATGTCCTGGATGCGGGCAGACGGCGCGCGGAGCCGGCGCCGCTGGGCCCCTATGTCAGAGTGGCGCTGGGCCCGACCGGCGGGTGGCAGCGCGGCGTCAGACGCTGGTGGCTGAAACCGAGAGGCCACGACGGCGGCCGGACGCTCTGCGCATTCGCCGCCATCGAACGGGGGCGGACGGCCTAGGGCCGGGGTCCGGCACGGCCCGGTGCGGGCAATCGCGTTCCGGCCGGGACGTGCCTGGACATCCGCACACGCGCGACCGGGACAGGCCGGACACCGGTTCGGGTCGCGCGTCCGTTGCCCGACGTGACTGGGGGGGGATTCACAAACCGTCCACACTACGTCACCTATGAAGGTGTCAGGGAGGGTTGGTCGTGACCGAAGATCTCAGGACCGTCATTCGCAGGACCGTCGAGGCCGAGCTTGCTCCGGCACGCATTCTGGACGTTCACGTGCAGGAGGATGTCGATCATGACGGCGATCCCATTCTGAGGATCAGCGTCGTGTTCGAAGCAAAGGACGACCGGCTCGACCCGCGCGGAATGGTCGGCCTGGCGCGTCATCTGAGAGACCCGCTGGAGCGGTTGCGGGTGGAGGCCTTTCCGGTCTTCCGCTTCCTGACCGCAAGGGATGCGGCGGGTGAAGCCGCTTGACCTGATCGCCACGGCCAAACGCCTTGTCGACGAAAGGTCGTCGCGGCGGCCGCGGCAGGCGGATCTCAAGCGCGCCGTGAGCACCGCCTATCATGCGATGTTCCACCATCGTTGCCGGACCTGCGCCGATTGTATCGTCGGCACCAGAGCGGCAGATCGCTGTGAACCCGCCTGGTCGCAGGTGTACCGATCGCTCGACCACGGCCATGCGAAACGGCAGTGCGCGCACCGGCGGATAGAGGCGTTTCCGAAACAGGTGGAGGACGTCGCCAACCAGTTCCGGATGTCCCGGACCGCCCGCCATGAGGCGGACTGCGATCCGCACCGGGTGTTCAGGCTGTCGGAGGCCATCGAACTTGTCGAATCCTCCGAGCAGGCGATCAGGGACCTCAGGGGCCTGCCGATCGAGGACCGGCGCGCAGTCGCGGTCTGGCTGATCCTCAAGCCCCGGTAACGATCAGCGCCGGACCAGCGACTCGTAGTTTTCGGCGATATCGAGGGCGAGGGCGCCGACCTCGAAGCTGTAGTCGCCGATCCGGCCCACGGGCGTGACCTCTGCGGCGGTGCCGGTGAGCCAGCACTGCTGGAAGCCCTCCATCTCTTCGGGCAGGATGTGGCGTTCGTGGACGGCGACGCCCTTTTCGGCCAGCATGGTCAGGACGGTCTGGCGGGTCAGCCCGTTCAGGAAGCAGTCCGGCAGGGGGGTGTGCACCTCACCGTCCTTGACGAAGAACACGTTGGCGCCCGTCGCCTCTGCCACGTAGCCGCGGTAGTCCAGCATCAGCGCGTCCGAACAGCCCTTCGCCTCTGCGGCGTGCTTGGACATGGTGCAGATCATGTAGAGACCGGCGGCCTTGGCCTCGCATGGGATCGTCTCGGGGGACGGGCGTTTCCATTTCGACATGTCGAGCCTGGCGCCGCGGGTCTTGGCGTCGCCGTAATAGGCGCCCCATTCCCAGGCCGCCACGGCCATGCGGACCGGGTTGCGCGCGCTGGCCACGCCCATGTCCGGCCCGGCCCCGCGCCAGGCGACGGCGCGCACATAGGCGTCGGTCAGCCCGTTGGCCTCCAGCACGGCCGCCTTGGCGGCGTCGATCTGGTCGAGCGTGTAGGGGATTTCGAAGTCGATGAGGCTGGCGCTGCGCTTCAGGCGTTCGGAATGATCGCGGCCGCGGAAGATGGTGCCGTTGTAGCACCGCTCTCCCTCGAACACCGATGAGGCGTAGTGCAGCGCATGGGTCAGGATATGCACCTTGGCGTCGCGCCAGTCGACGAGCGTTCCGTCCATCCAGATCTTGCCGTCGCGATCGTCATACCCGCCCGACATGGCGCGTCCCCTTCCGAAAGTTGCGTAAATGTGTCCGCATCGGACACAATGTTGCGGAAAATCCCCGGATCGGGGTATCGGGAGGGTTGCGGAATGTCAACGCTGCTGACATAAACTGTGAACGGAACCGGACGGGGGGGAGACGCGTCGATGGGCGAAGGCGCGATGCGGGGCGACAGCCTGCTGTTTCTGACCGACGCGCAGCTTCGGCGCGGGATAGAGGCGATGTTCTTCGCCTATCGCGGCTTCACCGCCGATCCCGACCGGATCCTGGGGCAGTACGGCTACGGGCGGGCGCATCACCGGGCGATCCATTTCGTCAACCGCTGGCCGGGGACGACGGTGAACAACCTGCTGGCCATCCTGGGCGTGACCAAGCAATCCCTGAACCGGGTGCTGCGGACGCTGATCGCCGACGGTCTGGTGGAAAGCCATGTGGGCAGCCGCGACCGCCGCGAGCGGCACCTGCACCTGACCGAAGCCGGCCGGGCGCTGGAGGCGGAACTGTCGGAGGCGCAGGCCGCGCGGATGCGCGACGCGTTCCGCCGCGCCGGACCGGAGGCGGTGACCGGGTTCCGCGAGGTGCTGGAGGCGATGATGGACGAGGATCTGAAGCGGCTGTTCGAGGGCACGGCATGAGCGACCGGCCGCATCTTCTGATCGTGGACGACGACGCGCGGATCCGCGCGCTTCTGGGGCGGTTCCTGATCCGCAACGGGTTCTATGCCACCGCGGCGCGGGACGCGGCCCATGCGCGGCGGGTGCTGGGGGGGCTGGATTTCGATCTGGCCGTGGTGGACGTGATGATGCCGGGAGAGGACGGGATCTCGCTCTGCCGGTGGCTGACCGAGACGCGCTCCATGCCGACGCTGCTGCTGACCGCCCGGGGCGACACCGAGGACCGGATCGCGGGGCTGGAGGCCGGGGCGGACGACTATCTGCCCAAGCCCTTCGAGCCGAAGGAGCTGCTGCTGCGCATCGGCGCGATCCTGCGGCGTATGCCGTCCTCCGAGCCGCAGACCGCCGCGCCGCGCATGCTGGCGCTGGGGCAGATACGCTATGACGTCGGGCGGGGCGAGTTGTGGGACGGGGAGGTGCCGATCCGGCTGACGGCGACGGAGTCGGCGCTGATGCGGCTGTTCGCCAGGGCGCCGGGAGAGGTCATCGGCCGGACCCGGCTGATCGAGGATCTGGGCCGCGCGGGACCGGACGGCGAGGGCGCGCAGGACCGTGCCGTGGATGTGCAGATCACCCGGCTCAGGCGCAAGATCGAGGCCGATCCCAAGAACCCGCGCTATTTGCAGACCGTGCGCGGCGCGGGCTATATGCTGGCGCCGGACTGAGCGGTGCCGCCGCGGGTCCGGCGGCCGGGACGGGCGCGGTGTCTGGCCGATGGTACGGGGTCCGCGAAGCTGGTAGCCCGGGGGCGAGGTGGTTCGGAGGTCCTGCATGTCGGTTCTGTGGTTTTCCCATCCGTCGGGTCTGGAGCATGTGACGCCGCCGGGGCATCCCGAGCAGGTGGCGCGGCTTCACGCGGTCGAAACCGGGCTGGCCCCCCTGGGGCTGGAGCGGCGCGCGGCGCCGGACTGCGCCGACGCCGATCTGCTGCTGTGCCATCCGCAGGCGTATCTGGACCGGGTCGCCGGGGCCTCTCCGGCGTCGGGGTCGGTGGCGCTGGACGGGGACACGCACATGTCCCCCGGCACGCTGGCGGCGGCGCGCCGCGGGGTCGGCGGCTGCGTGGCGGCCGTGGACGCGGTGCTGGACGGCGCGACTGCGGCGGCCTTCGTCGGCTGCCGCCCGCCCGGCCACCACGCCGAGCGCGAGACCGCCATGGGGTTCTGCCTGTTCGGCAACGTCGCCATTGCCGCGAAACACGCGCTGGAGCGGCGCGGCCTGTCCCGCGTCGCGGTGGTGGATTTCGACGTGCATCACGGCAACGGCACGCAGGACCTTCTGTGGGACGACGACCGGGTGCTGTTCGTGTCGTCGCACCAGATGCCGCTGTTCCCCGGCACCGGGGCGGCGCGGGAACGGGGCGCGCACGGGCAGGTGCTGAACGTGCCGCTGGAGCCGGGCAGCGGCGGGCCGGAGATGCGCGCGGCCTATGAGGACGCCGTGTTCCCGCGGCTGGACGCCTTCGCGCCGGAGTTGGTGCTGATTTCTGCCGGGTTCGACGCCCATGCGGCCGATCCGCTGGCCAACCTGCGCTGGACCGACGCGGATTTCGCCTGGGTGACGGAGGGGCTGTGCGACGTGGCGCTGGCCCATGCCGGCGGTCGGGTCGTCTCGACACTCGAAGGCGGATATGATCTGGACGCGCTGGCCGCGGGGGCGGCGGCGCATCTGGAGGTTCTGAGGGAGCGGCTGACGTGAGCGAGACGGCGATCGAGGAGATGAGTTTCGAGCAGGCGATGCGCGCCCTCGAAGAGGTGGTGGGGCATCTGGAGAAGGGCGACGTGCCGCTGGAGCGGTCCATCGAACTGTACGAGCGCGGCGCGCTTCTCAAGGCGCGCTGCGCCGCGACCCTGGCCGCGGCCGAGGAGAAGGTCGCCCGGATCACCACCGACGCGGGCGGCGCTGCGCGGGGGACGGAGCCTCTCGACCCGTGAGCTTTGCGGACCGGCTGGAGGAGGCGCGGGCGCGCATCGGCGCGCGTCTGGCCGAGGCCGCGGGCGGGTCCGACCCGCTGCACGCGGCGATGCGCCATGCGCTGGCCGGGGGCAAGCGGCTGCGGGGCTTTCTGGTGATCGAGGGCGCGCGGCTCTACGGCGACGTGCCGGCGCTGGACGCCGCGGCGGCGATCGAGGCGCTGCACGCCTACAGTCTTGTGCATGACGATCTGCCGTCGATGGACGACGACGCGCTGCGCCGCGGGCAGCCGACGGTGCATGTGCGCTGGGACGAGGCGACGGCGGTGCTGGCGGGTGACGCGCTGCAGAGCCTCGCGTTCGAGCTGGTCACGGACCCGGCCTGCCATCCCGATCCGGGCGTTCGCGCGGAACTGGCGGTGAGCCTTGCGCGGGCGGCGGGCGCGCGCGGCATGGTTCTGGGCCAGGCCCGCGACATCGCCGCCGAGAGCGCCGGGCGGGCGCTGGACCTGGCCGCGGTCGAGGCGCTGCAGGCGGGCAAGACCGGGGCGCTGATCGAATGGTCGGGACGCGCGGGCGCGGTGCTGTCCGGGGCGGATCCCGGCCCGCTCGGGGCCTATGCGCGGGCGCTGGGCCGCGCGTTCCAGATCGCCGACGACGTGCTGGACGTGGAGGGCGACGCGGGACTGGCCGGCAAGGCGCTGGGCAAGGACGAGGGTGCCGGCAAGGCGACCTTCGTTTCGCTGCTGGGGCTGGGCGGGGCCAAGGCGCGGGCCGCCGATCTGGTGGCCGAGGCGCGCGACGCGCTGGCGCCGTTCGGGCCGGAGGCGGACGGGCTGCGCGATCTGGCCGGCTACGTGGTGACGCGCGACCGCTGACGCGGCTTGCCCCGGCGCGGTCCCCTGGCGCATCGTGGGGGCGGGAGGATTTTATGCGGAACGATGCCGGCGACCCGCAGATGAGCGCGGCGGAGATCGGGGCGATGGCCCATCTCTACCGCGCCGAGGTCTATCGTTCGACCCTGTGGCGGACCCGGCTCGACACCACCACCAACTGGTCGGTCGTGACGCTGGGGATCGCGCTGTCGATCGCCTATTCCTCTCCCTCCGCGTCGCCGCTGCCGCTGCTGCTGGTGGGCATCCTGATCTTCTTCTTCCTGATGCTCGAAGCGCGGCGCTATCGCTATTTCAACGTCTGGCGCGCGCGGTGCCGGTGGATCGAGACGCATTTCTACGCGCCGATGCTGGACCGCGACGGCTGCCGGCCGGGCGAGGGCTGGCGCGGCGTGCTGGCCGGCGACCTGCTGCGGCCGCGCTATCACGTGTCGCTCTGGATCGCGACGGGACGGCGGATCCGGCGCAACTACTTCTGGATCCTGCTGATCCAGACCTGCGCCTATCTGGGCAAGCTCATGGTCCACCCGGTGCCGATGACCGGCCTTTCCGACCTGGTGGCGCGGGCCGCCGTCGGCCCGCTGCCGGGGGCGCTGGTCCTGGGGTTCGGCGCGCTCTACTGCGGCGGGCTGGGCGTCGCGGCCTTCCTGAGCCTGCGCCACGACCGGCGGCGGATGCGCGCGCGCAGCGGCTGGACCAGCATGGGATGAGACGGGCCGTTTGCTCCCGCCCCGCCATGGCGATAGACGGAAGGCGCCCGCGTATCAGGAGGGGACCATGACCGAACGCCCGACGACCCCGATGCTCGACCGGATCGGATCGCCCGCGGATCTGCGCGGCCTGGACGACGCGGCTCTGCGCCGGGTGGCCGACGAGCTGCGGGCCGAGACGATCAGCGCCGTCAGCGAGACCGGCGGCCATCTGGGCGCGGGGCTGGGCGTGGTCGAGCTGACCGTGGCGATCCATGCGGTGTTCGACACGCCGCGCGACCGGCTGATCTGGGACGTGTCGCACCAGTCCTACCCGCACAAGATCCTGACCGGGCGGCGCGACCGTATCCGCACCTTGCGCCAGAAGGGCGGTCTGTCGGGCTTCACCAAGCGCAGCGAATCGCCCTACGACCCGTTCGGGGCGGCGCATAGCTCTACCTCGATCTCCGCGGCGCTGGGCTTTGCGGTGGCGCGGGATCTGGGCGGTGCGCCGGACCCGTCGCTCGGCGACGCCATCGCGGTGATCGGCGACGGCGCGATGAGTGCGGGCATGGCCTATGAGGCGATGAACAACGCCGGTCACCTGGGCCGCCGGCTGATCGTCATCCTGAACGACAACGAGATGTCCATTGCCCCGCCGGTCGGAGCGATGTCGTCCTATCTGAGCCGCCTCTACGCGGGCGCGCCGTTCCAGGAACTCAAGGCCGCCGCCAAGGGGGCGGTGTCGATGCTGCCGCCGCCGTTCCGCGAAGGGGCGAAGCGGGCCAAGGATCTGCTCAAGGGCATGGCCGTGGGCGGCACGCTGTTCGAGGAGCTGGGGTTCTCCTACATCGGTCCCATCGACGGGCACGACATGGACCAGCTTTTGCCGGTGCTCAGGACCGTGCGGACCCGCGCCGACGGGCCGGTGCTGATCCACGCCATCACCCGCAAGGGCAAGGGCTACGCCCCGGCAGAGGACGCGTCGGACCGCGGTCACGGGGTGTCCAAGTTCGACGTGCTGACGGGCAGGCAGGCCAAGGCCAAGTCGAACGCGCCGTCCTACACCAAGGTGTTCGCCCAGTCGCTTCTGGACGAGGCGGCGCGGGACGAGCGGATCTGCGCGGTGACGGCGGCGATGCCGGACGGCACCGGGCTGAACCTGTTCGCGGAACGCTACCCCAGCCGCTGTTTCGACGTGGGGATCGCCGAGCAGCACGGCGTCACCTTTTCCGCCGGGCTGGCCGCGGGGGGGATGAAGCCGTTCTGCGCGATCTATTCCACCTTCCTGCAGCGCGGCTACGACCAGGTGGTGCATGACGTGGCGCTGCAGCGCCTGCCGGTGCGGTTCGCCATCGACCGGGCGGGCCTTGTGGGCGCGGACGGGGCCACCCACGCGGGGGCCTTCGACGTGGCGTATCTGTCGAACCTGCCGGGCTTTACCGTCATGGCCGCGGCGGACGAGGCCGAGTTGAAGCATATGGTCGCCACCGCCGTCGCGCATGACGACGGGCCTATCGCGTTCCGGTTCCCGCGCGGCGAGGGGACCGGCGTCGAGATGCCCGAGCGCGGCGAGGTGCTGGAGATCGGCCGCGGCCGGATGATCCGCGACGGCTCCGGCGTGGCGATCCTGAGCTTCGGCGCGCGGCTGAAGGAGGTGCTGGAGGCGGCGGACGCCCTGGGCGCGCGCGGGATCTCTCCGACCGTCGCGGACGCGCGTTTCGCCAAGCCGCTGGACGAGGATCTGATCCTGGACCTGGCCGCGCGGCACGACGCGCTGATCACCGTGGAAGAGGGCGCCGTGGGCGGTTTCGGCAGCCATGTGGCGCAGTTGCTGGCCGAACGCGGCGTGTTCGACCGCGGGCTTCGCTATCGCTCGATGGTGCTGCCGGACATCTTCATCGACCAGGCCAGCCCGCGCGACATGTACGCGGTCGCCGCCCTCAACGCTGAGGACATAGAAGCCAGGGTGCTGTCGGTCCTGGGCGTGGACACCCTTCGGACGCATGGCTGACACACCTTAGGCGGATTGTCGCCCAACTGTCACAGTCACGTGAGCGGATACCCGCCGATGCAAACTTTGATTGCATCGATCACCAGGTTGTATCAACTCAAGGTAGAGCCCGCGCGGGGAGCACGGGCCGTCTAGCGACGGATGGGACGACATGTTGCACACGAGAATGAGGCCGGAAGACATCATCGCGCAGGCCATGCCGGGGACCTGGAGCGCGGAGTCGCGGATGCTGATGGTCGGCGACGTCTTTCCCGACATCTGGGCCGACAGCACCGTCGGCGGGATCGAGTTCCACGACTGGGCCCGGGGGCATTACACGATCTTCTTCAACCACGCATCGGCCTATTCGGACGTGGCAGAGGCCGACATGGTCGCCCTGGCGCAGGCGCAAGCCGATTTCTCGGCCCATGGCACGCGGCTCATGGGACTTTGCCAGAGCGATTCGCTGACCGAACGCATGTGGCTCGACGCGCTGGAGGAACGCGCCGGGGTCGAGATCGCCATTCCGGTCCTGTCCGACGAGGACGGCCGCATCGCGGAGATCTGCGGCATCGATACCCAGACCCGCCGGTCGCGGATGCCCAAGGCCAAGACCTTCGTGATCGGGCCGGACCTGCGGATCCTGGCGGTCAGCGCCTATGCGGCCGCGGTGCGGCGCTCTCCGCAGGAGCTCTTGCGGATGCTGGCGGCGATGCGCGCGGCGGGGGCCGACGCCTAGGCCGTGCGGCCGCGACACGGCAGCCGCTAGCCCAGATAGATCTGCCCCTTGGGATAGCGGACGCGCGGCGCCGCCTGGGTGGCCAGGAAGAAGCCCAGCACCAGCGGCCCGACCCGGCCCAGGAACATGATCACGATGATCACCGACCGGCCCCAGCCTTCCAGCGTGCCGGTCGCGCCCATGGACAGGCCCACCGTGCCGAAGGCCGAGGCGACCTCGAACGACAGCACGAGAAACGACGAATCGTTGAAGATCGTCAGCAGGAACAGCCCGCTGAACACCAGGATGACCGATACCGTGGTCAGCGCCATGACCTTCTGCACCTCTTCGGTGCGGATCGCCCGGCCGAAGGCGCTGAGTTCCTTGCGGCGCTTGAAGAAGGCCAGAGTGGCAAGCACCAGCACCGCGGCGGTGGTCAGCTTGATCCCGCCCGCGGTGGAGGTCGACCCGCCGCCGATCACCATCAGCGCCATGGTCATCAGCGCCGTGGAGTCCCGCATCGCCGTCGTGTTCACCGTGTTGAACCCCGCCGTGCGCGGCGTGACCGCCTGGAAGAACGCCGCCTGAAGCTTGCCCAGGGGACCGCCGTCCACCGCGCCCAGCGTGCCCGGATTGTTCCATTCCAGCGCCGCGAACCCCGCGAAGGCCGCGACGATCAGGACCGGCGTCCCGGCGAGCATCAGCTTGGAATGCAGCGCCAGCGGACGCCAGGCCCGCTTTTGCGCGACATCGGCCAGCACCACGAACCCCAGCCCCGACACGATGAAAAGCCCCGGCACCGTCAACGTCACGATCGGATCCGTCGCGTAATCCGACAGGGAGTTGGAGAAGGTCGAGAAGCCGGCGTTGTTGAAGGCCGACACGGCATGGAACAATGCGTGCCACATACCCGTCGCCCAGCCGAAATCGGGCACGAAGACGATGGACAGAAGCACGAAGCCGATCAGCTCGCAGGCCAGCGCCAGCTTGAAGATCATCTGCACGAGCGCGATGAGATTGCTGAGCGAGGTCTGGTTCAGGTCCTCGCGCAGGACGATGCGCTGCGGGATACCGAATGAGATGCCGAGCGCCGAGAGGAGCAGCGCGGCAAAGGTCATCAGCCCCAGACCGCCCATCTGCATCAGCACGATGAGGATCCCCTCTCCGGCCGTGGTGAAGGCCGCCGGGGTGTCGAGCACGATCAGCCCGGTCACGGTCACCGCCGAGGTGGAGGTGAAGATGGCGTCCGACCAGGTGATCGGCCCGGTATGGGACAGGGGCAGCTTCAGCGCCGCCGCGCCGACCGCGATGAAGATCAGGTAGAACAGCGCCAGCATGCCCGGCGCCGGCAGCCTCTTCAGCCAGTTGCCGAAGTTCATCTAGAGCGACGCCGTGAAGTCGCGCAGGTTGCTCCGGCGCCCGAGCAGGAGGAGCATGTCGTCCTCCTCCAGCTGGCAGGCCTCACCGTCGCGGCCGATGAAATGGGTGCCGCGCATGACCCCCAGGCCGCGGATGTCGAAACTTTCCAGGTCCAGGTCCGACAGATGCCGGCCGTTCAGATCGTCCGGGACGCGCATGTTGACGACGTGGAACGTGTTGCCCAGCGACACGTAATCGCGGATCAGCGGGTTGTGCAGCATCTGGGCGACCTGGTTGCCGACCATCTGCTCGGGGTGGACGACGCGCTCTGCGCCGATGCGCGTCAGGATTCGGTGGTGCGTCTTGGACACGGCCTTGGCCCAGATCTTGTCGATGCCCACCAGCGACAGGTTCATGGTCGCCAGAAGGCTCGCCTCGATGTTGCGGCCCAGCGACACGACGCCCACTTCGCACTCGTCCAGGCCCGCGTCGCGCAGCGCGGCTTCGGACCGCGCATCGACGATCAGCGCCTGGTCGAGGACATCGGCGTGCTCCGATACCCGGTCCTCGTCCAGGTCGACGCCGATGACGTAATTCCCGAACCGCTTGAGTTCGGTCGCCACGGTCGAGCCGAAATTGCCCAGGCCGATGACGGCGAAGTTGGTAGGATGGGTGGGCATGTCAGTCCTCTCGGGTCAGCAGGGCGGCAAGCCCTTCGCGGTAGCTAGGGTAGGCCAGCCGGACGTGCAGGTCACGCTTGATGCGACCGTTCCGCACACGCTTCGATTCGGCGTAGAAGCTGCGCGCCATGGGACTGAGGTCCGCGGCGTCGAAGGCGATTTCGGGCGGGCGGGGCAGGCCCAGCAGGTCGGCGGCATGGGCGATGACCTCCTGCGGCGGGGCGGGGTCGTCGTCGCAGACGTTGTAGACGGCGCCCGGATCGGGCCGGTCGATGGAGGCCAGGCACACGGTGGCGATGTCCTCCACATGGATGCGGCTGAACACCTGTCCCGGCTTGACGATCCGCCGCGCGGTGCCGGCCCGGACCTTGGCGAAGGGGCCGCGGCCGGGGCCGTAGATCCCCGCCAGGCGGAAGATATGGAGCGGCAGGCCGGTGTGGCGGGCGATGTCCCGCCAACCGGTCTCGGCCCGGACCCGCGCTTCGCCGCGCGCGGTGGACGGGTTCGGAGGCGTGTCCTCGTCCACCCAGCCGCCGCCGTGGTCGCCGTAGACGCCGGTGGTGGACAGATACCCGAACCACGCCAGCCGCGTGGCGGCCAGGTCGTCGCCATGGGCCGTGAGCACGGGGTCGCCGTCGTCGCCCGGCGCGACGGAGTGCAGCACATGGCTGGCCCAGCGGATGTGGGGCGCAAGGTCGCTGCCGGGCCAGATCACCGGGGTGACGGCAGTGCCGGCGATGGCCCCGGCCCGGTCGGCCGACCGGGTGGTGCCGCGCACCTCCCATCCGCGGGCGATCAGCCGGGAGGCCAGCGCGCGGGCGGAATAGCCGTGGCCGATGGACAGCAGCCTCATGGCGCGATCCGCTGCCGCGTGGCGCCGCAGGGCCGCCCGTCGAAGAAGAGCGCCAGCGTGCGGTCGAAGGCGTCCGGTGCATCGGGGCAGGCGGCGAAGAGCGTGGCCGAGGAGCGCAGCTTGGCCGCATCCACGGGGCCGAGGATGGTCGCGGCGGGCGTGCCCGCATGGCGGTGCAGCACCTCGTGCATCTCCGCCAGCCGGGGCCCGAGGACCGGGTGCGCCAGGTAGGCGCGCGCCTCCGCCGGCCCGGCGATGGCGTAGCGACGGGCCATGTCGGACCGCCCCAGCCCCGCGACCTGCGGGAACACGAACCACATCCAGTGGGTGCGCTTGGCCCCTGCGGCAATCTCGGCCCGCGCGCGGTCGTGGATGCCCTCCTGCGCGTCGAGGAACCGGCTGAGATCGAAGGGGTCTGCGTCTGTCATGGACGATGACGTGGCGCTGAGCCTTCGCGCGGCAAGGCGCCGGTCCGGCATCGGGCGCGCGCCGCCCTTCATCTTTCCCCAAATATACCGGCGGAGTCGCCGCAGGCGACGTGACCGCTTTCGACAGGTTTGCACCGCCCCGAAAAAACGACAAGCAAAATCAATGGCCTGAAGATAGGCGTTTCGCTGGATTTGTCACATTGAGGCGGTGAGAGGGGGTTTCCCGCGCGCTGACGGTGCGAAAAGCCCAATGAACTCAATGGTCGTTCTTGCAAGGTGTGGGCGACGACCCCGCACCCGACGCATCATTTCGCGCGGTCAAGGAGCGTCGCGATTAGCGAAGATGCTTCCGTGAGGCGCTGCCGATCTCTGGTCAGTGAGGCGTCGGGATTTTCGAAGTCGGTATGGATCGAGCGCCGCGCTGCGTGGTGTGCCGTGTCGGAGCCATCGTCCATCGTCTCCATCATGTCTGACGGAGCGGCGGCCGATACCATCCAGAATGCCGCGCTTGCGGGATCGAACGTTTCCTTGACTGCGAGGTCGTCTTCGCCGCGGTTTCACCGAACAGCCGTGTGGACCGAAAGGGCGCTACTCGGAACGCCTCTTTCTGGTGATTGCCCACCCCATCGGAGGTGCCGACTGAGCTCCGCCTCGATAAGTCGGACAGTGACGCAAGCTGCGGTCTGACGTCTTCCGGTCCCCAGGAACGAGGAGATCGGGACATGTCGAAACGCGGGAACCACGATGCGGGCTTCAAGGCGCGCGTGGCGCTGGAAGCCGTTAGGGGCGAGCGCACCGTGTCGGAGCTGGCGGCGGAATACGGCGTTCATCCGACGATGATCCACCAGTGGAGCGAGACCTTGTCCGGCTGCCCATCGGGGCGCCATCGGTTCGAGCCCGACAGGCGACGGTCCGAGGACAATGGCGCGCGCTGCTCGAGGGGGCATCGGACATCTTCGAGCGCGGCGGGAAGAAGGCCGAGGTCGACGACGGGACGGTGCGGTCGCTGCACGCCAAGATCGGGTGAATGGGCGGGCAAACGCCATAGGTCCGAGAGAGCCCGCCCATGCCGTCGCCGACGATTTTCTTCACGAAAGCTCAAGCCCTGGACCGGCAAGTGAGGCGCGGGATGATCGAACGCACTCACCCCACGCTGCCGGTCGGGGCGCAATGCCGCCAGGGGAAGCCGCGGTGCTCTACGGCGGCGGCCAGGCCGGAAAGGACGCGCCATGAGCATCGCCAAGCGGCAGATCGCGCTGCTGCATGTCGCGAAAGGCAAGCTCGACCTGTCGGAAGAGCACGACCGCGCGACCTTGGTCCACATGGCGGGTGTGACCAGATCCACGGCCCGACCAGGACGGGTTCGACGCGATCATGGGGGTCCTCGCGTGGATGGGGCTCCGGCCCCTGGCGAAGACCGGCCCGAACGGCGGCGACCGGCCCGGCATGGCGCGCTTCGCGCAGCTCGAACCGATCCGCGTCCTGTGGGCCGAATGGACCAAGGGCGCGGGCACGGCGGACGGACTGAACACGTGGATCGAACGAACCTTCCACGCGTCGAGCCTGCGGTTCCTCACGAAGGGCCAGGGTCGGAAGGCAATCACGGCGCTCAAGGCGATGGAGGCCCGCGCGGCCTGAGCGACGCACCTGCGAAGATGAAGGGCGGCGGTCGCGCGGGTCGCCGCCCTTCGGCGTTTTCGCTAGACGCGCTGAGCGGCCCGATGAGCGCCATCTTCTCCATTCGGCCCCCCGGGTCCTGAAACCCGAGTTGGCCACACAGACCCCTTTAACTGGTATTAAATGGACGCGTTGCGTGCCGTTCCTCGGGGCCGATTGGCGTCTGCCGTTGAAATCGGCCCCAAAAGGGGGTATTTCGAGGGTGACGCGCCTGAGCCAGTCGGAGCACCCGGTCGTGTGCCGGGAGGGATGCGTTCCGCCCCTCCAGGCG
>NZ_JQEY01000008.1:0-80000 GCF_000743715.1 Palleronia rufa
ACGCTGGAGGTTCGGGCGCTCGAGATTACCGGAAGCCACATCGGTGATGCGCCGGTGATGCCCGATCTGCTCAACCAAATTCCGGCGGACGAGGCGATCGGCAGCGTCACTGCAGACGGTGCCTATGATACCCGCAAATGCCACGACGCCATCGCTGACCGCGGGGCGAATGCCGTCATCCCACCCCGCAAGAACGCCAAGCCGTGGAAGACCGTCACTGCGGGTGCCGTGGCCAGAAACGAGGCCCTGCGAGCTTCGAAATATCTCCGTCGAGCGATCTGGCGAAACTGGAGCGGATACCACCGCCGAAGCCGCGTCGAAACCAAGATGCACTGCGTTAAATTGCTGGGGCAGCGCCTCATGGCGCGGGACTTCGACCGACAAGTCGCGGAAGTCCAGGTCCGCATCGCCGTCATGAACGGCTACACCGCCCTTGGCATCCCTGTCACAGAGGCCGTGGGATGAATCCGTCCGGGGAAAGGGGAATCTCGGGTATTAAAAGCTTTGTGCAACAGAGCCACCTGGGGATATAGCTTGCTAAGGGGTTGCCCGGAAATCCGAGAGGTCTCATTCATCATAGCAGTGAAAGTGCGATACCAAACATCTACCCAGTCTAGAAGAGTATTGTCTACGTCAGTGATAAGTACTTTCTTCATGCGAATAGACGCCCATTCTGATCTCGTTTGACGTTGAGTAAATGCAAAGAGTTAAGCTAAAATAAACTATCCCCCATATACCCCCGCAGGACCTCCGGGACCACCACACTCCCGTCCGCCTGCTGCCCGTTCTCCAGCACGGCGATCAGGGCGCGGCCCACGGCCAGGCCGGAGCCGTTCAGGGTGTGGACGAACGCGGGCTTGCCGCCGTCCGAAGGCTTGAAGCGTGCGTTCATGCGGCGGGCCTGGAAGTCGCCGCAGGTGGAGACCGAGGAGATCTCTCGGTAGCGGTTCTGGCCCGGCAGCCAGACCTCGATGTCGAAGGTGCGGCGGGCGCCGAAGCCGGTGTCGCCGGAGCAGAGTTTCATCGTACGGTAAGGGAGTTTCAACGCTTCCAGGATACGTTCGGCGCAGGCGAGCATCCGCAGCTGCTCGTCCTCCGACGCGTCGGGGTGGGTGATCGAGACCATCTCGACCTTCTCGAACTGGTGCTGGCGGAGCATTCCGGCCGTGTCCTTGCCCGCGGACCCGGCCTCCGACCGGAAGCAGAGCGTGTGGGCGACGTAGCGGCGGGGCAGGGTGCCCTCGTCCAGGGTCTGGCCGGCGGGGATGTTGGTGAGCGTGACCTCCGACGTGGGCGTGAGCCACCAGCCGTCGGTGGTGCGGTAGCTGTCCTCGGCGAACTTGGGCAGCTGGCCGGTGCCGAGCATGGCGTCGTCCCTGACCAGCACGGGGGGGTTGACCTCTGTCAGGCCGTTTTCGGTCACGTGGGTGTCGAGCATGAACTGCGCCAGCGCCCGGTGGAGGCGGGCGACGGGACCGGAGAGGAGCACGAAACGGGAGCCGGAGAGGCGGGCGGCGGTCCCGAAGTCCAGATGGGGCGCGGCGGCGGGGATGTCGTAATGCTCCCGCGCGAAGGGCAGGTCCGGGGGGGTGCCGTGGCGCTTGACCTCCAGGTTGTCGGAGTCGTCCGTGCCGTCGGGCACGTCGGGCGCGAGGATGTTGGGCAGGGCGAGGAGCTGGGCGATCAGCTCCGCGTCCCTCTCGCGGGCGATGCGCTCCTGGTCGGCAAGCTCGGCCTTGGTGCGGGCGATGTCGGCGCGCAGGGAGTCGAAGAGGGCGTCGTCCCCCGCGGCCTTGGCGGCCCCGACCTGTTTCGAGGCCGCGTTCTGGGCGGCGCGGGCGGTCTCGGCGGCATGGATGGCGGCGCGGCGGGCCTCATCCAGGGCCAGCAGAGGGGCGGAGGCGTTGGCGATGCCGCGCCGGGCCATGGCGGCGTCGAAACCGGCGGGGTCGTCGCGGATCAGGCGGATGTCGTGCATGGGCGGCCTGCCTTGGTCTGATGGGGTCGGTCCGCCGCGGTATGCCCGATGCCGGCGGGGGGGGGAAGGGGCGCGGTGCGGGCGGCCGCGCGGGAGCGTCGCGGCGCGTGAGGCGGCCCCGGGACGGCCGGTTCCGGCCGGGCAGGGGCCCGCCGGGCGGCCTTGACATCCCCGCGATCCGGCGGCGGCGGGCTTGCTGGACAAGCTGCGGCCCCACAGATAGGACGGAGCCGATTTCAAAGGCGGGCCGTGGGCCTGCGACAGACGAGGACGACCAGATGTTTGCCACACCCGCCTTTGCCCAGGCTGCCGGCGGCGGTGCCGGGGGGGCCCTTGCCTCTTTCGTGCCGCTGATCCTGATCTTCGCGATCATGTATTTCCTGCTGATCCGTCCGCAGCAGAAACGCGCCAAGGAGCATCAGAAGATGGTCGCCGCGGTGCGCCGGGGAGACCACGTGGTGACCGCCGGCGGGCTGATCGGCAAGGTCACCAAGGTGCGCGACGACGGCGAGATCGAGGTCGAGCTGTCGGAGGGCGTCAAGGTCCGCGTGGTCCAGAACACCATCGCCCAGGTCCGCTCCAAGACCGAGCCGGCCGAGGCCTGATCCGCACCCCGAAGGATACGTCGCATGTTGCAGGTCCCGCTCTGGAAGCGAGTCTTCATCTGGGGACTGGTGCTGGCGGGTCTGCTGCTGGCCGTGCCCAACCTGTTCTACAGCCGGGTCGAGCAGGCCAACGATGCCCGCGCCGAGATCGAGACGCTGGGCGCCACGCCCGAGCGGACCGCCGCGGCGGCGGGCTGGCCGTCCTACCTGCCCTCCGGTCTGGTGAACCTGGGGCTCGACCTGCGGGGCGGCGCGCATCTGCTGGCCGAGGTCAAGGTGTCGGACGTCTATGCCCAGCGCATGGACGGGATCTGGCCGGAACTGCGCGACGCGCTGCGCGCCGCGCGCGCGGACATCGGCACGATCCGCCGCGTGGACGACGGCGGCGACGTGCTGCAGGTGCGGATCTCCAACCCCCAGGGGCTGCCGCGCGCGCTTGAGATCGCGCGCGGGCTGGCCCGGCCGGTGGCGTCGCTGACCGGCGCCGGGGCCAGCGACATCGACGTGGCCGGCACCACCGAGGGCGACACCGCGCTGCTGACGGTGCAGCTGTCGGAGGCCGAGCGCGCCGCGACGGACGACCGCACCGTCCGCCAGAGCCTGGAGATCATCCGCCGCCGCGTGGACGAGGTCGGAACCCGGGAGCCGACGATCCAGCGCCAGGGCGCGGACCGGATCCTGATCCAGGTGCCGGGCATCGGGTCGGCCGAAGAGCTGAAGGCGCTGATCGGGACCACGGCGCAGCTGACATTCAACCCGGTGGTGGGCCGCGCCGACAGCGCCGACGCGACTCCGGGCCCGGGCAATGTCATATATCCGTCGCTGGACCAGGAGGGCGTGTTCTACGAACTGGAACGCACCCCCGTCGTCACCGGCGAAAGTCTGGTCGACGCCCAGCCCGGCTTTGACCAGAACGGACGCCCGGCGGTGACCTTCCGGTTCGACCCCCAGGGCGCGCGCGCCTTCGGCGACTACACGGCCGAGAACATCGGCAACCCCTTCGCCATCGTTCTGGACGCCGAGGTGATCTCTGCCCCCGTCATCCAGAGCCACATCCCCGGCGGGTCGGGGATCATCACCGGCAACTTCACGGTCGAAGGTTCGACCGACCTGGCGGTGCTGCTGCGGGCGGGCGCCCTGCCGGCCGAGCTGGCGTTCCTGGAAGAGCGCACCGTCGGCCCGGAACTGGGGCAGGACAGCATCGAGGCCGGGCGCATCGCGTCCATGGTCGCCTTCGCCGCGGTGATGGTTCTGATGGCGGCCAGCTACGGTCTGTTCGGAATCTTCGCCAATGTCGCGCTGATCGTCAACGTCGCGCTGATCTTCGGGCTGCTTAGCCTGATCGGCGCGACGCTGACCCTGCCGGGCATCGCCGGGATCGTGCTGACCATCGGCATGGCGGTGGACGCCAACGTGCTGGTCTTCGAGCGCATCCGCGAGGAGATGCGGACCGCGAAGGGACCGAGCCGCGCCATCGCCCAGGGCTACGAGCGCGCGCTTTCGGCGATCGTGGACGCCAACATCACCACGTTCATCATCGCCATGATCCTGTTCACGCTGGGTTCCGGCCCGGTGCGCGGCTTCGCGGTGACGCTGGGGCTGGGCATCCTGACCAGCGTGTTCACCGCGATCTACGTCACCCGGCTGATGATCGTCACCTGGTTCGACCGCCGCCGCCCGAAAACCATCGAGGTCTGAGCATGAAGCGCCTGAAACTCGTCAAGGACGACGTGAACATCGACTGGTTCAAGCACGCGCGGCTGACCTTCGGGGCGTCCTGCGTGGCGGTGGTGCTGAGCGTCGTGGTCTGGGCGATCCTGGGGCTGAACTTCGGCATCGACTTCCAGGGCGGCACGACGATCCGCACCCAGGCCGAGGAATCCGTGGACGTGGCCGCCTACCGCGCCGCCCTGGCGCCGCTGGGTCTGGGGGATGTGGTGATCTCGGAGGTGTACGACCCCGGCTTCGCGACCAACGCCGCCAACGTGGCGATGGTGCGCATCGCCGCCCAGCCGGGAGAGGACAGCGTGACCCCCGAGACGGTGAACGCGGTGCGCGGCGCATTGGCCGAGGTCGCGCCGTCGGTGACGTTCACCTCCGTCGAGTCGGTCGGGCCGAAAGTGTCCGGAGAGCTGATCCGGACCGCGTTCCTGGCCGTGGCGGCGTCCCTGGGCGCGATCCTGATCTACATCTGGCTCAGGTTCGAATGGCAGTTCTCCCTGGGCGCGGTGGCGGCGCTGTTTCACGACGTGATCCTGACCATCGGGATCTTTTCCGTGCTGCGCATCCAGTTCGACCTGGCGACCATCGCGGCGATCCTGACCATCATCGGCTATTCGATCAACGACACGGTGGTGATCTTCGACCGGCTGCGCGAGAACCTGATCAAATACAAGAGCCGGGACCTGCGCGAGGTGATGAACCTCAGCGTCAACGAGACGCTGAGCCGGACGGTGATGACCTCGGGCACAACGCTGGTGGCGCTGATCGCGCTGCTGGTGCTGGGCGGCGACGTGATCCGCGGCTTCGTCTTCGCGATCACCTGGGGGGTGATCGTGGGCACCTATTCGTCGGTCTTCGTGGCCAAGAACATCGTCCTGATGCTGGGCGTCAAGCGCGACTGGTCCAAGCCCGACAAGACCGAGGGCAACCAGTTCGCGGCGCCGGGTCCCTAGGCCGTGGAACTGCACGAGGTTCCGTTCGAGGGGGTCACCCCGATCGACGGCTACGGGCCGGGGTTCTTCCGGGTCGCAGGCCGGCGGCACGAAGGCGCGATGGTGCTGCTGCCCGGCGGGCGGTCGTCCTGGGGCGGCTACGGCGACACCGCGCGGCTGGTTGCGGCGGCGGGCGACGTGGACGTGGTGCTGGTCGGCACCGGCCCCGAGATGACGGCCCTGCCGCGCGGGTTCCGCGGCGCGCTGGAAGACGCCGGCATCGGGGTCGAGGTCATGGCCTCCGGCCAGGCCTGCCGGACCTACAACGTGCTCCTGGGAGAGGGGCGGCGGGTGGGTGCGGCGCTGCTGCCGGCGTGAGCGCATGAGGGTCGAGGTCCGCGACCTGGCCGTGGGGCGCGGCGGCGTTCCGGTTCTGGCGGGCCTGTCCTTCGCGGTCGAACCGGGCCGCGCGCTGATCCTCAGGGGGCCGAACGGGGCCGGCAAGACCACGCTGCTGCGCACGCTGGCCGGGCTGCAGCCGCCCTATGCCGGGACCGTGGCGCCGGGGCCGGGGCAGGTGGCCTACGGCGCCCATGCCGACGGGATGAAGGGGCAGCTGACGGTGCTGGAGAACCTGTCGTTCTGGGCCGGGCTGCACGGCGGCGGCGGCGTGGCGGCGGCGCTGGAGGCCTTCGCGCTGACCGCGCTGGAGGACCGGCTGGCCCAGCATCTCTCCGCCGGGCAGCGGCGGCGTCTGGGTCTGGCACGGCTCATGGTCGCGGACCGCCCGGTGTGGTGCCTGGACGAGCCGACCGTGTCGCTCGACACCGCCAATACCGCGCGCTTCGTGGCCATGGTCGAACGCCACCTGGGCGCGGGCGGCACGGCGATCCTGGCCACCCATATCGACCTGGGCCTGGCCGGGGACACGCTGGACGTCCGCGCCCACCGCGCACGGGCTAGGCACATGGACGGCATCGCGTGAACTTGGGGACAGGCGATCCGGCGCGGGACGGGGGATCCACGGCGATCGCCGCGGGGCCGTTCGCGCACCCGCCCGACCGCTCTGCGGGCCGCGCACGGGCCGGGACGGACCGCGCCCGCCGCCGTGAGCGGGGTCGGGCCCCTGCGACCGGTCCTGCCGCCCGGCTTCGGGGCCCCGGCGGTCCGGCGCCCGGTCCCTGCGGCACCGCGACGGCACGCCGGCAGGCGGTCCGGGATCGTTGCGTGCTTTCGCCGGCGGCGGGCGGCGCGGTTCCCGAGGCCCTCCATCCGCGGCGGGCGCCGGCCGTCCGTCCCGCGGACCGGGAGACCGGCGCGTGATCCGCCTCATCTTCCGCGACCTGACGCTGGGCCTTCGCGCGGGCGGCGGCTTCGGGCTCGGCCTCGCGTTCTTTCTGATCGTCACCGTGCTCGTCCCCTTTGCCGTCGGTCCGGAGACCGCGCGCCTGGCCCCGATCGCGCCCGGCATCCTGTGGCTCGCGGCCCTGCTGGCGTGCCTGCTGTCGCTCGACCGGATCTTCGCGCTGGACCGCGAGGACGGGGCGCTGGACCTGCTGGCCACGGCGCCGATCCCGCTGGAGGGGCTGTCCCTGGCCAAGGCGGTGGCGCACTGGATCACCACCGGCTTGCCGCTGTCGCTGGCCGCCCCGGCGCTGGGGGTGCTGCTCAGCCTCGACTGGCCGGGCCATCTCTGGCTGGGGCTGTCGCTGCTCCTGGGCACCCCCGCCCTGTCGCTGATCGGCACCTTCGGCGCCGCGCTGACCGTGGGGCTGCGGCGCGGCGGGCTGCTGATGTCGCTTCTGGTGCTGCCGCTCTACATCCCGACGCTGGTCTTCGGCGCCGACGTGGCGCGGCGCGGGGCCGCGGGCCTGGACCCGGCCACGCCGCTGGCCCTTCTGGCGGCCGTCAGCCTGGGATGCCTCGCGGGGCTGCCCTTCGCCGCCGCCGCGGCGCTCCGGATCTCGCTGCGCTGAGGCGCCGCCCGGCCCCGCTCCGTACCGCGCGGTCCCTGCGGTCCGGCACGCGGCCCCCGGCTTCATCTTTCCCCAAATATCCCGGGGGAGTCGCCGCATGGCGACGGGGGCAGAGCCCCCGCCCGCCGCCGGGGTTCCGCGCCGGCCGCATCCCCCTTGCGCCCCGCCCCGAACCCCTGTAACGCAGCCGCACTTCACAGGCGGGGTCCGGGCCCGCGGGACAGACATCCCCGCGACGTCCACCGGTTGGGGCACATGCCCCTTGACGACCCTGCCGAGGATCGAAACCGGAAAAAGGAAACGACAGATGGCTCTACCCGAGTTCTCTCTGCGCCAGCTTCTCGAAGCGGGCGTTCACTTCGGCCACCAGACCCAGCGATGGAATCCCCGGATGGGCGAATTCATCTACGGCGACCGCAACGGCATCCACATCCTGGACCTGACCCAGACCGTTCCGATGCTGGACCGGGCCCTGCAGGTGGTGCGCGACACCGTGGCCAAGAACGGGCGCATCCTGTTCGTCGGCACCAAGCGCCAGGCCCAGAAGCCGATCGCCGACGCCGCCGAGCGCTGCGCGCAATACTACATGAACCACCGCTGGCTGGGCGGCACGCTGACCAACTGGAAGACCGTGTCCCAGTCGATCAACCGCCTGCGCGAGATCGACGAGCTGATGGTGGACGGCGCCGCCGGCCTGACCAAGCGCGAGCGTCTGTCCATGGAGCGCGACCAGGCCAAGCTGCAGGCGTCGCTGGGCGGTATCCGCGAGATGGGCGGCGTTCCCGACCTGCTGTTCGTCATCGACGTCAACAAGGAGGATCTGGCGATCCTCGAGGCCAAGAAGCTGGGCATCCCGGTCGTCGCCGTGGTCGACACCAACTGCTCGCCCGACGGGATCGACCATATCATCCCCGGCAACGACGACGCGGCCCGCGCCATCCAGCTCTATTGCGATCTGGTGAGCCGCGCGGCGCTGGACGGGATGTCGGCGCAGATGGCCTCGGCCGGCGTGGACATGGGCGCCATGGAAGAGCAGGCCGAAGAGGAAGAGATCCTTGAGACGCCGGCCAATGCCGAAGAGACCGTCGGCGTCTCCGACGAGGCGGTGGCCGACGACGCCATCGCCAAGGACGCGCCCTACGCGCTGGAAAACAAGGACTAGGACGCGGCCCGTCACGGGACGCGTCGCCGGAGCGGGACAGGACCCCCGCTCCGGGCTTATGAGGACATGAGGAGAGCCGCAGAATGGCGATCACCGCTGCAGACGTGAAGAAGCTCCGCGAATCCACCGGCGCGGGCATGATGGATGCCAAGAAGGCACTGACCGAGACGGATGGCGACATGGACGCCGCCGTGGACTGGCTGCGCACCAAGGGCCTGGCCAAGGCCGCCAAGAAGGCCGACCGCACCGCGGCAGAGGGGCTTGTGGCCGTCAAGGTCGACGGCGGCACCGGCGTTGCGGTCGAGATCAACTCCGAGACCGATTTCGTTGCCAAGAACGCCGAGTTCCAGGCGCTGGTGGGCGATGTGGCGGAGGCCGCGCTGGCCGTGGACGACGTGTCCGCCCTGGCCGAGGCCGACATGGGCGGCAAGCCCGTCAAGGAGCGCATCACCGACGCCATCGCCAAGATCGGCGAGAACATGACCCTGCGCCGGATGGAAAAGCTGTCGGGCGCCACGGTTGCGGCCTATGTGCACAACGCCGCCGCCGACGGCATGGGCAAGATCGGCGTTCTGGTCGCCTATACCGGCGACGACGCCGCGACCGCGCGCCAGGTCGCCATGCACATCGCCGCGGTCAAGCCCGCCGCGTTGAACGAACAGCAGCTCGACCCCGCCTTCGTCGAGAAGGAAAAGCAGGTCCAGATGGACATCGCGCGCGAGAGCGGCAAGCCCGAGCAGGTCATCGAGAAGATGATCGACGGCCGGATGAAGAAGTTCCTGGCCGAGGTCACGCTGGTCAACCAGGCTTTCGTGGTGAACCCGGACCTGACCGTGGGCGCGGCCGCCAGCGCGGCCGGGATCGAGATCACGGGCTTCGTGCGGATGGAAGTGGGCGAGGGGATCACCATAGAGAAAGAGGACTTCGCCGCCGAGGTCGCCAAGGCCGCCGGGCGCTGAACCGGCACTGCGGTTCACGGGGCGGGGACGGACAGCGGCGCGCCGGGCCACCGGCGCGCCGCGTGTCGTTCGGGGGGGGGGCGGGCGTGGCTCCGCCCGCTTCCGGCGCATGGCGCGGCGGGGGCGTTCCGTCCCGGGCGACCCTGGGGGAAAGATTGCGCCGCCCATGCGTCCGGTTGCCGGAGACGATCCGCCCGGATCCGTTCGACCGGGGGCCTTCGGACCGGTCGCGGCCGTGTCCCGCCGGTTCCAACCGCGCTCCGCCCCCGGCGGCGGCCTCGACCCGGGCGCCGCTCGCGTCCCGGTGCCGCCCGGCCCTGCACATACGCCGATCCCGGCGGCGGCGGCCCGCGCGGGACGCGGCCATCCAGCGGCGGCGCGCGCAAACCTCTGTGCGGCCCGGATGTGTCCGGGGCCCGTCCGCGTCAGCCCAGCAGCGTCGCCATCCGGTCCAGCGCGAAGAGATAGCCCTGGGTTCCGCAGCCGACGATGACGGCATCGGCGCGCGCGGAGATGTGGGAATGGTGGCGTAAGGCCTCCCGGGCGTGGACGTTCGAGATGTGAACCTCGATCACCGGCCCGTCGAAGGCGTTGAGCGCGTCGAGGATCGCCACGGAGGTATGGGTATAGGCGCCCGCGTTTATGACGATGCCCGCGGCCCCGTTCCGTGCGGCATGGATCAGATCGATCAGGTCGCCCTCATGGTTGGACTGGTGGCAATCGACGGTCAGGCCGAGCTCTGCGGCGCGGGCGGCGCAGGCGCCTTCCACATCCGCCAGGGTCTCGGCCCCGTAGATCCGGGGCTGGCGCTGGCCCAGCAGGTTCAGGTTGGGACCGTTGAGAAGGGTGATCTGGGACGGCATCGCGGCTCCGGGATGGCGGGTTCGCGGCGGATCATGGGGCGCACCGTCCGGCTTGTCCATCGCCCGGGGGGCGGCGCCGCGGCCGCGGCCGCCCGCCGCGCCGGCCTGCGGGGCGCGGCGGGCCGATATGCCGCGGAACCCCGCGCGCCCGGGCCTGCGTTTCCCGTCCAGTCGAAACGACATGAGGGAAAAACCATGTTCAATCCTTTGACAGGGATCGCGGCGATGGGCGGCACGCTGGCGGGTCTGGGCCTTGGGCTGGCGGCGGGAGCCGCACTGGCCGTCGCGGCGCACGGCGCCATGGCCATGGAGCCGAAGCGATGATCCTGCGGCTGGCCGCCGTGGGGGCGATCCATACCGCGGGCGGCGTGGCGATGGGCGTGACGGGGGTGCTGGCGCTCTGCACCGTGGCGCAGGTGGCCCAGAAGCTGGCGACGCGGCGGGCCCGCATGGCCATGCCGGACCTTCCGCCGAACCCGTTCGCGCCGCCGATGCCCGGATCGCCGACGACGCCGCCGCGCTAGGGGGCGCCGCGCGGCGGCCGGGGTGTCAGGTGTCGGGCGGGATCAGCCCGAGGCCGCGCAGATAGATGCCGATACCGGTTTCCAGAAGATCCTCTGGCGGAAAGGGCACGGTCGTGCCGGGAGAGTTGCGCGCGAAAAGCTCCACCACCCCGTGGCTCATCGCCCAGACATGGGCCGAGAACATGGAGGGCGGCGGGCGCTTTTCGCGCGGGATGTGTTCCGACAGGGCCTCTGCCGCGCGTTCCAGGACGCCGTTGGCGCGGGTGGCGACGGCGTGCAGGTCGGACGAGCGGTTGATGGAGATGCCGCTTTCGAACATGGCGACGTAATGGCCCGGATACGTCCGCGCGAAGGCCAGATAGGCCCGGCCCGTCGCCTCGAACGAGCGCAGGGCCGAGGGCTGGCCGGAGGCATAGGCGTAGTCCATCAGGTCGGCGAAGATCTCATAGCCCTGGCGGGCACATTCGGCGATCAGATCCTCGCGCCCCTCAAAATGGCGGTAGACCGCGGCGGGGGTGACGCCGGCGCGCTTGGCGGCCTCGGACATGGTGAAGCCGGTCGGGCCCTTTTCCTCGATCAGGACCAGGGTGGCATCCACCAGCGCCTGGGCCAGATTGCCGTGGTGATAGCCCTGCTTAGGCATCTTCCGGCCAGATCTCCGGGCCGCCGGCGATTTTGGGGTCCGGTGTGCGGGCAAGATCCGGATCCTTGCCGTCGTAATCCACGGCCCGTAGCACGGCCTGGATCGCGGCGATCCGCGCGCGGCGCTTGTCGTCGGCGCGGATCACGGTCCAGGGGGCGTGGTCCGAATGGGAACGCGCGAAGGTCTCCCCGATCGCCCGGGTGTAGGCGTCCCAGCGGTTCAGCCCCTCCACATCGACCCACGAGAGCTTCCACTGCTTGAGGGGATCGGTCTCCCGGTCGAGGAACCGGCGCAGCTGCTCGGCCCGACCGACGTTGAGCCAGAGCTTGACCAGGGTGATGCCGTCACGGACCAGCAGCGATTCGAATTCGTTGACCTGGGCGAAGAAGGACTCGCGCTCCTCGGGCGTGCAGAAGTCGAACACCGGCTCGACCACGGCGCGGTTGTACCAAGAGCGGTCGAAAAGCGCGATCTCACCCGCGCCTGGCAACTCCCTGATGTAGCGCTGGAAATACCATTCCTGCCGCTCCCGTTCGGACGGGGCGGACAGGGCCACCACGCGGGCCACGCGGGGGTTCATGTTCTCACCGAACCGCTTGATGGCGCCGCCCTTGCCGGCGGCGTCGCGCCCTTCGAACACCACCGCCACGCGCTTTCCGGTCGCCTTCACGTCGGACTGGAGGCGCACCAGCTGATGCTGAAGCGCCTCCAGCGTGGCCTGGTAGATCTTGCGCCGCATCTGCGTGTCGTAGGGGTAGCCTTCGGTGAGGATCCGGCCCTTGGCGTGGCCGGCGATGGCCGTCCGGACGCGCTCCGGCGCGGTCTGGTGAAAGGCGCTGATGGCGCCGTCGAAGGGCAGGGGCATGGGCGTCTCCTCAAGGGGTTCACCCTAGGAGCGGGGGCGGATCAGCGCAATCCGGCGCGGGCGGCGGCGCGGTCGATGGCGGCGGCGACGGCCTCCGGCGCGGCGTGATGGGGCATGTGGCCGATGCCGTCGAGCCGGGTCAGCACCGCGCCGGGCACCTGGGCGGCCAGCTTTTCGGAGTGGATGTCCAGCGGCACGACATCGTCGGCGGTGCCGTGGACGATCTCCAGCGGCAGGTCCAGCGACGGATAGCGTCCGGACATGCGCACCAGCTCGGGGCGCAAGGACTTCACCTGCTGGGCATTGGTGCGGAAGCTGTCGGGGCGCAGGGTCAGACCGGCGCCGACGTATTCGGCATAGCCCGGCGGCGGCTCCTGCGGGGCGAACACGCTGGCGATGGCGCGCCGCGCCAGCGATTTCGGCACGAAGGCAGAGATCAGCGGCACCGCCAGCCCGCCGCCGAGCGACGTGCCGGTGAACGTGTACATGATCCCCAGCCCGCCGGGCCAGGGCTGGGTCGCGCCCGACACGATGACGGCGGCGGCGGGATCGTGATCCAGCGCCCAGGCCATGGCGACCGCGCCGCCGTAGGAGTGGCCCAGCACGATCTCCCGGTCGATGCCCAGCGCGCTGGCGGCCGCCTTGAGAAGCCGCGCCTGCGCCTGCGGCCCTTCGGCGCGGGCGTCGAAGGCGCCGGCATAGTCGGGGTTGCCGTCGGTATAGCCCAGTCCGGGCCGGTCGAAGGCGGTGACGCGGTAGCGGTCCTTGACCCGGTCCACGAAATCGAAGGTCCAGTCGCGCAGGTTGCCGCTGGCGCCGTGAAGCAGCACGAGGTCCGGGCCGGACCCTTCCTGGACGTAATGCACCCGCCGCCCGTCGACCATGACGAAGCTGCCCAGGGGCGGATAGGCGTCCCGCGCGGCCGTTGCGCGGGTGTCGTTGCGCGTCTCCACGATGGCCGAGCACCCTGCGAGGGCCAGCATCGCGATCGCGGCGCTAGCGGCCGATCTTCTGGATATCATAGGGTGTCGACTGATAAATTTCGTTGATCCAGTTACCATATAGAAGATGCGCGTGGCTGCGCCAGCGGTTGACCGGCGGTCTCAACGGATCGTCATCGGTGTAGTAGTTGCAGGGCACGCCGATGCCGACGCCGGCGGCGACGTCGCGGTCGTATTCCTGCTTCAGCGTGTCGTCGTCATATTCGAAATGGTTGAAGTTGTAGATCGCGCGGTGGCCGGGGTCGGCCACCAGCGCCGGACCGGCCCCGTCGGACGCCAGAAGCGTCCTGAGGCCCGGCGCGCGCGCGATGTCGTCCTGGCGCATCTCCGTCCAGCGCGAGACCGGGATCACGCAATCGTCGGAGAACCCGCGCAGGAACGGCGAGGACGCGTCGAGCGTGCGGTGCCGGTAGCAGCCGAAGAGTTTGGCGGGCAGAAGGTGCTTCGGGACGCCGTGGAAATGGTTGATCATCGCCATGCCGCCCCAGCAGACGCCGAAGGTGGAATGGACGTTGGTCTGGGTCCAGTCCATGACCTGCCGCATCTCGTCCCAGTAGGTGACCTGATCGAACTCCAGGTGCTCGATCGGTGCGCCGGTGATGATGAGCCCGTCGAACTTCTCCTCCCGGACCTCGGCGAAGGGGCGGTAGAAGGCGGCCATATGGGCGGCGGCGGTGTTGCGGGTGCGGTGCTCCGACATGCGGATCAGCCGGAAGTCGATTTGCAGGGGGCCTGCGCCGATCAGCCGGGCGAACTGGTTCTCTGTCTGGATCTTCTTCGGCATGAGGTTGAGAAGCCCGATCTTCAGCGGACGGATGTCCTGGCGCATCGCGTCGGCCTCGGCCAGCACATGCACCCCCTCCCGTTTCAGGACGGAAAAGGCAGGCAGCGTGGCGGGCAGCTTGATCGGCATGACGGCGGGGCCTCTGGCGGTGGAGGTGCCGGGATACGGCGGATCGTCGGGGGCCTCAAGGCGGTGGCGGGCCGCATCCGGCGCGGCGGTCCGGATGGCGCCGTCCGGTCGATGGACGGGGCTGTGGCAACTCCCGGCGGCCGGGGCCTATGGCCGGCGCCGGTCCAGGGCCGCGGCGATGAGATCGTCGAACTGGGCGGGTGTCGCGACGCGCGCCACCTCGTCGGCGGTGACGGTCACGCCGCGCCGCGCCATGGCGGCGTAGCGCGGCTGCCGGTGGGCCAGCGCGCGGGCGTAGGCCCAGCGGATGAAGGCGTCGGGATCGACGGCCTGCGGCTCCAGACCGGTGTCCGACAGATAGGTCCGCCAGGTGTCGTCCAGGAATTCGGGCTGGTAGTACATCGGCTTCGGCGCGCGGTCGAAGCGGCGGACAAGCTCTGCGGTATGGGCGTTTGAGCCTTCGATCCAGACCAGCAGCAGCGTGTCGGACAGATAGGCCAGCAGCGGGTCCCGGGGATCGTCGGGATCCACCACCTCGCAGATGGAGCCGGAGGTGTCGCAGACGAAATGGTCGTAGCCATAGAGCGCCGCCCCCCGGTCGATGAAATGGCCGGTGTCGCGCATCGCCAGTCGTTCCGCCGTGCGGTGCTGGTGCTGGCGGCGCATGTATTCGTCGAAGGGCAGGCCGCCCTTCGCCGGATCGCCGGGCTTTCCGAGGTAGGTCGAGAGCGGCGCCAGGTTGTCGAAGGTGATGTTGGAGGCGACATAGATCGAATCGGTCAAGAGCAGGTCGCGCAGGAACGGCACCTGCATGGCGTGGCGCTTGAACTCGTCGGCGATATGCTCGTTCATGTAGCGGGTGCCGATGCGGTAATCGACCGAGTAGTGGAACCAGTCGCCCTGGTCGCGCAGCATGGCCGAAAGGTGGGTCTTGCCCAGCCCGGACATGCCGAAGAGCAGGACCCGCTTGCGCGGCGCGGCGCGCCAGTCGTCGGAAGAGCCGTAGATCATGGGCCGTGTCTAACCCCATGCGGGCGACGCGAAAAGGCCCCGCTTGGGGCGGGGCCTTTCGCGGCATCGCCGCAGGCGGTGGCTCAGAACTTGTAGCCGATCTGCAGCCCCACGCCGACGACGTCGTTATTGGCGAAATCGGCGCGCGCGGTCCGCGGATCGCCGGTCGCCGGAGAGGCGTCGCCCAGCCAGACATAGCGCGCCCCGCCGGCGATGTTGACCTGCTCCGTGACCTGGTAGCTGAGACCCAGGCCGATGGATTTCTGCCCGTTGGTGGGCGACAGCGGCGATACGAGGTTGTCCCTGTCCTGCTCGTAGCCGAAGGTGACGGAGCCGGACAGCTTGTCGGTGAGCCGCCGGCCGATGCCGACCGTGAGGGCGTAGCCGTCCTCGATGTCGGTCAGGCTGTCGTTGTCGCGCAGCCCGCCGTCCTGGGCGATGTCGAAGAACACCGGCGACACGATCACGTCCCCGTACCAGGCATAGCGGATCTGGCCGAAAAGCAGCGTCTGCTGGTTCAGGCCGGTCTGGAAATCCAGGTTCAGCGAGGCCGGCGTTTCCACCGTGGTGGTCGAGCTGGCCGACAGCAGCGGGTTGATGAGGTTCACGGGGATGCCGTTCAGCGTCTCCGTGGTCTTGAGATCGTGCTCCATCTTGGAGGAATAGGTCAGCGCCACCCGCAGCGCGATGTCGGGCCGCTCATAGGCGACGCCGAGGACATAGCCCGTGTCGCTGTCCTCTTCGAAGCCGGCGTTGTAGCCCGACAGCCCGCCGTAGGCGAGGCCGGCCAGCGTCACATCCGCGCTGAGGCGGGTGCGGCGCAGGCCGCCGTGGACGGAAAAGGCGTCGCTGATCTCATAGCGCGCGAGGGCGGTCAGCGACTTGCTGTCCACCCGCGCCTGCGTCCCGCCCAGGGCGAACGAGCCGCCGGCCGGGTAGGACACATCCGACCCGAAGGGCTGGTCCGCGATCAGCGCGAAGCTCAGCCTGTCGGTGAGCTGGTACTTGATGGCGGCGCCGACCTGGTTGTAGTTCTCGGCCACCTCGCCGCTGCCGGACCCGCCGAACACGGCCGCATCGGTGCCGGTGACGTCCGGCATGACCCGCCCGAAGCTGAGTTCGAACGCGTTGCCGTCCTCGAACAGGATGTCGACAGGCTGGCCGGACCGGTCCAGCCCGAGGGCGAGCGCCGCGCCCGGAACGAGGGCAAGCGCCGCGGCGCCGGCGAGGAATGTGGCTTTCATGATCTCCTCCCTGAGATCTGGTGTAAAATGCTGTGCCATGTCACGCCAGAACGGTTCACCGGGCAACGGCTGACGGCACGTCATGCGTGTTTTTGCGACCCAGCGTCACGTTTTCGATACATTCCGGCTCTCGGCGCGGATGTTGAGCGCGTTGGCCGCGAAGATCACCGCCGCCCCGGCGAAGACGGCGGCCTGCAGCGGCTCTGCGTAGAGCGCCATGCCGACCACGGCGATGACCGGAAGGCGCAGGAAATCCATCGGCATGACCACCGATGCGGGCGCCATGGAGAGCGCCGTGGTCAGGCACAGATGCGCCCCCAGCCCGGCACAGCCGATCACGGCCAGCCAGGGCCAGAGCGCCGCCGACGGCCAGGCGATGTCGCCGTCGAGGCCCGCCATCGCCAGACCGAAGCCCGCCTGCATGACCGTCAGCCAGAACAGGATCGACACGATCGGTTCGGTCCGGGTCAGGCGGCGGGTGAACAGCGCGGTGGCGGCGAAACCCAGCGCGGCGGCGGCGGCGGCGGCCTGGCCCGGGCCGACGCCCCCGGCGTCCGGGCGCGCCACCAGAAGGATGCCCGCGAAGCCCAGCACGGCCGAGAGGACGCGCGTGCCCGTCAGCCGTTCGGCCAGGATCAGCGGCGCGCCCAGCGCCACCCAGATCGGAGAGGTGAACTCCAGCGCGAAGACCTGCGCCAGGGGGATCACGGTGATGGCGTAGAACCACAGGTTCTGGCCGGTGAAATGGCACAGGTTGCGGATGGCGTGAAGGCGCAGCCGGCGCGCGCGGATGCGGCCAAGCTGCCCGGTCGGCGCACCCACCGCGACCACCAGCGCCAGACCGACGATCGAGCGGTAGGTCATCAGCTCGAACGTGTCGAGCTCGGCCGCGCCGGCCCGGCCCGCCACCGCCATGGCCGAGAACGACACGATCGCCCCCGTCATCCAAAGGGCGGCGCGGCGCAGGGTGGCGGCATCGGTCATGTCCGGGGGCGGGCGGACGTCGTCCGCCGGTCACCGCTGCCGGACGGCAGGGACCGACGGCGGCGGGGCCGGGGGCGCGTGGGCCATGCGGATCGTGGCCCTCGTCCGGGCCCGCCACGCTGCGCGGCGGCGGCGCGGACCGGCTCTCCGGCGATGCGGATCATGGGCGGCTCCCGGGATACGGTCCGGGAGGGTCCGGGACGCGTGCCGATCCTAGCGCGCCGGGCGGGGCGGCTTCAAGGCCGGCAGGACGTGGGACAGGACGCGCCGCAGACGCGACTCTGCGCCGGCGATCGCGACCGCCAGCGCCAGCGACAGCGCCAGCCCCGGCACGGGGTAGAGCGGCGGCGGCAGTCCGGGAAAGGCCCGCGCCAGGGCGATGGCCAGCCCGGTGGTGATGTTCTGGTGGACCAGATAGAGCGGATAGGCGATCCAGCCCAGCCACAGGAGCGCACGGTGCTCCAGCGCGCGGGTGCCGCGCACGGCGGCCAGGAACAGCGCGGCCAGCGCCGCCGCGGTGACCAGGACGGCCGCCGCGTCGCCGCGGCCGGCCATGTCCAGCGCCGCCAGCGCGGCGAAGGCCAGCCCCGCCCGGAGCGGACCCCGGCATCCGGTCCGGGCCGTTTCCCACGCGCCGATTCCCAGAAGGAACCAGCCGTAGTGCTGCACGCCGAAGTTCCGCAGGAGCGCCAGAGGCGGCTCGACCAGGGGAGTCGCGCGCGCGGCCAGGGCAAGGGCCAGGAACCCGATGTAGAGTACCGCGACCAGCCTGAGGCGCCTGTCGCCGAGGCCGGGATAGGCCAGCGCCGCCACCGCGTAAAAGCCGACCTCCACGTAGATCGACCAGAACGCGCCGTCGAGGCTCCGGGGCGCGGCGGGCAGGAACCGGGACAGGATCTCTGGCGACAGGAGGGTGAGGCCGGGCAGCAGGTCCAGCGGCCGGGGCATCCCGGCGGGGCGTGCGGGCAGAAGCGGCGCGGTGGCGTAGATCGCCAGGCTGGCCAGGGCCATGGCGGGAAAGAGCCGCAGCCAGCGGCGCCGGGCAAAGCCCGCCACCCCGCCGCCGCGCCCCAGGCTCATGGCGATGACATAGCCCGAGATGGCGAAGAACAGCTGCACCCCCATCCAGCCCAGCCCGAGCGGCGCCAGCCAACGCGGCTGGGCGAAGGGTTCCATCCCGGACCAGCGGGCGTAGGCGTGGTAGCGCACCACCATCAGGATGGCGAGGCCCCTGAGCCCGTCCAGCGCCGGGACGCGGCGGACGGATCGCGGGGCCGGGGCCGGCGCGCGCGGGACGGGCTGCTCTGGGTCCATGGCGGGCTCCGGCGGGATCGTGGCCACCATCGGCGCGCGGGGGTTAATCCGGGCCTAACGCCGCCTCTTCGCGGGTCCGCGCCGCGGCCCGGTCCGCCGCCTCAAGCACAGGGTCGAGCCATCCGGTCCTGTCGATTTCCTCTGCCAGACGGCGGGCGCCGGCCAGGGTCAGGTGGCCCTCATCGTAGAAGTATTTCTCCAGCTCGTCGCTCATCGACAGGCAGCGGCGCTGCGCCTCCGGGCAGATCAGCGGCATCCGGTCGAGTACCGGCACGCCGTCCAGGTCGGCCGCGACCTGCTCGACCCGGTCGTTGCGGGCCTGGTTGCGCTCTTGGCCGCGCGGCGTCTCGACCTCTGCGTAGTAGCGCCGGTCCGAGAGGCGGGCGATTTCGGCGGGCTCCAGATCCCCATCGGCGGCGGAGGTGAGCACGGTGTAGTCCGCCAGGTTCAGCGTCCGCGCCCGGAAGGACGGAAACTCATGGATGTTGCGCAGCAGGACCAGCGTCTTGCCGTCGCGGGCGATGGCGCGGGCGACGTCCCCGAGATGGGGCAGATCGGCGTCGGACAGGCGGCTGGCCAGCATCACGACATCGGCCTCACGGTAGTTCGGGCTGCGAAAGAAGGCGCTGCCGATTTCGGCGATCTGCGTGTCGTATCGCGCCAGCGCCAGCCGCTTTTCCGCGGTCTTGGAGAAGCTGAGCATGTTGTAGAGGTCCTTGGAGTGGGAGTTGCCCACCAGCAGGACGCGGATCCGGTCGTCTTCGGGGTCGAACCACAGCGCGCCGTTGGCGTCGTCCGCGGTGCGGCCCAGCGCCCGGACCCGGTCCTGGACGATCGACCAGCTTTCCGAGCGCAGTCGTTCGTTGTCGATCTCATAGCGCGCGATCCGGACGTCGAACTGCGCCGGAATCGCGCGGCCGGGCGCGCCGCCGGTCAGATACCCGGCAAGACCGAGGCCGAAGACCGCCGCCAGCGCGCCGCCAGAAAGCCCGAACACCGTCGCGCGGTCCAGCCGGTCGCGGCGGCGGAACGGCTGCTCGACCACGTGGTAGCTGAAAACGGCGAGCGCGAGCGACAGGGCGATGAACGGGAGCAGATCGACGGGGGTGACGTTGTCGATGTTCCACTGGCGCCAGAAGGCGAACACCGGCTGGTGCCACAGATAGAGCGAGTAGGACACCAGCCCCAGCCCCACCACGGGGCGCAGCGACAGGATCGCGGCCGCGGGCGTGCCGGAGCCGGCGAAGAGGATCACCAGCGCCGTCCCCAGCGTCGGCAGGAGCGCCGCGGCACCCGGGAACGCGGTCTGTCCGTCGAAGGTCACGACGGCGAACCCGATCGCGGCGAGCCCGGCCAGCGGCAGGACGGCCGCGGCCGCGCCGGATCGCGGCACCGGACGGTCGAGAAGCCACAGCGCGCAGAAGGCGCCGATCATCAGCTCATAGACGCGGGCGGGCAGCAGGAAGAAGCCCGCCATGGGCGCGTTCGCGGCGCTCCAGACCGCCACCGCGAGGCTGGCCGCGAAAAGCCCCCCCAGGATCCAGGCGACACGCGCGAGGCCGAAGCGCCAGCAGGCCATCAGGAGCGGCGGGAAGAGGATGTAGAACTGTTCCTCGACCGCCAGGCTCCAGGTGTGGAGGAGGGGCTTGAGCTCTGCCGCCGTGTCGAAATAGCCGCTCTTGAGCCAGAACAGGATGTTCGACGAGAACAGCGCGGCGCTGGCGGCACTGCGCGCGACCTCGCGCATCGGGCCGGGCAGAAGCACGATCCAGGCTACGGGCAGGAAAACCGCGATGACGAAGATCAGCGCGGGAAGGATCCGGCGTGCGCGCCGTTCGTAGAAATGCGCGATGCTGAAGCGCCCCCGGCGCAGGTCGCCGGCGATGATCGAGGTGATGAGATAGCCCGACACCACGAAGAACACGTCGACGCCGACATACCCCCCCGGCACCGCGGCGAAGCCTGCATGGTAGAAGACGACGGGAAGCACCGCGAAGGCGCGCAATCCGTCGATTTCGGGGCGGTAGAACATTGAACACGACTGGCCGCTGATACAGCCCGGATAGAAGCACCGATCACGGCCCTTGCCCAGAGGCCAGCACAGCGAAGTTCCTGTCCATTCGGGGGAGGACCCTAGCCCTTCGGCCGGGTCGGTCCCGCCGACGGGCCGCCGCCCGAACCGCGCTCAGCCGTTCAGGACGCGCGCCGCATCCGGAGCGAAATAGGTCAGGATCCCGTCGCAGCCCGCGCGCTTGAAGGCCAGCAGGCTCTCCATCATCACGGTGTCGCGGGCCAGCCAGCCGTTGTCGAAGGCCGCCGAGAGCATCGCGTATTCGCCAGAGACCTGGTAGGCATAGGTGGGGACGGCGAACGCGTCCGACACGCGGCGGCAGATGTCGAGATAGGGCATTCCCGGCTTGACCATCACCATGTCCGCGCCTTCGGCCAGATCGCGGGCGACGAGGCGCAGCGCCTCGTCCGAATTGGCCGGATCCATCTGATAGGTCTTCTTGTCGCCCTTCAGCGCGCCCGAGGCGCCCACCGCGTCGCGGAACGGGCCGTAAAAGCCGCTGGCGTATTTGGCGGCATAGGACAGGATCGCCGTATCGGGGTGGCCCGCGGCCTCCAGCGCCGTGCGGATCGCCCCGATCCGCCCGTCCATCATGTCTGACGGACCCAGGATGTCCGCACCCGCATCGGCCTGGGCCAGCGCCATGCGGACCAGCGCCTCGACGCTCTCGTCGTTCACGATCGTGCCGTCACGCACGATGCCGTCGTGGCCGGCGGCGTTGTAGGGGTCCAGCGCCACATCGGTCATCACCGCGATCTGCGGCACCGCGTCCTTGATCGCGCGGGTGGCGCGGTTCGACAGGTTGTCGGGATTCCAGGCCTCTTCGCAGAGGTCGGACTTGAGCGCCGGGTCGGTATAGGGAAACAGGCAGATCGCCGGGATGCCGAGGCCCGCGGCGTCGCGCACGGCCTCTACCAGCAGGTCTATCGACAGCCGGGCCACGCCGGGCATGGAGGCGATCGGCGCGCGCTCCGCGCGCCCCTCGCACACGAAGACCGGCCAGATCAGGTCTGCCGGGGTCAGGGCGGTCTCCCGCACCAGGGCGCGCAGCGCGGGGTTGCGGCGCAGGCGGCGCAGTCGGGTGGCGGGGAAGGGGGGCGGGACCTGCGCCATGTGGGCTCCAAACGCAACGGAAACGACGGACCCCGCCTGCGTCGCATGGAACTCCGCCCGCCTCAAGTGTAAGCCCGGAAACGCATGTGGCCGCCCGGGGGGCAAGTTGGACTGGACCGGAACCGTATTCGAGCTGATCGACACGCGGTCGTTCTCTGACCTGTGGTACTGGATCGCGCTGGCGGTGGTGTGGTCCAGGGCCAGCCATTACGTGATCGGCGTGCCCTACGACATGGTCGCCCGCGCCGCGCGAGAGGGCGGCCAGGCCCAGGCGGATCTGGAGGACATCGTGCGGATCCGGGGCGCGCGGCACTTGCGCATCGTAGAGGCCGCCGGGCCGTGGCTGGTGGCGCTTCTGGCGCTGGCGCTCAGTGTCCTGCTGCTGCTGGGCTTCTTCTACGGGGTGGAGTTCGCCCAGGCGATGGCGCTGATCGCGCTGCCCCTGACCGCGGTGGGGTGGGTGTCCGTCGCCACCGCCAGGGCAACGGCGCAGGGCCCCCTGACAGGGGAGGCCCTGCGCCGCCGCATGACCCGGCACCGCGTGACGGTGCAGGTCATCGGCATGGTGTCGGTCTTCGTCACCGCCCTGTGGGGGATGTACCGCAATCTCGACGCGGGGCCCTGGGGCTAGGCGATTACGTTGGCCTCCGGGCCGTAGGGAAAGCCGGTGAGGTTCTCGGCCCCCGTGCCGGTGACCACCAGGATGTCGTGCTCGCGGTAGCCGCCGGCGCCGGGGCGGCCTTCCGGCACCCAGAGCATCGGCTCGATCGAGATCACATGGCCGGGTTCCAGCACCGTGTCGATGTCCTCGCGCAGCTCCAGCCCGGCCTCTCGCCCGTAGTAATGCGACAGGATCCCGAAGGAATGGCCGTAGCCGAAGGAGCGGTGCTCCAGCACGCCCTCATCCGACAGAAGGTCGTTCAGCGCGGCGCAGATGTCCGAGCAGCGCAGGCCGGGGCGGACCAGCGACAGGCCCAGCTCATGCGCGGCGACGTTGATGCGCCAGAGCCGCAGGGTTTCCGCGTCCGGCGCGCCCAGAAACAGCGTCCGCTCCAGCGCGGTGTAGTAGCCGTGGATCATCGGAAAGGCGTTGAGGCTGAGCAGGTCGCCCGACGCCAGCGCCCGCGTGGTGACGGGATTGTGCGCGCCGTCGGTGTTCGGGCCAGACTGGAACCACACCCAGGTGTCGCGCAGCTCTGACCCGGGATGGGCGCGGGCGATCTCTGCTTCCATGGCGTCGCGGCCGGCCATGGCCACGTCGATCTCACGCGTGCCGGGGCGGATCGCGTCGCGGATCGCGGCGCCGCCCAGGTCGGCGATGCGCGCGCCGTCGCGGATCAGCGCGATTTCCGCGGGCGATTTCACCATCCGCTGCGCCATGATGTCGGCCGAGATGTCGTGGAGCGCCGCCCCGGTGAAGGTGGCGGCCTTCTCGCGGGCGGCAAGGGTCATGTGGTCGGCCTCGACCCCGAGGCCGCGGACCGGCCCCAGCACATGGGTCACGGCGCGCCAGTAGTTGTCGCGCTGCCAGTCGGTATAGATGAGGTTGTCGCCCACGGACCGCCGCCAGGGCTGGCCTGCGTCGATATTGGCAGAGACGGTGACGCAATCGGCGGCCGTCACCACGCAAGCGTAGGGCCGCCCGAAGCTGCAATAGAGAAAGCCCGTGTAATAGGCGATCCCCTGCATGGAGGTCAGCAGCACTGCCGGCAGGTCGCGGGCCGCCATGATGGCGCGCAGCCCGGCCAGGCGGGCCGCGTATTCGTCCGCGGCGAAGGGCAGGGGGGCCTTGTCGCCGTTGGGACGGGAAAAGAAGTCGGGTCTGGTCTGGAGCATGGGAAATCCCCGCGAAACAGGCGTCCGGGCGTTCAGGACGAAAGGTTCGAAGGTCGCGGCGACGCCATCGCCGCTGCCGTCACGCTTACCGCCACCGCCACCGGCGTCAAGGGCCGTGACGCCCGGCCGCGCGCCGGGCGAGGGTCAGGACGGTGTCCACGTCGCGGCTCATCGGGCGGAGTCCGTCGTGCACCTCCGCGAACGGCACCCAGGCGGCCGCGGTGGCGTCGTCCGCCGCGACCGGGGTCCCGGAGCGGTAGGCGCAGAGCACCATGGCCAGGGCGAACCGTGGCGCGCCGCCGCCGCCGACCGCCAGTTCGGCCAGCACGCGCAGGGGACGGGCGACGACGCCGGTCTCCTCCCGAAGTTCGCGGGCCGCGGCGTCCAGGACGCTCTCGCCCGGGTCAACATGGCCGCCGGGATAGCCCCACAGCCCCGCGTCCGGCGGGTTGCGGCGCCGAACCAGCAGCACGCGGCCGGCATGGATCACAACCGCCGCCGCCCCCCGTCGCGCCTGCATTTCGCCCCTTCCCTCTGTCGGTCCGATCACGCTAGAGACGGGCGACGGTGGTCGCCCCACCCGGACAACCGGGCCCGCGTGGCGGAATGGTAGACGCAGGGGATTCAAAATCCCCCGCCGCAAGGCTTGCCGGTTCGAGTCCGGCCGCGGGTACCACCGTCCGGCGCGCGGGCGTGATGGAATGGTAGACATACGGGACTTAAAATCCCTGGGGCGCAAGCCCGTGCCGGTTCGAGTCCGGCCGCCCGTACCACGGACGCCTCCGCCGCGCCCCGCGATCCGTTGCCCGAAGCGCACAACCGTCCGGCGATCGCTCCGCCCAGCGCGAATCGCCCTCGCGCGGGTCGCCCCTCTCTCCCGCCTGCGGAGCGGGTTCCGGGCGGTGCGCGACAATCGGCGCATGGCAGGCCCTGGCGTGCGGCTTTCCGCGCCTGTCGGGGCGCCTCTCTGGACCGCGATGGCGCGCGTCCATACCGTTCCCTGCGGGCGGGCCCGCCGCCGCCCTGTCCGGCGGAGGCTCTGAGGTCCGGATCGGAGACGACCATGCCGCATGATGTATGCACCCCAGCCGGCCGTCCCCCGGGGGGCTTTGCCCCCGGAACGCGGCTCATCACCCCGGAGGGGGCGGTCGCGGTGGAAACCCTGCGGGCGGGGGATCTGGTCTTGACGCGGGACAGCGGCCCGTGCCGCCTTGCGTCGGTCTTTCGCCGCGACGCCCCGTCCGCGGCCGGCCTGGTGTGCATTGCGCCGGGCGTCCTTGGACCGGACGTTCCCGAAACGGCGCTTACCGTGGTCGCGGAGCAGCGGATGCTGATGGTCTCCGACGACACGCTGCGGCTCTTCGGCACCGCGGAAACGCTGGTCGCCGCCGGCGATCTTGCCGCAAGCGCGGTCGCGGACTGGACCCCGGAGCGGACTGGGCACCTGGTGACGCTCGACCTCGGGCGGGCCGAGCTGGTTCTGGCCGACGGGGCCTGGGCGAAGCTGGGCGCCGATCTCGACGCGCCGCCGGGATCTCCGAAAGTGCTGTCGCCGCAGGATATCCGCATCGCATCCCTCTGAGCGGTACTGGACCTTGCTCTCCGCACGCGCCATGGTACGAGCGGACGGGACCACCGGAGGACGGACATGAATTCGACGCCCTGGCATTTCTGGCTGATCGTCGCGGTCGGCTTCGTCTGGCACCTGTTCGGAGTGCTGGACTACACCGCCACGCAATACGACTGGGGCCCGTGGATGGCGATGGTCGGCGGCCGCCAGGAGATGTTCATCGAGGGGATGCCGGCCTGGGTTGACGGGGCCTGGGCGCTTTCGGCCTGGGTGGGTCTGCTGGGCGTGCTTCTGATGGCGGTGCGGGCCGGATTTTCGCCTCTGGTGCTGTCGGTGTCCATGTTCGCCACGGTGCTGGTGGCCGTCTGGCTGAGCCTCTTCTCGCAGCCGTCGCTGCTGAGCCTTGCCGGCTGGCCGGCGCTGGCGGTGATCTGGCTCTCTGCGGCTTTCACGGTTCTGCTGTGGCTCTACGCGCGCGACCAGCACAGGCACGGCGTCATCGACTGAGGCCGCGCGGCAGGCGGGTCCGGGCCCGCCTGCCGCGCGGTGCACGGCGGCGCCGTCCTGCGGACCGGGCCGCGCCGCCGGCATGGCGGTCCCGGGCCGCCCCGTCCCCGATGGATCACCCGCCTTCCGGCCGCCGCCCCGCCCGCCAGGCTGCCCAGTCCTCAGGCGTGTCCAGGTCGGTCACCGCGGCGCGTCCCGGCAGCGGCACGGCGCGTACCTTCTCTCCGGTCAGGAGTGCGCGGGCACCCGTGTCGCCGGTCAACCCGGCCATCGCCGGAACCAAGCGGGCCGGAAACAGCACCGGCTGTCCGGGCGTGCCGTCCGACGCGGTGGCGCGCAGCACCAGATCCGGCGCCGCGCGATGGGCGGCGATCAGGCGGCAGAGCGCGGGCGTGTCGATCTCCGGCATGTCCGCCAGCGTCACCAGAAGCGGCCCGGTCGCCGTCCGCGCCAGCGCCCGGAAGGAGGCGGCCATGCCCGTGCCGGCATCGGCGACGGGCACCAGGTCGACCGCAAGCCCGCCCAGAGCCGCCGCGCGGAGAGGGGCGGGAACCGGAAGGGTGACAAGAACCCGACAGCCCGTCGCCAACGCGCGCGTGGCGGCCAGGCGCAACAGCGAAAGCCCCTCCACCTCTTCCAGAAGCTTGTCGCGCCCGCGCATCCGCGCCGACGCCCCCGCGGCCAAAATCGCGATTCGCAGCCCGGTCACACCGAAACTTCCGCGAAATCGCGACCCCGCCACGGCCGGGTGCCGGAACCCGGGCCTTGCAAACATCCCGACCCGAAAACCCCGGTTGCACCGTCGCACATCTCTGCTCCCTCCGCTCCCGGCCCGACCCAACCGGCATTAACCTTAACGCCCCTTCATCTTTCCCCAAATATCCCGGGGGAGTCGCCGCAAGGCGACGGGGGCAGCGCCCCCGCACCCCGGCGCCCGCCAAAGGCAACAGACGCCTCACCGCGCCGGCGCCGCCCGCCGCGGACGCCCCAGCCGGGCCTGGCAATGGCCACGACCGTACCGGCCGGGTTTTTCCGGCGCGGTCCGCGGAACCCGCGGCGCACGGCGGAGTTGAAAATCGGACGGCGGCAGGGGCGGGGTGCCCGTCAGGTGCATCACGCGCCGACACCTCCTGCTCCCCGTGGGTAACCGATTGCTGTCCCGATCGGTCTGCATCCCGGTCCTGCCGTCGTTCCGCAGCCCAGGCCGTCCCAACCTGGGCTGCACCCCACCGTCACATGGCGCCCGTCACGTGGCCCCCGTGCCGCGGCTGCCGCGCTCGCGGTACGGGGTCGTGCGGTAATGCGCGCGATAGCATTTCGAGAAATGCGAGGGCGACGTGAAGCCGCAGGCCAGCGCCACGTTGATGACGCTCATGTCGGTCTGCAATAGCAGGTTGCGCGCGCGTTCCAGGCGCAGTTCCATATAGTAGCGCTTCGGGCTGCGGGTCAGGTAGCGGCGGAACAGCCGCTCCAGCTGGCGCGTGGACAGGTCCACCTGCTGGGCCAGCAGGGCCGGGCTGATCGGCTCTTCGATATGGGCTTCCATCTTCTGGATCACCGCCGCCAGCTTGGGATGCCGCACGCCGATCCGGGTCGGGGTAGAGAGCCGCTGCTGGTCCTGGTCGGTGCGGATCGAGGAATAGATCAGCTGGTCGGCCACCGCGTTGGCCAGGTCCTCGCCGTGATCCCGCGCCAGCAGACGCAGCATCAGGTCGATCGAAGCCGTCCCCCCCGCGGTGGTCATCCGCGCCCCGTCGATGGCGAACACCCGGCGCGTCAGCTCCACGTCCTCGAAGGCCTCGGCGAAGGCGTCCTGGTTCTCCCAGTGGATCGTGGCGCGCTTGCCGTCCAGAAGTCCCGCGGCCGCCAGCGTATGCGCGCCGGTACACAGCCCGGCGACGGCCGCCCCGCGCCGCGACTCGCGCCGCAGCCAATTCAGCACGCGCCGGGTCGTCGCCTCCGCCACGTCCACCCCGCCGCAGACCACGATGGTGGCGTCGCGCGGCGGCTCGCCCAGGTCGTCGTCCAGCGTGAACGTCACGCCGCCCGAGCAGGTCCGCACGCCGCTGCCGCCCGCGTCGCCTGTCAGGCTCCAGCTGTAGAGCGTGCGTTCCGACAGCCGGTTGGCAAGGCGCAGGCACTCCACCGCGCCCGCGAAACTCAGCAGGCTGAACCGATCCAGCAGCAGGAACGTGTAATGCGCGGTCGCCCCCTGCCGGGGGGCGGTCGCGGCGCGGGAAGGGACGGGGCGCTCGGCCATCGGGATGCTCGCTGGACATGCGTCACCCCGTCCCGCCAACCGGGCGGGGCGCGCGATTTCTCTCCGTGTTAGCGTGGCCTTTGCCGTTTGCAAGAAGAACCGCGCGGGGCTATAGCTGGCTTCCGATCTTTGGCAGGGAGAGACCGATGGCATCCGCTGAGATTTCGAGCTGGCGCACGCGCGACCGGGTCCAGATGCCGGTCTATACCGACGCCGCGCGCCTCTCCGCCGCCGAGGCGCGGCTCAGAGCCTCTCCGCCGCTGGTCTTCGCGGATGAGGCACGGCGCCTGCGCGCCGAATTGGCAGAGGTCGCCCATGGCCGCGCCTTTCTGCTCCAGGGCGGCGACTGCGCCGAAAGCTTCGAGCAGTTCGGCGCCGACCAGGTGCGCGACACGTTCAAGGTGCTGCTGCAGATGGCCATGGTACTGACCTACGGCGCCAAGGTGCCGGTGGTGAAGGTCGGCCGCATCGCCGGCCAGTTCGCCAAGCCCCGCTCGGCCCCGACGGAGACGGTGGACGGGGTAGAGCTGCCGTCCTACCGCGGCGACATCATCAACGGCTTCGCCTTCGACGCGGCGTCGCGCCTGCCCGATCCCGACCGGATGATCGAAGGCTATACCCAGGCCGCCGCGACCCTCAACCAACTGCGCGGCCTGTCCAAGGGCGGCTTTGCCGACATCAACAAGGTGCACCAGTGGACGCTGGACTTCACCGCAGAGGACAAGGCCGCCGCCTACCGCGACATCGCCAACGCGCTGCAGGACACGCTGGACTTCATCCGCGCGGCGGGCCTGACCCCCACGAAGTCCGAAGAGCTTGCGACGGTGGATTTCTACACCTCCCACGAGGCGCTGCTTCTGGAATACGAGGAAAGCCTGACCCGCCGCGATCCCATGACCGGCGACATGGTGGCGGGGTCCGGGCATCTGGTCTGGATCGGGGACCGCACCCGGCAGCCCGACGGCGCCCATGTGGAATTCTGTTCCCGGATCATGAATCCCATCGGTCTGAAATGCGGCCCGACGATTTCCAACGACGACCTGAAAGTGTTGATCGAGCGGTTGAATCCCGCCAACGAGGCGGGCCGCCTGACGCTCATCGCGCGCTTCGGCCACGCGCAGGTGGCAGAGCATCTGCCCCGTCTCATCGACACGGTCACGCAGATGGGCGCGCATGTGGTCTGGTCCTGCGATCCCATGCACGGCAACACGATCAAGTCGGCGTCCGGCTACAAGACGCGGCCCTTCGACGACGTGCTGGGAGAGGTGCGCGAGTTCTTCCGCATCCATGCAGAGATGGGCACCATTCCCGGCGGCGTCCATTTCGAGATGACCGGACAGGACGTGACCGAGTGCACCGGCGGCCTGCGCGCCCTGACGGATGAGGATCTGTCGGACCGCTACCACACGGCGTGCGATCCGCGGCTGAACGCCTCGCAATCGCTGGAGCTGGCCTTTCTGGTCAATCAGCTCATGCGCGACGGCCACGCCGCGGCACGGGATGCCGCCACCGCGTGAGCCACCGTGCGTGTCAGCCCGCGTCGACCAGCCGGAACGACCGGCGTCGGCGCAGCACGTCGCGGGCGCGGTCCGCGCGCTCGAAATCGGGACCGCCCGCGGACCGGGGGGTGAAGCCCGGCTCCACGGGGCGGTGGCCGGTCGCCGCGATGGCCATGCGCAGGGGCGGTGCCGGCATCCGGTGCGGCAGATCGAAGAAGCCCAGCGCCCGGGTGACCTGTCCCGCGCGGTCGCGCAGCGGCAGCAGGGTGAGCCCGGCGGTCAGCGGCGAGCGGAACGCGCGCCGGGACCATTCCAGCGTCAGATCCAGCCGTGCCGGCGTGTCGAACAGCGTCTCCAGCCCGTCGCCCAGACCGCTGCGCGAGGCCGGTGCGAGCAGACAGGACAGCGGCATCCCGCGAAGTTCGCACCCCTGCAGCGCCGCGATCCGCTGGCCCGCCAGACGGATCCGCGCCTGTCGCGGCGCGATCCGCTCGATCACCAGGACCCGGTCCAGCGCACAGCCCAGGGCCGCCGGATCCACATCGTCCCGGTAAGGCACGCGTCCCGCATCCAGCGCGGCCCAGTGGCTTTCGACCGCCCGGCGCGCGGTGTCGTCGCCGCGGTCCCTGCGATGCGGCAGTCTGAGAATCTCTGCGCTTCCGACCATGCCAGGCCCCCATGCTTCGCCGCGGGCCGTCGCCGGCCGCGTCTCTTCCCCGTCGCGGTCTGTCCATCGCCGCGTGCCTGTGCAAGACAGGGCGCGAACCGACCGATATTCCCCACACCATCGATACCATGGGGTTTGTCGAAAATCTTTCTTAAATACGAACGAGGGTTAATTCCTCATGTTCCCATCCGTAACGCGATCCATGACCGGCTTTGCCAGCCATACCGGCGCATGGGACGACTGGTCCTGGACCTGGGAACTGCGCTCGGTCAACGGCAAGGGGCTCGATCTTCGCCTGCGGCTGCCCGACTGGATCGGCGGGCTGGAGGCCGCGCTGCGCGCGCGTTTTCAGGGCGCGGTGTCGCGGGGCAACGTGGGGCTGTCGCTGAAACTCATGCGCGAGGCCGGGGCAGGGGGCTTCGACCGCGCCGCCCTGGACCGGGCCCTGGCGCAGATCGCAGCGGTCGAGGATATCGCACGCGCCGCGGGCCGTCCCCTGGCGCCGGTGCGCGCCACTGACCTTCTGACGCTGCGCACCGGCGCCGAGATACTCGACGCGGACGCAGAGGCCGCCCTGCGCGACCGCCTGATCGCGGATTTCGATACCGACGTGCTGCCCGCCTTTCTGGAGGTGCGCGCCGCGGAGGGCCGCGCGCTCGACGCGATCCTCACCGCCCGGCTGGATGAGATCGCGTCCCTTGTGGCCCTTGCCGGCGGTGCCGCGCGCTCCCGGCAGGCCGTCCAGGCGCAGTCGCTGGACGCCGCGGTGCGCCGCATCCTGGACGAAACCGCCGCTACCGATCCCGACCGGCTGGCCCAGGAGCTGGCGCTCATCGCCGTGCGCCAGGACGTCACCGAAGAGCTCGACCGCCTGGGCGCCCATGTAGACGCCGCGCGCACGCTTGTGCGGCGCGACGCACCCAAGGGCCGCAAGCTCGACTTCCTCATGCAGGAGTTCATGCGGGAGGCGAACACGCTTTGCGCGAAGTCCCAGGACACGGCGCTGACCGCGCACGGGCTTGACCTGAAAACCGTCATAGACCAACTCCGCGAACAGGTTCAGAACGTGGAGTGAAACCTTGCCCGACACCCGCCGCGGCCTTCTGATCATCCTCTCCTCACCCTCGGGCGCCGGAAAATCGACCCTGGCGCAGCGCCTGACGGCATGGGACCCGACGCTTGCCTTCTCCGTCTCGGCCACCACCCGGCCGCCGCGCCCGGGAGAGACCGACGGGCGCGACTATCGCTTCGTCGACGACGCGGCGTTCAAGGCCATGGTTTCGGACGGAGAGATGCTGGAACACGCCCATGTCTTCGGCAATTTCTACGGCTCTCCCCGGGGGCCGGTGGAGCAGGCCATCGGTGCGGGCAAGGACGTGCTCTTCGACATCGACTGGCAGGGCGCGCAGCAGATCCGCAATTCGGCCCTGGCCGCCCATACCCTGTCGATCTTCCTGCTGCCGCCGTCGATCCACGAACTTCGCCGCCGCCTGGAGAGCCGCGCCAAGGACGCGCCGGAGACCATTGCCGGGCGGATGCAGAAAAGCTGGGACGAGATCAGCCATTGGGACGGCTACGACTACGTGCTGGTCAACGAGGACCTGCACGACACGGAGGACCGGCTGACCTCCATCATCACCGCCGCGCGCCTGCGCCGGGTCCAGCAGCCCGGTCTGAACGCGCATGTCCGCAGACTGCAGCAGGAATTCGAGGAGAGCACATGATCTACGATCTGGGCGGCGACACGCCGCTTCTGGAGGACGGCGTCTGGGTCGCACCCGACGCCAATGTCATCGGCCGCATCATCCTGCGCGCGCGCGCCAGCGTCTGGTTCTGCGCCACCTTGCGCGGCGACAACGAGACCATAGAGGTCGGCCCCGGCACCAACATCCAGGAGAATTGCGTGCTGCATACCGACATGGGAATGCCGCTGACCATCGGGCGCGACTGCACCATCGGCCACAAGGTGATGCTGCACGGCTGCACCGTTGGCGACGAGAGCCTGATCGGCATGGGGGCGACGGTGCTGAACGGGGCGAAGATCGGGACCAACTGCCTGATCGGCGCGGGGGCGCTGGTGACCGAGGGCAAGGAGATCCCGGACGGCTCTGTGGTGCTGGGCGCGCCGGGCAAGGTGGTGCGCAAGCTGGACGCCCGGGCGATCCAGATGCTCCGCGCCTCTGCCCTGCACTACCAGGAGAACGCGGCGCGCTTCGCCAAGACCCTGACGCGGATCGACTGAACCATGGCGCAAGGATTCATCGCACGCCTGTTCGGCCGCCGCGAGGCGCCCCGCGCGCTGCCCCGGCCCGACACGGCACCGCGCACCACCGTCCGCCGCACGCCCTGGCCGGAGGGCACCGAGCGCGCCCTGGGCACGCCGCTGCAACCGTCCGTCGTCTATGGTGCCGAAAGCCCGGACGCGCTGGACGCCATCTACGAGGGCCGCGCGCCGGGATACACCTACGCGCGCGAGGCGCATCCGAATGCCTCTGTCCTGGCCGCCAAGATCGACGCGCTGGAGGGGGCCACCGGGGGGCTGGTGACGGGTTCCGGCATGGCCGCGGTGGCGGCGGCCCTGCTGGGGCTGGTGCGCGCCGGAGATCACGTGGTCGGCGGCGACCAGCTCTACGGCCGATCGCTGCGGATGATGACCGACGACCTGCCGCGGCTGGGCGTGGAGACCACGCTGGCCGATCCCACCGACGCGGCCGCCATCGAGGCCGCGCTCCGCCCCGAGACCCGCGCGATCCTGATCGAGGTCGTGTCGAACCCGACCCTGCGCGTCGCCGATCTGGACGGGATCGCCCGGCTGGCCGGGCCGCGCGGCATCACGCTGATCGTCGACAACACCTTTACCACCCCGCGCGCGATCCGGCCCTTCAGACATGGTGCGGACATCGTGATCCACTCGGTCACCAAGCTGCTGGCGGGGCACTCCGACGCGACGCTGGGCTATGTCGCCGCGAAGGATCCCGCGCACCGGGAGGCGATGCGCGTCTTTGCCACCACGCTGGGACTGACCGCCAGCCCGTTCGATTGCTGGCTGGCGGAGCGGGGGATGCACTCTTTCGAACTGCGCTACGACCGGGCAGAGGCGACCGCCCGCGCCCTGGCCGACCGTCTGGACGGGCTGCCCGGGGTCGAGAGGGTGATCTATCCCGGGCGCGACGACCATCCCGACCGGGCGCGCGCCGCGGCGCTTCTGGGCGCGCGCACCGGCAACATGGTGACGTTCCAGATCGCCGGCGGGCGCCCTGCCGCGAACGCGCTGGTGCGCGCGGCGGAGCGCATCGCCTTCGCGCCCACGCTGGGCGACGTGGCCACCACACTGTCGCACCCGGCCACGTCGTCGCACCGCGGACTGAGCCCGGAGGGGCGCGCCGCGCTGGGGCTGTCGGAAGGCTCGTTCCGGGTCTCCGTCGGGGTGGAACCCGCCGACCTGCTGCTGGGGGAGTTCGAGGCCGCGATACGCGCGGCGGCCGCGGCGGGGTAGGGCGCATGGACGGCCCGCGCCCGCAGGAGCTGCTCGACGCGCTGGCCGTGCCCGCCCTTCTGATCGGGCGCGACCACCGGATCGTCGCGGTGAACGCCGGCGCCACGGAGGTGTTCGGCCGCGGTCTGGTGGGGCGCCACTTCGTCCTGGCCCTGCGCCAGCCCGCGCTGGTCGAGGCGATCGAGCGCACCCACGGCGACGGACAGCCCCGCGACGCGCGGTTTCTGGCGCGCAAGGACCGCACCGATCTGACCTTTGGCGCCCATGTCGCCGCAGCCGGCCGCTGGATGCTGGTCAGCTTCGAGGACCGCTCGGCCGCCGAGGAGGCCGACCAGATGCGCCGCGATTTCGTCGCCAACGTCAGCCATGAGCTGAAAACCCCGCTGACCGCCATCCTGGGCTTCATCGAGACGTTGCGCGGCCCGGCCCGCGCCGATGCCGCGGCCCGCGAGCGATTCCTGACCGTGATGGAGCGAGAGGCCCAGCGGATGAACCGCCTGGTGACCGACCTGCTGTCGCTGAGCCGGGTGGAGGCCAACGAACGGATGCGCCCCACAGAGGAGGTCGACATCGCGCTGATCGTCGCCTCCTGCGTGACCACGCTGAGCGGATCGGCCACGTCGCGCGGCGTGGCGCTGGTCTACGACCGCCCCGCGGCCCCGGTGCTGCTGAAGGGCGACGGCGACCAGCTTCGGCAGGTGGTCGGGAACCTGATCGAGAACGCCGTCAAATACGGCGGCACACGGGTCGAGATCCGCCTGACCGAGCGTCTGTCCGTCCCAGAGCTCCACCGCGCCGGCGTCGTGCTGGACGTGATCGACAACGGTCCTGGCATAGACGAGCGCCATCTGTCGCGGCTGACCGAGCGGTTCTACCGCGTGGACGGCCACCGCTCCCGCGAGGTGGGGGGCACCGGGCTGGGCCTGGCGATCGTCAAGCACATCGTCTCGCGCCACCGCGGCAGGCTTCTGGTGGCGTCGCGGCGCGGTGCCGGGACGGTGTTCACCGCGCTCTTGCCGCGCGAGCCCTGACCGGCCGCGCTGCCCTTGCGTCGCCGGCGTTGTCATCAAACCGTTACATTGCCGTTACATAGGTGACGCGCCCCGCCGGTATCGAGCGGCGGAGGCCGCGACCCGGCCCGGGAAACGACAAGCCAGGAGCTCACATGTCCTTCGTCAGAACCACCGCCTCCGTTGCTATTCTTGCCGCCGCGGCCACCGCCGCAGGCGCCCAGGGCCGCGATCAGGTCCAGGTCGCCGGATCCTCCACCGTGCTGCCCTATGCCAACATCGTCGCCGAGGCGTTCGGCGAATCCTACGACTTCCCGACGCCGGTGATCCAGTCCGGGGGCTCCTCGGCGGGCCTCAAGCTCTTTTGCGAGGGCGTGGGCGAGAACACCATCGACATCGCCAACGCGTCCCGCCCGATGCGCCCCGAAGAGCAGAAAACCTGTGCCGACAATGGCGTGAACGAGATCATAGAGGTCCGGATCGGCTATGACGGCATCGTGTTCGCCAGCCAGACCGACGGACCGGCCTTCACCGCCTTCGAGCCGGCGCAATGGTACAAGGCGATGGCCGCGGAGATCCCTCAGGACGGTGAGATGGTCGCGAATCCCAATACCAACTGGACCGACATCGACCCCAGCCTTCCCGATGCCGAGATCCTGGCGTTCATTCCCGGCACCAAGCACGGCACCCGGGAGGTGTTCGAGGAAAAGGTGATCCTGGCGGGCTGCGAAGCCTCCGGCGCCATGGAGCAGATCATGGAGATCAACGGCGGCGACGAGGACGCGGCCGAAGACGCCTGCATGGCGATTCGCGACGACGGGGCCGCCGTGGACATCGACGGCGACTATACCGAAACCCTGGCGCGCATCGAATCGAACTCCGACGGCGTCGGCGTGTTCGGGCTGTCGTTTTACGAAAACAACACCGACAAGCTGAAGGTCGCCACCATGGGCGGGGTCGCGCCGTCGACCGAGACCATCGCCAGCGGCGAATACCCGGTGTCGCGCCCGCTCTACTTCTACATCAAGAAGGCGCATATCGGCGTGATCCCGGGCCTAAAGGAATACGCCGCGTTCTTCGTCAACGACCAGGTGGCCGGGCAGGGCGGCCCGCTGGCCGACTACGGGCTGGTGCCCGATCCCGAACTGGCCCAGACGCAACAGAAGGTCGAGGACGAGACCACCATGCCGGACCCCTCCTGACCCGCACGACACACGCCCGGGGCGGCCCGCTGCAAGATCCGGCGGGCCGCCCGACCCGTTCATGACCCATGCACGGCGCCGGACGACCCGCGCCCTGTCGAAAGGCCCGCTTTCATGCCGGTGATCTGGATCCTGCTCATCCTTGCCGGGCTTGCCATCGCGGGCGTGGTCCTGGGCCGCCGCCGGGCGCTTGCCTCCGCGGGCGGCGATCCGACCGCGCTTCATTCCCGGCCGAACTATCACGGCGCGTCGGTCGCGCTGGCCGCGCTGATCCCGTCGCTACTGCTCCTGGCGGTCTGGCTCTTCGTCCAGCCCGTGCTGATCGATGCCAGGGTGACCGGCCAGATCCCCGAGAGCGCCGTGCCCGACGGCGGCACGCGGGACCTGCTGATGGGCGATGTGGAACGGCTGGCCGACGGGCTTGAGATCCTGGTGCGGACCGGGCGCGTCAGCCCGCGGGAGGCTGCCGACCTCTCCGCCGGGGACGACATCCGCGGACAGCTCGGCGCCATAGGTCTGGCGCTGGGGTCCGATGTCTCGCCCGCGATCCTCGACGCCGCGCGCACCTTCCGCAACCTGTCCCGGCGCGGCGCGCTGCTGATGACCGTCGCGGTGCTGGGCGTGGCGGCCGCGGGCTTCGGCCTCAGCCTTTCCCGCGTCAACAAGGACCGCCGCGCCCGAAACGCGGTCGAACGGGTGATCCGCGGCCTGCTGCTTGTCGCGGCCTTGATCGCGATCCTGACGACGCTGGGGATCGTGCTGTCGATGCTGTTCGAATCGATCAGTTTCTTCCGCCAGTATCCGATCGCCGACTTCTTCTTCGGCACCAACTGGGCCCCGAACTTCCGCGGCAATTCGGACCTGGGGATCCTGCCGCTTCTGTGGGGCACGCTCTACATCTCTTTCATCGCGCTGGCGGTGGCGGTGCCCGTCGGGCTCTTCGCGGCGATCTACCTGTCGGAATACGCCAGCCGGCGCCTGCGCTCCGTCGCCAAGCCGCTGATCGAGGTGCTGGCCGGCATTCCCACCATCGTCTACGGCCTGTTCGCGCTGCTGGTCGTCGGACCGGCGCTGCGCGACTACTTCGCCCAGCCCCTGGGGATCGGCAATTCCAGCTCTTCGGTGATGACCGCCGGGCTGGTCATGGGGATCATGCTGATCCCGTTCGTTTCGTCGCTGTCCGACGACATCATCTCTGCCGTGCCGCAGACCATGCGCGACGGCAGCCTGGGCCTGGGGGCCACCAGGTCCGAGACGATCCGTCAGGTCGTGGTTCCGGCGGCGCTGCCCGGCATCGTCGGCGCGATCCTGCTGGCGGCAAGCCGCGCCATCGGAGAGACGATGATCGTGGTGCTGGGGGCGGGGGCCGCGGCGCGGTTGGACCTCAACCCGTTCGAGGCGATGACCACGGTCACCGTCAAGATCGTCAGCCAACTGACCGGCGACACCAACTTCGCCTCACCGGAAACCCTTGTGGCCTTCGCCCTGGGCCTGACCCTCTTCGTCATCACGCTGGTGCTCAACGTCGTCGCCCTGGCGATCGTCCGCCGCTACCGGGAGCAGTACGAATGACCGACATGCCCGACGACCGCGGCGCCGGGCGGAGTGCCGCCACCTCCACCGCGTCGATCATGCGCCCGGACGCGCGCACCAAGTCCCGCAACGCGGCCGAGAAACGGTTCCGCGCCTACGGGCTGGGGGCCATCGTCATCGGCATCCTGGCGCTGGTCTTTCTGCTGGCCTCGATCCTGTATCGCGGCCTGCCGGCCTTTACCCAGACCTACATCTCCATCGACGTCGCCCTCCCGGCCGAGACGCTGGACCCCGAAGGCAACCGCGACCCGGCGGAAATGGCCAAGGTCATCACCTTCGGCTACGCGGGGCTTGTGGACGACGCGATGCAGAGCGCGCTGGAGGCGCGCGGGATCGAGGTGGAAGGACTGAACGATCCGGGCGTCCTGATCTCCAAGCAGGCGCCGGCGCAGATCCGCGACTGGGTGCTGTCCAACCCCGAAGCGGTCGGCGGGACAGAGCGTTTCGATTTCCTCGCCACCAGCCGGATCGACCAGTACTACAAGGGCGCCGTGACCATGGAGAGTGCCGCGCGCGACAGCCAGATCAGCCCCGAGCAACTGCAACTGGCCGACATCCTGAAAGACGAGGGGATGCTGACGCGCAAGTTCAACTGGTCTTTCGTCACCGCGCCCGACGCGTCGGATCAGCGCCCGGAGGCCGCGGGGCTGGGGGTGGCGATCCTGGGGTCCGCCTACATGATGCTGATCGTGCTGGGCCTGGCGCTTCCCATCGGCGTGGCGGCATCGATCTACCTGGAGGAGTTCGCCCCCACCAATCGCTGGACCGACATCATCGAGGTCAACATCTCGAACCTTGCCGCCGTCCCGTCCATCGTGTTCGGAATTCTCGGCCTGGCGATCTTCATCAACTTCGGGGGATTGCCGCAATCGGCGCCGATCGTCGGCGGCCTGGTGCTGACGCTGATGACCCTGCCCACCATCATCATCTCGACCCGCGCATCGCTGAAATCGGTGCCGCCGTCGATCCGGGACGCGGCCTTGGGCGTGGGCGCGTCGAAGATGCAGGCCGTGTTCCACCACGTCCTGCCGCTGGCCGGTCCCGGCATCCTGACGGGGACCATCATCGGGCTGGCGCAGGCCCTGGGAGAGACCGCGCCGCTCTTGCTGATCGGCATGGTGGCCTTCGTCACCGAATATCCCGACGCGCCGCCCGAAGGCTTCTTCGACCCGGCCACGGCGCTGCCCGTGCAGGTCTACAACTGGACCCAGCGCGCCGACCCGGCCTTTGCCGAACGCGCGTCCGGCGCCATCATCGTCCTGCTGGTGTTCCTTGCGATCATGAACATCACCGCCATCGTGCTGCGCCGCAAGTTCGAGCGCCGCTGGTAACGAAAGGTCCGTCCCGTGAAAGACGCCCGTTTTGAAGAAAGAGACACCACGATGAAGGACACCAAGATCTCGGCCAGGGGGGTCAACGTGTACTATGGCGCCAACCACGCCATCAAGGACGTCTCCGTAGAGATCGCCGACAAGACGGTGACCTCCTTCATCGGCCCGTCCGGCTGCGGCAAGTCCACCTTTCTGCGCTGCCTGAACCGGATGAACGACACGATCGACATCGCCCGGATCGAGGGCGACATCCTGATCGACGAAGAGGACATCTATCACCCCGACGTGGACCCGGTGCAGCTGCGCGCCAAGGTCGGCATGGTGTTCCAGAAGCCGAACCCGTTCCCCAAGTCCATTTACGACAACGTGGCCTACGGACCCAAGATCCACGGCCTGGCCCGCAACAAGGGCGAGCTGGACGAGATCGTCGAGAAGTCGCTGAAGCGCGCCGCGATCTGGGAGGAGGTCAAGGACCGTCTCCAGGCGCCGGGCACCGGCCTGTCGGGCGGCCAGCAGCAGAGGCTGTGCATCGCCCGCGCGGTGGCCACGTCGCCGGAGGTGCTGCTGATGGATGAGCCGTGCTCGGCGCTCGACCCCATCGCCACCAGCCAGATCGAGGAGCTGATCGACGAATTGCGCGGCCGGTTCTCGGTGGTGATCGTGACCCATTCCATGCAGCAGGCCGCGCGCGTCAGCCAGAAGACCGCGTTCTTCCACCTGGGCGACCTTGTGGAATACGGCGACACCGACGACATTTTCACCAACCCGCAGGATCCGCGGACCGAGAAATACATCACCGGCCGGATCGGCTGAGGAGGGCGCCATGAGCACCGGACAACATATCGCATCCGCCTTCGACCGCGACCTGGAGGCGCTCCAGGCCACGGTCATGAAGATGGGCGGGCTGGTCGAGGCCGCCATCCAGGACGCCGCGCGCTCTCTGGAAAGCCGGGATGAGGATCTGGCCCAGCGGGTCCGCGACAACGACCGGCAGATCGACACGCTCGAAGAGCAGGTCAACGAGGAGGCCGCCCGCGTCGTGGCCCTCCGTGCGCCGATCGCCAGCGACATGCGGCTGGTGCTGTCGGTCATCAAGATCTCCGCCAATCTGGAGCGCATCGGCGACTATGCCAAGAACCTGGCCAAACGGACGGGCGTGCTGCTGCAGCTTCCCACCATCGAAGGCGCGCCCCAGTCGATCCGCCGCATGGCCCGCGAGGTGGAGGTGATGCTCCACGACGTGCTTGACGCCTATATCCACCGCGACGCCCAGATGGCCCGGCAGGTCCGGGCGCGCGATGAGGACGTGGACCAGATGTACACCGCCATCTTCCGCGAGTTCCTGACCTTCATGATGGAGGACCCGCGCAACATCACCGCCTGCATGCACCTTCACTTCATCGCCAAGAATATCGAGCGCATGGGCGACCACGTCACATCCATCGCCGATCAGGTGATCTACACGGTCGAGGGCGCCATCCCGGAAGACGACCGCCCCAAGGGCGACATGACCTCCGTCCAGCATATAGAGGGCTGATCCGATGGCCGACCGCCCGCATGTGCTGATCGTCGAGGATGAGCCGTCGCAGCGCGACATCCTGGCCTACAATCTTGAGGCAGAGGGGTTCGAGGTCACGCGCGCGGAGACGGGCGATGAGGCCCTGACCCTGTTCGATGAGGGCCAGCCGGATCTGGTGGTGCTCGACTGGATGCTGCCGGGCGTGTCCGGCATAGAGATCTGCCGCCGCCTCAAGCGCCGCGTCGCCGCCCGCGAAACGCCTGTCATCATGCTGTCGGCCCGCACCGAAGAGGCCGACCGCGTCCGCGGCCTGGAGACCGGCGCCGACGACTACGTGACCAAGCCCTATTCCGTGGCCGAATTGATGGCCCGTGTGCGCGCGCAGTTGCGCCGTACGCGGCCGGGCACCGTCGGACAGGTTCTGGACCACGCGGGCATCCGACTGGATCCCGAGACCCACCGCGTCCACCGCGACGGGCAAGAGCTGAGCCTGGGGCCGACGGAGTTCCGTCTGCTGACCACGCTCATGGAAAAGCCCGGCCGGGTCTGGAGCCGCGAGCAGTTGCTGGACCGGGTCTGGGGCCGGGACATCTATGTGGACAGCCGTACCGTGGACGTCCATGTGGGCCGGCTGCGCAAGGCGCTGCGCGCCCATGGCGGCGACGATCCGATCCGCACCGTGCGCGGCGCCGGCTACGCGCTGGGGTAGGGCGGCGGCCCGGCGGCTGCATCGCAAGGACAGGGGGAACCCTGTGTCCCGGCCCGCGTTGCGTGCCCATGAATACCGATCAGGCGGAGCGGATCCGCATCGCAGGTCACCTCGCGCTGATCCCCGTGGGGGTTCTGGCGGTTTTCTTCATCCTCTATGTCGCGGAAAGCGTGTTCAAGCCCACTATCCTGGCGCTGACGCTGGGCGTCGTGCTCTCTCCGCTGTCGGATTTCTGGGAGCGTCTGGGATTGCCCCGGGGGATCAGCGCGCTCATCAGTCTGGTGTTCACGCTCATCGTCATCATGGTTCTGGCCGCGCTTCTGCTGCCCGTTGCCGAACGCGTGGTCGCGTCCTGGCCGGCCATCATGGCGGAAACCCGGGACGCGGTCGTCCAGTTCCAGAGCATGATCCAGGGCATCGAGTCGGCCGGAGAGCAGGTCGAACGCGCCATCGGGAACGCAGCACAGGCCGGAGAGAATGCAGCCCAGGGCGGCGGCGATCTGGGCATCCCGACGACAGCGGACGCGCTGTTCCTGGCGCCAACGGTTCTGGGACAGTCAATAACCTTCGCCGGGATTCTGTTCTTCTTTCTGCTGACCCGGGTAGAGATCTACGCCTGGCTCGCCCAGCATCTGTCGCCCGAGAGCATGGAGCTTGAGACCGCCCGCCGCCTACGACAGGCGGAGCGGGAGGTGGCGCGCTACTTCCTGACGATCGCAATCGTCAACCTGGGGTTCGGCATCTGCGTGACCATCGCCATGACGCTCCTTGAGGTGCCTGCACCGCTGCTCTGGGGCACGGCGACGTTTCTGTTGAACTTCGTCCTCTATCTTGGTCCCGCAGTGGTCTTTTTCGCTCTGCTGCTCACCGGGCTGGTGGCGTTCGAGGGCAGCTACGCGGTCGTACCCGCCTTGGTCTTTCTGAGCTTCAACATGATCGAGGCGCAGTTCGTGACACCGTCGGCGATCGGCCGGACGATGAAACTGAACCCTGCGCTGGTCTTTTTCGCACTGGTATTCTTCCTGTGGCTCTGGGGCCCGATCGGCGGCTTCGTGTCGATCCCGCTGCTGCTCTGGGGCCTGACGCTTGCCAAGGAGATCACCGCGACGCGCCGCGATGTCCAAAAGCTTGCCGGCAACCCGAAAATGGACATCGAAGAGGCGCGCCAATCCTGAGCCGAACGAACGCGGCGGTTGCCCTGACCGGGCATCGGATCGGGACGAACTCACCTGCGCAACATGTCGCAATCTTTGCGGAAAAGAACACCGGACTCAGGTCCTCGGACGCATAAACGGCGGCTCCATCTTTCACATAATCATGATTATAGGTATAAGGCACATTAGCTGGGCACACCCCAAACCGGGTTGCGACAAGTCCCCTGTCTTGCTGGACATGCCGTTGTCGGTGAGAATGGCTTGGACCCGACAAGACACAGCCTCGAGCGTGCGGTGTTTCTGTCCGCCGTCGCAACGCGTTGGGCGACCGCGAACTTGGCCAGGCTTGCCCTCGGTTGTCTGCACCTCGGCGATACCGATGTGAAGGCGCCCGATGGGATACCGCTCGAACGTCTGGCGCCTTCGATGTCCGGCAGGCGCGGGACGCCACGGCGCCGAAGGCAGCAGCGCCGAGCGCGTGAGATGCGGGATCGACGACGGCAGGGCATGAAGGCGGTCGCCCAGTGCAGGCGCGTGCGGCGCCGGACCGCGACCCGTCCGGGGAAAGAGGCCCGACCCAGCTGCACGAGCACCGCTTGCGACCGCTGTATCGCTGCTCTGCCGGCGGGCGTGGTCGGGGCGCTCCCGTGACCTGCCCCGTAGAGCTTCAGCGAAAGGATCGCACCATCGGACCGTATACAAGACCGTGCGGAAGTTTCTGCCCTGGCGCATTTTCTCACGCGATCGGGAAGCGTTCTTCGAACATGATGGGGAGCTGGCGTTTGGCGGCTTCTGGCCTCCGGCTTTCGCACGGTGCGGTCGTATCGGACCCGTGGACCGCCGCAGACGCTGGCGGTGGTGTTGTATGGAAAATGCGGAAGGTGCTGTCTTGTCGCGTCCGCTTGTCCGGCGGCCACGCAGCGTCATGATGATGCAGAACGCAACGCCTTGGTTTTCTGGAGATCCCGAGATGCCTGCCGATTACTACGCCCCGACCGGAGGGCATCCGCCGCAGACGCAGCTTCTGACCGACCGCGCGATCTTCACCGAGGCCTATGCCGTGATCCCCAAGGGCACGATGCGCGATATCGTGACCTCCTCCCTGCCGTTCTGGGAGGGCACGCGGCTCTGGGTCCTGTCGCGGCCGCTGTCTGGATTTGCAGAGACGTTCTCGCAATACATCATGGAAGTCGCGCCCGGCGGCGGGTCGAACAGGCCCGACACCGACCATGGCGCGGAAGGTGTCCTGTTCGTCGTGCAAGGCATGGCGCGGCTGACGCTCAGCGGCGCGCCGCACGATCTGACGCCCGGTGGATACGCCTACCTGCCACCCGGAAGCGGCTGGACGCTGCACAACCCCGGTGGCGAAACGCTGCGGTTCCACTGGATCCGCAAGGCGTATCAGCAGGTGGAGGGGCTGGACGCGCCCGGTCCCATCGTCGCCAACGAACGCGACATCGCGCCCACGGTCATGCCGGGCACGAACGGGGCCTGGGCCACGACACGGTTCGTCGATCCCGCCGACCTGCGCCATGACATGCATGTGACCATCGTCACGTTTCAGCCCGGGGGCGTGATCCCCTTTCTGGAGACCCATGTGATGGAACACGGTCTCTACGTGCTGGAGGGCAAGGCCGTCTATCGGCTCAACAACGACTGGGTCGAGGTCGAGGCGGGGGATTACATGTGGCTGCGCGCCTTCTGTCCGCAGGCGTGCTACGCGGGCGGGCCCGGGCCGTTCCGCTATCTGCTCTACAAAGACGTGAACCGCCACATGGCGTTGCGCTCGGCGGGCGCACCGGCGGCCCCGGCGGCGTTCAGGGCGGTGGCGGAATAGACGCGCCACCCAGCGCCGCCGTCAGGGCGGCGGCGGCATCCGTTACCGCCCGGCCCAGACCCGCTATCGCCGCAGCGTCGATCCGCGAAGTCGGGCCAGACACCGACAGCCCGGCCCGGACCTCTCCGTGGACGTCGAAAACGGGGGCCGCGATGCAACGCATCCCCAGGGTGCGCTCTTCCGCGTCGATGGCATAGCCACGCTCCCGCGCCGCTTGCAGATCCCGTATCAGCATGTCGGTCCGGACGATGGTATGCGGTGTGAACCGTTCCAGTGGCGCACCTTCGATCAGCGCCCGGCGCCGGTCCTCCGGCATCCATGCCAGCAACACCTTGCCGATCCCCGAGGCATGGAACCGCGACAGCGTTCCGGGGGGAAAGAACGCGCGGATGTTGGCGTGCGTCTCCACCTGGCTGACGAACAGCACCTGCCCCGCGCGCTCTACCCCCAGGTTCGCGGTTTCACCGGTCCGCTCCATCAGGGTCCGCATGATCGGACGCGCACGATCCACAAGGCTGGTGCGACGCAGAAAACGCGAACCGATCAGGAAGGCGTTCGATCCGATATGCCAGTCCTGATCCTGGGCATCGAATTCCACCAGATCGTGACGTTCCAGGGTGACCAGGATGCGGTAGATCGTTGCGGGTGCCTGGTCGAGATCGTGCGCCAGTTCCGTCAGCGTCACTCCCCCGCTCTGCCCCAGATAGGCGAACACCTCCATCGCCCGGTCGAGCGACTTTATGACGTTCTGCGCGCTCTTGTCGTCCCAGCTGCGGGGCCGTCCGCGCGACCTGCGGCCGGACACCGCGTCATTACCCGCCATCCCCAAGACAATCCTTCGGATAACACTGAAATATGCTTTCACGACTTGAAAAACTCAATTATCTGAAAACGGGGAAGATTTCAACGCCCGGGCCGGATCGATGCGCGATCCGAAAAAATATCAATCGGAAGGTGTCTCCTTTAGATCTGTCAGGACCGACAGGAGGAGACGCCGCCATGAGCTTCCAGAACCCGGTTTTCATTCCCGGCCCGACCAACATGCCCGAGGCGATCCGCAAGGCCTGTGACATGCCGACCATCGACCATCGCTCGCCGCTGTTCGGTGGCATTCTGCACCCTTGCCTGGACGGCGTGCGCAAGGTGCTGAAGTCCGACGCGGCGCATGTGTTCATCTTTCCCGCGACGGGCACCGGCGGCTGGGAGACGGCGCTGACCAACACCCTGTCGCCCGGCGACAGAGTTCTGGCGGCACGCAACGGCATGTTCAGCCACCGCTGGATCGACATGTGCCAGCGTCACAAGCTGGACGTCGACGTGGTCGAAACACCCTGGGGTCATGGCGTGCCCGCGGACAGGTACGAGGAGATCCTGACCGCGGATACCGGCCATGGCATCAAGGCGGTCCTTGCCACCCATAACGAGACCGCGACGGGCGTCAAATCCGACATCGCCGCCGTCCGCCGGGCGCTGGATGCCGCCGGCCACCCTGCCCTGCTGCTGGTGGACGGCGTGTCGTCCATCGGGTCGATGGATTTCCGGTTCGACGACTGGGGCGTTGATGTCGCAGTCACGGGCAGCCAGAAGGGTTTCATGCTGCCCGCGGGCCTCGCGATCGCCGGCTTTTCGGACAAGGCGATGGAGGCGACCGCGACGGCCGCCCTGCCCCGCACGTTCTTCGACGTGAAGGACATGCAGAAGGGCTATGACAGCGATGCCTTTCCCTACACCCCGCCCGTGGGACTGATGAACGGTCTGCGCCTGTCGCTGGACATGCTGCTGGACGAGGGGCTGGAGAACGTCTTCGCCCGCCACCACCGCATCGCGGAAGGGGTCCGCCGGGCCGTCGGCGCCTGGGGGCTGGAACTTTGCGCCGCCTCCCCGGAACTCTATTCCGACAGCGTGTCGGCCATCCGGACACCGGAAGGGTTCAACGCCACCGACATCGTCACCCTGGCCGCGCGTGACTACGGCATGGCCTTCGGCGTGGGTCTGGGAGAGGTCGCTGGCAAGGTGTTCCGCATCGGTCACCTGGGGATGCTGACCGACGCGATGATGCTGTCCGGGCTAGGGGTAGCCGAAATGGCGATGGTCGATCTTGGCCTCGACATCACGCTGGGGTCCGGCGTCGCGGCGGCTCAGGAACACTACCGCCACGGCAACACTGCCCGGAAGGCGGCCGCGTGATGGACGGGGGCGACATGCGAATCCCGAGCTATGAGGACATGCTGGCCGCGCATGAGCGGATCAAGCCGCATATCCGGCGCACGCCGGTCCGCACCTCCGACTACCTAAACGATCTTGCGGGATGCGATCTGTATTTCAAGTGCGAGAACTTTCAGGAACCCGGTGCCTTCAAGGTGCGCGGAGCCGCCAACGCCGTTTTCGGACTGGACGATGAACAGGCGCGCAAAGGCGTGGCCACCCATTCGTCCGGCAATCACGCCTCATGCCTCAGTTTCGCCGCCATGCGGCGCGGCATCCCCTGCAATGTCGTCATGCCGCGCACCGCACCGCAGGCCAAGAAGGACACGGTCGCCCGCTATGGCGGCAGGATCACCGAATGCGATCCCTCCACCTCCTCGCGCGAGGCAGCGTTCGCCAAGGTGCAGGCAGAGACAGGCGGCGATTTCGTACATCCCTATAACGACCCGCGCGTAATCGCGGGACAGGGGACGTGTTCCAGGGAGTTCATGGAGCAGACCGACGGGCTCGACATGGTGGTGGCCCCCATCGGCGGCGGCGGCATGATCTCGGGTACCTGCCTGACGCTGTCGACGCTGGCCCCCGAAACGAAGGTGATCGCGGCCGAGCCCGAGCAGGCCGACGATGCCTATCGCAGCTTCAAGGCAGGACACATCATCGCCGATGACGCGCCCAAGACCATCGCCGACGGCCTGCTGGTGCCGTTAAAGGAGCTGACCTGGCACTTCGTGTCGAATCATGTGAGCGAGATCTACACGGCCTCCGAGCAGGAAATCATCGACGCGATGAAACTGTCGTGGAAGCATCTGCGCATCGTGATCGAGCCCAGCTGCGCGGTGCCGCTGGCCGTGATCCTCAAGAACCCGGACGCCTTCGCGGGCAAGCGCGTCGGCGTCGTCATCACCGGGGGCAATGTCGATCTCGACAAACTGCCCTGGATGCAGACCTAGGAGCCAAGCCCATGAAAGACCTCAATTACGACGATCTCGACGTCGGCTACGATGTTCCCGCCGTCCCCGGCATGGATGAGGCCGACATCGCGACCCCTGCCCTGATCCTCGACCTCGACGCGCTCGAGCGCAACGTCAAGAAGATGGGCGAATTCGCCAAGTCGGCGGGGATGCGCCACCGCAGCCACGGCAAGATGCACAAATCCGTGGATGTGCAGAAGCTCCAGCAGGAACTGGGCGGCGCCTGCGGCGTCTGCTGCCAGAAGGTCAGCGAGGCGGAAGTCTTCGCGCGCGGCGGTATAACCGACATCCTCGTGTCCAACCAGGTCACGCAACCGCGCAAGATCGCGCGTCTGGCGAATCTGCCGAACCTCGGCGCGCGGACGATCTGCTGCGTCGATGATCTGGACAATGTGTCGGACCTATCGAAGGGCGCCGTCGAGGCCGGAACCCAGATCGAATGCCTGGTCGAGATCGACTGCGGCGCGGGCCGCTGCGGCGTGACCACCACGGAAAAGGTGGTGGAACTGGCCCGGGCCATCGACGCCGCCGAAGGGCTGAAATTCGCCGGGCTCCAGGCCTATCAGGGCGCGATGCAGCACCTCGACAGCTACGACGAGCGCAAGGCCAAGACCCAGATCGCCATCGACATGGTCACCGAGGCCGTGGCCGCGCTGAAGGACGAAGGGCTGACCTGCGATATCGTCGGCGGCGGCGGCACCGGCAGCTATTATTTCGAGAGCGCCTCGGGCGTCTTCAACGAGCTTCAGTGCGGCAGCTACGCGTTCATGGATGCCGATTACGGCCGCATCCTCGATGAGGATGGCAACCGGATCGACGATGGCGAATGGGAGAACGCGCTGTTCATCCTGACCAGTGTCATGAGCCACGCGAAGGCCGACAAGGCCATCGTGGACGCGGGGCTGAAGGCGCAGTCGGTCGATAGCGGCCTGCCCACCATCTACGGGCGCGATGACGTGGAATACGTCAAGTGCTCGGACGAGCACGGCGTCGTCATGGACCCCGAGGGCGTGCTGAAGATCAACGACAAGCTTCGCCTGGTGCCGGGCCACTGCGATCCCACCTGCAACGTTCACGATTGGTATGTCGGCGTGCGCGGCGGCAAGGTCGAGACGCTGTGGCCCGTATCGGCCCGCGGCAAGGCCTACTGAGGCCTTCGCGTTCCAGGGACCGGCAGGACGCCGGTCCCGCCGTCCGCGCGCGGCGGCCCGTCCCGGCGGGTATGCGCGCGGACGCATGATGTCCCATGAATCGGAGAGCCCATGCTGATCGTGCCAGAACGCGAAATTCCCGACCTGCTGACGCGCGGGGCGTCCTTCGACGCCGTCGAGAAGGTCTTCGCCGCGATGGCCGCGGGCGACGCCTACAACTTCCCGGTCGTACGCGAGGCGATCGATCATGAGGATGCGCTCTACGGCTTCAAGGGCGGGTTCGACGCCAAGGGCCAGGTTCTGGGCCTCAAGGCGGGCGGGTTCTGGCCCAACAACATGGAACGGCGGCAGATCATCAACCATCAGTCCACCGTGTTCCTGTTCGATCCCGATACCGGCAGGGTCGCGGCCATGGTCGGCGGCAATTACCTGACCGCCCTGCGCACCGCCGCGGCCTCTTCGGTTTCGATCCGGCATCTGGCGCGCGGGGACGCCAAGGTGCTGGGCATGATCGGCGCGGGGCACCAGGCGTCGTTTCAGTTGCGCGCGGCCCTGGAGCAGCGCGAATTCGAGCGGGTGATCGCCTGGAACTACCATCCCGAGATGCTGCCCAACCTGGCAAAGATCTGCGACGAGGTCGGAGTTCCCTTTCAGGCCGTCGAGCTTGACGGGATGCGTGAGGCCGATGTCATCGTCTCGATCACCTCGGCCTTCGCGCCGTCGCTCATGGCCGATCACGTCGCGCCAGGCACCCATGTCGCCTGCATGGGCACCGACACGAAAGGAAAGCAGGAGGTCGAGGCGCAGCTTCTCGCCCGCGCCACCGTCTTTGCCGACGAGGTGGCGCAGTCGGTCTCTATCGGAGAGGCCCAGCACGCCATCGCCGAAGGGCTGATCGACAAGGCCGGCATCCACCAGATCGGCGCGGTCATCAACGGCACCCATCCGGGCCGCAGGTCCGACGGTGAGATCACCCTTTTCGACGGCACCGGCGTCGGGCTCCAGGACCTTGCCGTGGCAGCCGCCATCGTCGACCTGGCCAAGGCGAAGGGCGTCGCCATCGAGGTCGAGTTCTAGGACCGCGCCCGGCACCTTTGCGCGCAGGTCCGCACGCCCATGTGATCCGGCGCGGTGCGCTCCGGGCGCATGGCCACGGGACCGTCGCGCCGCGCTTGGGCCGTCCGTCCCGGCCGGCAGCCGATCCGCCCGGCAGGGGCCCCTGCCCTCAGGCCCGTGGCGACGTGGATCCGTCCGCGTTCGCCCCGGAGCCGTCCCGCAACGGACGCGCCAGATCCTGCGCGATGGCGAAGGCGCCGCGGATCTTGTCGGCGTCCCTGGTCCAGTCGCGTCGCACGACGATCTTGTTGTCCTTGACCTTCGCCTGACCGTTCTGCGCCTCGATGAACTCGACCAGCCCCTTGGGAGAGGCGTACTTGTCCTCATGGAACTGCACCGTCACGCCCTTGGGTCCGGCATCTAGCCGCGCGATACCGGCGCGCTTGCACTCCGCCTTGATGCGGACCACCAGAAGCAGCGTGTTCACCTCCTTCGGCAGCGGGCCGAAGCGGTCGATCAGCTCCGCGGCGAAGCCCTCCAGCTCTACCTTGGTGGTCAGATCGGTGAGGCGGCGGTAGAGTCCCAGACGCACGTCCAGGTCCGGCACGTATTCCTCCGGGATCAGGACGGCGACGCCCAGGTTTATCTGCGGGCTCCACTCGCCCGCGTCGCCCAGCCCGTCGATCCCCTCCAGCTCGCCCGCCTTGAGCCGTGCGATCGTCTCTTCCAGCATCGACTGGTACAACTCGTACCCGACCTCTCGGATCTGGCCTGACTGCTCCTCTCCCACCAGGTTGCCCGCGCCGCGGATGTCGAGATCCTGCGCGGCCAGGTTGAACCCGGCGCCAAGACTGTCGAGAGAGCCCAGCACCCGCAGCCGCTTTTCGGCCGTGGGCGTCAGCTTGGCGCGGGGTTTCGTGGTGAGATACGCATAGGCGCGGGTCTTGGCACGGCCCACCCTGCCCCGGATCTGGTAGAGCTGGGCCAGCCCGAACATGTCGGCGCGCCAGACGATCATCGTGTTGGCGGTGGGGATGTCGAGGCCGGATTCCACGATGGTCGTGGCCAGCAGCACGTCGTACTTGCCGTCATAGAACGCGTTCATACGGTCGTCGAGCTCACCGGCCGCCATCTGCCCGGTGGCGGTGACATGGGTGATCTCTGGAACCTCCTCTTTCAGGAAGGTCTCAAGCTCCGGGATGTCCTTGATCCGCGGCACCACGACGAAGGACTGGCCGCCACGGTAGTGTTCGCGCAGCAGCGCCTCGCGCACGGTGATGGCGTCGAACTCCGACACGTAGGTGCGGATCGCCAGACGATCAATTGGCGGCGTGCCGATTATCGAAAGATCCCGGACACCTGTGAGCGATAGTTGAAGCGTGCGCGGGATCGGAGTCGCGGTCAGGGTGAGCACGTGGACATCGGTCCGGAGCGATTTCAGCCGCTCCTTGTGGTTGACGCCGAAATGCTGCTCCTCGTCGATCACCAGAAGGCCGAGGTTGCGAAACTTCACCGATTTCGCCAGCAGCGCATGGGTGCCGATGACGATGTCGCAGGTCCCGTCGGCCAGCCGCTGGCGCGCCAGCTTCGCGTCCTTGTCCGACACGAAGCGCGACAGTTGCCGGACCTCCACCGGAAAGCCGCGAAAGCGGTCGCTAAAACTCTTGTAGTGCTGGCGGGCCAGCAGCGTGGTGGGCGCGATCACCGCCACCTGAACGCCCGACATGGCGGCGATGAACGCCGCGCGCATGGCGACTTCGGTCTTGCCGAACCCCACGTCGCCGACGATCAGCCGGTCCATCGGCGTACCGGAGGCCAGATCCGCCATCACGTCCTCGATGGCCTTCATCTGATCCTCTGTCTCCTCGTAGGGGAACCGGGCCGAGAAATCCTCCCAGATGTGGCTTTCGGGCTCCAGGATCGGGGCCTTCCTCAGCAGCCGTTCGGCGGCGATGCGGATCAGCCGGTCGGCGATCTCGCGGATACGCTCCTTCAACTTGGCCTTCTTGGCCTGCCACGCCCCGCCGCCCAGCTTGTCGAGCAACCCTTCGTCGTGGCCGTAGCGCGACAGAAGCTCGATATTCTCGACCGGCAGGTAGAGCCTGTCGCCGCCGGCATATTCCAGCAGCGCGCATTCATGGGCGGCGCCCAGTGCGGTCACGACCTCCAGTCCCTGGAACCGTCCGATGCCGTGATCGACATGGACGACCAGATCGCCCGGGCTGAGCGACTGCGCCTCGGTCAGGAAGTTCTCGGCCCGGCGCCGCTTGGGACCCTTGCGCACCAGCCGGTCGCCCAGAACGTCCTGCTCCGAGATCACCGCCAGGCGGCCGCCCTCGTGCGGTCCCTCGAACCCGTGCTCCAGGCCCCAGACCGTCAGGAACAGCCCGCCCTTGCCGTCGGGCACGTCGCGGAAATCCCGGATCCGGGTGGCGCCGGCGATGTCCTCGTCCTCGAGCAGGCCCTCCAGCCGCTCGCGCGCGCCGTCGGAATAGGAGGCGACGATCACCTGCCCCTCGCGGCGCTTGGCGGTGATGTGGTCGGCCAGCGCGCCGAAGAGGCTGACGCTTTCCTGCTGCCGCTCGGGCGAGAAGTTGCGCCCGATCCGCCCCCCCGCATCCGCCACTCCGGGGCCCGTCGCCTGGGCCAGCGGATGGAACTGCACGGTGCGCCGGCCGTCCGTGGCCGCCACCCACGCGGCATCGTCAAGATAGAGCGTCTCGGGCGGCGCGGGCTTGTAGACGCTGTCCACGCGCTCCTTCTTCTTCATGGCGTCCTGGCGATTGTCGTACTGGTCGGCGATGGTCTCCCACCGGGCCAGCCGCGCGGGCGTCACCTGGTCGTCCAGCGTGATGGCCGCGTCCGGCAGGTAGTCGAAGAGCGTCTCCAGCCGCTGATGGAAGAACCCCAGCCAGTGCTCTGAGCCCGCGTGCTTCTTGCCCGCGCTTACGGCCTCATAGAGCGGATCGTCGGTTCCCGCCGCGCCGAACTCGATCCGGTAGGACTGGCGGAACCGGGTGATCGCGTCGTCGTCCAGGATGACCTCAGACACGGGGGCAAGCTCTACCTCTTTCAGCTTTTCCGTGGTGCGCTGGGTGGCCGCGTCGAAGCGCCGCGCGCCGTCCAGCGTGTCGCCGAAGAGATCCAGCCGCACCGGTCCCTCATGTCCCGGCGGCCAGACGTCGATGATCCCGCCCCGGATGGCGTAGTCGCCCGGCTCCATCACCGTGGGCGCCTGCGTGAAGCCCATTCGCACCAGGAACCGGCGCAGGCCCTGCTCATCCACGCGCGATCCCACGCGGGCCGTGAACGACGCCTGCGCGACCGTATCGCGGGGCGGCACCTTCTGTGTGGCGGCGTTGACAGTTGTCAACAACGCGAACCGCTTGGGCATGGCGTGGGTCAGCGCGGCCAAGGTCGCCATCCGCCGGGCCGAGATGTCGGCGTTCGGGCTGACGCGGTCATAGGGCAGGCAGTCCCAGGCCGGAAAGGTGAAGACCGGCAGGCCGGGGTCGTAGAATTCCAGCGCCGCCTGCATCGCCGCCAGCCGCTTGTCGTCGCGCGCGACATGGAGAACATGCCCGGCCTGCGCGATCTCCCGCAGGACGAGTGCCGCGTCGAACCCTTCGGGCGCGCCGCCGAGTGTGATCTGCGAGGTCCTTGCCATGGCCCGGCAGGTAACGACGCCCGAAGCGGTGTCAATGACACAAATTCGGGTCCGGCAGCCATATTGCGCGGCTCAGCGGATGTTCAAACTGCAGGAACGGCCGGTCAAACGACAGGCAGGCGCGACCTTTTCGCCATCAGCACCTCAGCCCATCGAAGCCCCGTGAACTGAAGCTTTCGCCGAAGCCGTCTTCGGTGCGGCGCATCCCCACGCCGGCCGTCTGAATGCCGGCCCGAGCCGACGTTATCTCCGGTGGTGCGCGTACCACCCCCATCGGATACGAAACCGGCGGCGTTATCGCGCATGCCGCCCATACCATCGTCCCCACGACAAGTCTCAACGCCGTTGCAGTGACGAACGGTTTCGCCACGACCTCCCCGATCCAACGTTGGCTGGCCCGAAATGCAGCACATGCAGGAGCCGGGCTCACGCACTCGTTCGTCGGGCGAAGGACTACAGCCGCTCGGCCGAGAACGTGTCGCAGTCGCGGATGCCGCCGCTGTCGTAGCCGGTGGCGAACCAGCGCTGGCGCTGGTCGGAGGTGCCGTGGGTGAAGCTGTCGGGGCGCGGCGCGCGGCCCGCGCCCGTCTGCAACCTGTCGTCTCCGATCGCCGCGGCGGCAGCCATCGCCTCTGCGACATCGCCCTTTTGCAGCGATCCGAACTGTTCCTGCGCAGCCTGTGCCCAGACGCCGGACAGGCAGTCGGCCTGCAATTCGATCCGCACCGAGATCGCATTGGACTCCACCTCCCCCACCCTTGCGCGGATGCCGTTGGCGTCCGCCAGGATGCCAAGCTCATCCTGGACGTGATGCGCGACCTCGTGGGCCACGACATAGGCGGCGGCGAAATCGCCCCCCGCGCCGAGCCGCCTGTCGAGCGTCACGAAGAAATCCGTGTCGAGGTAGATCTTCTCGTCGCCCGGGCAGTAGAACGGCCCCGTCGCACCGGAGGCGCCGCCGCACGGGCTCTGCGTCACGCCCTTGAAGAGCACAAGCGTGGCCGGATCGTGGGGCCGTCCGACCTCCGCATCGAAGAGCCGCGCCCAGACCTCTTCGGTATCGGCCAGCGTCACGGCCACGAACTCGGCACGCTCCTCGTCCGCCGCGGTGACCTCACCGCCGCCGCCGCTGCCGCCCTGCTGCACTGCAACGTCGCGCAGGAGCGGGGTGAGGTCGATGCCGAAGATCCAGCCGATCACCACGATGGCCAGGACGCCAAGGCCCCCGGCCCCGCCAAGAACCATGCCGCCGCTGCGACCGCCGCTGCGGCGGCGATCCTCGATGTTGCTGCTTTTGCGCCGTCCTCGCCACTTCATGTCCCGATACCCCCGCTACCCCAGACGAATGGCCAGCTTATACCACCGATGGCCAGGCGCTACTCCCTTGACCGCATGCGCCGCCCGTGTTCCTTCGCGGCCATGTTGCGCCGCCTCTACGACTGGACCCTGTCCCTTTCCGCCCACCCCAACGCGCTTGTCGCGCTGGCCCTGGTGGCTTTCGTGGAATCGTCGGTCTTTCCGATCCCGCCGGACGTGTTGATGATTCCGATGATCCTGGCCACCCCGCGCCGGGCCTGGCTGATCGCCGCCGTGGCCACGGCGTCATCGGTCGCCGGGGGCCTTGCGGGCTACTGGATCGGCGCCGGGCTCTTCGAGCAGGTCGGCCGCCCGGTCCTGGAATTCTACGGCAAGACCGATTATTTCGACGAGTTTCGCCTCCGGTATGCCGAGTGGGGCGCCTGGGCGGTGCTGGTGGCGGGCATCACGCCCTTTCCGTTCAAGGTCATCACCATCCTGTCGGGGGCGGCGGGCCTGTCGCTGCCGGTGTTCCTGGTCGCCTCGATCCTGGCGCGCGGGCTGCGGTTCTTCCTGGTGGCCTGGTTGCTGAGGCTCTTCGGCGCGCCGATCCAGGAGTTCATCGAAAAACGGCTCGGACTGGTGTTCACCCTGTTCTGCGCGGCGTTGGTGGGCGGCTTCGTGGCGGTGAAGTACCTGTGACGCGCCGGGGCCTGATCCTGCTGGCCGCGACCGGCTCCGTCGTCCTGATCCTCGGGGCCTATACTTTCCAGGCTCTGGGCTACGCGCCGTGCAAGATGTGCCTGTGGCAGCGCTGGCCCCACCTCTTCGCCATCGCCCTCGGCGCCCTCGGCTCGGCGGTCCCCGCAGCCTGGGTAGCGGTTCTGGGGGCGGGCGCCACCCTGACCACGAGCGGTATCGGCCTGTTCCACACCGGGGTCGAGCGCGGCTGGTGGGAGGGTCCGTCCTCCTGCTCTGGCGGATCGTCCCTGTCGGGTCTGGGCGGGGGCGATCTGCTGTCCACCGATACGCTCGACAAGGTCGTGATGTGCGATGAGGTGTCGTGGCAGCTTCTGGGTCTGTCCATGGCATCCTGGAACGCGATCCTCTCTCTGGCGCTCGCATTGGTGTGGATCGCAGCCGTCCGGGTGCGGCGGGGCGCCTGAGCCGGTCCGGGGCGCATGGCAGGTCGCGATCGAGCCTGAACGACCCACGGGGCCGCGGGTCAGCGACGCGCATTCGGAGGACGGACATGACACGGATCACCCTGATCGGCGCCCCGGTGGATTGCGGCAAGCTCCGGCCCGGTTGCCTCATGGGTCCCGACGCCTACCGCGTCGCTGGGCTGGCCACGGTCCTGGGGCAACTGGGTCATGAGGTCGAGGATATCGGCAACCTCGCCCCGGCCACCGGTTGCGGCCGCGATATGCCCGGACCCGCGCATCTGGTCCGCCCCGCCGAGGTCGCCGCCTGGACCGAGGCGCTGGCCCATGCCGCGCGCCGAAGCTTGGGCCTGCCCATCTTCATGGGCGGCGACCACGCGCTGGCGCTCGGATCCGTGTCCGGCATGGCAGCGCGGGCGCGGGATGAGGGCCGTCCGTTCTTCGTGCTCTGGCTCGACGCCCACGCCGATTTTCATACGCCTCTGACGACCGAATCGGGCAATCTCCACGGTACGCCTGTCGCCTATGTGACCGGCCAGCCCGGGTTCGACGGCTTTCCGCCCCTCGTCGCCCCCGTCGAGATGCACCGGCTGGCGATGATCGGCCTGCGGTCGGTCGACCCGGGAGAGCGAGACCGCCTTTCCCGGACCCCGGCCACCCTCTACGACATGCGTCACGTGGACGAGGCCGGCATCGCACGCCCCTTGCGTGAGTTCCTTGCCCGCGTCGCGGCCGAAGAGGATCCGATGCTTCACGTCTCGCTCGACGTCGATTTCCTGGACCCCTCCATCGCGCCCGCGGTCGGGACCACCGTTCCCGGCGGCGCCACGTTCAGAGAGGCGCATCTGCTCATGGAACTGCTCAGCGAATCCGGTCTGGTGACCTCTCTCGACCTGGTCGAGCTGAACCCCGCCCTGGACGAGCGCGGCCGAACGGCGCGGCTGATGGTGGATCTGACCGCGTCGCTCATGGGTAAGCGGATCTTCGACCGTCCGACCCGGAGCTTTCCATGACGCCCCCCGGACAGCTGGCGCTGGTGCCCTTCCTGTCGGTCGAGACGATGATGCGGCTGGTCCATCACATCGGGTTGGAGGCGATGCTGTCCGACCTTGCCGCCGAGATCGAGGCAGATTTTGCCCGCTGGGAGAGTTTCGACAAGGTGGCGCGCGTGGCGTCCCATTCCGATGTCGGCGTGATCGAACTGATGCCGACCTCGGACGGTGAGACCTACGGCTTCAAATACGTCAACGGCCATCCCAAGAACATGAAGGAGGGCCGCCAGACCGTCACCGCCTTCGGTCTTCTGGCCGACGTGTCGAACGGCTATCCGGTGCTGCTGAGCGAGATGACGCTGCTGACCGCCCTCAGGACCGCCGCCACCAGCGCGATGGCGGCCAGGTGGCTGGCCCCCCTGGGCGCGCGCACCATGGCGATGATCGGCAACGGCGCCCAGGCCGAATTCCAGGCGCTCGCCATGAAGGGGGTGGCGGGCATCGGCGCGGTGCGGTTGTGGGACATCGACCGGGCGGCGACCGACAAGGTCGTGCGCAACCTTGCCGGCACCGGGCTCGACGTGACCGCCTGCGACAGCGCCGAAGAGGCGATGCTTGGCGCGCAGATCGTGACCACATGCACCGCGGACAAGCAGAATGCCACGATCCTGACGGACAACATGCTGGGCGCGGGCGTGCATCTCAACGCGGTGGGCGGCGACTGCCCCGGCAAGACCGAACTCCACCGCGACATCCTGAACCGGTCCTCGATCTTCGTGGAGTATGCGCCCCAGACGCGGGTCGAGGGTGAGATCCAGCAGCTCGACCCCGACCACCCCGTGACCGAATTCTGGCAGGTCGTGACCGGCGCCGCTGAGGGGCGGATTTCCCCCGACCAGGTGACCCTGTTCGACTCGGTGGGTTTCGCGGTCGAGGATTTCTCGGCCCTGCGCTACGTCCGCCGGAAGGCGCAGGAGTCCGCACTGTACGAAAGTCTCGACCTTCTCGCCGACCCTGACGATCCCCGCGATCTCTATGGCATGGTGATGCGCAGCACGACCTGACGCGCCGCTCTTTCGGCGGACGTGCAGCCCTTGCCCCGCGGCGGCGCGCGACCGGAGCGGCGGCCGCTTCTTGCTCCGGGCAACGAGTCGCAAAGGCGGCCACGCCCGCGCGTCACGTGGTCGGGGGCTCTCCCGGCAGGATCCCCGGCACGCCTCCCGGCGCTGCGCGTGCGGGGCCCAGACCCTCCGCCGGGGCATCTCCGGCACGCCGCTCCCCTTCATCTTTCCAGCAATATCCCGGGGTGAGGCCCGCCAGGGCCGAGGGGCAGCGCCCCTCTTCTCCCTCACCCCGTTGGCGGGATCGAATAGGTCAGCGACGCGCGGGCCACCGGCGCGGCGACGCCTTCGGAATGGATCAGCACATCGCCCACGGCCAGCACCCGCCCGAGTTTCAGCAGCCGTGCCGTGGCCCGCAGCGGCGCGCCGTTGGCGGGCTTGCGCATGAAGTCGATCGCGCAATTCGTCGTCACCGCCAGCGCCACCGGACCCAGCCGCGACAGGATCGCGAGGTACACCGCCACATCCGCCAGCGCGAACATGGACGGTCCGGATACGGTGCCGCCGGGGCGCAGGTGCCGGTCGCCGACATTCAGCCGCACGACCAGCGCGGCATCCTCCACCGATTCGACCGTGAAATCCGCGCTGACCTGCGGAAACGCATCGGCCATGAAGTCGTGCAGATCCGCGATGCTCATTCCGGTCATGGCCCATGTCCTTTTCGATGTCGCGGCAGAGTATGGCCCGGCCGGCCGGCCGATGGAACCGCGACCGTCACGCGCATTGCGGCGTTGGACCGCGTTGCCCGCCCGCGCTAGGATCGGTGGCGGACAGGACGGGAGACGCGGGATGCTCACACGACAAAGGGACGGCGCGGTTCTGCGGCTGGTCATGGACATGCCGGAGCGGCTGAACGCGCTGTCGGATGCCATGCTGGCCGAACTGGCCGGCGCGCTGGACGATCTGCACGACGATTCCGAAACCAGGGTCGTCGTCTTGTCCGGCACGGGCCGGGCGTTCTGCGCCGGTCACGACCTCAAGGAAATGCAGGCCCATCGCGGCGATCCCGACGGAGGGGCAGCGGCCTGGCTCGACCTGTTCACCCGCTGCGGCGGGATCATGCAGGAAATCGCACGGGTGCCCCAGCCGGTCATCGCACAGGTCCACGGGGTCGCCGCCGCTGCGGGCTGCCAGCTGGTCGCGTCCTGCGACATGGCCATCGCGGCGGAAGGCACACGGTTCGGCGTGAACGGCGTGAATATCGGTCTTTTCTGCTCGACACCCATGGTCGCCCTGACCCGGGTCATGCCGCGCAAGGCGGTGTTCGAGATGCTGACCACGGGCCGACTCATCGACGCCGATGAGGCCCGTGGCCTGGGGCTGGTGAATCGCGTGGTGCCGGCGGATGCCCTGGCCGAAGAGACCATGGCGCTCGCCCGGACCGTCGCGGCGAAGCTGGGCTCTGCCGTGCGGGTAGGCAAGCGCGCGTTCTACGAACAGGCCGAGATGGACCTGTCGCGGGCCTATGACCATACCGGCCAGGTGATGGTGCGCAACATGCTCGATGCCGACACGGACGAGGGCATCGCGGCCTTCCTCGACAAGCGGTCGCCAGACTGGGCGCAATGACGGGCTGGGCGCAATGACGGGCGCGCCCGCCCTCCGGGTGGCGAACCCGTCCGACCGGGACGCGATTTCGGCCCTCCTGCGGCGAAGCTATCCGGTGCTGCTCGCCCCCGACTACGACGCCGAGACCCTGGCCACCGCCTTGCCCCACCTGACCGACGCGCGGCCCGAACTTGTCGGATCCGGCCGCTATTTCTTGGCAGAGGTCGGCGCGGGACACGGCGGGCAATGCACCCTTCTGTCCGCTGGTGGATGGAGCACGGACCACCCCGGCACGGGCGCCATCACCCCCGGCGAGGGGCACGTGCGTCATGTGGTGACCGACCCCGCCGCCTTGCGCCGCGGGCTCGCGCGGATCATCGTGGGCCGCTGCATCGACGAGGCGCGGCAAGCCGGGTTTCGCCGTCTCACATGCCTTTCGACCCTGACAGCCGTCCCGTTCTACGCGGCGCTCGGTTTCGCGGATGACAGTCCCGGGGCGGTCACCCTGCCCGGCGGCACGCGCCTTCCCGCGGTTCGGATGACGCGCGCGCTCTGAGGCATCACTGGCTCAGGAGCGCGTCCACCACCTGCGGCAGCGTGTCGCCCATGGCCTGCACCGGCGCCATCGCCGCGCCGTAGGCCTTGCCCCGGTCGACGTAGCCCGCCTGGCAGCCCGCAGAGAGCGCGCCCTGACAATCCCAAGCGTGACAGGCGACAAGTGCCAGGTCGGCGGGTGCGACATCCACGGCGGCGGCGGCATGGTGATAGACCTCCGCACGCGGTTTCCAGACGCGCACCTCGTCGATGGAAATGACCCGGCTGACCAGATCGGACAGCCCGTTGCGCGCAACCAGCGTCGCGGTGACATCGGGATCGCCGTTGGTCAGGCAGACGATCGGCAGGCCAGCGTCGCGCACCGACTCGAAGGCGGGGCGGACGTCGTCATGGGCGTCGAGCTCCGAGAAGCCCTCGAACAAGGTGGCATGCCGGTCGGCGGGCACGCCCATCTGCCCCAGGGTCGAGCCGGCGATCTCCTTGAACGGGCGGTAGAGCCCGCAGGTGTCAAGCGCGAAGGCATCGCGCAGCAGGCTGGCGAAGAACGGTTCCAGATCGCTCTGCATCAGGCCGATGTCCACAAGGCGGCGGCGGAGCGGATCGAGTGGAAAGAGGGTCTCGATCACGTCGAAGGCGATGGCGCGGGGGGTGGGCATGGCATGTCCCTGTGTTGCCGAATGAACGTCCGGCGTCATGGCTCAGGCCGCACGTGGGTCAAGTACACGAGGACCGCGGAGAGTGTCCGAACGGGACGGCTATGGCGCCCCGTCAGGCGAATTTCGCGTCGCGCGCCGCCTTGAGTCGGGCGAAATCGTCGCCCGCATGGTAACTGGAGCGCGTCAGCGGCGTCGCCGACACCATCGAGAACCCCTTGCCCCAGGCCGCCTTTTCATAAGCGGCGAACTCCTCCGGCGTGACGTAGCGATCGACCGCGTGGTGGCGCGCGGTCGGCTGCAGGTACTGGCCGATGGTGATGAAATCCACATCCGCCGCGCGCATGTCGTCCATGACCTGATGGACGGCCTGCCGGGTCTCCCCCAGGCCGACCATGATACCGGATTTGGTGAACATGGTCGGGTTCAGCTCCTTGACCCGCTGGAGGATCCGCAGGGAATGGAAGTAGCGCGCGCCGGGCCGCACCTCCGGGTAAAGGCCCGGCACGGTTTCCAGGTTGTGGTTGAACACATCGGGACGCGCCGCGACCACGGTTTCCAGGGACGAGGGCGCGCATTTGAGGAAGTCCGGGGTCAGCACCTCGATCGTGGTGCCCGGCGCCTGGCGGCGGGTGGCCCGGATGGTCTGGGCGATGTGCTCGGCCCCGCCGTCGGCCACGTCGTCACGATCGACGGAGGTGATGACCACATGCGACAGGCCCAGCTTTTTCACCGCGTCGGCCACGCGCCCCGGCTCGAACACGTCGAGCGCATCGGGTCGGCCGGTGGCCACATTGCAGAAGGTGCAGCCGCGGGTGCAGATCTCACCCATGATCATCATGGTGGCATGGCCCTGGGACCAGCATTCGCCGACATTGGGGCAGCCGGCCTCTTCGCAGACCGTGGTCAGGTTATGCGCCCGCATGATCGCGCGGGTCTCCGAATAGCCCTGTCCGGACGGGGCCTTGACCCGGATCCAGTCGGGCTTTTTCAGTCGCGGCGTCTCCGCGCGGTGGGCCTTTTCGGGATGGCGCTGGGCTGGGATCTTCAGATCGCGCGGCATGGACGGAGCTCCTTTGACGCCTGAGATAAGTCGTGCGCACAGGCTTGTCCACGTCTCTGCCGAAAGCTGCCGGCCTCAGATCCCGAAGTCGATCTCCAAGGCATATCCGGGCGGAGCGGTCCGCCAGGTGATATCGCCGCCGACGCTGTCGGCCGCACTCTCGATAATCGCCATACCAAGTCCCACGCCCGGCTCTTCGCGGGTCAGGCCCGCGCCGTCGTCGCGGCATATCAGGCGGAAATGGCCCGGGCGCTCCTGACGGCCGACGATGTCCACCCGGCCCGTCTGGCCGTCGGGAAAGGCATGTTTGAAAGAGTTCGTTGCGAATTCGTTCACGACAATTGCAAGACTCCCTGCATGGCTGGCCGAGATGTTCACGTCGTCCATGTCCAGACTCACGTGGACCGTCTCCGGCCCCGATGCGCGGATCAGGTCCACCACGGACCCCAGAAAAGTCTTGAGCCCCACCTTCCGGTCGATGCCGATTCGGTAGAGTTCCGAGTTGAGGGCCGCGATGGTGTCGATCCGGCGGCTCACCACCTCGAGCGCGTCGCGCGCCTCCGCGCTCTGCACCCGGCGCGACTGGAGACGGGTCAGCGACGACACCGACTGGAGCGAGTTCTTGACCCGGTGATCGACCTCACGGCGCATGACTTCGCCCCGGCGGATGGTACGGCGCAGGTCGAAATGCGCCATCACCTGCCGCGACAGCACCGCCAGCGTCTCCTGCTGAAGGTCCGTCAGGGTGCCGGGGGTCCGGTCGAGCACGGTGAGCGTGCCGAAGATCCGGCCCTGCTGCGTGGTGAGCGGCACAGACGCATAGAAACGGGCGCCGCACGCGTCATAGGCGCGCAGGTGGCTGATCCTGTCATCGTCGGAGAGGTCGGAAATGATGACCATGCCGCCCCCGGTCAGGACCGTCCCACAAATCGACTCAGACAGCGGCAGCTCCGGCAGGTCGATCCCGGTGCGGACCAGAAAAACCTGGGTCTCGTCCTCTATGATCGACAGAAAGCCCATGGAGACGTCGCAGATCCGGGCAGCCAGTTCGACGATCTCATGCAGCGCGGAGACGTCGGAGTCCCGCGCCAGACTGTAGCTCCTGAGCGCGGCACGCCGGGCACGTTGGTTGTCCTGATTCAGCATCGCTCGATTTGCTCACCGCGTCGTGGGACGGGTTAGCAACAGAATGCGGGCGGTGCCAGACCCCCGTGCGGTGAAAAGCCCGTGGCACCCCCGCAGGGCCGCTGGGCGTCCAGCGACGGATCGCGCGTCCGGCCGCCCGTACCGCTGAGCCGCGTGCGAATGGTGCTGGTGCGCTGGACGCCGGGGACAGGTGGTCTGCCGACCCGCCCGTGCGATGGCCTGGGACGCTTCGTCGATGAGCGTGGCGGCGGGTCCGACCAAGATGTGAACGACAGGGAACTGGCGCCGAATATCGGAGACCGGGCAGATTTGCGCGCCGCGGACGGATCGGTTCGCTGGGTCCCGGGGCGCGCGCTGTTGCTACCCCCCCGGTTTTTTGCGGCGCGCCGATCCGGTGGCCGCGCGGGCACTCGGCATTGGCCGGATGCCCCTGCAGTCGCCCTCAGCCGACCAGGCCGCCGCCCGGACCGCCATAGAGTTCGAAATGCCGGGCAAGCCGCTGGAGGCCGATCCGCAGCACGATCTTGCCGGACCGCGCGGCCCAGCCCATGCGCTTTTCCACCACTTCCAGCCCCTCGAGCTGACAGCACACCCGCAGGACCACGTCGCCCAGACCCGGGCCCAAGTCCGACAGCGCCGCGGACAGCCGCGCCAGCGCGCCGGTCACGCCGCGCTGGCCGGTGTCGGACACGGCGCGGCCCATGAGCAGAACCTCCCAGCCGCCCTCTGGCACACCGCCCATGGACGCAAGCTCGAACTCCTCACGCAGACGCTCGCCGGCGCGCACCATCTCCGGGGTCAGGAACAGCGTGCCATCCTTGTCCCGGCGCCGGGCCAGCATCGACAAGGGGCTCTCGGTCGGTACGTTGCGGGTCCGGCGCTGCGGACGGTCGTCGTCGCGGGCGGCCTGGGCGCGTGCCTCTTCACGGGCCAGAAGGGTCTTGAGGGTTACCCGCCCGCCCTGTGTGATGTGATAGCGCGCGACCCGACCGCCCTGACGCGATATGATCCAATCGCGCAGGGCCATCGCCTCCGCGGTCTCGCGGCTCACGGTGCCGGTGCGCACGGTGTTGCCGTCGGCCCCTTCGCGCACCACCACGGCTGTCTCCATGCCGTCCGCCACTGCAAGGCACGCCCCGGGTTCGGCCAGGCGCCGCAGAATTCGCAGGCCCTCGGCCTCAAGCAGTTCCGTGTCCGGAAGCCTCTCGCTCGCAATCGCCGACATCGTAATGTTTCCCTTCGCTGGCGCTGGCGTCGATCCCGGGGGCAGTTCCCGCCCCAGACGCTTGAGCGCATGATCAATGAGGGGATCGTCGCGGCGCTGTTCGCAGCGCCGGACCTGTCGCAGGATCGTCGAAGCATGGCACCCGGCATTCCGCGCCAGGGAGCGGATCGATTGCCCGTCCACCACATGTGCAAGATAGGCCTGAACCGCGTCAGGCACCCAAGCCGGCATGTCCTCTTTCGTCGCTTCCGTCATCCTGAATCCCCGTGCTTTGCAGCATCCTGAAAATTTGTCGCGAGTTGTCTGCGTCCGGCAACAACCTTTGGTTGTTTTCCTTAGCAGACAGTTAACCGAACGCTACAAAAGCCACTTTGATGCCAAACAATTAAAGGAATTGCGCCCCACCGCGCGCACGATTCGTCCACAGGGCAACACGGCTCTCGGTCATGCAACTTCCACCGGCAACGACTCGAACCGGAGACTGGAATGACCCTCGAAGACACCCCCCTCGCCCGCCTGGTCCGCCCCCGCCTGCTGGTCAGCGCGGCACGATTCGGCCTGTCCGCCTATGATCGCGCCGCCGCGCTTTCGCGGCTTTTCGGCGGCAGCGCGCCGACGCCGGGCACCGCGGCGCTGGACCGTCTGGCGGATCTTGAGCGGGGATACGACGCCGCGCGCCGGAGCGGCTGCGCGACCTATTCGATCGCGGCCCATGTGGAGGCGCTGACGGCGCTGATGGCAGAGGCGCGGCTTTTGATCGAGACGCGGCGGGTCAGCTGAACGCGTCGGTCATCCCGGACTTGCGGCGCGCGACGTAGTCGTCGAGCTGTCCTGCGATTTCCGGGTCCAGGGCCGGCCGCTGGTAGTCGGTCAGCAGCTTTTCCACCCGCTGTCCGGCGAGCGTCAGCGTGTCGCGCGCGCCCTCTTCGGCCCAGGTCTCGAATGCCTTGTAGTCGAAGAGGTCGCTGCGCCAGAACGCGTCCTTGAAATGCGCCTGGGTATGGGCGCAGCCCAGATAGTGGCCGCCCGGACCGACCTCTTCGATCGCGTCCATGGCCTGTGCGGCCTCACCCATGTCCACGCCGCGCGCCAGGCGGTGGAGCGCGCCCAGCTGGTCGGCATCCATGACGAATTTCTCCGGACTGGCGACCAGACCGCCTTCCAGCCAGCCGCAGGCGTGAAGCATGAAGTTCACCCCAGACATGAGCCCCACGTTCAGCGAATTGGCGCTCTCGTAGGCGGCCTGTGCATCCGGCAGCTTGGCGCCGGTGAAGGCCCCCGAAGACCGATAGGGCAGGCCCAGCCGGCGCATCAGTTGCCCGGCCCCGTAGGTGACCTGCGCGGCCTCCGGCGTTCCGAAGGTCGGCGCGCCGGAGTTCATGTCGATGGACGTGACGAAGGCGCCGCCGATCACCGGCGCGCCGGGGCGGACCATTTGCGCATAGGCCACGCCGGTCATCACCTCCGCCAGCACCTGGGTCAGCGTGCCGGCGACGGTCACCGGCGCCATCGCGCCGCCGACGATGAACGGAGAGATGATCGCCGCCTGTCCCGCCCGCGCGTAGACTTCGAGCGCGCCCATCATCGTGGCGTCGAAGGTCAGAGGAGAGTTGATGTTGATCAGTGACGTCATCACCGTGTTCTCGGCCACGAAGTCGCGGCCGAAGAGGATCTCGCACATCTCGACGGAGTCGGCGGCGCGCGAAGGTTCGGTTACCGACCCCATGAACGGCTTGTCCGAGAGGGTCATATGGGCCAGCAGCATGTCGAAATGCCGCTTGTTGACGGGCACGTCCGTCGGCTCGCATACCGTGCCGCCGGAATGGTGCAGCCATTTGGACATGTAGCCGAGCTTCACGAAGGTCCGGAAATCGGCGATCGTGGCGTAGCGCCGCCCGCCCGCGATGTCGCGTACGAAGGGCGGACCGTAGACCGGGGCCAGCACAAGATTGCGGCCGCCGATCTCTACGGTGCGCTCCGGGTTTCGGGCGTGCTGGGTGAAGCTGGCGGGCGCCGTGGCGCAGAGCCCGCGGGCCAGACCCTTGGGCATCCGCACCCGGTCGCCGTCGATCTCCGCACCGGCCTGACGCCAGAGGTCCAGCGCCGCGGGGTTCTCGGAGAACACCACGCCGATCTCCTCAAGGACGGTTTCGGCGTTGTGCTCGATGATCTCCAGCGCTTCGTCGTTCAGCACCTCGAAATTCGGGATGTTGCGCTCTATGAACCGCGCCGCCTCGATCCGCACGGCGGATCGTTCGGCCCGCCGCGCCGCCCCGCCGCCCGCGCCGCGGCCCCGTCTGCGCGTGCCCGTGTCGCTCATGGGTCTCTCCCTGCTGATCGCCCCGCCTGATACCGCGCCCGGCCGTTGTGCGGCGTCCGTTTGCGCCGGTTTCCGAACGAAACCGACATCGCGCCCTGCCTTGCGCCCGGCGGTCCGCGCTTCTATTCCCGCCCCATGAAAAACGCGACAGACGTGACGGACGCCGACATCGCCCCGGCCCACCAGGCCGAGCACCAGAAGCTGCTGATCGTCGATTTCGGCAGCCAGGTCACGCAACTCATCGCCCGCCGACTGCGCGAACTCAGCGTGTATTGCGAAATCCATCCGTTCAACGCGGTGGACGACGCGTTTCTCGACGCCTTCGCCCCGCAGGCCGTTATCCTGTCCGGCGGACCGGCCAGCGTGCCCGATGCGGACAGCCCCCGCCCGCCCGCGAAGGTGTTCGATCTGGGCGTGCCGGTTCTGGGGATCTGCTATGGCCAGCAGGTGATGATGCAGATGCTGGGCGGAGAGGTGCTGCGCGGTCAGGGAACCGCGGAGTTCGGCCGGGCCTTCATCTCTCCCACCGACCACCGGCTCGAGTTGCTGGCCGGCTGGTTCCACGGCACGCGGGAACAGGTGTGGATGAGCCACGGAGACCACGTCTCGCGCCTCGCCCCCGGTTTCAGGCCCTACGCCACCTCCGAAGGCGCGCCCTTCGCGGTGGTGGCCGACCCGAAGCGGCGCTTTTTCGGAATGCAGTTCCACCCGGAGGTCCATCACACCCCCCATGGCCCCGCGCTGTTCCAGAATTTCGTCCAGCTCGCGGGGTTCACCGGCGACTGGACCATGGGCGCCTATCGCGAGCAGGCGGTGGCCGCGATCCGCGACCGGGTCGGCGATGCGCAGGTGATCTGCGCGCTGTCGGGCGGCGTCGACTCCTCTGTCGCGGCGGTGCTGATCCATGAGGCCATCGGCGATCAGCTGACCTGCGTCTTCGTGGATCACGGATTGCTCAGAAAGGATGAGGCGGCAGAGGTGGTGGGCATGTTCCGCGACCACATGAACCTGCCGCTCATCCACGCGGATGAGGCCGACCTGTTCCTCGACCGGCTCGACGGCGTTTCCGACCCGGAGACCAAGCGCAAGATCATCGGCGGTCTCTTCATCGACGTGTTCGACAAACACGCCAGAGACATCGGCGGCGCCGCATTCCTGGCCCAGGGCACGCTCTACCCCGATGTCATCGAAAGCGTCAGCTTCTCGGGCGGGCCGTCGGTGACGATCAAGAGCCACCACAATGTCGGCGGATTGCCCGAAAAGATGGGCATGAAGCTTGTCGAACCGCTGCGCGAGCTCTTCAAGGACGAGGTCCGCGCGCTTGGCCGCGAGCTTGGTCTGCCGGAGCGGTTCATCGGCCGCCACCCCTTTCCCGGCCCGGGTCTTGCCATCCGCTGCCCGGGTGAGATCACCCGCGAAAAGCTGGCCATCCTGCGCGAGGCGGATGCAATCTACATCGACCAGATCCGACGTCACGGCCTCTACGATGAGATCTGGCAGGCCTTCGTGGCGATCTTGCCGGTGCGCACCGTCGGCGTCATGGGCGACGGACGCACCTACGACTACGCCTGCGCGCTGCGCGCCGTCACCAGCGTCGACGGGATGACCGCGGACTACTATCCTTTCACCCACGAGTTTCTGGGCGAGACCGCGACACGCATCATCAACAACGTGCGCGGAATAAACCGGGTGACCTACGACATCACGTCGAAACCCCCGGGCACCATCGAGTGGGAATGATTCAGAACGTTCGAGGGCTATCGGCACCTATCTTCAGATAGAACGCAAGACACTGAAAAATATAAATTACCCACCAATCACGTTCGAAGACTATCGCTGCATAGCAGTGAAATCTAACGGTATGCCTGACGGTATGGTCAAGTCTTGCCTCAGGTGCTTTTTGCGCGTACCGTCACGGATATAGCCCAGTTGACGGTAGTTTTTTCGTCGTATCCCTCTGATATCGCCGAAATAATGAGGTGGTGGCGGTCCGAAACTGAGCTGACGGTATTTTCGAAAGGAACCGCCATGCTCACCGATGTCGCGCTCAAGAACCTCAAATCGAAGGCAAAACCGTACAAGATCACGGATCGCGACGAATGTACGTCCATGTCGCCACATCGGGCAGGATCACCTTTCGCCTCGACTATCGCCTCAACGGACGACGCGAGACCTTCCTCATCGGGCGCTACGCGTCGGACGATCTCTCCTTGGCGCGCGCTCGGGAAAAATGCCTGGACGCTCGGCGAATGATCGTCGAGGGCGTCTCGCCCGCCCAGGAGAAGCAGCGTCGCAAGCGTCGCCTGAGAGAGGCAAAGAGCTTCGGGGAGTTCGGAGAACAATGGTTCCAAAAGGCCCAGATGGCCGACAGCACCCGCGCCATGCGTCGCTCGATCTTCGACCGCGAGCTCCTGCCCTTTTGGCAAAATCGGCTGCTCAACGAAGTCCTGCCAGACGATCTACGCGCGCTTTGCGCGAAAATCGTCGACCGTGGCGCCCCTGCGACGGCCATCCATGTGCGCGATATCGTGAAGCAGATCTTCAGCTTCGCGGCTCTCCATGGCGAGAAGATCAAGAACCCGGCCGACGAGGTTGGGCCTGCATCGATCGCAACCTTCAAGCCGCGCGACCGATCTCTTTCCGCCGCCGAAATCAGAATATTGTTGAAGCAGATCCAGCACGTCGCGACCCTGCCGACGATCCGGCTCGGCGTGTATCTCTTCCTGCTCACGATGGTGCGCAAAAGCGAACTGCAAAACGCGACTTGGGATGAAGTGGATTTCGAGGCATCAGTGTGGACGATACCGAAGGAGCGCATGAAGCGATCGCGACCTCACAATGTGTATCTAGCGCGCCAAGCGCTCGACATCCTGATTGCGCTGAAGACGTGCGCCGGTAATTCGCGGTACTTGCTGCCGTCAAGATACGATGCGGATGCCCCGATGTCCCGGGCGACGTTCAATCGCGTGACCCATTCGGTCATCGAACGCGCGAGAAAGGAAGGCCTCCCGCTCGAGCCGTTCACTGTTCACGACCTTCGACGAACTGGTTCGACGATAGGCTCTGTTGCACAAAGCTTTTAATACCCGAGATTCCCCTTTCCCCGGACGGATTCATCCCACGGCCTCTGTGACAGGGATGCCAAGGGCGGTGTAGCCGTTCATGACGGCGATGCGGACCTGGACTTCCGCGACTTGTCGGTCGAAGTCCCGCGCCATGAGGCGCTGCCCCAGCAATTTAACGCAGTGCATCTTGGTTTCGACGCGGCTTCGGCGGTGGTATCCGCTCCAGTTTCGCCAGATCGCTCGACCGAGATATTTCGAAGCTCGCAGGGCCTCGTTTCTGGCCACGGCACCCGCAGTGACGGTCTTCCACGGCTTGGCGTTCTTGCGGGGTGGGATGACGGCATTCGCCCCGCGGTCAGCGATGGCGTCGTGGCATTTGCGGGTATCATAGGCACCGTCTGCAGTGACGCTGCCGATCGCCTCGTCCGCCGGAATYTGGTTGAGCAGATCGGGCATCACCGGCGCATCACCGATGTGGCTTCCGGTAATCTCGAGCGCCCGAACCTCCAGCGTTTGKTCGTCGATCCCAAGATGGATCTTGCGCCAAACCCGCCGCTTGGGCCCACCATGCTTGCGTGCGTTCCACTCGCCTTCACCCTCGACCTTGATGCCSGTGCTATCGATCAGGAGATGCACTGGGCCGTTGGAGCCACGATACGGGATGTTCACGGCCAGCGTTTTCTGGCGGCGCGATAGCGTGCTGAAGTCGGGCACCGCCCAGTTCAAACCGATCAGACGCAACAGGCTCTCGACGAACCCGGTCGTCTGGCGCAACGCCATGCCAAACAGAACCTTCATCGTCAGGCATGTCTGGATGGCGGTATCGCTGTAGGTTGGCTGTCGGCCGCGTTTGCCGGTCGGCGCAGCATCCCAGATCATCTCTGGGTCAAACCAGATCGTCAGCGAGCCACGGCGCTTGAGCGCTTCATTATAGGCCGGCCAGTTCYTGGTCKTGTAGGTTGGCGGTGTGGGTCTGCTCATGTCGTCCAGCTACCACGCTGGACTCACGACATGAATCCCTCACCGGGTTTGTGCAACAGAGCCCRGYTGMAKACCGARTACMCGWCGTATGRKYKMACAAGGTTAGGGAGTTTGCCGACSTCGCTCMRGAGMTGAMCCTGTCGTTCAAGATCGGCYCTMGAGTCAGAGRTCTGCGGCTGTCKCMGKGACGGRKMKGGARRTCSKRARRRWKKCTCRCSGCMGYYCKTCRYGGRSMTMAMGMCATGACCGATWTCGRATTTCAGGACGGCCCCCGCGACGTCTCGAGCGGCTACAAGGTGGATGTGTCCCGCGGCGGCCATAACGGCCGCGTCTCGTCGGAATGGTTCTCGCGGCCCGACGACCAGCGCTACCTGTCCCTGTCGGCGTTACAGGCGGCGGTCAGGACCCGCGCCGAGCGGAGCCGGACACGCATCGTCGAGAGTGCTGCGATCCGCGTCGAAGCCAGCCGCGAGGACCCGGAAGCGCTGGCGCTGATCGTGCCGGGAGCCGACGGGCCGATTGCCCCGACCCATTGGAGCTTCGGCCAACTCACGAGCCTCGTCGGGGCACCCGCCACCTATCTGCGCCAGCTTCCGGCAGCGCTTGCGGGGATCAACCTGCAATACGGCCTGACCTCGCATCGGGCCGAACAGGTCAAGATGCTGGAAACCAACGACGGACGCGCCGAATTGCGGGCCGTCACCGGGCCCGACTATGGCCGCATTTACGATCACGAGCTGGTCGCGGCGGTTCAGCGCATTGCGGGCGATGGCGTCGGCGACACGCGTTGGAAGGTGCCGGGCGTGCTCGACTGGTCGACCGGCATCTACAATCCGAACGTGGACGTGACCAAGGACACGACGACGCTCTACGCGTCTGACCGCGACGTGTTCCTGTTCCTCGTAGACGACCGCAACCCGATCGAGGCGGGCAAATTGCCCGACGGCGCGCCCGACCTGTTCTTTCGGGGATTCTATTGTTGGAACTCCGAGGTGGGCGCGAAGACGCTCGGAATCGCCAGTTTCTACCTCAGGGCAGTCTGTCAGAACCGCAATCTCTGGGGCGTCGAGGATTTCCAGGAGATCAGGATCCGGCATTCCAAACATGCCGCGAACCGGTTCGCGCATGAGGCGGCACCGGCCCTGGCGCGCTTCGCCGGGTCCTCGGCCGCCCCCTTCATCCAGGGCATCCGGGCCGCGCGGGAGCGTATCGTGGCGCGGACCGACCAGGATCGGACCGACTTTCTGCGTAAGCGTGGATTCTCGAAGGCGGAGACCAACAGGATCGTCGAGACCGTTCTCGCCGAAGAAGGCCGTCCGCCGGAAAGCGTTTTCGATTTCGTGCAGGGCATCACGGCGGTCGCGCGGACGAAGACGCAGCAGGATGCGCGGCTTGCGATGGAGGGGCGGGCAAAGACCCTGCTCGAACGCGTGTCCTAGGGCCGGGCGGCATCTGGTGCATCGCTCTTCCATCCTCGGCTCTCCGTTCTGAGGCGTCGCCAGGACGGCGAGGTCGTGGCCCAAGAGAAAGAGGGTAGAGGAGGTTTTCGTGACGGGTTCGGAAGGTCGGGAGAGTGGCTCCCGGCCGATCCGTCACGGAGAAGACCCATGACCGCCAAGACAAAGATTGGACCTGTCGCGGTTTGATGCCGCTCCTTTGATAGCATTTACTGCAACAAAGGAGACGAACTATGGGAGGCTTTGTTGCGCAAAGACTGGGTGAGGGATTCATCTCGTGAATCCAGCGTGGTAGCTGTCCTGCATGAGCAGACCGATCCCGCCGAGCTACAAGACAAAGAACTGGCCGGCCTACAACGAAGCGCTGAAGCAGCGTGGTTCCCTGACGATCTGGTTCGATCCGGACATGGTCTGGGTGCCGCCGCCGACCGGCAAGCGAGGCCGGCAGCCGTTATATAGCGACGCCGCGATCCAGRCATGCCTGACGATGAAAGTCCTTTTYGGCATGGCGCTCCGACAGACGACCGGGTTCATTGAAAGCCTCCTGCGCCTGGTCGGCCTCGACTGGGCGGTGCCCGACTTCAGCACACTGAGCCGGCGCCAGAAGRCCTTGTCCGTGACTATTCCCTACCGCGGCTCAGATGGGCCGCTGAACCTGTTGATCGACAGCACCGGCATCAAGGCAGAGGGTGAAGGCGAGTGGAACGCCCGCAAGCATGGCGGCGCGAAACGCCGTCTATGGCGCAAGATCCACATCGGCGTCGACGAACRGACGCTGGAGATCCGAGCCATCGAGATCACCGGAAGCAACGTCGGGGACGCGCCCATGCTGCCCGAGTTGCTCAACCAGATCCCCGCCGGCGTGGAGATCGGATCGATCAYCGCTGACGGAGCCTACGATACGCGCAAGTGCCATGACGCCGTCGCCGACCGCGGCGCCCATGCCGTCATACCGCCGCGCAAGAATGCCAAGCCGTGGAAGCCATCAACCCCAGCCGCCATTGCCCGGAACGAGGCTCTGCGCGCATCGAGATACCTCGGCCGCGCCATCTGGCGAAAATGGAGCGGATACCACCGCCGGAGCCGCGCCGAGACGAGACGAAGATGCATTGCCTGAAGCTACTGGGGCAGAGCCTCATGGCGCGCGACTTCGATCGCCAGGTCGCCGAACTTCAGATCCGCGCCGCCGTGCTGAACGGCTACACCGCGCTCGGCATACCCATCACAGAGCCTGTGGGATAAGTGCGTCCGGGGAAAGGGGAAGTCCGGGATTTACGGTCTTTGCGCAACAAAGCCCATGCTGGCGCAAAAGCTTCTGATAGTCGTGTGAACAATATTGCGACCCGCGATCCGTATGATGGATGCAGCCTTTGGGCGGCGCCCGAAAAGCTATGGCCATGTTCAACGCCCGGATCGCCAAGTCGCGTTTCATCCGGTTGCTCACGGCCCAGCCGATCACACGCCGTGAATGCAGATCGAGGATTACGGCCAGATACAACCAGCCTTCGCGGGTCCAGACATAGCTAATGTCACCGGCCCACTTCTGGTTGGGCGCATCAGTGTTGAAGTCTCGATCCAGCAGGTTCGGCGCGATATTGAACTTGTGATCGCTATCGGTCGTCACCTTGTGTTTGCGGGTTCTGACGACAGATATGCCGTTCTGGCGCATCAAACGGCCCACACGGCGATGACCGACGTCCAGGCCGATCTCCTTCAACTCTTCGGTCATTCGCGGCCTGCCGTAGCTACCAAGGCTCAGGCGGGACTGTTCTTTGATGTGTGCAAGCGTGACCATATCAGATCGTTGTCTGCGACTGGCAGGGCGGCTACGGAAGGCCCGCAAGCCACGTGTGCTGACGCCAACGACACTGCATAAACGGTTGGCTGGGAAATGGTTCCTGTGTTCCTCGACAAACCTAAATCTCATTGCTTTAGGCCCGCGAAGAACTGGGTGGCCTTTTTTAGGATTTCCCTCTCCTCCCTGAGAAGCCGGATCTCACGTCGAAGCCGCTCATTCTCTTTGGCGAGGTCCAAATCCTCTTGTGAAACCACGTTCGTGTCTCGATGCGCTGTGATCCATTTGTTCAGCGTCGACATTCCAACGCCCAGATCATCAGCCACCTGCTTGCGCGTCAGCCCGCTGGTCAGCGCAATACGCACCGCATCCTGGCGGAATTCGTCCGTCCGTTTCAATCCCATAGTTCGCCTCCTTTGTTGCAGTAAATGCTATCAAAGGAGCGGCATCAAACCGCGACAGGTCCACAATGCGTCGGCGCAACTGGCTCATCCGCGCCCGGCAGGACAAGGCCCAGCTTCTCCGGATTGTCACGATGCGCCTCGACCCGGATCGCCGCGCTCTCCACCGTGCGCGTCCGGCTCCGCTCCGCTCGGCCCTTGACCGAGGCGAAAAGGTTGTCGAGCGACAGATACCGCTCGTCATCCGGCCGCGAGAACCACTCGGACGACACGCGGTCCACGTTCGTGCCGCGCGACACATCCACCTTGTAGCCGCCGCTGATATCACGCCCGGCATCGATGATTTCGGTGTTCATTGGAAAACCTCCGCGACGGGCGCCGGAGGCCTCTCCTCCAGCCCTCAACCCGTCACGGCACCCCTTCCAGTCTCTTGCTCTTTCGCCGGCCGAGTGGCGGCTTCCCGCGCCACATGGACACGCGCGTTGCGCGATTCGGGCGGCCTATGGCAGACTTCGTTCAGGCAAAGGTCTTCGGGCCCTGCCACAGCTTAGGGCCCCTAAATGTTGAGAAACCGCATAGAACAGCGCAGTATCTCCGGATTCCGGGCCGCCGATTTGCGCGACGCTGTAGCAGCCATCAATGCGCCAGACTACGCGAGTATGCGCGCGCCCCACCTCCAACCCGCTATGATGCATAGGCTTTTTCCTTCGTACGTGTGCCAGCCTCTGGCAGGCTGGTGGTTATGGAAAGGGACCAGAAAAGCAGGCCGGGGGCTGACGCCTCAAGGGACGCCCAGGACTCATCTCGGGAAAGCGGAGCGGCTGAGAACAAAATCGCGCGCCTCACGCCTTCTGGCGATGATCCGCGACTGGTCAACCTTGTTCGCTTGTTGGCGCGGCAGGCGGCAAGAGAGTTCATTGAGACAGAGAACAGGCGGCATGCACGGGCTCGCCTCCGCGACTAAGGGGGCTATCGCATGAAGGCAGCGCTTTACGCTCGGTATTCATCTGACAACCAACGTGATGCGTCGATTGAGGACCAGCTTCGCATCTGCCGTGCACGCGCGGAGCGGGAAGGCTGGACGATCATCGACAGCTACACGGATCGCGCGATTTCCGGGGCGTCCTTGCTTCGGCCCGGCGTTCAGGAACTGATCTCGGATGCGCTGAAGGGGCGTTTCGACGTGATCCTTGCGGAGTCGCTGGATCGTCTCTCTCGGGACCAGGAGGACATCGCCGGGCTCTACAAGCGGATGCGCTTTGCAGGGGTGAGTATCGTGACGCTGTCCGAAGGCGAGGTCAGCGAATTGCACATCGGTCTCAAGGGAACGATGGGTGCACTCTTCCTCAAGGATCTAGCTGACAAGACCCGGCGCGGTCTCCGCGGGCGCGTCGAGAAGGGTCGCTCCGGTGGTGGACTTTGTTATGGGTATGACGTCATTCGCACGGCCGATCCGGACGATCGGGGCGAGCGGGACATCAATCCAGCCGAAGCAAACGTCGTTCGGCGCATCTTCAGGGATTACTTGTCCGGACATTCATCGCGGACGATTGCAATGACCTTGAACCGGGAGGGCATTTCAGGACCGCAGGGAAAGGAATGGGGGCCGTCGACGATCCACGGCAATCCGAAACGCGGGACGGGCATTCTCAACAACGAACTCTACATCGGGCGGCTGGTCTGGAACCGCCTGCGATACATGAAGGATCCAGACACTGGCAAGCGCGTCTCCCGCCCGAACCCGGAAAGTGAGTGGGTTGTCCAGGAGGTCCCGGACCTTCGGATTGTGGACCAAGATCTCTGGGACGCCGTGAAGAAAAGGCAAAAGAGCCTTTCGTTTGATACGACGGCGACAGGCAGCAATCCGATGAACGATAGACGACGGCCGAAGCATCTCTTCGCCGGTTTCATCAAGTGCGGGTGCTGTGGTGGTGGCTACTCCCTGATCTCGAAAGACCTTCTCGGCTGCGCAGCGTCACGGAACAAGGGCACATGCGATAACCGTCTGAACATACGTCGGGATGCCTTGGAGGCGTCGATCTTGAATGGCCTTCGGAAGCATCTCATGTCGCCGGAACTCTTCAATGAATTTTGTGCCGAGTTCACGCGCGAGGTAAATCGGCTCCGGATCGAGCGCGGAGCCGACCTGGCCGGCTGGAGGAGCGAACTCGAGAAGGTTGACCGAGAGCTCGACAAGATGGTCGACGCCATTCTTCAAGGCTTCCCGCCGGCGAAACTCAAAGACAAGGCCGAGAAGCTGGAGGCGAGGAAGGCGGAGTTGACCGAGCTTCTGGACAATGCCGACGAGCCGCCGCCATTGCTGCACCCGAACATGGCACGGATGTATCAGGATCGGATCGCGAAGCTCTGCGAGAACCTGCAATCCGAGGAAGATCGAGGCGCCGCCGTCGACGTGCTTCGGTCACTGGTCGATGAAATCACCCTCATGCCCGAGAACGGCGAACTCTCCATAGTCCTGCGCGGCGACCTGGGGGCGATCCTGCGCTTTGCAGCGGGAAAGCAAAACCCCGACTTCCTTTCGGAGGCCGAGGCTTTGGACAACCTGCTTTCGCAGAAATCGTTGGTTGCGGGAGTAGGATTTGAACCTACGACCTTCAGGTTATGAGCCTGACGAGCTACCGGACTGCTCCATCCCGCGCCATGTCGTGTCGGTACATCCACAGAGAGATACACAAAAGGCTCTTACTAGGTTTGGCGGCGACCTACTCTCCCACGCCTTAAGACGCAGTACCATCGGCGCTACGGCACTTAACGACCGGGTTCGGAATGGAGCCGGGTGTTTTGCTCGTGCTATGACCACCAAACCGAGAAAGAGCCTTATCCAAGTCAGCACACGATAGCATGCTTTAATCGAGCCAGACTACTACTGGATCAAATCAAGCCTATCGGACAATTAGTACCGGTCAACTGAGCGCATTGCTGCGCTTACATCTCCGGCCTATCGACGTGGTGGTCTACCACGGTCCTCAGGGATACCTTGTTTTGAGGGGGGCTTCCCGCTTAGATGCTTTCAGCGGTTATCCTGTCCGATCATAGCTACCCAGCACTGCCATTGGCATGACAACTGGTCCACCAGTGGATCGTTCACCCCGGTCCTCTCGTACTAGGGGCAACTCCTCTCAAGTATCCTACACCCACGGCAGATAGGGACCGAACTGTCTCACGACGTTCTAAACCCAGCTCACGTACCTCTTTAAACGGCGAACAGCCGTACCCTTGGGACCTGCTCCAGCCCCAGGATGAGATGAGCCGACATCGAGGTGCCAAACGGTGCCGTCGATATGGACTCTTGGGCACCATCAGCCTGTTATCCCCGGCGTACCTTTTATCCGTTGAGCGATGGCCCTTCCACTCGGGACCACCGGATCACTATGGCCGTCTTTCGACTCTGCTCGACTTGTCAGTCTTGCAGTCAGGCTGGCTTCTGCCATTGCACTCAACGAGCGATTTCCGACCGCTCTGAGCCAACCTTCGCGCGCCTCCGTTACTCTTTAGGAGGCGACCGCCCCAGTCAAACTACCCGCCACACAGGGTCCCGGAACCGGATAACGGTCCGCGGTTAGACATCAAGCAGAGCAAGGGTGGTATCTCAAGGATGGCTCCACAGAGACTAGCGTCCCTGCTTCGAAGCCTACCACCTATCCTGCACATGCTCGGCCTGATGCCAGTGTGAAGCTGTAGTAAAGGTGCACGGGGTCTTTCCGTCTAACCGCGGGAAGCCTGCATCTTGACAGGCAATTCAATTTCGCTGAGTCGATGTTGGAGACAGCGGGGAAGTCGTTACGCCATTCGTGCAGGTCGGAACTTACCCGACAAGGAATTTCGCTACCTTAGGACCGTTATAGTTACGGCCGCCGTTTACCGGGGCTTCAATTCAAGGCTTGCACCTCTCCTTTTAACCTTCCGGCACCGGGCAGGCGTCAGACCCTATACGTCGTCTTGCGACTTCGCAGAGCCCTGTGTTTTTAGTAAACAGTCGCCACCCCCTAGTTTGTGCCCCCAGCCACCAGTTGCCTGGTAACTGGGCCTCCTTCTCGCGAACTTACGGAGGTATTTTGCCGAGTTCCTTCAACATCGTTCTCTCAAGCGCCTTGGTATTCTCTACCAGTCCACCTGTGTCGGTTTAGGGTACGATCTTGTAGAGGGGCTATTTCCAGGAACCTCTAAGCAGCCCGTTCAATCCGATAAGAACGAACTACAGTCGAGATCCGTCACCACCTCATGGCCCAGGAATATTAACCTGGTTCCCATCGACTACGCCTTTCGGCCTCGCCTTAGGGGTCGGCTTACCCTGCTCAGATTAGCTTTAAGCAGGAACCCTTGGACTTTCGGCGACAGGGTCTCTCACCCTGTTTGTCGCTACTCATGTCATCATTCTCGCTAGTGATCTCTCCACCGGATCGCTCACGCGCCGGCTTCACAGAAAACACCTGTGCCTCCGAAACCTTCCGAGGAAGGCTGAAGAGGCGCGGTGCTATATCACACTACGCTCCGCTACCATGCACTACGTGCATCCTAAGCTTCGGCTCGTGGCTTGAGCCCCGTTACATCTTCGCCGCAAGACAGCTTAATCTAGACCAGTGAGCTGTTACGCTATCTTTAAAGGATGGCTGCTTCTAAGCCAACCTCCTGGTTGTTTTGGCCGTCTCACATGCTTTCCCACTTAGCCACGAATTAGGGGCCTTAGCTGTAGGTCAGGGTTGTTTCCCTCTTCACGACGGACGTTAGCACCCGCCGTGTGTCTGCCATCTAGTACTCCCCGGTATTCGGAGTTTGGTTAGGATCAGTAAGCCTGTGGGGCCCCATTACCCATCCAGTGCTCTACCCCCGGGGGTATTCGGATGACGCTCTACCTAAATAGATTTCGCGGAGAACCAGCTATCTCCGAGTTTGATTGGCCTTTCACCCCTAGGCACAACTCATCCCGACCTTTTTCAACAGGTGTGGGTTCGGACCTCCAATAAGTGTTACCTTATCTTCATCCTGGTCATGCCTAGATCACTCGGTTTCGGGTCTGATCCCTCGAACTCATTCGCCCTATTAAGACTCGCTTTCGCTGCGCCTACACCTACCGGCTTAAGCTTGCTCGAGAGACCAAGTCGATGACCCATTATACAAAAGGTACGCCGTCAGCTCTCGAGGAGCCTCCGACTGATTGTAGGCGTTCGGTTTCAGGTACTGTTTCACTCCCCTCGTCGGGGTGCTTTTCACCTTTCCCTCACGGTACTGGTTCGCTATCGGTCAGTAAGGAGTACTTAGCCTTAGAGGGTGGTCCCCCCATGTTCAGACAGGATTTCACGTGTCCCGCCCTACTTAATACGTCCAATCTTGCTTCCTGTACGGGGCTGTCACCCGCTATGGCCGACCTTTCCAGGTCGTTCCAGTCACAATCATGGCTCGGCTGGTCCCCGTTCGCTCGCCACTACTAGGGGAGTATCTGTTGATTTCCTTTCCTCCGGGTACTTAGATGTTTCAGTTCCCCGGGTTTGCTCTTTTAACCCTATATATTCAGGTTAAAAGTACCTGTTTCAGCGCCGTATCAAGCCCCGGAGGGGATAATACGAAACTGTCAGGTGGGTTGCCCCATTCGGAAATTCGCGGGTCAAAGCTCATTCTCAGCTCGCCGCGACTTATCGCAGAGTATCACGTCCTTCATCGCCTCTTACTGCCAAGGCATCCACCAAACGCCCTTTTCGCGCTTGATTTGATCCAGAAGAAGTCAGGCTCCTTCTGCACCCCACCGGCCTTTTGTTTCCAGCAGGGCATTGATCAAAGCATACTTTCCCGCTCCGCTACCTGGTTCATGCAGCGGAACTTATTTTGCAGCCTTGCGGCTGCATGGGTTAGTGTACTTGACTTGGATAGTATCATGCATTGCGGTCGGACCGCAGATCCGGGCGCACTGCCCGTCTCAGCATGAAACTGATGTGTATCTCTCTGTACGATGTCAATGTCGCCGTAGCGACGCGTCCGACTGGACGGGAAAACAGCCGTGCTGCTTGCCGGAACAGTCCGTATCTGGTGGAGCGTATCGGGATCGAACCGATGACCCCCTGCTTGCAAAGCAGGTGCTCTCCC
>NZ_JQEY01000008.1:82500-137375 GCF_000743715.1 Palleronia rufa
CCCGCCGCAGCGGCGGCCGCCGGATCGACCGAACCGTCCGCTTCGTAGATCGCATCCCGGGTGGCGACGTTGAAGTGGCCGATGTCCGGCTGGGCGGTCCGCAACCTAACATATCCCAGCACGCGGTTCTCCCGCTTGGGGTCCAGGACCAGCATCTCACCCTCGTACACAGCGAACTCGGTCAGCTCCTGAATGTTGGTGAAATGACTGATGATAAGCAGCGGGCCCGTCTGGTCGCCGCCGTCCCAGCCGGACACCAAGGCCCGCAACTTTGTTACGTTCGGCGCCCCCTGAAGCGAAAGCAACAGGTTGAGATCCGCGCTCGCCTCGACCGGCGTCGCCTCCCAGGCTCCCGGTTCGACAGAGTCGTAGCCGCGCTCCAGCGCGTCGTAGGTCTGCTGATTCCGGCACCATTCGCTGACGACGATTCGGCCGAACCGGATATCGTTGAACGCCAGCAGCGCACCCAAATCCTCTGTATCCTTGCGGCCTTGGTCGGACAGGACACGCTGATTCGCGCAGTCGGTCGGAGCCACATCCTTGCGGTCCAGTTTGGACCAGTCGGTCGGACCGTGCCGCATCAGGAACACAACGTCGTCGCGGAGGAACATCTCGTCAAAGCTCTGCAGGGGCTCGAAGCGCAGGGAATTGTCGATCTGGCTACGATCGATCCCGCCACCGGGCATCGGCACCGCCATCTCTCCCACGAAGGTGGTGACCGGTGAGACCGACTTGGGATCGGGGTCGGCCGCCGCGCCGCTCGCGCTCAGAATTGCGCCCCCCGCCACCAACAACGCGATCCCCGCCGTTGCGGACAGAGTCCGGCCTGCTTTGGATATCCGACCCATGGATGTGCTTCCTTTCAGCTTGCGAATTCGCGTCTCAGCGCAGGCAAGCGTGTCGCAACCAGCCCGAGAATGACGGCAAGATAGATAAGTGGTTCCGCCTCCCACGTCTTCTGGACCATGATGTAGTGAGCCGCGCCCAACACGCCAATGGCGTAGGTGAGCATATGAACTCTGCGCCAGCGCACCGGTCCCAGCTTTCGAATGGACAGGTTGTTCGATGTCGCGGCGACAGGCAGCAGCAACACGAATGCGATCATTCCAATGGAAATGTACGGCCTCTTTACGATGTCGGCCCAGACCCGGCCGAAGTCCTGAACGTCGAGCAATGCCCAGACGAGCAAATGACATACCACATAGAAGAACGCGAGCAGCCCGAGAGCGCGCCTGTGCATCACCAGGCTGATTCCGGTCCATCTGCGGACCGGAGTCACCGCAAGGACGACGACCAGCGCCTTGATGGCCAGGTCTCCCAGTGCGCGTTCCAGCGCGTTGACGGGTTCTACCCCCAGACCGCCGGTCAGCCCAAGATAGAGATAATAGACCGGGATCAGCGCCCCCAGGCCATAGACCGCCCAGGACGGCACCTGGCGGAGCGCCGCATTGACCCTCTGGGTTCGGGTCATCAGTAGTTTTCGGCCAGGTCCATCCCCCGGTAAAGCGACGCGACCTCGTCCTCGTAGCCGTTGAACATCATCGTATCGATGCGCCTGGAAAACAGCCCGCCGCCGACGCGGCGCTCTGTTGCCTGGCTCCAGCGCGGATGGTCCACGTTCGGATTCACATTAGCGTAAAACCCGTACTCGTCCGGACCGGCCAGGTTCCAGGTCGTCTCCGGTTGCCGGTCGGTCAGGGTGATCCGCACGATCGACTTGATCGACTTGAACCCATATTTCCACGGAACGACCAGCCGCAGCGGCGCCCCATTCTGGTTCGGAAGCGGCTTGCCGTAGAGTCCCGTCGCCATGATGGTCAGCGGGTGCATCGCCTCATCCAGCCGCAACCCTTCGATATAGGGCCAATCAAGGATCGGACGCTTCTGGCCGGGCATCTCTTCCGGGCGCAACAGGGTTTGGAAGGCCACGAACTGCGCGCCGTCCTGCACGCCGGCCATCTCCAGCAGGTCCGCCAATTCGAACCCCTGCCACGGGATCACCATGGACCATGCCTCGACGCAGCGCAGACGGTAGATCCGCTCCTCGATCTCCATGCGTGACAGAATATCGTCCATGGACACCGGTCCGGGCCGATCCACAAGCCCGTCGATCTCCACGGTCCAGGGGCTGGTCGTCAGCTGCCCGGCATACTCTGCGGGATCCGACTTGCCCGTACCGAACTCGTAGAAATTGTTGTAGCTGGTGATGTCCTCGAACGTGTTCGGTTCCAGATCGGCGCCCTGCGCCGCCGCAGGACTGACCGACAGTCCCAGTCCCGCCGCGGTCAGTGACGTCAGCATCTGCCGTCGGTTCAGATAGATCCCCCGCGGCGTCACGTCATCCAACGTCAGATCGTTCTTCCATCGGCCGGCCATGGTGCTCTCCCGTTGCCTTCCTGCTCGAAACTAGCCTTTCGGGACGTATCCTCAAATGAAACAAGCGTGACACACCCGTGACGCAAGGCCACTGTTGACGCGGGATGCCCCTGGGGACGCCGACCATGCCGATTGCCACCGCACTCCTTGCCTACCTGCTCGGATCCATCCCGTTTGGCCTGCTGGTCACCCGGCTCTTCGGGCTGGGGGACCTGCGCGGCATCGGTTCGGGGAATATCGGCGCGACCAACGTGTTGAGGACCGGGAACAGGCTGGCAGCCCTGCTGACCCTCGTCGGAGACGTGGGCAAGGGCGCCGTCGCGGTTATCGTCGCGCGCCTTCTGATGGGGGAATTCGCGGGCCTTCTTGCCGGTGCCGCCGCGTTCGTCGGGCACTGCTTCCCGATCTATCTGCGATTCCGCGGCGGCAAGGGCGTGGCGACATTTCTGGGGACGGTCCTAGCGCTGGCCTGGCCGCTGGGTTTGGCGGCCTGCGCCACCTGGCTCGCGACGGCCATGCTGTCGCGGATCTCATCGCTGGCGGCACTGGTGGCCGCGGCGCTGGCGCCGTTCTACGCCCTCGTGGTCGGTGCCGATGCGCTGGCGGTCGTCCTCGCGCTCATGGGGGCTTTGATTTTCGTCAGGCACCGCGCGAATATCGGGCGCCTGATCGCGGGGACAGAGCCACGAATCGGCAAAAAGTGACCCGCGCCCTGTAAGGGCCGGTCGGCGCGGTCGCCCGCGCCGACCCGTGGTGATCGGTTACGGGCAGGCGGCCGTATAGCGCTCGCCGTACCGGTTTTCATAGACGCACTGACCCTGATTGTTGCGGGCGATGTAGTTGCCGGCGGCGGCGCCGACGGCACCCCCGATCAGCGCGCCGGCGGCACGGTCGTCGCTCCCGGACACGGCGGCGCCGGTCGCGGCGCCAAGGGCGGCACCCGTCAGGGCGCCCTGGTTGTTGGTCTGGCAGCCCGCAATGAGAACCACCACGGGCAGCGCGATCATAAATCTCTTCATCGTTCGATTACCTCCAAGACGTTTGAGCACACACTACCCTACACTGCGGGAAGGTCCAGACGGGCATGATTAAATTGGCTGGAGTCTGCCGGCCCCGCCCACCTCATTCGCGTTATTTCAGTAGGAAAACTCACCGAAAACGGGGGTCACGTTTTCGTTCCAGGGGCCTTCGAACCGCGCGATCAGCTCGTCGGCCAGGACGTGGCCGCTCTCGATACTCTCTTTCAGGGCGTTCAGGAAATGCGCCTCGTCCGGAATCATGCCGCCCGCGCCGGGCCGCGCCCGTGCCTTCAGGCCCTGCTCGGCGATTTCCACGCAGAGCCGCGCAACCGACAGCATGTCCACATCCCCGACTCTGGCCTGCAACCCGTCGACCGAGGCCGCGATGCGCAGCCCCTCGCGCGTCTCCGCGTCCCAGCCCCTGGCCACGTCCCATGCCGCATCCAGCGCGGTCTGGTCGTACATCAACCCGACCCAGAAGGCCGGCAGGGCGCACAGCCGGCGCCAGGGTCCGCCATCCGCGCCGCGCATCTCGATGAATTTCTTGATCCGGGCCTCGGGGAACACCGTCGTCAGGTGGTCCGCCCAGTCAGACATCGTGGCGATCTCGCCGGGCAGCGCCGGAAGCTCACCCTTCAGGAAGTCGCGGAACGACTGGCCCAGGGCGTCGATATAGGTACCGTCGCGATAGACGAAGTACATCGGCACATCCAGCACGTACTCGACCCATCGCTCGAACCCCATCCCGTCCTCGAAGACGAACGGAAGCATCCCGGTGCGCGCCGCGTCGAGATCGCGCCAGATCCGGCTGCGCCAGGACTTGTGCCCGTTGAGCCGGCCTTCCAGGAACGGCGAGCTGGCGAACAGCGCCGTCGCCACGGGTTGCAGCGCCAGCGCCACGCGCAGCTTCTGCACCATGTCCGCCTCAGACGAGAAGTCCAGGTTCACCTGAACCGTGCAGGTCCGCCGCATCATCTGCGTGCCGAGCGAACCGACCTTCTTCATGTAGCCGTCCATGAGCTTGTAGCGGCCCTTGGGCATCAGCGGCATCTCGTCATGGGTCCAGTGCGGCGCCGCCCCCAGCCCGATGAAGCCGACGCCGATCCGGTCGGCCACCGCCTTGACCTGCGCCAGATGGTCGTTCACCTCGTCGCAGGTCCCGTGGATGGTCTCCAGCGGCGCGCCGGACAGTTCCAGCTGCCCGCCGGGCTCCAGCGACACGTTGGCGCCGTCCTTTTCCAGCCCGATCAGGTGGCCGCCCTCTTCCACCGGCGCCCAGCCGAACTGGTCCCTGAGACCGGACAGCACCGCATGGATCGACCGGTCGCCCGCATAGGGAAGCGGCTTCAGCGTATCCTTGCAGTAGCCGAACTTCTCGTGCTCGGTGCCGATGCGCCACGCGTCCCTGGGTTTGCAGCCGTCGGCCAGGTACTCGGCAAGCTGCTCGTGCCGTTCGATGGGGCCGCCGCCCTGCTGGGGAATGGACATCGGATCCTCGCCTGCCGCCATCTGATCCGCCGGACTTGGCGGGCCGTCCCGCGGAAGTCAACCGAGCCTCTTCGCCCCCGCCTCCCAGACCACCGTCTCGCCGCTCCGCGCCTCCGTCAGTGCGGCGACGGCATCCGGTTCGGCCAGGCCGGGCAGGGCGATGAGCGCGTCGAAGATGGCCTCGGCGTTCTCTGCGTCGGCGGGGATGTCCAGACCGTGGCCGTCGCCGTCGAAGAGCCGCCAGCGCGGCGCGCCCCCGTCCCGCAGGACCGACACCCGCCGCAGACCGTCCAGCGACACCGCGCCGCCGCCGTGGCCCGACAGATAGGTGATCTGCCGCTCGGTCACGCTGACGATCCCGGCGCCGCCGCCGCCCCTGGGGCGCCGGAGGCGGCGCGCGGCCTCCAGAAGCACCGCGCCCCCGCCCAGGGCGACGGCCACCCCGACCCATCGCAGGACGCCGAAGGCGGTCAGCGCCCACCACAGACCCAGCCCCGTCGCCGCCGCCCCCACCAGGACGTCGCGCCAGCGCAAGATGCGCGCGATCGCCTCGGCCCGGATCACGGGGCGGCCGCTGACGGGACCGGGCACGCGGCCGGCGCAAAGAACCCGACGGCGAACCGGGTCCGCTCCGTCCCTGACCGCATCGCTCCGGATACGCCGCGCGACCCGCGCGGGTGCCGCGCAACGACCGGCCTCATCTCCAGTCCCCCAGGGCCTGTTGCCACAGCGTCAGCGCCGCGACCGCTGCCGTATCCGCGCGCAGGATCCGTGGTCCAAGGCTGACCGGATGCGCGGCCTCCGACGCCCGCAGCCGGTCCCGCTCGGCGGCCGAGAATCCGCCCTCCGGGCCGATCAGCACGGCCCAGGGACCGGCGGGCAGATCGGTCAGGTCGCTCGCCGAACCGGCCAGGGCCTCGTCGCAGAACAACAGCCGTCGCCGCGCGTCCCATCCGTCCAGCAGCGTGCCCAGCGGGGCGATGCCGGCCACCTCCGGCACGAAATTGCCGCCGCATTGCTCGGCCGCCTCGACCGCGTGGGCCTGGAGGCGGTCGCGTCGGATCCGCTCGGAGTTGGTGAACTCCGTCTGCACGGGGCAGATCCGGCGCACGCCCAGTTCCGCCGCCTTCTCGACGATGAAATCGGTGCGCGCCTTCTTGATCGGCGCGAACAGCAGCCAGACGTCGGGCGGATCGCGCTGCGCGGCCCGCCTTTCCCGGCAGATCAGCACGCCGGCCCGCTTCCCGGCCTCCGCCACCTCTGCCGTCCAGGTCCCGTCGCGCCCGTTGAATACCTCCAGGATCTCGCCCACCCCCTTTCGCATCACGCCGAAGAGATAATGCGCCTGTTCGCGCGACAGGGCGACGGTTTGCCCCGCCGCCAGCGGATGCTCTACATGGAGCCGGATCGTCGAGGCCATCAGACAGGAGGTTCCCGGTGTCGGACACACAGGCGACGAAAGGGCAGGTGGCCGATGCCGTCAAGGGCAACTGGGTGGACCGCCGCGCCCCCAAGGCCACGCGCCCCTACCTGCGGCTGTCCCGCGCGGATCGCCCGATCGGCACGTGGCTGCTGCTGCTGCCCTGCTGGTGGGGACTGTTCCTGGCCGCGGCCGCCGGCGGCGAAATCGGGTGGCCGGCGCTCTGGATCGGGGTGGGCTGCGCCATCGGCGCGTTTCTCATGCGCGGCGCGGGCTGCACCTGGAACGACATCACCGACAGGGACATCGATTCGGGCGTCGCGCGCACCCGATCACGGCCCATCCCCTCCGGGCAGGTGAGTCCGCGTCAGGCCCTGGTCTGGCTGGTCGCGCAGAGCCTCACCGCCCTTGCGATCCTGCTGACCTTCAACGCCAACGCGATTCTTCTGGGCATCCTGTCGCTGCTGCCCGTGGCCGTGTACCCGTTTGCCAAGCGGTTCACGTGGTGGCCACAGGTGTTCCTGGGGCTCGCCTTCAACTGGGGCGCGCTGCTGGCCTGGACCGCGCTGGCCGGATCGCTGCAGCTGCCGGCGGTTCTGCTGTACCTCTCGGGCATCGCCTGGACGCTCTTCTACGACACGATCTACGCCTATCAGGATGCAGAGGACGATGCGCTGATCGGCGTGAAATCGACGGCTCGCCTCTTTGGCGACCGGCCCGCGCCATGGCTGCGCGGGTTCCTGGCCGGCGCCTGTCTCTTCATGGCGCTCGCGGTGTTCGCCGCCCTGCGGGACAAGGGCGCCGTCCCGCTGATCCTGGGTCTGTCCGCCCCCGTCGCCGCGGCCGCGCATATGGCCTGGCAACTGTCGCGGTTCGATCCGCGGGACACCCGGCTCTGCCTGATTCTCTTCCGGTCGAACCGCGACACGGGACTTCTTGCCGCGCTGTTTCTCGCTCTTGCGGCCCTGGCCTGATGGACGCGGGACGCCGACGGGTCTAGACCTGCGCCACCCCGAAAACCGGATACGCCCCATGTCCATCAGATCCGTCCTTACCGTCACAGTCACCTTCGCCGTCGCGGCCGCCGTGTCGGTCGCCGCGGCCAACGTCGCCGCGACCCAGATAGAGACCCGCTCGGTCGATGCCGTGGCCGAACGCCTGCGCGCCGAAGGATTCGGCTGGGTCGATGTCATCGCCGACGGGCTGCAGCTGGGCCTGACCGGCACCGCCCCGGATGAGGCCGCCCGCTTCCGCGCCCTCAGCCTTGCGGGCATGGTGGTGGACGGCGCGCGCGTCGTCGATCTGATGGACGTCGCCCAGCGCGACGCCATCGCCGCGCCGGATTTCTCGATCGAGGTGCTGCGCGCGAACGACGGCGTCACCCTGATCGGCCTCGTACCGGAAGACATGGACCGGATGGACCTTCTGGAGGACATCGCGCGCATCGCCCCGGACACGCCGATCACCGATCTGCTGCAGACCGCGCGCTTTCCGTCGCCCGACACCTGGGACGCCGCCGTGGCACTGGGGGTCGAGGCGCTCAGGCGCAGCGACAAGGCCAAGGTCTCGATCGAGGCCGGGCGCGTCGCCGTCAAGACCATGGCCCGGGACGACAACAGCCGCGCGAAGCTGACGCGTGACCTGAACCGACTGGCCCCGGAGGGCGTGGAGATCGCCCTGGACATTACCGCCCCCCGCCCCGTCATTTCGCCCTTTCTGCTCCGCCTTACCCGGCAGGAGGGCACCACCCGGTTCGACGCCTGCGCCGCGGCTACCGACCAGGGCCGCCAGCGCATCTTGGCCGCGGCCGAATCCCTCGGGGCAGAAGACGTCCGCTGCGACCTGGGGCTCGGCGCGCCGTCCCCAGCCTGGGCCGATGCCGCCGCCCGGGCGCTGGAGGCCATGCGCGGGGTCGGGACCGGGACGCTCACCGTCAGCGATCTGGACGTCCGGCTGGAGGCCGCCGCCGAAGTCGATGGGTTCGGGCGGATCGCCGCGGACCTGCGCCGCGACCTGCCCGAGGAATTCACCCTGACCGCCGTGCAGGCCGATGTCCAAGCTGCGGAGCCGGAGGCCGGGCCGGCCGAGTTCGTCGCCACCCGCAGCCCGGAAGGCCTCGTCCAGCTCCAGGGACGGGTCGGCACGCAGCTCTCGCGCACGGCGGCCACCAGCCTGGCCCGCGCGCTCTTCGGTGCCGACCAGGTGGATGCCGCCATCGAGATCGCCGAACCCGTGCCCCTGGGCTGGTCGCCGACCATCCTCGCCGCGCTCGATGCCCTGTCGCAGCTCCACCACGGCGCGGTCAGCGTGGATGACGGCGGGATCCGCGTATCCGGCACCTCCGGCAGCGCCGACGCGCCGTCGGCCGTCGCGCGGCTCCTCTCCGGCCGCCTGGGCGACGACGCCGACTTTTCCATCGACATCGCCTACGACAAGCGCCTGGACGCCACGCTGGCGCTGCCCTCGCCCGATGAATGCGTGTCGCGGATCAACGAAATCCTCTCGGCCCGACAGATCGCCTTCGATCCGGGATCCGCCGTGATCGCCCCGGCCTCCCGCGACAGCGTCGACGCAATCGCCGAAGTGCTGGGCAAGTGCGAAGGCGTGGCCATGGAGGTCGGCGGCCATACCGACAGCCAGGGACGCGAGGAGATGAACAAATCGCTCAGCCAGGAGCGGGCAGAGGCCGTTCTGGCCGCGCTTCTCTCCCGCCGTGTGCCCGTGGGCGACCTGACCGCCGTGGGCTACGGTGAGGAGACTCCGATCGCCGACAACGGCACCGAAGAGGGGCGGGAAGCGAACCGGCGGATTGAATTCCGCCTTCTGACGGCCGATGAACCGCCCGGCGCGGCGGACGAGACCCCGACGGACCCGGAAAGCGGGTCCGCGGCGTCCGATGCGACGGCGGAGGCAGAGACCGGCGCGGCCACGGACGCGCAAGACGACGCGCCCCAGTCCCCGGAGACAGAGGCGACGGAATGAACCGGTTCGAATTCGTCATCGCGACGGCGATCATCCTCTTCGTGGCCTTCATGCTGGGATGGTTCGCCAACTGGCTCGTCCATCGCCTGACCCGCGTGAGCCAGGCCGACCTGGGCGAACTCGACCGGATGGCCCGCGCCATGTACGAGGCAGAGGAATCCCGCGACCAGGCCATCGCCTATCTCCAGGACCGCGAATCGGAGATGGCGAACCAGCTCAACGCGACCGAGGCGGAGCTGCGCGCCACCATGGAAGGCCTGCGCGAGGCCCGGGCGGAGGCCGCGGAACTGCGCGACTACATCGAACGGATGAATGCCCACGGCTGAGACGGATCGGCCAAGCTGGCGCTACCAGCGGGTCAGCGCATCCTCGTCCGCCTCGGCGGCCTCGACCCAGGCCGCGCCCCGGGCGGTCACTTCCTTCTTCCAGAAGGGCGCCCGCGACTTGAGGTAATCCATCAGGAATTCGGCCGCCGCGAAGGCATCCGCCCGGTGCGGCGCGACGGTCCCGACCATCATGATCGCCTCTCCCGGCGCCAACCGCCCGTGGCGGTGGATCACCAGGACGTCGCCCAGGGACCATCGCGCCGCCGCCTCCGCCGCGATGGCCTCGATGGCCCGCGCGGTCATGCCGGGATAGTGTTCGATCTCCATGTAGCGCAGGTCCGCGTCCGGGGTGTCGCGCACCAGTCCGCAGAACGTCACCACCGCCCCCATGTCGGCGCGCCCGGCGGCCAGACGCTCGGCCTCCTCGCCCGCGCCGAAGGGCGCCTCCTGAACCACGACCCGCATCAGCCCCCCGTCATCGGCGGAAAGAACGCAACCTCCCGCGCGTCGCTCAGGGAGGTGTCGAACTCGGTCAGCTGCTGATCGACCGCGACACGGATCGCCGACAGATCCCGAAACGCCATGTCGTAGCGGTCCTCACGCGCGCGTAACTCCTCCACCAGTTCGGCGACGGTCGCGGCACCGGTCTCGACGGTTTCGCGCGGCAGGCCGATGCGCTCACGAAGCCAGGCGAAATAGAGAACGTCCAGTGTCATGCGGGCTCCTTCAGGAACGGCAGCGCCTTGCGGAAATAGTCCCATCCCGTGATCAGCGTCATCGCCGCCGCGATCCACAGCAGCGTCACGCCTGCGATTCCCGCGACATCGCGCATCTGCGCCAGCCACAGGACGCCGGCCCCGTCCGCCGCCGCGCCGGTCGGAACCGATCCGGCCGTGGCGGCGTCCATGCCCTGCGTCCGGTCCAGAAGATGATACAGGAAAATATCGCGTGAGAAGAGCACGGCGATCGCCACCATCTGCGCGGTCGTCTTCCACTTCGCCAGTTTGGTGACGCTCAACAGCTTCGCCTGCGCGCCCAGGAATTCCCGCAGCCCGGACACGAAGACCTCTCGGAACACGATCACCGTCGCCGGCAGGACCAGCCAGGGCGACATGGACGAATAGCCGACGATGACCAGAAGCGCGATGATCACCATCGCCTTGTCCGCGATCGGGTCGAGCATGGCGCCGAACCGGCTCTCCAGCTTCCAGGTCCGGGCGATATGGCCGTCGAACCAGTCGGTGACGGCGGCCAGAACGAACAGGATCAATGCGAACCAGTCGGCATACGGCCGCTGAAAATACAAAAACGCGACCGCGACGCCCGGGGCCGCCAGAAGTCTCAGCACGGTAAGGATGTTGGGAACGGTCCAGCGCATGTGTGACAGATAGCGGCCCGCGCACCGGGGCGAAAGGGCCGCGTGGCGTCGCGCGCGCTCTGAACGCGCCCCGGGGCGATGATTCGCCGTCGCGGAGGGCGGTGAGGCGGTGCAAGACGGCGGGTCCGGCCGCCGCGGGCGCGTGGCACCTCCGCCCAGGGCGGCAAAACGCTGGTCAGCAGGCAAGAGCCGGGGCGCTACATGGTCATGCTGTCGGTCAAACGGAAACTCAGAGCTTTCGGCCCTTGGCGCCACGCGGCCTGGGGACGCCTATGCTGGTGAAGAACGCCCGATGGTCCGGACCGCCCTGCCCGACGGGCGCCGGCGCCGGCGCCGCGTGCCGGTCGCGCCGGTGTTCCAGACGGGAAGCGCGTTGGTGGCGAACGGCGCGACGATGACGTTCTCTCACACTGGCAACCGGCTCACGGTCGGCTCGCCGCGGGAACGGCAGACATTCACGGACACCGGCAGCCCGGGACCGGCGCCGCGCGTCTGGCGTTTTCGGACCAGTGCGGCATCTGATACCGGAAGCGGCCGGTCGTGGTGCGGCGCCGGACCGTCAATCCCCCCAGTCGACGGTCCGGCGCCGCGCCCCGCCGGTCTCCCCGCAACAGAAATAGCCGATCGCGCGGGGCATGAACACATGGCCGAAACGTCAGGTCCGTTCGCCTCTGGCGGTCATCCCCGCGCGTGGAAAAACCCATAGATCTTCTCGGCCAGACCCTCGCTGATGCCTTCGACAGCCTTGAGGTCGTCCAGCCCGGCGCGCGACACCGCCTTGGCAGAGCCGAAATGCGCCAGCAGCGCCCGCTTGCGCCCGGCGCCGACGCCGGCGATCTCATCCAGCGGGGTCGCCCCGACCGACTTCGCCCGCTTGGCGCGGTGGGTGCCGATGGCGAAGCGATGCGCCTCGTCCCGCAGCCGCTGTACGAAATACAGCACCGGATCGTTGTGCCGCAGGGCGAACGGCCGCCGGCCGGTCCGGTGGAACTCCTCCTTGCCGGCGTCGCGGTCTATGCCCTTGGCGACGCCGATCATGGCGATGTCGGACACGCCCATCTCCGCCATGATCGACGCCACGGCAGAGACCTGGCCCGCGCCGCCGTCGATCAGCAGCAGGTCCGGCCAGAGCCCCTTGTCGCGGTCGGGATCCTCCTTCTGCAGACGCTTGAACCGCCGGGTCAGAACCTCCCTCATCATGCCGAAGTCGTCTCCGGGTGTCAGATCGTCGCCGCGGATGTTGAACTTGCGGTACTGGCTCTTCAGGAACCCCTCGGGGCCGGCCACGATCATCGCGCCCACGGCATCCGTGCCCTGGATGTGGCTGTTGTCGTAGACCTCTATCCGCTCCGGTGCGCGATCCAGGTCGAACGCCTCGGCCAGTCCGGCCAGAAGCCGCCCTTGGGTCGCCGTCTCGCTCATCTTGCGGGCCAGACTCTCGCGCGCGTTGCGCAGCGCGCCGGCCACCAGATCCTTCTTCTCGCCGCGCTGCGGAACCAGGATCTGCACCTTTCGGCCGGCCTTCTGGGACAGCGCCTCGGCCATCAGGTCGGGATCCTCGATCTCGTCGGACAGCAGCAGCATACGTGGAGGCTCCTTGTTGTCGTAGAACTGGCCGATGAACCCCTCCAGGATCTCGGCGGGTTCCGCCCCCGATCCGGTGCGCGGGAAGTAGTCCCGGTTGCCCCAGTTCTGGTTGGCGCGGATAAAGAACACCTGCACGCAGGCCTGCCCGCCCTCGGTATGCAGCGCGATGACGTCGGCCTCGGCCACGCCGGCGGGATTGATGCCCTGCCCCGCCTGCACCTGGGTCAGCGCCCGGATCCGGTCGCGCAACGCCGCCGCGCGCTCGAACGCCATGTCGTCGGACGCGGCCTTCATCTCCTCCGCCAGTTGCTTCTGGACCCGCGTCGTCTTGCCCTGGAGGAACTCCTCCGCGTCGCGGACGCTGCCGCGGTAATCCTGTTCCGAGATATGTCCCACGCAGGGTCCGGAACAGCGCTTGATCTGGTATTGCAGACAGGGCCGGGTGCGGCTGTCGAACATGGAATCCGAACAGTTGCGCAGCAGAAATACGCGCTGAAGCTGGGTCAGCGTCCGGTTCACCGCCCCCGCGCTGGCGAACGGACCGTAATAGGACCCCTTCTCCTGCTTGGCGCCGCGGTGCTTCTTGATCATCGGAAACGGGTGGTCGCCGGTGACCAGGATGTTGGGGAACGACTTGTCGTCGCGCAGCAGCACGTTGTAGCGGGGCTTGAGCTGCTTGATCAGGTTCTGTTCGAGCAGCAGCGCCTCGGTCTCGGTCCGGGTCGTCAGGAACATCATCGACGCGGTGTCGCGGATCATCCGCGCGATGCGCGGCGCGTGTCCCGACGGCTTGGCGTAACTCGCCACCCGCTTCTTGAGGTTCCGCGCCTTGCCCACATAGAGAACCGCCTGCCGCTCATCCAGCATCCGGTAGACGCCGGGAGAGCCGTCGAGCGAACCCAGATAGGACTGGATGCAGGCGTGGCCGCGCAGGTCGGCGGCATCGGTCGGGTCGGTCATCGGATCACCGTGATTCCGGGGCGCCCCTGCAAATATGGATCCGTTCGGCAAGAGGAAAGCCCTCCCCCGTTTGTGTGGATAAACCTGTGCGCAACGTCGGGGGCGGGGGTATTTTCCGTGCGATTCAGGCGGGTTGATCACTTTGATTACATTTTAGTCGAATACGCATTCCGTTGAAATCGCTAAAGAAAATTATCGTCGAATCCATAGGTCCCTGTATTTCCCGGGTTTTCTGACGTTTGTGTGACGGCTCCGTGACCCGGTGCAGAACGCCCGGCACGATGCGCCTATTCCACGCCCTGCACGTCGGGCGTCCGCCAGGCCAGGTGCTGCCCGCCATCGACGCAGAGAAGCTGCCCGGTGACGGCGCGGGCATCCAGAAGATAGCCCAGCGCGGCGCAGATGTCGCCGGCGTCCGCGCCGCGCTCCAGCACCGTTGCCGCGCGCTGGGCCGCGAAATGCGACGCACTCTGCCGGGTGCCCTGCATCGTCGGGCCGGGGGCGATCGCGTTGACGCGGACGGCCGGGGCCAGCGCCTGCGCGGCGGTGCGGGTGAGCGCCCAGAGCCCCATCTTGGCCAGGGTATAGGTCATGAACTCCGGCGTCAGCTTCTTTACCCGCTGGTCGATCATGTTCACCGCCAGCGCCCGCGCGACAGGCTCTCCGTGGGCATCCGTCCCGGCCTCCGGTGCCTGGGCGGCAAAGCCCTGGATCAGCACGAAAGGCGCGCGCAGGTTCGATCCCATGTGCCGGTCCCAGCTCTCCCGCGTGGCGTTCCGGATCGTGTCGTGCTCGAAGATCGAGGCGTTGTTGACCAGCAGATCCAGCGCCCCGCCCAGCCCGTCCGATGCCGCGCCCACCAGCCCCGCGGTCTGCGCCTCATCCAGCAGGTCGGCCCGCACCGCCACCGCCCGCCGGCCCATGGCGCGGATCTCGCCCACGACATCCGCGGCACCGTCCGCGGAGCTGCGGTAATGCACGGCAACGTCGTACCCGCGCCCGGCCAGGTAGAGCGCCATGGCCCGGCCCAGGCGGACGCCGCCCCCGGTGACCAGCGCCCTCATCCGACCACCCACCACAGGTAGAAGCCATAGAGCAGGCAGAACGCCAGACCCACCGGCCGGGTCATCCGCGCAGAGGTGAATACGAAGGGCACCATCGCCAGGGACGCGGCCAGCATCACCCACAGGTCGAGCCTCAGGAACGTCTCGTCCACCGGGATGTCGCCGACCAGCGCGGCGATGCCGATGATGGCCAGCAGGTTGAACATGTTGGACCCGATGACATTGCCCAGCGCCACGTCGGCCTGTCTCTTGGCGGCGGCGACGAAGGTGGTGGCAAGCTCGGGCAGGCTGGTGCCGATCGCGACCATGGTCAGGCCGATCACCGAATCCGGGATGCCCAGCGATTGCGCGATCTCCTTGGCGCTGTCGATGAGGATGTTCGCCCCGAGCGGCAGGCCCACCAGCCCGATGGCCAGAAATACCCCGATCTTCCAGCCCGCCATGCCCGGATCCGCGCCCTCGACGTCTTCGGGGGTGACCCGCGTCGCCAGCCCCTCGCGCAGCTGCATCCCCAGGATCGCCGCAAGCGCGGCCAGCAGGATCAGCGCGTTCCACCAGGTGAACGGCCCGAAGAAGGCCAGCGCGGTGAACAGGACGGACGCGCCCATCATGATCGTGTAGGTCTGCCGGACCTCGCTCGCGCTGGTGTCCAGGCCGTAGATCAGTGCCGGCACCCCCAGCACCAGCAGCACGTTGGCGGTGTTCGATCCGACCACGTTGCCCAGCGCAAGGCCCGGCACGCCGTCCAGCACCGCGTCGATGGAGATCAGCAGCTCCGGCGCGGAGGTGCCGAAGGCCACCACCGTCAGGCTGACGATCAGCGCCGGCACGCCCAGCCGCAGGGACAGGTTCACGGCGCCCTTGACCAGGCAATCCCCCGCGCCCAGCAGGATGCCCAGTCCCAGCAGCGCCATGAAATAGGTCATCTCATCCCTTTCCGCACGGGCACGGCCCCTTGCCCATCCGATAGCGTCCGCAGCCGTCGCATTTCATGCTGCGAAGCCTGTCCCGGCCCGGAAAGCGCAGCCGCCCGAACATCGCCAGCACCAGCATCCCGATGAGGAACAGAGAGACGATCTTGATCACGTCAAAGGCCGAAGCGGGCGTAGGTGGCGCGATCCTCGACGCCGGCCAGCGCGTCGGCGGCCAGCCGCGCCCCGAACCGCGACAGGAACGGACGGCGCTGCTTGTAGGTCACGAACCGCGTCCTGGCGCCGAAGCGGTCCTTCATCACCGGAACCATATGGCCGATGCCGTCGATCAGCCCCTTTTCCTGCGCCCGCGCGCCCACCCAGATCTCGCCGGTGAACAGCGCCGGATCGTCGGCCAGCCTGGCCCCCCGGCGCGCGCGGACCTGCGCCTTGAACGTGCCGTGGATCTGGTCCTGCAACTGCCTGAGGCGGGCGATGTCCTCGTCCTTCTCGGGCTGGAACGGGTCCAGCATCGCCTTGGAGTCGCCGGCGGTATAGACCCGCCGCTCGACCCCGTAGCGAGAGATGAACTTGTTGAACCCGAACCCGGCTGAGATCACGCCGATGGATCCCACGATGGAATTCGCATCGGCATAGATCTCGTCCGCCGCGGTGGCCAGCCAGTAGCCGCCCGACGCCGCCACGTCCTCGACGAAGGCGATCACGGGGATGCCCTTTTCGTCGGCCAGCCGCCGGATCCGCGCGGCGATCAGCGACGACTGGACCGGAGAGCCGCCCGGTGAGTTCAGCAGCAGCGCCACCGCAGAGGGCCTGCCGCGCCGGAACGCCTTCTCTATCGTCGGGGCCAGGCCGATGTCGTTGAGCCGGGCGGGGCTGCCGCCGGCGATGATGCCCTGCAGCCGCAGAACGGCCACCATGGGATCCTTGGTGACGAAGGGGATGAATCTTCTCATCCGCCCGACATAGGGGGGACGGCTCCCAAGGCCAAGGTCAGTCGCGTATCCGCCAGCCGGTGCGGAAGATCAGCCCGATGATGGCCACGCACAGCCCGGTGAACCCGAAGATCGCCAGAAGCGACCAGCCCAGCGCCACATCGGCCATGCCGTAGAACGACCAGCGGAACCCCGACACCAGATAGACCACCGGGTTGAACAGGCTCACCTGCTCCCACACCCCCGGCAACATGGAGATGGAATAGAACGTGCCGCCCAGAAAGATCAGCGGCTGCACCAAAAGCAGCGGCACCAGCTGCAACTGCTCGAAATTGGTCGCCCAGATGCCGACGATGAACCCGAACAGGCTGAAGCTGAGGCAGGTCAGCACCAGGAACACCACCATCCAGACCGGGTGCTGAATCCGCAGGTCCACGAAGAAGAACGCGGTGATCAGGATGATGACCCCGATGGTCAGCGACTTGGTCGCCGCCGCCAGCACGTATCCGGCGGTGATTTCCAGAAACGACGCGGGCGCCGACAGAAGCTCGTAGATCGAGCCGATGAACTTCGGAAAATAGATCCCGAAGCTGGCGTTCGAGATCGACTGCGTGATCACCGACAGCATGATCAGCCCCGGCACGATGAACGCGCCGTAGCTGACCCCCTCCACCTCCTGGATGCGGCTGCCGATGGCCGCGCCGAACACCACGAAATAGAGCGACGTGGACAGCACCGGCGATACCACCGTCTGCGTGACCGTCCGAAGCGCGCGCGCCATCTCGAACCGGTAGATCGCCCAGATCGCCGTGAGGTTCATGACCGCCCCTCCCCGTCAACCAGATCGACGAAGATATCCTCCAGCGACGACTGCTCGGTGCGCACGTCCCGCGCGGTGATCCCGGCGGCGGACAGGTCGTTCAGCAACCGCCGGATACCGGTCCCGTCGCCCTGCGTGTCGTAGGTATAGACCAGCTCGCAGCCGCCCGCCGCGCGCTCAAGGCGGTAGTCCTTCAGCGCGGCGGGCAGCATGTCCACCGCCTCGCCCAGCTCGATCACGAAGCGCTTGCGGCCCAGTTCGCGCATCAGCCCGGCCTTGTCCCGCACCAGCTTGATCTCGCCGCCGGAGATGACGCCGATCCGGTCGGCCATGGCCTCCGCCTCCTCGATGTAATGGGTCGTCAGGATGATCGTCACCCCGTGTTTCTGCAGGTCCGACACGGTGTCCCACATCTCCTTGCGCAACCCCACGTCGACGCCCGCGGTGGGCTCGTCCAGAAACAGCACCTTGGGCTCATGGCTCAGCGCCTTGGCGATCAGCACCCGCCGTTTCATGCCGCCCGACAGGGCGCGCACCTGCGAATCCTTCTTGTCCCACAGCGACAACTGGCGCAGCACCCGCTCCAGATGCGCGTCGTCGGGCGCCTTGCCGAACAGCCCGCGCGAGAAGCGCACCGTGTTCATCACCGTCTCGAACGGCTCCAGGTTGATCTCCTGCGGCACCAGCCCGATCAGCCGCCGCGCCGCGCGGTAGTCGCGCACATTGTCGTGGCCGTCCACCGTGACCGTCCCGGACGTGGCCGAGGCGATGCCGCAGATGCAGGAGATCAGCGTCGTCTTGCCCGCGCCGTTGGGTCCCAGCAGCGCCAGGATCTCGCCGTCCTCGATGTCCAGCGACACGTCCTTCAGCGCGTGGGTGCCGCTGTCGTAGCGCTTGGTCAGGTTCTTCACGGACACGATGGCCGGCATGGGGGTCTCCTTCCGGTCCGAACCTAGCGGGCCGGCGCCGGGGGAAAGCGCCGCGGCCTTTGCCTTTGCGCACAGGACGTGCCTATGACGCGCACATGACAGACCCGGACGCCCTGATCGTCGGAGCCGGCCCCGCCGGACTCATGGCCGCCGACGCGCTCTCCGCCGCCGGACGCTCGGTCGTGATCGCAGAGCAGATGCCCTCCGCGGCGCGCAAGTTCCTGATGGCCGGCAAGTCGGGTCTCAACCTGACCAGGGCAGAGGATCCCGCCGCCTTCCTGGCCGCCTATGACGCCGTACCGCTGGCGCCGATCCTGCGGGCATTCGGCCCCGCGGAGGTGGTCGGCTGGGCCGAATCGCTGGGCCAGGAGGTCTTCATTGGCTCCACCGGACGGGTGTTTCCGACCGCCATGAAGGCCTCGCCGCTGCTGCGCGCATGGCTCGCGCGGCTGGCCGGCCGGGGCGTTGCGCTGAACACGCGCTGGCGCTGGACCGGCGGCGCCGGCTTCGACACGCCCCGGGGGCCGCGCACCCTCGCCCCCCGCGTCACGGTCCTCGCCATGGGCGGGGCCAGCTGGCGGCGGCTCGGCTCGGACGGTCTCTGGGCCGAACGCCTCGGCGCCGCCGGCCTGCCCGTCACGCCCTTCGCGCCGGCCAATGCCGGCCTCAGCGTTGCCTGGTCGCCGCATATGGCGCGGCACCACGGCCAGCCGGTCAAGAACACCGGTCTGATCGCGGGAACGGCCCGGTACCGGGGCGAATTCGTGGTCACCCAAGCCGGCCTGGAGGGCGGCGGCCTCTATCCGCTGACCCCGGCGCTCAGATCCGGCGCGCCCCTCGCCCTCGACCTCAAGCCCGACTGGCCGCGGGACCGCATCGCCTCGCGCCTCGCCACCGCGAAAGGGTCCGTCTCGAACCGGCTGCGCAAGGCGCTCCGCCTGGATCCCGTGCAGATCGCGCTGCTGATGGAATTCGGCCGCCCGCTCCCCAAGGACCTCGCCCCGCTGATCAAATGCCTGCCCGTCCGCCACGCGGGCCTCCGTCCCATGGATCAGGCGATCTCGACCGCCGGCGGCCTGTCCTGGGACGCGCTGGACGCGGAGCTGATGCTGACCGCCCGGCCCGGCACCTTCGCCTGCGGCGAGATGCTCGACTGGGAGGCGCCCACCGGCGGCTATCTCATCACCGCTTGCCTCGCCACCGGACGCCACGCCGGCCTTGCCGCCGCCCGCCGGCTCGACCGCGCGGACCTTCATCTTTCCGGAAATATCCCGGGGTCTGGGGCAGAGCCCCAGCGCGACCCCGCCGCCGACTGATCCCGCGGCCGGTCCCTCAGGCCGGCAACGGCACGCGGACCTCCCGGATCGGCAGATGCACGATGGCCGAAAACGCGCCGACCCCCACCCCGATCCACCAGACCAGCGTATAGGTGCCGTAGGCGTCGTAGAGTTCGCCGCCCAGCCACACCCCCAGGAACGACCCCAGCTGATGGGAGAAAAACACCACCCCGTAGAGGGTGCCCATATAGCGCAGCCCGTAGAGATGCCCGACCAGCCCGGCGGTGAGCGGGACCGTCGCCAGCCACAGCACCCCCATCAACACAGAGAAGGCCAGCACCGACCCCGGCGTGATCGGCAGCAGGATGAAGGCCGCCGCCACGACCGTCCGCGCGGCGTAGATCCCCGACAGCAGGTACTTGCGCGCGAACAGGTTGCCCAGCCAGCCGGCGGTGAGCGTGCCGGCGATATTGGCCAGGCCGATCACCCCGATGGCAAGCGCCCCCAGCGCCGCCGTGTCGCCGACGCCCAGGGCGGCCAGCGCGCCGGTGGGCGCGACGGCGGCGGACATCTCGGTGACCAGGGCGGGAAAATGCGCGGTGATGAACCCCAGCTGGTAGCCGCAGGCGAAGAAGCCGACGAAGATCAGAGCATAGGACGGATCGCGGACCGCGCGGCCCAGGATCTGGCGCATGGTCTCGGCGACCTCGACGCTCTCGGCCTCGGCCACGCGCAGGGCGGGCAGGACCGCCAGAACCGCCAGGATCGCCGCGGCGAACACCACGAACACGCCCTGCCAGCCGATCGGCCCCAGCAGCGCCTCCGCCACCGGCGGGCCGATGACCTGACCCGCGGACCCGGCCGCGGTGGCGACGGCCAGCGCCATGGAGCGGTTGCGCGCCGACGCAGCCCGCCCCACGACCGCCAGGATCACGCCGAACCCGGTACCCGCCACGCCGAAGCCGACGAACACCTCCAGCGCCTGCATGGTCAGCGGTGAGGTCGCATAGGCCGTCAGCACCAGCCCCGCCGCGTAGAGCACCGCACCCGCGACGATCGCCTTGCGGTCCCCGAACCGTTCGGCCAGCGCGGCAAAGACCGGCTGACCGATCCCCCAGGCCAGGTTCTGGATCGCGATGGCCAGGCTGAACTCGGCCCGGGGCCAGCCGAACTCCTGCCCGATGGGGATCTGGAACACGCCGAAGCTGGCGCGGATCGCGAAGCTGACCATGATGACGACGGATCCGGCCACCAGGACCGGGGTGATCAGTGCGGGACGGGCGGCGGGCGGCGGCATGGCGCACAAGGTTCCGCGTTTTCATCGCCGCCGCAAGGCACCATTCGACTGGCCCGCGGGACCGGCATGCCGGATCAGGACGGCGTCCCGGTGGCCACCGCGAGCGGCTCGTTGAGGACCGTCACCTCGCGCTGCGGGAACGGGATCGAGATCCCGTGCTCCTTGAACGCGTCCCACAGCGCCAGATAGACGTTGCCGCGAATGTTGGTCAGCCCGCCCGTGGGGTCGGTGATCCAGAACCGCAGGATGTAGTCGACGCTGGAATCGCCAAAGCCGACGATGTGGCAGACCGGCTTGCGCTCGCTCAGCACCCGCGCGACGCCCAGCGCGGCCTCGACCGCGATGCGGCGGACCTTGTGGGGGTCGTCGCCGTATGCCGTCCCGAAATAGACGTCGAGCCGGACGAAATGGTTGGAATGGGACCAGTTCACCACCTGTCCGGTGATCAGGTCCTCGTTCGGGATCAGGTATTCCTTGCCGTCCCGCGTGGTGATCGACGCGTAGCGCGCGCCCAGCGTGTTGATCCAGCCGAACGTCTCGCCCAGGGAGATCACGTCGCCGGGCTTGATCGACTTGTCGAGCAGGATGATGACGCCAGACACCAGGTTCGACACCACCTTCTGCAGGCCGAACCCCAGGCCCACGCCGATGGCGCCCGACAGCACCGCCAGCCCGGTCAGGTCCACCCCCACGCTCTTGAGCGCCGCGAACAGCGCAATGCCGTAGAGCGCGATCTGCAAGAGCTTGACCAGCAGCACGCGGAGCGACGGCGACAGATCCTCGGACCGGCGGATCCGGTCCGACCCCGCTGCCGCCAGGAACCGCGCGCCGACGATCAGCACCGACGCCAGAACCACCGCCTTGACGACCGTCAGCAGCGACAGCCGCACCTCGCCCACGGTAATGGCGATCTTGTCCACGGCCTGCGCGACCTCGGACGTCAGGCCCAGCACCCATAGCGTCACATAGGCCCAGAGCGCCCAGCGCACGAGCGTCCGGGCCGCCGGATTCCGCACCAGGCGGGACCCCAGGATCACCAGCAGCCAACCGGTCGCCAGCGTCGCCACCAGCTCCAGGATGAACGACCGCGACGGAAACGGCGTGGCCAGGCGCATCGCCCAGGTCGCCAGCCACATCAGCGCCGAGAAGAAGATGATCCGCAGCCGCCGGTTCACCACCAGCAGGATCCGCAACCGCCAGATGGGCCAGTCGCGGCCCTTCATCCAGTCGCGCATCCGCGGCCCGATCTGACGGCGCAGCAGGTGCGACAGGGCGAATGCCGCCACGACGATGGCGATCTGCCACAGCCGCGACGGCAGCAGCAGGTTGCGCAACTGCAGGCTGAAGAGCCCCCAGATGTCGGTCAGGTCGGACAAAAGCGCTGCGAACCCGGAATCCATGACCGGACGATGGCGTTTCGCCGGTCCGGCGGCAACCCGTCCCTAGGCCGCCACGGACAGCGGATCGGGGCTGCGGACCGGCTGCGATTCGCTCGTCTGGTAGCCCAGCGCCGCCAGATCCAGCCCGGTCATCCGGGCCAGCCGGCGGTTGGAGGCCGCGAACTCGCCCTCGAAGCTCTGCGACACCCGGTAGCGGATACCGGCCATGATCCGCGCGTCCAGCGCCCGCGTCAGACCGCGCGGCACGTAGCGGCTGAGATATCCGAACCGCTTGGCGAAGCCGGCATGGGGGATCAGCGCCGTGCGGTTGAACTCCGTCGGCGCGATATAGCGGTTCACCAGGCGCTGGATGGCCTGGAAGCTGGCGGGACGGGATTCGTTCTGCTGCGCGAACCGGAACGGACGCGGGGTCTGGCCGCAGAAGGTAGAGATCGCGTCGACCACCGATTGCGGATCGCCGATCAGCGTTTCGTGGGCCACGACCAGAACGCGGTCCTCGCCGAACAGGCGGCGGTAGTGGGTCACCAGCCTGTCGTAGCGGTAAAAGCACGGGCTGAACCCCGGCGACCGCTTGAGATAGCGGCCATGGGGCGACAGGTAGTCCTTCAGGCGCCTGTCGCCGCCGTCGGTGATGTATTGCAGGTACATGGACGCGATGCTCGACAGCTGCTCGCGCACCACGATCAGGATCCGCGCCTCCGGAAAGGTCTCGTGCAGCCGGCTGGCCAGAAGCGGCGCGTCGAACCCCCCGCTGGGCGGATAGCCTGAGAACCGCTCGTGGGACAGCACCGCCGTGCGGCCGGCCTTGGCCGTGCGCTCCAGGAACGGGGCGTAATGCGCCCGCACCGCCGCGGAGTCGAACTCGAACGGGCCGGGCAGCACGAACCTGTCGATCAGGTCGATCCGCGGCTCGTCCGGAAGCGCGTATCCGGTCTCTTCCTTGGCGAACAACTGTTCCTGCAGGGCTGTCGATCCGGTCTTGTGGTATCCCAGATGCAGCAGGACGTGCTCGCTCATCGATTCCAACACTCTTTAATTCAAATACCTTTGCAAAGTTCTATCCGCCGATATTTGCGAATGCCACCTACCAAAAGGATAGCTGGTTAACAGAAGGTCGTGAGCTGGCCCATTCGGACGTCCGCCGCGCCCCCTTCCGAAGGCGCCGGAACTGCGGTATGGGACATCCCCATGACATGTCTGTTCGATATGGGCGACCACCGCCGCCTGGCAGAGCGGTTCCAGGGCGACTGCCGGTCGATCCTCGCGCGCGGGTAGCCCGCCGGCCCCCCCGCCCCTCCCACAGACCCACTCTCCACCAAGGAGACCCGCCATGGCTGGCAAGACTCTCTACGACAAGATCTGGGACGCACATCTGGTGCACCAGGGCGACGACGGCACGTCGCTTCTCTACATCGACCGGCACCTTGTGCATGAGGTGACAAGCCCGCAGGCCTTCGAGGGGCTCCGCATGACCGGCCGCACGGTCCGCGCGCCCGGCCAGACCATCGCCGTTCCGGACCACAACGTGCCCACCACCGTGGACCGCGCCAAGGGGATCGAGAATGAGGAATCGCGCATCCAGGTCGAGGCGCTGGACACCAACGCGCGCGAATTCGGCATCCACTACTATCCCGTCTCCGACGTGCGCCAGGGGATCGTCCATATCATCGGGCCCGAACAAGGCTGGACCCTGCCCGGCATGACCGTCGTCTGCGGCGACAGCCATACCGCCACCCACGGCGCCTTCGGCGCGCTGGCCCATGGCATCGGCACCTCGGAGGTCGAGCATGTGCTGGCCACCCAGACGCTGATCCAGTCCAAGTCGAAGAACATGAAGGTCGAGATCACCGGCCGGCTCTTGCCCGGCGTCACCGCCAAGGACATCACCCTGTCGGTGATCGGCCATACCGGCACCGCCGGCGGCACCGGCTACGTGATCGAATACTGCGGCGAGGCCATCCGCGCCCTGTCCATGGAAGGCCGCATGACCGTCTGCAACATGGCCATCGAGGGCGGCGCGCGCGCCGGTCTCATCGCGCCGGACCAGACCACCTATCGCTACGTGCAGGGCCGCCCCCACGCGCCCAAGGGCGCCCAGTGGGAGGCCGCGCTGTCGTGGTGGAAAACGCTGCGTTCCGACGACGACGCCCATTGGGACAAGGTCGTGACCCTGAGGGGAGAGGACATCTCGCCGGTCGTGACCTGGGGCACCTCGCCAGAGGACGTGCTGCCGATCACCGCCGCGGTTCCCGACCCGGCCAGCTTTTCCGGCGGCAAGGTAGAGGCCGTCCGGCGCGCGCTCGACTACATGGGGCTGACCCCGGGACAGAAATTGCAGGAGATCGAGATCGACACGGTGTTCATCGGCTCCTGCACCAACGGCCGCATCGAGGACCTGCGCGCCGCCGCCGCGATCCTCAAGGGCAAGCGGATCAAGGACGGGCTCCGCGCCATGGTGGTGCCCGGCTCCGGCCTCGTCCGCGCCCAGGCAGAGGAAGAGGGGCTTGCCGACATCTTCAAGGACGCGGGTTTCGAATGGCGCATGGCGGGGTGCTCCATGTGCCTGGCGATGAACCCCGACCAGCTCGCCCCCGGCGAGCGTTGCGCGGCCACGTCGAACCGCAACTTCGAAGGGCGGCAGGGCCGCGGCGGACGCACGCATCTGATGTCGCCCGCCATGGCCGCGGCCGCCGCGATCACGGGGCGGCTCACCGACGTGCGCGAGATCGCGGCGCCGCAGATGGCCTGACACCCGCCTCTCCCCCGCCCCAACGGCCGGGCGCGGGGGAGAGGCGGGGCGAAAAGACCTCTCACGGAACTCTTACGGAACTCCTACAGAACTCCGACGCACCATTCGCAGGGACATGACCCATGGAAAAATTCACCACGCTGGACGGCATCGCCGCCCCCCTGCCGCTGATCAACGTCGACACGGACATGATCATCCCCAAGCAGTTCCTGAAGACGATCAAGCGCGAGGGGCTGGGCAAGAACCTCTTCGATGAGATGCGCTTTGACGACGAAGGCAACGAAATCAAGGGTTTCGTCCTGAACCGTCCCGCCTATCGCAACGCCGAAATCCTCATCGCCGGCGCCAATTTCGGCTGCGGCTCCAGCCGCGAGCACGCCCCCTGGGCGATCAAGGACTTCGGCATCCGCTGCGTGATCGCGCCCAGCTTCGCCGACATCTTCTTCAACAACTGCTTCAAGAACGGCATCCTCCCCATCGCCCTCCCCGCCGAGCAGGTAGAGGCCCTGATGGCCGAGGCCGACAAGGGAGCGAACGCCCGCTTGACCGTTGATCTGAAAGAACAAAAAATCACCACCGCCGACGGACAGGCAATCGCTTTCGAGGTCGATCCGTTCCGCAAACACTGCCTGATGGAAGGGCTCGACGACATCGGCCTGACGCTCGAAAAGGCCGCCGCGATCGAGGCATTCGAAACCGCCGCCGCACAGGCCCGCCCCTGGGTCTGACCCGCGACGGCACGGATCGGGGCGCATCGGCATGGACGCGGCGGCCGGGTTGCGCAACCATAGGGAGATCTGACCCGGGCCGGAGGTGCATGGCGTTGGCTTTCCAAAGATATGTCGCGGCGCTCCTTCTCGGAGCCTGTTTCGCTGCACCGGCGGCCATGGCGGAACAGCGCGTCCGCGTGGCGACCTTTCACACCGAACTGAGCGCGCGCGGCCCCGGCCTCCTGCTCGCCGAGGTCGAGAAGGGTTCACCGCGTGTGGATGCCGTGCTGGCCATGATCGCAGAGGCGGCGCCGGATATCCTGGTCTTGCAGGGCATCGACTACGATGCCACGGGCGCGGCTCTCGGCCTCCTGGCCAAGCGGATCGGTCTGCCGCACACCTTTGCACGCCGCCCCAACACGGGCTGGGCGACCGGTCTGGACCTGGATCAGGACGGACGGCTGGGAGATCCCCGAGACGCTCAGGGCTACGGACGGTTCGCAGGCGCGGGCGGCATGGCGGTCCTGTCGCGCTGGCCGATCCTGCGGGCGGCGGCGCAGGATCTGTCCGGCCTCCTCTGGGCGGATCTGCCCGGTGCGGACCTGCCCCCCATGGCCGAGAAGGCGCGCGAAATCCAGCGCCTGTCCTCTGTCGCGCATTGGGTCGTGCCCGTCGACATCGACGGCCGGACTCTCCGCATCCTGACATGGCACGCGACGCCGCCGGTCTTCGACGGACCGCAGGACCGCAACGGCCGCCGCAACCGGGACGAGGCCGCGGTCTGGTTACGGCTTCTCGACGGCGAACTGGGCATCGCGCCACCGGACCCGCCGTTCGTGATCGCGGGGATCGCCAACCTCGATCCCGCGGATGGCGAAGGCCGCCGCGATGCGCTCGACGCCCTTCTGGCCGACCCGCGCCTGGCGGATCCGCGGCCTGAAAGCGCCGGCGCCCGCGCCGCGGCGGATCCCGGCCAGTCCGGAGATCCGGCGCTGGACACCGCCGGTTTCGACCCGCCCACCGGCAACCTGCGGTTGAGTTACGTCCTGCCGTCCCGTGACCTTGCGATCCTTGGATCGGGCGTGCTCTGGCCGCCCCCCGACAGCGACACGGCCGCGCGCTTCGGCCCCCCGGAGGAATGGTCGCGCCATCGCCTTGTCTGGGTGGACCTGGCGCTGCCTTGACGGCCCGGAGGCACCAAGCTACGCCCGCGAAAGCGCCAGAACAGGAGCCTGCCCATGCCCAATCCGTCCCTTCTGATCCTCCCCGGAGACGGTATCGGTCCGGAGGTCATGGCCGAGGTTCGCAAGGTCATCGACTGGTTCGACAGCAACAAGAACGTAAGCTTCGAAGTGACCGAGGATCTGGTCGGAGGCTGCGCCTACGATGCCCATGGCGCACCCATAAGCGACGAGACGATGGAACTGGCGCAATCGGTCGATGCAGTGCTGCTGGGCGCCGTGGGCGGTCCGAAATACGACGTGCTCGATTTCTCGCTGAAGCCCGAGCGTGGGCTGCTGCGCCTGCGCAAGGAGATGGACCTTTTCGCCAACCTCCGACCGGCCCAGTGCTTCGACGCGCTTGCGGATTTCTCTTCGCTGAAGCGGGACGTGGTCGCGGGTCTGGACATCATGATCGTGCGCGAACTGACCTCCGGCATCTATTTCGGCGAACCGCGCGGCATCACCGACGACAACGAAGGCGGGCGCGTCGGAGTGAACACCCAGCGCTACACCACCGCCGAAATCCGTCGCGTCGCGCGCGCCGCCTTCGATCTGGCCCGCAAGCGCGGCAACAAGCTCTGCTCCATGGAGAAGGCCAACGTCATGGAATCGGGCGTCCTCTGGCGCGAGGAAGTCACCTGGGTCCACGAGAACGAGTACTCAGATGTGGAACTCACCCACATGTATGCCGATGCGGGTGCCATGCAGCTGGTCCGCTGGCCCAAGCAGTTCGACGTGATCGTGACCGACAACCTGTTCGGGGACCTGCTGTCCGACGCCGCCGCCATGCTGACGGGGTCACTGGGGATGCTGCCCTCGGCGTCGCTCGGGGCGCCGATGGACAATGGCCGGCCAAAGGCGCTCTATGAGCCGGTCCATGGCTCGGCGCCGGACATCGCCGGACAGGACCGGGCCAACCCGATCGCCTGCATCCTCAGCTTTGCGATGGCTCTTCGCTACTCCTTCGACATGGGCCAGCACGCGGACCTGGTCGAGGGCGCGGTCGAGGCGGTGCTGGCCCAGGGCATCCGCACCGCCGACCTTCTGGGCGACGAAGGCAGCGATCCCGTCAGCACGGCAGAAATGGGCGATGCCGTGATCGCGGCGATGGGCGAAGCCTGATCCCGACCTAGCGCCGGACGCCTTCCAGAAGGCGGGCATCCAGGTCGCCGGAGCCGTGAAGAACGCTGACATCGCCGGTGTCCTCCAGGACAACGGCACGGACGGCCTCGAAGCTGAGGGCATTCGCCTCGCGCAGCTTGCCCATGAGATCGCCGTGGCTGACCTGACCCTTGCGCAGGTTGTGCTCAAGGATCTCACCGTTTTCCATGAGCATCAGCGGCGAATTGTCCACAACGTCCTGCAGGGCCGGAATACGGTGGCGCAACCGGCTGATTATGCCTTGGACCACGAAGAGCGCGGCAACTGCCGCGACATTCGTCCAGAATGCCCGGCTCGTATCCGCCATCACCGCCGAGGCCAGAACCGACCCCTTCGCGACGGTAATCGCGAAGTCGAATCCCGACATCTTGGAAAAGCTCCTGAGCCCGTTCATGCGGGTAAAGGCGATAATCGCCGCGATGGCGATGGCCGCCCGCAGCAGAGAGTATACGATGTCCATGACAGTCCCCCGATCCTGCCGGTCAACTAAGGGCTGTCGTGCCGGTTCCCCTTGACCTTCCCGGCCGCCGGGCGTTGAGACGGCATCATGTCCCCAAGCCTGTCCGGACCCCTTTTCGCCCTTGCCGCCTTCGGCCTCTACGCCACCCATGACGTCGTGGTGAAGGTGCTGGGTGCCAGCTACGCACCCATCCAGATCGTGTTCTTCTCGGTCCTGTTCAGCTTTCCGCTGGCGACGATCGTGTTGATGCGGGATCCCAGCGCGGGCACGCTCCGCCCCGTGCATCCGTGGTGGATCGCCCTGCGAACCGGCGCGGTGGTCCTGACCGGGCTCAGCGGGTTTTACGCCTTTTCCGTCCTGCCATTGGCGCAGGTCTACGCGATCATCTTCGCGGCGCCGCTTTTAGTCACCGTCCTGTCGATTCCGGTGCTGGGGGAGCGCGTCGGCCCGCATCGCTGGGGCGCGGTGGCGGTGGGACTCCTGGGTGTTCTCGTGGTCCTGCGCCCTGGCGGCGAAAACCTGGGCACCGGCCATCTTGCGGCGCTTCTGGCAGCCTTCGGCAGTGCCACGGCCTCCGTCATCGCACGCCGCATAGGCCGCGAGGAACGGGGCGTGGTTCTGATGATCTACCCGATGATGGTAAATTTTGCGCTGATGGGGGCGCTTCTTCCCCAAGTCTACCAACCGATGCCGCTGATCCACATCGGAGGGATCGCAATGATCGCCGGTCTGGGTTTTACCGCGGGGTTGCTCACGATCACCGCCTACCGTCTGGCCGACGCGGCCCTGGTCGCTCCGATGCACTATTCCCAGATCGTCTGGGCCGCAGCCTATGGGTGGATCTTCTTCGGAGAGGGGGGCGATGCCGCGACCTGGACGGGGGCGGGGATCGTCATCCTGTCGGGTCTTTACGTCGTTCTGCGCGAGGCTACCGGCAAGTCCACCGTATCGCCGGTGATCGCCGGGCGCCAACGGGTCGAGACAGGCACCTCTCCGCGCGTCGCACAGGCCCTCAGGGCCCGCGCCGCGCGCGTTCCCCCGGGCCACGAGGCTCTTGCAAAGCGACAGAAACCTGAGTAGGCCGCGCGGCACGGTCGGAGTGTAGCTCAGCTTGGTAGAGCACTGCCTTCGGGAGGCAGGGGTCGGAGGTTCGAATCCTCTCACTCCGACCAATGAAATAAGTGTGGATTGTCACGATAGTCTTCCTCGTCGGTCACTATCCTTCCTCAAACGGAGGATCGGATAAGGGCCAGACGGGGTGAGCAGGGGCGCAGCTGCTGCCTCGCATTCAAGTCAGCGGCGCTGCAATTTCCCTAGTTCTTGTGGTGAAAGTGGGGCGCGATGGTCGCCTTTATCATCGGTCAGCAGGACTGCGATCGGCCCAAACCGGACATTAACTGAGAGGCAGATGCTGCGAGGCAGCGTCACGTAAGCGTCTATATGAGGCTCGCAACCTGTTCCGGACTGCAGGGTCGATGTCAATGATGCTGCGTAAAGCGTTGCGTCCGACTGAACGCTTCGCCGGTACGTTTGCGGAACTTTCGGTTCCTATCGGTGATCGCCGGCTACTTCATCTTCCACAGGGTTCAGTCCCAGAAGGCCCCAGGTCGGCTCTGTTGCACAAACCCGGTGAGGGATTCATGTCGTGAGTCCAGCGTGGTAGCTGGACGACATGAGCAGACCCACACCGCCAACCTACAAGACCAAGAACTGGCCGGCCTATAATGAAGCGCTCAAGCGCCGTGGCTCGCTGACGATCTGGTTTGACCCAGAGATGATCTGGGATGCTGCGCCGACCGGCAAACGCGGCCGACAGCCAACCTACAGCGATACCGCCATCCAGACATGCCTGACGATGAAGGTTCTGTTTGGCATGGCGTTGCGCCAGACGACCGGGTTCGTCGAGAGCCTGTTGCGTCTGATCGGTTTGAACTGGGCGGTGCCCGACTTCAGCACGCTATCGCGCCGCCAGAAAACGCTGGCCGTGAACATCCCGTATCGTGGCTCCAACGGCCCAGTGCATCTCCTGATCGATAGCACSGGCATCAAGGTCGAGGGTGAAGGCGAGTGGAACGCACGCAAGCATGGTGGGCCCAAGCGGCGGGTTTGGCGCAAGATCCATCTTGGGATCGACGACCAAACGCTGGAGGTTCGGGCGCTCGAGATTACCGGAAGCCACATCGGTGATGCGCCGGTGATGCCCGATCTGCTCAACCARATTCCGGCGGACGAGGCGATCGGCAGCGTCACTGCAGACGGTGCCTATGATACCCGCAAATGCCACGACGCCATCGCTGACCGCGGGGCGAATGCCGTCATCCCACCCCGCAAGAACGCCAAGCCGTGGAAGACCGTCACTGCGGGTGCCGTGGCCAGAAACGAGGCCCTGCGAGCTTCGAAATATCTCGGTCGCGCGATCTGGCGAAACTGGAGCRGATACCACCGCCGAAGCCGCGTCGAAACCAAGATGCACTGCGTTAAATTGCTGGGGCAGCGCCTCATGGCGCGGGACTTCGACCGACAAGTCGCGGAAGTCCAGGTCCGCATCGCCGTCATGAACGGCTACACCGCCCTTGGCATCCCTGTCACAGAGGCCGTGGGATGAATCCGTCCGGGGAAAGGGGAATCTCGGGTATTAAAAGCTTTGTGCAACAGAGCCGCGCAGACCGGCGAGAGTCTATGTGATCGTCCGGGACTGAACAGCTACCTCCGAAGATTTCGCCGCGCTCTGTTCGAACGACCGGATCCACAGTTGCAATGCGGCATAAAGATTTGCCGCGCCGCGACAGAAATTCCAGTGCGAGCGCATGCAGCGAGAACTTGTTGCTTCCGCAAGGGGCTCCGAGCCGCCGAGCGCCGCGGTCTGCGTGAATGGCGGATTCAGATCGTGCCGATACGTGCTGGAGTCTTGTGGGAGTCTGTGACGCGCAAGTACAATCAAGTCACTCGCTCAAAGGCTTGGGCCCACATCCTAAAGGTAGAATAGAGCGGTTGCGCTGGCCGCGAAAGGAGGCCCCGATGACTTTCGTTGGTTACGCTCGTATCGGCATGAGCGACGCGGGCACCGCTGCACAGTCCGAAGTGCTTGCCCGCTCTGGCTGTAAGCGCATCTTCGAGGAACCCAACGGCCCTGAGAAACATTTCGCCCGGCCGGCGCCGGCGAAAGCTCTGGCCTATCTCCGCGGTGGCGATGTTTTCGTGGTCTGCCGACGTGATCGGCCAGGATGGTCGCTCTCGGCTCTTGTCGAGACGATCACCGATCTCGCTGCTCAAGGCATCGGAGTCCGCTCACTTGACGGTTCGGTTGATACGACCGGACCCGATGGCGCCCTTGTGCTTCAGACGCTTCATGCCCTCGCGATCTCAAGCGCGAGATGAACCTGGAGCCAACCCAAGGCGGCCTAGCCGCCGCGTGCGCCGGGGGAAAACGTCCCGGGCGACCTCCAAGGATATCGCCAGAGAAGATCCGACAAGCGCACGCTCTCGTCGATCGTGGCTTGAGCAAGGTCGAAGTTTCCCGCCGTCTGGGCGTAGGTCGCGCTTGGTTGCAGCGCGCTCTTCACCCAGCGTCACAGAAGCCGGGAAATTGAACGCGTTGTCCGCGGATCAGTGGGAAGTCTTATCGAGGGCGTGAGCTCGGACGCTCGGGATACCGTCGTCAGCAGGCGTTGTTGCAGAACTCTAGCCGTAAAGGATTCACATCGGGAATTCATGCGCTTAGACGAGCAGCATGAGCAAGCCCAAGCCCGCCCGCTACCGCACGACGAACTGGTCCACCTACAACGATGCGCTCAGGAAGCGCGGGTCGCTGCTGATCTGGCTGGACAAGGAGATGACCTGGCACGCGCCGCATGAGGGACGCCCGGGGCGCCCCCCGGTCTTTTCGAATGCCGCGATACAGTTCTGCCTATCGATCAAGGTTCTGTTCAAGTTGCCGCTCAGACAGACTGCCGGGATGGTCGCCAGTCTGCTGCGACTCGCGGGGCTGGACTGGCCCGTTCCGGACTACTCGACCCTGTGCCGTAGGCAGAAGACCTTGAAGGTTCAGATCCCCTATCGCCGTGCTGGCGGGCCACTGAACCTGCTGGTTGATAGCACCGGCATCAAGTTCCTCGGCGATGGCGAGTGGCAGGCCCGGAAGCATGGCATTCAGGGTCGCCGCCAATGGCGCAAGGTGCATCTGGCGATGGACACCGCCACCTCGGATATCCTGGCCGTCGAGTTCACCCACAGCCGGGAAGGCGACAGCCCCGTCCTGCCGGACCTGTTGGGCCAGATCCCCGAAGACGAAGACATCGGCACCGTGACCGCGGACGGCGCCTACGACACCCGCCGCTGCCACGGCGCCGTCATCGCACGCGGTGGCACGGCAATCATACCCATCCGAAGGAACGGTCGGGCTTGGAAGGAGGACTGTCCGGCTGCCAAGGCACGCAACGAAACCCTGCGCGCCACGCGTCACTACGGTCGGGCGTTTTGGAAGCGGTGGACCGGATACCACGCCCGAAGCCGCGTGGAGGCCAAGATGCGATGCCTGAAGGCCTTCGGCGAGCGCATCGCCGCGAGAGACCCAGACCGCCAGACCGCCGAAATCCACATCCGTGTCGCCCTTATCAATCGCTTCAACGCGCTCGGCACCGCCGAGGTGGTCCGCGTGGCCTGAACCCGAACGGGAAAGGGACACTCACGCCTCAGGCGGCCTTTCTGCAACAAAATCTCCGGCGTGGCCCTTACAGTGGCGGGTGAGCGGTTCTTTCCGGGAGCCGAACGCGTCCTTGCTGCCCATGACGAAACTCTCGCATCGATCAGGCAGGACGGCCTCCGCGGCTCCATCGTCTTCGGCTGCCCCGAGGATTACCTGACCGCCTTCTTTCCCGATCTGCTTAGGCGCTATGGCGCCGTGCACCCAGGTGTCGAGATCGAGGTGATCAGCGCTCCTACCATCGAACTGAGGCCGCTTCTGCAACGCCGCCGCATCGACCTGGCGCTCGTGTCGCAGCCGGGCTCGGCAGGCCCGATCGAGGTCATCCGCCACGAACCGCTGGTCTGGATCGCGTCGACCGACGCACCGACCTTGCTGGAAGAGCCGACGTTGCCGATTGCACTCTCCGCACCTGGGTCCATCGACCATATCGAGGCACGCTGCGCGCTGGACGCAAGTTCCCGTCCCTATCGCGTGTCTCATGCCAGCAACGGGCTCGCCGGCCTGCTTGCCATCGCCCGCTCCGGCCTTGCGATCAGCGTGGCAACCCGCGCTGCAGTGCCCGGCGAACTTTCCATTGTCACCAGGGGATTGCCACCTCTGCCAGAAATCGGCATCTCCCTCGCTTACGCCTCCGTAGGGCTTTGTTGCGCAAAGACCGTAAATCCCGGACTTCCCCTTTCCCCGGACGCACTTATCCCGCAGGCTCTGTGATGGGTATGCCGAGCGCGGTGTAGCCGTTCAGCACGGCGGCGCGGACCTGAAGTTCGGCGACCTGGCGATCGAAGTCGCGCGCCAGGAGGCTCTGCCCCAGTAGCTTCACGCAATGCATCTTCGTCTCGGCGCGGCTCCGGCGGTGGTATCCGCTCCATTTTCGCCAGATGGCGCGGCCGAGGTATCTCGATGCGCGCAGAGCCTCGTTCCGGGCAATGGCGGCTGGGGTTGATGGCTTCCACGGCTTGGCATTCTTGCGCGGCGGTATGACGGCATGGGCGCCGCGGTCGGCGACGGCGTCATGGCACTTGCGCGTATCGTAGGCTCCGTCAGCGRTGATCGATCCGATCTCCACGCCGGCGGGGATCTGGTTGAGCAACTCGGGCAGCATGGGCGCGTCCCCGACGTTGCTTCCGGTGATCTCGATGGCTCGGATCTCCAGCGTSYGTTCRTCGACGCCGATGTGGATCTTGCGCCATAGACGGCGTTTCGCGCCGCCATGCTTGCGGGCGTTCCACTCGCCTTCACCCTCTGCCTTGATGCCGGTGCTGTCGATCAACAGGTTCAGCGGCCCATCTGAGCCGCGGTAGGGAATAGTCACGGACAAGGTCTTCTGGCGCCGGCTCAGTGTGCTGAAGTCGGGCACCGCCCAGTCGAGGCCGACCAGGCGCAGGAGGCTTTCAATGAACCCGGTCGTCTGTCGGAGCGCCATGCCRAAAAGGACTTTCATCGTCAGGCATGTCTGGATCGCGGCGTCGCTATATAACGGCTRCCGGCCTCGCTTGCCGGTCGGCGGCCGCACCCAGACCATGTCCGGATCGAACCAGATCGTCAGGGAACCACGCTGCTTCAGCGCTTCGTTGTAGGCCGGCCAGTTCTTTGTCTTGTAGCTCGGCGGGATCGGTCTGCTCATGCAGGACAGCTACCACGCTGGATTGACGAGATGAATCCCTCACCCAGTCTTTGCGCAACAAAGCCATTGGAAGGCACCAAGACCGCTGAGTGCGAAGTAGCCAGACATGATTCTCAGATGAGAGACCTCATGTGGTACTTGCTTATCAATCCAGTGCACTAGTGAGTCAGTAGGTGCGCGAGTTGCGCCGTCAAGAAAATGCATACCGATTGGCCTACAGTGTATCCCGGGCCGACAATCTCCTCTAGAGGGACCTAGCACAAGGGGAGTTGTAGGGAAAACAGTCGGAATGGTTGACTGGATACGCCTTCGCTCAGGTGTAATCATGTGGAAGCAAACAAGTGAGGGAACCAAGACGCCCCGATACCCGAATGATACCCAGCACAAAAAATCCTATCCCAAGGACGACGACTTGATCGCGCAACGATTTGGTTTCATTCGTAAAAAATGGTGCCCGGGGGCGGAATCGAACCACCGACACGAGGATTTTCAATCCACTGCTCTACCCCTGAGCTACCCGGGCACGGGTGACGGGCGGGCCGTCAGGGTGGCGATGTCTTAGACCCGTGCCGGTAGGGCGTCCAGAGGGGCGCGGGAAAAATCTCAACGCGGCGGGGTGTCGCCGGTCGTGTCCTCGTCCCATTCCTCGGGCTCATGGGCAGGCACGGCGTAGGCGCCGGACAGCCATTTGCCCAAGTCGATGTCGGCGCAGCGGCGAGAGCAGAAAGGGCGGTATCTCGGGTCGGTTTTGCGGGCGCAGATCGGACAGGACATTTCAGCCTCGCAGGATCAGATGCAGGGGATAGCGCTCGCGCTTGCGCTGGAGCTCGAAATGACCCAGCGGCGTCCAGCCGGCCAGGACGGTGTCCACCGCGTCGGCGCGGAACGCGGCGCGCAGGACCTGCTCGATCGTGCGGCGTTCCTTCTTCGGGGCGGGCGCCATGTCGATCGTGATCTGACCGCCCAGACCGCGGCAGCGCAACTGGGCGGGCAGGGCGCGCGCGCAGGCGATGTCAGCGGCCAGACCGGCGGCCAGGGACGTGTCGGCGCCGGTGTTCACGTCGATGGCCACGAGCGCGCGCGTCGGCTCCACGCTGATCCAGTGCCCCTTGGGCAGATCCACCCGCGGATGCCCGAGCGCGTCGATCATGTCGTCGATGCCGTGGAGGGCGAAGTTTCCGGTATCGGAGAAAAGCGCATCCGGCAGGCTCCAGTCCCGCCAAGCGAGCATGTGCGGATCCGGCCCGTCGAACAGGAGTTCGGGGTCATCCCCGTTGTCGGCGGCGACCCGGGCGGCCAGGTCGAGCATCGCGGCGATGTCCGTCGCGACCTCCTCCGGGTCGGCCTCTTCCGCGGATGAGCGCAGGATCAGCCCCGGACCGTCCGCAGGTGCGGCAATGTCGTGAGCGAGTTCCAGCAGCCGTTCGCGGGTGTCGTCGTCCTTGATCCGGCGAGAGACGTTGTAGCCCGGCTTGCCGGGCGTCGCGATGGCGTGGCGCGACTTGAACAGCAGGTCGGCGGTGACGGGCACGGCCTTGCCCGGCTCGGAGAAGCCGGTCACCTGGACCAGGAGGCTCTCACCGGCGGCAAGGCCTCGGGCCTGGCGCAGGAAGGCGCGGTCGTCTCCGGGCAGGCGCAGGGTGACGCCGCCCTGGCCCTTCAATGGCCGATCGACGCACGCGCGATAGACGGAACCCGGAACCGGCACGTCCTGGGGCGGGGACACGAACAGGTCGTCCAGCATCCCGTCACGCACCCGCGCCGCGGCGGGGCGGCCATCGATCTGGTCGAGATGGACGGTGACGCCCTTCACCGCCCCCCCCAGACCGGCACGCCCGCGGCCGCAAGAAGGCCCGCGGTCTCGGCCAGGGGAAGGCCGACGATGGCCGAGAACGATCCGCCGATCCAGGGCACGAAGGCGCCCGCCGGTCCCTGGATGCCGTAACCGCCGGCCTTGCCATCCCAGTCGCCGGTGGCGATGTAACCGTCGATTTCCCGAGGCGAAAGCTGTTTCATGCGCACCACGCTGTCGACCACCCGCCGCCAGGAGCGGGCGGCGGTGCGCACCGCAACGGCCGTATGGACCCGGTGGCGCCGGCCCGACAGCGCCGCCAGAAAGGCGCGCGCCTCATCCGGACCGGCAGGCTTGCCCAGGATACGCCGTCCGAGCGCGACGGTGGTGTCTGCGCAAAGCAGCACGTCGCCCCCCGCCACGGTCAAAGCCGCGGCCTTTTCGCCGGCCATGCGCGCGCAGTAATCGCGCGGACGCTCGCCCGCGGCCGGTGTCTCATCTATGTCGGGCGCGCGCACCGCGTCGGGAACAAGGCCCAGCTGGGCCAGAAGCTCCAGCCGCCGGGGCGATCCGGAACCCAGAATCAGCCGGATCGGTTCACTTGAAGCGGTAATTGATCCGACCCTTGGTGAGATCGTAGGGCGTCATCTCAACCTGAACGCGGTCGCCCGCCAGAACGCGGATGCGGTTCTTGCGCATCTTTCCCGCCGTATGTGCGATGATCTCATGGCCGTTCTCCAGCTCGACCCTGAACGTCGCATTCGGCAGGAGTTCCTTTACGACGCCGGGAAATTCGAGCAGTTCTTCCTTGGCCATGGTCACTCCGTTGTTGCCATCCGCCAATCGGCGGACAGCAGGTAGATGATCCCAAACAGGCCGGAAATCAAGGCGGATCAGGAGGTGTCGGTCATGGCGCAGATCAGGGTGAACAGCCGTCTCGCGGTCTTGTCGTCGATCTCTGCATGATCGGCGAGACGCTCCATCAACTGGCGCGCCGCTTCGCCGTGCATGGCGCGGCGGGCGGCGTCCACCTCTTCGATCCGGGCGGGGGGCAGGGTCTTGACGGCCTCGCTATAGGCCTCGCAGACGGCACGGTAGTCCCGCGCGGCCTCCGACAAGGCGCCGAGAGCGGCGTGGAAGCTGCCTGACCGTCCATCCACGTCCTGCCAGTCGAAGACCGCGCGGCCGTTCACCATGCCGAGTCGCAACCGATAGGGACCGGTGGCGTCGCCCAGCACCCGGAAACTGTTGCCTTCCTGCAAGTCGAATACCGCGACCCGTCGTTCCTGTTCGAGTTCCGGGGACGGGACCGGCAGTCCGGTATCATCCACCTCGATATGACTCAGATAACTCATCGGCGTTTCACCCTCATGTGACAGGTGCGCCTCCCTTGGCTCCTAGTTAGACACTGATCCGACAATGTCGAGAGAGTGAAACGCTCCTTTTGGGCAGGTCCGGAAGTCCGTTCGGTCAGGCTCACTCGTTCAGGCGATCCAGGCGGGCGCGAACGCTCAATCCGTGCGCCTCCAGGCCTTCCGAGCGGGCCAGCGTCTCCGCGGCGGGGCCGATGTCCTTCAGCGCCGCCGGGGTCATGCGCGCGATGGTGCTGCGCTTGAGGAAATCCATGACCGACAGCCCGGACGAAAACCGGGCCGAGCGGGCGGTCGGGAGCACGTGATTCGGTCCGCCGACGTAGTCTCCGATGGCTTCCGGCGTCCAGCGGCCGACGAAGATGGCACCCGCGTGACGCACCCGGTCGGCCAGACCTTCCGCGTCGTCCACGCAGAGCTCCAGATGTTCGGGAGCGAGCCGGTCCGACAGGGCCACGGCCTCATCCAGGTCGCGGACCGTGACGATCGCGCCATGGTCCGCCCAGCTTCGCCCCGCGATGGCGCGCCGGTCGAGCGTTTCCAGCCGCGCGTTCACGGCGCCCGAGACCGCGCGGCCGAAGCCCGCGTCGGTGGTCACCAGGATCGCTCGCGCGCTTTCGTCGTGCTCGGCCTGGCTGAGCAGGTCCAGCGCGATCCAGTCGGGGTCGTTGTCGCCATCGGCGATGACAAGGATCTCGGACGGGCCGGCGATCATGTCGATGCCCACGCGGCCGAACACGCGGCGTTTGGCGGCCGCGACATAGGCGTTGCCGGGGCCGGTGATCTTGTCCACAGGCGCCACCGTTTCGGTCCCGAAGGCCAGCGCGGCGATCGCCTGGGCGCCGCCGATGCGATAGATCCGGTCCACGCCCGACAGTCTGGCGGCAAGCAGGACCAGCGGATTGACCCGGCCATCCGGCGTGGGCGCCGTGACCACAAGCCGGTCCACACCCGCGACCCGCGCCGGGATCGCGTTCATCAGCACGGAGGACGGATAGGATGCCAGCCCGCCCGGCACGTAGAGTCCCGCCGCCTCCACCGCCGTCCAGCGCCAGCCGAGCGTCGCACCGGCGGCGTCGGTCCATTGCTCGTCCTGCGGCAGCTGCCGATCGTGATAGGCGCGGATCCGGGCGGCGGCGCGTTCCAGCGCGTCGCGTTCGGCCGGCGGCACCAGATCGATCTGCGCGTCGATCTCATCGTCGGTAAAGGCCAGCCTGTCCGCGGTCAGATGAAACCTGTCGAAGCGCCGGGTGAGATCGCACAGGGCGGCATCGCCCCGCGCGCGGACCTCGTCGATGATCGCTGCCACGGCGGCGTCCACCTCGGGGCTGTCCTCTCGCCTGCCGCCCAGAAGGGCGGCGAAGCGGCGCTCGAAATCGGCATCGGTCGTGGACAGGAACAGCGGCATGGATCGGGATCCGGAAGGTACTGGCGTCAGTCGCCGTGGGACGGGATCTTGCCCGTGGGCGCGCGGTACGGCTGCGTCACATCGCGCAGCGAAACCTCCAGCGCTTCGACATCCAGCGCGATGGCCCCGTCGCCGGCCAGTGTCAGCACGACCCGCCCCGTCCCATCCTCACCAGGTTCCAGGTGGATCGACAGCAGCGACAGCACGATGTCGCGGTCGGTCCGGTCGATGCCCTGCGTGCGCACCTCCATCACGTCCTCGATGGCGAGCACGCTCTGGACCCGTTCGATGTCCTCTTCCGCGGCGACGCGCCGGTCCTCTCTGCGCACCCGGTTGAGCAACAGGCCGAAGCGCCGCTCCCGCCGGTCCCAGGCCATCTCGGTAATCGGGAACACCGCATCCTGGGTCAGCGCAGAGATCACTTGCAGGTCGTCCGCATCCATCGCCCGCAGCCGGAGCGGCGCGCCGCGGGCATCCTCGAACCGCGCATCGCTCATGTGCCGCTGACCCTTTCGATACGGGCGCCGACCGCGCCCAGTTTCTGTTCCACATGCTCATAGCCGCGGTCCAGGTGATAGACCCGGTTCACCAGCGTCTCTCCTTCCGCGGCCAGACCGGCCAGGATCAGCGACACCGACGCGCGCAGATCCGTCGCCATCACCGGCGCGCCCTTCAGCCGCTCGACGCCGCGCACGGTGGCGGTTCCACCGTGAACCTCGATCCGCGCGCCCATGCGCGCCAGTTCCGGAGCATGCATGAAGCGGTTCTCGAAGATCGTCTCATGCAGGGTCGACGTGCCGTCCGCCGTGCACAAAAGCGCCATGATCTGGGCCTGCAGGTCGGTGGGAAAGCCGGGAAAGGGGCGGGTTTCCACGTCCATCGCCCGCACCCGTCCGTTCCGGCGCGCCACATGCACGCCGCGGTCGGTCTGTTCGACAAAAATACCCGCCGCGTCCAGCTTTTCGCAAAAGGCGCCGATCAGGCCGATGTCGCCGCCAAGGCAGGTCACCTCACCGCCGCAGATCGCGGGCGCCAGCATATAGGTGCCCAGCTCGATCCGGTCGGCGACGACGGGGTGGGTGGCGCCGTCCAGCCGGTCCACGCCCTCCACGGTGATGGTGCCGGTCGCCTCACCGTCGATGCGCGCGCCCATGCGGCGCAGGCAGCGGGCCAGATCCACGATCTCCGGCTCCCGGGCCGCGTTCTCTATGACGGTCGTGCCTTTCGCCAGGGTCGCGGCCATCAGCACGTTCTCGGTCGCGCCGACCGACACCAGCGGAAAGGTGACCTTGCCGCCCCTGAGCCCGCCGGGCGCCGTGGCATGGACGTAGCCATCGCGCAATTCCAGCTTCGCGCCCAGAGCCTCCAGCGCGGTCAGGTGCAGATCCACGGGACGTGCGCCGATGGCGCATCCGCCCGGCAGCGACACGGTGGCGTGACCGTCCCGCGCCAGCATCGGCCCCAGGACAAGGATCGAGGCGCGCATCTTCCGCACGATGTCGTAATCGGCCACGTGATTGTCGAGCGCGTGGCTCGACAGGGTCAGCACGCGGCCCTCCTGCATCGACGTGATCTCGGTGCCCAGGGACCGCAGCAACGTCGTCATGGTGGCAATGTCGGACAGGCGCGGCGCGTTGGTCAGCGTCAGCGGCGCATCCGTGAGCAGCGTTGCCGGCATCAGCGTCAGGCAGGCGTTCTTCGCGCCTGCGATGGGGATGTCTCCGCTCAGCGGCGTGCCACCCGTGACAACGATCGAATCCATGGGAGGTCCTACTGCTCCGTGCGGTCGGCCTTGGTCGCGGCCCTCTTGCGGGCCTGTGCCTTGCGTCGCGCGATATTCGCCTTGAGCGCGGCCTTCAACCGCTCGTTCCGGCTGTCGGCGCCTGAGTCCTTGTCGCGGTTCTTGCCCCTGTCGGCCATGGCGTGGACATAGAGCACCGCCGCCGCGCGGTCCAGCAGCGCCGGCAAATCCGTCGTCCCCCGACCTGGATGAGGCGTCCGATGTCTTCAGCGGGTCCAAACGATGGGCAATAGGGTCGATGGAACCGGCCGGCGGCTGTCCCGGTCCCGATCTGCTTTCCTGGTCATCGATGCGCTCGGGCAGGCCTTGCAAGAGCGCGGACTTGGCCGTGCAGCGCGATCCCGAGGTGCGACAGATGGCGCCACGGTCCGCCGAGCGGAGGCGGGCTTTGGACTGTCGTCCTCGATTGGTCGCTACCACGATCAGCGCGCGCGACCCGTCATTGGCCCGCCCAGAGCGAAGGTCACCAGCACCGTTGGCCATAGCAGGACTGGCGCCATCGTGGACCTCAAGGGAAAGAGACCCGTCAATGGGCTGGGTCTACGGTCGCCGGCTTCTTCACCCGATCTGTTATGTCCCCACCCCCAGAGTTGACAGGCCTCTCAGCGCCACGGGCGCAGGTCTGACCGAAGGTCCCCGAGTGGTCTTGCCCCCGTTTCACCGGACACTCGGGCGGTTGCGATTTGAGCTGCGATGAACGCGCGTGATGAGCGCATCCTCGGTAGCGGGTGCGGGTGGTTGTCGTTGTCGTCGTCGCACCACTCTGCGATCGGTCCGGGGACGGTCGCTTCGTCGGGCACCGGCGTGATGCGGGCGTGATCGCGCTTTGGCGTCGTCACGGATGCCTCGGCTATCCCGTTGCTCCGCGTGCAGCGGGGTTTTCGGGCCGATTTGGCGGCCGGGGATGCGGGTGTCCCTGGCGATGTCGGGCGCGCCGTTGCCGGTGAGCATCTCGACGGGATTTGGCGTCTTGCCGGCCGCGAACCGTCGCTCGACCGCCTCCGGCATCATGTCGCGGATGTCCGATGCCGGCATTCACCACGGCCCGCCGAAAGACGATCTTGCGGTCGAACGCATCCATGACGAAGGCGCCGCAGACGACATCGCGGTGCCAGCGGGCGATCTCGAACCCGTCCGACCGCCGGCGGATGCTCGAGCGCATCGTGACCGCTTCGCCCGCCTGGGTGGGTTCCGGCCGCTCTGTGGATCCGCGGGCCGGCTCGATGCGATGAACGCGTGTGGTGCACGGGCGCAGCGCCTTCGGTCCGGAGCCGCCAGTGGTCGCTCGGTCCGGTGGCGCAACCACCGGCACCGCCGCCGGTATCCGCAGGTCGGCTGCGCGGCGATCGGCGGCACCGCCTCGCGCGTCGCGATGGCGCCGACGCGGCTCTGCGCTTCCCTTCGGATCATGCGGATCGGCGCGGGAAACACCGAAGCGCCCGGCGACGCTCATCGGGAACGGTCCTTCGGCCGGTGCGCCGCACGCGCGCGCCACGTCGGTTTTCCTGAGCGCGACGTGCCGAGCGCCTTCTCGGGGCTCTCGACGTCGCGGGTCTTTCGCCCCGGTCGGCGCGCCGACCCGCGAATGCGATCCGCACCTGCCGGACGGCGCGGTTGCCTGTGGCGTCACCGTCTCCGGACAGGGCCAGGGCCCCTCCCTCCAGACGCCGCCGACGATACGGCAGGTCGGGCGCCAAACCGCTGCGACGCGACGACCGGGATGCTGGCGGCCTCGTCCCGCGCCTCCTCGACGACCCGCCGCGTCCCGGACGACGTCCCGCGATGATGATGTCACGGTCAGACACACGCACGTGCCTGGGGCTCTCCCCAACCCTCCATGGTCCTGCCTGTGGGTCCGGTCGAAAAGGGGACCGGTTCAGGGAGGCCCATCAACAGCCTCCCACGGAACACCCGGTGCTCCAAAAAACAGCGCAGGCCACTTGCGTGGTAGGCGGCGAAAGTCTAGAGACCCGCACCGAAGATGCTGTGGTAGCTCAGTGGGAGAGCACACCCTTGGTAAGGGGAAGCTCCGGGCGCAGAGGCGGCTGAAACTAAAGGGCTTTTCCAGAGCCCGCTTGCATCGGGGTAACGCCCGGGATAGCTATCTGGAAAACAGCGGGCTGCTGTAGCTCAGAGGTAGAGCACTCCCTTGGTAAGGGAGAGGTCGAGAGTTCAATTCTCTCCAGCAGCACCATCTCACACTTTTTTGAAGATAACCCGCCTAACACCTTGAAAGGCGGTTTTTGGAGTTCCATACACGCCCTCTGGCGTGAATGACAGGGGCTGAGAAAAAGCCAGTCTCAGCACTGTTTGGCGAACCGCATAGCTCCCGTTTCTGTATATATCCCAAGGCCTTGAGAGGAATCGTAGGGAGAGTTCAATACACTCTTCAAATTTGCCCGCATTTGGCAGCGGCTGATCGGCCTTCTCGGCAATAGCGAACTTCTCGCGCTCCAGCTTCTCGATCTTCGATTCTATCGCCTTGATGACCGTTGGGTTCCTAGAGCGGGATGAAATCAGCCTGAATCGATAGAGGATTCACAGGCCTGCATTTTGGTGATTCACTGTTGCCGACCACAAGATGGAGGGCGAGTAGTGGGTAGAGCACTTTCAATGGACCTTCGAGAGAGGGCAATGGCGCGGCTGTTGGGGGGCGAGAGCGTGCGTCAGGTCGCAGCGGTCCTGGATGTGGCTCCGTCCAGTGTTGTGAAGTGGTCGCAGCGTTTGCGTGCGACCGGGAGTTGCGCTCCGGCAGGGACAGGCGGCCACCCGCCACGCAAGATTGCAGGCGGGCATGAGGCGTGGCTTCTGGAGCGGATAACGGAGCCGTTCACACTGCGCGGACTGGTGGTGGAACTGGCCGAGCGCGGGCTCAAGGTCGACTACCGCACCGTCTGGGCCTTCGTGCGCCGCACGGGCTACTCGTTCAAAAAAAGACCCAACTCGCCGAGGAGCAGAACCGCCCCGACGTGAGCCGCCGCCGTGTGCGCTGGAAGCGGCACCAGGGCCGGATCGACCCCCGTCGTCTCGTGTTCATTGATGAAACCTGGGCCAAGACCAACATGGCCCCGCTGCGCGGCTGGGCTCCCAGAGGTGAACGCCTGATCGGGCGGGCCCCGCATGGTCACTGGCGCACCATGACCTTTATCGCAGCGCTGCGTCATGATCGGATCGACGCGCCCTTTGTTTTGGACGGTCCCGTCAACGGCGAAGCGTTCCGGGCTTATGTCGCGCACGTGCTCGTCCCAACCCTGCGCCCGGGCGATGTGGTGGTTATGGACAATCTGGGCAGCCACAAAGGGCAAGCCGTGCGGCAGGCGATCCGTAACGCGAAAGCGCATCTACTTTTTCTGCCGCCCTACAGCCCCGACCTGAACCCGATTGAACAGGTCTTCTCGAAGCTCAAACACATGCTCCGCAACGCAGCCGAGCGCACAATGGAGGCAACGTGGCGCAGGATCGGGACACTGCTCGACCGCTTCAGCCCACAGGAGTGCGCGAACTACCTCGCCAATACTGGATACGCTTCAAGCTTATCTCATCATGCTCTAGTTGTCAGATCCCGCTTGATTGTATGGCCGCTTTTTGAAGAGCCTTGGCTTTTGGCGATGCCAGTCCTTGAGGGCGTCGATAGGCGTTCTGCCCTTCAGGACGGATTGCGGGAGCTGGCCGTTGTAGAGGCGGACATAGCGCAGGATCGTCTGCTCAAGGTCCTCGCCTGATCGGAAGCGATGACTCTGCAGGACGTCCTCGATCCGCCCGTTGAAGCGCTCCACCATGCCGTTGGTTTGCGGCCGCATCGGTGGTGCGAGGCGATGCTCGATCCCGAGGTCGGCACAGAGGCGGTCGAACTCGTGGTTGCCCGTGGCCGCGCGCTTGCGCAGGCCGAACAGCCGGTCGGTGAACTCCTTGCCGTTGTCGGTGAGAACACGTGTGATCTTCATCGGCGCGGCGCGCTCCAGGTCACGCAGGAAGCGGCGCGCGTTGGCGGCCGTCTTCGCTGGGTAGATGCGGACGAAGACCCATCGGGTCGCACGGTCAATCGCCACGAAGAGGTAGCGTCGCCGCTGCTCGTCCGGCATCTGCGGCAGGTATTTCACGTCGACATGCAGATAGCCGGGCTCATAGGCCCTGAAAGGCTTGTGCGCAGGCTTCGGCGCCTTTGGTGTGAGGTCGCGGAGCTTGCTCACCCCATGTCGCCGCAAACAGCGATCCAGCCCGGAGCGCGAGACGTTCGGGTTCAGGAACTCGCGAACGACGGACAGCAGGTCGTCGAGCGGCAACAGCAGAGCCTTCCGCAACGCTACGGCAACCGCCTCCTGGGCAGGGGTCAGCGTCGTCTGCAGCCTGTGCGCGGTGTGGCTGTGGTCGTGAACGCCATCCCGCTTGCGCCACTTCCAGACCGTCTGTTCGGAGATGCTGTAGCGCTCCGCAACCATCCACGCCGGCTCATCGCTCGCCTGCATCGCAGCTCTGATCCTGGGTGTCGTCGTCGCCTGCTTGTGAAGAGAGATCAGCATGATCGTCCCCCATCCCGAACCTCACGCAGAAACGACCTTGCCATGAAGAGCGCAGACCGGCGAGAGTCTATGTGATCGTCCGGGACTGAACACGTAGTTCAAACCGATTGCGTCGTAGATCTCAGTCATTTTTGGTTCCACTTGAATGGCAAGCTTTGATTTCTGCGTATTTGAATGGCTCTATTGAAAGTTTTTTTGCATTCTTCAGTTGGGGTAAATGGCTGTTGTTTGTACTTAAGGGTAGGGAATCAATGTGTTCGCGACATCCAGCAATTTCGCTCGCAGAAGAATGGGAAAGCACCACGGATACACCAGCGGATTAATAAAGAGGAGCGGCTGTTCCTGAAGGTTTGAATGAAATACTCATCGATGGTAGGAAATCAGATATATCGTGAGGCTCATTAATAGTGTTAGCTTGAAATGCCTCATAATACTTTAACATTCCCTGAAGAAGAGTCTTGAGGTCAGGGGCTACAATCGATCGATGTTCCCAATCATGGTAAAACGCGATTACTTGACCTTTGGTGCCTGTATGAACCCCGTGAAGATCAACAACCAAACTGTCACCACCTCCGTTCTGAAAGATTGGAACCCATGCTTGATGCCAAAAGTTTTCCTGCTCGAATTCGTACCCAATCATTCTATCCAACTCAGCTTTGTCTCTGAGCACGTTTGAAAGTGGGACAAACTGCATGTTGTTGACGAAAGATGTGAAAGTGGATGGATCTTGTCCATCGCGCCAAAGGTAAATTTTTCGAACGGCATACGGCAGAGTTATTTGGCTCTGTTGCACAAACCCGGTGAGGGATTCATGTCGTGAGTCCAGCGTGGTAGCTGGACGACATGAGCAGACCCACACCGCCAACCTACACGACCAGGAACTGGCCGGCCTATAATGAAGCGCTCAAGCGCCGTGGCTCGCTGACGATCTGGTTTGACCCAGAGATGATCTGGGATGCTGCGCCGACCGGCAAACGCGGCCGACAGCCAACCTACAGCGATACCGCCATCCAGACATGCCTGACGATGAAGGTTCTGTTTGGCATGGCGTTGCGCCAGACGACCGGGTTCGTCGAGAGCCTGTTGCGTCTGATCGGTTTGAACTGGGCGGTGCCCGACTTCAGCACGCTATCGCGCCGCCAGAAAACGCTGGCCGTGAACATCCCGTATCGTGGCTCCAACGGCCCAGTGCATCTCCTGATCGATAGCACGGGCATCAAGGTCGAGGGTGAAGGCGAGTGGAACGCACGCAAGCATGGTGGGGGCCTTGTTGCGCAAAGACCGTAAATCCCGGACTTCCCCTTTTCCCGGACGCACTTATCCCGCAGGCTCTGTGATGGGTATGCCGAGCGCGGTGTAGCCGTTCAGCACGGCGGCGCGGATCTGAAGTTCGGCGACCTGGCGATCGAAGTCGCGCGCCAGGAGGCTCTGCCCCAGTAGCTTCACGCAATGCATCTTCGTCTCGGCGCGGCTCCGGCGGTGGTATCCGCTCCATTTTCGCCAGATGGCGCGGCCGAGGTATCTCGATGCGCGCAGAGCCTCGTTCCGGGCAATGGCGGCTGGGGTTGATGGCTTCCACGGCTTGGCATTCTTGCGCGGCGGTATGACGGCATGGGCGCCGCGGTCGGCGACGGCGTCATGGCACTTGCGCGTATCGTAGGCTCCGTCAGCGGTGATCGATCCGATCTCCACGCCGGCGGGGATCTGGTTGAGCAACTCGGGCAGCATGGGCGCGTCCCCGACGTTGCTTCCGGTGATCTCGATGGCTCGGATCTCCAGCGTCTGTTCGTCGACGCCGATGTGGATCTTGCGCCATAGACGGCGTTTCGCGCCGCCATGCTTGCGGGCGTTCCACTCGCCTTCACCCTCTGCCTTGATGCCGGTGCTGTCGATCAACAGGTTCAGCGGCCCATCTGAGCCGCGGTAGGGAATAGTCACGGACAAGGYCTTCTGGCGCCGGCTCAGTGTGCTGAAGTCGGGCACCGCCCAGTCGAGGCCGACCAGGCGCAGGAGGCTTTCAATGAACCCGGTCGTCTGTCGGAGCGCCATGCCRAAAAGGACTTTCATCGTCAGGCATGTCTGGATCGCGGCGTCGCTATATAACGGCTGCCGGCCTCGCTTGCCGGTCGGCGGCGGCACCCAGACCATGTCCGGATCGAACCAGATCGTCAGGGAACCACGCTGCTTCAGCGCTTCGTTGTAGGCCGGCCAGTTCTTTGTCTTGTAGCTCGGCGGGATCGGTCTGCTCATGCAGGACAGCTACCACGCTGGATTCACGAGATGAATCCCTCACCCAGTCTTTGCGCAACAAAGCCCATCAGAATGGCTAAGGCGCTCAGCTATCCATACCGGAACCGGCATCGGCAACGGCGGTCATGCCGAAACCGTTCGCCTTGCCGACCTTCCCCAGCCGGAGCGTCGGGCGTATCTCGACCGCTAGGCCGAAGATGCCGGAGTCGAGCCGGGCGCGCATGACGACACTGCCCATATCGAGCTGTTGAAGGCGCCCTTGAAGGCGCAGGAGAGAGCGCATGACAGCGCCGTGAAGCTCCTGTTCATCGTGAAGCGGGAGAGCGTCGACCTGACCTGGCCGGAGATCGAGGAAGCCGGCCGGAAGACCTTCGGAGCCTTCCCATCGCGCAACACGGTGAAGGACTGGAAGCGCCGGACAGACGGCATCGCGCCCGCGAACTGGGCGCCCGCGCTGGCGCCGAGCTGGTCGGGCGGCGGCGTCGGCGATCCGGTCTCGGCCGAGGCTATGGCTCGGATGCTGGACCTGATGAAGCTGTCGGGCAAGAACCGGAGCGGCTGGTCGCTCAAGCACGCGCATCGGATGGTCGCCGAGGAGGCCGCGCGCAAAGGCTGGGACTGGCCGAAGCTGCACACGGTACGGCGGCACTGGAACGCCCTCGACCCGAACGAACGGCTCTTCGCCACGCTCGGAGAAGAGCGGTTCACTGACCGCATTCACATGCACCAACCCCAGCACAGCGGGAGCATGGCTGCGATGGATGCCGTCCACGGCGACGGCCGCGAGTTCAAGGTGCGGGTCCGCTGGCCGGATGGATCGGTCGGGTGCCCCTGGGTGGTCGCCCTGGTGGATTACGCCAGCCGCAGGACCGTCGGATGGGCCATCGGCCGATCCGAGAACGCCGAGGTCACGGAAGCGGCCATCGTCAAGATGTGCGACGAAGCCGTCCGGCCCGTCACCCTCACCTTTGACAACGGGAGCGCCTTCAACAGCAAACGGATCGCCGGCGGGCAGCGTCCATTCTTCCGCACGTCGCAGACGCGCGACGGCTATTGGGACGTGCCGGGCGTGCTGCAAATCCTCGGGATCGAGCTGCGCAATACCGGCGTTGCCGCCAAGCGCTCGAACTTGCAGGAAAATGTCTGGTCCCATCTCAGCCGCAGCGTGGACAACCACCCGGCTTTCCACGGGGCGCAGCGGCCCGGCCCGAACGATCCGGAAGTGCCGGGCGCACACGCCATTGACCTGGAAGACTTCGAGGCATGTATCGCGCACGGCATCGCCGATCTGAACGCCGAGACGTGCAACCGCGTCCAAAGCCTTCGCAAGGGCGAAAGCCGCGATGCGGCGTTCGAGCGCCTGTTGTCCGACGCGGCGAGGCAGCGAACGATGACGCCGCTGATGCGCCGCCAGCTCTCGATGATCTGGAAGCGCAAGACGGTGCGCGAGAACGGTCGCATCCACTTCGATGACGGGATCTTCGGCGACCAGAGCACACAAGCGGCGATGCTGCGCCACGCCCGGAGACAGGTCCTCATCGGGATCGACCCGCGAAACTACGACGCTGGCGCGATGGTCTGCCATTGGGAGGACGAGCGCAAGCGTGGCCGACTGATCCTCGACCACCTGCCGCAGGTTCAGCCGACCGCGCACGGTAGCGAGGAAGGACGCCGCACCGCCCTCGCGGAGAAAAACCGGGTGCGCAAGCTGACGCGGAAGCTCCAGCTGTCCGATCCGGACGGCCTGGCACAAGGCGTGCGTGCGGATCTCCGCAATCGCACCGTCCTCAGCCCGCCGCCCGTCAGGCCGAGCGGTGTCGTGGACCTCGCAGCCGGGACGGCCGGCGCGCTCACGATGCCCGAGGCACCGGATCCCGACCGGATCGACCGGAAGGTCATGGAAGCGAAGCTCAAGAATTACGACCGCGCGACGGCCCGCCAGGCGGCGTCGAAGTGAGATCGCCGGAGCGGCGGTGACGCACCGCCCGGGCGCGATGAAGCGGGCCGCAAGGCCCACCAACACAGGAGAAACCAGTGTCAGGTAACGTCCATCGGTTCAAGTCCGAGCCGCCTCCGGCGCCGGGCGGTTTCGTGGAAACCGACACGGCACGGGCCATCTTGCGCGCGCTGCATCGTGCGCGCGCGAAGGAGAAGATGACGCTGATTGCCGGCGCGCCCGGCATCGGCAAGTCGCGTGCACTCCACCGTTTCCACGACGAAGCCCCCGACATGCTCATCCATTCGGCGATCAGCGGGGAGGGCGGCGTCTACAACGTCGCACGCGCGCTCTGCGGGATGCTCGACCTCCGTCCGCCCAAGCCCTCGGACCTGAGTGAGACCCGGCGTCGGCTGGCCGAGGCCATCGGAGCCGGCGGCTTCGTCGCGATAGACGAGGCGCAATACCTGGTGCAGCGCAACCCGAAGGGCCGCGACGACACGGCCGCGCTCGAATGGGTGCGCGCCCTGTCGGAGGAAGGATGCTTCGGCGTGGCGTTGGTCGGGGACATGTCTCTCGTTCACGCGATTGCCGAGCTTCCGCAGCTCGACCGCAGGACGCATCCCCGCGTCGTCGTCCCGGTTAGCGAAGCCTCCGACGTTGCCGCGTTCTGCGCGGCGCGTGGGCTGACGGAGAAGCGGGTGATCGACCGGATCGCAACCAAGGCCCGGCGCTTCGGGGGTCTCGGCTATGTCGCTGAAATCCTGTCCGATGCGCGCGACTTCAGCGATACCGGCGTTCCGTCCGCAGAGGACTTCTACGCCGCGATGCAGATGTTCGAGGAGGGATGCCGCTGATGGCCGAGACAATGCAGTCACGATCCGCCTTACTTTCACAGAGGCGAATGAACTTCGGGAGCGACTTGTCCGCGCCACGGACGTCGCGACGATGCTCAGCCGGTCATTCGTATCGTGGGAAGATCAACTGGACGACGATGCGGCCGCGGGCCTCGCTCTTCTGCGCCGCCTCGCGAACGCCATCGGATCGAACCTCACCTCGGTCTGGGAGATCCTTGACCAGGCTGCGGGCGAGGATGAACCGGGAGGCATCCAATGACCCGGCGTGCTGACCGGGACCAGGCGGATCGGCTGAACGACCTTCACCTGGCGCTGTACGACGCGGCCTGTGTCTTCGACGCACTCGGCCGGGGCGATCTGGACGAAGGCGAGGCTCTGGCGATTGCGCGCCTGGCCAGCCAGGCGATCCGGCGGATCGCGGAGACGGATGGGGAAGCCGCGGTGCTCTACGGCGGCGGCCAGGCCGGAAAGGACGCGCCATGAGCATCGCCAAGCGGCAGATCGCGCTGCTGCATGTCGCGAAAGGCAAGCTCGACCTGTCGGAAGAGCACGACCGCGCGACCTTGGTCCACATGGCGGGTGTGACCAGATCCACGGCCCGACCAGGACGGGTTCGACGCGATCATGGGGGTCCTCGCGTGGATGGGGCTCCGGCCCCTGGTGAAGACCGGCCCGAACGGCGGCGACCGGCCCGGCATGGCGCGCTTCGCGCAGCTCGAACCGATCCGCGTCCTGTGGGCCGAATGGACCAAGGGCGCGGGCACGGCGGACGGACTGAACACGTGGATCGAACGAACCTTCCACGCGTCGAGCCTGCGGTTCCTCACGAAGGGCCAGGGTCAGAAGGCGATCACGGCCTTGAAGGCGATGAAGGCCCGCGCGGCCTGACCGGGTGCGTCCGGAACGGGGAGAAGGGCGGCGGTCGGCCAGATCGTCGCCCTTCGACGTTTTCGTTAGAGGCGCTGAGCGGCCCTCTGCGCGCCATCTTCTCCATTCGGCCCCCCGGGTCCTGAAACCCGAGTTGGCCACACAGACCCCTTCAACCTGTTTCAACAATCGAAGTCCGGGGCGGTGGCCCGGTGCGTTCGCGGTCTGCCGTTGAAATCGGGGGGCGAAAGGGGTATTTTCACCCCGACGCGCCCGAACCGGACGGAGTACCGGCCCTGTGCCGGAAGGGATACGTTCCGCCCCTCCAGGCGCGTCATGCGCCGTCTCTTGATTTCGGTCGTCACCCGTCGCAGAGTTTCGGCGCGGCCGAACCGGACGGAGCGCCGGCTCTGTGCCGGGAGGGACCTTTCCGCCCCTCCGGACGCGCCCCCGACACCTGTCGGCGGAGACATGTGTCGGCCGATGCCACATACCTCCGGGCATATATCCGGACCCCTCCGCCCTTCCCATCCCGAGCTGCGCCGAAGCGCGGTCCATGGGCTTCGACATCCCTGGGCTGATCCCCGCCATGGAGGCGGAGCTGGGCGTCGAGACGTGCCGCACACGCCGGGTCCGGCACGCCGGCCAGCGCGTCGATCTTCCCCGGACCGACCGAGCCCGGCCGGACGACCCGCATGCGACCGCCATCCTCTGGCTGAGCGACCGGCCGGGCTTCGGCCAGCTCTTCGTCCCGCTCGGCCCCGCCCGGCGCAACATCCGCGCCGCCCGGGCGGTGCTGCGCACCAGCCGGAACGGCCACAGCACCGACCGGATCGCCTCTGCCCTGGGCATCGACACCCGGACCGTCACCCGCTACCGCGCGCGGCTTCGCGCCCACGGCCATGACCTCACCCCCACCACCGACAGGACCCCACGACGATCGTCAACAGCCAGAACCTCGACCTCGCCTTCAAGGGCTTCAAGACCGTCTATACCGACGCCTACACCAAGGCCCCCGTCACCTGGGACAAGATCGCCATGACCGTGCCCTCGGCCGTGCGAGAGGAGACCTATGGCTGGCTCGGCCAGTTCCCGCAGATGCGCGAATGGCCGGGCGGCGGGCGCCCGGGACATCGAGGCCCGTTCCCACACCATCGTGAACCGCAAGTTCGAGAGCACGGTCAACATCCGGCGCGAGGACGTCTCCGGCCGCCTGGGCATCTTCGAGCCGATGATCGCCGGGACGGCCCACACCGCGCGGCTGCCGCCCGAAGAGCCCCTCTACGGCCTGCTGGAACCCGGAGCCTCGGCGCTCTGCCATGACGGTCAGGCGGTCTTCGACGCCGATCGCCCGACCGTGGATGCGGACCGTCGGCAATTGCGATGGCGGCACGTCCGGCACGCCGGGTCCGGCCTGGTATCTCTTCGACACGCCCGCGCCATGGAGCATCGCCAGGCGGCAGATCGCGCTGCTGCATGTCGCCAGAGGCAAGCTCGACCTGTCGGAAGAGCACGCCCCGCGCGACGCGCGTTCACATGGCGGGTGTGACCGGATCCACGGCTCGACCGGGAGGGCTTCGACGCGATCAACCGCCCCGGCGATGCGCATGTCTTCATGACCGGCGAATTCCTCTGCGGCGTCCGCGCGCGGGTCAACGCGGGCTTCGGGCCGCGGCATCTCGGCTTCGCCTCGAAGGCCCCGCGCACGGGTCCGGAACGACGTCTCCGCCCGCACCGCGATGAGGCGCCCGCGCGGCAAGGGCCGCATCCCGGGCGTCCCGCCGAACACCGTGGTCGTCCCGCCGGAGCTGGAAGACGGCGCGCTGCACATCCTCGATACCGAGATGACCGAGACCGGCGGGAGATGGAGGACCGCGCCCGCGATGCCGGGGCCGGGGTCGGGGTCGGGTGGATCCGGTTCCACCCCCGCAAGGCGACGGCCGAGCCGGTCGTGACGCCGTTCCCGGCGGGCCGACCATGGCCGGCCGGACCGCCATCCGCCAAGCGCAGCGCCTGCCGGACGGCACGGCGCGGACCCGGCCCGTCCACCTCATCCCGGTCGGCGCGTCTCCCGTGCCGCCCTACCAATAGAGCCAAGACGTGACCGATACGCCCGATCCGATGACTAAGGCCCTCGCCGCTCTGGATGAGGCCGCAGCCGCGCTGGCCACCGCTCGCGCCGCTCTTGCATCCGCCCTTGAAGGGGATGTTCAACGCCCCCGAAACACTCCGTTCAAGCCGCCCGCCACAACGCCCGAGGAGCACCGGCGCGAACATCGCTCCGGCAAGCCGTGCCGGGCGGCGCGACCGGACGGACGATCCGGCCGCGGTCATCCGGCGCACCCGCGACCGGGGTGTGGACCCGTCCGTGGACCATGCGCACCCCTCGGCCCACCTCGCGCTTCGCAAGAACGGGCCGGTCCCGGCCGCGGGCCGGATCGGGGAACCGGTCGCCGGGCCGGACGGGCTATGGGGCCGTGTCGAGTGGACGGCACGGGCGCGCGCGACGATCCCCGCGCGGGAGGACCGCTGCCCGAGCCCCGTCTCCACCCCCGCCCCGCAGCAAGATCCCGCGCGTCGAGGGCGCGGGTCCGGTCCGCGAACCGAACCTCGAACTCACCGCCCTGTCCCGCCAGGAGGCCACGATGAACGAACCCGACCCCGCCACCGACCCGACCGACCTCGCCCGGATCGCCGCCGCCCCCGGCCCGGGGATGCAGACATCGACGCGATCCGCGCCGCCCCGGACGGGATGACAGCCGAGAACCGCGCCGCTCCGGACCCGGCCCGCTCCGCGCCCGTCGCAGCCGTCGCCGAGCTGATGCGCGCCCATCGCGACCGGTCCGCCAGCATGTCCGACCGGGAAGCCGAGGCCCGCGTGGACGCGGCAACCGTCGCGGGCCACATCACGCCCGCGATGCGCGATTGGAGGCGCTCCGCCGTCGGTCGCCCGACAGTTTCGACGAGTTCCTCTCATCCTCGGCCGCGCCGTTCGCGAAGCTGTCCGAACCGCAGCACCGGCCGCGCCCGCGCGCATCCGGCCCGGCGCATACCGACGCCGGCCCCGCCGCGCCCGTCCCGAACCTGTCCGAGCCGCAGCGCCGGCCGCGCCCGCGCGCCGCGGCTGACCGCCGCGGCCCCCGACGGATCCGGCGCACGGCCTGCGGCCCTCCCCGCCGTGGCCGACGCCGCCGCCGCGCCCGCGCGCACCCCGCGCGGCTCAGGTCGCTGCCCGCCCCGCCGCGACCTGCCGCC
>NZ_JQEY01000009.1 GCF_000743715.1 Palleronia rufa
GCCCGGAATGGCGCTCGATGTCCTGCAAGGGCAGCCGCGCGGACGGCCGGGCCGAGGCGCGCCGCGGATGACCGCCGCGGCCCCCGACGGMTCCRCGCGTTGCCTGGCGCCCCGACGGCTCCGGCGCACGGCCTGCGGCSCTCGCGRCCGTGGACGACGCCGCCGCCGCGCTGGCAACCGTCCGGGCCGCGCCCGACGCCGCCCGTGAACGGGACGTTCGACGCCCCCGAAACACCCCGTTCACCCCGCCCGCCACACCGCCCGAGGAGCACCGGCGCGCGCACCGATCCCGACGGCCGCGCCGGATCGACATAGGACCCGGACCCGCGCGCCTTCATCAACGACCGGATCGACCACATGACGTTCGCGCAGGTCGCAAACGCCGTGGCCGAACACTTCCCGCCTGACCGCCGCGTCGGCCGGTCGGCAATCCACGCCTGGTGGAAGCTCCGGCGAAAAACGACACCTCTATCCTGACCTTATCCGACGTCACACCATTCCGGATAGGAGCCGGACTTCCGGTCTCTTCCGGTGACAAACCCGGTGAAAGCACACAGTACGGCTGGGTAGGCGCCCCCCCCGCGCCCTGTCCCCTGTTTTTCCGAAGGGGGGCGGTCGGCTGAGGGGAAAGACGCTTTCTCCGGACAGCCGTTCGGTGGATCGGTCCGGGCAACGGTATCGTGCACCGCGGAACTGCCCCGAGCGCACGGACCGCCATAACGCGGGTTGCGTGCCCAACCGTGTCGGCTTGCGCCGAGCGCCGATCCCGTACATCGGCGGTCCGCGAAGATGAGGCCGCACAGGGTTCGGCGCCGAAACCCCGCGGCCCTATCCCATCCTGTAGTTCGGCGATTCCCGGACGATCTGGACGTCGTGGACGTGACTTTCCATCAGCCCCGCGTTCGTGATCCGCACGAAGCGGCATCCGGTCCGCATCCGCTCCACCGTCGCGCAGCCGGTATAGCCCATCGCGGCCCGCAGCCCGCCGACAAGCTGATGGATCACCGCTCCGGCCGCGCCCTTGTAGGGCACCTGGCCCTCGATCCCCTCCGGCACCAGCTTGTCAGACGCCGCGTCCTTCTGAAAATAGCGGTCCGCGGACCCCCGCGCCATGGCACCCAGAGATCCCATCCCGCGATAGGATTTGTACGACCGTCCTTGGTACAGGATCACCTCTCCCGGGCTTTCGTCCGTCCCGGCCAGCATCGAGCCGACCATGCACGAGGACGCCCCGGCGGCGATGGCCTTGGCGAAGTCGCCGGAGAACTTGATGCCGCCGTCGGCGATCACCGGAACGTCCCCCGCGCCCGCCACCGCGTCCATGATCGCGGTCAGCTGCGGCACGCCCACGCCCGCCACCATCCGCGTCGTGCAGATGGAGCCAGGCCCGATCCCGACCTTGATCGCATCCGCCCCGGCGTCGATCAGCGCCCGCGCGCCGTCCGAGGTGGCCACGTTGCCGGCGATGATCTGAACCTCGTTCGAGATCCGCTTGGCCCGCCGGACGGCCTCGGCGACGCCCTCGGAGTGACCGTGCGCCGTGTCGATCACCACGATGTCGCAGCCCGCATCCACCAGAGCCTCCGACCGCTCGAACCCGGCATCGCCGACGGTGGTCGCAGCCGCGACGCGCAAACGGCCCAGCGGATCCTTGCAGGCGGCGGGGTTCAGCACCGCCTGTTCGCTGTCCTTCAGGGTCAACAGCCCGGTCAGCTTGCCCTGCCGGTCCGTGACCAGCAGTTTCTCGATCCGCCGGGCCTTCATCAGGGTCTTGGCCTCGTCCAGATCGGCGGGTTCGGTCAGGATCGCCAGATTGTCCCGCGTCATCATCGCAGAGACCGGCGTGTCGGCGTCGCTGGCGAACCGCATGTCGCGGTTGGTGACGATGCCCACGACGCGCCCCGCGCCGTCCACCACCGGAAAGCCGGTGACGCGGAACCGCTCTTGCAGAGCCTTCGCGTCGGCTAGGGTCTGCGTTTCCGTCAGGGTGATCGGCTTGTAGACCACCCCGCTCTCGAACCGCTTCACGCGGCGCACCTCATCGGACTGCTCCTGGACGGACAGGTTGCGGTGGATGACGCCGATGCCGCCGGCCTGGGCCATGGCGATGGCCATGCGCGCCTCCGTTACCGTGTCCATGGCCGAGCTCAGCAGCGGAACGTTGAGAGAGATCGCCCTGGTCGCCCGCGTTCGCGTGTCCGCGGTGGAGGGCAGCACGCTGGAGGCGGCCGGCTGGAGGAGCACATCGTCGAACGTGAAGGCCTCGCGAATCTCCATGGGGGTCTCCTTGGGAGGCATCGTTTGGCGCGTCCCTATCTCATGGGGCGGCCTGGAAGGAAAGCGGTCTCTGGCGTGCCCGCCGGCCGGATCCATGCGGAATTCCGCACGTTCCGGCGGATCTGCCCGCGCGTCTGCGCCGGGCAACCCAAGACAAAACACGGTTGTTCAAGGGGTTCGGGCGGAAAGCTGCGGCGCCCTGCCGGAATGCTGTTGCGGCAAGCGCGACTCTGGTCATCATGGCCCGCAGTGAGAATCGATCTGCCACGGGCAAGATCCGCATCGGGAGGACTACACAATGACCAATCTGACGGGCCGCCTGGCCCTGTGCGCCTTTGCCACCGCCTTCGCCACCGAAGCCGTCGCCGTGGAATGGAACGCCTCGCTCTGGGGCAAGCGCCGGGCCTTTACCGAGCATGTCGAGAAGATCGCCGAGCTGGTGGAGGAAAAGACCGACGGCGCGTTCACCATCAACATCTCCTACGGCGGGCTGTCGAAGAACACCGAGAACCTGGACGGGATCTCCATCGGCGCGTTCGAGATGGCGCAGTTCTGTGCCGGCTATCACGCCGACAAGAACCGCGCGATCACCGTTCTGGAACTGCCGTTCCTGGGCGTCGAGACGCTGGAGCAGGAGGTCGCCGTGTCCAATGCCGTCTATGCCAACCCTGCCGTGGCCAAGGAAATGGAGCAATGGAACGCCAAGCTGCTCATGCCGTCGCCGATGCCGCAGTACAACATCGTCGGCACCGGTGAGCCCCGGGACGAGCTGAGCGAGTTCGATGGGATGCGGGTGCGCGCCACCGGAGGTCTGGGCGACGCCTTCGCCGCCGTGGGCGCGGTGCCGACATCGATGACGGCCACCGAAGTCTACCAGGCCATGCAGTCGGGCGTCATAGACACCGCCGCCTTCGCCCAGCACGCGCATCTGAGCTACGGCACCATCAACGAGGCCGACTGGTGGACCGCGAACCTCAACCCCGGGACGGTGAACTGCCCGGTGGTGGTGAACATCGACGCCTACGAGTCGCTGTCGCCGGAAAACAAGGAGGCACTGGACAGCTCCGTGGACGAGGCGATCGACTACTACCTGGCCAATTACGCGAAACTGCTGGCGCGCTGGGATGAGATCCTGGCCGAAAAGGAGGTCCAGAAGGTCGAGATCGCAGAAGGGGAGCTGCAGAAGTTCCGCGACGCCACCGATGGCGTCCACAAGGCCTGGATCGAGGAGGCGACCGCCAGCGGCCTTCCGGGTCAGGAGCTCTATGACCTGGTGACCAAGACCATCGAAGACAGCAAGAACGGAAGCTGATCCATCCGCCGGGGCGTCCGCCGCCCCGGCGCATCCGACGACGAGGGGAACGCGATGGCCGGCGCCGCATCCGTACTGGAAGACGACAGCGCGATCTCGCGCTTGGATCGGCGGTTGTGCCGCATCGAGAGGGTACTGGCCCTGACCTCCGGCATCGCCGTATTCGGCCTGATGGTGATGGCCGTCGTCTCGGTCTCAGGTCGGCAGTTTTTCAATCGGCCGCTGTCGGGATATGTCGACTGGATCGAGCTGGCCATGCCGTTCATCGCATTTCTCGGCGTGTCCTACCTCATGCGCACCGGCGGCCATATCCGCATGGATATCGTCGTCGGGCAACTGTCCGGACGGGCGCTCTGGCTGGCCGAATTCGTGACCACGCTCTGCGTCCTTGTCCTTATCGTGCTGCTGATCTGGGGCAGTTGGGCGCATTTCGACCGCAGCTTCGACTTCGCGGCCACCAACTGGAGCCGCGATTCCACCATCGACATCGGACTGCCGATCTGGCCGGCCAAGCTGGTGGTGCCGTTGTCCTTCGCGCTGCTGGCGCTGCGGCTGATGCTGCAGCTCTGGGCCTATGGGCGCGCGTTCGTCCGGGGTGACGAAAGCCCCGTCGCCGTGCCCCTGATCATGTCCGCGGCAGAGATCGCACGGGCAGAGGCCGACGCATTGGAGGAGCGCTCTTGAGCACGATCGACATCGGGCTCTGGGTCACCGGCGGTCTGTTGCTGCTGGTGGTGCTGGGGATGCGCGTCGGGTTCGCCGCGGCGTTCGCCGGCCTGGTCGGGCTGATCTGGGTGTTCTGGGACAAGAAGGGCTATGCGCCCGAAGAATTCGGCTGGGCGATCACCGTCGCCGTCAAGACCGCGGGCCAGATCCCGCAGGGCAAGGTCGCCAGCCAGGCCCTGTCGCTGATCCCGACCTTCGTGCTGATCGGGTTTCTGGCCTATTACGCGGGACTGACCAAGGCGATGTTCGAAGCCGCCAAGTGCTGGTTCGCGTGGGTGCCGGGCGGGCTGGCGGTCTCGACCGTGTTCGCCACCGCCGGTTTCGCGGCCGTGTCGGGCGCGTCGGTCGCCACCGCGGCAGTCTTTGCCCGCATCGCCATACCGGAGATGCTGAAGATCGGCTACGACAAGCGCTTCGCCGCCGGCGTGGTGGCGGCGGGCGGCACGCTCGCCTCGCTCATCCCCCCTTCTGCGATCCTGGTGATCTACGCCATCATCGTCGAGCAGGACGTGGGAATGCTGCTGCTGGCGGGATTCATCCCCGGGGTCGTGTCCGCGCTCATCTACGCCGTTCTCATCGTCGGCCTTGCGCTCACCATCAAGGGCTTCGGGCCGCCGGTCTCGGGGTTCACCTGGCGCGAGCGTTTCGCCGCCCTCCCCCCGGCGCTGCCGATCCTTGCGGTGGTCGTGGTCATCATCTTCTTCGTCTACAACCCGTTCGGGGGGTCGGCCTGGGGCACCCCCACCGAAGGCGGTGCGGTCGGCGCGTTCATCGTATTCCTCATGGCGCTCTGGCGGGGGATGCGCTGGACCGAACTGAAGGAGGCGCTGATCGAGACGGCCAAGCTCAGCGTGATGATCTTCACCATCATCTGGGGCGTGCTGATCTACGTCCGCTTCCTGGGATTCGCCGACCTTCCGGGCGCGTTCTCCGACTGGATCACCGGACTGGACCAACCGCCGCTGATGACGCTGGTCCTGATCCTGCTGGCCTATGCGGTCCTGGGGATGTTCATGGACGCGATCGGGATGCTGCTGCTGACGCTGCCGGTGGTCTATCCGGCGGTCATGGCGCTCAACGGCGGGGTGGACGTGACGGCCGCGGACTCGGCGTTCGGGATGAACGGCACCATGGCCGCGATCTGGTTCGGCATCCTGGTGGTGAAGATGGCGGAGTTCTGCCTTATCACCCCGCCCATCGGGCTGAACTGCTTCGTCGTCGCGGGGGTTCACCCGGACATATCCGTCCAGGACGTGTTCAAGGGGGTCACCCCGTTTTTCATCGCCGACGCGATCACCATCGCCACGCTGGTCGCCTTCCCGTCCATCGTGCTGTGGTTGCCGAGCCTCGCCTGAGAGGCCCGGCAACACTTTCGGGCGCGACACAAACCACTCTGAACCCGGCGGCCGCCGAATCCGGCGGGCACCGACATGCGCCACGCCCTCATTCTCGCGCCGATCTGGGACCAAACCGGGAACGAACCGCGGCAGCGTTGAGACAAGCATAGACATCTTGTCCTTACGTCCGCCGAAGGCCGGGTCTTTCCATTCCGCCCGGAAGGCTGCATGGTCGGAACGGGCGCACCTTCCGGATGAGACGTTCATGGACCGCACGATCGACTACGGAAACCTGATGCACGCCGCCATGCGCGGCCTGATCCGCAAGGTCCTGTCGGACGTACAGGCCAAGGGCCTGCCGGGCGAGCACCACTTCTTCATCACCTTCGACACCATGCACCCGGACGTTGAGATCGCCGACTGGCTGTCCGACCGCTACCCGGGAGAGATGACGGTGGTGATGCAGCACTGGTACGACAACCTGGACGTCGGCACCGACGGGTTCTCGGTCACGCTGAACTTCGGCGACAGTCCCGAACCGCTCTATATCCCCTTCGACGCGCTCCGGACCTTCGTGGACCCGTCCGTCGAATTCGGCCTGCACTTCAAAAGCCAGGATGGCGACGCCCCGGCCGCCCAGATGATCGAGATCGACGACGAGGATCCGATGTCGGACACGGCACCCGACGCCGGGAAGAAGGACGCAGAGATCGTCTCCCTCGACAAGTTCCGCAAGTAGATCCGTGTCGGCGGAGGGCGCCCGGTGGACAGGCTCCGCGCAGCGTGCCAAATCCCCGGCGACGGGCCATAGGCCTCATACGACAGGGACGACAGCATGACCGACACCCGCACAGAGACCGACAGCTTCGGCCCGCTCGAGGTTCCCGCAGACAAGTACTGGGGCGCGCAGACCCAGAGGTCGATCCTGAACTTCCCGATCGGCTGGGAACGGCAGCCCGTCGCCATCGTCCGCGCCCTGGGTGTCATCAAGAAGGCCTGCGCCCAGGCCAACAGGGACAGCGGCAAGCTGGACGCGCGTCTTGCCGACGCGATCGTCGAGGCGGCGGATGAGGTCATCTCCGGCAGGCTGGACGACAACTTTCCGCTGGTGGTGTGGCAGACCGGCTCCGGCACCCAGTCCAACATGAACGCCAACGAGGTGATCGCCAACCGCGCGATCGAGATCCTTGGCGGGCAGGTCGGCTCCAAGGATCCGGTTCACCCGAACGATCACTGCAACATGGGCCAGTCCTCCAACGACACCTTTCCCACGGCCATGCACATCGCCGCCGCGACGACGGTGCGCGACACCCTCCTGCCCGGCCTGACCATGCTGGCCGATGAGCTGGAGGCCAAGGCGGAGGCCTTCGCCGACATCATCAAGATCGGCCGCACCCACACCCAGGACGCCACGCCGCTGACCTTGGGACAGGAGTTTTCGGGCTACGCGCAGCAGGTCAGGAACGGAATCCACCGGATCGAGCTGGCGCTGCCGGGGCTCCACGAATTGGCGCAGGGCGGCACGGCGGTCGGCACCGGACTCAACACGACGAAAGGCTGGGCCGAGGACGTGGCCGCGCGCATGGCGACGATCACCGGCCTGCCCTTCGTCACCGCGCCGAACAAGTTCGAGGCGCTCGCCGCCCATGACGCCATGGTGTTCATGCACGGCGCCATCAAGACCACGGCCATGGCCTGCTACAAGATCGCCAACGACATGCGCCTTCTGGGATCCGGCCCGCGCTCTGGCCTGGGAGAGCTGATCCTGCCGGAGAACGAGCCCGGCAGCTCGATCATGCCCGGCAAGGTCAACCCCACGCAGGCAGAGGCGATGACCCAGGTCTGCGCGCATATCCTGGGCAACGACGCCGCAATCTCATTCGCGGGATCGCAGGGTCAGTTCGAGCTGAACGTCTACAACCCCATGATGGCCTACAACCTGCTGCAATCCATGACGCTTCTGGGCCAGGCCGCAGACAGCTTCACCACCCGGATGCTGAAGGACACCAAGGCCAACGAGGAGAGGATCGGCAAGCTGATGCGCGAGAGCCTGATGCTGGTGACGGCGCTGGCGCCGACCATCGGCTACGACAACGCCACCAAGGTCGCCAAGACCGCGCACAGGAACGGCACCACGCTGCGCGAGGAGGCCGTGGCACTCGGCTTCGTCGACGAAGAGACATTCGACAAGGTCGTCCGCCCGGAGGACATGATCGGCCCCCGGGACTGACGGGCGGCCCGGCGCCCGGCGGGCGGGCGGTCTGGACACGGTCGCCCGGAAAGGGGACCATCGAGCGCCGACGGGACCTGCGGCCCGGTCTGCCCTTGGGACCGACCCGGGGGGCGGAACACCACGACAAGCCGCGACCCTCTTGCCAAAGCGGAGAATACCATGAGCGGACCGATCAATCTCAACCACGTCCGCAAGGCCCGCGCCAGGGAGCAGGCGCGCAAGCAGGCCGACGCGAACGCCGCGGCCCACGGCCTCAGCCGCGCAGAGCGCGACCGCGCCGAGGCGCAGGTCCGCAAGATCCGCGCCGCGCTGGACGCGCACAAGCGAGAGCCGTGACCGGACGCCCGCAGAAACGCTCCCTCACGCTCAAGGGCCATCGCACCAGCGTATCGCTGGAGGACGCATTCTGGGCAGAGTTCCGCCGCATCGCCGCCGCGGAGGGCCGCCCGATCAACGCCCTTGCCGCAGAGATCGACGCCGCCCGCGCGCCCGGTGTCGGCCTTGCCTCCGCCATCCGCGTCTTCGTTCTGGAACGGGCGCGGCGGACCTGATCGTGTCTTTGCATCCCGCCAGTCCCCGTGCCAAACGGTGCATGGCCGCAAGGGAGGAATGTCATGAGCGAACCGCTGCGTCTGGGCTGGGAGGAATGGCTGTCCCTGCCGGATCTGGGGCTGCCCGCGCTCAAGGCGAAGGTGGATACCGGCGCGCGGACCTCCGCCCTGCACGCCTTCGAGATCGAGCCCTTCGGCCCCGCCTCCGCGCCGAAAGTGCGGTTCATGATGTATCCGGTGCCGTCGCGCCCCGATCTTGCGATCCCCTGCTCCGCCCCCGTCAAGGACCGGCGAGAGGTCACGTCCTCCAACGGCGAAAGCGAGCTGCGCTACGTCATAGAGACCCGCATGAAGATGGGCGACAGCATCTGGCCCGTGGAGGTGACGCTGACCGATCGCGGCGCCATGGCCTACCGGATGCTGCTGGGCCGCACCGCGATCCCGGAGGATGCGGTCATCGCACCGCAGGAAAGCTTCTGCCAGCCGCAGATCGGCTATGACGCCTATTCCTCGACCCGCGGGCGCGACCCCGGTCCTGTCCGCGCCCTTCGCATCGCCGTTCTCAGCCGCGAGCCCGACGCCTATTCCACCCGCCGCATGGTGGAAGAGGGCGAGCGGCGCGGCCATGTGGTCGAGGTGATCGACACGCTGCGCTGCTACATGACGTTGAACCCGCTGGCGCCGGAAATCCACTACGACGGCCAGCGCCTGCCCCGCTTCGACGCGGTGATCCCGCGTATCGGAGCCTCGATCACCCCCTACGGCACCGCCATCGTCCGCCAGTTCGAAACCATCGGCACGTTCTGCCTGAACGGCAGCGCCGGAATCACCGCCAGCCGCGACAAGCTCCACGCCCATCAGGTGCTGGCCCGCAAGAAGATCGGCATGCCCCAGACCGCCTTCGCCTCTTCGCCCAAGGATACGGCCAACCTGATGAACCTGGCCGGCCCCCCCCCGGTCATCGTGAAACTCCTGGAATCGACCCATGGGCGCGGTGTGGTGCTGGCAGAGACCAAGAAGGCCGCCGAAAGCGTCATCACCGCCTTCCGCGGCCTGCAGGCGGATTTCCTGGTCCAGCAATTCGTCAAGGAGGCCGCCGGAGAGGACATCCGCTGCATCGTCATGGACGGCCGCGTGGAGGCCGCGATAAAGCGCACCGCCGCACCGGGAGAGTTCCGGTCGAACCTGCACATGGGCGGTACGGCCAAACGGGTAAAGATCACCCGGACCGAGCGCGACACGGCCCAGCGCGCCGCCCGCGCCTTCGGGCTGGGGTTCGCGGGCGTGGACCTCTTGCGGTCCGAGACCGGCCCCAAGGTGCTGGAGGTCAACTCCTCCCCCGGTCTGGAGGGCGCCGAGGCGGCCTCGGGAAAGAACCTCGCCGCGGCGCTTTGCGAGATGATCGAGAAGCGCGCCCGCCCTGCCCCGGTCCGCAAGCCCCGGGCCCGCAGCGCCGCCGAATAACCGCCCCGCCCCGTCCGTGCGGTCGCCTCCGACCGGACGGCGCCCCCCGGTCCGCCGGCATGCCGCACGCGGCCAGTGCGTCGCGGTGCATGGCGCCGCTGCGCGGAAGCCGGGGTTGAGGGGTTGCGCCCATGGTCCGCCTCACTCTGCCCGTACACGCACATCCGGTGCCCGACTGTCCGGCCGGGCCGCACCGCCTGACCTCTGCTCCCTCCCCCGCCGAACCCTGCGCGACCCCCTTAGCAGACGGCCCCGTCCGAATAGCGCGGGACACATACACCATGTGCCCCATATTGGCGGTCATGATGGGTTTGCGCTTTCTGATCTTCGTTGTCGCCCTCGCCCTCGCCGTCCCGGCGGCGGCTCAGGACCAATCCGGCCCGCCCGGAACCTGGTTCCCGGTCGAGGCTTTGAACACCGGGCTGGGTCCGCTTCCCGACGACATGAGCATCCGGACGCCGCAGGGCGCCGTGGAAAGTTTTCTGGACGCCATCGCCGATGATCGGCCCGAGGACGCGGCCCACGTTCTGGACCTGTCGGAGATCCCGCCCGATGCGCAGGCCGCGCGCGGAGCGGAACTGGCCACCAAGTTCGCTGTCGTGCTGAAGCGGCGGGCGATCCTGTCCTACAGCGCGCTTCTGGAACGGCCGGACGCGCTTGACGCGGCCCAAAGCAGTTCGGCCGCCTTGGCTGGCGAGCCGCGCCGTTCGCTCCTGATCGGCATCCTAGAGAAGGGCGACAGTGAGGCCGCCATCCGCCTGAACCGCATCCGCCCCGGGGACGGCGATCCGGTCTGGGTGTTCTCGCGCCGGACGGTAAGCCAGATCCCCGCGCTCTACGCACTTTACGGTCCGTCTCGTTTCGAACAGGCCCTTCCGAATTGGCTGGTCCAAAAGACGATCCTCGGAACCCGGGTGTTCGAGACCATCGGCCTGCCGATTACCCTGATACTTGCCGGATTCGCCGGTCGGATCACCTTCCTGCTATTCCGCAGCCTTGCCCGCAGGGCCAGCGGATACTGGTCCCGCACCGCGCTCCGCGCGATCCGCTGGCCTTCGATCCTGATCGTAACCACCACCGTGGTCCTCGTCGCCGCACTGAAGATCTTCACCGTCTCGGGCACCGTCGCGTCGATTCTGACGCCAGTGACGCTGATCGGCTACGTGGTCGCGGTGATGCTGTTCGCCATGACGCTGCTCGACACCGCGCTCGACCGGATCGTGACATTCGACGCGGACAACCTTGCCGATCCCGACAATTCCACCGTCCGCGCCCAGGCGACGCTCATGACAGGCGCGCGACGCGTCCTCATGGTCGGCGGAGTCCTGATCGGTACCGGAATCGTGCTCGCCTCGGCGAACGTGTTCCGCTCTCTGGGCTTCTCGCTTCTGGCCTCTGCCGGCGCGGTCACGTTGATCGTCGGTTTTGCGGCCCAGCATATCCTGGGCAATATCCTGGCATCCTTGCAGATCTCTCTGAACCGTTCGGCGCGGATTGGCGATCAGATCATTTTCGAAGGCCAGTTCTGCACTGTCGAGCGCATCCATTTTACCTATGTCCAGCTCAAGAAATGGAACGCGAACCGGCTCGTGGTTCCGGTGAGCTACTTCCTGTCGGACACGTTCGAAAGCTGGTCGCTTGTCGACGCGAGCATGATCTGCAGCGCAGAGATCACGCTTGCCCAGCGCGCCGACATCGACGCCCTGCGCGACCGCTTCATGACGATCTGCAAAGAGGATGAGTTCGTGACCGATCGCAGCGGCTGCACGGTCGTGATCCTCAGCCAGGACGCCTTCGGGATCGTCGCGCGTTTCCAGTTCCCGGTCGATGACCCCAACCAGACATGGGCGACCGAATGCCGTGTCCGAGAGGCGATCCTGACCGCCGCGCAGGCGCTGGAGGAGGAAACGGGGAACCCCGTATTGCCTCAGGGATCGCTGGACGACATGGACGGGGCCCCGGGCGCATCCGTCTCGGCCGGGTAGACGACGGCGCCGCGAATCCCTATCTAAACACTCAGCCTTGTCGAACGGGTTCGACCAAAAGCGGGAAACGCCAGATGTCTCAGACCGACCAGCTGGAGGGGACGCCGCTGATCCAGCCTTCCTCCACCGACCATCCTCTGCACGAGCGGATCGTAGAAGCGTGCCGCACGGTCTACGACCCGGAAATCCCTGTGAATATCTACGACCTCGGTTTGGTCTACACGATAGAGATCAATGAGGCGAACGAGGTCGGCATCACCATGACCCTGACGGCACCGGGCTGTCCGGTGGCCGGGGAGATGCCGGGCTGGCTGGCCGAGGCGGTCGAACCCGTCGAGGGGGTCAGCCAGGTCGATGTACAGATCACCTGGGATCCGCCCTGGGGCATGGACATGATGTCGGATGAGGCACGTCTGGAACTGGGCTTCATGTAGCAGGGTCCGACGCCGGGCAAATCTACGGTCACATGGTTCCCTGGTACGACGCGGGATGCGACGCAGCAGACCTTTCAGCGGCGTTTCCGGAACCTCGATGGAATTCTCTGTGGCCGTCGCACCGGTGTGTCCCGTGCGTGGCGCACGATCCGCCGCTCTCTCTCGGGCGGCAACACGCGGGCGCGACGTTTCCTGCCCCGCTGCCCGGATGTAGAGCAGCACCGGCTGTTCCTTGATCCGATGGTCCGGCCGAGGATCGCAGGGGCGCTCCGCCATGCGCGCAAGTCGGCCCGCCGCCAGGTATAAATGCCGGTGCGCGTCGAAAATCTCGGAAAACGTCCCGGTCCTTGAGACCAAGCGGGCGAGCCGACCCAAGACGCGGGACTTTTCCGGCCCGTCCGTACCACGCAATCCACGCCGAAACGCCCGGCCTCCCTGCCGCGCGCCGTCGCGTCGTTCCCGTTCGGTCTGGGACCGGACAGCCGTTCGGCGCTGTCCCCCGCGCCGGAACCAGGCCTATTCGGCGGCCTGGGTCCGTCCGTCGCCGTCGTCCTTGCTGCCGTCCGTGTCGTCGCCGTCGCCGTCGCTTGACGCATCCGGTTTTGCCCTGGGCGACCGGCGCCGCCGCGACGGGCTCTCCGGTGTCTCGACAAGGATGTCGTCGGTGTCGTCTGAGGTGTCGATCACGTCGTCGTCGCGCTTTTTCGCCGGCGCGCGGCGGGGGCGCTTCGGCGGTCCGGCCGGAGCCTCCGACTCGGTCTCCGCGCCCTGCATGGGACCGTCGCCGACAGAGCGCCCGCGGCCGCGGGCCTGCCGCCCGCGTCCGTCACCGGCGTCGTCCTGACCGGGCCGCGCATCTCTGCCGCGACCGCCCTGATCCCCGGCGCCGCCGCCAGAGCCGTCCTGGCCGGAGCGGGGCCGATTGTCCCCGTCGCCGCGCCCTTGTCCGTCAGAGCCGTCCTGCGCAGAGGGGCCATCGTGCTGACCTGACTGCTGCCCGCCCTGCTGGCGGTCGCGGTTCTGGTTGTCGTGCTGGTCGCGCCGCTGATCCATCTCACGCTGCGCCTCGGCCAGCATCCGCGTGTAGTGCTCGGCGTGCTGGGCAAAGTTCTCTGCCGCCACGCGGTCGTTGGAAAGCTGCGCATCGCGGGTCAGCTGGTTGTACTTGTCGATGATCTGCTGCGGCGTGCCGCGCACCTTGCCCTCCGGACCGGAGCTGTCGAAGACCCGGTTGACGATATTGCCGCCGGATGAGGGACGGTTGCGGCTGCTCTTTGACCGCGAGCGTTTGTTGGAAGATCGCATGTCGGAGTATGTTCCGGGTTTTGTCGTGGCTAATGACAGCCCCTTGCCGCCTCGGCCCGCAGGGTGTGCGACCGTTCGGCAGGGCATGTTCTGGCAGTGCCTGAGGTGAGCGCCCGACTGGCGTTTCACCCTCTGCACCTACCGTGAGACCATGTGTTCCCATGTTTGGCAAGCCGATTCGTGGCAATTGTCGGCATTTCGGCGCAGATCGGCGCGCGGGGCGCTTTTCAGGCTGCGGGCGGACCCGGCCAGAGGCCCGCCACGACCCGGTCCCGGCCGTCCAGATCCGGGTGGACCGCCACTTCGGCGAAGCCGGCCCGCGCCAGGATCGCCGCCACGGCCCGGCCCTGCGTCCAGCCGATCTCGACCAGGCAGCGGCCGCCGGGAGACAGCAGGCCCGGCACCCCCGCCGCGATGGCCTGATAGGCCAGCAGCCCGTCATCCCCGGGTGTGAGCGCCATGGCCGGATCGTGGTCGCGGACCTCCGGCGGCAGGTCCGCCATCTCGTCCCCGGCGATATAGGGGGGATTCGACACCACCAGGTCGAACGGTCCCGCCAGCCCGGCCGTCCAGTCGGCCCTCTGGAACGCGGCGCGGTCGCCGACCCCGGCGCGCCGCGCATTGTCCCGTGCCACGGCCAGCGCGCCGTCCGACAGGTCCGTCCCCAGCCCGGTGGCGGCCCGCCGCTCAGACAGAAGGCTGACCAGGATGCAGCCCGAACCGGTGCCCAGGTCGAGCACCCTTTCGAACGGATCCTCCAGCGCCAGGGCGACCAGCGTCTCCGTCTCCGGGCGGGGGTCGAGCACCTCCGGCGTGATGCGGAACACATGCGTCCAGAAGGCGCGCCGGCCAAGGATGCGCGCGACCGGTTCGCCGCCCCGGCGCCGGGCCAGCAGCGCGTCGTAGCGCGCCAGCAGCGCCGGGCTCACGTCCGCGTCCGCCAGCCGGTGCAGCCCGTCGCCGGGCAGGCCCGCGGCATGGGCCAGCAGCAGCCGCGCGTCCCGCACCGCCGCGGATCCCGGCAGCGCCGCCCGGCCCCGCGCCAGCGCCATGCGGACGCTCATGCGCCCAGATCGGCCAGCCGCGCGGCCTGATCCTCTGACACCAGCGCGTCCACCACCTCGGCCAGGTCGCCCTGCATCACCTGGTCCAGCCTGTAGAGCGTCAGGTTGATCCTGTGGTCCGTCAGCCGGCCCTGCGGAAAATTGTAGGTCCGGATCCGTTCGGACCGGTCGCCGGAGCCGACCTGCGCCTTGCGCGTGTCGGCGCGTTCGGTCGCCGCGCGGCTGCGCTCCATGTCGAAGAGCCGCGCGCGCAGCACCTGCATGGCGATCTCGCGGTTGCGGTGCTGGGATTTCTCGGAACTGGTCACGACCAGCCCGGTGGGCAGATGGGTGATCCGGACGGCGGAATCGGTGGTGTTGACGTGCTGCCCACCGGCCCCGCTGGCGCGCATCGTGTCGATTCGGATGTCGTTCGCGTCGATGGCCACGTCCACGTCCTCGGCCTCCGGCAGCACCGCCACGGTCGCGGCCGAGGTGTGGATCCGCCCGCCCGATTCGGTCGCCGGCACCCGCTGGACCCGGTGCACGCCGGATTCGAACTTCATCCGCGCGAAGACGCCGTCGCCGCGGATGTTGGCCACCAGTTCGCGCAGGCCGCCCAGCTCGCTCATCTGCTGCTCGATCACCTCGAACCGCCAGCCCTGCCGTTCCGCGAACCGCTGGTACATGCGCATCAGATCGGCTGCGAAAAGCGCCGCCTCCTCGCCGCCCGTGCCGGGCCGGATTTCCAGGATCGCGGGCCGCGCATCGGCAGCGTCGCGGGGCAGAAGCGCCAGCCGCAGCCGCTCTTCCATCTCCTCCAGGCGGTCGCGCAGGCGCGGCAGCTCGTCCTCTGCCAGGGCGCGCATCTCCGGATCGGCCAGCATCGCCTCGGTCGCGGCGATCTCTTCGGTGAGGCTTTGCCAGTCCCGCGCCACGGCGACCACGGGGCGAAGCTCTGCGTATTCGCGGCCAAGCTGGGCCAGGTCGCGCGCGTCGCCGCCCTCCGCCATGGCGGCCTCGAGATACTCGAAACGTTCGGTGATCTGATGCAGGCGGTCGGTGGGGATCATCGCGGCTTCCTTGCCCGAACGCGCGCTCTGGTCAAGCCGCCGGACTGTGGTAGCATCCGCCCATGCCGCTTCCTGCCGCCCTTGTCGCCGCCCAGTTGCTCACCGCGCAGGCCATGGCGCCGGTGGCGCCGGCCGACTGCTATTGCACCGATACCGACGGCCGGCGCGTGGAACTGCGCCAGACCGCCTGCCTGCGCATCGGGCAGCGCCGGTTCACCGGCCTGTGCGAGATGTCGCTGAACGTGCCCATCTGGCGCGACACCGGCCTGCCCTGCGCCATCTCCTCAGTCGATCCCGGCCTGCGATAGCCAGTCCTCGACCCGCCGGCGGTTCACCCCCATGTCCGACCTGCCCACCACCAGATGGGCCGAGACGGCGATCCGATCGCCCTCGCGCCAGACATGGGTCACGTCGGGGAACCCCATGACGGCGGTGCGGGTCACATAGGCGGTGTGTCCGGTTTCGGGGCCGCCCGCCACGCGCTCGGTGCGCGGAGTGGCCCGCGCGATGGCGTCCAGACGCTCCAGCGTGCCGTCGGGAGCGTCCCGCACGGCGGTGAACCCGCCGGGTTCGGGGTAGTCGCCGGTGACCGGCATCGTCTCCGGCCGGGACAGCCGCTCGGGGTCCGGGGACACCCCGCGCGCCCAGATCATGACCGCCGCCAGCGCGATGGCCAGCAGGATGAGGAGGATGAGCAGGATCTTCATGGCAGCTCCCTTCGGGCAGTGGACATATAGCGCGCCGCGCGCCAAACCCATCCCATGACCGACCCGCAGGATCCGATCTTTTCCGTGCCGGAGGGCCTCGACCGGCTGCGCGCCGTGATGGCCCGGCTGCGCGATCCCGCCGGCGGGTGCCCGTGGGACGTGGAGCAGAGCTTTGCCACCATCGCCCCCTACACGATCGAAGAGGCCTATGAGGTCGCCGACGCGATCGCGCGCGCCGACATGGCCGACCTGAAGGGAGAGCTGGGCGATCTGCTGTTCCAGTCCGTGTTCCATGCGCGCATGGCCGAGGAGGCCGGCGCCTTCGACCTGGACGACGTGGTCGCGACCGTCACCGACAAGATGATCGCCCGCCACCCGCATGTGTTCGGCGGTCAGTCGCGCGACAAGAGCGCGGCCCAGCAGACCGCCGACTGGGAGGCGGAGAAGGCCCGGGAACGGGCCGCGCGCCGGGACACCGGCGCCCTGGACGGGGTGGCCCTTGCCCTTCCCGCGCTGATGCGCGCCGAGAAGCTGCAGAAACGCGCCGCCCGGGTCGGGTTCGACTGGCCCGACGCCGCCCGGGTCCTGGACAAGATCGCAGAGGAGTCGGCCGAGCTGGCGGAGGCCCGCGAGAGCCAGGACCCGACCAGGACGGCAGAGGAGATGGGCGATCTGCTGTTCTCTCTCGTGAACCTGGCGCGGCATCTGGGCGTGGATCCCGAAACCGCCCTCCGCGCCGCCAACGACAAGTTCGTGCGGCGATTCGGCGCGGTCGAATCCACGCTGGCCGCCGCCGGAACGCGCCCGGAGGAGGCGAGCCTGGCCGAAATGGACGCCGCCTGGGACGCCGCAAAGCGGTCGGAGCGGGGCGAATAATCCGACCTTCCCAGTCAGGTATTGACCCGACCAAAAAACTCAGGTTCTTTCGGCCCCATCGAAGACGCAACCCCGAGAGGCTCCCCGATGCGCACACTTATTGCCGCCACGCTGGCGGCCACAACCGCCCTGCCCGCCTTGGCCGAGGTCAACATCTACTCCTACCGCCAGCCGGAACTGATCCAGCCGATCCTGGACGGGTTCACCGAAGAGACCGGGATCGACACCAATGTCGCCTATGTGGACAAGGGTCTGGTGGAGAGGTTGCAGGCCGAAGGCGCGCGCAGTCCGGCCGACATCATCCTGACCGTGGACAGCGGCCGGCTGATCAACGCCAAGGAGGCCGGCGTCCTCCAGGCGGTCGAAGGCGGCGCGCTTTCCGACAACATCCCCGCGACCCTGCGCGACCCGGACGGCTACTGGTACGGCGTCACCACCCGCGGCCGCATCGTCTATGCCAGCAAGGACCGCGTGGCAGAGGGAGAGATCACCACCTATGAGGATCTGGCCGATCCGAAGTGGAAGGGACGCATCTGCACGCGCTCCGGGACCCATCCCTACACGCTGGGACTGGTCGCGGCGATGATCGAGCATCGCGGCGAGGAAGAGACCAGGACCTGGCTGCAGGGGGTCAAGGACAACCTGGCGCGCGACCCCGAAGGCAACGACCGCGCGCAGGTCAAGGCGATCTGGGCCGGCGAATGCGACATCTCTTTGGGCAACACCTATTACATGGGTGCGATGCTGGAGGATCCCGAGCAGGCCGAATGGGCCAATTCGGTGCGGGTGACCTTTCCGCAGTTCGAGGACGGCGGCACCCATGTGGACGTCTCCGGCGTGGCGATGGCCGCGAATGCCCCCAACCGGGAGGACGCGAAGGCGTTCATGGAGTACCTCGCGTCGCCCGAGGCCCAGAAGATCTATGCCGAGGCGGTGTACGAGTATCCCGCCGATCCGGACACTCCACCGGCCGATCTGGTGCAAAGCTGGGGCGACATCACGCCGGACGACACCGACCTGGCCGCCATCGCCGCGCACCGAGGCGACGCGCTCCGCCTGGTCGAAGAGGTGAATTTCGACGGGTGATCGGCGATCAGCGACGCCCCGGTGGGGCGTCGCCGCCGATCACGCCCGTAGCGCGAGCGGAGGGCCGGGGCGATCAGCGACGCCCCGGTTGGGCGTCGCCGCCGATCACGCCCGTAGCGCGAGCGGAGGGCCGGGGCGATCAGCGACGCCCCGGTGGGGCGTCGCCGCCGATCACGCCCGCAGCGCGAGCGGAGGGCCGGAGCGATCGGCGACCCCCCGGCGGGGCGCATCGCTGCCGGCAAGGCATCGCATGACCCGGAGGCGCGGGAGAGCCCCGTCGTCGGCATGCGATCTTCCTCCGGGCGGCCGATCAGACCAGCGGCATGGCGGGATCGCCGATCGGCTCCATCGCCGCGACGATCTGCTCGCGGATCCAGCGATGGGCGGGCGAGCGGGTGGAGCGGCGGTGCCAGACCATGTCGATGCGCGGCGGCGAGACGTCCATGGGCGCCGCATAGACCGAGATGCCGGCCTTCTCGGCCACCGCATGGGCCAGCTGGACCGGGATCAGCGCGATCAGCTCCGACGACGCGACCGCGCGGTAGACGCCCGAGAAGACCGGCAGGGTCATCGCCACGCGCCGGCTGCGTCCGACCTTGGCAAGCGCTGCGTCGCCCATGGCCTCCAGCCGTCCTTCCGGGGAAAACAGCACATGTCCCAGCTCGCAAAAGAGGTCGAGCGGGATGACCCCTCCCGGAGCCACCTGCGCCCGCGCCAGCGCCGGATGGCCGACCCGGGCGATGGCGGCGAACGCCGACCAGAACAGCGGCCGGTGGTCTACCCAGTCGGGATAGGAAGTCTGCGGGATCAGCGCCAGATCGACTTCGTAGCGGTCGAGCGTGTCCACGTAGCTGTCGGGCACCAGGTCGACCAGCTGCACCCGGATGCCGGGCGCCCGGGCGGCCAGGTCGGCGGCCAGCCCCGGCATCAGCATCTCGGCGAAGAAATCGCTGCCCGAAAGGCGGAACGTGGCCTCGGCGGTCTCCGGCTCGAACGGCTTCGGACCATCGAGGAGCGATTCGAGCGACTCCAGCGCATCGCGAATCGGTAGCGTCAGCGAGACCGCGAAATCGGTGGCTTCCAGGCGGTTGCCGTGGCGGTGGAACAGCGGGTCGTCCAGCGCGTGGCGCAGCCGCCCCAGCGCGGCGGACACGGCGGGCTGGGACAGGCCCAGCCGGGTCGCCGCCCGCACGGTTGAGCCCTCGCGCAAAAGCGCGTCGAGAACGCGCAACAGATTCAGGTCGAAACTGGCGAAATTCATGGAGCCGATACGTACTATACGATCAATGAATTTAACAGCCGTCTTAATCTCGGCTAAGTTGTTTGCGACTGCAGCAATGCAGGCGCAAGAAGCTGTGCGGAGGATCGATTGCAAGACCACATACTGGGTCCGGACACGGTGGAATGGCTCGGCACGAGCTACAAGACGATTCTGGCCGCTGGGGAGGGGTCGGGATCCCTTTCGATCGTGGACAGCGTCACGCCCGCCTCGATGGGGCCGCCGCGGCACGTTCATGAAGACGCGGATGAGACCTTCGTGATCCTGTCGGGCCGGGTGTTCTTCTGGCTCGACGGCACGGTGGTCGAGCGCGGCCCGGGGGAATCCGCTCACATCCCCTGCGGCGCCGAACATACGTTCCGGGTCTCGGCGGACGGGCCCTCACGGCACCTGGTGATCCTGTCGCCCGGCGGGTTCGAGGAGTTCTTCTCCGACATGGCCACGGGCGGCTATCAGATCCCGGAAGACTTCGACACCATTTCCGACATCGGCGCGCGGTATCACCTGCGATTCACCGGCCCCCCTCTGACCGAGGAAGAGACCGCCGTCCGGACGGATTGCGCAGATGGCGTGGCCTGCCGGCGATAACCGGAGCGGCACGCGCGTGGCCACCCGTTCCTGCCCCGGGGACGTGCCCGAACCCGGCCTGCGCTACATGTCGGACGTGCGGCACCGCCCGCAGTGCCTCCGGTGACCTGTCGTGCCGCATCTGGCGGACAACCGGGGGCGGACGGGGCGAGAGGTGGCGCGGTTGACGGGGCTCGAACCCGCGACCCCCGGCGTGACAGGCCGGTACTCTAACCAACTGAGCTACAACCGCGTAGCGACGTCCGGGGCAATGGTGGCGCGGTTGACGGGGCTCGAACCCGCGACCCCCGGCGTGACAGGCCGGTACTCTAACCAACTGAGCTACAACCGCCCATTGCGAACGTGAGCGGCGTTCTATGCACCCCCTCCAGACCCGTCAAGCGACAAAGGACCGGATCAGGGAAATTCGCTCAGTCAAAACAGCGCCGCACGCCCGGCATCAATCTTTGCAACTTGGCCGCGACGCCAATCAGTTGCCCGATCCGCTCGGACGGCCAGCGGCGCGCGTTGCGATACGCGCTCCGCTCGCACAGGCTGGCCGCAAGCGCGATCTCAGCATCGGCACGATCCTCGTCCGACATCGGTTCCAGCAGCGCATCGATCGTCGCCAGTTGCCGGACAATCAGATCCTGAACCGTGTCCTCGCAAAGGACACGTCCTCTCATGTTATATATCATCGCTCACTCACCGTAACGTGGATGCCGTGAACATTAGCATCCAATTTGCAACCCCTAGGGGAGTTCATAGCAGGCGGAACGTCCTTCGATAAAGAACTTTATTGGAGTTATCGCTGTGCGATGGCGTCGCAGCGGCCGTATATCCCCTTCGGTACGTTATAGAACCCGTCGCGGGAGAGTTACCTAGCGTCACCCGCGAGTCGTGAAAGAGGCCCGTGACCGATTGTCACAAGACATTCCGCGCCGCAAGGGCCGGCCGTCTGCGACGTCGCGTGACGGACCGTCGGACTCTTTGGGATGACGGGTGCGGATGGTGGGCGATGACGGGTTCGAACCGCCGACATTCTCGGTGTAAACGAGACGCTCTACCGACTGAGCTAATCGCCCCCGCAGACCGCCATACATCCGGTGCCGGGGGGACCGCAAGCTACCACTCGAACGGCGGCCCGATGCTGCGCGACGCCAGCAGGAACGCATCCGCCGCCATCTCCAGGGGCCGCAGGTCCGTGTCGCTCCCGGATCCGCGGACAAGCTCGGCCAGACGCGCATAGACAAGCGCGTATTCCGCTGTCTCACCGCCCAGGTCGATCTCACCCTGCCCGTCGTCTATGCCGGTGCCGGAGCGGGTCAGCACGAAGCTCTCGCGGTCGGTCTCGATCTCCATGTTCCAGACCGGCGCGCCCTTGTGGCCCCAGTCGAGCCGCGCCGAAACCCGCGCCCCGTCGCCGTGGCCGAATTCCAGATCGGCGGAGATAGGCGTCTCGCGCCCGTCCGGCACCACCATCTCGGCGCGGGTCAGGTGCACCCGCCCGTCCAGGATCGCCACCAGGATCGAGAACGCGTTGATGCCCGGGTCGAACACGCCTAGGTTTCCCGCCTCCCACACCCAGTCCTGATCGGGATGGAACTGGCGCACATCCTCCCGCCAGTCCACATGCAGCCGGCGCAGCGCGGCACCCCGAAGGCGCCGCGCCGCCTCCTCCACGGCCGCGCCCATCCGGCTATGCCAGCTGGCATAGAGCGTGACGCCCGCATCGCGGGCCATGTCCTGCAGGATCCGGCATTCGCCCAGCGTCGTGGCGGGCGGCTTTTCCAGCATCACGTTCAGACCGGCGGCGATGGCCTTCTTGGCATAGGCGAAGCGCGGCGCCGGCGGCAGCGCCAGCGACACCGTGCGGATGTCGCCGGGATCGGCAAGGAAAGCGTCCATATCTTCATGGGCGCGGACGCCCTCGACCTCGGCATTGCGGCTGATCGTGGCCGCCAGATGCCAGTCGGGGCTGTCGTTCAGCGCCGGGATATGTTCGTCACGGGCGATCTTGCCGATCCCGGCAAGGGCGATGGGCATGGATGACATCGGATCTCCTGGCGGCGTCGCTCAAGTCTCCGCCCGTCAGATGGGACCGGCGGCGGCCAAGTCAACGCGGACACCGATTTGCCGCCGCCCGGGACCTAGAGAGCGCGCTTCACGGCGCGGTCCGGGACGCCCAGCCGCGCCTTCAGCGCCCGGTGAACGCTTTCGGGGACGAACGGACCCACGTCGCCGCCCAGGCGGGCGATCTCCTTGACCAGCCGCGAGGCCACGGCCTGATGCTCCGGCTCGGCCATCAGGAACACCGTCTCGATACTGTCGTCCAGGGCGCGGTTCATGCCGACCATCTGGAACTCGTACTCGAAATCGGCCACCGCGCGCAGTCCGCGCACGATCACCCGCGCGCCCACGTCGCGGGCGCAGTCGATCAGCAGGTTCTCGAACGGATGGGCGAAGATCTCCGTCCCGGTGCGCGCGGCGATGGAGCCGCATTCGGCCTCGATCATGGCGACGCGCTCGGACAGTTCGAACATCGGTCCCTTGTCGCGGTTGATCGCCACGCCGATCACCAGCCGGTCCACCAGCTGGCAGGCCCGGCTGATGATGTCCAGGTGGCCGTTGGTCACCGGGTCGAACGTCCCCGGATAGAGTGCCGTCCTCATCGCCGCGCCCTCCCTCGCCTGTTTCGCGCAGGCAACGGGATTGCGTCCCGGAACGCAAGCCTCGCGGTGGCGTCAGTGGCCCATCACCATGCCCTGAAGCGCGTCGCGCTCCATGGACAGCTCTCCCAGCCGGGCCTTGACCACGTCGCCGATGGACACCAGCCCCACCATGCGGTCGCCGGCCATGACCGGCATATGGCGGAACCGCCCCTCGGTCATCTTGCTCAGCACCTCGTCCAGACCGTCGTGGGGAGAGCAGGACTGGATCGTTGCGGTCATCATCGACGCCACGTCCCGGTCGAGGCATCCCGGCCCGCTGCGGCCGAGTTCGCGCACGATGTCCCGCTCCGACAGGATGCCCACAGGGGCCTCGTCCTCGTCGCAGACGATCACCGCGCCGATGCGCTTTTCCGACAGCAGGCGCGCGGCATCGCCCACCGTGGCACCGGGTTTCACGGTCACGACGTCGCCGCCCTTGTCGCCCAGGATCCGCTCGATGCGCATGGTCTCACCTCCTTGCCGTGCTCGCGGACCCAGCGTGGTCGCGGGTGCGGCCCTCTGTCAAGCCGGGCCGGTCCGCCGGGACCGCAAACTGCGCGTTGAACCCCCGGAATCCACGGCCTAGTCTGCGCCAACGACACACCGGGGAGGAACGAGCGATGGACGACCTGTATCACTGGATCGACGGCAAACGCGCGAAGGGTGGATCGGATCGGTTCGCGGATGTCATGAACCCCGCCACGGGAGAGGTGCAGGCCCGCGTCCCGCTGGCCTCGGCGCAGGAGATCGGCGCGGCCATCGCCTCCGCCGCCCGCGCGCAGGTCGGCTGGGCGGCGACCAATCCCCAGCGCCGCGCGCGGGTGATGATGACGTTCGGCCAGCTCATCAACCAGCACATGGACGAGCTGGGAGAGCTGGTCAGCCGCGAGCACGGCAAGACCCTGCCCGACGGGCGCGGCGACGTGCAGCGCGGCCTTGAGGTGATAGAGGTCTGCATGGGCGCGCCCTCCCACCTCAAGGGCGAGTTCACCGACGACGGCGGCCCCGGCATCGACCTTTACTCCATGCGCCAACCCCTTGGCGTCGTGGCCGGAATCACCCCGTTCAACTTCCCCGCCATGATCCCGCTGTGGAAGATGGGTCCGGCCCTCGTCTCCGGCAACGCGATGATCCTGAAACCGTCCGAGCGCTGTCCCTCCACCGCCCTGCGGCTCGCCGAACTGCTGCAGGAGGCCGGGTTGCCGGACGGCGTGTTGCAGGTGGTCAACGGCGACAAGGAGGCCGTGGACGCGATCCTGGACGACGACACGATCCAGGCGGTCGGCTTCGTCGGCTCCACCCCGATCGCGCAGTACATCTATGGCCGCGCCTGCTCCAACGGCAAGCGCGCGCAATGTTTCGGCGGGGCCAAGAACCACATGATCGTCATGCCCGACGCCGATCTCGACAAGGCCGCCGACGCGCTGGTGGGGGCCGGCTTCGGCGCCGCCGGCGAACGCTGCATGGCGATCTCGGTCGCCGTGCCGGTGGGCAAGAAGACCGCCGACGCGCTGGTGGAAAAGCTCGTCCCGCGCATCGAAAGCCTCAAGATCGGCCCCTATACCGCTGGCGACGATGTGGATTTCGGCCCCGTCATCACTCGGGCCGCGCAGGACCGGATCAACGGGCTGGTGGACAAGGGCGTGGACGAAGGCGCCACCCTGCGCGTGGACGGCCGCGGGTTCAGGATGCAGGGCTATGAGGACGGCTTTTTCGTCGGCGCGTCCTTCTTCGACGACGTGACCCCGGAGATGGAGATCTACCGTCAGGAGATCTTCGGCCCCGTGCTCTGCCAGGTCCGCGCCGACACCTATGAGGACGCGCTGAAACTGACCATGGACAACCCCTACGGCAACGGCTGCGCGATCTTCACCGCCGACGGCGATGTGGCGCGCGATTTCGCGCATCGTGTGAACGTGGGCATGGTCGGGATCAACTTCCCGATTCCGGTGCCGCTCAGCTATCACACTTTCGGCGGCTGGAAGAAATCGGCGTTCGGGGATCTCAACCAGTACGGCCCGGACGCGTTCCGGTTCTATACCCGCACCAAGACGGTGACCGAGCGCTGGTTCTCCGGCATCAAGGACGGTGCCGAAACCGCCTTCAGGGCGATGGATTGACGCCACGGCCGGCGGCGCGACGGAAGGGATCACCGACATGAGCGGCGCCGACGCCTTCACCATCGGCATAGAAGAGGAATATCTTCTGGTCGATGCGCGCACGCTCGATCTGGCGGAGGCGCCGGAAGCGATGATCGCGGAGTGCAAGCGCCGGCTGGGGGACCAGGTGGCGCCGGAGTTCCTGCGCTGCCAGATCGAGATCGGCACCAAGGTCTGCGACACGATAGGCGACGCGCGCACGGATCTGGGCAACCTGCGCCGCACCATCGCCGAGGTTGCCGAAGGGCACGGGCTGACCCCGATTTCCGCCGGCTGCCATCCCGCCGCCGACTGGTCCGAGCAGACCCACCGCGACCGCGACCGCTACAACCAGCTGAAAAAGGAGCTGGGCCTGATCTCCGACCGGATGCTGATCTGCGGGATGCACGTCCATGTCGGTATCGGCGACGACGACACCCGGATCGACCTGATGAACCAGGCCTCCTATTTCCTGCCGCACATGCTGGCGCTCTCGGCCTCCTCGCCGTTCTGGCAGGGCAAGGACACGGGCCTTGCCTCCTACCGCGTCGGCGTGTTCGACAACCTGCCCCGCACCGGCCTGCCGCCGCGGTTCGGGTCGTGGTCCGCGTACCGCCGCTACGTCGACACGCTGATCGACGCGGGTCTGATAGAGGACGCCACCAAGGTCTGGTGGGACCTGCGCCCCTCGGCCAACTACCCCACGCTGGAGGCGCGGATCTGCGATGCCAGCCCGCGGATCGAGCAGACGCTGGCGCTTGCGGCGGTCTTTCAGGCGACGCTGCGGATGCTCTGGCGGCTCAAGACCGCCAACAAGCGCTGGCGCGTCTATGACAACTGCCTGATCGACGAGAACCGCTGGCGCGCCCGCCGCTTCGGCTGCGCCGAGGGGCTGCTGGATTTCGGTCTTGGCGAACTGGTCCCGGTCCCCCGCCTGGTAGAGGAATGGATCGACCTTTTGGCCGAGGACGCGGAGGCGCTGGATTCGGTCTCCGACGTCGCTTCCCTGCGCGACACCCTTGCCCGGGGCACCCCCGCCGACCGCCAGCGCCGTATCTTCCGCCAGGCCGTGGACGGCGGCGCCACGCCGCAGGAGGCCGCGCGCGCCGTGACCCGCGACCTGGCGGATGCCTTTCTCGACGGTGTCGCATGACGAAAGGATCGCCATGGATTTCGCCCTGACAGAGGAACAGCAGGCCATCTTCGACATGGCCCGGCGCTTCGGCGCCGAGGAAATCGCCCCCCACGCCCGCGACTGGGAGCGCGACGGCACGATCCCGCGCGACCTCTGGGGCAAGGCGGCGGACCTGGGCTTCGGCGGGCTCTACGTGTCCGAGGAGGCGGGCGGCACCGGCCTCTCCCGCCTCGACGCGACGCTGGTGTTCGAGGCGCTCTCCATGGCCTGCCCCTCCGTCGCCGCCTTCCTGTCGATCCACAACATGTGCGCGGCGATGCTCGACCGCCATGGCTCGGAGGATCTGAAGTCCCGCATCCTCCTCCCCGCATGCCGGATGGAAACGGTGCTGTCCTACTGCCTGACGGAACCCGGCGCGGGGTCCGACGCCGCCGCGCTGAAGACCCGCGCGACACGCACCAACGACGGCTACCGCGTCACCGGAACCAAGGCGTTCATCTCCGGTGCGGGCTATTCCGACGCCTATGTCGCCATGGTCCGCACCGGCGACGACGGCCCCCGGGGCATCTCTTCGGTGGTGATCGAGGATGGCGCCAAGGGCCTGTCCTTCGGCGGGCTGGAGGACAAGATGGGCTGGCGGTCCCAGCCCACGCGGCAGGTCCAGTTCGACGATTGCGCCGTTCCCGCCGCCAACCTGGTCGGAGAGGAGGGCCGCGGCTTTACCTATGCCATGGAGGGGCTGGACGGCGGGCGGCTCAACATCTCGGCCTGCTCGCTGGGGGCCGCGCAATCGGCGCTGGACGCGACGCTTGCCTACATGGCCGAGCGCCGCGCCTTCGGAAAACCGATCGCCGCGTTCCAGGCCCTGCAGTTCCGCCTGGCCGATATGGAGATCGCGCTGCAATCCGCGCGCCTCTTCCTGCGCCAGGCCGCCTGGATGGTGGACCGCAAGCACCCCGATGCCACGCGCCATGCCGCCATGGCCAAGGCGCTGGTCACAGAGGCCGGATCCCGCGTCGCGGACCAGTGCCTGCAACTCCACGGCGGCTACGGCTACCTTGCCGATTACGGGATCGAAAAGATCGTCCGCGATCTGCGCGTCCACCAGATCCTGGAAGGCACCAATGAGATCATGCGCCTGATCACCGCCCGGGGCCTGCTGGCCCCATGACCGACCTGTCGATCCGCACAGAGGGCCGCGCGGGCCGCATCACCCTGACCCGCCCGAAGGCGCTCAACGCCATGACCCACGCCATGGGCCTGGAGATCGAGCGCGCCCTGGAGGCCTGGGAGACCGACGCCGACGTGGCCCTGGTGCTGATCGACGCCGCCGGCGACAGGGCATTCTGCGCCGGGGGCGACATCGCCGCGATCCATGCCGAAGGCGCACGCGGCGACTATGCGCCCACCCGGACGTTCTGGCGCGACGAATACCGGCTGAACGCGCGCATCCGCACCTATCCCAAACCCGTGGTCACGTTGTTGCAGGGCTATACGATGGGCGGCGGCGTGGGGCTCGGCTGCCATGCCTCCGCGCGCGTGGTCTGCGAAAGCTCCCGCATCGCCATGCCCGAATGCGGCATAGGCCTCGTGCCCGACGCGGGCGGCTCGCTGATCCTGGCGCGCGCGCCGGGACGGCTGGGCGAATACCTCGGCACCACCGGCCACCGGATGGGGCCGGCCTGCGCGATCCTCGCGGGCTTCGCGGACCGTTTCGTTCCGCAGGACGCCTGGCCGGATCTGGTGGCACGGCTGGTCGAAACCGGCGATCCCGCCGCCATCGCCGATGCCGCCACCGATCCGGACGAAAGCCCCCTCACGCCGCTTCGCGGCCGGATCGACACGCTCTTCGCCGCCCCGCGCCTGTCCCGGATCGCGGACGTCCTCGTCGCCGACGACACCGGGTTCGCCGCCGAAACCGCGGCGGCCCTGGCGCGCATCTCGCCGCTCTCGGGCGAATTGGCACTCGCCCTGATCCGCACCGTGCGCGGTCTCGACACGATCGAGGGCGCGCTGGAGCACGAGTACCGCTGCACCCACCGCCTGATCGAGACAGGCGACCTGATAGAGGGGATCCGCGCCCAGGTGATCGACAAGGACCGCACCCCGCGCTGGCGCCACGACAGCTTCGCCGCCGTCCCCGAGGCAGAGATCGCGTCCTACCTCGCCCCGCTCGGCACGCGGGCATGAGCCGATGCCGGAACGCGATCCCCGGCGCGACCGCTTCGCGCGCGATGCCGCACGGCGGCCTGCCGATGCGCGCGGACCCGGCCCCTGCACCCGGTACGGCCCCCGTCGGCCCCGCCCCCTCATCTGAGGTTGCGGCACAGTGGAACACCGGCCAACAAGGAGTGACAGCATGAAGATCGCATTCATCGGCCTCGGCAACATGGGCCTGCCCATGGCCGTGAACCTGGCCCGGGCAGGCCACGACGTCACCGGCTTCGACACGCAGCCGGTGGAGGCGCCCTTCCCCCTCGCCGCCTCCGCCGAAAAGGCCGTGTCCGGGGCGGAGGTGGCCATCACCATGCTGCCCGACGGGCGGATCCTACGCGCCGTCGCGGACCGGATCGTACCGGCGATGGGAGCGGGTGCGATCCTTCTCGACTGCTCCACGGTGGACGTGGAAAGCGCTCGCGCGGTGGCCGCCCAGGCACGAGAGGCGGGACTGGTTGCGCTCGACGCGCCGGTGTCCGGCGGGATCGGCGGTGCGAAGGGCGGCACGCTCACCTTCATGGTCGGCGGCGGCGAGGAGGCTTTCGCCACGGTCGGTCCGCTGTTCGAGATCATGGGCCGGAAGGCCGTCCACTGCGGCGGCGCGGGCAACGGACAGGCCGCCAAGATCTGCAACAACATGATCCTGGGGGCGACGATGATCGTGACATGCGAGGCCTTCGCCCTGGCCGACAAGCTGGGGCTCGACCGTCAGGCGATGTTCGACGTCGTCTCCACCTCCTCCGGCTACTCCTGGTCGATGAACGCCTACTGTCCCGCGCCGGGCATCGGACCCGAAAGCCCTGCCGACGACGGCTACCGGCCAGGCTTCGCCGCGGAGCTGATGCTGAAGGACCTGCGGCTGGCGATGGACGCGGCGCGCGCGGCGGATGCGGACACACCCCTGGGCCGCGCCGCCCGGGATCTCTACGAAACCTTCGTCGAGGATGAGGACGGCCGCGGACGCGACTTCTCGGCCATGCTCCCGCGTCTCGTCGCACGGGGTCACGGCTGACGGGCATGAGGGGGCTCTGCCCCCGCCTGGCCTGCGGCCGACCCCCCGGGATATTTGGGGAAAGATGAAGCCCCCCCTGCCCTTCATCTTTCTAAAAATATCCCGGGGAGCGCGAGGGGCAGCGCCCCTCGCCCGGGTCCGGGGGGCCCCGCCCCGCGGATCCGGATCACCGGGTGATCAGCTCGGGCCCCATGAAGGTGGTCGGCAGCCAGGTCGAAAGCCACGGGATGTAGGTCACCAGCACCAGGAACACCAGCAGCACGCAGAGGAACGGCAGTGCCGCCCGCACCACGCCCATGACCGACATGTTGGCCACGCCGCTGGTCACGAAGAGGTTCAGGCCCACCGGCGGGGTGATCATCCCGATCTCCATGTTCACCACCATGATGATGCCGAGGTGGATCGGATCGATCCCGAGCTCGATGGCAATGGGAAAGACCAGCGGTGCCACGATCACGATCAGGCCCGACGGCTCCATGAACTGGCCGCCGATCAGCAGGATGACGTTGACGATCACCAGGAACATGATCGGCCCGAACCCCGCGTCCAGCATCGCGCCGGCAATGTCCTGGGGGATCTGCTCGTCGGTCAGCACCTGCTTGAGGATCAGCGCGTTGGCGATGATGAACATCAGCACGATCGTCAGCTTGCCGGCCTCGAACAGCGTATCGCGGGTATCGCGGTGGAAGAACGCCGTCACCAGCGCCCAGGGCTTTTCCAGCAAGCTGGACTTGCCCGCCGCCGGCGCCTGGGCCGCCGAGAGGCTGCGCTCTCCCGGCTTCTCGACCATCGCCGCCATGGCCGGAGACCCGGCGCGGCCGTCGGCCAGCGGTCCCATGTCGCGGTAGACGAAGCAGGCGATGAAGAACGCGTAGACCGAAGCCACCGCCGCGGCTTCCGTCGGGGTAAAGATGCCGCCGTAGATGCCGCCCAGGATGATGACGATCAGGAACAGGCCCCAGGCCGCGTCCCGGCCCGACGCCCAGACCTCCCCCCATCCCTGCCACTCGCCCTTGGGCAGGGACCGGACCCTGGCGATGACGTAGATCGTCGTCATCAGCATCGTGCCGGCCAGAAGTCCCGGAATGACTCCGGCCAGGAACATCCTTCCCACGGACACATCCGTGGCGGACGCATAGACGACCATCACGATGGAGGGCGGGATCAGGATGCCCAGCGTGCCGGCGTTGCAGATCACCCCCGCCGCGAAGTCGCGGCTGTAGCCGACCTGCCGCATCCCGGCGATGACGATGGATCCGATCGCAACCACCGTCGCGGGGGACGAGCCGGAGAGTGCTGCGAACATCATGCAGGCGAACACGCCGGCGATGGCCAGCCCGCCCGGCAGGTGCCCGACGATGGCGATGGAAAAGCGGATGATGCGCTGCGCCACCCCGCCCGTGGACATGAAGCTCGAGGCCAGGATGAAGAACGGGATCGCCAGCAGCGTGTAGTGCCCGGCCATCGCCTGATAGAAGCTCTGCGCGATCGACGCCAGCGACGTGTCCGAGAACCACAGCAGGAACAGGGTCGAGCTCAGCCCAAGCGCCACGGCGATGGGCACGCCGATCAGCAGCAGCCCGATCACCATCGAGAACAGCAGGACGACGTCCATGGCTCAGGCCTCCTTTTCGGATTGCGCGGCGCGGGCCTGCGCGTCGGCCACGTCGTCCTCGGCTTCGTGGCTGACGATGAAGCTTTCGCGCTTGCCCCGGACCACGTCCACGAAGGCCTGCGCGAAGCGGAACAGCAGCAGCGACACGCCCACGGGCAGCATGGTGTAGCCGACCACGCGGGGCAGCTTCTCGTACTCCTCGCCCATGTTGATGAGCGGCTCCAGCCAGCGCAGCACCGGCACCATGGGCACCTGATCGGTGATGTACCAGGCCTGGTCGCGGGTCTCTTCGAAACCGGTGGGAAACCAGCGCCCGGCCGTGCGGTCCAGCGACGCGTAGGGCGCCCAGTAGTCCCAGGCGCCCTTGAGCAGCAGCAGCGCGTAGATCAGGCAGATCACCCCCGCCAGGAGCGTCAGGACCCGCCGCGGACCGGAGGGCAGGACGTTCAGAAGCGCGTCCACGCCCAGATGCGCGGTCACCTTCACGCAATAGCTGACGCCGAACAGCACCAGCCAGGCGAACAGGATCAGCGTGACCTCCAGCCCCCAGATGAGCGAGGAGTTGAACAAATAGCGCAGCACGACATTGGCGAAGGTCACCATGGTCATCAGCCCCAGCAGCACGGCGATGGCGGTCTTTTCGAAGCCATCGACCGCGCGGTAGAGCGCGCCGCGATCCCGCGTATCGGATGTGGACATGGATGCCTCCCCAGACGGTCGATCCTCGATATGCCGGTGCCGCGGAATGCCGGTGCCGCGGAACGTCCTCCGCCCGGCCCCGCCGGCAAGGGCCGCGGGCTGCGCCCCGAAAGGCGCGGCCCGCGGCGGTCGGATCAGCCCGACACTTGCGCGTTGAACTCCTGGGCCGCGTCGATGTTCTCCTGGCCCACGTCGTCGGTGAACTGCTCCCAGACCGGTTTCATCGCATCGACCCAATCCTGGCGCTGCGCGTCGTCCAGCTCGCGGATCTCGGCGCCTGCATCCAGGATCGCCTGGCGCGCCTCCGCGTCCACGTCCGCCACCGCCGCGTTGCGCTCGTCGGTGACCTCGGCCAGGATCGTGGTGATCTGGTCGCGCACGTCGGGCTCCAGGCTGTCGAGCCAGTCCACGCTGGCCACCACCAGATAGTCGATGATGCCGTGGTTCGTCTCGGTGGTGCCGTCCTGCACCTCAAAGAACTTCTGCCCGTAGATGTTGGACCAGGTGTTCTCCTGCCCGTCCACGACGCCCTGCTGAAGCGCGCCGTAGACCTCCGAGAAGGCCATCGGCTGGGGCGAGGCGTCCAGCGCCTCCATCTGGGCCACCAGCACGTCCGACGGCTGGACGCGGAACTTCAGCCCCGCGGCGTCGCCCGGCTCGATCAGCGGCACGTTGGCCGAGAACTGCTTCATCCCGTTGTGCCAGAATTCCAGACCCTGAAGCCCGCGACGCTGCATGGAGTCCTTCATCGCCTTGCCGGCATCGGACTCCTGGAAGGCGTCGACCGCTGCGATATTGACGAACATGAACGGCAGGTCGAACAGGCGGAATTCCTTGGTGAAGGCCTCGAACTTCGACAGCGACGGCGCCGCCATCTGCACGTCGCCTTGCAGCATCGCCTCCAGCACCTGGTCGTCGTTGTAGAGCGTCGAGTTGGGATAGACCTCCATGCAGGCGGTGCCGTTCATCTCGGCGTTGATCCGCTCCTGCAGCAGGCTGGCCGCGATGCCCTTGGGGTGCTTGTCGGTGTTGGTGACATGGCTGAACTTGATGACCATTTCGCCGTCGTTGCATTCGTTGGCGCCCTGGACCTCCTCGTCCTGGGCGCTCGCCGCGCCGGCCAGAAGGCCAAGGGCCATGGCTGTGGTGGTGAGAAACTTCATCGTTATCCTCCCGATGCGATCGTTTCGATCCGGTCCGCCGCGCCGTCCCGAACGGGGCGCGGTCCGGGATGCAGGATGAAGAGCCCTGCGCGCCGCGCAAGGCGGATTCTCGCTGTTTGCGGTAAAGTTTCGGATATCAGGGCCTTGCGGGGCGGGATTATTGCGCCGTCCGGCGGCGCTGTGCGGGTTTACGCACATCGGGCGTCAGGAACGGTAGGACTCCGGCCTCAGCCGGTGGCGGGCCAGCTTGTCGTAGAAGGTCTTGCGCGGCAGTTGCAGCGATCGCGCCGCGTCGCTGGCGCGGCCGTCGAACCGCTTCAGCGCGTCGATCAGCAGGCTGCGCTCATAGGCGGCCATCCGTTCGGCCAGACCCAGCCCGGTGTCCGGCGCGCCGCCCGCGCCCAGGGCAAAGCGCATGGCCGCGTTCATCAGCGCGCGGGTGTTGCCGGGCCAGTCCTGGGCGGTGAGCCGGGCCAGATGCGCGTCGTCCACCTCCGGCGGCGCCACGCCCGCCTGGTCGGCCGCCTGGGCGACATAGGCGCGGAACATCGCCGGGATGTCCTCTGGCCGTTCCGACAGGGACGGGATGCGCACCCGCAGCACGTCGAGCCTGAGCAGCAGGTCCGGGTCGAACCGGCCCTCGCGGCAGGCGGCGCCCGGATCGTCGGTGGTGCCGGCGATCACGCGCATCCCCGCGCCGGCCTCGATCCGGGCGCGCAGGGCGAACTGGGCGGCGGTGGTCAGGCGCGCGACCTCGTAGAGGTAGAGCGTGCCCTGCCCGGCGGCCTCGACCGCGGCGGCCACGTCCCCGGCGCCCAGCGACGCGGCGCGGACCTTGTGGAACGGGCGGCTGGCCGCGCCAGACAGCAGGTGGATGACCTCCGCCACCTTCGACAGGCCCGATCCCGGCGCGCCGGTGATCAGCACCTCGGCATCGGTGCGCGCCACCTGCCGCACCCGGTCGCGCAGCGCCGCGGCCTGGGCGCTGACGCCGAAGATCCAGCGCTCGGCCGCGTCGCCGGCCGTGGCCCGGCGCTTCTGGCGGCGCGCGTCCAGCACGCTCCCGCGCGTCCGCAGCGCCTTGTCGAGCACGCCCACCAGGTCCTGCGGCGCGCAGGGTTTCTCCAGGAAGTCGAACGCGCCCTCCGCCATGGCCCGCACCGCCATCGGCACGTCGCCCTCTCCGGTCAGCAGGATCACCGGCAGCTCCGGGTCGATCCGCTGGACATGGTGGAGAAAGTGGAACCCGTCGCGCCCCGGCATCCGGATGTCGCACAGCACCACGCCGTCGTAATCGGGCACCAGCCGGTCCTTGGCCACGGTGACCGAGGCGACGGACTCGGCCTCCAGCCCGGCCAGATCCAGCGTCTGGCCCAGCGCGTCGCGCACATCGGCGTCGTCCTCGACCAGCAGCACGCGGCGGCTCATGCGGCGGCCTCCAGCCGGGCGGGCCGGAGCCGCAGCTCGAACAGCGCGCCGCCGCGGGCAAGGTTGCGCCCGGTCAGCTCGCCCCCGAAGGACGACGCCAGCCGATGCGAGATCGACAGCCCCAGCCCCATCCCCTCTGCCTTGCCCACGTCCTTGGTGGAATAGAACGGGTCGAACATCCGCCCCGGCTCGGCGATGCCGGGGCCGTTGTCGCGCACCGTCAGCCGCACTGGATCGCCCGCCGCCATCCGCACCGACACCCGCGCCCCGTCGCGGCCCTCCACGGCGTCGAGCGCGTTGGTCACCAGGTTCAGCAGCACCTGCTGCAGCCGCACCTCGCCGCCGCGCACCCAGACGGGCGCGCCCGCCTCCGGCCAGTCCACCCGGGCCCCCATGGCGCGCGCCCGGAAGCGCACGATATCGGCCACCGCCTCGATCACCGCGGTCAGATCCACATCCGCCACCGCCGCGTCCTCGGCCCGCGCGAAGGCGCGCAGGGACCGGATGATCCGCCCCATCCGCCGCGCCATCTCCGAGATCCGGCCCAGCGACTCCGCCGCCCGCTCCGGCCGGCCGCGCTCCAGATAGGCGGCGGCGTTCTCGGCGTAGGAGCGTACCGCCATCAGCGGCTGGTTCAGCTCATGGCCCAGTCCGGCGGCCAGCTGGCCCAGCGCGGCCAGCTTGCCGGCCTGCACCAGGTCGTCCTGCGCGCGCTCCAGCGCCGCCTCCGCCTCCCGGCGCTCGGCGATCTCGCGGGTCAGCCCGGCGTTGGCGGCGCGCAGCTCCGCCGTCCGCGCGGCGACCTGGCGCTCCAGCCGCCGCGCCGCCAGCGCCTCGGCCCTGAGACGCGCGCGGCCGGTCAGGATCATCGCGCCCGCCACGGCCGCCGCGGCCAGCACCCCGGCCAGCTGCGCCAGCGCCGCGCGGACCGCGGGCGCCGTGTCGGCCAGCAGCGACCCGGTCAACCCCACCACCGGCAGGTCGCGGGTCGCCACCAGGGCGCGTTCGGGCAGCTCCCGCGCGCCGTCGATCCGCCACAGCTCATGGCCCCGCACGCCGATCCGGCGCACCGCGACCGCCCCCAGCTCGGCCCGGTTCGAGATCAGCACCTCCCCTGCGGGCGTGGCGAAGAAGAGCGGCTCCGGCGCGCCGCGCCACAGCCGGTCGATGCGGTCCAGATCGACGCCCGCCAGCACCGCGCCCAGCACGCCGCCGCCGGGCGCGAAGACCGGGGCGGCGAACTCGTAGAGCCGGGGCGCGCCGGGCGGAACGACCGCCACGCCGCGCCCCAGCGCGCCGGTCAGCGCGCGGTCCAGCGGCGCGCCGCCCGCCCGCGGCCCCATGGGCGGACCGGCCGCCGACAGCACCCGCCCGTCGCGCGCCACCAGCCGCAGCGCGCGCAGGTCGGTCTTGTCGGCGATCCGCCCCAGCCGCGCCTCGGCCTCGGCCGACCCCGCCCCGGCGGCCGCCGCCGCGACCACCGACGGGTAGTCCGCCGCCAGCACGGCCGTCTCGCGGTACTGCTGCAACAGGCTGACCAGTGCATCGGCGGCAAGGTCCAGATCGGCGCGCGCGCCCTGCGCCAGCCGGTCCAGCGCGCGCCCGTGCAGCACCGGCCACGACACCGCCCCCAGCCCCAGAAGCCCCAGGCACAACACCAATGCGCTCAGACCGCGTCCCATGACCGGATCCTATCCGACGGGCGCCGCGCGCCCAATCCCCCGGACGGGCGATGGCCCCGCGCGGCCCGCGGGCCGCTCACAGCGGCAGCGCCGTGGTGAATTTCAACTCTTCCATGGACAGCAGCGCTGTGACGTTGTGGATCTTCACCTCCGCGATCAGCGCCTGATAGAACGTGTCGTAGGCCCGCGCATTGGGCACCCGCACCTTCAGGATATAGTCGATATCGCCCGCCAGCCGGTGCGCCTCCTGCACCTCGGCCCGGGACCGCAGCGCCTGCAGGAACCGCCCCTGCCAGTCCGCGTCATGCTCGCTGGTGCGGATCAGCACGAAGAAGCAGGCGTCGAACCCCAGCGTCTCCGCGTCGAGCAGCACCGTCTGCGTGCCGACGACTCCGGCCTCGCGCATCTTGCGGATCCGGTTCCACACCGGCGTCTTGGAGGATCCCACGCGGCCCGCGATCTCGTCCAGCGACTGGCCCGCGTCGCGCTGCAGTTCGCGAAGGATCTTCCGGTCCAGATCGTCCAGACGGACGGCCATTCGCCTTACCCCACCGATGCGGAACGCGCGGACCAGCCCGGCGCCCCCGAAAAACATACGTTCCTTATATACGGCCCTCCCCTGCCCGAAAGCGGAAACATGTTCTATCTCGATGGAACGGTCGCAAGGAGTCGTCCCGATGAAGCATTTCCCGATCTTCCTGGCGCTCGACGGGCGCCGCGTGGTGCTCTCGGGCGGCGGTCCGGCGGCCCTGGCCAAGCTGCGGCTGCTGCTGAAGACCGAAGCCCGCCTGACCGTGATCGCCCCGGACCCGGACCCGCAGATCCGCGAATGGGCCGCAGAGGGGCGCCTGCGGCTCGTCGAACGCGGCACGGAACCGGGCGATGCGCTCTGCGCCGCCCTTTTCTACGCCGCCAACGACGACGACGCAGAGGATGCGCGCGTGGCCGCATTGGCCCGCCGCGACGGCGCGACGGTGAACATGGTCGACAACCTCGACGGCTCGGACTTCATCACCCCCGCGATCGTCGACCGCGACCCCGTGACCGTCGCCATCGGCACGGAAGGGGCCGCCCCGGTCCTGGCCCGGGCCATCAAGCGCGACCTGGAAGAGCGGCTGCCGCCGGTGTTGGGGCCGCTGGCGCGCATCGGCAAGGCCTTCCGCCAGATGGCCGAAGCGCTGCCCATGGGCCGGGCGCGGCGCGACTTCTGGGCCGAATACTACGCCACGGCAGGGCCCCGCGCCCATGCCGCGGGCGGAGAGGCCGCGGTGCGCGCGACGCTCGACACCCTGCTTGCCGGCCATCTGCAGGCCCGCGCCGCCCCCGGCCATGTCGCCTTTGTCGGTGCGGGTCCGGGCGATCCGGACCTTCTGACCATGAAGGCGCGCAAGGCGCTCGACGCCGCCGACGTGGTGGTTTTCGACCGGCTGGTGACGCCTCAGATCCTGGAGCTGGCGCGCCGCGAGGCGGAGATGATCGACGTCGGCAAGGAGGGGTTCGGCCGCCACACGCCGCAGGCCAAGATCAACGCGCTGATCGTGGACCGCGCCGCCCGGGGCCATCAGGTGGTGCGGCTGAAATCCGGCGATCCCACCGTTTTCGGTCGTCTCGACGAAGAGATCGAGGCCGTGACCGCCGCCGGGCTCGGCTGGTCCATCGTGCCGGGGATCACCGCCGCCTCCGCCTCGGTCGCCGCCATCGGCCAGAGCCTGACCCGGCGCGGCCGCAACGGCTCCGTGCGGATCCTGACCGGCCACGACATGAAGGGCTTCGCCGATCACGACTGGGCTGCCCTTGCCCGTCCCGGTGAGGTCGCCGCCATCTACATGGGCAAGCGCGCCGCGCGCTACATCCAAGGCCGGCTGATGATGCACGGCGCCGATCCGATGACCCCGGTGACGGTGGTCGAGAACGCCTCCCGCCCCGATGAGCGGACGCTCGCCACCACCCTGTCCCGGCTGGAACCGTCCCTTGGCGATGCCGGTTTCGACGGTCCGGCCCTGGTGCTTCTGGGCCTCGCGCCGCGCACCGGAGTCATACGGAACTCTTACGGAACTCCTACGGAACATCCTGCCCTTCAGGAGGCTCTCTGATGCCCCGCGCCTTTACCCCCAAAGTGGTCACCGCCAACCGCCTGCTCGAAGGCGACGCGGTCTGGCTGACCGAAGACGACCGCTGGTCCACCGACATGACCCAGGCCGAACTGATCGAGGACGAGGCCGTCGCCCAGGACCGTCTGCTCCTGGCCAACAGCCAGTCCCGCCTGGTCGTGGGCGCCTATCTGGCGGATGCGAAATCCGGACCGGACGGCCCCGAACCCACCCATTTCCGGGAAGTGTTCCGCACCCGCGGGCCATCCAACTACCCTCACGGCAAGCAGGCGGAGGCCTGAAATAATGTACCAGTACAACGACTTCGACGAAGCATTCGTGCGCGCGCGCGTGTCCCAGTTCCGCGCCCAGGTCGCGCGGCGCATCGACGGCGCGCTGACCGAGGATGAGTTCAAGCCCCTGCGCCTGATGAACGGTCTCTACCTCCAGCTCCACGCCTACATGCTGCGCGTGGCAATCCCCTACGGCACGCTCAACAGCCGGCAGATGCGCCAGCTGGCGATGATCGCCAGCCGCTGGGACAAGGGCTACGGCCATTTCACCACGCGCCAGAACATCCAGTACAACTGGCCGGAATTGAAGGATATTCCCGATATCCTCGACGCTCTGGCGGATGTCGGGATGCACGCGATCCAGACCTCCGGCAACACCATCCGCAACGTCACCGCCGACCATTTCGCCGGCGCCGCCGCGGATGAGATCGCGGACCCGCGCCCCTATGCGGAGCTTTTGCGCCAGTGGTCCACCGATCATCCTGAGTTCCAGTTCCTGCCGCGCAAGTTCAAGATCGCGGTGACCGGCAGCCCCAATGACCGCGCCGTCACCCGCGCCCACGACATCGGCCTGGAGATCATTGAACGCGAAGGGAAAATCGGGTTCCGTGTGCTGGTGGGCGGCGGCTTGGGGCGGACGCCGATGATCGGCAAGGTGATCCGCGACTTCCTGCCCGAAGCGGACCTGCTGCCCTATTGCGAGGCCATCGTCAGCGTCTACAATCTGCTCGGCCGGCGCGACAACAAGTACAAGGCGCGCATCAAGATCACCGTGCACGAGACTGGCGTCGAAGAGATTTCCCGCCTGATCGAAGAGCGATTCGCGCAGATCCGGCCCGCCTTCACCGGCGTGGACCAGCAGCTTCTGGACGGGATCCGGGCCGCCTTCGCGCCGCCCGACCTGGAGGCCGCGCGCACCGATGCCTATGAGACGGCCTATGCCGGCGACCCGGTGTTTCGCGCCTGGGCCGACATCAATCTGACCGCGCACCGGCAGCCCGACCACGCGATCGTCTCGGTCTCGCTGAAGGCGCCTGGCCAGACGCCGGGGGACGCCACCGCCCATCAGATGGAGGTGCTCGCCGCGCTGGCCGAGGCCTATGGCCACGATGAGCTGCGCATCTCCCATGAGCAGAACGTCATCCTGCCCCATGTCGCCCGCGCCGATCTGCCGGAACTGCATCGCGCGCTGAAGGAGGCGGGGCTTGCCACCGCCAACATCGGCCTTGTCTCCGACATCATCGCCTGCCCCGGCATGGATTACTGCGCGCTTGCCACCGCCCGCTCGATCCCCGTCGCCAAGGAGATCGCCACCCGCTTCGAGGAGCTGAAGTTGGAGCACGAGATCGGCCCGCTGAAGATCAAGATTTCCGGCTGCATCAACGCCTGCGGCCATCACCACGTGGGCCACATCGGCATACTGGGTCTGGATCGCGCGGGGGTGGAGAACTACCAGATCACGCTGGGCGGCGATGGAACGGAGGACGCGGCCATCGGCACGCGCACCGGCCCGGGCTTTGCCTATGATGAGATCGTGCCTGCCATCGAACGGATCCTGCTGGCCTATCTGGACCAGCGCGCGAACGCGGAAGAGACGTTTTTGCAGACCTACAAGCGGCTTGGCATGGCGCCCTTCAAATCCGCGCTCTACGATGCCGAGGAACGCGCCGATGCGGCATGAACCCCGGATCGCGCCGGTGGCGGACCGGGTGGCGGATCTCAACCGCCGCTACGCCCACCACGCGGCCATCGACGTGTTGCGTCATGCTCTGAAGGATCCGGCCGTAGGGCGCACCGCCATGGTGTCGTCCTTCGGATCGGAATCGGTGGCGCTGCTGCATCTGGTGGCGGTCGTGAACCCGTCCACACCGGTGCTGTTCCTGGACACCGAGATGCTGTTTCCCGAAACGCTCGACTACCAGCGGGACGTCGCGCTCAAGCTGGGTCTGACCGATGTGCGCGTGATCCATCCCGATCCGGCGGACGTTGCGCGGCTGGACCCCGACGGGCTGCTGAATCGCACCGACCCCGACGCCTGCTGCAACATGCGCAAGACCGCGCCGCTGGCCCGCGCTCTGGACGGATTCGACGCCTGGATCACCGGGCGCAAGCGGTTCCAGGGCGGCAGCCGGGCCAGCCTTGAATTCTTCGAAGAAGAGGCCGGCACCGGTCGGATCAAGGTCAACCCGCTGGTCCACTGGGAGCGTGACGGCGTGCGCGACTACATGGTGAACAACCGCCTGCCCCGGCACCCGCTGGTCAGCCGCGGCTATCCGTCCATCGGTTGCGCGCCCTGCACCAGCCGCGTGGCGGAGGGCGAGGACCAGCGGGCCGGGCGCTGGCGCGGACAGGACAAGGAGGAATGCGGCATCCATTTCGTCAACGGGAAGGCAGTGCGCCGGCCGATCGCAGGGGAGGACGCGGCATGAGCGTCATCGTCACCGACCATGGCTTTGCTCCGGACGACTGGACGGCGGGCTACACGCCGTTGCAGAACCACCCCTCGGACGAGGCCGGCCGCGGTCTGTCGCTGGACGTGCCGTCGGACGCGGATCCCGCCGAGCTGGCCGACCGGCTGGCCGGCGTGCAGATGATCCGCGTCGACTTTCCATCCTTTTCCGACGGGCGCGGCTTCACCATCGCGCAACAGCTGCGCCGCCAGGGCTATGGCGGGCGGCTCCGCGCCAGGGGGCACGTCATCGCCGACCAGTACGCGATGGCCCGCCGCGCCGGTTTCGATGAGGTCGAGATCGACGACGACCTGGCCGCGCGCCAGCCGGAATCGCAGTGGCTGGCCCGGGCCGACTGGCGGGCGCATGACTACCAGTCCCGCCTCCGCGGCTGAGCGCCGCCTTTCGCACAGACCGAAATTTTGTATAGAGGGCCGGGCAATCCGTCCGGCAATAGAGCATGAACCAGATGACTTCCGTCAGCCCCATCCGGCCAAAGGCCCTTCCAGATGCCCAGACCGTTCTGTCGGTCACCCACTGGACCGACCGGCTGTTTTCTTTCCGGGTCGCGCGGCCTGCGTCGCTGCGGTTCCGCTCCGGCGAATTCGTGATGATCGGCCTGCTGAAAGAGGACGGCAAACCGCTTCTGAGAGCCTATTCCATCGCCTCCCCCGCCTGGGATGACGAGCTGGAATTCTATTCCATCAAGGTCGAGGACGGCCCGCTGACCTCGCGCCTGCAGCACATCCGGCCGGGGGATGAAATCATCCTGCGGCCCAAGCCGGTGGGCACGCTGGTCCATGACGCGCTGCTTCCAGGCAGCCGGTTGTGGTTCTTTTCCACCGGCACCGGCATCGCGCCATTCGCAAGCCTCATCCGCGAGCCGCAGACCTATGAGGACTACGACCGGGTCATCCTCACCCATACCTGCCGGAACGTGGCCGACCTGGAATACGGCCGGCAACTGGTCGAGCAGGTCAGATCCGACGAGATGCTGCGCGAACTGACGGAAGGCGGCGTGGACAAGCTGATCTATTATCCGACCACGACCCAGCAGCAGAGCCCCAAGACCGGTCGGATCACGGACCTGCTGTCATCGGGCGAAATCTTCCGCGACCTCGGCATCGAGGGCATGACGCCCGATACCGACCGGGCCATGGTCTGCGGCTCCATCGGGCTGAACACCGACCTCAAGGAGATCCTCGAAGGCTTCGGCCTGCGCGAAGGGGCCAATTCCGAGCCGGCCGAATACGTCGTCGAAAAGGCCTTCGTCGGATAAACCGCGCGGCGCCCGCCCGGCCTCCGCCAGGCGGGCGCCCCGGTCCCGGAGCGGATGTCGCCGCCGCCCTGCGTCGGGGGCGACGGCAGGCCGATCACATGCCCAGTGCGCTCCGGATCTCGTCGATGGCGCTTTGCACGGCGGCATCGTCGCTGGGATCGACGTTCTGCGCGGTCTCGACCAGAGGCGTCACTTCTTCTTCGGGAAGGCCGCTTTCGTCCTGCAGGTACGTCACCACCTCGTCGCTGTTCCAGCCCTCGACGGTGAGCAGATCCTCTATGGACGCGCCGTCGCCGGAGCCGGAGTCCTCCGCAAGCGTCGCCGCCTGACCGGAATCGCCACCGGCTTCGGCGCCGACCGTGCCCTCGTCCTCGGCAGCCGCTGCGGCATCGTCCTGAGCCGCCACGGCGGGAGAGTCACCGCTCTCGGCCGCATTCTCGGCCGCGTCGGTCGCCTCGCCGGAGGCCGCGCCGGTATCGCTCGTGTCGGCCTCCGTGGCCGCGGACTCGCTCTGGGCGGCCGCCCCGGTGTCCTCGGAGGCCGCGCCGGATCCGGCCCCGGCATCTCCGCCGCCCTGATCGGCTCCGGCCGCGCTCTGGTCGGACCCCCCTGCCGACCCTTCGGCCGCGCTCGACTCCGTCGAATCCCCGGACGCGCCATCCGCTTCTTCGTCCTGGCACGCCGCCAGCGTCATTCCGGCCGCCAGAAGCGCCACAATCGAGGTCATTCGCATAGTCATCATCGTCTCCTATCGTTGTTTCTCTGCCGTTTCCCCTCCCGACTACCCTTCAGATAGGGCGAAACACGTTTCGACCACCCGTTCGCGTCTTGATGAAGGGTCGCCAAGCCGCTATTTTGACGGCCTGACCCTGTTCACAACCGAAAGGACGACCCCCATCGCTCGCAGACCGCACAATGCCCCGCCAACGCGCGACACCGGACCACGTGTCAACGATCGCATCCGGGCCGCAGAAATCCGCCTTATCGGGGCCGAGGGCGAGAATGTCGGGGTGGTGACCCCGGACCGCGGGATGGAGCTTGCGGAGGCCGTCGGACTTGACCTGGTCGAGATTTCGCCCAACGCGACGCCGCCGGTCTGCAAGATCATGGACTTCGGCAAGTTCAAGTACGAACAGCAGAAACGCGAGTCCGAAGCGCGCAAGAAGCAGAAGACGATCGAGGTCAAGGAGGTGAAGTTTCGCCCCAATACCGACACCCACGATTACGACGTCAAGATGCGCAACGTGTTCAAATTCCTTGAGAACGGCGACAAGGTAAAGATCACCCTGCGGTTCCGGGGCCGTGAAATGGCGCACCAGAACCTGGGCCGGGAACTCCTGGAGCGCGTCGCCGACGACACCAAGGACATCGGCAAGGTGGAAAACTTCCCCAAGATGGAAGGCCGCCAGATGGTGATGATGATCGGACCATCGCGGTAGACTCCGCGGTCTAGGCATTACGCCGTGCAGATCGTCTGCATCAGCAGGCCGGACTGAACCGGACCGCAAAGGACTGGGGGCCAATCGATGCAGACCGTTCTCGACCTACTGATCACGGCCGCCGCTCTACTTGCGGTTGTCGGCACGATCATGCCGATTCTGCCGACACATCAGTGGTGGATCCGCGCATGGGACTTTCCCCGCCTGCAAATCGCGATCGTCGGACTGATCGCACTGGTCCTTAGCCCGCTGGCGACACCGCCCCTGGGCTGGGCACTCGGCGTTCCAGCGCTCTTGGCGACACTTTGGCAGGCGGTGCGGATCTACCCGTTCAGCCCGTTCGCGCGGACGGAGATGACGCTGGTCTCACCGAACGACAGCGGATCGCAAGTGACGCTGGTATCCTCCAACGTGGAGATGCCGAACGAACGCCATGGCGACGTGCTGCGGCTGATCGACGACATCGACCCCGACATGCTTTTGCTGATGGAGCCGAACGCCCGCTGGCACGCGGCGCTCAAGGACCGGCTTGCCGCCTATGAGACCGTCGCCACCGAGATCCGAGAGAACTACTACGGCATGATCTTCTGCACCCGGCTGAAGGTCCATGAGCTCGACATCGTGTATCTCAGCCATGACGATACCCCGACCCTTTTTGCAGAGCTCGAAACGCCGGCGGGTCAGGTGTTCCGCGTCGTCGGGCTGCACCCGCGACCGCCCGTGCCGGGCAACGACACCGACGACCGCGACGCGGAGATCCTGTTCGCCGCGCGCTTCGCCAAGAAGGACGACGTGCCGCTGATTGCCGTGGGCGACTTCAACGACGCGGCCTGGTCCAGTTCGTCGCGGACGTTCAAGCGGGTGGGCGAGTATCTGGACCCGCGAGTGGGGCGCGGTATGGTCGCCAGCTTCGACGCCAACCGCCGCTGGTTGCGGGTTCCGATCGACCAGCTTTATGTCACCAAGGAGGTGGCGGTTTCCGAGTTCCGGCGCGGACCGCATGTGGGGTCCGACCACTTTCCGCTGATCGCACGGATCGATCTGGACCGGGAGGCCGCACGCCGCGCCAACGGTACCCCCCCCAAGCTTCCCGCGACCGAGCGGGACGAGATCGACCGGATCGTCGACACGTACCGCGAGGCGCTGGAGCGAAGCGAGACGGACTGAGCGTGCCGGTCGCGGCGTCGTGCCGCAATCAGGGCGCGGAAACGCGGCATCTCCCCGGTCCGCCGCACACGCTCCGGCACATTGCCCGTCAGGTAGCGGATCAGCCGGCGCGGGGGTGCGGACGCGCGGGGCTTTCCTTGAGCAGACCGCCCAGCCCCATGGCGGCGATCTCCTCCGCCGTCGGCTCGATCCCGCAGCAGATCCGCTCCAGCACCCAGTCGGCACCGTTGAGAGCCGGGGACCGGGCGCAGCCCGGCAGCCCGATCACCGGCACCGAGCCGCGCATTCCGTAAAACAGCAGGTTTCCCGGATCGACCGGCATTCCGAACCGCACCAGCGCGCCCCCCGCAAGGGCAAGTCCCGCGGGCCCCACATCCCGCGCATCGGATGTGGCGGAGGCGGTGAGGATCAGCGCCAGGTCACTTGTCACCGCCCCCAGCGCCGCGGCGATGGCGGGCGCGTCATGGGGCACGACCCGGACCGCCGAAAGCTGCATTCCCAACCGGTCCAGCCGGGTGGCGATCGCCGCCTCTCCCTTGCCGGGTCCCCCGCCCAGGTCGGTGACGATCAACGTGGCATCCGACAGGACCACCGGCGCCACGGCCACCGCCCCCGCCGCGATCCGCGCGCCCTCCGCAACCGATCTGCCCGGCACGGCGTAAGAGATGATCTTGATCGTGGCGACCATGGTGCCCGCGGCGACCCGGGCGAAAGGCGGCAGGGTCGCCAGCGTCACCATCGGATCGAGCAGGTTGAGCCGGTGGATCGCGCCCGCATCCAGCCGCAGCACCCCCGGGCCGGTCGCATAGAGGTTCACGCGCCCCGTGCTCGCCTCCGTCACGCGCAACCCCGCCGCCCCCGGATCCGCCACGATGGCGCGGGCGATGGCGGCGGCGGCGGTATCCTCGTCCAGATCGTCGGGGCCCGGAACCGCGACGATCGCGCGGTCGATCCCCTCTGCCTCCAGCGCGGCGATGTCGTCGGCGTCCAGCCTGCGCCCCTTGCGGATACGCCCCGATGCCAACCGGTGCGAATGGGCCAGGATCGCGCCTTTCGCGCGGACAAGAGGCCGCTCCCCGAATTCCATCACCCCTGCCTCAGCCGCGCGGTGATCTCCGCCATCACGGCCAAGGCAATCTCCGACGGGCTGCGCGCGCCGATATCGAGCCCGACAGGCGCATGGATGCGGGCGATCTGCGCTTCGGTGAAGCCTTTGTCGCGCAACCGGGCGACGCGCTTGCCATGCGTCCGGGTGGAGCCGAGGCAGCCGAGGTAGAACACGTCGGAGGCCAGCGCCCGTTCGATCGCCGGATCGTCCAGCTTGGGGTCGTGGGTCAGCGTCACCACCGCGGTGCGCGGGTCGAGCCCGTGGGCATCCAGCGCCTCGTCCGGCCAGTCGTGAATCAGCGTCTGGTCCGGAAACCGTTCCGGGCTGGCAAAGCTTTCGCGCGGGTCCACAAGCACCGCATCGTAGCCCGTCAGCCGGGCCATCTGCAGGAGGGGCTGGGCGATGTGAACGCCGCCGACCACCACCATCCTGAGCGGCGGGTTGTGGATGGCGACGAAGCGGGTGCCGCCGTCCTGAAAGCCGGAGCGATCCAGGCGGAAACGGTCGCCATGTGCCGGGGGGTGAACCAGCCGCCGCGCCCAGCTTTCGGTATCGACCTCATAGGCCACCTGGCGCCGGTCGCGTCGCGCCCCGGCCAGGTCCGCCAGCAGGTCGGCGGGCAGGTCGCCGTCGCGCACCGGCTCGACCATGACGCGGATGCGGCCGCCGCAGGCCAGGCCCACGGCGAAGGCCTCATCGTCCGAGACGCCGAACTCCATCAGCCGCGACCCGCCCTCCTCCGCGGCCTCCATCGCCTCGACGACCACGGCGCCCTCGACGCAACCGCCAGAGACCGACCCCGCGATTTCCCCGTCGCCGGAAATGGCCAGCTGGCTGCCGACGGGGCGCGGCGCCGAGCCCCAGGTTTCGACCACGGTGGCCAGCACGGCGCCGCGTCCGGCCCGGTGCCAGTCAAGCGCGATCTCGGGGATGTCGTCGAAGCTGGTCATGGCAGGCGCCCGGTGATGGGGTGGGGATCGGCGCGGCCCGATCCGGCGCCGCGACAGTTCCGCAAGGATGAAGGACCACGCCGGGAATGAAAAGGGCCGCCCGCGCGGGAACGCCATTCCGCACTCCCGGCTCAGCGCCCTTCCGGCCTGTCGCCCTGAGGCGGCGGGTGTCTGGTCCCCCCGTCCGGACGCCGCCATGTGACGACATCGGAGGATGGCGGCCAAGTCCGTGTCCGTGCCGGAGGCCGTCTCCGTCACGTCCGTCAGCCCCGGGGTCCGGGCCGCCTTTCGGCGGGGGCCTCTGGCCCGGCCTGGCCGGGATCGCCCCTTGGTCCGGCGGGTCCCTATGGGCGGGGTGGGTCCCTTCTTGCTTCGGCTGGCGCCCGGCGGCCCACCCGTTCGTGGCGGAAGCCATGTCGCCAGTCTGTCCGCAGGAGACGGCCACCGCCGGGATGGCGGCAGGCCCGGACATGACAGGGGCGGCGGGAACACCGCCGCCCGGCCGGCACGGCGGAACGGGTCGCCGCGCGGGGCGCCCGTCCGCGGTGCCGCCGCCGGCGGAAGGTGTCAGACCTCGTTTTTCGACATCGCTCCGGCGATATGGTCGGCCTGGCGGATCGCCAGCGCCACGATGGTCAGGGTCGGGTTCTCGGCCGCGCCGGTGGTGAACTGAGAGCCGTCCGATACGAAGAGGTTCGCGATATCGTGGGTCTGGCCCCACTTGTTGACCACGCCGTCCTGCGGATTGGCGGACATCCGGTTGGTGCCAAGGTTGTGCGTGGACGGATAGGGCGGCGTCGGCAACGTTCGCGTGGCACCGACCGCATCGTACATCGCCATGCCGACCTTGTAGGCATAGTCCCGCATCGCCCGGTCGTTCTGGTGATCGGAGTAGTGGACATTGGCCACCGGCATGCCGAACTGGTCCTTGGTGTCGCTCAGGGTGACGCGGTTGGATTCCTGCGGCATGTCCTCTCCGACGATCCACATCCCGGCCATGTTCTCATAGGAGTCGAGCGCGGTGGTGAACTCCCGCCCCCACGCGCCGGGATCGAGGAACGCGGCCATGAACGGCAGGCCCAGGCTCAAGGTCTCCAGCTCGAACCCGCCGACGAAACCGCGCGACGGGTCGTGCCGGGCCTCGTCCTGCACGACGCCGGCCATGGTCGTGCCGCGCCACATCTTCACCGGCTTGTCGAAGATTCCGTAGACCGAACCCGTCAGGTGGCGCATGTAGTTGCGCCCCACCTGCCCGGAGCTGTTGGCCATCCCCTCGGGATAGATCGACGAGGCCGAGTTCAGCAGCAGCCGCGGACTTTCGATGGAATTGCCCGCGACGCAGACGATGCGGGCCATCTGCTTGTGCTCGGTCCCGTCCTCGGCGGCGTAGACCACGCCGTTCGCCTTGCCGTCGGGGCCGTGCTCGATCCGAAGCACATGGGCCTTTTCGCGGACTTCCAGGTTGCCGGTAGCTTCGCCCGCCGGGATGTCGGTATAGGCCGTGGACCACTTGGCCCCCCACTTGCAGCCCTGGAAACAGAAACCGGTCTGCTGGCAGGGCGGCCGGTCGTCGTACCAGTCGGAGTTGATCGCCATGCGGCCGGTGTGGACCTCTTCGTAGCCCAGCGCCTTGGCCCCGGTTTCGAAGACCTTGTAGTTGTTGGAACCGGGCAGACCCGCGCGGCCGCCCGTGCGGGTGACCTTCATCTTCTCCTCGGCCCTGGCGTACCAGGGCGCCAGTTCCTTGTCGTCGATGGGCCAGTCCAGAAGGTTCGCGCCCTCCAGCGCGCCATAGGTGGTCGCAGCCTTCCACTCGTGCGGTTGGAACCGCAGCGAAGCACCGGCCCAGTGGGTCGTGGTGCCGCCCACGGCCTTGACGATCCAGGCCGGCAGCCCGGAGAAGTCCTTGGCCACGCGCCAGTCGCCGGAGGTCGTGCGCGGATCGAGCCAGGCAAGCTGGCCGAAGCTCTCCCATTCGTCGTTGACGTAATCCTCCGGCAGATAGCGCCCGCCGGCCTCCAGCGCGACGACGCCGATGCCTTTCTGGGCCAGTTCGTTGGCAAGAACCCCGCCCCCGGCGCCGGTTCCGATGATGACCACGACGCTGTCGTCGCTGAGGTCGAATGGTGCTGGCATGTTCTAGATCCTCCCTGCGCGTCTCACAGCCACGCGATGTCGTCGAAGCCGCGGTCGATGTAACCGCCCTGGGAATACGATTCGCCCTCATATCCGAAGATCGGCCAGACGGCCTTTTGGTTGTAGAGCCCTGTCACCAGGCCCGCCCGGATCTTCTCGAAGAACGCGTCGTCGGCCATGGATCGCAGCACCTCCGCGCGGTCCCGCTCCCACCCGATGTCGAGATAGCGGCTGCCTTTGAGGTCCGTCGCGCGCCTGTCCAGCGCCGCGATCCCGGCCTCTGTCGCGTCGGCCTCTTCGGGCGTGTCGTACCCCTTGACCGCGGTCACGTAGTTGGCGTCGGGGATCCGGTCGTGGGGATAGATGTCGCGCGCCATCTGCACCAGCGTGGCGAAGCTCTCGGGCGTCATGGCCGTCATCTCGGTGGCCCATGCGGCGTCGCGCCCGGCCACGAACCCCGCGCCGCAGACGAAGGCGCCGGCCGCGGTGGCCCGTGACAGCAGTTGGCGCCGTGTCAGGCCCCTGGGGGCCGTCGTCGTGGTCATGTCTCTTTCCTCCCTCTTGTGCTGTCCGCCCTGATGGGGCTGCGTCACCCGAACCGGCCGCTGCGCTCGAGCACCTCGATCTGATAGCCGTCGGGATCGGCGATGAAGAAGAACCGCCCGATCAACGTACCCCTGGGTGCGAATTCCACGATCTTGCGCGGGCTCAACCCGGCCTCTGTCAGGCGCGCGTGCTCCCGGTCCAGGTCCGCGACCGACACGGCCAGGTGGCCGTAGCCGTCGCCCAGATCGTAGGCTTCGGTCCGGCCCTTGTTGACGGTCAACTCGACCTCGAACGCGGCTTCCGCATTGCTGAGATAGATCAGCGTGAAATCGTCGAAATCCAGCCGGTCGGCCACGTCCAGACCGAAGGCGGTCCGGTAGAACGCGACCGATCGCGCCTCTTCCAGGACGCGGATCATGCTGTGTATGGCTTTGGCCATGGGGACTCCGGTGCAGCAGCCTGTTGCGAAAACTCTGCCCCAGGAGACGCGGCCGGTGGTGGTATATGCTTACTGCATATGCGCCGGCGGCCTCAGACTTTGGTCGGAGGTCATTCCGCGGCCATCATGGATCCCGGCGCGTCGGGCCGAGACAGGTAGATCACGCAGGCCGATCGGAGCGCCGACGTGAAATTTTGCGGCGTATCGCCACGAAGGGCCATCTCATCGTGCAGCGTGGCGATGAAATCCGTAAGGCTCATGCGTTCCTCAGCGGAAAGGCGGTCGAGCACCTCCCAAAAGACGTTCTCCAGCCGGATCGACGTGCTGTACCCCCGGAGGCGGAGGCTGCGGGACGTGCTGGCGTAGAGCCCCGGATCCTGATTGGCGTAAACTCGGCACATGTGATTCTCCCTTCCGCAGCGCATTTCGGCAGTATCCAGGTGCAACTGGGTCCGCGTCAACGTGCACGAACGCAGCGAAGCCGCCGGGGTCATCGACGCGGTGGGCCGGTCCGCAGAAGCGACCCGGCCCGCCGTCATCCGTTCGCGCGATGGCTCGCGCGGATCCGCGCCCCTCAGTTCGCCGCGGCGACCTGCAGAAGCGGGGTGATGTTGCGCACCGTGGCGCGGCGGTTGGCCCGTTCGTCCGCTTCGGTCGGCACTTTCAGGAACCGCTCGCCATAGCCCTGCACCACCATGTTGGAGGCCGGAACCTGGAAGTACTCCGACAGAGCCAGCGCGACGGATTCGGCGCGACGGTCGCTCAGCGCCAGGTTGTAGGCCGCGTCGCCCACCGCATCCGTGTGGCCCTCGACCAGGAAGACCGCGCGCGGTTCCTGGGCGATGGTGTCGCGGATGAACTGGCCGAGGGCGCGCAGCTGCTGCGCCTGCTCCGGCCGGATCGCTGCGGAGCCGGTATCGAAGGTGATCGCCTCCAGATCGACCGCCGGCACCTGATAGCGCACCTCCGGGATGTTGCGCACCTGGGACAGGCTGAACGCGCGGTCGAACTGACGGTTGGCCGACAGGGCGTCGCGCAGTGCGGCCTCGTCGTTCAGATCCACCGTACGAGAGGTTTGTTCGGTCTGCTGGAGCTGTGCCACGTCCACCGGCTGGTACGTCTGGTCGATGTCGTCGATCAGCACGACGCGCGTCCCGTCCGGCGTGATCCGCACCCGGCGGACGACGCGCAAGTCGGCATCGCGGATCGTGACCACCTGGCTGCCGTCCTCATAGCTGACCGTGCTGCGGGTCGAGCCGTCGCTGAAGGTCTCGTTCCGGACCTCTGCCCCGGGCTGGCGGAGAAGCGCGTTGTCGTCCTTGATCAGTTCGTAGCTGCCGTCGCCGCGGGACACCACGACCCTGTCGTCGGCAGAGGCCACGACCTGCCGGTTGCCGCGGATCAGAGCCCCGACGGCCAGCGCGCCGGCGCCGAGCAAGAGACCCTTTTCGAGGTTGCTGAGACCGCCGCCGTCGTCGTTGGCGGCGGCGGTTGCATCCGCCTCGCCCGTCTGCTGCTGGCCGGTCTGTTCCTGGCCCGCCTGTTGCTGGCCGGTCTGCTGCTGGGCATTCGCTCCTGCCGCGCCCTCCGCGCTCCGCTGGATCGAGGTCGCGAAATCCTCCGAACTGGATCGTGAGGTCTCCTCGGTGACGGTTGTGGTCTGGGTATCGACGGCCTCTGCGTCCTCTGCTGCGGCGGCCGCGACGGGCGCCTGGCCTTCGACGGCGGCCGCTTCGGTCTGCGTCATCGGCGCGGCGGCGCCCGTTTCCGCGGGGGCGGTCTGGGTTGCGCTGTCGGCACCTGCCCCGGGGGCTGCCGTCTCGGCCGGCGCCGCGCCGGTCTGGCTGCCGGTCTCTGCGCCGGCTGCGGGCTCCTGCGCCGCGCCGAGGGACTGCTCCAGCTCATCGGCCGACGGCATTTCCGCATCGGCAGCGGCCCCGCCAGTCGCGGCAGGCGCCGTATCACCGGCAGACGGTGCCGCCTGGGGTTCCGCGGCGGGCGCCGCGGTCTCGGGGGCCGCGGGTTCGGCACCCGCATCCGGCGTGGTGGTCTGGCCGCTCGTATCCGACGCGGCGGTCTGGCCACTCGCATCCGGCGCGGCGGTCTCGGCGCTGGCCTCCGGCGCGGCGGTCTGGCCACCCGCATCCGGCGCGGCGGTGTTGGCGCCCGCATCCGGCGCGGCGGTCGCGGCGCTGGCGTCCGGCGCGGCGGGTTCGGCGCCCGCATCCGGTGCAGTTGTCTGGCCGCTCGTATCCGGCGCGGCGGTCTGACCGCCCGCATCCGGCGCGGCGGTCTCGGCGCTGGTGTCCGGTGCGGCGGTTTCCGCGCCCGGTGCGGGGGCCGCGCCCGCCTCCGGAGCGCTCGGAGCGGCCGCGCTGTCCGGGGCGGCGGGTTCGGCCGCACCGCTGGCGTCAGGCGGGGCCGTCTCCTCCGTCGCTGCGGGGGCGGCGGGTTGTTCCGGCGGTGTTTCGGAGCCTGTCTGCGCCGGCGCCTCTCCGGCATCCGGAGCCTCCGGCGCGGGTGCCGTCGCTTCCGGCGCCGGGGCCGGCGCCGGCGCGCTCTCTCCGGCCTCTGCCGGAGCCGCGTCGGCGCCGGCCGACGGCACCACCGCGTCGATGGCGTCCTGCGGGACGCCCGCGGCGGTCGCGCCCGCTATGGCGCTCTGGCAGCCATCGCTGTCCGCCCCCGCGGAGCAGGCCTGCCCCACCTTGCCCAGCATTTCCTGCACGCTCTGTTGGCTGGCATCCTGCGCCAGGGCCGGGAACGGCACGGCCAGGTTGAGGCTGGCCAGGATGGCCGTCGTCGTCTTGAGGGCGGATTTCATCTGTGTTTCCTCCGGATGGTGTGTTGACGCCACAACGGCGGTGTCGCGGCCCCGTTCCGCCCGTTGGCGAAGTTGTGACGCGGGGCTCAGCGCATCAGGGCCAGCATGCGCGCCTTCTCGCCCTTGTCCTCGGGGCGCGCCACGGCGCGGGCCAGCCCTTCGAGCGACGCGATATCGTGACCGGCGCGAAAGCTGTCGACGTGCCGCATCATGGTGGCGATGCCGCGCGCCCGGGGGGCGAACCCGTCGAAGCGCAGCAGAGGGTTCAGCCAGATCACCCGGCGCGCGGTCAGACTCAACCGGGCCATGGCGCGGTCCAGCTCCTCCGGGTCGCCCCGGTCCAGCCCGTCGGTGATCAGAAGGACGATCGCCCCCTGGCCCATGACCCGGCGCGACCAGTCGCGGTTGAACGCGGCCAGACTGGCGCCGATACGCGTTCCACCCTCCCAGTCCTGCGCCTGCGCCCCGGCCGCCGCCAGGGCCGCGTCCACGTCCCGGTGGCGCAGGTGGCGGGTGATGTTGGTCAGCCGGGTGCCGAAGGTGAAGGCATGGACATCGGCCCAGCCCGCGCCCTTCTGGTTCGACACGGCGTGGAGGAAATGCAGCACCGCGCGCGAATAGGCCGACATGGAGCCGGAGATGTCGCACAGCGCCACCAGCGACGGCCAGCGGATGCGCTGGGTCCGGGTCTCGAACCGGGTGACCTCACCGCCGCGGCGCAGGGCGCCCTGCATGGTGCGGCGCCAGTCGGCGCGTCGGCCCAGAGCGTCGGCGATGGTGCGGCGCGAACGAAGCGGCGGGACCGGCAGCGTCAGCCGCGCGATCATCCTGCGGGCGCGGGCCATCTCGGCATTGGACATCTGTTCGAAGTCGAGCGTCCGGAGTCGTTCCTCATCGGAGACCGTGCGGCTGGCGTCGACTTCCAGAACATGGTCCTCGGGCGCGTCCTGCCGATCCGGCTGTGGCAGATCGGGTTCCTCGGCGCCGTTCAGCAGCGCCTCCGCCGCGCGTTTTTCGGCCGCCCGTGCCGCGCGTTCCTCCGCCACGCCGCGTACCATGGGCGACAGGAACGAAATCATCTGCTCCATGTAGCGCGGGTCGCGCCAGTAGAGACGGAAGAGCTGGTCGAAGACCTCACGCTGGTCGCGCCGGGTCACGAAACAGGCATGGAGCGTCCAGTAGAAGTCCCGCCGGTCGGTGAAGCCCGCCGCCTCCACCGCGCGGATCGCGTCGATAACCCGCCCGGGCCCGATCGGCAGGCCCGCGTTGCGGAGCGCGCGCGCGAACCAGGTGATGTTATGGGCGAGCTTGGGATGCTCGGGCAGATCCAGATCGGCGTATCTAGCCATGGGGGTACCAGGGGGCGTTGCCCCCGCCGCTGCGCGGCCCCCCAGGATGTATGGGGAAAGATGAAATACGCCCCTCAGCCATAGGTCGCGACCTCGACAAGGTTGCCGTCCGGGTCGGCGAAGTAGAGCGAGGCAATCGGGCCGCGCGCGCCGGACCTGGCGACCGGCCCTTCGAGGATCTCCACCCCCTGTGCCTTCAGCCGGGCCGCGACGTCCGCGAGCGGACGGTCGGTCAGCGGGCAGATGTCGCCCGCTCCGATACCGGCGTGGTTGCGGGTCTCCTGTCCGAGGCTCTGGAGGTTGATCTTCAGGGCGATGCGCCCCGTGCCGAAGTCGATCCGTCGGAGCGCAAGGGCGCGGGCGTGGAAATCGGCGGCGGCCTCGGGAGCGCGGACGGTCAGAACGACGTGGTCGATGGCGGTGACGAGGGTCATGCGGGGGTCGTCCAGAGCAAGGCACCAATGGCGACTGCTGCGGCAAGCATCGGCAGGCCGAGGTGCCAGCCGCACAGGTAAAGGCGGGCGTAGATCCCGAAGTATGCAACGTCTCTTGCGGCAAGCGGCAGCACGTCCGCTATTTGGCGTGCATTCCTGGCGGTTTCGTCGGAGTCTTCGGTTTCCGTTCGAGATGCAAAGCTATGGAGGTCTTCCCTCAATCGGTCGAATTTGGATGCCTCGGCACGTGCATCGTATCTGATTTCACCCAGTTTCCGTCCCAGAAGAGTCCAGTTCCGAACCGAAATCCAGTCGCCATACCATTGCACGCCGTGTCCCAGCGCGGCGGCACCGATGAGAAATGCCAGCGCCAACCGGACCCTTTCCGCGGCAAAGCGCAGGCCGACAACGGATGTCTCGGCGATCTCGATCCGGCCAAGCGACAGGAAGATGGCGGTGCCGGACAGGAGCGGCACCGTCCGGCCCGTGGTCCGCGTCGCGCGCGAGATCGCCTCCTGGCCAAGGAAAGTCATGCCGCCGGAAGCTCGGCGCGGACCTCGTCCAGGAGGCGCTTGGCTTCGGAGCCTTCGAGCCGCTGGATGTCGTCTTGATACTTGAGGATCGCGCCGAGCGTGTCGGCGATCACCTGGGGGCTCAGTTCCATCATGTCCAGCGCCAGCAGGCACTTGGCCCAATCGATGGTTTCCGCGACGCCGGGCTTCTTGAACAGATCTTCGGTCCGGAGCTTCTGCACGAAGGCCACGACCTCCCGGCTGAGCCGGTCTGACGCCTCCGGCGCGCGGGCCTGCAGGATCTCCATCTCACGCTCGAAGACCGGGTAATCGACCCAGTGGTAGAGGCAGCGGCGCTTGAGCGCGTCGTGGATCTCTCGCGTGCGGTTCGACGTCAGGATGACGATGGGCGGCACCGGGGCGCGGACGGTGCCCAGTTCGGGGATGGTCACCGCGAAATCCGACAGGGCTTCGAGCAGGAACGCCTCGAACGGGGCGTCGGTGCGGTCGATCTCATCGATCAGCAGCACCGGGGCACCGCCCGGCTGGGGCCGCATCGCGTCCAGCAGCGGGCGCGAGATCAGGTACTCCTCCGTGAACAGCTCTGTCTTGAGCGTGTCGCGGTCGGCGCCGCCAGAGGCCTCCGCCGCGCGGATCGCGATCATCTGCTCGGCGAAGTTCCATTCATAGACGGCCGAGGCGGAATCCAGCCCCTCGTAGCACTGCAGGCGGATGAGGCGGCGCCCCAGCGCGGCGGCGATGGCCTTGGCGATCTCGGTCTTGCCCGTCCCGGCCTCCCCCTCCAGAAACAGCGGCCGTCCCAGCCGCAGCGCCAGAAAGGTCACCGTGGCGAGCGGCCGTCCGCAGACGTAGTCCTGCTCTCTCAGCATCGCCTGCACGGCGTCGATGGAGTCCGGCAGATCGGTCATGTGGTTCCCCCTCCTGTCCCGTCGCGACGACCCTGACGCCCGGCGCTCCGGGGTCAATGCGCCTATGGTGCCCCCTGCCCCGTGCACCGCCCGTAGAGGTCGACCAGCCGGAGCGCGGTGTCGCGGTCCGGGGCGTGGCTGCCGGGCGCCATGAGAAGACGGCCGTAAAGCTTCAGCATGTCGGGATCGGTCAGAGCGGCGGCAAAGCGGGACCTGTGCCATGCGCGGCTTTCGTCCTCGATCTCGGCCACGCCGGGGAGCGCGCGGAGCCAGGCCGCCACGGATTGCGTGGCAGGCTCCATGGCAAGGATGCTCGTGTCCTCGACCGTGTTGAAGTTGCGCTCGACCCAGTAGGCAAGGTCCACGGGCTTGGCGGTGTGATTGGGCAGGCCGCGTGCCGCCTTGGCGGTGAATTCCGCGGCGGAGCGCACGGAGTAGTGGTTCAGCTGGACCAGATCCGTGGCCAGGGGCGCGCCCCATTGCATGATCTGCCTGCCCTGCGCGAAGGCCCGGGGCAGGCGCGCGCCAGAGCCGTCGGCCCAGTCGGCGGCGATCGGGCCGGGCTTCGGCCGGTGCACGCCCGGCGCGCGGAAGGCGGCGCGACGGTAGAGGGTCTTGAAGAAGCGCGACAGCGGCGGAAAGAGCGCGTCGGGCGCGATCGCCCGGGTGAACGCGCGGGTCGGAGGCGGGTCCGGCCGGTCGGCATGACCCGAACTGCCGAAGAGCCGCCAGGGCAGAACGACGGCATCGGCCCGCGCCCGCGCGATGAGATCGGGTACCGACGTCAGCGGCGGACGCAGGTTCAGATACTCGTCGCAATCAAGCACCATGATCCAGTCGGCGCGTGTCGTCTCGGGATGGCGGGCGGCCTGTTTCAGCGCCGCCCACTGGGGGGTGCGCCCCTGCGGCACGCGGTTGCGCAAGTGGGTGACGCCGGCCGGCGCCAGCCGGTCGAGCAGCTCCGCGGTGCCATCGGCGCAATCGTTGGAAAAGACCAGGTGCGCGTCGACCCCGGCGGCGCGATTATGGGCGATCCAGTGCACCAGGTTCGGTCCCTCGTCCCGGACCGCGGTGACGACAAGGATCCGCTCAGCCATCGGCAGCGTCCGGCAAGCCCCTGTCCAGGACCGCGCGGGCCGCCCGGGGAAGATCCGCACCCAGATCGGACCGCAGCGCGGCATAGGCGCCGGACCAGGCCGGCCAGGCCGCGCAATAGCTCATGCGGTGGTAATGCAGCAGCACGGGCGCCTCGTTCCCCGGCGCACGGTCGGAGATGGAATAGTTGTAGCGTTCGTCCAGCACCCCGATCCGGCGTCCCGCGCGCGCGCAGGACACCGGCAGGGCCACCTGGTCCAGCCATGGACGCTTTTGCGCGACGGACACCTTGTGGTCGATCTCCCAGGCGGTGTCCCGCCAGCCGCGGGCAAAGGCGCCGTCCTCGGCGAAGGCGATGAACCCGGCGTTGAAATAGGGCAGGAACGTGCGCCTGCGTCCACGCACCAGCCGCACGCGGTCGGAGGGCAGCGGAAGGCCGAAATGCGCATAGACCCTGTCCCAGCGGTCGTTGTCCTTGCCCCAGGTGGGTTTTCCCTCCGGCACCGCGGCGATCCGGGCGCCCGGCGCGATGGCAGCGGTGTCGAGCGCGCGGATCAGCACCGTGTCGGTGTCCAGGAACAGCGTGGCCGGCCGGTCCCGCGCCGCGCAGCAGGCGTGGATCTTGTTGCCATGCGGGAACGGTTTCTTCCAGATGGCGGGCGTCTCCAGTGGTTCCAGCCGTGCGCCGACGGCGGCGTAGCCCGCGCGCATGGCCGCGTCGGGCGGCTCCGCGCCCTCCGGCACGTAGGCGATGACGGCAAGGCCCGCACCGCCGTGCCGCCGGAGCGAATGGGCCAGCAGCAGGCCCTGCGCCTGCATCGCCGCACCGTCGGCCACGAAGATGGCGGTCGTCTCCGCGGGCGGGCGCATCAGCCGGTCCCGGACAGGCTGAAACCGGCGGCGGCAAGCGGGTCCAGCCCGGCGCGGGGTGCGTATCCGTGGGCGGCGAGCGTGTCCTGCCAGCCGCCCAGGTCCGGGTGGATCTCCGCCAGCAGACGGCCGGTCACCAGAAGGCAGGCGGGCCGGCGGTCGAGCGCGCCGACCACCCGGCCGATGGCGTCCCGCGTCACCTCCGGCGCGCCCAGCACCAGAATGTCGGGCGGCATCGCCCGCAGCCGCGCTTTTAGCATGGCGGGGTCGGTCAGATCCTCCGGGGTGAGGTCAAGCCGGGGTCCGGCGACCACGCCATTGCGCGCCCAGAGCCGCGCAATGAACATCCGCCGGCCCGGATCGTTTTCCTGAAGCGTCACATGCGCGTCGGGTCGGACCCGGGAAAGATGGGTCCCGAGGAACCCGGACCCGGCGCCCACGTCCAGGAACCGGCCGTTGGCGGGCAGCATCTGCGGAAGGTTGCGCGCCAGGTTGCGCTCGAACTTGCCGGCGCAGATCTGCAACAGCGCCGGCGGCGTGAAGAGGCGCGGGTCGGCGGGCAGCTCCACGGTGTGGTTGGCGTGCCATTCCAACGCCGGAGCTTCCGCCATGTCCACCGGACCGCGCACGTAGATGTCCACGGGGGGCAATCCCGGGCCCGCCGGGTCCTCCTTCGCCTCCGTGCGTCGAAGGGCGGCGCGCTTTTCCACGTCCTTCATCCGGGCGGCGATGGCCTGCGCGTCGCGGGGTTTCGGGGGCCTGGCCTCGACCCGGGTGATCGGGATCCGGGAGGCGGCGGCGAGGCTTTCGACGAAGCCCGCGTAATCGCCGGATGCCTTGAAGGCGGCCAGCAGCCCCTCGGCCCGGTCCAGCGCGGCGTGGTGGAGGCGGTTGAGCACCGGATCGGACAGCATCGCCTGAAAGATCTCCCGACGGCGTGCGGAATAGCGCAGCATGGTGTCGTCGCGCACCTCGTTGCGGTCCTGGAGCGCCCAGTATGCGGCATTGTACTTGTCCGCCTTGTCGTTGACGTTGCCGCGCGCCTTGCGGATCGCGTAGCTGTCCATGGATTTTACCGCATAGTGGTTCATCTGCGCCCAGTCGTAGCCGACGGTGCGCACGATCGACCGCCAGCCGCGAAACTTGAAGTAGTCCTCCATTCGCCGGCCGGACCCGTTCAGCCATGTGATCGAGTGCGGATAGTCGGTGTCCAGTACCCGGTTCTTCATCTTCGGACGGTGGATGCCCAGCTTCCAGTTCTCCGGCTCGAACCGGAACAGCGTCTTCACGCCCCAGCCCTTGTTCCACATCGGGGGCGCCGCCATCAGGTACTGCTCGGTCACGAAGTCCCGGCTCCAGTCCCGCACGCCGCCGGAGCCGAAGATCCGCCAGGTGATCACCATGCCGCTGGCATCGGCGGCCAGAATGCCGTCGATAAGCCCGTCCAGCGTGCCGTCGCCGTGGCGGATGCACAGGAATTCATCCGCGTCGAAGACCAGCACCCAGTCGCTGCGCTGAACCAGCGGATCGGTCTGCGCGTGCCTGATGGCCGAAGGCTGCGGCTTGATCCCCCTGGCGATGCGATTGCGCCGGTGGTGGGCCAGTCCAAGCTCTTCGAGCCGGATCAGCATGTCATCGGTGCCGTCGGTACAGTCGTTGGTATAGACCACCAGATCCGTGAATCCGACGGCCAGATGGTGGGCGACCCATTCCAGCACGTAGGGCCCTTCGTCCTTCATCATCGACACCGCCGTGATCCGCCCGTGGCGGCTGCCGGGCCGGAGCGGCGCCGAGAGCATGGGAAGGGTCTGCGTCGTCTGCGGCATGGGGGCCTTATACACGGTACGGTTGCGGACTTGGCAGCCTCGCGCGAACCGTGCCATAGGGTGACGCGCATTCGCAACGCAGGCCGCGGGGCGCCGCCGCAATTATGACACAGGCTTGCGGCAGACTGGCGCATGAGGTGCAACCAATGAGTGAAAAGCCGTCCTGACGTCCGGCCCGCAACGTCACGCCGTCCCAGCCAACAACGCGAAGCCCATTGCCATGTCATCACCCGAACGCCGGCCCGTCGCGTCCCTGTGGATCGGCACGCGGCTGCACTATCTCAACCAGCTTTGCCTGCTGAGCCACGTGCAGGCCGGTCATCCGACGACCCTCTACTGCACGGATACGGTGGCGAACGTGCCTGATGGGGTGACCGTCAGACCCGCCACCGACATCATGGAGATCCCCATGGGCGTGGTGCAGGAGACGTCCGCGTCGTTCCTGTCCAACGTGTTCCGCTACAAGATGATCCGCAAGACCGGCGCCGTCTGGATCGACTGCGACGCGTTCTGCCACCGCCCGTTCCCCGATGAGATCGACGCGATCTTTGGCGGTCACGGAATGCGCGGCGCGCTGAACTGCGGCGTGGTCTACCTCCCGCCCGGCGGAGAGCTGATCGAAAGGCTCATCGACTACTACGACAACCTTCCCGACTACCCGGCCTGGTTCAACAAGAACCAGCGCCGCCGGCTGGACAGGCAGGACAGCTCCCTGCCCCGGGCGGTCAAGATCTACAAGGCAGAGCGCACCGCCTTCGGGCCGCAGGCCTTCACCTACTTCGCCCGGCAAACCGGCGATTTCGACCGGGCCATGGCGCCGGAGGTGCTCTATCCGGTGCCGTTCCAGCTGAACGATATCTTCTACGATCCCCACGGCCGCGTCGAAGGCTGGTTCACCGACGCCACATTGTCGGTGCACCTCTATACCAACGGCACGCGGCCGTGGTGGCGAAAGAACGCGCCCCTGGCCGGCTCCTACGCCGCGCGCATGTGCGAACGGATCGGAGTCGACCCGTCCGGCGCCCTGGAGTCCTGAGGGTGGACTTCACGTTCTTCTACATCGTCGAACCGCCCGAATATCAGATGCTGGGCGTGCGGCTCGCCGCCTCCCTGCGGGAGGCCTACGGCCCCGACATCCGGCTTGTCGGCTATTGCCCCGCGCATCGGATGGAAGAGCTGCACCCCGCGGTGTTCAAGGCGCACGCCCTTCTCGGCGCCGAGATCCGGCCCATGGTGACCGAAGGCATGTGGGACACACCCTATCCGCATGGCAACAAGATCATCGCCTGCCTGCAAGAGCGGAGCACCCGCGCCTCCGCCTTCGTGGACAGCGACGTGCTGTTCCTGCATCCGATCCCCCTGGGCGAGCTGGTCACGGAGGGGGCCGTCTCCGCCTCCATGGCCGCGTCCATGGGCTGGAATGGCGATGAGCGAACCTGGCGCGCGATCTACGGCGAACTCGGGCTAACCTTGCCCGAAGAGCGCATGGAGATGATGCGCCAGAAAAAGCAGGGCGCGGTCGTGCCCTATTTCTCCTCGGGCTTCGTGGCCTTTTCGGAAGCCCCCGGCCCGCATGGCCGCTTTCCCCGCGTCTGGTACGACACCGCCCGCACGCTCGACCGAATGGCCACGCTGGAGCGGCGCCGCCCGTATCTCGACCAGATGAGCCTGGCGCCGGCGATCCGGGCCGCGGGTCTGGACTGGAACGTGCTGCCCGAAGAGCGGCATTTCATCCTGGGCGGCCGGCTGCGCGGCAAGCCGATCCCCGACGACCGCACGATCTACTGCGTCCACTACCGCCGCCAGAAGGTGCTGGCAGAGGTCGGGCTGAAGGAGACCTCCAACGCCCAGCTGCGCAAGTACGTCGGCACGAAGTTCGTCACCCGTCTCACAGAAAAGCCGGACCGCGTCGCCCCGATCCAGCCGATTCCGGTGCCGGGACAGGCCTGACGCGAACGGTGGTGCCAACCTGCCTCCCGGGGTGCCGGGGCCGGAGGAACGCCCCGTCCCTGCGCAGACCGGATCGACGGTATGCCCTGTGCCCGGTCATGGGCGTCCTCTCCCGGCGGCGTTCTGCCGGCAGGTCGACCTTTGCGAACACCGCGGGCGGATCGACCTGCGCGGCCCGATCGCCGAAAGGCGCGACCGGTCCTCGGCACCCCGGTGCTCCGGCCGATCCCGTCCGGCCGGGGCGCACGCTGCCATGCCCGGGCCTGTCGGGTCTTGCCGCGACCGGCACCTTGCGCCCACGCGGCCCTGCGACTCGGCCGGCGCAGGTCGCGGCAACGACCCCTGCCCGCGACAGCCGGTCCGCCGCCCCGCCCGCGCGCGACAGGCGTCTGGCCCGCGGACGCCTGAGGCGCTATGCCCGGAGCATGGACCGACTGACCCTCCGCCGCCCCGACGACTGGCACCTGCATCTGCGCGACGGCGCCATGATGCGCGCCGTCCTGCCCTACACCGCGCGTCACTTCGCCCGCGCCATCGTCATGCCCAATCTGGTGCCCCCCGTGGTGACCGGGCGCGATGCCGCCGAATATCGTGACCGGATCCTGTCCGCCAAGCCGGTCGGCTCGCGCTTCCGCCCGCTGATGACCCTCTACCTGACCGAAGAGACAGAGGTCCGCGATCTGCGCGCCGCGGCAGAGATCGGTCTGATCGCGGCGGTCAAGCTCTACCCCGCAGGCGCGACCACCAACTCCGCCTCGGGCGTGCGCGACTTCGCCAGGGTCAGGCGGGTGCTGGAGAACATGGCCCAGATCGGCCTGCCGCTTCTGGTCCACGGAGAGGTCGCGGACCCGGACGTGGACATCTTCGACCGCGAGGCCGTGTTCATCGACCGGGTGCTCGACCCGATCCGCCGGGACATCCCCGGGCTGCGCGTCGTCATGGAGCATATCACCACCGCGGGGGCCGCCGACTACGTGCGCGACGGCGGCGCGGACCTGGCGGCCACGATCACGGCCCATCACCTGGTCATCAACCGCAACCACATCCTGGCCGGCGGCATCCGGCCCCATTACTACTGCCTGCCGGTCGCCAAGCGCGAAAGCCACCGCCGCGCGCTGGTGGACGCCGCCACATCCGGTGCCGCGCCGTTCTTCCTCGGCACCGACAGTGCCCCCCATACGGACGCGGCCAAGCTCCAGCCCTGCGGCTGCGCGGGCTGCTTCACCGCGCCCAACACCTTGTCGATCCTGGCAGAGGTGTTCGACACCATGGGCGCGCTCGACCGGCTCGAATCCTTCGCCTCGCTGAACGGACCTGCCTTTTACCGCCTGCCCGCGAACGACGACACCGTGACCCTGAGCCGGGGAGAGCCGGTCGCCTTCCCGGACCGGATCGAAACCGCGGACGGCCCCGTGACCGTGTTCGATCCCGGGATGCCGCTGCATTGGCGGGTCGAGGGCTGAGCGCCCCGAAACCCGCGCGACGGCACGCTGCATCTTGTGCTCCGGCCCCGTCATGGTGCAAGACTTGGACATGCCCCGCGACGATACCCACCGTGCCTTTCTCGGCGTCGAGCACTCCCTGACCGGGCGCTCCTGGCGCGGACCCGGCGCGGCAGAGGACCGTCTGGCAGAGGCCATGTGCCAGCGGACCGGCCTGCCGGATCCGGTCGCCCGCGTTCTGTGTCGCGCCGGCGTGCCCCCCCAGGACGCCGCCGCCTACCTTGCGCCGTCGATCCGGGACCTGCTGCCCGACCCGCTCGGCCTGCGCGACATGGGCCGCGCCTCCGACCGGCTCATCGCCGCGCTGGACGGATCCCAGCGGATCGCGGTCTTCGGGGATTACGACGTGGACGGCGGCGCGTCCGCCGCGCTGCTCATCACCTGGCTGCGCGATATGGGCCGGCCCGCGACGCTGTACATCCCCGACCGCATCGATGAGGGCTATGGCCCGAACGAGGACGCGATGGCCGCCCTGGCCCGCGATCACGACCTGATCCTCTGCGTCGATTGCGGCACGCTGTCCCACGGCCCCATCGCGGCGGCCCGGGGGGCGGACGTCGTGGTGCTCGACCACCATCTCGGTGCGGAAACCCTGCCCGACGCGGTGGCCGTGGTGAACCCCAACCGCCAGGACGAGAGCGGTGAGCTGTCGCATCTCTGCGCCGCCGCCGTGGTGTTTCTGCTGCTGGTCGAAACCAATCGCCGGCTGCGCGCGCGCGGCACGACCGGACCCGACCTGATGGCGATGCTCGATCTCGTGGCGCTGGCCACCGTGGCCGATGTGGCGCCCCTGGTGGGGGTGAACCGGGCGCTGGTCCGGCGCGGTCTGGACGTCATGCGCCACCGCGCACGGCCGGGTCTGGCGGCCCTTGGCGACATCGCCAGGCTCGACGTGCCGCCGGCCGCCTATCATCTGGGCTATGTGCTCGGCCCGCGCATCAATGCCGGCGGTCGGATCGGTCAGGCCGACCTGGGGGCGCGGCTCCTCTCGACCGACTGTCCGCACGAATCCGCCGCCCTGGCCGAACGGCTCGACCGCCTGAACACAGAGCGCCGCAGCATCGAACAGGCGGTCCGCGACGCCGCCCTCGCCCAGGCAGAGGAACGGGGTGTCGACGGTCCGCTGGTCTGGGCGGCAGGAGAGGGCTGGCACCCCGGCGTGGTCGGCATCGTTGCCGCCCGGCTCAAGGAGGCGACGGGCCGGCCGGCGGTGGTCATCGGGCTGGAGAACGGTATCGGCAAGGGCTCTGCGCGGTCGATCGCGGGCGTGGACCTGGGGGCCGCGGTACAGCGCCTGGCCCGCGAAGGCCTTCTGATCAAGGGCGGCGGACATCGCATGGCCGCGGGCCTCACCGTCGAGGCCGGGCGGCTTGAGGACGCCATGGCGCGCCTTGGCGACTTGCTCTCCCGTCAGGGCGCGGGCCGGGAAGGACCGCGCGCGCTCGACCTGGCGGGGCTGCTGATGCCCGGCGGCGCGACGCCGGAGCTGATCGCCCAGATCGACGGCGCAGGCCCGTTCGGGATGGGCGCCCCCGCCCCCCGCTTCGCCTTCGCCGACATGCGCATCGCCGCCGCCCGCCGGGTCGGCGAGAGCCACCTCAAGATCGCCTTCACCGACGGGATCGGCCCGAAGCTCGACGCCATCGCCTTCGGCGCCTTCGACACCGGCCTGGGCCCGGCGCTGTTGTCCCACGCCGGTGCGCGGTTCCATCTGGTCGGGCGACTGGAACTGAACCACTGGCAGGGCCGCGCCCGTCCGCAACTGCGGCTGGAAGACGCGGCCCCCGCCTGAACGCCGCATCCCGACGCGCGCCGCGAAATCCCCCTTGCGCCGCCGGGCCAGTTTTCCTAAACACCGCCCACGCCAGCGATGGCCCGTTCGTCTATCGGTTAGGACGCCAGGTTTTCAACCTGGAAAGAGGGGTTCGATTCCCCTACGGGCTGCCATTTTCTCCCCTTAAGATGCTGATATTAAACAGAAAAATGGCCTCGCCGCTTATCTGTCCCACCATAAATCCCATCAGTGGGATTCGGTTGTGAGGCGGGATTTGATGGGACGGGAAGACCCGGAACGGGCGCCCGGCAAGCCAACTGCCGAGGGTTGGTGAGGGATCATCGACCGCAGCGCAGCGACAGAACGAGGTCTCGTTTTCGGCCGCGTGGTCGATTCGAGCAGCTGTGTGACCGCTAGCCCGCTTCTGCGCCGTCACTTATTGGGACCGCGTCATCAGTCGCCTTGACAGAACATTCAAGGCTCAGTGGTCTCCCGTTCAAGAACCTTGCTGGTCCTGGCGCAGCGACATAGCCGTCGAGATGTGGCGGACAATGATCAATGTTCGACCTCAAAACCTTGATCTTTCATCCTCTGCAACACGTCCATGGCATGCTTGGCTTGGAAATCCGACGGGACCCTGCGCGGCATCGACATGCATATCTGCAATATCTGCAGGTCCTTGGGTGACAGCTTCCTTTCAGCCTTCCCCCAGTCCATCACCTTGGCCCAGAATTCGCCCCCCAGGTTGACCACTTCGGTCTGGGCGTTGATGCCTTCGGTCAACGCCTTCTTTGCCTTCGCGTCCCGCGCCGCGGTTCGCACGGACTCCACCGGCGTCAGGCAACTGGCGAAGTCGTCATCGTAGTCGAGCTGCCTGCTCTTCAAGCCGTTCCAACACGCCTGTTGCTTTGCCCACTCGGACATGTTCCGGACCCCGGCCGGTGGGTGCGTGATGACATCGTTGGCTTCGGCCGCGGCGACGAGCAGCGCACGCAATAAGGCGTCCGAGACTGCCTGACGCCGCCAGATGGCATCGACGTCCAGCACCTGCTTGTCGCTCGTCGCGTCATGGAAGACCTTGGCCATGGCGTAGGTCACGATATTCGCGCGGTAGCCGCCTTCGTACCAAGGTTGTTTCGGCACCTCGGTTTCCAGCTTCCTGAAGATGATGGCCTTCGCGATCAGCCGCCGATACCATAGTTCGTCGTATCGTGCATCGCTCTTGGCCCAGGCCTCGCCGATCTCCTTGGCGAATTCGGCGAAGTTCTTCTGTGCACCTTTCGAAACCAAGTCAGGATGGCCAGCAGCCGAATAATCGAACTTCGCAAGGTCGGTCTTGCTGAAGAGCTGCGCCTTGGGAAACTCCAGGTCGAACTTCTTCTGCTGCGCAGGCGTCAAACGCCCGCGCGCGTTGATGAACTGACCGCGGGACCGCTCGTAGAACCACTTGCTGTCATGGCGCTCGCCTTCGCGGGCCGTGAAGATCACGCTGCGGGAGAACTGTTCGATCCGGATGTGGAACGGGTGGTTGGAGAAGAAGTCCGCCGCGTTCACCTTGTTCTGGGTGTTCGCGAACTCGGAGATCTTCGGCACGATCTCCTCCGACCGATCGGGCGGCACCACGGTCAGCTTCATCTGGACAAAAACCTGCGAAAGCTGCTTGGACCTGTCGCGGTTTGATGCCGCTCCTTTGATAGCATTTACTGCAACAAAGGAGACGAACTATGGGATTGAAACGGACGGACGAATTCCGCCAGGATGCGGTGCGTATTGCGCTGACCAGCGGGCTGACGCGCAAGCAGGTGGCTGATGATCTGGGCGTTGGAATGTCGACGCTGAACAAATGGATCACAGCGCATCGAGACACGAACGTGGTTTCACAAGAGGATTTGGACCTCGCCAAAGAGAATGAGCGGCTTCGACGTGAGATCCGGCTTCTCAGGGAGGAGAGGGAAATCCTAAAAAAGGCCACCCAGTTCTTCGCGGGCCTAAAGCAATGAGATTTAGGTTTGTCGAGGAACACAGGAACCATTTCCCAGCCAACCGTTTATGCAGTGTCGTTGGCGTCAGCACACGTGGCTTGCGGGCCTTCCGTAGCCGCCCTGCCAGTCGCAGACAACGATCTGATATGGTCACGCTTGCACACATCAAAGAACAGTCCCGCCTGAGCCTTGGTAGCTACGGCAGGCCGCGAATGACCGAAGAGTTGAAGGAGATCGGCCTGGACGTCGGTCATCGCCGTGTGGGCCGTTTGATGCGCCAGAACGGCATATCTGTCGTCAGAACCCGCAAACACAAGGTGACGACCGATAGCGATCACAAGTTCAATATCGCGCCGAACCTGCTGGATCGAGACTTCAACACTGATGCGCCCAACCAGAAGTGGGCCGGTGACATTAGCTATGTCTGGACCCGCGAAGGCTGGTTGTATCTGGCCGTAATCCTCGATCTGCATTCACGGCGTGTGATCGGCTGGGCCGTGAGCAACCGGATGAAACGCGACTTGGCGATCCGGGCGTTGAACATGGCCATAGCTTTTCGGGCGCCGCCCAAAGGCTGCATCCATCATACGGATCGCGGGTCGCAATATTGTTCACACGACTATCAGAAGCTTTTGCGCCAGCATGGCTTCAAGGTGTCGATGAGCGGCAAGGGCAATTGCTATGACAACGCCGCTGTCGAAACCTTCTTCAAGACGATCAAGGCCGAGCTGATCTGGCGCAGGTCATGGGAAACGCGGCGGCAAGCTGAAGTGGCGATCTTTGAATACATCAATGGCTTCTACAATCCGCGTCGCCGCCACTCAGCACTGGGCTGGAAAAGCCCCGTCGCATTCGAAAGAAAAGTGGCTTAAACGAGCACTTGGGGCGGCACGAAATCGCGACAGGTCCAGCCGACATCACCTACGCCAACAACCTCGTCCGGATCGAGACCATCCGCTCGGACGGGCGCATCGACGGGGCGGACCCGTCCATTGCCGCGCTGACCGGCTCGATCGAGGTGCGCTTCGCCGACCGGGTGCTGGTAGCCCAGGCGATCGAGGGCGAACCCTGCGAGATGGAGTTCGGCTATTCGCTGCCCTCGGGCGAGAGCCTGCTGCTGACCGTCCACGCCGTCTATCTGCCGCGCCCGCGGATCGAGATTTCCGGGCCGCAAGGCGTGCAGGCTACCTTCGACTGGCAGGCGGCGCGAGACAGTACGGTCGGCCGGATGTGCACGATCACCCTGACCAACGACCGCGAGGAATATTGAATGCTGACTCTCGATCTCTCGAATGACCCTCGTTGGCATGACCTCGTGCCGGGCGTGCGGGTGCAGCTGCGCCCGCTGACCACCGCGCTGATGGTGGCGACGCGCAGCGATCCCGCAGTGGAGGCGATGCCTGAGGAGGCTTCCGACGAGGAACGCGCGGTCGCCTTCGCCAAGGCTCTCGCGCGACGGGCGGTGCTCGCCTGGGACGGCATCGGCGATGCCGACGGCAACCCCATCGACCCGAGTCCCGAGGCCGTCGACGCGCTGCTCGACGTCTGGCCGATCTTCGAAGCCTTCCAGCTGACCTATGTCTCGAAGGGTCTGCTGCTGGAACAGGAAAAAAACGTCTCCGCGCTTTCGCCGAATGGTCCTTCGGCGGGGGCGATCGCTACTGCCAAGCCTGCGCACCCTACGAGGGCCGCGAGCAAGCCTGCCCGGACTGCCCGGCGCGGCTGAACCGGCCGGAAACTCCGGAGGGTTGGCAGGTCTGGGACCTGGTCGGCCGCCTCGGCGGGCAGCTGCGTGTCCTTCCCGGCGCAGTGATCGGCTGGGACATGTCGGCGACGCTCGCGCTCGGTGACGCGCTCGGGGTCTCGCCCCTCGCCATGGCCGAACTGCTGCCCGTCATCGAGGCGGTGATGGTCCGGAAGCTGAACGAGGAACTGAGTGCGAATGGCGGCCCGGGTTTCAGGCCGTGATCTTCTCGATCAGGGTGACGCCGGGCAGACCTTCGAAATGCGCGTCACAGGTCAGAAGCGTCGCGCCCTGCGCGCAGGCGGTCGCGAAGATGATGGCGTCGGCGGTCGCAAGCTTGTGCTCCCGGCAGGCCTCTGCCGCCGCCAGCGCGATCTCGGTGTCGAGCGGCACCACATGGCAGACCTGCGTGAAGGCGATCACCTGATCGGCCTTGTCCTCGCCGACCTCGCGGGTCAGCCATTTTGCCAGCTCCAGCTGGACCATGGTCGGGACGAGCCACGCGGCCTGGTCGGGCAGATGTTTGGACAGCTTCTCGCCGCTCGGCGAGCCGATGAGCCACTCGATCCACGCCGACGTGTCGACGAGGATCATCAGAACCGATCCGTCCGGTCGCGATAATCGGTGGCGGACGCGCCGCGCGCGAGCCCCTTCAACGCCTCCCGCTTCGGCACCGGCACAAGCAGGACGCCCGTGCCTTTCGGGATGAAGGCAAAGGTCAGCCCGGCTTCCCAGTGCTGCGCCGCGCGGATCGCCTTGGGAATCGAGATCTGGAACTTCGAGGACAGGGTCGCGGTCTCTGCCATGGTCATACTCTCACTTGATCGATGACTAAAACGTAAGACGTCCATGGGGCGAAAGCAAGGACTCTGACCAATGGCGGAAAAACGGGTTAGCGTCCGCCTCGCGGCCGTGGGCGGACGGCAGGTGCGCGCCGAGCTGGAGGGCGTGGGCGAAGCCGGGTCGCGGGGCTTCGGACGGCTGAGCCGCGAGATGGAAGCGGCGAACAGCCGGCTGGCGGCCTTCTCGCGACGTGTTGCGGTAGCAGCCGCCGCTGCCGTGGCCGCCGCCACCGCCGCCGGTGTGGCAATGATCCGTTCCGGTCTGCAGACTGTCGATGCGCAGGCCAAGCTCGCGCAGTCGCTCGGCACCACGGTCGCCTCGATCCAGACCCTGGAGCGCGCGGGCGAGCTGGCCGGTGTGTCGATGTCCGGCATCGAACAGGCCACCAAGGATCTGACGCGCCGTCTCAGCCAGGCGGCCGCCGGGAGCGGTCCTGCCGCTGATGCGCTGGACCGGCTCGGGCTTTCGGCCAACGAGCTGATCGCACTACCGCTGGACCAGCGCGTTGGCGCCATCAACGCGGCCATCGAGAGCTTCGTGCCCACCGCCGAACGCGCCGCCGTTGCGGGCCAGCTCTTCGGCGAGGAAGGCTCCATCGCCATGAGCCGGATCGACACCGCGACGCTGCGCCAGGCGATGGAAGACGTGCGCGCCTTCGGTGTCGTGGTCTCCGCACAGGATGCCGACCAGATCGAGCGGACGAACGATGCCATCTCCCGGCTCGGGCTGATCTGGCGCGGCCTGTCGAACCAGCTGGCGGTTGCTGCCGCGCCTGCGTTGGAAGCCGTCGCCGACGCCATGGCGGCGGTCGCCAGCCGCACCGGGCCGCTCGGCATCGCGATCCGCGGTCTCTTCGACAACATCGGCCGTCTGACAACCTACTTTGCGACCTTCGCCGCCTTCCTCGCAGGCCGCTGGGTGGCGGGCTTGGCCGCCGCGGCGCTCTCCGTCCGCGGCCTCGCCACAGCGCTGGTCGTGCTGCGCGGGGCGCTGATCCGCACCGGCATCGGCGCGCTGATTGTCGGTGCGGGCGAGCTTGTCTACCAGTTCACCCGTTTTGTCTCCGGCGCGGGCGGCTTCGGCGAAGCGATGTCGCTCCTGAAGGACCTCGCGGTCGAGGTCTGGGAACGCGTCAAGATGGGCGCTGCTGCGGCGGGAGCTGCGGCCACGGCGATGTTCTTCGACCTGAAGGCTGACGCAGCGTCGGGCATGCAGAGCGCCATCGAGAGCGTCGTCGGTTTCGGCAACACGGCCGCGAACACCTTTGAGGGCGCCTACGAGGCGATCAAGGCGATCTGGAGTCTCCTGCCGGCAGCCATCGGCGATCTGGCGTTCCAGGCGGCGAACAGCCTGGTCGACGGCGTCGAGGCAATGCTGAACGGCGTGGTGTCGCGCATCAACGGCTTCATTGGCGGCATCAACCAGGGGCTGGAAGCGCTCGGCTTGGAGCGGCGCATCTCGCTGGTGCCCGACCTCGACCTCGGCGAGATCGAGAACCGCTTCGAGGGCGCGGCCAGTGCGGCAACGACGGCGGCGCAGGCAGCCTTTGATCGGGCCTTCGAGGACAACCCGCTGACCGCGCCTGATCTCGGCCTGACCGAGGCGGCGAACGGGGCGCTCGAGTCCGCGAATATCTACCGTAGCGCCGCGCGCGATCTGGCCGAGGGCGCCCGCGCGCCGCTAGCAAGCTGGCAGGCGCTGCGCGATGCCGTGCGCGGCACCGACGGTGAGGCGGATCAGACAACCGTCCGGGGGACGGTTGTCCCGCCGAACGGTGCCGATGCGCTGACCGAAGCCACCGGAGCGGCCGAGAGATTGGAGACGGCCCTCGGCGATGCAGGTCGAGCCGCCACCGGTACGGGTGCGGCAGCCAGAGCAGCTGCTGCTGCGGCAGCGGAGCCCGCGACCGATGCTGCCGTCACCGGTTGGCGGGCGGTCACAGCTGCGCTGTCGGATTACGCCAGCAAGGCCCGCGACATCGGTGGCGACATCGGCCAGAGCCTCGTCGGCGCCTTCCAATCGGCCGAGAACGCGGTGGGCCAGTTCGTGAAGACGGGAAAGCTGAACTTCCGCGATCTGGTCACCTCGCTGCTGGCCGATCTCGCCCAGCTCGCGGCGCGGCGGTTCATCCTCGGGCCAATCGCAGACGCGCTCTCCGGCGTCTTCTCCGGGGCGGGCGTTCGCGGGGCTTACGCGGCCCCACTGGGGCCACGGTCCCCTCTCACCTTCGCCAACGTCCTGCATTCGGGCGGGATGGTCGGCGCAGCAGGCCCGACCCGCATGGTCCCGGCCATCGCTTTTGCCGCCGCGCCCCGCATGCATGGCGGTGGCATGGCGGGGCTTCGTCACGACGAGGTGCCCGCGATCCTGCAACGCGGCGAACGGGTGCTGTCGCGGCGGGAGGCACAGAGCTACGGCGCGGGCGGCGGGGTCAACGTCACCATCATGGCGCGCGACGCCGAAAGCTTCCGGCAGTCCCGCACACAGGTCGCGGCGGACATCGCCCGCGCCGTCTCGCTCGGGCGGAGGGGCATGTGATGGCGTTCCACGAGGTCCGGTTTCCCGACAATATCAGCCGGGGCGCGCGGGGCGGGCCGGAACGGCGCACCCAGATCGTCGAGCTCGCCTCGGGCGACGAGGAGCGCAACGCCAGCTGGGCCAACTCGCGCCGCCGCTACGACGTCGCCTACGGCATCCGTCGCGCTGACGATCTGGCGGCGGTGGTCGCCTTCTTCGAGGCGCGCAACGGTCGTCTCCATGGCTTCCGCTTCAAGGACTGGGCCGACCACAAGTCCTGCCTGCCTTCGGGCACGCCATCGCCCACCGACCAGGCGATCGGAACCGGTGACGGCGCGACGACCGCCTTCCAGTTGGTGAAGCGCTACGCCTCGGGCGCGCACTCCTGGACGCGCGCCATCGCCAAGCCGGTGACGGGCACCGTGCGCATCGCGCTCGGCGGGGTCGAGCAGCCTTCCGGCTGGACGGTCGACACCACGACCGGCGTGGTCAGCTTTGGCGCAGCACCAGGCGCCGGCGTCGCCATCATCGCAGGCTTCGATTTCGACGTGCCGGTTCGCTTCGACACCGACGTGTTCGACGTGACGCTAGACCTCGAGCGGCTCGGCTCGATCACCTCCATCGGCGGCCTCCGCCTCGATGCGCGCGCGGCGGATGTCGATGCCCGACTGCCAGAGCACGATGAGCCCGACCCCCACGACGAGGATGATCGACATCATCCAGTTGAAGAGGATCATCAGCAAAGCCTGCTCTTCGGGCACGCCCAGCAGTTCGAAGGCGAGCGCCGAGCCGATGACGAAACCGCCGGGCACGCGCACGAAACGCGACAGCACCAGCGAGAATCCGGCGAAGACCATCAGGAAGAGATAGTCGAACGGCGCCAGCACCACGCCCACCGCCAGCCCCGCCCAGACATAGTGCGTGGCCGAGACGAGCTTGGCCGCCACCGCCGCGACCAAGACCCCCGCCCGGCGCCGAGGACTGCGTGGCCACACGACGCCGTCGCAGAGCGATCCGCGCAGGGCGGCGCCGTTCGCGCGGAACCACTTTGCCACCCAGTCGAAAAGCCGGCAGATCAGCGGACCCTCGCGCGCGAACAGGGCGCGGAACCGAAACATCGCCCACAGAAGCGCGCCGAAGAGCGCGAAGTTCAGCGCCCCCGCGACGGCGAGGCCGAGTTCGAGGTTGCCCGCGATCTGCGGCACCTTGCCCGCCATCGCTACCAGCTCGGCGAAAAGCGCGAAAACCACGCCGTCGATGAACCGCGCGATGATCGTTGTGGTCAGCACCGTGCCCATCTTCAGGCCTTCCATGCGGGCGATCAGCCAAGAGCGGACGAGCGGGCTTATACCGAGTGGCACCAGCACGTTGGCGCCGTATCCCGCCAGCAGCGCGCCGGTCAGCCGCAGCGTCCCGACCGGCTTGACGTCATGCAAGATCTGCTGCCACTCCCAGCCGTTGACGAATTGCTCGAGCAGGATCGTCAGCGCCAGCATCCCGATCCAGCCGGGATGCGCCTCGCCCAGCCCTTCTACGAAGCGCTCGAAGTCGAGGTCGCGGTAGAGCCAGAAGATCAGCGCCAGCGCCACTACGCCGCCGAGGACCGGGGGGAGCCAACGTCTCAAGGCACGCCCGATCGTGAATTTGCGAGGGAGGTATTCGATCGTGTTTCTTCAAATAGGGTCGGACGCGGCGCGGACATTCTACTTTTAACGTCTGGTCACCTTGGGAATGCGACTGCAGCTCAGTCTCAGGCGGCCATTCTCTGACAAGCCGCGGCGCAGCGGCGGCAGGCCTCGGCGCATTGCTGGCATGCCTCCTTGTCGTGCTTGGCGCACTCGGTGGCGCAGGCGTCGCAGATCTTCGCGCAAAGCGCGCACCAATCCGCCGCGAAGGGCGAGCCGCGGGCCATCGCCTTGGCGCAAGCCTGGCAGATTTCCGCGCAGTCCAGACAGAGCCTGAGGCAGTCGGCCATTGCCGCATCGCCGATGCAGCAGTCGATGCAGGTCTCGCAAGCGGACATGCAGTCGAGGCAGGCCTGGATGCAGTCCTTGGTGTTCTGGTCGGTCATTGAGAGTCTCCTGTGCTTGAGGGCCGATAACCAGGCCCAGGATGGCTTGTTCGGTCAGCGCTCGCCGCCCGGCCAGGTAAGGAACGGCATGTTCACGACGATGCCGCTGTCTCGAACTTCGATATCTCCAGCCGATCTCGCCGCTTCGACATCGGCGGCGGATGTGAGGACGCGCGCCCGGGCGTCGTTCTTCCAGGTCACCAGCATGATCCGGCGCAGAGGCGTATAGCCGTAGCTGCCGACCGGCCGGTCGAAGACGTCGGGTTGGTAGTTCAGCGGACCGCGAGGCCCTTCCGGCTGGATGCCGTTCTCGAACGCATAGACATTGGCGAGCATGCTGTCCGGAGCGTCCGCGAGCGCCGGCACGACCGGCACCGGCGAGCCCATCATCTCGGTCAGCGTCCCGGCGATGCCGGCGTCGGAGGCTTCCATGTGAACGAAGAAGATGCGGTCGCCCTCGGCGTAGCCGGCGACCGGCGGCAGGCGCGGGATCCCTTCGGTCTCCATCCCGCCCATCATCGCCATCCCCGCGTCGGACGCTGTGTCGTTGGATTGCGCCTGCAGCGGGCCAGCCGCTAGCCCGCAGGCCAGCAACCGCGAGTCCCCGTGATCCATTGCGACGGATCATGTCGATCTCCTGCGTGACGTGTTTCGCCGCAGGCTAACCTCCGTACCATGGTACGGTGTCAATAGAAGATCGCAGAGCTCCTGGTTATTTCGCGCGCTCGATCGCCTCGAGGATCGAACAGGCACGAAGATTGCCATCGCCGGGACAATCGGCGATCACTTCGTCCAGCACGCCGGCGATCCTTTGCAGTCGTTCCAGCCGGTCCTGAACCTCCCGACGCTTCTGAACCGCAAGATCGCGGACGTGGCCGCAGCTGGCGTCCGCACGCGCCCTCAGTGACAGGAGTTCGGAAATCTCTTTCAGGGAAAACCCGATGCGCTGTGCGTCCTTGATGAACCGCAGACAGCGAACCGTGCTCGGTGCATAGCGGCGCGCGCGACCATCCGCTGGCTTCGGCGGCTGCGCGATCAGCCCCCGCCGCTCGTAATAACGCACGGTTTCGACATTCACGCCCGCCGCCTCCGCGGCCTTTCCGATTGTCATATCTTGCATCTCTCTATCCCTTCGCATCGCCTGGCACAGATTTCACAGCATGGACGAAATGTCCGAGGCGCCGGTGGGATAGGCGAACATCGTCTCTGCGAGTTGCTCCGCTGACAGCCCATGCCGGACGGCGAGCGTGAAGACGTTGATCATCTCATCGGCATGCGGGCCGATCAGATGCGCACCCAGAATGCGGCCGCTGCCATCCTCGATCAGCACCTTGTGACCCATCACGGTTTCCGCCGCCTGTCGGGCGGTGAACCAGCCGGGTGTCCTGTCGCAATTGACGCGGAAACGCAGCCCCATCTCGCGCGCCTCGTCCTCGCCGAGGCCGACGCGGGCGAGCGGCGGGATGGTGAAGACCACGGAGGGAACGCCCTTGTAGTTCGGTTTGCGGTGGTTACCCTCCAGCAGGTTGGCCGTCACGACCTTGCCCTCATGATTTGAAACCGGGGTTAGGGGCGGCCCCATCTGCGCCGCGTCGCCGGCGACGTAGACGGCCGGATTGGACACGCTCCGCAGGTGGTCGTTCAGCGCGATCCGGCCGTTTCGTACCTCGACGCCGCCGGCAGCAAGGTCAAGGCTCCTGAGATCCGGTTTCCGGCCCGCCGCGTGGACGACGAGATCGGCCTCTATGGTCGACGGCTCGCTGTCAGCGACAGCAGTGACGCGATAGCTTTCGCCTCGCTTTTCCACCCGCGTCACTTCGGTGTCAGTGCGGACATCCATGCCAAGCTCGGTGAATTTCTCCATCATCCAACCGACCAGATCGGGGTCAAAACCCTGGAGCATCCGCTTGCCGCGCTGGAGGATCGTCACCTTCGCACCGGCCCGGGCCGCGATGTGCGAGAACTCGGCCGCGATGTAGCCGCCACCCACAAGCAGGATCCGCTGCGGAAGGCTTTCCATATTCAGGAACGCCTCGTTGTCGATCAGATGCTCCTCGCCCTCGATGCCGAGGGGAATGGGCTCGGCCCCGCTTGCAATGACGATATTCCGCGCCTCCAGTCTCTCGCCGCCCACCTCCACCGCGTCCGGTGCGACGAAGCGCGCGCGTCCGTGGAAGCTGTCGATACCGGCCTCGGCGAAGCCTTGCTCCTTCTTCGCCGGGACGGGATTGGTAAAGCTTCGCTTGAACCCGAGAAGATCGGGCCAGTCGATCGCGACGTCGCCCGTTACACCCTTGCCCCGCATCCGGGTGGCGTGATCGACCGCTCGGGCGCCACCGATCATCATTTTTTTCGGATCACACCCCCTGAGTGCGCAGGTGCCGCCGAAAGGACGGAAGTCGATCACCGCCACGCTGCGACCAGCGGCCCGCACTTTCCTGGCCACCGTGGACGCCGCGGTGCCTGTGCCGATCACGATCAAGTCATAGTTGTTGCTCATCGATTTGGTTCCTTCCAACGATGTCAGCCGGCACAGCAGCTCAGCTTCGCCACGTCCTTGTCGAAGGTCTGCGCGGCGAGTTTCAGCCCCTCTACGGTGGTCAGATAGGGAAAGATCGTCTCGCCGAGCGCCTTGGCGGTCATGCCAATCTTCAGCGCCATGGCCAGCGTCTGAATCGTGTCGGCCCCCTCGGGCGCCACGATCTGACCGCCGAGCAGCCGGTCGGTTTTCGCATCCGCAACCAGCTTGATCAGGCCACGCGTGTCGCGGGCCGCCAGCGCGCGCGCCACGTTGTCAAGACCGATCACGCTGGTCTTGATCACATGGCCGGCGGCGCGCGCCTGCGCTTCGGACAGACCGACTCCGGCGACTTGCGGATCAGTGAATACGACCCAAGGCATCGCGGCGTTGTCATACCGCATCGGTTCTAGCCCCAGCGCGTTGTTCACCGCCACCTTGGCGCCATAGGCGGCCATGTAGACGAACTGGTCGCGGTCGGTGACATCGCCGGCGGCATAGACGCCGGGGCGCGTGCTGGCCATGTCCGGTCCGACGCGGATCGCGCCGCGGTGGTCGGTCTCGATACCGAGCACGCCCACACCCAACGCTTCGGTATTGGCGACGCGACCTGTAGTCGCCACCAGCCGCGCGGCGGTCAGTGTGACCGGCTCGCCGTCACGCTCGATCATCAGCGCCACGCCCCCGTCCTGTACTTTGACCTCGCGATAGCTCAACCCGGTCTCTAGCCGGATTCCCTCGGACCGCATGACGTCGGCGAGCGCCTCGGACACCTCGGGCTCGGCGCTGGGCAGCAACCGCGAGCGAGTGACCAGCGTCACCTTCACGCCCAGCCGTGCGGCCATCTGCGCCAGCTCCGCCCCGATATAGCCGCCGCCAAGGACGATCAGGCTATCGGGGCGCTCTGGCAGAGCCAGAAGGCCGGTGCTGTCAAGCACCTCGACCGTCTCGATACCAGGAATTCCAGGCCTGGCAGGCCGCGAACCGGTTGCGACGATGATGCGGTCGGCGGAAAGCGTCCGTTTACCGACCACAATTCCGGATTCCGTTAGCAGTGCGGCCCCTTCATCGATGTAATCGACGCCGTCGTACTGGGGCAGCAGGTCGGCGTATTTCTTCTGCCGCATCTCGGCCACCAGATCGGCGGTGCCGTTCACGAGGGCTGTCCAGTCGACTCTTGGCGCGCAGGGGTCGATGCCCGGAAAACGCCCGGCTGCGGCGCCACCATGAACCGCCTCGGCAGCGTGGATCATCGCCTTGGACGGCATGCAGCCGACATTGACGCATGTCCCGCCGATCGTGCCGTGGCCTACCAGCGCCACGCGCTTGCCAGTCTCGGCCGCGGTGATCGCGGCGGAAAAGCCGGCCGAACCGGCGCCGATGACAATCAGGTCGTAGCCGCCGCTGCCGTCGGCATTCCTGTCGATATCCTTCATGTCACCGTGCCTCTTGCAGGTCGGGGTTTTTCCGCTTGGCGACGATCAGATAGATGATCGCGCCGATGGCGATGAGCGGTGTCAGCATTCCAAGTACGCCAAAAAACATGCCGGCTGCCGTGCAGGATCCCATCATCATTGAGTTGCTCCTTTGGATTGCATTCGATTGAGGAAGAAGGCGTAGATGCCGACGACAGCAAAAGCGCCCAAGGTGATCCGCAGCGCGAAGCGGAACTCGATCCAGATAATGAGCACCGCCAGCAGAGCGGCAATCGCCGTCGCCCAGCGTTTCGGGGTAGGCCCCGGCCGCCCTGCGCGCAGCCAGAGCGCTTGAGCCACGACGGCGAGGCAGAAGAACAGCAACGGGAACAGCGCATAGTCGAGCCAGCCGGTCAGGGCCGACAGGCCGACCCCAGCAACGACGACGACAAGAAGTGGTGTGAAACAGCACAGGGCCGCAAAAAGCGCGCCGCCCAGCCCCCATTTCAGCAAGCGGTCGGGGTCCTCGGCGTGATCGGTCAAGATGCAGTCCTTCTGTCTGGCGGCGTATTGGCGAAAGACGCGTCTTGCGTTCGATTTTCGGAACTCTCGGGCAGCGAGGAAAGCGAGCGCACCAGAAGTGCAATGGGGAGCCCGCCAAGCCCCGAGATTCACGCTCCGAATCCGCCAAAGATCGGCGCCAATGAAGCCATCTCACCCCCGCAGCACACAACCGCATGACCGGGGCCGCAACCCCGAAATCCAGCAGCTCGCCCATCAGTTTGTCATCCATGCCCGCGCCTCCGGCTTTACGAGGCAGGCTCGGGCAGAACCTGGGCGGGATATCCGTTCGCCGTCACGGCTTCGACGATGCTTTCCACACTGGTCTGAGCGTCATCGAAGGTGACGCTGTAAACGCCACCACCCTCGTCGGGGCCTTCTACGAACTGATCGATCTGCACCGATGGAACGCCCCGCATCGAGCTGGCAACGATGAACGAGCAGGATGGGCAGGTCAGTTCACTGACCGCGATCTCGACCTTGCGCTCGTCTGCGAAGGACGACGAGGCAAACGCGACGAGGGCGAGGGCCGAAGACAACAGAAGGGTTTTCATGAAACGGGTCCTTGCTCAGAATTTCAGGATGAAGGGCGTGACGTATGGAAAGCTCATCGCCACGGCGACGATTGCGGCGGCTGCCCAGAGGGTCGCGCGCATGACCCTGCGATTGACAGGACGGCCACAGGCGCCATCGGCGCAGGCTTCCGGGTCCACGGGTTTGTAGGCCTTGTAGAACCCGTATCCGAGGAACGCGGCGCTCAGCGCGAAGGTATACCACTTGTAGGCGTAGAGTGCGCTGAGCTGCACGATGAAGACCCCGGTGACGCCGAAGCTCACCAGCACAAGCGGGAGAATGCAGCACGATGTCATCGCCAGCGCACCCAGCACGCCGAAGCCTGTCGCGCCCCAGCCCTACGAGGTTTCATCCCCGACCTGACGCGCCTGGCCGGGTGCCTGGTCTGTAAGACTATGTTCCATCGAATCGCCCTTGTTCGGATCTTTCCACCGTTCTAAGGTCTGTAGGAGATACAGGCTCAAGGGGTTTTCGAGGAAAATGGATAACAGAAGCGTGAAGCCGCTCAGGCGGATCGATCTGGCGCGCGCCACCGGCTGCAACCTTGAAACCGTTCGCTATTACGAGACGGTCGGCATCATGCCGGACCCGCCACGCAGCGCAAAAGGGTACCGAAGCTATGATGATGCCCATGTCAGACGGTTGAAATTCGTCATGCGGTCCCGCGATCTCGGATTCACACTGGAAGAGATACGTGGGCTGCTGGGACTGGTTGATGATCGGTCCCAGACCTGCGCCGACGTCCAGGCCGTCGCCGAGGGGCATCTGAAAGACGTTCAGGCCAAGATCGCGGACCTTACACGGATCGAACGTGTCCTGTCGGAGACCGTCGCCCGGTGCACCGGCGATGCCGTCCCGGAATGCGCCGTCATCGATGCGCTCCTCGACGTTTGACCGACGATGACTACGGTAGTTTGTCGGGCTTCTGCTTGAATACCGGTCGGCGCCCCCTTGGAAGGCTGCGACGTAGAGGTCTGAGAGAAGAACATGCTCAATAACCCTGACATCAGGTTGGAGCAGTCATTCTTCGAGGGCGGCAATCTGAGAAGATAGGGGGCGTAGAGAAAAGTCATAGATAACTTAGTTGGTCGTGGAAGTCAGCAGTGTGACCCGATGCCAGTCGCAAGGTGGAGATGGGGTGGATGCCGCTCTCTCCCCAACGGCGTTGCAATGCGCCAAGCTTGTGATGCTGAAGTGGCTTTGTTGCGCAAAGACCGTAAATCCCGGACTTCCCCTTTCCCCGGACGCACTTATCCCGCAGGCTCTGTGATGGGTATGCCGAGCGCGGTGTAGCCGTTCAGCACGGCGGCGCGGATCTGAAGTTCGGCGACCTGGCGATCGAAGTCGCGCGCCAGGAGGCTCTGCCCCAGTAGCTTCACGCAATGCATCTTCGTCTCGGCGCGGCTCCGGCGGTGGTATCCGCTCCATTTTCGCCAGATGGCGCGGCCGAGGTATCTCGATGCGCGCAGAGCCTCGTTCCGGGCAATGGCGGCTGGGGTTGATGGCTTCCACGGCTTGGCATTCTTGCGCGGCGGTATGACGGCATGGGCGCCGCGGTCGGCGACGGCGTCATGGCACTTGCGCGTATCGTAGGCTCCGTCAGCGATGATCGATCCGATCTCCACGCCGGCGGGGATCTGGTTGAGCAACTCGGGCAGCATGGGCGCGTCCCCGACGTTGCTTCCGGTGATCTCGATGGCTCGGATCTCCAGCGTCTGTTCGTCGACGCCGATGTGGATCTTGCGCCATAGACGGCGTTTCGCGCCGCCATGCTTGCGGGCRTTCCACTCGCCTTCACCCTCTGCCTTGATGCCGGTGCTGTCGATCAACAGGTTCAGCGGCCCATCTGAGCCGCGGTAGGGAATAGTCACGGACAAGGTCTTCTGGCGCCGGCTCAGTGTGCTGAAGTCGGGCACCGCCCAGTCGAGGCCGACCAGGCGCAGGAGGCTTTCAATGAACCCGGTCGTCTGTCGGAGCGCCATGCCGAAAAGGACTTTCATCGTCAGGCATGTCTGGATCGCGGCGTCGCTATATAACGGCTGCCGGCCTCGCTTGCCGGTCGGCGGCGGCACCCAGACCATGTCCGGATCGAACCAGATCGTCAGGGAACCACGCTGCTTCAGCGCTTCGTTGTAGGCCGGCCAGTTCTTTGTCTTGTAGCTCGGCGGGATCGGTCTGCTCATGCAGGACAGCTACCACGCTGGATTCACGAGATGAATCCCTCACCCAGTCTTTGCGCAACAAAGCCCCTTTGTGCAACACAGCCTGTCGTGACGCCCAATGGTGAGGTGCGAACCGGATATCCCGTCTCCGGTGAAGGCGTAGTGGATAACGCAAGGTGAGAAATGGATGACAAAGAAGCAATCGACCTTCTAGAAAAGCAGATCGAATTCTTGGTCAGGTCAGGAATAGACATATCCATGGATCAACAGTTCTTTTGGGTTGGGGAGTATGACCTCGCGCTGGAAGGCGTCTACGTCGCCTACAAGAAGCACCCCGGCATACTCGACACAACCGAAGTCACAGCGCTTGTCGAAGATTTCGGGATAGACACGGCCGAGTTCGACCGCCGCTACTGACGGGATCACCGCGGAGGACGTTGCAGTGCGAGGCCATGTAGCCGATATGGTCACAACTCGCACGTTTCTGTCACAAGCGATAACAACCGGTTTTGACCGCGTGGTTCTGTGTGACTTTTCACGATAATTGGCACTGAATTTTGCACGTTGATTGGCCGGTCCGATTACGAGGGTTGTCGCCGTGAAGATTCGCCGGAACAACACGTCGTTGCCGCGATAGGTCGGCACCTGGGCGAAGACCCTCAGCGAGCGCCATCGCGGGCGGGCTGATCGTCGCGACGGCCCTTTCCCTGGTCGTCACACCCGCGATGCTGATGGCTCGGGAAAAGCGTGACAGCAGACATCTGGGAACCCCCTTGTCCGCGTAGCGGACGTTCGACAGGCGATCGCCCTTTTCGTCCCCCGGATCACATCGCCTTCGCAGTGCGCCAAAGATCGTGTTTCTCGTCATGCGGCGATGGACCCGCTGACGTTGCAGAGGCCGGTTGCATCACATGCCATTCGTCGGGTCATGCCGCGTCATCCGTTCTTGGCAGCGCGACGACCGAACAGTCGGGAGTGCCGGTGTCGGCTGGTGATCCTGAAAACTTTCGCGGACATGTGGCGGGCGGATGCCTTCGCAAAACAGAAAAACCTGCCGCGATTGACGCGGCAGGTCTGGTCGTCAGGCCCGTCCCCGGGTGGACTGTGTCACACGGAGGATCTCCCTGACGTCGGCGCGTTGCCGACGCGCGTGGCAGTCGACTTACATCATGCCGCCCATGCCGCCCATGTCGGGCATGCCGCCGCCGCCACCGGCGCCTTCTTTCTGCGGCTTGTCGGCGATCATTGCCTCGGTCGTGATCAGCAGGCTGGCGATGGACGCCGCGTCCTGCAGGGCATGACGCACGACCTTGGCCGGGTCGATCACGCCGAACTTGAACATGTCGCCATATTCTTCGGTCTGGGCGTTGAAGCCGAACGTCTTGTCGTCGCTCTCGCGGATCTTGCCCGCAACGACCGACCCGTCCATCCCCGAGTTCTCGGCGATCTGGCGCAGCGGCGCTTCGAGCGCCTTGCGGACGATGGAGATGCCCACGTTCTGGTCGGAGTTCGCGCCTTCCAGACCGTCGAGCGCCTTGGCACCCTGGATCAGGGCGACACCGCCGCCGACGACGACACCTTCCTGGACCGCGGCGCGGGTGGCGTTCAGCGCGTCATCGACGCGGTCCTTGCGCTCCTTCACCTCGACCTCGGTCATGCCGCCGACACGGATCACGGCCACACCGCCGGCCAGCTTGGCGACCCGCTCCTGCAGCTTCTCGCGGTCGTAGTCGCTGGTCGTGTCCTCGATCTGCTGGCGGATCTGCGACACGCGCGCCTCGATCTCGGCCTTTTCGCCGTGACCGTCGACGATGGTCGTCTCGTCCTTGGTGATCGAGACCTTCCGGGCGGTGCCCAGCATGTCCATGGTCACGGACTCGAGCTTCATGCCCAGATCTTCCGAGATCACCTGCCCGCCGGTCAGGATCGCGATGTCCTGCAGCATGGCCTTGCGACGGTCACCGAAGCCCGGCGCCTTGACGGCGGCGATCTTCAGGCCACCGCGCAGCTTGTTGACCACCAGGGTGGCAAGGGCTTCGCCCTCAACGTCCTCGGCGATGATCAGGAGCGGCTTCTGGCTCTGGATCACCTGCTCCAGAAGCGGCACCATCGGCTGCAACGACGAGAGTTTCTTCTCGTGCAGCAGGATCATGCAGTCTTCGAGATCGGCGATCATCTTGTCGGAGTTGGTCACGAAATAGGGGCTGAGGTAGCCGCGGTCGAACTGCATGCCCTCGACCACGTCGGTCTCGGTCTCGAGTCCCTTGTTCTCTTCGACGGTGATGACGCCCTCGTTGCCGACCTTCTGCATCGCATCGGCGATCTGGCGGCCGATCTCGGCCTCGCCGTTGGCGGAGATGGTGCCGACCTGCGCAACCTCGTCGGAGTTCTCGACCTTGCGGGCGGCGGACATGATCGCCTCGACGACCTTTGCGGTGGCAAGGTCGATCCCGCGCTTGAGATCCATCGGGTTCATACCCGCGGCCACGGACTTCATGCCTTCCTTGATGATGGCCTGGGCCAGCACGGTGGCGGTGGTGGTGCCGTCGCCGGCTTCGTCGTTGGTGCGGGAAGCGACTTCCTTCACCATCTGCGCGCCCATGTTCTCGAACTTGTCCTCAAGCTCGATCTCCTTGGCGACGGTGACGCCGTCCTTGGTGATGCGCGGTGCGCCGAAGCTCTTGTCGATGACGACGTTGCGGCCCTTGGGGCCCAGCGTCACCTTGACGGCGTCAGCCAGAATGTTGACGCCCCTGAGCATCTTGTCACGGGCGCTGGTGTCGAATTTGACGTCTTTGGCAGCCATGGTTGGGTGCTCCTTGAGTCAGTGTCTGTTGTTGGTCGGAAAAGGGATCGGACGTTCAGGCGGCCTTCGCGGCGGCCTTGTCGGCGATGATGCCGAGGATGTCGGATTCCTTCATGATCAGCAGCTCTTCGCCGTCGATCGTCACTTCGGTGCCCGACCATTTGCCGAAAAGGATGTGGTCGCCGTCGGTGACGCCCATGGGGATCAGTTCGCCCGAGTCTTTACGCGCGCCTTCGCCGCAGGACACGACGATGCCTTCGGCGGGCTTTTCCTTGGCGCTGTCGGGGATGATGAGACCGCCCTTGGTCTTCTCGTCGGACTCGACGCGGCGGACCAGCACACGGTCGTGAAGAGGGGTGAAAGCCATCTCTGAACGCTCCTTGGTTCATGCATGTTCGTGATGTTGTCACTCGCGTTGCGTGAGTGCTAACGATTGCGAGATAGGCACGTCTCTCATGCCTGTCAACCGCGATATCTCGGCTGCGACCGTCCTCTTGCGGCCTCCCGATCACGGGCCCCGCCGCGCCGTTCCGACAGCCTTGGTCCCCTTGCGCGACGTGCGGTCAGGTCTCGACCGCCGGCGCGGCGCCCTCCAGCGCCGCAACCCCTTGGGGACTCAACCGATAGATGCCGCGAGAGACTTTCTCGAACCACCCGTAGTGGTTGTCGGACATGATCCGCGTCGCCTGGACGACGCCGGTGGCCCGCCGCAGCTTCGCCCCGCTGGACTCCCCGTCCGCAAGGGCCACGGCAAGTTTCCGCGCATCCTGCCGATAGGCCGTGACGATCCCGCCGCGGCGCGCCCGCCCGCCGGGATTGGGATCGCCCTCCAGCCGCGCGAATTCCCGAAGGAGACGCGCGGTGCGGCCGGGGAACCGACGCGGGCGGAACGGCGCGGGGTCGCAGGCGATCTCTACATGACCGTCGGCAAGGCGGACCTCCATCAGCCCCAGCCCAAGACGCCGGCACAGGGCCGCGTTGCGCCGCGCCTCCCGCCTGCGGCCCCTGGGCACGGCCAAGTAGACCCAGTCGGTCAGCGCCTGCCGGTCGATCCCCTGATGAACCAGCGCCAGGGAGAAGCCGCGCTTCAGTTCCACCACCACCGGGGGCTCCGCGCCCCGTACGGCCATGACGTCGAGCGCCCCGACCTCGCCCTTGACGTCGTAGCCCTGTGCTTCGAGCAACCGCTTCACCGGCGGATAAAGATCGCTTTCCCTGATCGACATGGCGTCGATCATGACCTGACCGCATCCGGGGCAAAACCCCCCGCCGCGCAGGTTCGTGACAAGCCCCGGCGATCCGCCTATAGGACCCCGCGACGGACATCCATGACCCCGAGGAGCATCCCATGACCACTCTCGTCTTCGGCCATCAGGCCCCCGACACCGACTCCACCGGCGCGCCGATCGTCTGGGCCTGGTATCTGAACGAGGTGAAGGGCCACACCGCAGAGGCCGTCCTACTGGGCGAACCCAATACCGAGGCCGCATGGATGCTGGATCACTGGGGGCTGGACAAGCCGCGGATCATCGACGGCGTCGAAGCCGGCCAGCAGGTGGTGATCGTGGACACCAACAATCCCGCAGAGCTGCCCGCCGACATCAACGCCGCCGACATTCTGGCCGTCATCGACCACCACCGCCTGGTCGGCGGGCTTCAGACCAAGGGGCCGATCCAGGTCACGATACAGCCGCTCGCCTGCACCGCGACGGTAATGTACGACATGATGGGAGACGACGCGGCCAAGATGCCGGATCCGATCAAGGGGGCGATGCTGTCGTGCATCCTCAGCGACACGCTGGAGTTCCGCTCACCCACGACGACCGATCACGACAGGACGGTGGCCGAGAAGCTTGCCGGTGAGATCGACGTGCAGATTCCGGCCTATGCGTCCAAGATGTTCGCCGCGAAGTCCGATGTCTCCGGCTTTTCCGACACGGAACTTCTGCGGATGGACTCTAAGAAGCACGAGGTCGAAGGCCGAAGCTTTCGCGTGTCCGTGCTCGAGACGACGTCCCCCGAAACGGTGCTCAAGCGCAAGGACGGGCTGCTGGCAGCGATGGCCGATGTGGAAAAGGAGGACGGTGTCGATCACGTGCTGCTGTTCATCGTCGACATCCTGGAGGGCGAAGCGACCATGCTTTTGCAGAACGACGCGGTCCGGAAGGTGGCCGAGAAGAGCTTTTCGACCGTCTGCGGCGATGCCGATCACGTGGTGCTTCCGGGCATCGTGAGCCGCAAGAAGCAGATCATCCCGAACCTCACCGTCTGAGGTCCGGCGTGGCCGCGCCCCGGCGGCCTCGTCGCCCTCCGCCGGCGCTCGCGATCCGGCATTCCCTGCGGGCGTCCGGCACCGGGGCAGCGAAGGCCCCGCGGCGCCCGTCAATCTCCGGTTCCCGGACGAAACCGCACTTTTCGCTGGCTTCGTGTCGATGCCCGGCAGCGCCGAAAGGGCAGGAAGCTGCCGTTCCGTCTCTCCTTCGTCCCGCCGTAAGCCGGGCCTCTCCGGCACCTCCCGCCCCTTTCGCCCCGGCGCCATTCCGAATAGCCATGGTCCGGCATCCGCCATCCGATGAGGCCCCATGACCGAGATCATCCGCGCGCTCTCCGACATTTCCGGGCGCTACGACGCGCTGTTCTGCGATCTCTGGGGGTGCCTCCACGACGGGGTCGCGGCCCTTCCGGCCGCCGTCGCCGCCTTGCAAGACTATCGCGCCCGGGGCGGCATGGTGGTGCTGCTGACCAACGCGCCCCGCCCGCGCGCCGACGTGGCGCAGCAGATCGCGACGTTCGGCGTGCCCGAAGACGCCTGGGACACCATCGCCACCTCCGGGGACGCCGCGCGCGTGGCAATGTTCACCGGCGCGGTGGGATCGCGGATCTACCATATCGGAGAGACCCGGGACTCGACCTTCTTCGAGCCGCTCGCCATCGTCGAGGATCCCGTCGCCATCGAAAAGGTCGCCCTGGACAGTGCGGAGGGCATCGTCTGCACCGGCCCCTTCGATCCGTCCGCCGACCTCGACACCCTGCGCCCGCAACTTCTCACCGCCAAGGCGCGCGGGCTGACCATGCTCAACGCCAACCCCGACATCGTGGTGGATCGGGGCGACCGGCGGGAGTGGTGCGGCGGCGCCGTCGCCCGCCTCTACGAAGAGATGGGCGGCACGGTGCTGGCCTTCGGCAAGCCGCATCCGCCGGTCTACGACATCGCCCGCCGCCGGCTGGCCGAGGCCGGGGGCGCCGGCGTCGCCGACGATGCGATCCTTGCCGTGGGCGACGGCATCTCCACCGACGTCCTGGGCGCGCGGCTCGAGGGGATCGATTCGCTTTTCGTCACCGGGGGACTCGCCGCGGTCGAAACAGGAACCGCGGGCGGTCCTGCCGCGCAGCCCGACCCGGACGCCCTGAAAACCTTTCTGACACGCGAAGATGCCTCGCCCACCTATGCGATCGGGTATTTGCGCTGATCCTTCCGACCACGATCCACACCGAAATTGCTGCACCTGCAAAGTAATTTCCTTGCCGAAACCACGGCGATGATCTACTTATCTTTCGCGCAAACATGTTTCGCGGAGGAGCCTGCAATGCTCGACACGACCGCCCCGGGCCCGATCTACATCGAAGACATGAAGGTCGGTCTGGTACGGCATCTGGAAAAGCGCATCGCCGACCGCGACATCGAACTCTTTGCCGAGGTCTCCGAGGATCGCAACCCGGTCCACCTGAACGACGCCTATGCAGAGGCGTCCATGTTCAAGGGCCGGATCGCCCACGGGATGCTGACCGCGGCCCTGATCTCTGCCGTCATCGGAGAACGTCTGCCGGGCCACGGCACGGTCTATCTGCGCCAGTCCATGGCGTTCCTTGCGCCCGTGCGTCCCGGCGACACTGTCCGCGCCGAGGTCGAGGTCAAGGCCATCGACCTGCGCCGCGGCCGGGTGACGCTCGACACCCGCTGCATGGTGGGTCCCGTCCGCGTCCTTCACGGAGAGGCGCTGGTCCTCGCCCCAACCCGGGCCGCCGCCGCCTGAGGCTTGCGCACCGACGGGGCTGGCTCTACCTCCCGCCACATGCGCACCCACCGCCGTTACACAGACCTGCCCCCCGACGCCCGCGGCGCCTCTGCCGCGGTCGGGAATTTCGACGGCGTTCATCTGGGTCACCGCCATGTCCTGGATATCGCCCGCGATCACGCCCGAACACTGGGCGCGCCCCTTGGCGTCGTCACGTTCGAGCCTCATCCCCGGCAGGTCTTTGCACCGGATGCACCGCCTTTTCGCCTCATGAACGCAGAGGCGCGTGCCCACAGGCTGGAACAGATCGGCGTCGACGCACTTTTTGAACTTCCCTTCGACGCCGACCTCGCCAATCTGACGCCGGGGGCCTTCGCGCGGCAGGTCCTGCGCGACGGGCTGGGGCTTTCCCATGTGGTCGTCGGCGCCGATTTCCGCTTCGGCAAGGACCGCGCCGGAAACGCGGAAGTGTTAGAGAGTCTGGGCGGTGAGTTGGGCTTTGGCGTCACCGCGGCGCCGCTGCTGCGCGACAGCGGCTTCGACGTCTCCTCCACCCGGATCCGGGAAGCCCTGTCCGACGGCGCCCCGGAGCGGGCCGCCGCCATGCTGGGCCATCTCCATCGGATCGAGGGGCCGGTCGTCGGCGGCGCGAGGCGCGGCCGGGATCTGGGGTATCCCACCGCCAACATGACGCTGGACGGGCTCCACCTGCCGCGCCTGGGGGTCTATGCCGTGACCGTGGACATCCTGACCGGCCCGCAACAGGGCACCCATGGCGGCGTCGCCTCCCTCGGCGTGCGACCGATGTTCGGAGAGAACACGCCGAACCTGGAAACATTCCTGTTCGATTTCTCCGGGGATCTCTACGGCCAGCACCTGTCCGTCGGCCTGCGCAGGTTTCTGCGGCCGGAGGAGAAATTCGACGGGGTGGAGGCGCTCATCGCCCAGATGGACCGCGACAGCGCCAGCGCCCGCGCGATCCTGGCAGACAGTCCATGACTCGGGATCCGATCCGCCGCCATGTCGGACGCCCCCGATTCTGGGAGCGCTACCCCCTGGCCGAGTTGTCGAACGCCGAATGGGAGGCGCTCTGCGACGGCTGCGGCAAATGCTGCCTGAACAAGCTGGAAGACGAGGACACCGGAGAGGTCGCCCTGACCCGCGTCGCCTGCCGTCTCTTCGACGACGACAGCTGCCGCTGCGGCCAGTACGACATCCGACTGCAATTCGTTCCCGAATGCGTGGTGCTGACCCCTGCCAAGCTGGACCAGATCGCCTATTGGCTGCCGTCGACCTGCGCCTATCGCCTCCTGCACGAAGGTCGGCCGCTGTATCCGTGGCATCCGCTTCTGTCCGGCGACCCGGAGACGGTCCATGCCGCCGGGGTGTCCGCCCGCGGGATCACCGTGCCGGAGTTCGAGATCCCGGAGGAGGACTGGGAGGACCACATCATCGAAGAGCCCATCTGATGCATTTCGCCTCCGACAATACCGGCCCGGCCCATCCCAAGGTGATGGAGGCGCTCGTCCGCGCCAATGAGGGCTACGCCATGCCCTACGGCGCCGAAGCGGCCATGGAGCGCCTGCGCGAGCGGCTCCGCGCGATGTTCGATGCGCCGGACGCGGCGATCTATCTGGTCGCGACGGGTACGGCGACCAACGTCCTGCTGCTGGCGGCGATGACGAAGCCCTGGCAGGTGATCTACTGCAGCGATGTCGCCCACATCAGGGAGGACGAATGCGGTGCGCCGGAGTTCTTCACCGGCGGCGCGCGGCTGGGCGTGGTAGAGGCCCCCGACGCGATGATGACGGCGGAAGGTCTGTCCGCCCGCATCGCCGCGACGGATCAGGGCACGGTGCACACCATGCAGCGCGGCCCGGTCTCCGTCACCACCGTGACCGAGCGCGGCAGCGTCTACCCGCTCGACCGCCTTGCCGCGCTGACCGATGTCGCCCGCAAGAATGGGCTGGCCTGCCATCTGGACGGCGCGAGATTCGGCAACGCGCAGGTGTCCCTGGGATGCAGTACGGCGGAGCTGGCGGCGGGCTTCGACGCGATCAGCTTCGGCGGCACCAAGAACGGCCTCTTGGGCGTCGAGGCTGCGGTGATCCGCGATCCGTCTCTCGCTTGGGAGTTCGAGCTCCGCCGCAAACGCGCCGGTCACCTCGTGTCAAAGCACCGCTATCTTTCCGCGCAGATGGAAGCCTACCTGGAGGATGACCTCTGGCTGGAAATGGCCGCCGCCGCCAATGCCGCCGCCGCGCGACTGGCCGACGGACTTCGCGCCAGCGGAATCGCAACCATCCTGCATCCTGCGGATGCGAACGTCATCTACTGCGCCTTTCCGCGTGCCGCGCACCGCCGGCTCAAGGCCGCCGGCGCCCAGTTCTATTCCATGGGCGCCCTCGCAGGCCCCGACGATGCGCTCGTGCCCGCGCGGCTCGTGTGCGATTGGTCCGCTGCGGCCAGAAACACCGACCGCTTCTTGAGCATACTGTCGGGCTGAGCGTCGACAAAACGGCAACTACCCGGGCGGATAGGTTGTCTAGATGTTTCGTCCCGGCATCTGGTGGATCGGTCGGGGGTGGATCGATCCGGCTCTGGTGTTCGTAGCGCGTGAGACCGTTCGGGGTGGTGCGTCGGCGGGCGAGGTTGGCGGGCGCCGGGACGTCCGCGAGCTGCTGGCGCAGCCGATCGTGGCTGTCGGAGCGGAGGCGCTCGACCGTGGCCTCCGCGATCGGGCGGTTCATTCGCCCGACCCGGCCGTTCGTCCATGGATTTCGGCTTGGTCGGCCGGTGGTCGGTGCCGTCGGCCTGGCGGATCATGTCGAAGCGAATGGATGGTGTTCCGGTTGCGGGGCCGCGCTGCGAACGGACTGCCGTTATCGGTGAGGGACCCGACAGGGCGCAGCCTCGATCATCTGCCGGAGAAACGCCCGGGCGGTCTTTCTGCCGCCGTTGCAACGCGTTGGACGACCGCGAACTGGGCCGTCCGGTCGATGCCGGCGAACAGGTGGCGCTTGCCCTCTGCTGTCTGCGCCTCGGCGATCTCGATGTGGAGGCGCCCTATGGGATACCGCTCGAACGTCTGGCGCCTTCATCCGGCAGGCGCGAGATGCCATGGCGCCGAAGGCAGCAGCGCCGACCGCGTGAGATGCGGGATCGATGACGGCAGGGCATGAAGGCGGTCGTCCAGTGGCGGGCGCGTGCGGCGCCGGACCGCGACCCGTCGCGGGTCCCGGGCAGCACGGAGGACCGCGGGTCCGTCGGCCCGGTTTTCATCCTCAACCGTCGCGCGCTTGCGCCGGTTCAAAACCGTCCCGGGATCGATGCCCGGTTCCCGACTCAGCTAGGCGAGCGACGCTTGCGACCGCTGTATCGCTACTCTGAAGGCGTGCGTGGTCGGTCGCTCTCGTGACGAGTCCCACAGGGCGTCCTTCCATTCCAGCGAAAGGATCGCCCCGTCAAACCATTCGGCCTTCGCGCAGCACCGGGTAGAGGGGGCGCTCTTTCTAGTGGAGGTAACCTCGTTGCGCGCGACAGTTCAGACCTTGCGACTGACGCCTCGCATCCGTCAGTTTGACACGAGCGACGCCACCGCATCCTGCAGGTGATGCGGCGAGAACGGTTTTGCCAACCGTCGATCGACGAGCTTGGCACCGCCGTCGGGAAGCTCGGCGTAGCCCGTGGCGAGCACGATCGGCAGATCGGGGCGCGCCGCGCGAACGGCGGTGGCGCGCTGCAGCCCGGTCATCTTGGGCATGGCCTTATCGGTGAGAACGAGATCGATATCAGCATGATCGGCCAATAGTCTCAGGGTCGAGGCGACGCCATTGTCGATGAAGGCGGTAAAACTGTACCAGTGATAGGTGCCATCGGCCGCCTCGACCCGTATGTCACGATCGTAGAGAACCGTGCCCGCCACAACAGCGGCGAACTCGGCGTGCGTCGCCTCGCGGTCGTCGGGATGGGGGAGAACATCGAAGCGCATCCCCTTCAGATTCTCCGCCGGAAGGCCCAACTCGCTCTTCCGGGCGGGGTTCGCGGTCAGGTACTCGCCTTCCAACGTGATCGACATGTAGAGATCGCGCGACGCCCGCAACATCCGGTCGCGTTCGGCCGTGCGCTCGGCCAGCGCCGCCTCTCGTTCCCGGTCGGGGGTCACGTCGCGGCCCGTGCAACGGTACCGCCCCCGCTCGGGCACCACGACCCAGGACACCGAACGATAGGTTCCGTCGGCGATCCGGCAGCGATTCACGTATCGTATGATCGGCTTTCCGGTCCCCTTGAGAGTGTCGAAGGACTTGGTCGTGCCGGCCATGTCGTCGGGATGCAACCACTCGAAGATCGGCGGGTCCGAAAGCTCGCGCCCGGTCCGGCCGAAGAAGGCCTGCAGTGCGGGATTGCTCCTCTCGCATATGCCGTTGGTATCGAGCATACTCACTGGTCCGGCGTGACGTTCCAGACCGTCGTCGCGTCGTTCGGTAGTGCATCGTCGTCAATCGGCTGCATTCGCTTTCCGTCATTCGGGTCCAGGTTCGACCTCCGTGACGATTGCAGCCAGTGAACAACCTAACGTTGACCGCGATAAACCAGTTAAAGCAACTTGGCCATATTCGAACGCAGCAGAGCGATCAACGCGAGATGGACGCAGGCGCGGGCAGGCTGTGGACTGCTCGACCGTAGAAGAGATCGGCGGCCTTGAGCCGGACGAGATCGCAGTCTCGCAGCTTGCTGTCGATCGCGGAGTTGAAAAGAGCCAAGTCGCGCGGGTTGCCCGAAAATTCGAGGCGGGCGCGGATCGCCCAGACCCGTTCCGGTAGCAGTGGGCGCTTCGGCCCGACAAGCCTGCCGCGGTTCCGGGACCGGCGCTTCGACTTGACGGCGGGAAGTTGGATTCTGGGCATGAGGTTTTCTCCGTCCATCCCTTCCCGCCCAAGCATCGACACCACCCGACCCGTCGAGTTTACGCGCGGTCGCGAATGTCCGGTCGCGGATTTGAGACCAGGACACAGTCTCCGCGACGCGGCGACGTCTCGCGCATAGCCCTAAATTCTGCACGTCGGCCGAACAGCCGCTTCAGGAGGGTGAGTCGCCACCGCCAGCCGAACGGCGCCGGATGCATACGATTGCAAACTTTTTGTTGCGTTCGATGGTGACGTTGGGTTAATTAGGTTGCAATCGTATGCAATCGAGGTGATCCGATGGCCAAGATCGAGTTGCGCAACGTTGCGAAACGCTGGGGCAACTTCGTGGGCGTCGACAAGTTCGACCTGACCATCGCGGACCGTGAGTTCCTGGTCCTGCTTGGACCGTCGGGCTGCGGCAAGACCACGACGATGCGCATGATCGCGGGGCTGGAGGACGCCACCGAGGGCGAGATCGTCATCGGCGATCGCGTGGTCAACGACCTCGATCCCAAGGACCGCGACGTGGCCATGGTGTTCCAGTCCTACGGCCTCTATCCCAACCTCAACGTCTACGAGAACATCCGCTTCCCGCTGCGGGTACGCAAAGTACCCCAGGCCGAGCATGACGAGCGGGTGCGGCGGGCCAGCGCGATGGTCGAACTCGACGACTTCCTGCACCGCAAGCCGGCCGAGCTGTCGGGCGGTCAGCGGCAGCGCGTGGCGCTCGCCCGCGCCATCGTCCGGCGTCCGGCGGTGTTCCTGATGGACGAACCGCTGTCGAACCTGGATGCCAAGCTGCGCGTCTCGACCCGCGCGCAGATCAAGAACCTGAGCCATGAGCTCAAGGTCACGACCGTCTACGTCACCCACGACCAGATCGAGGCGATGACGCTGGCGGACCGCGTGGTGGTGATGAAGAAGGGCGTGATCCAGCAGGTCGGCACGCCGACCGAAATCTACGACAACCCGGCCAACACCTTCGTCGCAAGCTTCATCGGCAGTCCGGCGATGAACCTGATGGACGGCACGCTGCAAGGCGGCGTGTTCCAGGGAAACAATGTTCGCATCGAGGGACTTCCGGGCGCCGGCGAAGAGGTGACGCTGGGATTCCGCGCCGAGGATGCGAGTGTCGCAGGGCCGGGCGAGACGCCGCAGATCACGTCGAAGCTCTACACGATCGAGCTTCTGGGGGACGCCGTGATGCTGACTGTGCGGGCCGGTGGGTCGCTCGTCAGCGTCAAGGCACCCAAGGATTTCCGCGCCGAGATCGGCGACGAGGTCGCGTTCCATGTCCCGCCGGGCATCTGCCACCTTTACGATCGCCGCAGCGGCGAGCGAACGGGCGCACGGCACCCACCGTCAGGCGACGGCCCGCCACCGGCATCGGATGCGGAGCGGATCGCGACCACGCCGACCGGCCCGATGTAAGGCCGCAACCCGGGAGGCGCGCCGGAAGGACACTTCCCAGAACCATCAGGGAGACCAAGGAATATGAAGATACCTCTCGTTCTGGCCGCCACGGCCATGCTCATGGGCGGCGCCGCCCGCGCGGACTGCGCCTTTGAAAACGATGTCGATGTCAAGATCCTTGCCGCCGCGTTCGAGGCATGGAAGGCCGTCACCGACGCGATGGCCGAATGCGGCAACGTACAGGCGGAACTGGACCAGGAATTCCGGACCAAGCAGCCGGCCGCCTTCGCGGCCAATCCGTCGCTCTACCAGATCGGCGGCGTCTCGAACGGCACCATCACGCCATTGCTGAACGAGGGGACGATCCGCCCTCTCGACGATCTGGTGGAGAAATACGGCCAGCATCTGCAGCCCAACCAGCTGATCCGGATCAATGGCGAAATCATGGCCGTGGCGATGATGGTCAACACGTTCGAGCTGACCTATCGCTCCGATCTGTTCGAGGAGTACGGGATCGACGTGCCCACGGACTACGACGGCCTGCTCGCGGCCGCGGAGACGCTCAAGGACGCCGAGGGAATAGACTATCCGCTGGGCGCGATGACCAAGTCGGGCTGGGACCTGGCGATGGAATTCATCAACGTCTTCCAGAGCTCGGGAGAGCCGCTGGTCAACGACGACAGCACGCCGAACATCAACAACGAGACCGGGATGAACACGCTGGAGCTCCTGAAGGCGCTGAGTGACTACATGGACCCCGAGTTCCTCGTCAGCGACTCGACCTACGTGCAGCAGCAGTTGCAGCAGGGCAGGATCGCCATGGCCAATATCTGGGCCAGCCGCGCCGGCGCCGTCGACAACGAGGCAGAGAGTTCGGTCGTGGGCAAGGTCGAGACGGCCATGTCGCCGATCGCGCCGTTCGGGGATCGACCGGTGGCGACGATCTGGTGGGACGGCATCGTGATCGCCCGCAACATCTCCGACGAGGCGGCCGAAGCGGCGTTCCGCGTCGCCATGGAAGGCATGGATACCGAGATGGTCGAGGCCAACAACGATGCCGCCGTCTGGCTCATCCAGGGTTATGAGCCCGGCCGCCTGGCGCAGGGCGCCATCGCGACGGCGACCCACGATCCCGCGCCGCTGAGCTATCCCTCGACGGTCGAGATGGGGCTGATGCACACCGCGCTCGGCAACGAAGTGGCGGCGTACCTTACCGGCAGCCGCAGCGCCGAAAGGACGCTGGACGCGATCGAGGCCAGCTACTCCACCGCCGCGCGCGAAGCCGGCGTGCTGAACTAGGCCGGGCGGACACGGGGGCCGGGCTCAGACCCGTGGCCGGTCCCCGCAGCGACGAACCGTCGGCCGGACGGTGAGCCCAGTACAGGGAGAGCGACCGTGAAATTCCGTACTTTTGCCGCGTTCGTCGGACCGTCGGTCTTCATGATGGTCGTTTTCATCGCGTTGCCGCTCGCAAGCGTCTTCGTGCAGTCCTTCCAGGTCACGCAGCCGGTGATCGAACGGATCGAGGTGGAATCCTGCACGGCGGGCTTCCTCGAACAGACGTGCACCACGCAGGTGAAGACCCGACCGAAGATCAACGAGAGCGGACAGGTCGAGACCACGACCCGCTGGGTCGGGCTCGAGAGCTATGCCAACCTGCTGCAGTTCGACCGGGTCTGGGCGGCCATCTCGAACGGTGAGCCGGGGCGCATCCTGCAGATCGATTTCTGGCGGGCGCTGCGCTTCACCCTCACCTTCACGCTCGTCACGCTGCCGCTCGTCGTCGGGCTGGGGCTCGCCATCGCGCTCGCGGTGAACAACGCGGCGCGTTCGATCCGCGGCCAGGTCATCTTCGTCTCGCTGCTGCCCTTCATCATCACGCCGGTGATCGGCGCGCTCAGCATCCGCTGGCTCTTCTACGGCGACGGCATCGTGACGTCATGGCTGGAGACGTGGCTCTCCACCGACATCTCGGTCGCCGCCAACGGCGCCGCGGTTGAGGCGCTGATGATGTTCTACCGGGTCTGGAGCGTCGCACCGTTCGCCTTCGTCATCTTCTACGCCGGGCTGCAGACGGTGAACCAGGACACGCTGGAATCGGCGATCATAGACGGGGCCAGTCGCTGGCAGCGGCTGCGCTTCGTGATCGTCCCGCACCTGATGCCGCTCATCGTCTTCATCGCGCTCATTCACCTGATGGACGCCTATCGCGCCTTCGAGGAGGTCGTCGGCTTCAGCTCCCAGGCGCAGCGGATCACGCTGCAATGGCTGACCTACGACTTCCTGCAACCCGACGACGCCGGCAACCGCTCGATCAGCCGGGCCTCGGCCAGCGCCATGCTGACCATGATCGGCATCGTCATCATCCTGCTGCCGCCGCTGCGCCGAACCTGGCGCGACCACAAGGGGATTTCGTGATGGCCACGCCGAAAGCCATGCGCCAGCCGGCGTCGCTCCGCTTCGGATCGGCCGCGTTCCTAACTCTCTGGTGCCTGATCGCCGCGTTCCCGCTCTTCTGGATCCTGGTGATGAGCTTCAAGTCTCCCGCGGACGCGTTCGACGCCAACCCGCTGGCGGTGATCTTCGGGCCGCGCACCATCGCCGCCGGCAAGGGCCTGTCGGTGATCGACCTGGTGCTGGGCCTCGCCGTCCTCTGGTACGCGGTGCGGTTCGCATTCACGCGCCTGCCGCAAATGGTGCGTGCCTTCACGGCGCCGGGTCTCGTCATTCTCGGCTGGCTGGTGGGGTGCCTCGGCTATGCGGTGGTGTTCATCGTGCTCTTCTTCGGGCTCCTGCCGGTCGTGCTCGATGCGCTCAACGCCATCGCCGGGCCGTTGGGCCAGCCGGTCATCGGGCTGACGGCAGAGCACTATCGTGCGGTCTGGGTCGGCAACGAGTTCTACCGCAACTTCATCAACTCGCTGATCGTCACCGGCGGCGTGGTCACCGTATCGCTGACGGTGGGCACCCTCGCGGGCTACGGTCTCGCGCGGTCGGGATCGAACCTCGCCTTCTGGCTGCTGATCGCGGCGCTGATCTTCCGCGCATTGCCCCATTCGGTGCTGGTGGCGGGCTACCTGCCGGTCTTCATCAACTCCGCAGAGATCCTGCGCCCGATCCTGGGCGACGCGGCGCCGACGCTCTACGGCCAACCGCTCGCCGTGATCGCGGTGCTGGTGGCGATCAACCAGCCCTTCACCATCTGGATGCTGCGCTCGTTCTTCCAGTCGATCCCGGTGGAACTGGACGAGGCCGCGCGCGTGGACGGCTGCACGCATCTGCAGGCCTTCCGCAGGGTCATCATGCCGGTGATGTGGCCGGGCGTCATCACCACCGGGCTGTTCAGCTTCCTGCTGGGCTACAACGACTTTCTCGTGACCTCGCTGCTCCTCGACGCGCAGAACCAGACCATGGTCCCCGCCATCGCCGGCTATTTCAACCGCGAGACCACGACCACCGACCAGGCGGAGGCGATCGCCGCCGCCGTCTCCATCACCGCGCCTCTCTTCCTTCTGGTCATGGTGTTCCAGCGCCAGATCGTCAGCGGCCTCACCGCCGGGGCGGTGAAGGGATGAGCGCCGCCATCGCGCACCGGCGCCCCCACCCGGGGGCAGAGTCACACCACTCAAGAGGAGGACCCGATGAATTTCTCGAAGCTATCCGCCCTTGCCCTCGGGCTTGCGCTGGCTGCCCCTGCCGCGGCGCAGGAGACGATACGGATCGGCCACGCCACGCCGGAAACTTCGCCGATCCACCAGTCGCTGCTGTTCTTTGAGCAGGAGCTCGAATCCCGCTCCGACGGCGCGTTCGAGGTCGAGCTCTTTCCCGGCGGCCAGATCGGCAGCGTCCAGGAAATGGTGGAGCTCGTCCAGTCGGGCAACATCACGATGACCACGGGCGCGTCGGTCCTGCTGTCCTCGACGGTGGCCGAGCTTGCGGTGCTCGACCAGTTCCTGCTGTTCGACGACGAGGCGCAGGCCCACGCCGTGCTCGACGGCGAGGGCGGCGATGCGCTGGCCCAGGCGGTCGAGGCGCGCGGGCTGAAGCTCATGGGGTTCATGGAACTCGGGTTCCGCAGCTTCACCAACAGCCGCGGCCCGCTAGACAGCGTCGAGGCGTTCGAGGGCTTGCGGATGCGCTCGGCCGACAACCCGATCCAGATCACCGCCTGGCGCTCCATCGGCGCCGTGCCCGTGCCGCTGGCCTGGGGCGAGATCTATTCGTCGCTGCAGCAGAACCTCATCGACGGGCAGGAAAGCGCGCTCTCGTCGATGGTCGTCGAGCGGTTCTTCGAGGTGCAGGACTTCGTCTCGCTCACCGGCCACATTTACTGGCCGGAACTCTGGCTGGCCGATCTCGCGTGGTTCGAGGGGCTCGACGAGGGCCAGCAATCGCTGGTCACCGAGGTCGCGGCCGAGACCGTGGCGCTCCAGCGCGATCTCGCCGCCACGGCCAACGCGGAGACGCTGGACCGCCTGGCCGAGGAAGGGCTCGCGATCAACGAACTGCCGGCGGAGGAACGTCAGAGGATGGGCGACACGATGAACGCCGCCATTGAATCCGACATCCGCGCCAGGGTCGGCGACGCCTTCTACGACGACTTCATGTCGAAGCTGTCGCAGTGACCATCGGGGATGGCGAAGATGTTCTCCAAGCTTGAACGATACTTCGAGCCTGCCGTCATCGTCACGACGCTCGGCGTCATCGTCGTCCTGGTGTTCGCGGACGTCGTGGCGCGCTTCGCCTTCTCCACTTCCATCGCCTTCGCCGGAGAGGTGGCCCGGCTCTCGTTCGTCTACATGATCTACTTCGGCGTCAGCTACGCGATCCGCGACCGCCGTCACATGCGCGTCACCGTTCTTCTCGACCTCGCGCCGCCCGAGTTGCGGCGCGTCCTGATGCTGGCCGCCGAGGCCGTGTTCCTCGCCTACTCGCTCGCCGTCTGCTGGCTCGGCATCGTCATCACCCGGCAGGCGGCCGAGCGGGGCAGGATCCTGTCCGCGACCGAATGGCCGACCTCGGTCCTCTACTCCGCCATCATCTTCTCCGGCGCGCTCAGCGCGGCGCGGCTCGTCCACTCCATCTGGCGCATAGCCGCCCGCGGCGAGACCCAACTGACCCCTCAGATGGACGTCTGAGCCATGACCTCCGCCATCCTCTTCGGCAGTTTCTTCACCCTTCTCGCCATCGGCGTGCCGATCGGCATCGCCCTGGGCACCGCCTCGCTGATCGCCATCGCCTGGATCCCGTTCCTCAACTTCGACCTCTACGCGCTCGGCCTCATCAGCGGCATCGACAGCTTCACGCTGATCGCCGTCGTCCTCTTCACGCTCGCGGGCAACATCATGAGCCAGGGCGGCATCTCGCGCCGCCTCATCAGGGTCGCCGACAACGTCTTCGGCCGGGCGCCGGGCGACCTCGGCACGGTCACCATCATGGCGTGTCTCTTCTTCGCGGCGATCTCGGGCACCGGCTCGGCGACCGTGGCCGCCATCGGCCTCGCCATGATCCCGGCGCTCGTCGCCCGCGGCTACGACCGCGCCTATGCGGGCGCCATGGTCGCCAGCGCCGGGGGTCTCGGCGTGATGATCCCGCCGTCGGTCGTGATGATCGTCTACGCCGTCTCCGCAGGCGTCTCGGTCACGGCGCTCTTCATGGCCGGCATCGTGCCGGGCATCGTCATCGCGCTGACCCTGATCGTCTACAACATCCTGCGCCGCCGCGGCGTCCAGGCGCCCGCCGAACCGCTGCCCAGGGCCACCTGGCGCGAGACCCTGTCCGCCCTGAACGAGGCCAAGCTCGCCCTCCTCATGCCGCTCGTCGTCCTCGGCGGGATCTATGCGGGCATCGTCACCCCGACCGAGAGTTCGGCCGTCGCCGTCGTCTACGCGCTGATCGTGAGCTGCTTCGTCTATCGCGAACTCCCGCTCCGCGACCTGCCGACCATGATGCTGGAATCGGCGCTCCTCGTCTCGGCCGTGCTCGTCATCATCGGCGCCTCGGTCGCCTTCGGCCGGATCATCGCGCTGGAACAGATCCCGCTGGAACTGTCGCAATTCGTCCTTGGCCTGACGCAGAGCTGGATCGTCGTCCTGCTCGCGGCGATCGTGCTGCTGCTGATCGTCGGCACCTTCCTCGAGACGCTCGCCGCCATCGTCATCCTGACGCCGGTGCTGCTGCCGGTGATGACCGAGCTCGGCGTCGATCCGGTGCATTTCGGCATCGTCATGATCGTGGCGCTGGCCATCGGCTTCGTCACGCCGCCGCTCGGCGCGAACCTCTTCATGGCCGCGCAGGTCGGCCGCATCCCGTTCGACGACATCGCCCGGCGCATCTTTCCCTGGGTCGTGGCGATGATCGTGGCCCTTCTCATCATCGCCTTCATCCCCGCGCTCTCGCTCGGCCTGCCGCGGATATTCCTGGATTACGGAGATTGACCATGCCTGGCGCACGACCCGAACAGGCCGTCCTCAGCCGCGACACGGATCTCTCGCGGACCGACGCCACCCGCGCCGTGATCGAGGGCATGGTGGACGGTCTGAACGACCACCGCATCGACGACATCGGCCAGTTCTTCCATCCGGACTTCCGCTGGATCGGCAACTACGGATGCGGCACCAAGAACGGCCTTCGCGAGTTCCAGGACAACTGGCAGCGGCCGTTCCAGGCCGCGTTCTCCGACAAGGTCTGCGTCGACGAGGCGCGGCTTTTCATGGGCGACTGGGCGGCCGCGTTCGGCCGCCAGGAAGCGACCCATTCCGGCCCGTTCATGGGCCTCGCGCCCACCGGCCGGCGGGTCGAGATCCGGTACATGGATTTCTGGCGCGTCGCGGACGGCCGGATCGCGGACAACTGGGTGATGGTGGATTTCCCCCATGTCCTCGCCCAGCTCGGCCACGACGTTTTCGCCGGCGAGGGCTGGGAGGCCTTCGACCGCGGCGAGAAGACCCCACCGAAACCCAAACCCGAAGAGAGACCATGAGCATCGAATATCTCAAGCGCGGCAAGTCGGACGCGGAACGCTCCGAGGACGACGCGAAGACCCGGAAGATCGTCGAGGAGACGCTCGCGCAGATCGAAGCGCGCGGCGACGACGCCGCGCGCGAGCTCGCCAACAAGTTCGACGGCTACGACCGCGACAGCTACCGCCTGACCGAAGACGAGATCGCGGCGCTGATCGCCGAGGTGCCACAGGACGATCTCGACGACATCCGCTTCGCCCAGGCCCAGGTCCGCGCCTTCGCCGAGGCGCAGCGCGCCTCGATGACCGATATCGAGATCGAGACCCTGCCGGGCGTGATCCTCGGGCACCGCAACATCCCCGTCCAGTCCGTGGGCTGCTATGTACCGGCGGGCAAGTTCCCCATGGTCGCCTCCGCCCACATGTCCGTTCTCACGGCATCGGTCGCGGGCGTGCCGCGCATCGCCGCCGCGACGCCGCCCTTCAAGGGCAAGCCCAATCCGGCCGTCATCGCGGCGATGCATCTGGGCGGCGCGCACGAGATCTACGTCCTCGGCGGTATCCAGGCGGTGGGCGCCATGGCGCTCGGCACCGAGACGATCGCGCCCGTCGACATGCTGGTCGGTCCCGGCAACGCCTTCGTGGCCGAGGCCAAGCGCCAGCTCTACGGCCGCGTCGGCATCGACCTCTTCGCCGGGCCGACCGAGACGATGGTGATCGCCGACGAGACGGTGGACGCCGAGATGTGCGCCACCGACCTTCTGGGCCAGGCCGAGCACGGCTACAATTCGCCCGCGGTACTGGTGACGACCTCGCGCAAGCTGGCCGAGGCGACGCTGGCGGAGATCGACCGCATCCTGGCCATCCTGCCCACCGCCGACACCGCGTCCGTGTCCTGGCGCGACTACGGCGAGGTGATCGTCTGCGGAAATCACGACGAGATGCTCAAGGTCGCCAACGACATCGCGTCCGAGCACGTGCAGGTGATGACAGACCGCGATGACTGGTACCTTGCGAACATGCATTCCTACGGCGCGCTGTTCCTCGGCCCGCGCACCAACGTGGCCAACGGCGACAAGGTGATCGGCACCAACCACACGCTGCCCACCAAGAAGGCCGGCCGCTACACCGGCGGGCTCTGGGTCGGCAAGTTCCTCAAGACCCACAGCTACCAGAAGGTCACCACGGACGCGGCGGCGAGCGAGATCGGCGCCTACGGCTCCCGGCTCTGCCTGCTCGAGGGGTTCGTCGGCCATGCCGAACAGTGCAACCTGCGCGTCCGCCGCTACGGCGGGGTCAACGTGCCCTATGGCGGGGCCGCGCCGCGCAGTGTCGCCGCGGAATGACCATGGACGTGCACACCCGCAACAAGGCCCTCGTCGCGACGCTGCGCGCGGCGATGTACGACTTCACCGATGCCGGGGTGCGCGCGGCGATCGGCCGGGCGATCGCCGCCGACGCCGTGATCCATCTTGCGCATCCCCTAGGCGATTGCGTCGGGGAGGGTCTCTATGACCGCGCCTATGCCGCGCTCTTCACGGCGATCCCCGATCTCGAGCGGCGCGACACGATCGTCATGGCCGGCCCCGACGAGCACGGCGCGGACTGGGTGGGCTGCGGGGGATATTATACCGGAGCGTTCCTCGGGCCCTGGCTCGATATCCCGCCGACGGGCCACCAGGTCGCGATGCGGTTCCACGAGTTCTTCCGGATCGAAGAGGGGCGCGTCGTCGAGGTGCAGGCGCTCTGGGACATCCCCGAGGTGATGATGCAGGCGGGCGCCTGGCCGATGGCGCCCTCGCTCGGCCGGGAATGGCACGTGCCGGGTCCGGCGACGCAGGACGGCCACGTGCGCGGCCCCCATGACGCGGAGAAAAGCGCCGCGACCCGGCAGCGCATCGTCAAGATGCTGACGGCGTTGAAGCGCCATCCGTCCGAGGGCGGGCCCGAGGTCATGGAGATGGACCGCTACTGGCATCCCCGGATGAGCTGGTACGGACCTTCGGGCATCGGCACCGGCCGTGGCATAAGGGGGTTCCGCAATTGGCACCAGATCCCGTTCCTGAATGCCATGCCCGACCGCGGGCAGTACCTCGACGGGATCACCTACCATTTCTTCGGCGACGGCGACTACGCCGCGGTGACCGGATGGCCCAACATGATCCAGACCGTCACCCACGACGGCTGGATGGGCATCGCCCCGGCCGGACAGCGCATCACCATGCGTTCGCTCGACTTCTGGCGGCTGGAGGACGGCCTGATCCGCGAGAACTGGGTGCTGGTCGACCTGCTCGACGCCTATGCCCAAGTCGGCGTCGATGTCCTGGCCCGGCTGCGGGCCTTCAACAAGGCACGCACGGGCTTCGACCCCGAGACAGGGAGGGCGGCATGAGCGGGCTCCCCCGGACACCCTCCCTGCGGCTCGACGGACGGCGGGCGCTGGTGACAGGCGCGTCGTCGGGGATCGGCCTCGGCGCGGCAATGGCGCTGGCCGAGGCCGGCGCGCATGTCGTCTGCGCGGCGCGCGGGCGCGAGCGGCTGGACGCGGCGGTCGGCGCGATGGCCGCGGACGGCCGGTCGGTCGAGGCCCTGCCGCTCGACATGGCCGAACTCGACGCCCTCCCGGCCGTGTTCGACGGCGCGCCCTTCGACGTGGTGGTGAACTCGGCCGGTCTCGGCCGGCACGGCCCCGCGCTCGAGACCCGGGCCGAGGATTTCGATGCCGTGATGTCGATCAACCTGCGCGCGGCCTATTTCCTGTCCGCCCATGCCGCCCGCACCCTGATCGCGGCCGGGCGGCCCGGTTCGATCATCCACGTGTCCAGCCAGATGGGGCATGTGGGCGGCATCGACCGCGCCGTCTACTGCGCCTCGAAACACGGGCTCGAAGGCATGGTGAAGGCGATGGCCATCGAATGGGGGCCGCACCGCATCCGCGTCAACACGCTTTGCCCGACCTTCATCCGCACCCCGCTGACCGAGGCGACCTTCGCCGATCCCGAGCGCGTCGCCTGGATCACCGACAAGATCAAGCTCGGCCGACCGGGCGAGATCGAGGATATCATGGGGGCGGTCCTCTATCTCGCCTCCGACGCCTCGGCGCTGGTGACCGGCACGGCGCTGAAGGTCGATGGCGGATGGACGGCCGGATGACGGACGAGAAGGTCACAGCCCAGCAGGTCGCCGAACGGGCCGGCGTCAGCCAGTCCGCGGTCAGTCGCGCCTTCACCCCCGGCGCCTCGGTCGCCCCGAGCACGGCGGCCCGGATCCATGCGGCGGCCGAGGCGCTCGGCTACCGGCCCAACACGCTGGCGCGGTCGCTGATCACCGGGCGCTCGCGCCTCATCGGCCTCGTCGTCGCCTATCTCGAGAACTACTTCTATCCCGAGGCGCTCGAAAAGCTGTCGAACGCGCTGCAGGCCCGCGGCTACCACGTGCTCGTCTTCATGGCCTCGCAGCAGGCCGGCAACATCGACGAGATCCTCGGGGAGATCCTCGATTTCCAGGTCGACGGCATCATCATGGCGTCGGTCTCGCTGTCGTCCGATCTAGCTTCGCGCTGCCAGAAGGCCGGAGTTCCGGTCGTGTTCTTCAACCGCCGGCAGGACATCGACGGCATCTCCTCGGTCACCTCCGACAATTTCGGCGGCGGCAGGCAGGTGGCCGACTTCCTGGTGGCGGGCGGCCACCGCCGGTTCGGCTACATCGCCGGCTGGCACGGCGCCTCGACGCAGCGCGACCGCGAGGCCGGGTTCCTCGCGGGCCTCGCCGCGCACGGGGTCGCGCTCCACGCCCGCGAGGTGGGCAATTTCGACGGCGAGACCGCCCGGCAGGCGGCCGACGCCATGTTCCACCGGCCGGACCCGCCCGACGCGCTGTTCGTCGCCAACGATCACATGGCGTTCCAGGCCATGGACGCGATCCGCTCGGGATCCGGCCTGCGCGTGCCCGAAGACGTGTCGGTGGTGGGCTTCGACGACGTGCCGCCCGCCGCCTGGGCGGCCTATGACCTCACCACGATCCGCCAGCGCGCAAATCGGATGGTCGAGGAGACCGTTTCGACGCTGCTGGCGCATGTCGACGATGCGGGCGTCCCGCCACGTCAGGTGTCCGTCGACGCCCCGCTGATCATTCGCAGTTCCGCCCGCATTCCCGAAGGATGGCCCCGATGAAAGGCTTCGATCCCAAGTTCCGAGATTTCCCCGATTTCATCATCGGCGTCACCAAGGAGATCTGGGAAGACCGCGGCATCGACACGCTGCACAAGTACTACGCGCCGGACATCGTGGTGCGCTCGCCCGCGGCGGTCGTGGTCGGCAACCAGGGCGTCATCGCCGCGACCATGGCGACGCTGGCCGAGTTTCCCGACCGAACGCTCCTGGGCGAGGACGTGATCTGGTGCGGAACGCCGGATGCGGGGATGCTTTCGTCACACCGGCTGCTCTCGACCGCGACCCATTCCGGCAGCGGTGTCTATGGCCAGGCCACGGGCACGCGGCTGCGCTACCGGATCCTGGCCGACTGCCACGCGCGTGACAACCGGATCGACGACGAGTGGCTGATCCGTGACCAGGGCGCCATCGTCCGGCAGCTTGGATCGGAGCCCCGCGACTATGCCCGCGACCTGATCGCGCGCGAGGGTGGCCCGGAGGCCTGCGTGCGTCCGCTCACGCCCGTGACGGACCGGCCGGGACCCTACCGAGGGACCGGCAACGACAACGCATGGGGCGCGAGATACGCTGACATCATCGGCCGGATCATGGCCGCCGACCTGGCCGTGATCCCGCGCGAATACGACCGCGCGGTGCAGTCGGAATATCCCGGGGGCCGGACCGACCATTCGCACGGGGCGGTCGACCGGTTCTGGATGGGCCTGCGCGCCAGTTTCTCCTCGGCCGAGTTCCGCGTCGAGCACCGGATCGGCGCCGAGGACGCGCTGATGCCGCCCCGCGCGGCGGTCCGCTGGAGCCTGACCGGCAAGCACGATGGCTGGGGCGCCTTCGGCCGGCCCACCGGCGCCGACGTCTACGTGCTGGGCATCTCCCATGCCGAGTTCGGGCCCTGGGGACTGCGCCGCGAATGGACCCTCTACGACGAGACGGCGATCTGGAAACAGATCCTGCTCGCCACCGGTGAGGTCTGATGCGCCGGACACCCCCTCTCTCCCGCCATGCAACACTCAACAGCGAAGGATCTGGAACATGACCATGACCGACGCGGCCCCGACCCGACAGGCCGACCGGACCGCCACGCAGCCGCAGATCGTCCATTACGGCGAGCTGATTCCCTGCAAGACCGCCTTCATCGACGCCCATACGCCGGGATCGAACCAGAAGGAGAACTTCACCATCATCGGCGGCGGCGTCTCCGAGTCGCCCGATCAGCATGTCCACATCACCGACCGGGTCGGCTTCAACATCGGCGCCGCCGGGCAGCCGCCCAACTGCCGCAACTCGCTCCATTCGCACCGAACCGCCGAAGTGTTCTACGTCCTCAAGGGCCGCTGGCGGTTCTTCTGGGGCCGTTGGGGCGACGCGGGCGACGTGGTGCTCGAAGAGGGCGACATCTTCGACATCCCGACCGGCATCTTCCGCGGCTTCGAGAATGTCGGCACGGACTACGGGATGATCATGGCGATCCTCGGCGGCGACGATGCCGGCGGCGGCGTGATCTGGGCGCCGCAGGTGATCGAGGACGCCAAGGATCACGGCCTGGTTCTGGCCGAGTCCGGCAAGCTCTACGATACCAAGGCGGGGCAGTCGCTGCCCGAGGGCGTCAAGCCGATGCCGGTGCTGACCGACGAGGAGCTGAAGGCCTTTCCCGAGCCGACGCCGATGGAAGTCGTGGGCGGCTACGTCCGGCGCTACGCCGACATGATGGCCCTGGCCGGTGCCGGGGCGCCGGTGAAGGTCATCGGCGAAACCGGCCTGATCCGCGACCGGCCCGGCTTCGAGGTCGAGTTCCTGCGCGGCGGCACGGAGCCCGAGGAGGCCTATGCGCTCGACAGGAACGAGGTGCTGATGGTCGTCCGCGGCCATTGGCGCGTGGACTGGGACGGCGGCGGCGCGATCCTTGCGCCCGGCGACACCTGTCTGGTGCCGCAAGGTCTGCGTCACAGCCTTGCGCCGTCGATGAGCGGCGAGGCGAGCCTTTATCGGGTGACGAACACCGACGATCCCGCCGGCGCCACCTGGTCCGCGGCATGAGTCGGATCGCGGTCACGCATGTGGGCTCTCTGCCGCGCTCGCAGGAGGTGGTGGATTTCCTCTTCGCCCGCGAGCGCGGCGCGCCCCATGACGCGGCGGCGTTCGACGACGCGATGGCGCGCGCGGTCTCCGAGACCGTGCGCCGGCAGGTCGAGGCGGGCGTCGACTGCGTATCGGACGGCGAGACCTCCAAGATCAGCTACGCGACCTACGTCAAGGACCGCTACACAGGCTTCGGGGGCGACAGCCCGCGCAACGCGCCCGCCGACCTGAAGCGGTTCCCGAGCTTCCTGGAGCGTCTGGCCAGCTCCGGCGGCACGCCGCAATACGCCCGCCCGATGTGCGTGGGCGAGGTGCGCCCCAAGGAGAACGGCGAGCTTGAAAAGGACATCGCGAACCTGCGCGCCGCGATGGCGACGCACGGCGCGCGCGAAGGGTTCATGAACGCGGCCTCCCCGGGCGTCATCTCGCTGTTCCTGCAGAACGCCCATTACCCGAGCCGCGACGCCTATCTCGGCGCGCTCGCCGACGCGATGGCGGCGGAATACCGGGCCATCGTGGATGCCGGCCTGTTGCTGCAGCTCGATTGCCCGGATCTTGCGCTGGCGCGCCACATGCTGTTCGCCGACCTCTCCGACGACGAGTTCGTGCGCATCGCCGGCGGCCATGTCGACGCCCTGAGGCATGCGCTGTCCGGCATCGACCCGGCGCGGGTCCGCGTCCACATCTGCTGGGGCAATTACGAAGGGCCCCATGTCTGCGACATCGACATGGACAAGGTGTTCGCCACGCTCATGTCGGTTCCCGCCCGCTATATCCTGTTCGAGAGCTCCAACCCCCGCCACGCCCACGAATGGGAAGTGTTCCGCGACAGGCGCTCCGAGATCCCCGACGACAAGGTGCTGGTCCCCGGCTGCGTCGACACCACGACGAACTTCGTCGAGCATCCGAGGCTCGTGGCCCAGCGGATCGGCCGGTTTGCCGACATCGTCGGGCCGGACCGCGTCATGGCCGGGTCGGATTGCGGCTTCGGAACCTTCGCGGGCTTCGGCGCCGTGGATCCGGACATCGCCTATGCCAAGCTTTCCGCATTGTCGGACGGCGCGGCCCTGGTCGGCCGATGACGCCGCTCGTCCTTCTGCCCGGAATGATGTGCGACGCGCGGCTCTTCGCGCCGCAGACCGCCGCCCTGTCCGGGACCCGCGCCGTCCAACACGCGCCGCTGTCCGGGCACGACAGGGTTGAGTCCCTGGCGGCGGACGTGCTGGCCAACGCCCCGCCGCTCTTCGCGCTCGCCGGGCTGTCCATGGGCGGGATCGTGGCGATGGAGATCGTCCGGCAGGCGCCGGACCGGGTTGCGCGGCTGGCGCTGCTCGACACCAATCCCCTGGCCGAGGCCGCCGAGGTCAAGGCGCGCCGCGTCCCGCAGATCGAGGCGGCGCGATCCGGCGGGCTCGCGCAGGTCATGCGCCAGGAGATGAAACCCCGGTACTTGGCCGCGCCGGACGAAGACCTGCTCGATCTCTGCCTGGAGATGGCGCTGTCGCTGGGCCCGGAGGTCTTCGAACGGCAATCCCGCGCGCTCGCCGACCGGCCGGATCAATGCGCCACGCTGCGCGCCTATGACGGCCCGACGCTGCTGCTCTGCGGACGCCATGACGCGCTTTGCCCCGTGGAGCGGCACGAACTGATGCACGAGCTGATGCCGCGGGCAAGGCTGGTGATCGTCGAGGACGCGGGCCACCTGCCGGTGCTCGAACGGCCCGATGCGGTCAATGCGGCTTTGAAACGATGGCTGGAGGAATGATGGACAGCGCACTTCTGGACCTTCTCGGACGGGTCGACACGCCGACCGTCTGCAACGCGATCGAGGTGGTCGAGGCCCGGCGCGGGTTCGACCGCTTCACCCGCGGCACGATGGTCGCCTCAGACCCCGGCGCGTCCGCTATGGTGGGCTATGCGCGCACCGCACGACTGGCTGCCCGACACCCGCCCGAGGAAGCGGCGGAGGTCATCCGCGAGCGCCGGATGGCCTATTACCGCTACATGGCCGAGGCGCCCGCGCCGGCAATCGCCGTGATCGAGGATCTGGACTGGCCGGACTGCATCGGCGCCTATTGGGGCGAGATCAACACCGCCGTGCACAGGGGGTTCGGCCTCGCGGGCGTGGTGACCAACGGCGTGGTGCGCGACCTCGGCGATCTGCCGGACCGCTTTCCCGTGCTGGCCGGATCGGTGGGCCCCAGCCACGGCTTCGTCCATGTGCGAGAGATCGACTGTCCCGTCACCGTCATGGGCCTGACCGTGTCGCCCGGCGACCTGGTCCACGCCGATCGACACGGCGCCGTGGTGATCCCGGCCGAGGTCGTGCCGGGCCTGGCGGACGGCATCGCCCGGCTGCTGGAGACCGAGCGGATCGTTCTCGACGCGGCACGCGCGCCCGGCTTCGACTTCACCAGTTTCGAGGCCGCGTGGACACGGTTCGAAAAGGCGCGCACATGAGCCCCGTTTCCGCCACCGAGCCGGGATGGCGCCCGGCGTGACGGCGGACCTCCAGGATGCGAAACGGGTGGTCCGCGAGTTCTACGCCGCGATCGACGGTGCCGAAGACACGGCCCTTGCACCGTCGATGGAACGCCATTGCGCGCCCGACCTGCTCTGGCGCGGCTGTCATCCGTTCGGCGAGCTCCGCGGCCCCCACCTCGTCGCCGAACGGTTCTGGAGGCCGCTGAAGGCGTCGCTGCGCCCAATGCGGCGCAGGCTCGACCTGTTCTTCGCGGGCCGCAACGAGATCGACGGATTCGCGTCGGTCTGGGTCGCCTCGATGGGCCACCTGATGGGACTCTTCGACGCGGTCTGGCTCGGCATCCCGCCCACGGGCAGGGTCGCGATGCTGCGCTACGCCGCCTTCCACCGGGTCGCGAACGGCAGGATCGCGGAGACGGCGATGATCTTCGACGTCCCGCACCTGATGATGCAGGCCGGGCTCCGCCCGTTTCCGCCCTCGACCGCCGCCGAGCTGGTACAGCCGGGCCCGATGACCCACGAGGGGCTGATGTTCGGCCCCCAGGACGCCGCCGAGGGAGATCGCACCCTCGCCGCGATCGACTTCATGGTGGGCGATGTCGCGACCTGGAAGGACCCCGGGCAGATGTCGCTCACCGACGAACTGCGGTGCTCATGGACCGAGGACATGATCTGGTGGGGGCCCGGCGGAATCGGCGCAACCTACACGATCGAACGCTACGCGGCGCAGCACAGCGGCCCGTTTCGCGCCGCCTTTGCGGACCGCCGGTTCAACGGTCATCTCTGCCGCATGGCCGAAGGCCGGTTCGGCGGGTTCTTCGGCTGGCCGAACCTGACGCTGACACCGACGGGCGGGTTCATGGGCATGCCGGCCACCGGCCGCGCCGGCGACATGCGTGTGGTCGACATGTACCGGCGCGAGGGCGACAAGCTGGCGGAGAACTGGGTGTTCATCGATCTGCTGCACTTCTGGGACCAGCAGGGGCTGGATGTTCTGGAACGGATGACAGAATTGAGCGCCGGCCGATAAAGTCGGCTTCGAGAGTCCCCGGATGTCACCGAAGATCGAAATTCGATCGCATGTTGCCGTTCCATAGAAAGCGTTCTCCGTCTACAGATCTCAGGGTCGGGAGCATCGAGCGGATCGCTCCGCGCTAAATGAGGTTCTTCGCATCTTGCCGATTGACCTGAGACCCGACGTCCCTCCGGCCTTACGCGAAGTCCGCCGGTCGATGTTCGGCGCTACGCGGCACGTATTGCCGGGCCGTTCCTTGCCCCGAACTCGGCCGACGGAATGTTCCAAAGCTCCCGCTTTTGTTTTTCTGACGGGCGTCGGTGAGCGGCGCGAACAGCGTCTCGTTGAGCAGCGCGTCGCGGAACCGGCCGCGAGAGCGTCCGATCGTCTGTGTATGAGCAATCCGGTCCATGCTTCACCGGACGCATGAATGACGATCTCCTGCGCAGGTGGGGCAGCGCCTGGATGGTGGCATCGCTAGAGGTCTGCTGGCCGCCATGGCTGGCTTTGGTCGTAGGATTCCAGTTCATCTACAGGTCAAACCGGTCGGATCGTTGACGAGCCCCTGCGTTTGAGCGCCGCACTGTCGGCCTGCCAGGTTCTGGTCCTGCAGGTCGGGAGTGCGGTCTGCTCATGCCTCCCAGCTGCCACACGGGAGTCGCGAGATGACTCCTGGATGGAATTCGTGCAACGGAGCCCGTCCGGATAGCCGCGACGCGGCCCGCTTGCATCGCCCCGATCCGCAGGCCATGTTCCGGCGCGAGCGGCAAGGAGCGCAGAATGAAGATCCAGACAGTCGGCATCATCGGGGCGGGCCAGATGGGCAGCGGCATCGCCCATGTCTGCGCGCTGGCCGGCTACGACGTGCTTCTGACCGACGTCAGCGAAGACGCATTGACAGCCGCGCAGGAGACGATCCGCGGGAACATGGATCGCCAGGTCTCCCGGGAAAAGATCACCGAGGCCGATCGGGACGCGGCCCTGGAGCGGATCGGACGAACCGCCACACTGACCGACCTGGGCAAGAGCGATCTGGTGATCGAGGCCGCGACAGAACGAGAGGCGGTCAAGGACGCGATCTTCAAGGAACTGGTCCCCGCGCTCAAACCCGATACGATCCTGACGACCAACACCTCCTCGATCTCCATTACGCGGCTGGCCTCCAAGACGGACAGGCCGGAAAAGTTCATGGGCTTCCATTTCATGAACCCCGTCCCGATCATGAGCCTGGTCGAACTGATCCGCGGCATCGCCACCGACGAAGAGACCTTCGACGCCTGCATGGGGGTGGTCCAAAGGCTCGACAAGACCGCGGCCACGGCAGAGGATTTTCCCGCCTTCATCGTCAATCGCATCCTGATGCCGATGATCAACGAAGCGATCTACGTGCTCTATGAGGGTGTCGGAAATGTCAGCTCCATCGACAAGGCGATGCGGCTGGGCGCCAACCACCCCATGGGGCCGCTCGGTCTGGCGGATTTCATCGGGCTCGACACCTGCCTTGCGATCATGAACGTGCTGCACGACGGGCTGGCCGACACGAAGTACCGCCCCTGCCCGCTGCTGACAAAATATGTCGAGGCGGGATGGCTGGGCCGCAAGACCGGGCGCGGTTTTTACGACTACCGCGGGGAAGAGCCCGTCCCGACCCGGTGATCAAGGGTCCGGCGCCGGTTCCGGCACACGCCGCCGATAGGTCGCGACCCGCCAGATGTACACGCCGACGATACCCACAACCACGGCGGTCGAAATAGGGTTAAGCCAGACCTGCACCTTTTCGTACTGGCTGTTCAATAGATAGCCGGCCCCCGTGAGGATCAGGTTCCATCCCAAGGTCCCTGCGGTGCTATAGGCCAGGAACCGGCCCAGAGGCATCGGAACCAGTCCCGCGGGAACCGAAATGAACGTCCGCACCGTGGGAACCAGACGCCCGAAGAACACCGCCGCGCCGCCGTGGCGGTCGAACCAGTCCTCTGCGGTGTTGAATTCGTCCGGGCTGACGGTCAGCCAGCGTCCGTGCCGGGCCGCAAGCCTGCGGATGCGACGGGCGCCGATCTTCAGCCCGATCCAGTACCAGATCAACGCCCCGGCCACCGCGCCGACGGTGCCGGCGATCAGAACGCCGACCAGCGTCATGTCGCCCCGTGCCGCATTGAAACCAGCAAGGGGCATGATCAGTTCGGACGGGATCGGCGGAAACACGTTCTCGGCGAACATCAGAAAGGCGATGCCCAGATATCCCATCTGATCCACAATGCCTGAAATCCAGTCGAACATGCGCCCCTCCTCTTTGAGCGATCAACTTGGGGGGGAGGTCTTCGTTCCCAGGTCAAGCACCGCCGCACAGTTGGACCGCGCCGGCGCGACGCGAAAGAGCCGGATCAAGCGGCACACCCGTGCGAGTCGCACCGTTCGGCCGAGTGTGCGCGACGTTTCCGGTCCTATCAAACTCCGATGCGGTGCGGAACGCTACCGCACCGCCTGCCAAGACGTTGAATCGCCATCCCACGCGGCGGGCAGGCCGCCGACCCATTCGGCCGGAAAGCTCAATGGAACGGGACTCCATCATGGTGCCGCGAAAACCGGGACAGTGGGCAGCGCGAGGACTGCAATGATAGTTTTCCCCGACGCGGCCAAGGTCACGGCTAACCGACGGCCGACATCTGATGCGGTCCCAAGCCCAGTCGGATCCGAGGCGTGCGCGCCGCAGCGCCCCACTGCATCCAGTTCGGCCTGCGGATGCGGGCCGGAGGGATGGACCGGACGTCCATGTTCGGGGCGCAGCGCGGCTTCGGAGGGCTGGCCTGGCAGGTGAGCGTCAGGCCACGGCATTTGACGGCGCCCTTGCCGGTTAGACCTTAGTTCGGGTGAACTCCGGCTGGACTCACTTGCGGCACCGAAGGCAGCTTCGTCCAGCGTCTCAAGATACCCGCAGAGCGCGGGGCGCATAGGTCGGGTCGATGACCGAAACAATCCATTCCTGCTTTGCTGTCGACTTCTTCTTGCTAGCATCCGCTTCGATCAGTCCGGCGTCGACGGCCATGGCGCTGGCCGCTGACCAGACCTTTGAGAAGGTAGAGTAATCGGGGATCCGATCAGTCAGATCGAGCCGGCAGAGATGGAGTAGGCGAGCGGGTCCGCGCAGACCATCATCAGTTCCATCTATTTTGAAAACCCGGAGAAAAGGCTATGACCTATTATGTGGGGATCGACGCATCTCTTGAGACCGTGAACATCTGTATCGTCGATGAGGAAGGAACCGTCGCGCTCGAAAGCAAGATCGAGGCGGAACCTTCCTCGATCCTGGCTCTATAGCGAGTTGCGCACTGCCGGATTGCCGGCCGTCTGCATGGAATGTCGACATGTGAAGGCCGGACTGGGCGCGATGCGGAACAAGACCGACCGCAATGACGCACGCGGCATCGCCCAGCTTGTTCGCCTCGGCTGGTTCCGCCATGTCTTCGTCAAGAGTGACGAGGCGCAGCGCATTCGCATGCTGCTGGTCGGCCGCACCCATCTCATGAGCAAATCGCATGACCTGGAGAACTGCATCCGCGGATCGTTGAAAGTGTTCGGGCTGAGGATCGGCATCGTGACCCGACAGGGCTTTGAGGCACGTGTTCTGAACCTGATCGACGGCAGYGCGAGCCTAATTTTGATCGTGAAACCGCTGCTCCGGGCCCGTCGAGCGATGATCGAGGAGTTTGAGCGGCTCGACAGGCTATGCCGGGAATTTGCCAGGCGAGACCCGGTCTGCCGTCGGCTGATGAGTGTCCCTGGCGTGGGGGTGATCGTCGCGCTGACCTACAGGACAGGCGTCGATGCTCCCGAGCGGTTTGCGCGGTCCCGGGACGTCGGTGCTCACTTCGGCCTTACACCACGCAGGTACAGCTCCGGGCAGACCGATTACGATGGCCGGATCAGCCGATGCGGGGACGAAATGGTCCGCACCGCCCTCTATCAGGCCGCCCACGTTCTACTGCATCACGGCCGATGGTCGTCGCTCAGGGCCTGGGCAATGCGGATCGCCAAACGCCGCAGCCTGAAAGCCGCAAAAGTCGCGCTCGCGCGCAAGCTTGCCGTCGTGCTGCATCGCATGTGGGTCGACGGAACCGACTTCCGTTGGTCGGACACATCCCCAACCTGCGTGACGACAGAAGCAGTCTGAGGAGGCCGATGACGTAACATAGACACCCGGTTCCGCCGTTCCGGCGGGAGAAAGCGCCCGGGAGGGTGCGAGGGTCGGATGAGCCCGTATCGTTGGTTGCGACGCCACGGCCCGGCGCCATGTAGATCGCGCGGCAGAGCTCGGCCATCCGATCCTTCCCAACCCATCCTGTCCGCCGACGCCCCCCCAAGGCATCGAGCACGCAAAGAAGCCTGAACTCTTCCGCGCGCAATTCCCGAAGGAACGAACAACAAAAGGATTGACGAACGATGCCCGCCTAAAGAAGCAGCGATACAGCGGTCGCAAGCGTCGCTCGCGCCGTTGGGTCGGGCCTCTATCCCCGGACGGTTTCGAACCGGCGCAAGCGCGCGACGGTTGAGGACATGAAAACCGGGCCGGCGGACCCGCGGTCCCCCGTGCTGCCCGGGACCGGCGACGCGACGCGACGGGTCGCGGTCCCGGGCCGCACGCGCCCGCCACTGGACGACCGCCTACATCGGGGCCTTCGGCGCCATGGCGCCTCGTGCCTGCCGGACATCGAAGGCGCCAGACGTTCGAGCGGTATCCCATCGGGTGCCTTCACATCGGTATCGCCGAAGTGCGGACAGCGGAGGGCAAGCGCCACCTGTTCGCCGGCACTGACTGGACGGGCAAGTTCGCGGTCGCCCAACGCGTTGCAACGGCGGACAGAAAGACCGCACAGCTCGAGGCTGCGCCCTGTCGGTCCACGCCAGTCTCACCGATAACGTCAGTCCGGTCGCGGAGCGGCCCTGACACCGGAACGCCATCCATTCGCTTCGACATGATCCCCGAGGCCGACGGCACCGAGCACGGGCCGCCGAAATCCATCGACAAACGGCCAGGTCGAGCGAACGAACCGCACGATCGCGGAGGCCACGGTTGAGCGCCTCCACGCCGACAGCCATGCTCAGCTGCGCCAGCAGCTCGCGGACGTCCCGGCGCCCAACAACTCCGCCCGCCGAGGCACCACCCCGAACGGTTTCACGCCCTGCGAATACATCCGCAACATCCGGACACCAGAGCCGGATCGATCCACCCCCGACCCAATCCACCAGATGCCGGGGCTGAACATCTAAGCGCACGGTCGCCGGCCGGTGGTACGGCGCTTCGCGGTTCCGAGGCCGATGGCCATGGTCGCCGGGTGGCCACCAGGCCATCAGCCGATGTTCGATAAAGCGCCGAGCCGCGCGCAATGTACATGACGTCCCCTAGGCGAGCAGATCGTTGCGCAAGCAGGCACCAAAGCCCTAGCCGCAACCAGTGTGACCGGGACAATAGCGCGCAACGCGCCCCGCTGCCCGGCCGCGTCGATCGGATCGAGCCGGCCCTTACCGCGGGCTGCGAGCTCTGCACCGTGCGGGCCGAGCGGGGCGCAGGGCCCTTCGCGCGATCCGGCCCACCAGCAGGCAGGCCAGCGGCAGGAGCGCCGGCATCGGAACGAGGAGCGCCAGAAGGCTGTCTCGACACGCCTCCCATTTCTCGTGGACGGTATAGCCGGCCGTGTCCGCCTCGGTCGTGTGGAAGGCGTGGGCTTCCGTCCTGCGGTATCCTTGCCGGGAGGCGCCGGCGGGCAACTCCGCGGTCGCGGCGCTCCTGGATTGCAGCGGAACCGGGCCAAGCGGATCCAGCAGTAGACCAGGGCCTCGTCGATATCGGGCGGATCGATCACTGGGGCCACTGTTTTCTTTTCGCTGTCGAGACAGCGCTCGACGAGGAGGGATCGAAACAACGGGGCCCAGACCCGCAGATGGACGTCGGGCGTCGCTGGGGCGCGGCCAGCCTGGTCGAGCCGACGCTTCGGCGCCTGCCGCCCCGGCTGGCGGATCGCGGGATCACGGCTCTCGACCGGCTCTGTGCCGGCCGTCTGCTGGGATCGCGCATTTCGGCATGAACGGGATGGGGGTGGCGCGGACCGGCCTTCGGACAAGGGGCTTCCGGCCGATCGTCACGCTCTTTCACGGCTTCGACGTCGGCATGACGGCAGGCTGGGGCAGTACCGCCCGCTCTTCGCCCATCCTGACCTACTGCCGACCCTCGACCGCCCCTTCCGCGAGGTTCTGGTGGCCGCCGGCGCCCCGCCCGAAGGCACCCGCGTCCATCACCGCGGCATGCGCCCCGAGACCATCCCGTTCCGTCACCGCGCGTTCTCGGCGCCCATCCGATTCCTCTCGGTCGGGCGGCTGATCGAGAAGAAGGGCATCGGCATCGCCCTCCAGGCCCTGGCCCGCCCGCGCGGATCCCAGCCCGCGCTCGACTGGCGCCACGACATCATCGGCAACGGCGAACTGCGCGGCAGCCTTGAGACGCTCGCCCGCCAGCTGGACCTGACCGACCGCGTCACCCTCCTGGGGCCCACCCCGCGGCGCCGTCCGCGAAGCCATGGCCGGGGCCGACGGCTTCCTCCGCCCCAGCCGCCCCGCCGCGACCGGCGACCGAGAGGGGGCATCCCCATCGTCCTGATGGAGGCGATGTCGGCCGGCCTCCTCGTCGTCAGCACTCGCCACTCAGGCATCCCCGAGCTGGTGCGCGACGCGAGACCAGGATCCTGGCCGACGAGAGCGATCCGACGACCCCGTGCGCGCCGTCGCCCGGCTGTCCGGAACTCCGGAGACCCTCCAGCAATTGATGGATACGGCCCGGCGCATCGTCGAAACGGACTTCCACGCCGAGCGCCAGGCCCGCAAGATGGTCGGATTGATCGAGGAGCCGGCCGGCGGCAGAGACCGCCCGGTTTGACGGCAGGATATGGGGCTCCAGTTTGGAATGCATGACCGCGGCATCTGGAAAGTCGACCGAAAATGCTTGACGCCTTCACCGTCAAGGCGCGGGCGCGCGCCGTCGGCCTGTGCGAACGGGGCGTCCGGAGCGGCCTGCCACCGGGCTGGTTCGGTTGGCGCTGGCTGCGCGAGGAGAGCTTGCGCGAATACTTCGCCTCCGGCGGGCCGGGCGATCTGACCGTGATCCACCCCGAGGCCCGGGCCAGCAACCCATTGCCCGTGAACGTCGACGACCCCTCCCGGCTTTCCGACGACCCCGACTGGTTCGGCTATTCCCAGCGCGACGTGCCCTCCCGCCCCAGCGGCGAAACGCTGCGGGCCACAGTGCCCGACGCCCGCATCGTCAGCTTTACCGACAGCCCCCGAAACCGGTTCTGGCCCACGATTCTCAACGCCCGCGACAAGGCCTTCGAGATCCGGGAGATGCGGTTCCGCCCCGGCCATGGCGAGGTCCTGCGGACCGCACGCCCCCGCCGGATCGACCGCGCCACCTGGATCACCGAGCGGGTCTTTACCAACTACTCGCACTGGCTCAGCGCCCACCTCCCCAAGCTGTGCCTCCTCGCCCAACGCGGCGAGATGGACGGCCTGCTGATTCCCGAGACGCGCAGCCCCGTGATAGACACCTCGCTGCGCATCCTGGGCTACGACCCCGCCGACTTCGCCACCCACAGCACCGACGAGGTGATCGAGGTGGGCCAACTGACCCTGCTCGAGACCGACCGCTTCCGCCCCGAGTTGCTCCGCCCGGTGCGCGAGATGATGGGCCACGTCTCCGACCGCGCGCCCTGGCGCCGGGTCTTCATCAGCCGCGCCGCCGCCGCCATCCGCAAGCTCGAGAACGAGGCCGAGCTGGTGCCGATGCTCAAGACGGCCGGCTTCGAGCTGGTCGCCATGGAGGACCTGACCTTCGAGGAACAGATCCGCCTGATGGGCGAGACCGCCGTCCTGATGGCCCCCCACGGCGCGGGCCTGACGAACATGATGTTCTGCGCCCCCGGAACCCAGGTGGTCGAGATCGCAGAGCCGCGCTACCCCAACCCCAACTTCTACGCCATCGCCGTCGCCATGGGCCTCGACTACTGGAAGGTCGACGGCGCCTTCGCCGGCGACCCCGGGATCAACCGCCTCGACCGTGACCTGATGGTCGACCCCGCCACTGTCGAAGCGGTCCTGAAGGCGCTAGGCTGAGCCCATGCGCACCCCGGCCATCATCCCCGTCCACCACGACGCGGCCTTCCTGGCACAGACCCTGCGCCCGGTCCTCCACCGGGACCGAGCCCCGGATCGGGTGATCGTGGTGGACGCCGGGTGCAGCGATGACAGCGCCAAGATCGACGAGGGCTTCGGCCCCGCCGTCGTCCCCGTTCGCGGCGAATACGGCGGCGCCCGCGTGGCCGGCGTTGCGCACGCTACCGGCGACGCGCTGATGTCCATGGACGCCGGCGACCTCCGGGGACTGGGCGTGGTGGAGGCGCTCCCGGACACGCTCACCGCGCATCCCGGCGCCATCGCCTGCTGCGACTGGCTCCGCCACGAGCGCATCGGCGCCACCTGGCAGGCCCGACCCGCCTCCTGCGCCCCCCGCCGCCCGGGACAGGGCGCGCTGGCCGCCTGGCCGACGGGCTGGGACCAACCACCCTGTTCGGCCCTCTGGTCCCGCGCGGCCTGCGAGGTCTGCGAGGCCTGCGGCGGCTGGAACCGCGAGATGCTGATCAACAAGGACGGCGACCTGACGATGCGGGCGCTGGCCGGCGGCACCGACCTCGTCCACAGCCGCCGCGGCACCTCCTGCTGCCGCCGCCTGCCCGACGTCGCCGTTTCCCTCAGCGGCCGGCGCTTCACTCCTCCGGGCCTCGCCTCCCGCCTCAGCGTCCTTTACGCCCTCCCGGACATGCCCAAGCCCAAGGGATTCCCCAGCGGCACCCGCGCCGCCCGGCAGGACCGGCGCCACGGCGGCACCCCCGCAAGGGCCCTGCGCCGAAAGGCGGCGGACCGCCGCCGGCAAGCCGCCCGCGCCGCCACCTCCACGACGCCGACCGCAACCGAAGACGCCCCAGCCGTCACCCGCGGCCGCCCACCCACGACCCCGCACGCCCCTCGCGTCAGCGTCGGGATCCCGGTCTTCAGCCGCGCCGCCCTCCTGCACCGCGCCATCGCCAGCGTCCTCGCCCAAGACTTCGAGGAGTTCGAACTCCTGATCATCGACGACGCCTCCACCAACGGCCTGCTCAGGGTCGGCGACGGCTTCGCCGACCCCCGGCCGCACATGATCCGCCGGACCCGCAACCACGGCATTGATAGGGCCTGCGCGCCGCTGATCGTCTTTCTCGACTCAGGCGACGAACGGCTCCCGGGCAACCGCGCGGCCCAGGTCGCCGCCATGGACGCGGCGCCCATGAGCGTCGGCCTCTGCTGCACCGGCCTGATCGAGACGGGCTCGGAAGGCACCGACACCGTTTTCGAGCCCTCCGCCCTCCCCGACTTCTGGGCCGAGATCCTCCACCGCAACATCGTCCACTACAACACCAGCAGCTTGATGATCCGCCGCAACGTCATCGAGACGACGGGTGGCTTCGACGAGAGCCTCGCGACCATCGAGGACTGGGACCTCTTGATCCACCGCCTGCGTCCACGCCTTCCTGCTCCTGCCGCGGCCGCTGATGATCTGCCACGACACCGCGGCCGCAGAGCGCGTGGGCGACGACAATCGCGCCCGCAACTTCGTGGCCAACATGAGCGCCCGCCGGATGCTGACCGACCGCTACGGCGACGGGATGGTGCGCGCGGGCGCCCTCCGCCGGTCCCGCCTCTTCGGCGCACGCAGCTTCGCGCTGAGGCCCGAGGTCCCGCGCATCTCCCTCGACGCCCAGGCGCCGGCGACCGCCGTCTGGGCCGGGACCTCGCGGGCCACGGCGATGTGTAGCCCCTCCGGAGCCGCCGCATGAACCTGACCGCCCTGGCAAGAGACGCCGCCGCCCCCTACATCCGCGCCCGCCCTGATTTCCTCATCATCGGCGCGCAGAAGGCCGGCACGACCTCGCTCCACAGCTATCTCGCGCGGCATCCGCAGCTCGAGCCCGCCCGGGGCCGCAAGGAGCAATACTTCAACTTCTACTACGACCGGCATTCCCTGGGCTGGTACCTGTCGCACTTCCCCTACCGCTTCCGCCGCACCGGCAGCCTGCTCTTCGAGGCCACCCCCGACTATCTGATGCACGAGGCCGTCCCCGGGCGCATCCGCCGGGACCTGGGCGAGATCCGCCTGATCGCCGTCCTGCGCGAGCCGGTGGAACGTGCCTACTCGGCCTGGCGCATGTGGCACCACTTCGCCGACTCGAAACCCGACCTGGCCTTCAAGGCCGACCCGCGCCCCTTCGCCCGGGCCATCGACGAGGAACTCGCCTCTCCCGACAACCAGGCCGAAAAACACTTCCACTACGTCGCCGCCGGCCGCTACGCCGAACAACTCGCGGCCTACCGCCGCCACTTCCGCCCCGAGACCATGCTGATCCTCGACCATGCCGAGATGAAGCGCGACCTGGGTCCCTTCCTGGCGCGGATTTGCGATTTTCTGCAGATCGACCCCCTGCCCGACAGCACCATTGCCGAGATGGGCCAGGAGAAGCTCTGGGTCACGCCCAAGGTCGAGATGACCGCGGACACACGCGCCACGCTCGACCGCCTGCGCGCCTACTACGCGCCGCACAACGCGCGCCTCTTCGACATGCTGGGCGCGCGCTGGGACTGGTAGCCTCTAGCGCCGCAGCCTGCCGCGCACCTTCGCCACCGCCTTTTGCGCGCCGCCGATCGCCTCGCGCTCCGGCCCCTCCGGCCGCCCCGCGACCAGCCACAGCACCAGCACGGCCAGCGGATAGACCACGGCCCCGGTCCCGATCATCGCCGCGGCTTTCAGGGCCTGAAGCGGCAAGCCCCCCTCGCCGAACTGCGATCCGGCGACATACACCGCAACCGCCATCACCGCAGCTGCCCCCAGCGAGCGCCCGTTGACCGCCACTTGCCGCCACACGCTCAGCCCCAGGATCGTCTGCACCAGGTACAGATTGACCGCGATCCCGATCAGCGCCGCCGCAGAGCGCCCGATCAGCAGGCCCAGGAACCCACCCGTCAGCAGCCCCAGCAAGGTCAGCGGCACCCGGATGCACAGGTTCACCAGGCTGCGGTTGAACAGGATCTTCGACCGCCCCATCCCCATCGCCAGCGGCTGCACCATCGAGGCGACGGTCTGCAGCGCGAAGATGCCCGCCAGGAACCGTATCACGATCACCGCCGGCAGCCATTGCTCCCCCAACGCCAGCAGCACCAGCGGCTCGGCCGCCACCGCCAGCCCCACGCCCACCGGCAGGGCCACCATCATCAGCACCGACTGCGCGCGCTGATAGCCCCGCGTCAGCCGCTCGGGCTCGCCCGACAGCTTCGCGAACCCCGGAAACACCGCCTGCGCCACCGGCTGCGTCGCCTCGCGCGTCGGGATCACCGCCAGCCGGTCGCCGACCGAGTAGTACCCCAGCGTGGTGTTGCCCAGGAAGTACCCCAGGGCCAGCTGGTCGAACCGCCAGTTGATGGTGTTGACCGCCTGCCCCAGGCCTACCCAGATCGAGAATGACATCAGGTCGCGCCATTTCGATGTGTCCCAGCGCGGCCGATAGGGCTGGATCACATAGGACAGCACCAGCGAGGTCGCTTGCCCCGCGACGATCCCCAGGATCAGCGCCCAGTAGCTCCGCCAGATCAGCGCCACGGCCACCGCGACCAGGAACCCCACCAGCTTGTCGGCGGACCGCGTCGCGAAGTCCTGCCAGAACACCAGGTCGCGCGACATCTTCGCCAGCCGCGGGTTGATCGCGCCCACGACCAGCGTCGACACCGCCAGCGCCAGGAACACCGCCACAAGCCGCGGGTCGTCATAGAGCGCGGCCGCCGGATACCCCACGCCCGCCAGCACCGCCGCGACGATGGCCGCGCGCAGGAAGTTGAGCGTGAAGGCCGTGTTGTAATGGCTGTCCGTCGGGTGCCTGTGCTGCACCAGCGCCTGCGCCAGCGACAGTTCGGTCATCGAAGTGACGATCGCCGACACCGAGATCGCGATCGCCACCAGCCCGAAATCGTCCGGCACCAGCAGACGCGCCAGGACCAGCGTGTTGGCCAGCCCGATCAGGCTAATCACAACCCGCGAGGCCGCAATCCACGTCGCGCCCCGCGCCAGTTGTCCGCTTATTCCGAGAATGTCCGCACCCGTCGTCACCACCGCACCACAGCGTCACCGCTGCGCCGTAACAAGGCCCTAGCAGTCTTGCAGCCGAACCACTAGTCCACGCACCAGTTCGCGGCCGGTATCGGTGCCCCGAGCCTCGGGGTCGCGCCGCTCCCCCGGCCACGGCGGATCGCGGGTCCCGTCATCGGTTTTCCTGCCGCGCGCACCGCCCGGACTGCAGATGACAATGATTGAGCCGTCCGATTTCGGGATCACTCAGGCAACGCCTTCGTGCCCGCCCCGTCCGACCATGCACAGCACGATGTCGAGCGCGCCCCCGGACTCACGTCCCTTACGCAAGGCCGCGCGCGACGGCTCTGCGAGCATTACATCGCAGACATGGAGGCAGGCCTAGTTCTCGGATAAGGCGGCCGCCCCAAGAAGGCCACGACGGTCGCGACCGACGTCGGGCGCATCCGCCGACACATCATCCCCCTGCTTGGAACACGGAGGATCAAGGACATCACCAAGCCGGACATGAACAACCTGATGAAGGATATTATCGCCGGAAAGACATGGGTCGTGATGAAAACGGAGAGCTCGCGGACGGTCAATGCGCGACGCTCTTCCTCTCGCTCGGCGGCGGGATCCTCTCCTTGAGCGATCTGGCCGAGCAATGCCTTTGCTTCACGACGAGCGGTCTCGGGTGTCCAAACGCCATGAAGTCCGATCGTGTAGCGTCGCGAACGACCTTTCGCTCTATACCGGATGAGGTAGTGAAGTGGTCCCAGGAAATCGGACAGGTAGCTAAGGTGTATCCCGAACCTTTGGAGGGATACGAAATGGCGAAACGCCGGAAGTTCACGGATCAGTTCAAGGCAAAGGTCGCGCTCGAGGCGCTGCGAGGCGACAAGACGATCCAGGAGATTGCTGCGCGGCATCAGGTTCATCCGAACCAGGTAAGCGCTTGGAAGCGTCAGGCTGTCGACGGCATGGCCGACGTGTTTGCCCGTGGCAGTAGGCCCGAAGGCCCGAGCGAGGCGGAAGTGAAGGAGCTTCACGCCAAGATCGGGAGGCTGGCGGTCGAGAACGATTTTTTGTCCGCCGGGCTCAAGCGATGAGCCCTGCGAAGAAGAAAGCGATGATCCGCGGCGACCATCCGGAACTGGGCGTCAGTCAGCAATGCCGGTTGGTGAAGCTGAGCAGGTCAGCGTTCTACTACATGCCGGTCGGGATCGATGCGAAGACGCTGGCGCTGATGAAAGCCATCGACCGTGTGTTTACCAAGTACCCGTTCTTCGGATCGCGTCAGATCGCGGCATATCTGCGCCGGGATGGTATCGTAGCGGGGCGCCACCGGGTTCGGCGGCTGATGGCCAAGATGGGGTTGGAGGCGATTTACAAACGGCCCAAGACAAGCCAGCCGCATCCACGGCACCTGGACCTGTCGCGATTTCGTGCCGCCCCAAGTGCTCGTTTAAGCCACTTTTCTTTCGAATGCGACGGGGCTTTTCCAGCCCAGTGCTGAGTGGCGGCGACGCGGATTGTAGAAGCCATTGATGTATTCAAAGATCGCCACTTCAGCTTGCC
>NZ_JQEY01000010.1 GCF_000743715.1 Palleronia rufa
GGCTGGGAAAGTGTTCCTGTGTTCCTCGACAAACCTAAATCTCATTGCTTTAGGCCCGCGAAGAACTGGGTGGCCTTTTTTAGGATTTCCCTCTCCTCCCTGAGAAGCCGGATCTCACGTCGAAGCCGCTCATTCTCTTTGGCGAGGTCCAAATCCTCTTGTGAAACCACGTTCGTGTCTCGATGCGCTGTGATCCATTTGTTCAGCGTCGACATTCCAACGCCCAGATCATCAGCCACCTGCTTGCGCGTCAGCCCGCTGGTCAGCGCAATACGCACCGCATCCTGGCGGAATTCGTCCGTCCGTTTCAATCCCATAGTTCGCCTCCTTTGTTGCAGTAAATGCTATCAAAGGAGCGGCATCAAACCGCGACAGGTCCAATCGCCGACAGGGCGATCCAGAAGAACGGATATATTCGCGTCATTCTTTTCGATATATACGGGCCGAAACGGTCGCGCCGACCGAAATCACCGGAATGAACGTGAAACATTATGAAGCCGGACAGGACAAAGAAAATCTCGACCCCGGCGTAGCCCATGTCGAATCCGTTCCAGAGCGGCTGTCTGCCGAGAATGTCGGTAACGGTATATACGTTCAGGTGGAACAGCACGACCAGCAGGACCGCCGCCGCCCGGAGCGCCTGCAGCGACTCGATTTTCCTGTCGGACGGGTTGTCGCCGCCGATATTTACAACGTGTCTGTTCATCGTATCGAAGCTGATCAGGGAGCGGTCCGGCCGGCCCTGGACTCCCGTATGACTGTATCTTTCAAATCTCTCTTTTTATCAGGGCAGCCTTGCGCCGCCCGGCGATCCGGCAAATCGACTGTCGAAAGGTATTCTAGCTGACCGGATCGGCATTCGTCACGCGCGGCTGGCGAGAAACTACTAAAAATGCGGTTCATTTTTCCGCTTGCGAAGGCGCCCGGCCACGCGGGCCGGGACCGGGGACCGCTCGTCGCGGCGCTTCGCCGTTTTGAGCAGGGCGCCGGCAAGGCGGTCGGGCAACGGGCGCATCCGTGACGGCTTGCGCTTGACGGCGGTTCAGCCCGCCAGGCAGCCCCCGGATCGCGGGGTGCGGTCTGCGGGGCGGCGGGCCGGGCGGGTGGCGTCGGGCCGGGGGGGCTGCCCCCCGCGCTCAGCCCTTGCCCCTGGTCTTGGTGTCGCCTTCCCTGGCGTGTTTCTCGATGAAGTCGACGATCTTGCCGGCGACGTCGATGCCGGTGGCCTTTTCGACGCCTTCGAGGCCGGGGGAGGAGTTGACCTCCATCACCACGGGGCCGTGGTTGGCGCGCAGCATGTCGACGCCGCAGACGTTGAGGCCCATCGCCTTGGCGGCGCGGATGGCGGTGGAGCGTTCCTCCGGCGAGATCTTGATCTGCTGGGCGGAGCCGCCGCGGTGCAGGTTCGAGCGGAACTCACCCTCTGCGCCGGTGCGCTTCATCGCGGCGATGACCTTGCCGCCGACCACCAGCGCGCGGATGTCGGCGCCGCCGGCCTCCTTGATGAACTCCTGCACCATGATGTTGACGTTGGCGCCGCGGAACGCCTCGATCACCGATTTGGCGCTGCGGTCGGTGTCGGCCAGCACCACGCCGATACCCTGCGTGCCTTCGAGAAGCTTGACCACGGTGGGCGCGCCCCCGGCCAGCTTGAGCACTTCTTCGGTCTGCTTGGGGTCGTGGGCGAATGTGGTCACCGGCAGGCCGATCCCGTCGCGCGCCATGAGCTGCATCGAGCGCAGCTTGTCGCGCGAGCGGCCGATGGCGACGCTCTCGTTCAGCGGAAAGACTCCCTGCATCTCGAACTGGCGCAGCACGGCGAGGCCGTAGAACGTGACGCTGGCGCCGATGCGCGGGATGACGGCATCGTAGCGGGGCAGCTTCTCACCGTTGTAGTAGATGTCCGGTCGCCGGGAGGCGATGTTCATGTAGCAGCCGAGGGTCTTGATGATGTCGAACTGATGGCCGCGGGCCTCGGCCACTTCCTTCATGCGCTTGTGCGAGTAGAGATTGGCGTTCTGCGCCATCATCGCGATCTTCATGGCAGTCCTTCCGGTCACTGGGTCAGGGCGCACGGGGGCCGCGCGCCCGTCAGAGTGCAGCGATCACTGGCCCAGCGCAATGCCTTCGCGCCGGGGGTCGGCACCGCCCTGCAGCGTGTCACCGATGGCGATCGCGTGAAGGCCCGACGTCAGTTCGCGCACCTCCGTCTCATAGCCGATCTCGCCCAGGGGACCGGCCAGATCGGCCATCGGCGTCCCCTGTTCCAGATCGTAGGTGCCGAAGCGGTTGACCGCGTGGGGGGCGGCGACGGCCTGCTGCACGTCCATGCCGAAGTCCACGTAATTGAGGATCGCCTGGGCCACGTAGCCGATGATGCGGGAGCCGCCGGGAGAGCCGATGGCCAGCACCGGGGCGCCGTCCTGCATCACGATGGTCGGCGACATGGAGGAGCGGGGACGCTTGCCCGGCTCCACCCGGTTGGCGATGGGCGTGCCGTCCTGCTGGGTGGCGAAGGAGAAGTCCGTGAGCTCGTTGTTGAGCAGGAACCCGCCCGGCGCCATGAGGCGCGAGCCGAAGCCGTTCTCGATCGTGGTGGTCATGGAGAGCACGTTGCCCTCCGCGTCCACGATGGAGATATGGGAGGTGGACGGCAGTTCGAGCGACATGTCGGGCGCGAGGTCCATGGCGTGGGACCATTCCGGGCTGCCGGCCTCGACCTGTTCCAGCGCGGTGTCGCCTTCGAGTAGCGTCGCGCGGGATTGCAGGTAGCCGGGCGCCACCAGCCCGTCGGTGGGCATGGGGACGTAGTCGCTGTCGGCCATGTAGATGCCCCGGTCCGCGAAGGCGAGGCGCGAGGCATCGCCCAAGAGGCGCAGCGCCTGCGGATCGTCGGGGGCGAGATCGGCGATGCCGGTTGACTCCAGCATGCCCAGGATCTGGCCGACGGTCAGCGCGCCGGAAGAGGGCGGGCCCATGCCGCAGACGTCGCGGCCGCGGTAGGCGGCGCAGACGGCCGGGCGCTCCTTGGGCGCGTAGATCGCCAGGTCGGTCATCGACAGGACGCCGGGATTGCCTTCGGCCCCCGTCACCGTATCGACGATGCCCTGCGCGATCTCACCGGTGTAGAACACCTCTGCCCCGCCCTGCGCGATGGCGTCGAGCGTGTCGGCATAGGCGGGGTTGGTGAGCATGTCGCCTGCGGCGACCGGGGTGCCGCCCGGCAGGAAGTAGTCGGCGGTGGCCGGAAAGCGCGACAGGTAGTCGGTGTCCTCTGCCACGAGGGAGGCCAGGCGCGGCGAGACGGCGAAGCCGTCCCGGGCCAGCGCCGTGGCCTCCGACAGGAGCGGCGCCCAGTCGAGCTTGCCCCATTTGTCATGCGCCATCTGCATCAGGGCGGGCGTGCCGGGCGTGCCCACCGACAGGCCGCCCACGACCGCGTCGAAGAATTTCAGCGGTTCGCCCGCGTCGTCGAGAAACAACTCCGGCGTGGCGGCCAGGGGCGCGGTCTCACGGCCGTCGAGGGTGGTCAGCTCTTTGGTTGCGGCATCGTACCAGACCAGGAACGCGCCGCCGCCAAGCCCTGAGGACTGAGGCTCGACCAGGCCCAGCACGGTCTGGACGGCCACCATGGCGTCGGCCGCCGATCCGCCCTGTTCCAGGATCTTGGCGCCGGCCTCCGCCGCCAGCGGGTTGGCGGCGGCCACCATCCAGTCCTGCGCCTGGGTCGGGCGCCCCTCCGCCTTGGCGGCGAGCGCGTCCTGGACGCGCTGGGGCAGGCCCTCGAATGCGGCGGTGCCGGTTTCGGCGCCGGCGCCGGCTTCGGGGTCCACCGCATCGGCGGATTGCTGGGCGATCGCCGGGGCGGCGACAAGAAGAAGGGCTGGCAACAGGCGGCGCATGGGGAAGGCTCCTTCGTATGGCAGGGTCTGCCCCCGACCCTACGGCAATCGCCGTGCGAGGCAAGCGCCCGCCCCTTGTCCCCCGTGCCGCCGCAGGGCGCGGACCGTCCGCACCGGCGGCCCGCTTTCAGCCGTCATGGGTGTAGGGCAGGGGGCGCAGGGCGAAGCCCTCGGCCAGGCGCTCTATCACCCCGGCGCCGGGAAAGGTGACATGGCTGCCCAGAACCGGCGTCGCGTCCGCGCTGACCCGGTCGAGCAGCGCCTTGCGCGTGGCGCGGGCCCGGTCGGGATCGACGTCGAAGGTCGTGCCCACGTCCGGGTTGGCCAGCTGCACCGGCGCGATGTGGACGATGTCGGTCCAGAGCAGCAGCGTCGCATCGCCATCCGCGATCTCCAGTCCCGAATGTCCCGGCGTGTGACCGGGCAGCGGCAGCGCCCGCAGGCCGGGGGCGATGTCGATCCCGGCCGCGAAGGTCTCGACCTCATAGGCCGCGAGCACCGCGTCGGGCAGGTCGTCGCCGGCGAAATGGTCGCGGTCGGCCCCGTGGACGCGCAGCGTCGCGTTGGAAAACCGCGCGCCGCCCCCGTCCAGCAGTCCGGCGATGTGGTCCGGGTGCAGATGGGTGACGAACACCGTGTCGATGTCGCCCGGCGCGAAGCCCGCCGCCGCCAGGTTGTCGGGGACGCGTCCGGTGCGGTCGCCCATCCTGCCGGCGACGCCCGCATCCACCAGCACGGTGCGGCCCGCCGTCTCGATGACGAAGGCGTTCAGCCCGGAGCGCCAGGTGTCGGGGTCGTGGTGATCGCGCCGCAGCAGGCGGGCGTATTCGGGCGCGTCGATGCCGGTCAGGACGTCGCGCCCCAGCGGCAGCGGGCCGTCCGACAGGGCGGTGATGCGGATGCCGCCCACGCTGAGGCGCTGGGCATCCGGCAGGCGGGTCGTGGCGTGTGGCATCGGCTGTCCTCCGTCCCGCCGTTCAGGCCTTGTAGGGGTAGGGCGCGGGGATGAGGCGGAACCCCTCCTCGGCCCGGGCGATGTGGCCCATGCCGGGAAAGTCGATATGCGAGCCCGCGATCATCAAGCGGTCCGCCACGGCCCGGTCGAGGATCCGCGCGCGGGTCTGTGCGGCGGTGTCGGGTGCCACGTCGAAGCCGATGGTGACCTGGGGCCGGGCCAGCTGGACCGGGGCGACATGGACGATGTCGGCCCAGATCAGCAGCGACGCGTCGCCCGAGGTCAGCAGGTATCCCGTGTGGCCGGGCGTGTGTCCGGGCAACGGCAGGGCATCGATGCCCGCGATCACCTCCTCCTCTCCGGTCAGGATGCGCAGCCGGTCGCCGTAGGCCGCCAGCACCGACTGGGCGAGGGCGAAGAAGCTCTCGGATCCGTCGGGCGCCGTGCCGGACCAGAAGTCCCGGTCGGCCTGGTGGACCACCAGCTCTGCGTTGGGAAACACCGCCCCGCCGTCGTTGACCGCGCCGCCCACATGGTCGGGGTGGAGATGCGTGGCCAGCAGCATCGAGATATCCTCTGGCGCGGTGCCGGCGGCCGAGAGGTTGGCCATGAGCCGCCCCAGGTCCGGCCCCATTGCGCCGCCGCTGCCCGCATCGACCAGCACCCTGCGGTCGCCGGTCTCCACCAGGAACCCGTTGACGGCGGCGCGGAAGGTTTCGGGATCGCGGAACTGCCGCTCCATCAGCGTGGCGTAGCCCTGGGCGTCGATGCCCTGCAGCACCTCCGGCCCCAGGCGGATGGCGCCGTCGGACAGGACGGTGACGGCGATCTCCCCGACCTCGAACCGCTGGGCGTCGGCCAGGCCCTGGGGGGCGGCGGCGGCCCGATGGCTTTCGGCGCGGGCGGTGGCCGGGGCCAGCGGCAGGGCGGCGCCGGCGGCAAGCAGGTGACGGCGGTTCATCATCGGTGATTTTCCCTTCGGATGCGGATCGCCGGCAACATAGCCCGGACCGGCCGGCTGTCAGGTGCGGCCGGGGCAGGGGTTATCGGCGCCGGGCCGGGACGATCCCCGGCCGCGACGTCAGACCGCCGGCGATCCACGGGATCGGGCCCTGCGGACCGGGGACGCCGGCGGCCACGGGTGGCACCCCGCCCTCGCCCCGCCATCGCCGCGCGGGATGCGGTCGCGGTGCTGGCGCTGGCGGGCCGCCGGGACGTGGAACCGGGCGTGTCCGCGCAGGCCTGCGCCGGTGGCGTTCCCGCGCCGCCGGGCCGTCGCCGGAAGTCCTAGCCCGCGCCGGTCTTGAGGTGCCGGTGCGCGAAGGCCAGCTTCTTGCGCACGCCCTGTCCCAGCACGAACGGGTAGAGATCCGGCAGGTCCAGCGCGCGGTTGACATGGTTGACGGCGATCGACAGCGCGATGGCCGAGGTCAGAAGCCGCTCGGTCTCCGTCTCGGCATAGGCGTCGTAGCCGGGCGCCGGACCGTCGGGAAGGGTCAGCCGGGTGAGGGCCGCGCTGTCGAGGAAATCCACCAGGTGCAGCAGATGGGCGATGGTCTCGGCCCAGTCCTCATGGGGGTGCGACCTTGCGTAGCTGGTGATGTGGTCCTCGTCCGGCGGAGCGGGCTTGCCGTAATGGGCCCTGAGCGCCTGTCCGTAATCCGCCCGCTCGTCGCCGAACAGGGCGCGGAACCCGGGCAGAAAACCGTCCTTGCCGCTGAGCCGAAGAAACAGGAAATGCGCCATTTCGTGCCGCATGTGGCCGATCATGGTGCGATAGAGCTCTCCCATCTTCTCCTGGCGGTCGGCGCGGACCGGTTCGCTCGCTTCCGTCACGTTGATGGTGATGGTGCCGTTGGCGTGGCCCATGACGACCCTGGCGTCGCCCGCCGCCGTGACCTCCGACAAGAGCCGGAAGACCGGGCGCGGGCCGGTGTCGGACTGCCCGAACCAGCCCCAGCGCGACAGGTTCGCCAGCATCCAGCGCTTGGCCTGCTCGGTCCGGTCCCACAGCGGCAGGTTGTCGGCCTCGCGCAGGTCGGGGACGATCACGGTCATGGCGCAGGACCGGCAGAAGCCGCCGGTCTCGGCCACCCAGTTGCAGGAGATGTCGTCGCGGTGGGAGCAGAACGGCAGGTCGATCCGCATCTCCTGGCGTTCCGGGTCGAACGCCACGGCCTGCCCGCACCGGCAGGCCAGGTTGTGGAAATAGACCGGCGAACCGCAGACCGGACAACTGAAGACTTGCATGGGACGACGAACCTGCCAACGACATGTTGCCCCGCGCAACAGACGGGCCGCGGTTCGGTTCCCGCGACCCCGAGGCGTGAGGCGGTGCAGAGCGACCCGGACGCAAGCCCGCGAATGCCGGGTGTCCGCGGCACCCCTGGACGTCGACTGCCGTCAGGGGACCGGTCGCCATGTCCGCGCCGCCGCGCGCGGCCTTCGCTGCCGGCTCTCTCCGGGGTCGCGGTTTGCCGCGTCCGGCGGCTGGACAGCGTTTCCAGAAAACCGGACCCTGCCGAAAAGATCCGGGGGACTGCAAGACCATGGCGGGACGAGCACGCCGACATCGCGTTCCGGGCTGCAAGGGGGCCCCGGCGGCCGCCGCGGACCGGGGACCGCGCTCCGACAGGCCCGTTCCGATCCGGGGCGGCCCCGCGCGGACGGTAGGCGTCCGGCCATGAGCGGGATGCGCGCGATGATGGCGCGCCATGCGCAGGCCGGACGCGTGGCCTGGATGGGGCTCAGGGCGGCGCGGCGGGCGGCGGTCGCGCCGGTGGAGCGCGCCACGGTCGCCGCGGCGGGGCTGGAGGGCGACCACGGCCGGGCGGGCAAGCGCGCGGTGACGCTGATCCAGGCCGAGCATCTGCCGGTGATCGCCGCGCTTCTGGGCCGCGAGACCGTGGCGCCACAGGATCTGCGCCGCAACATCGCCGTGTCCGGCCTGAACCTGGCAGCACTTCGCGGCGCGGCGCTGTCGCTGGGCGGGGCGGTGCTGCGGGTCGAGGGTCCGTGCCCGCCGTGTTCGCGGATGGAGGAAACCTTCGGCCCCGGCGGCTACAGCGCGGTGCGCGGCCACGGCGGCTGGTACGCGAGCGTCCTGTCGCCGGGGTGCGTCGCGGTGGGCGATCGGGTCGCACCCCTGGACCCCGGCCGGGGCGGGGACCATTTCCCCGTCTGATCCCCCGCGGGGCAGGACCGGGAGACGCGCATGGACTGGACCGCCGTGGTCGACGGATATTGCGAGAGGCTGGGACCGGGGATCTGGGCCGAGCCGACCAACGCGGTCACGAACCTGGCGTTTCTGGCGGTGGCGGCGTGGCTCTGGCCCAACGCCCGCGGGGTCGAGCGCGTCCTGGCGGCGATCCTGTTCGCCATCGGCGTGGGATCGGGTCTGTTCCACACCCTGGCGACCCGCTGGGCGGGTCTGGCGGACACAGCGCCGATCCTGCTGTTCATCCTGACGTACATCTACGCGGCGAACCGGCAGTATCTGGGCTGGCCGGTCTGGGCGGCCGCGGCGGGAACGGCGGCCTTCGTGCCCTACGCCGCGGTCACGGGGTGGATCTTTGCGGCGCTGCCCGGTTTTGCGGTGTCTGCGCCCTACTGGCCCGTGCCGCTGCTGATCGCGCTCTACGCCCTAGGGCTGCGGCGGCGGCTGCCGGACGTCTCCGCCGGGCTGGCCGTGGGGGCGGGGACGCTGGCGGTGTCGCTGGTGGCGCGCTCCGCGGACATGGCGCTCTGCGCGGTTTTTCCCATGGGCACGCATTTCGCCTGGCATCTGCTCAACGCGGCGATGCTGGGCTGGATGATCACCGTGCTGCGCCGCCACCGCCTTGATGCGCAGCGCCCGCGGGGGTAAAGCCGCCCACGACGCATCCCGCCCCAGGCAGACGAGGCACCCCATGTCGATCGACGCAGAGACCGCCCGCAAGGTGGCGAAACTGGCCCGCATCCGGGTCGAGGAGGACGAGCTTTCCGCGCTGGCCGGAGAGTTCAACACCATCCTGGGCTTCATCGAGCAGTTGCAGACGGTGGACGTGGAGGGCGTGGAGCCGATGACCAGCGTGACGCCGCAGCGCCTCAAGCGGCGCGCGGATACGGTGACGGACGGCGACCGGCAGGCTGCGGTGCTGGCCAACGCCCCCGACGCGCGCGAAGGGTTCTTCGCCGTGCCGAAGGTGGTCGAGTAGCGACAGGCGGCCCCGCGCGGGCAAAGCGTGTAGTCCAGGACAGCAAAGACAGGCGGGACGGTCCCAATGACGGCCTTGAACGAGATGACCATCGCGGCGGCGCGCGACGCGCTGGGCAGGGGCGAGATCACCAGCGTCGAACTGACCGAGGCATGCCTGGCCGCGGTCGAGGGCGCCGACGCGCTGGGGGCGTTCGTTCACAAGACGCCCGACAGGGCGCTGGAGCAGGCCCGCGCGGCGGACGCGGGCGGCGCCGGCGCGCTGCGGGGCATCCCGCTGGGGATCAAGGACCTGTTCTGCACCAGCGGCGTGGCGAGCCAGGCGGCGAGCCGGATCCTGGAGGGATTCCGGCCCGCGTACGAAAGCACGGTGACGCGGAAGCTGTGGGAGGCCGGCGCGGTGATGCTGGGCAAGCTGAACATGGATGAGTTCGCCATGGGCTCCAGCACCGAAACCGGCGTCTATGGCGCCACCGTGAACCCGTGGAGGGCCGGCGACACGGCGCTGACGGCGGGCGGATCGTCCGGCGGGTCGGCCGCGGCGGTGGCGGCGGACCTGTGCCTGGGGGCGATGGGAACGGACACCGGCGGGTCGATCCGCCAGCCCGCCGCGCTGACCGGCATCACCGGGATGAAGCCGACCTACGGGCGGTGTTCGCGCTGGGGGATCGTGGCCTTCGCCTCCTCATTGGACCAGGCCGGGCCGATGGCCCGCGACGTGCGCGACTGCGCGATCCTGCTGGGCGCCATGGCCGGGCACGATCCGCTCGATTCGACCTCTGTGGACATGGCGGTGCCGGATTTCGAGGCGGCGCTGACCGGCGACATCCGCGGCAAGACCATCGGCATCCCGCGCGAATACCGCGTGGACGGCATGCCCGAGGCGATCGACGCGCTCTGGTCGCGCGGCCGCGAGATGCTGGCCGATGCGGGGGCCCGGGTCGTGGACGTGTCGCTGCCGCATACCGCCCACGCCCTGCCTGCCTATTACGTGATCGCCCCGGCCGAGGCGTCGTCAAACCTGGCGCGGTACGACGGCGTGCGCTACGGGCGGCGGGCCGCGCTCGACCAGGGCGACGGGATCACCGAGATGTACGAAAAGACCCGCGCCGAGGGCTTCGGCCCCGAGGTCCGGCGCCGCATCATGATCGGCACCTACGTTCTGTCGGCGGGCTTCTACGACGCGTACTACAACCGCGCGCGCCGGGTCCGCACCCTCATCAAGCGCGACTTCGAGGAGGTGTTCGCGCAAGGCGTCGACGCGATCCTGACGCCGACCACCCCCTCTGCCGCGTTCCCGCTGGGCTCCGTGGCGCATGCCGATCCGGTCGAGATGTACCTCAACGACGTGTTCACGGTGACGGTGAACCTGGCCGGCCTGCCGGGCATCTCGGTGCCCGCGGGGCAGGACGCCGCGGGCCTTCCGCTGGGGTTGCAGCTGATCGGACGCCCGTTCGAGGAGGGCGATCTGCTGAACACGGCCTATGCGCTGGAGCGGGCCGCCGGATTTGTGGCCAAACCGGCGCGCTGGTGGTAAAAGCGCCTTGGCGAGCGTAAAAGGAACCCGATGCGCACCCTCGTGAGATCCTTGGCCCTGTTCGGTATGCTGTCGGCCTGCGAAGCCGTGCCCGACAGCAATCCGGACTATGACGCGCGACCGGCGGCGACCGACCGGGGCGCGGTCTACGGCGACTACCAGGCCTATGAGGCCGCGCGTCTGGACCGCGAACGGGAGCTGCGCGGGATCGCCCGCCCCGCCGCGCCTTCTGGCACCGCACCGGAGCCGGTGATCTCGGCCGACGAGCTGCGCGCGGCCGGGCTGCCCTCGGCGGCGGGCGCGCCGGTCCTTCCGGCGGCGGAGCCGGTAGACAGCGCGCCGCTCGGGGCGCCCGTCGCCGCCGCTCCGGCGGGGCCATTGGGCGGAACTTCCGGCACGTTCGACGCCGCGGGCAGCGGGGCCGGGGGTGCCGATGCCGCGCCTCTGGCCGGCCAGCGCCCCGGCGACCTGCAGCCCGACCCCGGGGCGGTACCCCCGAGCGGCGCCCGCCGGCCCAACATCGTCCAATACGCGTTGTCCACGACCAACGCGCTGGGCCAGCCGGTCTATTCCCGCAGCGGGGCGTTGCAACGGGACGGATCCCAGGGGGCGTGCCGCGCGTACACGGCGCCGGATCTGGCGCAGGAGGTGTTCCTGGCGGCGGGCGGACCGGAAACGGACACGCTGGGCCTGGATCCCGACGGCGACGGTTTCGCCTGCGACTGGGATCCCGCCCCGTACCGCGCGGCGCAGGGCTGAGACTGCTTCACAGGGCATCCCCCAATCGCGGGCCGCGGCGCGACGGGGCGCGGCCCGACCTGATCGTGCTCCACTACACCGCGATGGAGGATCCCGGGCGCGCGCTGGACTGGCTCTGCGCGCCGGAGTCGCAGGTGTCGGCGCACTATCTGGTGGACCGGAGCGGCGGCGCGGTGCGTCTGGTGCCCGAGGCCGCGCGCGCCTGGCACGCCGGGGCGGGGGCCTGGGGCGGCGTGCGGGACGTGAATTCCCGGTCCATCGGGATAGAGATCTGCAACACCGGACGGATGCCCTTTGCCGCCGCGCAGATGGACGCGGTCGAGGCGCTGGTCGCGGGGATCATGGCGCGCTGGGCGATCGCGCCGCGCCGGGTGATCGGCCATTCGGACTGCGCGCCGGGGCGCAAGGTGGACCCCGGCGCGCGGTTCGACTGGGCGCGGCTGGCCCGGTCCGGGCTGGCCGCCGCGACACCCCGCGGAGAGGGCGCCGGCGATTTCGCCGCGCTCATGGTCCGTGCGGGCTACACCGCCGATGCCGATCCGGCGACGCTGCTGTCGGCGCTGCGGCTCCGCCACCGGCCCTGGGCGCGCGGACCGCTCGACGCGCGCGACCTCGGCATCGCCGCCGGTCTGGCGGGACAGGCGGATTGACCGCCGCCCGCGCGGGCATTAGGCGGTGGCGGGACGCGGATGGCCGGGTGGCCGCGTGCGCTGCAAGGTGCGCGAGGAAAGTCCGGACTCCAGGAAGCGACGGTGCCGGGTAACGCCCGGGCGGGGCAACCCGACGGATAGCGCCACAGAGAACAGACCGCCATGCGTGCATGGTAAGGGTGAAACGGCGGGGTAAGAGCCCACCGGGAGGCCGGCAACGGTCTTCGCATGGCAAGCCCCACCGGGAGCAATGCCGAATAGGGGTCCCATTGGCCGCTTCCGCCGCGGGGCCCGGGTAGGCAGCTAGAGCCGGTCGGCAACGGCCGGCGCAGAGGAATGGTCACCGCCCGAAGCATGTCTTCGGGAACAGAATCCGGCTTACAGGCCATCCGCGTCGCTAGAAAGTTCTTTGAGATCCGCTCCGAATCGGTGAGCGTATGGGTATGGTGTGTTTCGCCTCATACGTGTGCACGGTGTGACTTACGGTCAGGGCGCCACGGACCTGTCGGACGTGACCTCTGAGCTGGAAGGCTGCGTGCCGCTCGTGACGGCCGGTTTTCTGCGCCATTCGCCCCACTGCCTTGCGATCCTGGACCGTGAGGGGATGATCGTCTTCATGGGCGATGCGGGGCTTGAGATGCTGGATCTCGCCCGTGCGGGTGTCGTCGGTCGGGCGTGCTGGGATCTGTGGCCGCTCGACGCGCGCCCGGCGATGCGGCAGGCGGTCACCCGGGCCCGGCTGGGAGAGGTCGCGCGGGTTCGGGGCAAGGGACCGGAGGCCGGCGGCCTCCCGGGCGACTGGTCCGTCACCATGACCCCGTTGCGCGATCCCGCGAACCGGGTGGTGCGGATCCTGTCCGTCGCGCGGCGCATGTCCGCCGGTCCTGTCGCCGCGTCTTAATCCCGTGTAAAGCTGTGCTGGATCAGGGTCGTGTCCTGCGACTTGCCAGGGAGAAGAGGCATGACCGATGGGTTCGACCCCGATGTGGAGATCGCGCATACGCTGGACGGCCGCGCGGAAGGCATCACGTTGGCGCAACTGCGCGCGTCCCCCGACTGCGTCAAGATCCTCGATCCCGATGGACGGATCGAATACATGAGCCGCAACGGCATGTGCGCCATGGAGATTGCGGCCCATTCCAGCGTCGCCGGCAAGGCCTGGTGGACGCTCTGGCCGATCTGCGGTCAGCAACGGGTTCGCGACGCCGTGCGCCGGGCCCTCGACGGCGAGACGGACCGGTTCGAGGCCGACTGCCCGACCGGGACGGGCACGATGAAGCGCTGGTCGGTGAAGGTCAGGCCGGTCCACGACGGGTCCGGCCGCGTGGACAAGATCCTGTCCTCCTCCCGGGAGGTTCCCCGGGACGGGAGCGCCGCGATTCCCGGTTGACAGGGGCGGTACGGGGCGTAGATAGCGGCTTCGGCTTTATCGACGGACTGCGGTCCGGGGCGGTTGCGATCCGCCGCCCGACCCGAGGAGAGAGACATGGCGAAACCCACCACCATCAAGATCCGCCTGAACTCGACGGCGGATACCGGCCACTTCTACGTGACCAAGAAAAACGCGCGGACGATGACGGAGAAGATGGTCGTCAAGAAATACGACCCCGTCGCCCGCAAGCATGTCGAATACAAGGAAGGCAAGATCAAGTAGGGCTCCGGCCTTCCCGCGACCGGCAGGCGCCGCCCCCGGGGGCGGCGTTTTTCGTCCTGGCGGCCGCGATGACGAGTCCGGCCGCGCGCCGTTCGATCCGCCTGCCATGGCATGCGCCGCGCCGGCCCCTGTGGCGGGACGCGGCCGATGCCGGGGGCCGGATTTCGGTGACCGGCCGGCCGCGGTGCGCTCCGGAGCCTGTCTGACCGCGATGGCCGCATGGCCCTTGTCCGCGTGTCGGAACACGCAATCGCGCCATCTCCGACCCCTGCAACGACCCGACGACGTCGAGCCGCACCGAACAGGCGCCATCGGCGGACGCCGGCGCCCTGCGGTGCCGGGGCCTTTTGCTTGCGCCGCGAGCGTTCGCGCCTTGTGATTGTCCATCGGCCGGTCGCGCCCCAGCGGGGCCGGGGCCCTTGGCTTGCGCCGCGACCGTTCGCGCCTTGTGATCGTCCATCGGACGATCGCGCCCCTGGGGCCGGAGCCTACTCCCACCACCGGTCGATGCGGGCGATGTCGGCGTCGGACCAGCCCAGGTGATGGGCCAGTTCATGGACATAGATGTGGGTGACCAGTGCGCCGAGGGGGATCGTGCCGCGCTCGGCCCATTCGTCCAGGATCGGACGGCGAAAGAGCCAGATCGTATCCGGTCCGAGGGGTTGGTCCATGTGGGATTTTTCGGTCAGCGGGATCCCGTCGTAGAGACCCGTCAGCCCGAAGGCGTCGTCGATCCGCATCTCGTCCAGCAGGGCGTCCGGGGCGAAATCCTCGACCCGGATGGCGACCCCGGCGGCCGGGGCGCGGAACGGTCCGGGAAGGGCATCGCGCGCGGCATGGGCGAGGGCGGCGATGTCGTCCAGGGTGGGCGCGGTCAGGGGGGCAATGTCGGTCATGGCCGGAATATGGTGCGCGGCCCACCCCGTGCTAGGGTCGGGCCATGGATGATATGCGCGCGATCCCGGGCCGTTCCTGGCGGCGTGGCGCCGGAGGGCCGGCGCGACGACGCGCACCGGCGGGACGCGATCTTCCGCGAGGTGACGGGCCGGCAGCGGGGTCTGTGGTCGCCCGGCATACCGGGCCGAGGTCGCTACGACAGCGGGCGGAGCCGCAGCTATCGGGCGACCGGCCTCGCCCCGCGCAAGGCCAATCTGGCGGTCTGCATCATGCCGGGCCACGCCGATTTCGGCCCGATCCCGGACCGGCCGGGTCCGCACCGGAAGGGTCGGTCCTGCCTCTGCCTCACCCGCCCGGGAACGGTGGACGAAACCGCGCTGCGCGAGCGGATCCGCGGCGGGCTGGACGGACCTGGCGACCCGCTGGCCGGTCCTGCCGAGCCATTCTGGACAAGGCCTCCGCGCTGTGGGACAGGAGCCGTGAGTTTCAGGAGGCCCGTCCGTGACCGTCACCCGCTTCGCCCCGTCGCCCACCGGATACATCCATATCGGCAACCTGCGTACGGCGCTGTTCAACTGGCTGATCGCGCGCAAGGCGGGCGGCACGTTCATCCTGCGGCTGGACGACACCGATCCGCTGCGCTCGAAAGAGGAATATGTCGACGGGATCAAGGAGGATCTGGACTGGCTGGGCCTGACCTGGGACCGGGTCGAGCGCCAGTCCGAGCGGCTAGACCGCTATGCCGAGGCCGCGGACGCCCTGCGCGCGGCAGGACGCCTCTACGAGGCGTTCGAGACGCCGACCGAACTGGACCTCAAGCGCAAGAAACAGCTGAACATGGGCCGGCCGCCGGTCTATGACCGCGCGGCGCTGGGGCTGGACGAGGCCGAGAAGGCCCGCCTGCGCGCCGAGCGCGGCGGCGGCGCGTGGCGGTTCAAGCTGGATCAGGCGCGCATCGAATGGGCCGACGGGATCCTGGGCCATATCTCCATCGACGCGGCCAGCGTGTCGGACCCTGTGCTGATCCGGGGCGACGGGCAGGTGCTCTATACGCTGGCGAGCGTGGTGGACGACACCGACATGGGGGTGACCCATGTGGTGCGCGGGTCCGACCATGTGACCAATACCGCGACGCAGATCCAGATCATGGCGGCGCTGGGCCACGGGCACCCGGACTTCGCGCACCATTCGCTGCTGACGGGCCCCCAGGGAGAGGCGCTGTCCAAGCGGCTGGGCACCCTTTCCCTGCGCGATCTTCGTGCGGCGGGGATCGAGCCCATGGCGCTGCTCAGCCTGATGGCGCGGCTGGGGTCCTCCGATCCGGTGGAGTTGCGCGGCTCTCTGGACGAGCTGGTCGAGGGGTTCGACGTGACCCGCTTCGGCGCGGCGCCGACGAAGTTCGACGAAGAGGACCTTCGGCCGCTGACCGCGCGTGTTCTGGCGGCCCGCCCCTACGAGGCGATGGCCGACGACATCCGCGCCGCCGGCGTGCCGGACGACATGGCGCCCGCGTTCTGGGCCGCGATCCACGACAACGTCCGGACCCGGGCCGATCTGGCCGGCTGGTGGGCGCTGTTCCGCGACGGGCGCGACGCCCTGGCGGGTGCCGAGGATCCCGCGTTCGTCAAGACGGCGCTGGGGCTTCTGCCCGCCCATCCCTACGGTCCCGAAAGCTGGGACCTCTGGACCGATGCCGTGAAGGACGCCACCGGGCGCAAGGGCAAGGCGCTGTTCATGCCGCTGCGCAAGGCCGTCACCGGGCAGGCGCGCGGCCCGGAAATGGCGCGGGTCCTGCCGCTGCTGCAAAAGCCGATCTCCGGGTAACGGGGGGGCGGAATTTCGGACCGAAATTCCGGTCTGCGGGTCAGGGAGCGGCGTCGAGGCCGAGGCCGGTCTCTTCCACGGGGACCACGGTGACGCCGAGTTGTGCCAGCCATCGGTCGATCAGCGCCCGCTCCGCGCGCGCGAGGGTCTGCGCGCGGGGGTAGAGCGGCGCGTGGCGGTCGTCGGCGACGGGCAGGGACCAATTGTCGGTGGTCTGGAAGAACCGCGTCACGCCATCGTCTTCGAACTCGTTCAGGAACCCCTGCACCACCACGTCGAGATAGCTCAGCAGGATCGGGCAACCGGCACGATCGTCGTCGCGGGGCGGGATGGAATAGACCGCGATCTGCGGCGCCGGCCTCAGCGCGTGGGTCACGAGGCCCGCGTCGATCCTGGCATAGCCTTCCTCACGGGTGTCGAGCGGGCGCCAGTCGCCGCGGGGCACGGGTGCCACCAGCCCGTCGATCTCGGAGCCTTCGCAGGGCCGGGCGGTCAGGAAGGCGGCGGGCCTCAGGGCGGTCGCGCGCCATTCGCGCCGCCAGCCGGGCAGGGTGGCCCGATGCGCCGGCGCATAGGCATGGGTGCGGCGGTTCACGAGGCTGCCGTAGCCGAAGAAATGGGGATCGCTCATGGCGCTCAGGTAAGGGGGGCGGCGCGGCAATGGCAAGGGGGCTGTCGGCGGCGCCCGGCTTGCGCGAAGGGGGGGGCGGATCTCGGGGCGCGCGGACCCGCCGGAGGGCGGGGCCGGTGCGATCCGAAATCGGGCCAGGGGCGTCCAAGGGATAGCGATGCCGGGCGGATGGGTTTAAGGGACGTCGGAAGGGCGCGATGGCGGCCCTGGCAACCGGAGGACCCGATGTCGGAGTTGAGGCGGACCCCGCTTTACGGCCTGCACGTGGAACTGGGCGCCAGGATGGTGCCGTTCGCGGGCTATGAGATGCCGGTTCAGTATCCCCTTGGAGTGATGAGGGAGCATCTGGCCTGCCGGTCGGGCGCGGGGCTGTTCGACGTGAGCCACATGGGGCAGATCGTGGTCACGCATCGCGGCGGCGCCGCGGCGGCGGCAGCCGGGCTGGAGACGCTGGTTCCCCAGGACGTGATCGGGCTAAAAGACGGACGGCAGCGCTACGGGCTGTTCACCGCGCCGAACGGCGGGATCCTGGACGATCTGATGATCGCGCGGCGGACGGACGATCTGTTTCTGGTGGTGAACGCGGCGTGCAAGACGGCGGATCTGGCGCATCTGCGGCACGGGCTGCCCGACTGCGATGTGCGGATGCTGGACCGCGCGCTGCTGGCGCTTCAGGGACCCTTGGCCGAGGACGTGCTGGAGGCGGTGGCCCCCGGAGCCGCGGCGATGCGGTTCATGGATGTGGCGCGGCTGGAAAGCGACTTCGGGACGCTCTGGGTGTCGCGTTCCGGCTACACCGGAGAGGACGGCTATGAGATCTCCGTCGCGGCGGAGGCGGCCGAGAGACTGGCCCGCGCGCTTCTGAAGGCAGAGGGCGTCGAACCCGTGGGCCTTGGGGCGCGCGACTCGCTGCGGCTGGAGGCGGGGCTGTGCCTCTATGGCCATGACCTGGACGAGAGCACCTCACCGGTGGAGGGGAACGTGCTCTGGGCGGTCCAGAAGGTGCGCCGGTCCGGCGGCGACCGGGCTGGCGGGTTTCCGGGCGCCGAGCGGGTGCTGCGCGAGATCGACGGCCAGCCGTCGCGCCTGCGCGTCGGGCTGGTTCCGGAGGGCCGTGCGCCCATGCGCGAGGGCGTGGAGCTTTTCGACGGGGACCGGGCGGTGGGGCGGATCACGTCGGGCGGGTTCGGCCCGTCGGTCGAGCGGCCGATCGCCATGGGCTACGTCGATATTGACCGCGCCGGAATCGGCACCAAACTCGAAGGGTCGCTGCGGGGTCGCCGGCTGCCGGTCGACGTCGTGCAGATGCCGTTCCGCCCCGCCACCTACAAACGCTGACGAGACGAGGACCCCGATGAAATTCACCGAACAACACGAGTGGCTGCGCCCCGAGGACGACGAGGAGAACGTCGTGACCGTGGGGATCACCGAACACGCCGCCGAACAGCTGGGCGACATCGTGTTCGTGGAACTGCCCGACGAGGGCCGGACCGTGGCCAAGGAGGACGAGATCGTCGTGATCGAGAGCGTCAAGGCCGCGAGCGAGATCCTGGCGCCCGTGGACGGCGAGATCGTGGAGGTGAACCCGGCGCTGGAGGACAATCCGGCCCTGGTGAACGAGGATCCGCTGGGCGCCGGCTGGTTCTTCAGGTTGCGGGTCGAGGACATGTCCGCGCTCGACGAGTTCATGGACGAGGCCGCGTACAAGAAGTTCATCTGATCGCGCGGGGCGATTTTTCTACGAAAAATCGGGCCTCCGGCGGGGATGTTTGAGGAAAGATGAAGCGGTGCGAGGGCTTGGCCCCAAAGTGCCGGAGGAGTGAGCCATGCCGTTCGAGCCGACCGGGTACGATCCCTACGATTTCGCCAACCGCCGTCATATCGGGCCGTCTCCCGCAGAGATGGAAAGGATGTTCGAGACGCTTGGGGTGCAGGGTCTCGACGCACTGATCGACGAGACCGTACCGGGAGCGATCCGACAGGAGGCCGCGCTGGACCTGGGGCCGCCGCTGACCGAGCGCGAGCTGCTATGGGAGCTTCGACAGATCGCGCGGAAGAATTCGGTGTTCTCGTCGATGATCGGTCAGGGGTTTCACGGCACCGTCACGCCGCCGGCGATCCAGCGCAACATTCTGGAGAACCCGGCCTGGTACACGGCCTATACGCCCTATCAGCCGGAGATCAGCCAGGGCCGGCTGGAGGCGCTGCTGAACTTCCAGACCATGGTGTCGGACCTGACCGGGCTGGAGATCGCCAACGCCTCTCTGCTGGACGAGGCGACGGCGGCCGCCGAGGCCGTCACGATGGCCCAGCGGGTGTCGAAATCGAAGGCGCGGGCGGTGTTCGTGGACGAGGGCTGCCATCCCCAGAACATCGCGGTGATCCGCACACGATGCGCGCCCCTGGGCCTGGAGGTCGTGGTCGGCGCGCCCGACGACATGGCGGCGGGGGAGGTCTTTGCCGGCGTGTTCCAGTATCCGGGCACGAACGGCGGGCTGCGCGACGTGTCGGACCTGATCGCCGACCTGCATGACGCGGACGCCATGGGTATCGTGATCGCCGATCCGCTGGCGTTGACGCTGCTCAAGGAACCGGGCGCCATGGGGGCGGATATCGCCGTGGGCTCGACGCAGCGCTTCGGCGTACCGATGGGCTATGGCGGGCCCCATGCCGCCTACATGGCGTGCCGGGACGCCATGAAGCGGGCGATGCCGGGGCGGATCGTGGGCGTGTCCATCGACGCGCGGGGCAACAAGGCCTACCGGCTGAGCCTGCAGACCCGCGAGCAGCATATCCGGCGCGAGAAGGCGACCAGCAACGTCTGTACCGCCCAGGCATTGCTGGCGGTCATGGCGGGATTCTACGCCGTGTTCCACGGTCCGGACGGGCTCAAGGCGATCGCCCAGCGCATCCATCTCAAGACCGCGCGCGTGGCCGCGTCGCTGGAGGCCGCGGGCTATGATGTGGGACCGGAGGCGTTTTTCGACACCGTCACCGTGGACTGCGGCGCCCTGCGGGAGGTCATATTCCAGGCCGCCGCCGACAGGCGCATCAACCTGCGGCGCGTCGGCGCGACCCGGTTGGGCATCACCCTGGACGAGACCACGCGGGATCTGACCGTGAGCCGCCTGCTGGAGGTGTTCGGCTGCGCCGACGGCGGTGAGGCGGGCTATCGGATCCCCAAGGAGCTGGTGCGCGAAAGCGACTACCTGACCCATCCGGTGTTCCACATGAACCGCGCCGAGACCGAGATGATGCGCTACATGCGCCGTCTGGCGGACCGGGACCTGGCGCTGGACCGGGCGATGATCCCGCTGGGCTCCTGCACCATGAAGCTGAACGCGGCCGCCGAAATGGCCGCCGTAACCTGGCCCGAGTTCGCCAATATCCATCCGTTCGCCCCGGCCGACCAGGCGGCGGGCTACGCGGAGCTGATCGGCGACCTGTCGGAGCGGCTCTGCGCGATCACCGGCTATGACGCCATGTCGATGCAGCCGAACTCGGGCGCTCAGGGGGAATACGCCGGGCTGCTGACCATCCGCGCCTTCCACGAGGCCAATGGCGCGCGCGACAGGCACATATGTCTGATTCCGGTGAACGCCCACGGGACCAACCCGGCCAGCGCGCAGATGGCCGGCATGAAGGTGGTCGTGGTGAACTGCACCGCCCGCGGCGACATCGACGTGGAGGATTTCCGCGCCAAGGCCGCGGCCGCCGGGGACGCTCTGGCGGCCTGCATGATAACCTACCCCTCGACCCATGGCGTGTTCGAGGAGACCGTCAGAGAGGTCTGCGACATCACCCATGCCCACGGCGGGCAGGTCTATCTGGACGGGGCGAACCTCAACGCCATGGTCGGGCTGGTGAAGCCGGGCGAGATCGGTGCCGATGTGAGCCACCTGAACCTGCACAAGACGTTCTGCATCCCGCACGGCGGCGGCGGCCCCGGCATGGGTCCGATCGGGGTGCGCGCGCATCTGGCACCGCATCTGCCGGGGTTCGGCGGCAGGGGAGAGGGGGCGGTGTCGGGGGCGCGGTGGGGCTCGGCGTCGATCCTGCCGATCTCATGGGCCTATTGCCGGCTCATGGGCGGAGAGGGTCTGACCCAGGCTACCAAGATCGCGATCCTGAACGCCAACTACATCGCCGCGCGGCTGGATGGCGCTTACGATGTGCTCTACCGCGGCAAGGGCGGCCGGGTGGCGCATGAATGCATCCTGGACGTCCGCCCGTTCGACGACAGCGCCGGCGTGACCGTGGACGACATCGCCAAGCGTCTGATCGACAACGGGTTCCACGCGCCCACCATGAGCTGGCCCGTGGCCGGAACGCTGATGGTCGAACCGACCGAAAGCGAGACCTGCGCAGAGCTGGACCGCTTCTGCGACGCGATGCTGTCGATCCGTGAAGAGATCCGCGAGATAGAGAATGGCGGCGACCCGAAGGCCAATCCGCTCAAGCACGCCCCCCATACGGTCGAGGATCTTGTCGGCGATTGGGACCGCCCGTACAGCCGCGAGACGGGATGCTTTCCCGCAGGCGCGTTCCGCGTGGACAAGTACTGGCCGCCGGTGAACCGTGTGGACAACGTCTATGGCGACCGCAACCTGGTGTGTACCTGCCCGCCGCTGGAGGACTACCAGGAGGCGGCGGAGTAGCGGACGGACACGGATGGTGCAAGGACGCCGCGCGTTTTGACGACGCAGACCGGCGGCGGCCCGCCCCTAGCGGCCGACGGCCAGCGCCTCCAGCCGCGCCCGGTGCGCGTCGAGCGGCAAGTGCGGGAGCGCCATTTCCAGCGCCCGCGCCGAGCTGTCCCGCGCCGCCTCCGCCATGGTCGCGTCGCTTCCTTCCGCAAGGGCGGCGAGAGCCTTCTGAAGCCGGATCTGAACTTCGACCGTATCGGCCGCGTCCCGCGCGATGGGCTCGAAGCTGTCGCGCAGCAGGGTGCGGGCGGTGACCGGCGGCATCCAGATACTGGGGTAATGCGGGTCGATCTGGTTCTTCGCTTCGGCCTCGTCCCGGAACCCCAGAAGAACGCGTTGCAGCCGGGAAATGACATCGATGGCCGTGCCCGGATCGTTGATGCCGGGGGACAGCGCCCGCTGGGCGATCTCGGTCAGCACGATGACCCCGAAGCGCGGATCCTGGTCGAACACACGGCTGTCGCTGATCGTGAAGGCGCTGCGGACGGCCTTTTCGGGCAGATCGCCGGTATGGTAGAGCAGCGGCTGGCCTTCGGTGACGAACTTGCCCGGCGCCGCCAGCAGAAAGACCTGCCCGTGGCTGGCGCGGACCGCTTCCGACAGGCTGGCCATGTCGATATGCTGGATATACCCGGTGGACCAGGCGTGAAGGCGCATCGCGCGCACCGGGATTTCGAGCATGCCTTCGGTCAGCGCGCGGGCGCCCAGGCAGGGCCACTCCACCCGTTGCCGCAAGGCATCCCGGGCGACATGCTCGACCTTGCGGGTGGTCTCGATCACGCTGCCGAGTTCGCTCAGGTGGTCGATCCATCTCAGGATCGCGATGACGACGAGTCCGATCACCAGCAGCGTGAAGAACAGGATCACCACAGCCGCCTTGCCGGAAAAATAGCCCGTATCCAGCACGATCAGGCTGACCAGGGAAAAGATGAACGCGCCCAGGAACGTGGCAAGGACGGTCTGGGTGGTCGTGTCCTCGATCAGCAGCTGGTGGGTGCGGGGCGTCACCTGGGACGATGCCGCCTGCCGGGCAGCGACCATGATCGACAGCGAGAAGATCGTCACCGCCAGCATGCTGGAGGCGATGATCCGGACGATCTCGGCGACGGCGCCTTCGGTGAGTCCCGCCGCCATCGGGTCGGGGATCAGGAATGCCAACGGCCGGGCGGTCAGCGCCGCGACGACGGCCAGCAGCGCGATCAGCGCCGACCGGATCCAGAGCTTGCGCGAAAGCCGCCGCAGCCGGTAGAAGGATTTCGACAGCGTCGCTCTTGTCAGTGCCATTCCCGCCCGGTCTCCTCGCCGCTTTCCGGCGCCACTCCAGACCGATCCCGGAGCCGATGACAAGGAGGGATCGCGGTCCTTTCGCGATCTTGACAAGCCTCCGGGTTTCGTCCACGCAGCGCGCCAGTGGGGCCGTAGCTCAGTTGGGAGAGCGCGTCGTTCGCAATGACGAGGTCGTCGGTTCGATCCCGATCGGCTCCACCATCTCCAACGCACATGCCATGGGTTTCGGGATCGATGGTCGATCCGGTTCCGGCCGTTTCTCCGGGTAATCTCGACATATGGGACACGGGGCCGGGGTCCCGCGCGATCGCTGCCCTGCGCTGTCGCCGCCGATCCCGGGGTCCGGCTCCGCCACGGATCAGGGGCCGGTGTTTTCGAGATCGCGGACCGGCCGGCAGACCGGATCGCACAGAACGCTGGTTTGTGCCGTGCCGCGATGCACGGTGGCGCGGTGACCGCGTTCCGCGGAGACGATGACATCCCAGCGGGCCTGAACCTCTCCGTCCGCGCCGAGCAGGATGATGTTGGTCCGGCCCGCGGCGCGGGCGGTCAGGACCAGCCGCGTATCGCTGACCACCGATGTCGCGATGACCGCGGGATCCCCCACGATGACCGTCTCGAACGGATTGAAGACCGATACCACACGGGCCTCGCCCTTGGCGAGCGATCGCGGGCTTGCATAGGACGGGCCGCGGATGGCGGCGTCCTGCGCCGCGGCGGTGCCGCCGAGCGCGCATAGAATCAGCGCGGCAGCGACCTTAGGACAGGTGCTCCGGCGCGCCGGACGGGGGTCGGCCATGGAAAAACTCCGATGAGACCAGCGGTTCGGGACACTAGATTCGCATCTGGTTCACAAGCCGTTAACCCACGCGTTTTTTCAGTTTTTTCGGGCCGTTGCCGCCCACCGCACGCCTCTGCCGGAGGCCCTGCCGCACGAACCTCATCAAATTCAACCGCTTATATCAACGATTTATTGGGGCGGAGCAGGTTTAGCTCTCAGCAGTTCAAACAAACGGAAAGGTGCAACATGCTTCTCATCATCTCCAGACTTCTGATCGACGCCCGTCTCATGGTTTCGGACCGCAAGGGTGCCACGGCGATCGAATACGGCCTCATCGCGGCCGGCGTGGCGCTGGTCGTCGTCGCCGCGATGACGGCTCTCGGGCCGCAGCTGACCGCGACCTTCGGGAAGCTGACGACCGCGCTGACGCCGAAGGCCTGAGGCCGCAGCAAGGCGCCGTCCCGGATGCCGTCCGGGCCGGCATTACAATGCCGGTCCGGCGTATTGCGCCGGGCCGGATGACCGCCCCCCGGAACCACGATACGAATCATGAAGGAGCAGACCGTGCCATTCGGACGCGCGCAGCCAGGCGACAGGCCGGCACCGGTCGCGGCCACGGTCGCCGTACCGCAGGCGGATCCCGCCCCGCGCGCCGTCGAGCCGCGCCAGACGCCGCAGCCGAAGGGAGCCGCGAAAGCCGGCGACGGGCGCTCCGAATTCTTCAAGGTCAAGGCGCAGGTCTTCGGCGCCCTCGTGGACGCGGTGGAGCTGTCGCGCATCGCGCAGACCGACCGGCAGGAGGCCGCGGTCGAGATCCGCGCCATCGCCACGGAAATCATCGAGGAAAAGAAACTCCCCCTGTCGGTCGCCGATCAGGAGGCCTTGATCGAAAGTATCGTGGACGATGTGCTCGGATACGGTCCGCTGGAGCCGCTGCTGCGCCGCGACGACATATCCGACATCATGGTCAATGGCGCGGACGACATTTTCATCGAAGTCGAGGGCAAGACCCTCAAGACCGACGTCAGCTTTCAAAGCAACGAGCATCTGCTCAACATCTGCCAGAGGATCGTGAGTCAGGTCGGCCGCCGTGTCGATGAGAGCTCGCCGATCTGCGATGCCCGTCTGGCCGACGGAAGCCGCGTGAACGTGATCGCTTCGCCGCTCGCGGTCGACGGGCCGACCCTGACGATCCGCAAGTTCAAGAAAGACAAGCTGACGCTGGAGCACCTGGTCGGCTTCGGCTCGATCACCGAGGAAGGGGCGGAGATCCTGCGGATCATCGGGCGTGTGCGCTGCAACACCGTGATCTCCGGCGGGACCGGATCGGGGAAGACGACGCTGCTGAACTGCATGACCCGTTCCATCGACGCCGACGAACGGATCGTGACCTGCGAGGACGCCGCGGAGCTGCAGCTTCAGCAACCGCATGTGGTGCGGCTGGAGACGCGGCCCGCCAATATCGAGGGCAAGGGTGAGATCACCATGCGCGACCTGGTGAAGAACTGCCTGCGGATGCGCCCGGAACGCATCATCGTGGGGGAGGTTCGCGGCGCCGAGGCGTTCGATCTGCTTCAGGCCATGAACACCGGCCATGACGGATCGATGGGCACGCTGCACGCGAACTCTCCGCGCGAGGCGCTCAGCCGGCTGGAATCGATGATCTCGGTCGGGGGCGTCAGCCTGCCGCCGCGCACGATACGCGAGATGATGGTGTCGTCCATCGACGTCATCGTACAGGCCTCGCGGCTGCGCGACGGTCGCCGCGTCATTACCCATATCACCGAAGTTCTGGGAATGGAGGGGGACGTGATCACCACGCAGGATCTGTTCAAGTACGAGATCACCGGAGAGGGCGAGGACGGCAAGATCACCGGGCGTCACCGCGCCAACGGATCCGGGCGGCCGGGTTTCTGGGACCGGGCGGTCTACTACAACGAGCAGGCGCGGCTCACCAAGGCGCTCGACGATTCGGACCCGCGCGTGATGCGGCGCGAGCTCGATGCCTGAGATGACCAGCCTTGCCGTCCTGGCTCCGATCCTCATCGCCGGCCTGACGGTCCTGACCGTGGGCGGACTGCTGATGGCGTTCGCCTGGCCGAGCCTCTCGCGGAGCACCGCGACGTCGCGGCGGGTCGAGGCGATCGCGCGTGAGTTCGAGGCTGCGTCCGACGGCTCCGACGACGGCAAGGCACCTGCCCAGCGGTCGGTCAAGGACGCACTGCGCGAGATCGAAGAGGTACGCCGGACGCGCAACCGACGGATCTTGATCCGCCGGTTGCGCGAAGCGGGTCTGGGATGGTCCAAGACGCGATATTTCGTGGTCTCTGCGGGACTCGGTGTCTGCGGACTTGCGTTCGGTCTGATCGTCGGCGGCGGCACGGTGGTTCCGATCGGCTTTGCGCTGGCTTGCGGTGTCGGATTGCCCAATCTGATGCTTTCGGTCCGCAAGACGCGGCGGATGAAGTCGATGATGACCGAATTCCCGACGGCTATCGACATCGTGGTGCGCGGTGTGAAATCCGGCCTGCCGTTCCGCGATTGTCTCCATGTCATCGCGCAGGAGACGCGCGCCCCGCTGAAGGCCGAGTTCCAGAAGATCCTCAACGATCTCAATGTCGGTTTGCCGATGAGCGACGCTATCCAGCGCTTCGCCGAGCGCGTCCCCCTGAGCGAGGCGAATTTCTTCGCCATCGTGGTCACCATCCAGGCCCGTACCGGCGGCAGCCTGTCGAACTCGCTCAGCAACCTCTCGAACGTCCTGAGGGAGCGCAACAAGATGCGCGACAAGATCAAGGCGATGAGCTCCGAGGCCAAGGCGTCCGGGGCGATCATCGGCGCGCTGCCGGTCCTGGTGGCGGGGATCATGTCGCTGACCAGCCCCGACTACATCTCGGTCCTCTTCACGGAGACGACGGGCAACATGGTCCTGGTCGCGTCCGGCCTCTGGATGGGCATGGGCATTTTGGTGATGCGCAAGATGATCAACTTCGATTTCTGAGATGTTGGACATGATCGCGAACATCGTCGAGAACCCGGAGCGGATGGTCCCTGTCGTCGCGGCTGTTTCCGGCGCGGCGGGCGTGGTTGCCGCGGCGCTGCCGTTCCTGCGACGCGACACGCTGGGGCGGCGCCTTGCGTCGGTGGCCCATGCCCGCAGTCGGCTTGCCGCGCGGGCACGCGCCGAGCATCAGGTCGAGACCGAGACGCAAAAGCTGCGCCGCAACGCTCCGCGCCGCGGTTATCAGGTGATCGTCGAGACATTCAACCTGTCCGCCAAGCTTGAGGACGCCGGGATCGCGCAGCGGCTGCACCAGGCCGGCTTCCGCGGACGGCGGGCGGTGATCCAGTTCCTTGCGCTGCGGATCATCATGATGACGCTCTTCGGTGTGGTGGCCCTGTTCTACAGCATGGTCGTGCTGAACCTACCATACCCGGCGCCGGTGCATCTGTTGATCGGGCTTGTCGCGGCCGCGGCGGGCTACGGCGGACCTGCTCTCTATCTCAAGAACATCGTGACCAAGCGACGGGGCGAGATACGGCGCAACTGGCCTGACGCGCTCGACCTGATGCTGATCTGCGTGGAATCGGGAATGCCGATCGAGGGGGCCTTTCGCAAGGTGGCCGAAGAGATCGGCGGTTCGAGTCCGACGCTGGCCGAAGAACTCAGCCTGACGACCGCCGAACTGGCTTACCTGCAGGATCGGCGCACGGCCTACGAAGGGCTGGCGCGGCGCACTGACCTGGAAGCAGTGCGTGGCGTTGTCACGAGCCTGATCCAGGCGGAAAAGCACGGCACGCCCCTTGGCCGCGCTCTCAAGGTCCTGGCGCAGGAGAGCCGCGACCAGCGTATGTCGATGGCCGAGAAGAAGGCAGCGTCGCTTCCGCCCAAGCTGACGGTGCCGATGATCCTGTTCTTTCTGCCCGTGCTGTTTGCGGTGATCATCTCACCCGCGATCATGGAGATGATGTAAATTGGAACGGTTGCGCGATTTCGTGCGGAGATTGATGCCCCGGTGCGACCGGTTCCTGCGCGCGTTTCGTGGCGCAGAGGCCGGCAATATCGCGATCACCGCGGCGCTGGCCCTGCCGCTGGTCGTGGGCGGCTTCGCACTCGGCGGTGAGGCCGGTTACTGGTATCTCGAGCAACGCAAGTTGCAGAACGCCGCGGACGTGTCGGCCCATGCCGGCGGAATCGCGTTGCGCGGCGGCGGGCTGACCGCGTCCTTGGAGGCCAGCGCCCGCGACATCGCCCTGGCGTCCGGGTTCGATGGCGGGATGGGAACGCTCACGCTGACCGCTCCCCCCTCCACCGGCGCCTACGCCGCCGATCCCTCCGCCGTCGAGGTCTGGCTGACCCGGGAACAGCCGCGCTCTTTTTCAAAGCTCTTCATCGCCACGCCCGTCGATATCGGCGCCCGCGCGGTCGCCGCGGTAACCGGCGGATCACCTGCCTGCCTGCTGGCCCTGTCGCCCACCTCGGCAGGCGCGGTGACTGTCTCCGGGTCGAGCGAGGTCCGCTTCACGGGTTGCGATATCGCCTCGAACTCGAACGCCTCCAACAGCTTCCTGATGTCGGGTGGTGCGGCGGTGGTTAGTACAGGGTGCGTGCACGCGGTCGGTGGCGTGAGCGCGACCGGCAATCTCACGCTGACCGATTGCGCGGCACCCAACGAACAAGCCCCCGTCACGGCCGATCCCTATGCCAGTATGCCCGAGCCGGCCGTCACGGGGACCTGCCAGCCCGACTCCAACGTGGGCAAGAACAACAGATCGACCCGGCTCACACCGGTCGAGAACCATCCTAGCGGCGTGAAATCCATGCGGTTCTGCGGCGGGCTGAAGCTCTTGGGCACCGTCGATCTCGATCCCGGCCTCTACATCGTCGACGGCGGGGACTTCGAACTGCGCTCCAAAACCGTGGCACGCGGCAGCGGCATCACGTTCTATTTGGCCAATGGTGCGCGCGCGGTCATCAACGGCGGCGCCACGCTTGACCTCGAAGCTCCGAAGAGCGGGCCGTTCGCAGGCGTCATCATCTTCGGCAGCCGCGGCGACGTCGGCGTAACCCATCGGATCAACGGAAATGCCGCATCGATCCTGGACGGTGCTGTCTATGCCCCGGCCGCCAGCGTGGAGTACTCCGGCAACTTCGGGGGCGCGGGCGGCTGCACGCAGATCGTGGTGGACCGCATCACCTTCACTGGCAATTCAGAACTGTCGGTCGATTGTCAGGCCGCCGGTACGCGCGATGTGCTGGTCAACCGCAAGGTGACGATCGTCGAATGACGGCTAGCGCGGTGCGCCGTCCGGCGGCGCGTTGTCCTGGACCGGTAGGGCCGGCGCCCCGCTTCGGTATCGTTCGATGATCGCAGCTACGCGCTGTCCGTCGCCGCCCGGATTCGGGACGGGTCGCTGGCCGGCGAAGGGATCAGCGGTCTGAATCGCGACGTTGTGGCGGGGCGCGACACCTGCATCCGGGAAAATTCCGTCCGTCGAACCCATGGGACGGGCGCAGCCGACCGGCACAAGGAGAGCCAGGCCCGCGGCAAGGAGCCTACTTGTCGACACGGCCGGGCTCCGGGACATAGGCATCAGGTGCGATCACGTGGCCGAAAGGCCCGTCTATTCCGCGCCGGCGAATCTTGCGCTCAAGCTCTCCGCGGGTCATTTCCGCCTTGCCGTAAAGGAAAAAGGTTCTCTCGTCGGTCAGAACACTGGTGTCCAGGGGTGTCGAAAGCGCGCGTGCGGACCTGACCGGACGGGTGAGCGTGGGGGTGACGATGATGACCAGATCCGTTTCCTCTTTCTGAAAGGAGGCAGAGCGGAACAGGGCCCCCAGGATCGGCACATCGCCGATCCATGGCAACTGGTCCTGGCGGCGCGTGTTGTTGCGTTGCAAAAGGCCGGCGATCGCAAAGCTCTGCCCATCGCCAAGTTCGATCGTGGTGCTGGCGCGCCGGGTCGAGAAGCTGGGCAGTTGCACCAGACCGGTATCGAAGGTTGTGGTCAGATCGATCTGGCTCACTTCGGGTTCGAGCGTAAGGTTGATGAGCCCATTGCCGAGCACAACCGGCGTAAAGCTGAGACGGACGCCGAATTCCTTGTACTCGACGGACACCTGGCCGTCGGCTTCGGCCACCGGGATCGGAACCTCGCCGCCGGCCAGGAAACTCGCCGTCTCGCCGGAAAGGGCGGCAAGCGTCGGCTCGGCCAGGTTGCGCGCGAGTCCGCGCCGTTCCAGCGCCTGTATCAGCACGTCAACCTCGGTTCCACTGGACAGCAGAGTGGCCAGAAAGCTTCCGAAGGCGATACCGGTGCCAAGCTGACCGGTGCCCGAATTGAACCGGTTGCCGTCCCCGTCCCGCACGTTGACGTTGAATCCAAGATCGCGGCCCGCGTTCCGGGACGCCTCGATGATGCGCACTTCGAGAAAGACCTGTTGCGGGCTGGTCACCTGCAGCGCGTTGATCACCGCATCGGACCCGTATTGCTCTGCGATCTGGAGCACCCGGTCCAGGGTCGGCGCATCGGGCACCGTGCCGTGAAGCCGCAACCGTCCGTTCACCGACTGCACCCTGATGTCCGCGCCCGGCGCGGCCTGACGAAGGGCGGTGGCCAGGTCAACGGTGTCGACGGTAACCTCCAGATCGACCAATCCGGTGGGAAAATCGCCGCCCGAAAACACCTGGAGATTGGTCTGACCCAGCCCGCGCCCGAGGACGTAGAACGAGCGCGGAGAGGTCAGCACCACATCCGCGATCTCGGGATCGCCGACGACCAGCCGCTCGATGTCGCCATCGGTCGTGAAGACGCGGGACTGCCCCACCGGAAGAAGGATTTTCTGGGCGTAAAGATTCGCAAGGGTCAGCGCCGTGGACCCCTTGCCCTGTGCAGGGGTCGCGCCTGCCGGAAGCAGCGCGGCCCCCGCCGCGAGACATGCGACCAACACGCCACGCCGTAAAAGACCCGCCCGCGCGGCGCGGCGGCTATCCATCCGACACATCGCGCAGGATCTGCAGATTGGTGGCGACCACCGGATGGCCCGGCCGGAGCGCGTTCGCCTGCCCGAAGTTGACCGATGCCTTGCCCAGCTCACCGCGCAGAAGGTTCGAAAAACCGACGTTGTTGAAATAGAGAAAGCGGTCGCCCTCGATCTTGCCGCACGCAGCGTAGACCGGATCGGACAGATCGAAGCGGTAGAGCCAGTCATAAGAGGCGGCCAGCCCCAGACAGGCCTCCATATCGTTGGGTTCCGCACGCATCGCCTTCTCGAAGAACCGCGCCGCAAAACCGAAGTTTCCGGTCTGGAAGGCGGCGCGCGCCGCCTCGATCTCGCTGCCGGGGGGGACGTCCGGCACGTCGTCGGGAAGCGCGGCGCGTGGTTTGACCGCACCGGTCGAGCCGCAGCCCGCAACGACGGCCGCGACCGCCAGGATCAGGCAGGCCCGGACGGACCGGCGGAACTTTCGGCTGCGGATATCTTGCACTGTTCGGCCTGCTCTGTTCGTTTCCATCTTTTTTTGATGGATTTTTCAGGATTTTTTAGGCTCTGTTGCACAAATCCGGTGAGGGATTCATGTCGTGAGTCCAGCGTGGTAGCTGGACGACATGAGCAGACCCACACCGCCAACCTACAAGACCARGAACTGGCCGGCCTATAATGAAGCGCTCAAGCGCCGTGGCTCGCTGACGATCTGGTTTGACCCAGAGATGATCTGGGATGCTGCGCCGACCGGCAAACGCGGCCGACAGCCAACCTACAGCGATACCGCCATCCAGACATGCCTGACGATGAAGGTTCTGTTTGGCATGGCGTTGCGCCAGACGACCGGGTTCGTCGAGAGCCTGTTGCGTCTGATCGGTTTGAACTGGGCGGTGCCCGACTTCAGCACGCTATCGCGCCGCCAGAAAACGCTGGCCGTGAACATCCCGTATCGTGGCTCCAACGGCCCAGTGCATCTCCTGATCGATAGCACSGGCATCAAGGTCGAGGGTGAAGGCGAGTGGAACGCACGCAAGCATGGTGGGCCCAAGCGGCGGGTTTGGCGCAAGATCCATCTTGGGATCGACGACCAAACGCTGGAGGTTCGGGCGCTCGAGATTACCGGAAGCCACATCGGTGATGCGCCGGTGATGCCCGATCTGCTCAACCAGATTCCGGCGGACGAGGCGATCGGCAGCGTCACTGCAGACGGTGCCTATGATACCCGCAAATGCCACGACGCCATCGCTGACCGCGGGGCGAATGCCGTCATCCCACCCCGCAAGAACGCCAAGCCGTGGAAGACCGTCACTGCGGGTGCCGTGGCCAGAAACGAGGCCCTGCGAGCTTCGAAATATCTCGGTCGCGCGATCTGGCGAAACTGGAGCGGATACCACCGCCGAAGCCGCGTCGAAACCAAGATGCACTGCGTTAAATTGCTGGGGCAGCGCCTCATGGCGCGGGACTTCGACCGACAAGTCGCGGAAGTCCAGGTCCGCATCGCCGTCATGAACGGCTACACCGCCCTTGGCATCCCTGTCACAGAGGCCGTGGGATGAATCCGTCCGGGGAAAGGGGAATCTCGGGTATTAAAAGCTTTGTGCAACAGAGCCCCCTACAGCCCCAACCCATACCCGCTGTCCCGCTCGATGCTGTGCTCGTGCTCTAGTTCCCGCGTTCGCGCAGCAACGCGTTCACCTGCTTGATCAAGCTCAAGGTTTGCCGCGATTGTTCGTTCAAGGCCGTGGTCACAGCGCTCAAGCGTTCTTCCAGCGCGGTCTGCCTCTTTCTGAGCATCCCGATCTGCCCCGAGAAATGATCGGACGCCTTCGACAGCCGCTCGGCCGTATCGGCCGAGACTTGCCCCGATCTCGCGCAGGCTTCGGCCAAGCTCTCGAACTCGGCCAAGAGCGCCCGCTCGAACGTCGTCAGGTTGTTCATCGTCCTCTAGTCCTCCGGCAGTCCGATGCAGGGCATCCCGTTGCAGACGTTCCCCTCCGACCCCTCGGGCCCGACCACGTAGGTCCGCCCCGCCGAGCTGGTCTGCAGGGTCATGCCCCGTGTCTGCTCCCGCAGATCGTCCAGCAACTGGCGTGCCTCGTATCTCTCCCTCAGCGCCGTCCTCAGATCGGACCGCGCCCAGCTCGTGGCCATCCACAGCAAGGCAAAGATCGAGAGCGCGATCACCGCCGAGCTCAAGGCGGTCCAGAGCGGCCAGCGCCTCTGCCGGGTCGCGATCTCGTCCATTTCGCGCCGCATCCGCGCCAACCTCTCGCGCGTATCGCTCTCCATGGCGTCGAGCGCGGCCCGCGACGATCTGCTCAAGCTCTCGGCGAGCTGTTTGAGCTCGCTCGAGGTCAACGCCTCGATCTGCTCCCGGTCCTGGCGCAGCTTCTCTTGCAGCTGCGCGGTCAAGTTCGCCCGCGCGGGTCCAGTTCTGCTCATAGATGCGCCCCTTCAATCGGAACCGCGCCTCCGTCTCCGGATCGGCCACGGTGATGTAATCCTTGCCCTGGCGCGGAATCTCGAACCCCGCATCCTCCAGCGCCGTGACGATCCCGACCCAGTCCTCGATCTCGCCCGCGACGATGCGGTTCTCCAGGAACGCCGTGACCGCTTCCCGCGTCTGCGCCCGCTCCGGCGTCTGGCGGTCCAGCTGGACACTGCGGGCGCGGTCGGGGTCGTCGGGCCGCGCCCAGCCCTGCTCATGGTTCCAGGCGTCTCTGAGCGGCGCATAGCTGCGCTCCCAGCCCGGCGGCGCGATGTTCAGCGCCTTGCCACTCGTCAGCTCCATGCGCGGCGTCAGGAAGTGCAACTCGGTGCGCCCGCCCTCCGTATGGCTGTGGCGCACCCAGGTGATGTCATACTGCTCGGGATCCATCCCGGCGAAGGCCAGCCGCTCGAAATCGTCCATCACCGCAAGCTGCTGGTCCTCGTCGGGCGCATCCTCGATGGCGAAGCTGATGACGCCGGTCGTGTAGGTCCACTTGCGGTCGATGCTGTCGATCAGCTCGCGAGTCCGCTCGATGTCGCCGCGCAGAACCTCCGGTGCCGCCTCCTCGCGCCCCGCGCGGGACGCATCGACCAGGTAGGCGGCGATCGGACCGCCCCCGCCGCGCCCGCCCATGAACTTGATCAGCATCGCCGCGGCTCCGGCTCCGGCGCAGCGGATACTTCATGTGCGCGGCGCAGCTGCGCCAGTTCCCGGTCCAGTTCGATCAGCCGCGCCACCACCGCCACCGCATCGGCCCCGCGTTTCTCGCGGTTGGCCCAGCGGGCGAGCTGGTTGAGGTTGTTCCCGATCCGCGCCAGCTCCCGCAGCAACTCGGGGTCCACCCGGCGCGGCTGGTGCCGCCGGCGCACCGCACGCACACCGTCGAGGCTCCGCCGCACCAGCTCCGACAGCGACACGCCCCGCGCCTCGGCCGTCGCGTGCCAGCGAGCGCGCTGCTCCTCCGTCGCTCGGATCTTCACCCACATCGGCGTCTCAAGCTCCGTCCTCTCCGCTTGGCCCGGCCCCCTGGACTGCCGCCCCACAAAGCTGGGCAGTCCAGGGGGCCGACCGCCCGTCAGGGCGGTTCTCTTGGGCGCCCACGGTGCCCCGGTGGGGTTCGAAGGGGAGGCAACGCCTCCCCTCGACAGCACTCATGTGACCGCGCGCAGCGTGGCCACATGAGTATGCTGGCTAAAAAAAAAACCGCGGCGGCAAGGACGTTGTTCAGTTGCTGGACACAGTGGAAAGCGATGTCAGCGTGGCCAGCTCTCGGGCTGCCAGTCTCGCGATGTGTGGATCACGTGAAGGATCGTGACAACGCCGTGGTCCGGGTCTCCCGTGAGGGCATAGGCGATGATGTAGCGCAGACCCGTGACAGTCTTCTCGTAGGTGCCAGTCACCCGTCCGGGACGTCCCGTGGGCATGTCGGACAGAGCGGCGGCGGTTCTGGTGAGCGTGTCCGAGACTTGCTGAGCCGCTCGTGGGTTATCGGCGGCGATATAGGCCACCTCGCCCTTGAGGTCGTCCAGGGCCTCACGAGACCAGTTGATCCGGCGTGTCACGCAGGTTTGTCGGATGCGGCGTCGATCACGGCCTGAAGCTCGGCAACCGCATCCTCGTGCGGAACGACGCGCTCGGCTTCCATGTCCGCGAGGCCGCGCTGGATCCCGTCGATGATCGTCAGCTCGCGATCGACATAAGCCCCGACGGCTTCACCGGCCAGGAACGACCGGCTGCGCTTCGTGTCCTGCGCCAGGCGCCCGAGCTTTTCCTTCACCTGCGGATCGAGACGGATCGTCATCGTGGTGCTGGCGGCCATGATCGACTCGCTGTGCTGAGTTGTGTACGTACGAACACGTTAGCGGAAGTGAGCGGGGTTGGAAATATCCGATCGCAACAGTTATTGGGGCCATCTCCGTAATCTCGATACGGCCCGCCAGCCGCAAGGAAAGGCGCTGCTATGACCAACCGACGCAAACCCGTCCCGCCGGTCTCCGATGCGGAGGAGGCCCGCATCCAAGCAATGATCGCCGCCGACCCGGATGACGAGGACTCCACCGATGAGCAGCTCGCCCAGGCCAAACCCTTTGCCGACGCTTTCCCTGAGCTGGCCGAGGCCTTGCGGCGAAGCGCCGGTGAACAGCCTCGCAAAGCCTGATCTTTTCAGAAGCCGCTGAGAGCGCCACCGACGACCGCACAGGCGTCCTGGGCTTTCCTTCCCTCCCCTGCCCAAGGGGACGCTCCTGAAGCTCTGTAGCGCCTTTCAGCAGCCCACACGCTTTCTCAGCATTGCTTGGTCTCCACCGGCGCAACGCTCTGAATGTGGATAACCCTTCCCCTCCCTGCCTGACCCACCCCATCCGGTCAGCGTTCCGCTTGTGCGAAGCGATCCGCGCGACCTGCGGCGGATCGAGCCTTGCGAGGACGGATGGGCGGGCTCCTGCGTCGCCCGCGTCGAGCAAAAACTCCACCCCCGCCCGGCCGTTCGCCAGCTCCTTAGGGGCGCTCGCGTCCGTTCGGGCGTGGATTTTTTGCCCTCCTATAGATCATAAGAAGGCGCAAAATCTGCGGCCTTTGGAATCAACTACTTAAGGGGGGGGGGTGCGTCATAGCTGGTGACGCAGGGGTGCGTCATAGCTGGTGACGCAGGGGTGCGCCTTTTGTGACCAGTTTTCGGTCACGGGTGACGTAATTCTTGCTTGCTTCCTCTGTCAGGATGTGGGCTTCTGTGACCGAAAATCGGTCATAAGCGACGCAGGGGCGCGCCACATGCAGCAGCTTCCAAATACGTCCACTCGCGGGGGCAATTGGGTCCAGACGGAAAGGGCCGCCCATGAGGCATGGGGGGCCCTCATCGCCAAGGCTCCGAAGGCGGCGCAGCTCATGCACGTCCTTGTCGCACGGGTCGGTCCCCACAACGCCGTAGTAGTCAGCCAGAACACACTGATGGCCCTGACCAAGACCTCGCGTCGGACAGTCCAGCGCGCCTTGACGGTCCTCGTGGAAGACCGATGGATCGAGGTCCGTCAGGTCGGTCAGAACGGCACCGTGAACGCTTACGTCATCAACGACCGCGTAGCTTGGACCGGCAAGCGCGACGGAATCCGCTACAGCTTGTTCAGCGCGTCCGTAGTGGTCTCGGACGAGGAACAGCCGGACCGGGATCAGATCGGCCATCAAGAGCCCCTGCGCCGCGTGCCTTCCATCGGACGTGGCGAGCAGCAGCTCCCCACTGGCCCTGGCCTGGCCCCACCGTCAGAGCCGCCGTTCCCCGGGATGGAGCATGATCTGCCTGCGACGCACGACTCCCGGCACGACGAGGGTAAATACGATGAGTGATGCGCCGGATCGTTGCGCAACATGCTGCATGCGACGTTGCGCAACACCATGAAATACTCGCTCGCAGATGCCGCCAAGGCGACCGGCAAGAACAAGACAACGATCCAGCGTGCCGTCAAGAACGGCAAGATTTCTGCAACTAAAAATGACTCAGGCGCGTATGAGATCGACCCGGCCGAGCTGCACCGCATGTTCCCACCCGCAACGGCGCAACGCGATGCGCCAAGGGGTCAAAGCAACAATACGCAACACCGCTCTGTTGCGTTGGAAACCAGCGCCTTGGAGCGCATCGCTGAACTAGAGAGAGAGCTGGCAGTCGCTCAATCGCGAGGCTTCAGCCTTGAGGAGCAGAGGCAGCAGATGACCGAGACGATCGAGGATCTTCGGGGACGGTTGGATCGCTCGGAAGAACGAGTAACGGCCCTACTCGCAGCCCCGGCACCGAAGCGGCGGAGCTGGTGGCCATGGGGTCGTTCATAACGTTCCGTCAGCATCTAGAATCGGCGTCGTTAAGGAACGCTGCTACCGACCCGTGCGGCACGCTCGAACCGTTCCGCTTTTCCCGCCTCAAGAGGACGCAAAAACTCCTATCTCGGAACACAGCCAGGAGTATTGAAGCACTCGATTTCTCTTCTTACGGCGTCGGGATCCGTTTGTATGGGGCGCGGAGGGTCAAATGCGATGGAACTTCCATCAAAAAATACAACGGCATCCTCATTACAAGGATAGTTCAGGTTTTGCCCAGATGATCTATGGACATCGGAGGATGTCCAATCCTGACCGTCAAAGCAGTACTGTATGTATACGTCTTTATTTTGTCCGAACTTTATAAGCGGACCTCGATCGGTATGAATAATTCCATGTTGTTGTCCGTCCTCAAGTCTTACATCAATTCTCGCAATACTTCCGCTCGAGTTACCTAGAAGAGTAAACAGATCTAAATTATTCCCATGTCGGATACTAACGTAATCGTCTCGGACGAATACATCATCACCACAAATCAGTTGACTCCTGTCGTTGAATTTGCCCCAGTCAAGTCCAGTTATGATGTACGATGCCTCTTCGGTTGTGTATTGGGTCGGATTATCTTTATCCCATATGCTAGAGTTCGGTCCGATGAGGATGATATCATTCCCCGCTTTAGTGAGTCTAAAATATACAATATATACCTGATCTCCTAGGAATTTTCCACAGCCAGTGGCATACTGCGAATGAGCAGGGATGGCTTGGAAAGATATCAACGCGACTAAGATAATAGCGCTTCTATGTAATGCTAAAGATATCATGAGATGGTTTCCCGAAGTAGCGAACAAGCTGAGATTTTTGGCGAATCTAGCGTTATGAGAAAATGGCTGTATCTGTTCCGTACGACCATGTTAATCCCCGACTTCGAGCCAAGGCTCTTGATCTTCAGCTATTTGGAGTATCTTGCTCGTAACTCCAGATGCAGAGAAAGCCGTGCCATGTGCTAGGCTTGCCGCCTTAGAGCTGATGGCACCTAGAGTGTCAGATGTGTACTCATTGGCACTTCCGAATCCTGATGCCGCAAGATCAACTTCATGCCGTGCACGAAACAAATATTTCCCATCTTTCGTAAGGACCGAAAGGATAATAGACATATGCTGTTTTAAGGTCCGATGCCCGTTACTGAACTTGGTTGTTATCTGCCAATCTCCTGCTTTTCTTAGCCATATTCTGGTATGCGATTGTACATATCTTGCGTATTCGTGCCAATGTTCTTTAAAGAATACGACTGGGTTGGATGACTGAGCAGTTTTGCTAGGAAGCTCGTAGTCAGGTATGGATATGTCGTCCGAAGGACTATCAATAGACTGGAATATTTCTGGAGATACTGAGGCAAGTAGTTTGGAATTATTAACTTCCAACTCCCTTCGCTCCCCTGCAATCACTATTCGCCTCATGGCCAAGCCCTCCGCTTGTGACGTCATCTTAAGGTAGCATACTCTGACAAGATCTTCGACATCTCCGTACGGTGAAAATAGTTGTTGTCGCTTGGTCAATGTCCCCATGAGGATCATCCACCATGCCGAGTTTGAAAAGGTCATGATACCCTACAGCGGCTCTGTTGCACAAATCCGGTGAGGGATTCATGTCGTGAGTCCAGCGTGGTAGCTGGACGACATGAGCAGACCCACACCGCCAACCTACAAGACCAAGAACTGGCCGGCCTATAATGAAGCGCTCAAGCGCCGTGGCTCGCTGACGATCTGGTTTGACCCAGAGATGATCTGGGATGCTGCGCCGACCGGCAAACGCGGCCGACAGCCAACCTACAGCGATACCGCCATCCAGACATGCCTGACGATGAAGGTTCTGTTTGGCATGGCGTTGCGCCAGACGACCGGGTTCGTCGAGAGCCTGTTGCGTCTGATCGGTTTGAACTGGGCGGTGCCCGACTTCAGCACGCTATCGCGCCGCCAGAAAACGCTGGCCGTGAACATCCCGTATCGTGGCTCCAACGGCCCAGTGCATCTCCTGATCGATAGCACGGGCATCAAGGTCGAGGGTGAAGGCGAGTGGAACGCACGCAAGCATGGTGGGCCCAAGCGGCGGGTTTGGCGCAAGATCCATCTTGGGATCGACGACCAAACGCTGGAGGTTCGGGCGCTCGAGATTACCGGAAGCCACATCGGTGATGCGCCGGTGATGCCCGATCTGCTCAACCAGATTCCGGCGGACGAGGCGATCGGCAGCGTCACTGCAGACGGTGCCTATGATACCCGCAAATGCCACGACGCCATCGCTGACCGCGGGGCGAATGCCGTCATCCCACCCCGCAAGAACGCCAAGCCGTGGAAGACCGTCACTGCGGGTGCCGTGGCCAGAAACGAGGCCCTGCGAGCTTCGAAATATCTCGGTCGCGCGATCTGGCGAAACTGGAGCGGATACCACCGCCGAAGCCGCGTCGAAACCAAGATGCACTGCGTTAAATTGCTGGGGCAGCGCCTCATGGCGCGGGACTTCGACCGACAAGTCGCGGAAGTCCAGGTCCGCATCGCCGTCATGAACGGCTACACCGCCCTTGGCATCCCTGTCACAGAGGCCGTGGGATGAATCCGTCCGGGGAAAGGGGAATCTCGGGTATTAAAAGCTTTGTGCAACAGAGCCCCACAGGAGTGCGCGAACTACCTCGCCAATACTGGATACGCTTCAAGCTAATCTCATCATGCTCTAGTGAAAGACTATTTGGAGCGTAGATAGTTTTTGATGGTTGGGGATCGTTTGGTCGCGGAAACTGACTTTTAATCAGTAGGTGTTCAGTCCCGRACGATCACATAGACTCTCGCCGGTCTGCGCTCTTCATGGCAAGGTCGTTTCTGCGTGAGGTTCGGGATGGGGGACGATCATGCTGATCTCTCTTCACAAGCAGGCGACGACGACACCCAGGATCAGAGCTGCGATGCAGGCGAGCGATGAGCCGGCGTGGATGGTTGCGGAGCGCTACAGCATCTCCGAACAGACGGTCTGGAAGTGGCGCAAGCGGGATGGCGTTCACGACCACAGCCACACCGCGCACAGGCTGCAGACGACGCTGACCCCTGCCCAGGAGGCGGTTGCCGTAGCGTTGCGGAAGGCTCTGCTGTTGCCGCTCGACGACCTGCTGTCCGTCGTTCGCGAGTTCCTGAACCCGAACGTCTCGCGCTCCGGGCTGGATCGCTGTTTGCGGCGACATGGGGTGAGCAAGCTCCGCGACCTCACACCAAAGGCGCCGAAGCCTGCGCACAAGCCTTTCAGGGCCTATGAGCCCGGCTATCTGCATGTCGACGTGAAATACCTGCCGCAGATGCCGGACGAGCAGCGGCGACGCTACCTCTTCGTGGCGATTGACCGTGCGACCCGATGGGTCTTCGTCCGCATCTACCCAGCGAAGACGGCCGCCAACGCGCGCCGCTTCCTGCGTGACCTGGAGCGCGCCGCGCCGATGAAGATCACACGTGTTCTCACCGACAACGGCAAGGAGTTCACCGACCGGCTGTTCGGCCTGCGCAAGCGCGCGGCCACGGGCAACCACGAGTTCGACCGCCTCTGTGCCGACCTCGGGATCGAGCATCGCCTCGCACCACCGATGCGGCCGCAAACCAACGGCATGGTGGAGCGCTTCAACGGGCGGATCGAGGACGTCCTGCAGAGTCATCGCTTCCGATCAGGCGAGGACCTTGAGCAGACGATCCTGCGCTATGTCCGCCTCTACAACGGCCAGCTCCCGCAATCCGTCCTGAAGGGCAGAACGCCTATCGACGCCCTCAAGGACTGGCATCGCCAAAAGCCAAGGCTCTTCAAAAAGCGGCCATACAATCAAGCGGGATCTGACATCTAGGCGCTTTTGGTTCCAATATAAAACTCCGGCACCCGGAACAGCGATAAGAGCTGTGATTACCGGTATCCAGTCATTCACTAGAACCCACCCCGCAGCGTCGGCACCGACAAGGCACCGAATCCGTAGTGGCGGAGCCAGCGCAGGTCCGAATCGAAGAAGGCGCGCAGGTCGGGGATGCCGTATTTCAGCATCGCGATCCGGTCGATACCCATGCCGAAGGCGAAGCCCTGCCACTCTGCTGGGTCGACGCCGCCGGCGCGTAGCACATGCGGATGCACCATGCCGCTGCCCAGCACCTCCAGCCAGCCGTCGCCCTCGCCCACCTTCACGGTGCCGCCTTCCCAGGAACACTGGATGTCGACCTCGGCCGAGGGTTCGGTGAAGGGGAAATGCGAGGCGCGGAACCGGGTCTTGACCGATTTCCCGAAATAGGCCGAGAAGAACTCTTCCAGCACCCATTTCAGGTTCGCCATGGAGATGTCGCGGTCCAGCGCCAGCCCCTCGATCTGGTGGAACATCGGCGTGTGGGTCTGGTCGTAATCGGCGCGGTAGACCCGACCCGGACAGATGATGCGGATCGGCGCGCCGGTCTCCTGCATCGCGCGGATCTGCACCGGAGACGTATGGGTGCGCAGCACGTGGGGCGGGCGGGTGTCGCCGTCCGCGCGGGCCATGTAGAACGTGTCCATCTCTCCGCGGGCGGGGTGGTGGTCGGGGATGTTCAGGGCGTCGAAATTGTACCAGTCGCTCTCGACCTGCGGCCCTTCGGCGACGCGGAATCCCATGTCGGCGAAGATCGCGGTGCATTCCTCCCAGACCTGGCTGACCGGATGCACGGAGCCCGTCGCCACCGAGCGCCCGGACCGTCGGCCCGGCAGGGTCACGTCCAGCCATTCTTCCGCCAGCCGCGCCTCCAGGCCCGCGTCTTCCAGCGCCGCCTTGCGCGCGGCCAGGGCCGAGGTGATCTCGGCCTTCAGTGCGTTCAGGCGCGGGCCGGCCTGCTGCCGTTCCTCTGCCGTCATCCGGCCCAGTTCGCGCATGGCGAGGCTGACCTCTCCCTTCTTGCCGATGGCGGCCAGGCGCACCTCTTCCAGCGCTGCCTCGTCCGAGGCGTCGCCGATCCGGGACAGGTATTTCGCGCGCAGATCGTCCATGGCGGCCCCCTTTGGATGACGCAGGCCTGCTACCGCGCCGCCCGCCCGAGGGCAAGTTGCCCAGCCCCACGGGGCGCGAGGCCAACGATCAGCGGTGCAGCGAAAACGAACACCAGGACGATGCGCGCGGCGCCCATCCCGTTCGGCACTGCGCCCGCCAGAAGATGCCGCACGCCGCCCCCCCCGGTCCGGCGAAGGTCGCCGTGCCGTGGTCCACCGGGGCGATGGCGAACAAAAGGAGCGCCGCCATGCCGATCATGGCGTCGGTGAAATCCGGCCCCATGGCGTATGTCGGCCAGGACCGTGTGATCCACGGGAACGCGGTGACGGAGATGATCCTGCCGACGCGCTTCCCGGCCCGGTCCATGGCGCCGAGGTTCGAGGTCTCCTGCATCACGGACCGGCCGGTTCGTCCACGGCGATCCTGCCGGCGGGAAGGATCCCCCGCGCCCAACGGCCCGTTGAGCGGCAGCATGACCGCGACGATCGGACCGCGCAGAAGCATCCCGCGGAAAAGCCGGTTTCCATGTCGTGGTTTTTTCCGGCAAGAGGCCCGCAGCGCGTTGGACAGCCGACGCCGCCGATAGTGGCCACCTGGGCGAAAGTCGCGGAACGCGCGGCCGTCATTTGTGCGCTCGGACACCGACACGCCGACCGCGTGCATCATCGCCGTCGTCGCGGCGCCGGAGATCCACATGGACGGGAAGCCCGTCGCCTTCATCATGCCCAGGATGATCCGGGCGGTGACGGCGGTCATCGGCCAGGCCTCAGGCGGCATCGCCTATGACGCGGGGAAAAGCAGGGCCGCGAGCGACCCGTCCGACTGGCGCGCCGCCCATCGCGCCGGAGCTGCCCTGTTCCATCATGTCGTTGCCATGGGCTTTGGGCCCCGGCCGTCATGCGGCCATCTCTGACGCAACGTCAGTCGAAAGTGCAAGGCCTTGCGATCGGGCTTGTCCGCGCCCGTCCCGGCGCCAGATCCAGAGCGTCGGTCCCTTCGCGGAAAGGATCCTGCCCATGCTGTTTGTCTCGCCGCGGACCGGCGCCGTCGGGGCGATGCGCTGCGCCGGCGGGGCAAACGCCGGTCGGCCCCTGCCGCGCCGGGGCGGCCTGCGGCGGACCGAAAGGACCTGCCGGAGCGCACCCCTTGGCCGTTGAGATCGAACGGAAGTTTCTGGTCACGGGCGCGGGCTGGCGCGAGGCCGTGAGCCGTGTGCGCGACATCAGGCAGGTCTACCTCGCCCGGACCGCCGCGGCCGCGGTGCGGGTGCGGATCGAGGACGACCGGCGCGCCACGCTGACCGTCAAGGGCAGCCGCGCCGGGGCTTCGCGGGCGGAGTTCGAATGGGAGATCTCCGTAGAGGACGCGCGGGCGATGGCGCAGATGGGTCAGGGCCGGCAGATCCGCAAGCGCCGGCACGAGGTGCTGTCTGGCGGGCTGACATGGGAGGTGGACACGTTCGAGAACGGCCTGATCCTGGCCGAGATCGAACTGCCCGGCGAGGACGCCCCGTTCCACCGCCCCGACTGGTTGGGCGCGGAGGTTACCGACGACCCGGCCTACTACAATGCCGCCATGGCGCTGGACTGACACGCGGCCGCGGCGCCGGACCGGTACCCCATCCATCCGGCGGGCCGTTCCGATACGATGACGGTGGCGGGACGGAGCCGGACGGTGCGGCCGGCGTGACCGTATAGGGACCGGCTGGCGTCCGATCCTTCGCGGTCCCGCCCGGCCAGGCGGCGCCCGACGCCAGCGCGGCCGCTGTCCCCGCCGACCGGGCGATGGCCGCGCCGGACCGGTGTTCCCCGGACGTGGACGGGTCCGGCGCACGCCGGGACGGTGCGCGGTCAGGCATGGGCCGCCCAGGCCTCCCAGTAGCCGCCGAAGCGGGCGGCCAGACCATCGGGCGGCTCGCGGAAGAGCGCCCCGCCCCGGTCGAAGGCCGCCGTTTCCAGCCGCGCCCGGCGGGCGTGCAGAAGACCGCGGAACGCCTCCAGCGCCGCCGCGTCGGCGATCTCGCCGGCGTCGTCCAGGGCGCTTTCCATGACGTGAAGATCGTGATGCCTGCCCAGAAGGTCGGACAGGCGGTCGGCCTCGTCCACCGCGGCGGCGATCACCGGTGAGACCGATTTCAGCAGGCGCAGGTGATACCAGTGGTACTTCACGCGCTTGCGCCAGGCGTGAAGGGTCTGCCCGGTCGGGTCCTTTCGCGCCGCCGCCATGGCCTTCCGGGCGCGGCGGTAGGTCTTGGCCAGCCCGCCCGTCACCGCCCCCGCGCCATCCTCTGTCAGCGCCCATCCGGGGGTGCGGCGGCGCGCATCCTCCAGGTCCGCGCAAAGACGGCTCAGCCCGGCCGCGGCCTCCGGGCCGGTCTCCAGCTGCCGCGCCCGCGCGGCGAAATGGCCGCGGATGCCGGCAAAGGCCTCTTCGGCAAGCTGGTCGTCGAAATGATCCTTCAGCGCATCGCAGATCTCGACCAGGGCGGCGGCATCGCGGATGTCCGACAGCCGCCGCGCCGCGTCGCGGAAGGCCGCGTTCTCGGCCGCGTAATCGGGAAAGGCGGGGCGGACCAGGCGGATCAGGCCGCGCAGCTTCTTGCAGCGCTTGCGCGCCTGATGGATGCGGTCTGCCGGCGAAAGGGCGTCGTCCGCCGTCTCGGCGATGCCGGTGTCGATCTGGTCCCGCGCGATGCGGATCACGCCGTCCCGGACGGACCGATCCGACGGCTTGAAGGAATAGGCCATGGGACCCGAACGCCGCCTGCCTGCGGTCGTTCCCAAAGGGCGGACATGCCTGCGGCCCGGCGCACCGCCTTGGCGGCGGGCCGGGTCGCGGGGGGGAATGGGGAGGGACGGCGCCGGTCCCGAAGCGATCCCGAATGGACTGCCCGCGCGAACCGGGTGCCAGACCGGCCGCGTGATCGTGGACATGGAACGGCCGATGAACCGTCCCCCTGGATCGACCGCGCCGGGATGTAGGCCCGGCGCGCAAGAGCTCTCGGGGCGGGTCATGCCGCGCCCGGGGTAAAGGCCGGGTGAGCGGGGCGCGCGGTGACCGTCCGGCAATCGGGCGTCCGGCCTGCCAAGACCGCGCCCGTATTATACGATTTCGCACGAATGCGCGTGTCCCGCGGCCAGGCGATATATTGAAGCCGACTCCTGTTTCGCTATTCATGTTGGGGGGCATCGGTTTCATGCGGGAGACGGGTTCGGACGGATGGACCTGCGCGGGTCCGGGCCACGCGAGACAGTCGGCGCCGACCGACTGGCGGTGGGCCGAGGCGAATCACCGGGTCGCCAATACCCTGCAACTGGCCGCGATCATCCTGCGCCGGGAGCGGCGCGGCATCACCGACGCGGCATCCGCCCGCGCCGCGCTCGACAGCGTGGGGGTGCGGCTGGCGGCGATGGCGCGGCTCCACCGCCAGATCAGCCACGACGCGCCGAACCGGACCGTGAGCCTGTCAGGCTATCTGGCCCCGTTCGCCAGGAATATCGAGGACAGCCTGGGCATGGCGGTCGAGATCCGGCCGACGGACGCGCAGGTGTCCGCGCAGGTCGTCGGGCAGATCGGCATCGTCCTGACGGAACTGGCCATCAACGCCACCAAACACGCCACCCGCGACGGAAAGGCCGCCGGGATGACGGTCACGACGCGGGGCGACGGCGCGGACGGGCTGCATCTGGAGATCGGCGACGACGGGCCGGGACTGCCGGAGGGGTTCGCACCGGACGAGTCGTCGGGGCTGGGGATGTCCATCGTCACCTCCGCCATCGACAGGCTGAACGGCCGGGTCCGCGTGCGTCCCGGTCCGGGCGCGGTGTTCGAGATCGACCTGCCGCCCGGCTGACCGGACCCGGGACGGCGCCGCGCGGGTCCGGGGGCGGCACCGGGCCTACGGAAAGAGCCGCGCGTATTCGTCTTCGGGGATGCCGTAGGACTGCTGCGCCTCCGCCTCCAGCCCCTCCCGGTCCAGGATGGTGATCTGACCGCGGCTGGCCCGGATCAGGCCGTTGCCCTCAAGGATATGGGTTCCGACCGTGACGCCCGCGCGCCGGACCCCCAGCATGACCGACAGGAACTCATGGGTCAGCTCCAGCGTGTCGCCGTCGATCCGGTCGTGACACATCAGGAGCCACCGCGCCAGGCGCTCCTCCAGCTTGGCGCGGCCGTTCGACAGCGCGGTATGGGTGGTCTGGGTCAGCAGCGACTGGACGTAGCGCAGGAAATGCCGCCGCAGGGAGGGACGCGCCTCCATCGCGTCGCGCAGCCGGCCGGCCTCGATGGCCAGGCCATGGCCGGAAAGCTGCATGAACGTCTCATGCGGGGACAGGTCCCCGTCGAGCACCACGGCGGTGCCCGACATCCCCTCCCGGCCGAACAGCCCGACCTCGATCCGCCGGTTGTCATGGCCGCTCGCGACGATCGACCCGACGCCCTCGAAGGGGAAATAGACCCTGCCGATGGGTTTGCCGGGGTCCTCCAGCACGGTCGTGCGGTCCAGGTCCACCGGCGTCAGGTAACGCTCGATCGCCGCCCGGTCCGCATCGGACAAAGTCGCGACAAGATTGTTCCGGCCACGCGGAAAGGAAAGGCGTTTGGGCACTGGGCGCTCGATCTAACGGGGGGCAGGAGCACCAAGCGCGCAGTCTCCCAACCGGCCGCGCCCTGCTGGCTCGGCGGCCGACGTGAATATCGTAGCATATTTATCAGGAAGGCGGGCAAGAGTCGGTGCGGAAGGGTACGAACCGGGATGCGGGGCGCCGGAACGGCATCGGCTTCGACACGCAAGACGCGCAAAAGCAGGCAGACTGTCGCGCCGGCGGATATCCGCCGGGGATGGCGCGCGGGTCGCTCGGGCGCGGCGGCGTTTCAGAAATACCCGTAGCTGCCGAGGTCGAGTCCCAGATCGTCCGACAGCGCCATGTTCGCGTAGCGATAGCTGTCCAGGATCGCCGCGCCCGTCTCCGGCGACAGGACGAAGGACCGGCCCCGCCGGGACCGGGAGACCCGGCCCGGCAGGTGGGCCAGCCGGGTCAGGCGCAGGGATCGCGGCCCGTGCCGACCTTCCTCGGGGCGGATCGACCAGCGGTCCGCCCCCAGCGCGCGGACGTTGACGCCGTCCCCCGCAGCGCCGCGTTCCGGCGCGGCCCCCGCCGCCATCTCCGCCCCGAGAAAGCCGAGCAGGTCCGCCATCACCCCGTCCGCGTCGCTGCGCTGACGCTCGAACGGGAGGAGCAGGACATTGCCGTCCCCCGCCGCGTCCGCCAGAGCCGCATGGAGCGTCGCGTAGTCGAGCAGCATCCCCAGCTTGAACCGGCCGCCCGTGGGACGGATCAGATCCCGCGCCGCCCGGTCGAAGTCCCGCTGGGACGCACGCGGATTGCGGTCCGAGATCTGCGAGTAGTGCGAGGCGAACCAGTGGTCCTGCCGCCGCACCGTGCAGATGACCGCCAGGCGCGACAGGCCCCAGCCGGCCGCCACGGCGCCCATGGCGCGCAGATGGTCGCCGAGAATCCCCGGACGGCTGCCCGCCCGGCCCATCCCCTCATCCGAGATCAGCACGTCGCGCGGCGTCCAGTTCTCCCGCGGCCCGAGGAGCGAGGTCAGGAACGCGTCGCCCTGGCTATCCCAGTAGCGCGGATCGCGCTTGAAAACGCAGGACATGATCCGGCTGCCCGTGGCAAGGTCATCGGGGTCGTCAAAGGCCGGATCGGTCGGCGTGTCGAAATAGAGCGGCCCCCGGAGATGCGGAAAGACCGCGGTCTGCAGGTACGTCGTCGCCGTCTTGGGCAGACCGACATGCAGAAAGAGCGTCGGCTGCCGGTCCGGGGTGTCCCGGCGGGATGCGCCGGTCATGCCTTGTCCGTCCCCGTCCAGAGCCGGGACGGCAGCCGGGTGCGCAGCCGCGCCAGGGCCGGGAACACCCTGGCCCGCAGCGGCCGGGGCAGCAACGCGAAGGCCAGCCAGGCGTAGAGCCGGGGCGCGCCCGGCGCGCGGCGGATCGCCTTGATGAGCAGAACGACCGCCCGGCGCTGGTGGCCCGCCGGCGATTCCAGATGCCGCCGCGCATTGTCCAGATGGCTCAGGTGCAGCACCCCGGCGCGGACCGCCTCATCGCCGTAGCGGTCGGTGAACATCCGCCGCGCGGCCATGTTGGCGTCGAAATCGCGCGAGCGCTTGTCTTCGGGAACGCCTTCGGCCGGCGCCTCGTCATGGTAGATCATCAGCGCCTCCGGCACCGGTTCAAAGGCGAAGAACCGCGCGATCCGGGTCCAGAAATCGTAGTCTTCTATGGCCGGGAGCGTCTCGTCGAAGCCGCCGACGATCTCGATCGCCCCGCGCCGGACCATGGTGCTGCTGGTGCCGTAGTGGACGACGTTGCGGTACATCATCTGCCGCCAGACGTCGCCGCGGTCCGTGGGGATCGACACGGTGGACGCCCCGTCCGACCCCTTCTCGACCAGCCCCGTGTAGCAGAGCCCGGCGCGCGGCCCGGCGTCCTGCATGGCCCGAAGCTGCGCGGACAGCTTGCCGGCGAGCCATTCGTCGTCGGAATCGAGAAAGGCGATCAGCGGCGCCCGCGCCTCTGCCATGCCGCGGTTGCGCGCCGCGGCCACGCCGCCGTTGCGGGGCTGGCGGATATGGCGGATCCGCGGATCCCCGATCCGGTCCAGCAGGGCGGCGATGTCCTCTGTCGAGGCGTCGTCGATGACCAGGATCTCGATATCGGCGACATCCTGGGACAGCACGCTGGCCAGCGCCCGTTCCAGCAGGGCGGTGCGGTTGTAGGTCGGCACGACGACGCTGACCCGTGGCGCGTCCGGGGACGGGTTGCCGTCCCGGGGTGGGTCTGGGGGCGCGTCGGCGGCGGCTGGTTCGGACGGGACCGCGCCCGTGGAGGGGACGGGCTGCAACAGGCGCACCCGGTCCCTCCGGCGCAGCCGGTCGGCGCGGCGGCGCCGCCAGTCCCAGGCCCGCGTGCCGCCATGGCGGGCGTCGCCCTCCCGCGCGCGGGCGGCCAGGCGGGCCTCACCCGCCGCGTCGGCATCGCCGGCGACGTTGCCGTAGGCCTCTGCCAGGGCGCGTCGCGTCGCATCCGCGCGTCCGGCGCCGTCGAGCCGCGCCGACAGCCGGTCCAGAACGGCGAGCCGCGAGGCCAGCCCGTCGGCGGTGAAGCGGCGGCCGCTCAGCGACACCGCCCCGTCAGGGAGACGCCGGTAATAGGACGTGCCGCGCGCGCTCTGGACCAGATCGACCCCGGCGGCCAGCGCGCGCATGGTTACGTCGCCGTCGTTGTTCACCAGCACCGCCGGGTCCCAGCCGCCGCTCCGGTCATAGGCGGCGCGCGACCACAGCACGGCGCAGGGCGGGTGATACCAGCCGGTCAGCCAGGCCTGGAGCGGGGTCTGTCCGGGACGCCGCGGCGGGCAGGAGGCGGGGCGCGCCTGCCATGTCCGGCCGATCCGCTCATAGCGCATCCAGTCGCAGCAGGCGATCGCATCGGGGTGGCGTGCCAGCACCCCCCCCAACGCCTCCAGCACGTCCATTCCCAGCAGATCGTCGGCGTCGAGGAACATCAGCGCGTCGCCGGCCGTCCGCTCTACCCCGGCGACGCGCGCCGCGGCGGCACCGCCGAACCTGCCGCGGATCACCTCGACCGCCGGTCCGAAGCCGCGCGCGACGGCGGCGCTGTCGTCGTCCGATCCGTCGTCGACCACGACGATCTGCGCGGGAGGGGCCGTCTGGTTCAGGAGCGTCCGCAGGGTCTGGGCCAGAAAGCGCGCGCCGTTGTGGACGGGGATGACGACGGAAACCTGCATCAAAGCGCCTCTGCCAGCTGGCCGAGAACCCTGTCCACCGCGGCGGGGTCCACGGCCAGGTCCCGGTCCAGCCGGTGCGTGTCGGGATCGCCGGCAAAGCGGGCATCGACCTTCCAGTAGCCCAGCCCCATGGCCGCGGCGAGCGCGTAGAAATTCGGATTGGGATAGCTCGGCTCTGCGATCTCGACCACCTGGGTTCCGGGCGCGCAGAACATCATGTTGGTCAGGCCCGCGCCATGGGGGGCCATCAGGACGGCAGTCTCACCCATCAGGCGGACCTGTGCCCCGAAGTCCAGATCCTCCATCGCCACGCGCTCGAACCCCGCGCGGTCCAAAAGCGGCGCGATCTCTGCCTCATTGGCCAGTTTGCGGATCCGCGCCCCGGCCCGGCTGATGAACACCCGCCGCCAGGGCGCGCGATCCGGCGGCCGGGCCAGCCGGTCGCGCACCGGACGCAGAAGCTCCGGGCGGAAGCGGTCGGTGACCAGCAGGGTCAGCCGATCGACCCGGAGCACCCCTTCGGGTCCGTGCGTGTCGAAGGCGGCCGGATCGATATCCAGCATCCTGAGGGACGCGTCCATGGCCGCGCTCCGCCGCGCGGGCAGCAGGAGTCCGTCCAGCGCATCGCGGGATTTCAGAAGGCACAGCTTGGGCAGATGCGCCGTCAACCAGTGGGAGTGGTTGTCATAGACACGCTCGGTGATCCAGGTGGCGCGCGTCAGCCTGCGCGGGGCGTCGGTGCCGCGCAGCACCGCGCCATGGCCCGGCCGAAACCGCATCTCCCGCAGGTCGAAGGCGCGGCTGTCGCGGTTGATGACGGTGGGCCAGAAGCGGCCCTTCGGGGCGTCGGTAAAGCTGGCCACGGTGCAGTCGGGCAAGGTGGCCAGCAGCGTCTCGCCGCTCTGGCGCGTAGCCACGTCGCGCTGGGAGAAGCCGAACCAGTCCGGATCGTCCGACAGCGCGGCAGGGTCCGTCACGTTGACGGGCAGCGGGTTGGCGGCGCGCGCCGGCGGGTGGATCGCGGTGATCTCTCCGGCGCCGCCGCGGGCGGCATAGTCCGGCACGGATTCTTCGCGCACCCAGCGCCAGCCGAAGGGGCCGGGCGGCGCCCCCGCAAGGACCGCCCGTTCGCAAAGCCGCGCCGCGCGGCGTCGCACCGCCTGTGCCGGTCCCGCTGAAACGGTCATGTGATCCCCTCTCGATACCGCGCCGCGCGCCCGGTCCGGACCAGCGCGTGCAGGCCGCGGGCGTCCGGTTCGAACGCGCAGCGGACCGAATCGTTCAGGCCGTGCCGTTCCTTTTCGGTCGCGGCCGGGCGTCGCGCAAGGCGCGCACATGGGCGATCAACTCATCCGTCTGGCGGTCGGTGTTAAACGAGGTCTCGACCGCCTTGCGCGCCGCGGCGGCCATCGCGCCCAGCCTGTCGGGATGATCGAGCACCCAGGCCAGCCGGTCCACCAGGTCGGGCACGTCGCCCTCTGCGGCCAGGACGCCGGAGACGCCGTGCTCGATCAGTTCGGGAATTCCGGAATGGCGGGTGCTGACCGCCACCATCCCGGCGGCCATCGCCTCCATCAGCACGATGGGAAGCCCCTCCATGTCGCCGGTCGCCGCGGTCAGGCTGGGCAACAGGAAGACGTCGGCCTCCTGCATGGCGGCCTTGACCCGGTCGTGGGGCAGCGCGCCGTGAAACGTCACGCGGTCGTTCAGGCCAAGCTCCGCGCTCTGTTGTTCCAGCGACGCGCGCAGCTCACCGTCGCCGATGATGTCATAGCGCCAGTCGCGTCCGGGATGCCGGTCCCTGAGCGCGGCCATGGCGGCGAGCGCCTGCGCGATGCCCTTCTTCTGGGTCAGGCGCCCCACCGTCAGCACCCTGAGCGGGCCGGTCCAGTCGCGGGTGCGGAACGCGATGCGGTCCGGGTCGATGCCCAGGTGATGCACCCGCGTCCGGTCGGGCGGCGCACCGGCGGCCACCAGCGTGTCGCGGAACGGGTGGTTCACGGTCAGCAGCAGGCCGGGGGCGGAGAACAGCGGCCGGTACTGGCCCAGCGTGCCGTCATGGGCGGCCATCCCCACGTCGAAGCCGTGGAAGATCGTGATCAGCGGCGGGAACCCGGCCGTCCGCCGCCCGGCCCGGGCGACGCGCACGCCGTTCATGCCGAAATGCGACACGATCGCATCGTATCCGCGCAGGCGCCCGGCAAAGGCACGGTCGAGCCCGGTCACCGCGCGGTCGGCAAGGCGCGGGGGAAGCCGGCGCAGCCAGGGCTCCGCCAGGCTGACCGCGCCCCAGCGCCGGGACAGCCCGTCGCGCTCTGCCGGAGGGGCGGCAAGGCGGTCGGTGACGACGCTGACCTGCGCGCCGCGCGCCGACAGCGCCGCGACCTGGTCGCGCACGAAGGTCTCCGACAGCTTGGGATAGGTGTCGGTGACCACGCAGATGCGCAGGCCCAAGGCATCGCGGCTCATCCGCGGGCCCCTTTGCGCGGCCAGCGGCGCGGGATGGGTGCCCGGCGCGCTCGTGCAATGCGGTTGAACGAAGTCGGAAGAGTCATCAAATCCCCTCAGAGGTGATCGTTCCCCCCTACAGAAGGATAGGAAGCCGGGCAATCCGGATGAGTCCGGCTGAAAATGGCCTTGTGCGCCGTCATCGTTCCCATGCAGGAAACCCGTTCAAGGGTTAGTTGTTTCCCAAGCGCGGCGGGGGAAAAGGTCGCCCGCGCCGGACAAGGGGCCGCGGCGGTCCGCCATGAGATGACCGACCGGGAAGCGGCGTTGGACTGCGCCGGCGGCCCGGGGATGGAGTGACCTGTCGTCCGTCCGCGCGACGGCGCGCCGGGCGGGTGCAGTGGATGTGCGGCGATGACGGGGACCCGAGCGAGGTCCGGAAGGCAGAGATGAAGAGTGACACGAACAGCGGTCGCGTCGACCCCGCCGCGGAGAAAGAGGCGACCCAACCGAGCGTTTCGGTGATCCTGCCGACCTACGGGCGCGCCGGCTATATCGGGGCGGCGATCCGCTCCATCCTGGCACAGTCGGTGCCGCTCCGGGATGTGGTGGTCGTGGACGACGGCTCGACCGACGGGACGGCGGAGGCGGTCGCGCGGTTCGGCGACCGGGTGACCTACGTCTACCAGGAGAATGCCGGCAAGCTCAGCGCCATCGACAGGGGGTTGAACCTGATCCGCGGGGATCTGGTCTGGATCATGGACGACGACGACATCGCCGAACCCGGCGCGGTCGCGGCCTTGCGGCGCCCGTTCGCAGAGGATCCCGACTGCGTGCTGTCCTATGGGCGGATGACGCGGTTCCAGGACGGTCAGGAGGATGCGGGACGAGACGTGCCGGTGCCGTATCCGGTGGACGATCCGCGCCCGTTCTTTGCCAAGATTCTCGAGGACTGCTTTATCACCGGGCACCCCTGCGTGCTGGTCCGGCGCTCGGCGCTGGAGGCGCTGCGCCCGTTCCAGCAGGGCATCATCGCGTCGGTGGACTACTATCTCTATCTGGGGATCGCGCAGGCGGGGCGGTCGGTCTTCGTGGACCGGCAGGTGCTGCGCCAGCGCCAGCATGGCGGCGTCCGCGGCGCGGCCGCCCACAGCTACGCGGAATCGGACCGCAATGCCCGGTGGGCGGCCCAGGATCGCGCGATGATCGCCCCGCTGCTCGACGACCTGCCCCTTGCCGCCTATACGCGCGCGCCGCTGGACATCGACGGGGACGGCGCCTTGTCCGCGCCCTCCCAGATGGCCGAGCGCAGGCGCGCCCTGTTCCAGAAGGCGGTGATCGCCGCGCGCAAGAAGCTGTGGCCGCAGGCTTTCGACGCGTTCCGCGCCGCCGCAGACATCGCACCGGAGCGGCCCATAGACCCCGCGGAACGGTTCATCCTGACCCGCGCCCTGGGCTGCCGCTACGGAATCGCGGAGGTGCATGGCGACCCGGAGATCCCGGCAACCCTGCGCGACATCGCGACCCGTCGTCCGGACGGGTCGGCACTGCTGTCGGCGCTGGCGCGTCCCCTGCTCCATGAGGTCAAGATCGCGCGGCGGGAGCGCGATCCCGCGCGGGTCCGCGATGCGATGCGGACATGGCGGCGGCTGATGCCGACGGGCGCGAGCGCCGTAGCCTTCGGAGAGGTCCTGACCCGGGCGGCGGCAAAGCTGCGTTCCCGCGTCATCGGCCAGTCGCGCGGGCTCTGACCGCGCGGCCCCGGCCTGCGTATCCGCCGGGCCATCGCTTTGCCGGTCGTCAGCGTCGCGCGGAGGCGCTGTCAGACGGACCGCCACGCCACGTCCCCGACCGCAGACGCCTGCGATCCGCCGATCGCGCGCCCCCCACGGCTGCGCGCCGCGGGCCTGTCCGCCGCCGCGGCGCCCGGTCTCCGCAATCCGGCGCGCCCGCCCGGCGGCCGGTGGCGGCGGGTCACTCCGCCGCCGTACCGCCGGCGAGATGCATCTGCCGGAAGGCGGCATTGTCCTCCACCAACGCATCGTAGCGGCCCTTTGCCACCACCTGCCCCTTTTCCAGCAGAAAGATCTGGTCGCAGTTGCGGACCGTTGTCAGGCGGTGGGCGACCATGACGATGGTCTTGCGCCCGCCCAGGGCGCGGATCGCGTCCATGACCGTCTGCTCGGTGACATTGTCCAGGGCGCTGGTCGCCTCGTCGAACACCAGGATGTCGGGATCGCGATAGAGCGCGCGGGCGATGCCGATGCGCTGGCGCTGCCCGCCGGACATGCGGACGCCGCGTTCTCCGATCTCTGTCCGGTAGCCCTCCGGCAGGCCGGACAGGAAGGTGTCCAGGTCCGCCATCTTCGCCGCGCGCAGGACCGCGTCCATGTCGATATCCTCTTTCTCCCGCCCGAACGCGATGTTGGCGGCAACCGTGTCGTCGGTCAGAAAGATCGTCTGCGGAACGTATCCCATGGCGTTGCGCCAGCGACGCTTCTCCGCGAATTCGATCTCCTTGCCGTCGGCCAGCAGCGTGCCCGATTGCGGCTCAAGCAGGCCGAGGATCACATCGACCGCCGTGGACTTGCCCGCGCCGGTCGCGCCGACGATGCCGATCGTGGTCAGGGCGTCGATCCGCATGCTGAGCTGGTTCAGCGCCGCCCGGTCCGCCCCGTCGAACGCGTAGGTCACGTCTTTGAGTTCCAGCGATTCGCGGAACCGGATCTGCGGTTCGGTCGAAGGCGCGAAATCTACAAGTGCCGAGCCGTACTTCAGCTCGGCGTGGATCTCGTCCAGCACCTTGCGGTCGAAGCGCAGCCTGGACGCGGAGCGAAACACCTCCTGCATGGCCGGAAAGAGCCGCGCGGCGGCGAAGGCGAACGCCCCGATGCCCGGAAGGACCGCCGACAGGGACCCCTGGTTCTGCGCCAGCGTCCAGAGCAGGAACAGCATCATGCCGCCGAACACGATGCCCTCCAGCACGATGCGCGGCATTTCCGACACAATGGCCATGCGCGCCTGCGCCCTGGCCACGCGCAGGGACGGGGCAATGAACCGGTCGATGTAGCTTTGTTCGAGGTTCAGCATCTTGACGTCCTTGACGCCGCCCAGCGCCTCCTGCGCGATCTTGAACCGCTCCCGGTTGGCCTCATACCGGCTGTTTCCCATCCGTTCGAGCGTCTTTCCCGACAGGAAAGAGATCAGGCCGTAGGACCCCCCGACCAGAGTGCCGATCAGGATCGCCGCCAGCGGGTCGATGGCCAGCAGCAGGGCCAGGATGAACACGACGATCACGCTCTGGGCCAGCAGCCGGATCGCCGCGTTGATGGGACCGTTGACGACCTGCGCGACCTCGTTGAGCAGGGACTTGCCCAGGTCGGAGGAATGTTGCTGAAGAAACCAGCTGTAGGGCTGCGACAGGTAGCGCTCAAGAAGTTGCTTGCACAGACTGGGCACGCGCGTGGCGACGAAACGGCTGAGCAGGTAGGTGGTCAATGCCCGCGCGGCCAGGCCGATCACGACGATCATGAACACCATGATCCCGATGATCATTTGCAGGTCGGCGCGATCACGGGTGCCGAAAAGATCCCCCAAGGCGACGAGATAGCGATTGGTCTCCAGCAGCTCCGGATTGGCGAGGACGGCCAGGAACGGCAGGATCGACGCCACGCCCAGGACGTCGATAAGTCCCATCACAAGGGTGAGCGCGATGAGGCGATAGAACTCACGACGCTCACGACGCGTCAGAAGGTCGAGTATCTTGCGATAGGCGGAAAGCATACGCAATACAACCTGCGAGAGAAGGCGTGCGAAACCGAGTCGAAACAAGCGAACGGATTAGACCGATGCCGATCGGCTCGCAACGGTGCGTCGGGGGGATGGCGCGGCACATCTGCCCCCTGTCGCGCGCATCGGGATCTCCTTCATGAGCGCCCCGGCCGTCAGCGTGTTGATGTCGGTGCGCAATGGCGCGCGACACCTGCCGCAGACCCTGGACAGCATCGCCGCGCAATCCCTGCGCGATTTCGAGCTCATCGCCGTGGATGACGGCAGCACGGACGAGACCGGAGCGATCCTGTCGGCCATGGCGGCGCGCGATTCGCGCGTGACGGTGCTGCGCAACGCGGTCGGAACCGGTCTTCCGGCGGCGCTGAACCGCGGGCTGGAGGTGGTGCGGGCGCCGATCGTGGCGCGCGCCGACGGCGATGACATCTATCATCCCGACCGGCTGGCCCGGCAGCACGCCCACCTGGCCGCGAACCCGCACATCGGGGTGTTGTCCTGCGGATACAACCGGATCGACGATGACGGTCGGCGGCGCGGAACGCGCATCCCGCTTCAGGGACCTGCGCGGCTGCGCTTTCGCATGCTTTTCATGAATCCCCTGCTGCACTCGGGCGCGATGTTCCGGCTGGAGCAGGTGCGGGCGGTGGGCGGGTACGATCCGGCCTACTGGACCGCGCAGGACAGCGACCTCTGGGCGCGTCTGTCGGGCATCACGTCGATGGACAACCTGCCCGATGCGCTGGTGGACTACCGGGTCCACGACAGGTCCATCATGCGGACCAGGGGCGAGGACGGCCAACGATTGAGCCTGACCGTGCCCGCGCGAATGCAGACCGCCTATCTGGGCTGCGAGGCGCCCCACGCGGCGGAGGCGGCCGCGCTGTTCCAGAGCTTCGGATGGCTGGATCGACGGACCATCCGTCGCGGTATCGCGGGGCTGCGCGCCATCCGCGACGTCGCGCGGCGGATCGAACCCGACGACGTGGCGCGCGGTTTCGTCCGGGACGTGGCGGCAAGTCTGACCCGCCAGGCGCGTTGGCATTCCAAAGACGCCGCCGGGTTCGCGGCGTCCATCGCCGCGACCGCCTTGACCTGGCGACTCCACGGGTTGAGATACAGGACAGGGACCGACAGCAGGAAGGAGCCCGCTTTCTGAGACATCTCATCCAGCGCCATGCCGTTCCCCTGTTCGAGGGACGCGAATCGCGCAGGCATCGACCGGTCCCGCTCTGGCGCCTCTATGCCCGGGCGCTGTCCGCCCGGGTGCGGATGGGCGGCGGCCAGGTCCGCTCGGTCCGGCATTTCGTGCAGTTCGTCGGCTTTCCGCGGTCCGGACACTCGCTGATCGGCTCGCTCCTCGATGCCCATCCCCAGGCCACGATCAGCCATGAGCTGGACACCATGGGGCTGATCCACAAGGGCGTGCCGTTCGCGGTGATCGCAGGCCTGATCCGCGCCAACGCCGCCGCCTTTTCGGCCGACGGGCGCTGGTGGAACGGATTTTCCTACCGGGTGCCGGCGGCGGGCACGGCCAGAGGCGCGCCGCTGACGGTGATCGGCGACAAGAAGGGCGACTGGGCGGCGCGCTGGTGCGGCAAGGATCCGTCGCTTCTGGACCGCCTGGCCCGGTCCGGCGCGCGGTCGCCGCGCTGGCTTCTGGTGGTGCGCCATCCGCTGGACAACATCGCCACCATGTCCCTGCGGCGCGGCGGCACCTACGACCGGCTGCGAATCGCGTCGGCAAGCGGTGCCTCGTTCCGGACCGCGCTCGATGCCGCGAAGGCGCAGGGCAAGGTGGCCCGCGCGGCCTCCGACGAGATGATCGAGGACTACCGCGCGCTCTGCACCGCCATCGCGGAGATGAAGCGCGCCATCGACCCGGCCGCCTGGCACCAACTGACCTATGAGACCTTCATCCGCGACCCGGAGCCGGGATTGACCGCGCTGCTGGAGTTCCTGGAGCTGCCGGCAGAGCCGGAGTTCCTGCGCGCCTGCACCGGAATCCTGCACGAAAGCCCCAACCGCAGCCGCGACGCGGTAACCTGGACCGATGCCCAGCTGGAAAGCGTGGACGCCATTTGCCGCGAATTCGACTTCCTGAACGGATATGCCGATGCCCTTTGACCCCGGCGCCGGCCCGCGCCTGATCTCTTGCATCGGGGTGGAGTCGGATCTGGCGCTGCTGCCGCATTTCCTGGGCCACTACGCCGACCTGGGAATTCGCGCCGACCGGATGCACCTGATCCTGCAATCCGCCGAGCCGGATCATCCGGCGCTCGACGCGGCGCGGGACGTGCTCGGCCGGTTCGGGGTAACGCCCCATGAGGTCTGGATCGCCCCCTATACGAGCGACGGAATGTGGCAGAAGCGGCGCGAGGTCCAGGCCAGCGTCTCAGCAGACGGCGACTGGATCCTCAGCGCCGATGCCGACGAGTTCCACGAGTATCCGGAGCCGCTGCCGGATTTCCTGAACCGCTGCGCCGCGCTGGGCGTCACCTGCACGCAGGGGGTGTTCATCGACCGGCTGGCCCCCGGCGGGGCGCTGGCGCAGATCGACCCCTCCCCTGCCCTGTCCGCGCAGTTTCCGGTCATGGCGGACGTGATCGCGCGCGTCGGGGGGACCGGACGGCATCACAATCGCTACGGGACGGTCAAGCTGATGGCGATCCGGTCGCATGTCATGCCCAGCCGCGGCGGGCACCATCCGCTGGGCGGGCAGGCGGGGGTGGTGCATCTCTTCGGCCGGCCCCTGGCGGAGTTCTCCCGGATCGAGACGCCCGCCTTCCGCTTCCGCGTGCCGCTGCGGGTGCATCACTACCACTGGACCGCGGGACTGGCCGCCAGCCTCGAGCGACGCCTTGCCACGCCCGGCGTCAGCGCCGCGGGGCAGGAATACGGCGCGAAGATCCTGGCACATCTGAAGGAGCACGGCGGCGTGGATCTCGACCAGGTGGCGACGACCCGATCGGAAATTTCCCGCTGGCCGCTCCGGCTGGCCGCCATGCGGATGGAGTCGCGGGTCCGCCTGCAGGCCCGGCGCGTCCGTCACCGCCTGTCGCGGGTGCGTCCGTGACCGGCTGGCGCTGCACCCGGTTGACCCGTGGCGGGCCGGACGGGCCGTTCCACAGCCACAGCTATTACGATGTGCCCGTCTTCGACGCGACGGGCCGCCGCATCGTCGCGCACCGGATGTCCTTTGCGGGACGCCAGCCGACGCCAGAGGACACCATCGAGATCGGCCTGATCGACGCCGACCGGCCCGACAGCTGGCAGCCGATCGGCGAGAGCCGGGCCTGGAGCTGGCAGCAGGGACCGCTGGCGCAATGGCTGGGCGGCGGACCCCGCGTGGTCTGGAACGACCGCGAGGGGCCGGATTTCGTCGCCAGGATCCACGACACCGAAACCGGAGAGACCCGGACGCTCGGCCGGACCGTCTATGGCGTCGATCCGGCGGGCACCACCGGCTTTTCGCTCGACATGGGGCGGCTGAACGCGGTCCGGCCGGGCTATGGCTATCCGGGCGGGCCGGACGGCACAGCCCTGCCCCGATACCCCGACGACGACGGCGTCTGGCGGGTGGATCTGGAGACCGGGCGGGCCAGGCTGGTCCTGTCGCTGCGCCGCGCGGCGCGGCTGGTGCGGCCGCGGCTGGGGATGCGCGCGCGCCTACGGCACGGGCTGGCGGGCTACACCTACTGGTTCAACCACGTCAAGGTCGCGCCGGACGGCAGGCGGTTCACGGTGAAACTGCGCTGGCGCAAGATCGGCGGCCCCTGGAACGAGAGCATGGGCGTCAGCCTGACCTGCGGCGCGGATGGCGACGATCCGCGCCTGCTGGCCGACGCCACGTCGCATGTGATCTGGCGCGATCCGGAGCATCTCTATTTCTGGCGGCGCGGCGCGGTCGAGGTCTTTCGGGACGAGGCCGCCGGGGGGCGGAAGGTCGGCACCATCGCGCCCGATCTGATCGACGCCAACGTGCATATCCGTCACCTGGACGCGAACGCCCGGCATTTCGTGCTCGATACCCCCTACCGCGAAGAGATCGACCTGCTGACGCTGGACACCCGGACCGGGACGCATCGCCGGATCGCGACGTTTCCGGGCCACGTGCCGCGCCGGGGTCCGTTCCGCTGCGACCTGCACCCCTGCCCCAGCCCGGACGGACGCCGGATCGTCGTGACCTCCCTGCGGGACGGCGGGCGGCAGATCTATCTTCTGGAAGCGACGGAGGACGGCGACGCGGCTGCGGCCGGCCGGGCGGGCTGACCGGATCCGGATCTCCGCCCGGTCAGCCGCGCGTGTAGGCCGCGAGCGCCGCCTCGGCGCCTTCTGACCAGATCGTTTCGAGCCAGCGTGCGAAGGGCGCCGCGATACGGTCGTCGCCGGCCAGCCGGCCGTAGATCCGGCGCTGCTCCAGCCACGTGCGGGGGGTGTGCCGCGCGGCGGCCGCGGCGGCGGTCAATTCATCCCAGAACGGATCGTTGGGCGCGATGGCCGAGCCGTCCTGGCGCGTTCCCGCGCACATCCGCGCCCACAGTGCCTCGACCAGGGCCAGGCCCTCGACCGGCGCGCCGGCGGCGAGCGCGTCCCGGATCGTCGGCACGATGAAGCCTGCGTGGCGGGACGAGCCGTCGAAGGCCACCCGGCGCGTCGTGTCGCGGATCTCCGGGTTCGAGAACCGCCGGTCCGTGAGGTCCACATAGGCAAGCCCGTCCATATCCGGCACGGCGTTCACATGGGGGACGATCTCCTGCGTCGCGACCTTGCGAAAGAGCGCGTGGATCAGCGGATGCGCCATGCAATCGGCGATCGTCTCGACGCCGAGGATCTCACCGGCGTTGGCGATCACCTGATGGCCACCGTTGAGAATCCGGATCTTCATGGATTCGTAGGCATGGACGTCGTCGGTGAATGTCGCGCCGACCCGGTCCCAGTCCGGGCGGCCGGCGCAAAAGCGGTCCTCAAGCACCCATTGGCGGAAGTTCTCATGGGTCACCGGCACCTGGTCGGCGATGCCGTGGTCCCGCGCCAGGGCGAGTTCCGCCGGACCGGTGGCCGGCACGATGCAGTCCACCATCGAATTGGGAAAGGTGCAGCCATCCGCGATCCAGGCCGCAAGATCGGGGTCCGACAGACGGGCCAGACCAAGGACGGTCTGCCGCAGGATGTCACCGTTGCCCTGCAAGTTATCGCAGCTCTGACAGGTGAACGGGCCCAGCCCCCCTGCCCGGCGGCGGCGGAGGGCGGCGATCATCGCGCCGAACGCGGTCCGGGGGGTGTCGGGGGCTGCCGCGTCGTGAACGATGTCGGGATGCCCGGCGTCGAAGCCGCCGTCCCCGGTCAGGTAATAGCCGCCCTCCGTTACGGTCAGCGACACGATGCGGATGCCGGGCATGGCCATGTGGGCGATCAGCGCGGCGTTGTCCTCCTCCACCGGCACATAGCCGATCATGGCGCCCGTCACCTCCACCGACTTGCCGGCGGGGTCGAGCTCTATGAGCGTCGTCAGGCAGTCCTGGTCCAGCATCTTGCGCCGCGCCTCCGCGTCGCCGGGGCGCACGCCCGCGCCCAGGATCGCCCAGTCGTGATCATGCCCCTGGTCGAACAGGCGGTGCAGGTACCAGGCCTGATGGGCGCGGTGGAAATTGCCCAGGCCGATATGCACGATCCCCGGCGACAGGTCGTCCCGCGCATAGGCGGGCACGCGGACACCATCGGGAAGATCGCGCAGGGTCGAAAGCGAAAGGGGCGTGGGCATCGGGCATCCTTGGGCATGGTGTCCGGGCGGGCGTCAGCTCATCCACTGGCCGCCGTCGACGTTGTAGGTCTGGCTGACGATGTAATCGGCCTCTGAAGAGGCCAGGAATACCGCCATGCCGGTCAGGTCTGCGGGCACGGCAAAGCGGCCCGCGGGAACGCCGGCCTCGACCTCCGCGCGTTTCTGGCCGGGCTTCTTGCCTTCGAGCTTGGCGAACATCGCGTCCACATGCTCCCAGTGGGCGCCGTCGACGACGCCGGGGGCGATGGCGTTCACGTTGATGCCGTGGCGGATCAGGTTCAGCCCCGCGGACTGGGTCAGGGAGATGACCGCCGCCTTGGTCGAACAATAGACCGCGACCAGGGCTTCGCCACGGCGGCCCGCCTGACTGGCCATGTTGATGATCTTGCCGCCGTGGCCCTGGGCGATCATCTGCCGCGCGGCCGCCTGCAGGGTAAAGAGTGTTCCGGCCACGTTGACGGCATAGAGCTTTTCGTAGCTCTCCCTCGTGATGTCCGCGATCTCGGCCGCGTCGAAGAGCGCGGCGTTGTTGACCAGAATATCGAGCTTGCCGGCCCTCTCGACAACCGTGGCCACGGCGCCGTCGATGCTCTCCTGCCGGCTCACGTCCATCCGAACGGCATAGGCACCCCGCCCGATGTCACGAGCCGCCGCTTCGGCCGCGTCGAGATTGACGTCGCCGATCGCGACGACAGCACCTTCCTGTGCGTAGGCATCCGCGAACCCCTTGCCGATGCCGCGCGCGGCGCCGGTGATAAGGGCGGATTTGCCGTCGAGCCGTTTCATGCGATGCGAAGGCCCCGGTCGTCGAAGCGGTGGATCTTGTCGGGCTGCGGCGAGAGGTGGATCGTGTCGCCGTGACTCAGGCCGACCTCTCCGCCGGCGCGCACTGTCATCGGTTCGTCCATCTCGTCCAGATGGACATGGAAGAACGTATCCGATCCCAGGTGCTCGGCCACGCCGACCTTGCCGGTGAAGGTCCCACCCGAGTCCACGACCTGCAGATGCTCCGGGCGGACGCCGATGGTCCGGGCATCGTGCTTGCGGGCGATATCGCCCTCGATCAGGTTCATCTTGGGGCTGCCGATGAAGCCCGCCACGAAGGTGTTGCGCGGTGTCTTGTAAAGCTCCAGCGGACTGCCGACCTGCTCGATGTTGCCGGCGCGCAGGACCACGATCTTGTCGGCCATGGTCATCGCCTCGACCTGATCGTGGGTCACGTAGACCATGGTCGTCTCAAGGCGCTTGTGCAGTTCGGAGATCTCCAGCCGCATCCCCACGCGAAGGGCGGCGTCGAGGTTCGACAGCGGCTCATCGAAGAGAAAAGCGGCGGGTTCGCGGACGATGGCGCGGCCGATGGCCACTCGCTGGCGCTGGCCGCCCGACAGCTGCCCGGGCCGGCGGTCCAGATAGTCGGTGAGGTTGAGCACCTCCGCGGCCTTGCTGATCTTCTCGTCCTGCTCTTCCTGGGACATGCCGGCCATCTTCATCGGAAAGGCGATGTTCTTGCGCACCGACATGTGCGGATAGAGCGCGTAGGACTGGAACACCATGGCCAGGCCGCGCTTGGCCGGCGGCAGGTCGGTGGCGGGCTTGCCGTCGATGCGGATCTCTCCGCCCGACACGTCCTCAAGCCCGGCGATCAGGCGCAGCAGCGTGGACTTGCCGCAGCCCGACGGCCCGACGAAGACCACGAACTCTCCGTCCTCGATGGTCAGGTCAAGGGGTGGGATGACCTCTACGTCGCCGAACTTCTTCTGCACTTTCTCAAGCGTGATGCGTCCCATGGGAAGGTCTCCTTATTTGACCGCGCCGAAGGTCAGGCCGCGGACGAGCTGTTTCTGGGAGAACCAGCCCATGATGAGGATCGGCGCGATGGCCATGGTCGATGCCGCGCTGAGCTTGGCGTAGAACAGGCCCTCGGGCGAGGAATAGCTGGCGATGAAGGCGGTCAGCGGCGCCGCGTTCGAGGCGGTCAGGTTGAGGGTCCAGAACGCCTCGTTCCAGGCCAGGATGATGTTGAGCAGCAGTGTCGAGGCGATGCCCGGAACGGCCATGGGGGTCAGGACATAGATGATCTCCGACTGCAGGCCGGCGCCGTCCATCCGCGCGGCTTCCAGGATCTCGCCGGGGATTTCCTTGAAGTAGGTGTAGAGCATCCAGATGATGATCGGCAGGTTGATGAGCATGAGCACGATCACCAGGCCGGTCCGCGTGTCCAGAAGCCCCCAGTCGCGGAAGATCAGGTAGAGCGGGACCAGCACGCCCACGGGGGGCAGCATCTTGGTGGAGAGCATCCACATCAGCACGTTCTTGGTCTGCTTGCCGGGAACGAAGGCCATGGCCCAGGCGGCGGGGACCGCGATCAGAAGGCCCAGTACCGTCGATCCCACCGAGATGATGACCGAGTTCCAGAAGTGGCGGAAGTAGTTCGACCGCTCCTGAACGGCGCCGTAGTTCTCGAACGTCCAGTCGAAGAAGAACCAGACCGGCGGATCGGCGATGGCCGTCGCTTCGGATTTGAAGCTGGTCAGGAAGGTCCACAGGATCGGGAAGAAGATCAGGATCCCGATACCGGCGCCGATGGCGGTGTTGACCGCCTTGCGGCCGGGGGTGATTGCGCGTGCCATAGTGTCCCCTCCTCAGGCGTCCAGGTTCTTGCCGATCATCCGCATCAGGAAGATCGCGACGATGTTGGCCAGGATGATGGCGACGACGCCGCCGGCGGATCCCGTCCCCACGTCGAACCTGAGCAGGCTCTCGGCATAGACGAGGTAGGTCAGGTTGGTGGAGGCGACCCCGGGGCCGCCGTTGGTGGTGACCAGGATCTCCGCGAAGATCGACAGAAGAAAGATCGTCTGGATCAGGATGACCACGGTGATGGCGCGGGCCAGGTGCGGGAGCGTGATATAGAAGAAGCGTGAGAACGCGCTGGCCCCGTCCATCTCGGCGGCTTCCATCTGGTCGCTGTCGAGCGATTGCATGGCGGTCAGCAGGATCAGCGTGGCGAAGGGCAGCCATTGCCAGCTGACGATGCCGATGATCGAGGCGAGCGGGGCCTGGGTCAGGAAATCGAAGGGCTGCAGACCCAGAAGGTCGGCGCCATAGGCAAAGAGACCGTTCACGGGATTCATGAACATGTTCTTCCACACCAGCGCCGACACGGTCGGCATGATGAAGAACGGCGAGATCACCATGATGCGGATGATGCCCGTCCCCCACATGGGCTGGGCCAGAAGCACGGCCAGCCCGATGCCGCCGCCGACGGTGATGATGAGCACGCCGACCACCAGCAGCAGGGTGTTGACGATGGCGGCCTGGAACGCCGGATCGGTCAGGAAATAGCTGTAGTTGTCGAAGCCGACGAACGGATTGTCGCCTGGCATCAGAAGGTTGTATCGCAAGAAGGAAAACCAGAGCGTCATCGCCAGCGGGACGACCATCCAGGCCAGAAGCAGGATGACAGACGGGGCGATCATGAATCGCGCGGCGGCGCGGGAATGCTGCGTGGCCATTGGCGTGCCCTTCCGAAATGATGCCGTGAGGTCGGTGGGGGGCCGTGCGCCCCCCCACCCTGGATCGTCGGCCGGTGCTATTTCGGGTAGCCGGCGCGCTCCATTTCACGCTGTGTCAGGGACTGGGCCTGCGCCAGCGCCTCTTCGGCCGAGGTCTGGCCGGCCAGCGCCGCAGAGAACGCCTGACCCACTGCCGTGCCGATGCCCTGGAACTCCGGGATCGCGACGAACTGGACGCCGGTATAGGGCACTTCCTGGACGCTGGGGTTCTTGGGGTCGGCCAGCTCGATGGATTGCAGCGTCATCTCTGCGAAGGGCGCCGCGTCCTTGTACTCCTGGTTCTCGTAAAGGGACGTGCGCGTGCCCGGGGGCACATTCGCCCAGCCTTCTTTTTCGGCCACCAGCGCGGTGTAATCCTTGGAGGTGGCCCAGGCCACGAACTCCTTGGCCACGTCCTCGGCGTCGGTGCCCGCCGGGATGCCCAGGGACCAGGCCCAGAGCCAGTTGGCGCGCTTCTCCACGCCTTCCTTGTTCGGCGCCAGGGCGAAGCCGACACTGTCGGCAACCTGGGAGTCGTCCGGGTTGGTCACGAAGGACGCGGCGACGGTGGCATCGATCCACATGCCGCACTTGCCCTGCTGGAACAGCGACAGGTTCTCGTTGAAGCCGTTGGCGGCCGCGCCGGGAGGTCCGTAGTTGTTCATCAGGTCAAGGTAGGTGGTGAAGGTCTCCTGCCATTCCGGACTGTCGAATTGCGGAGTCCATTCCATATCGAACCAGCGCGCGCCGAAGGAGTTCGACATGGCGGTGAGGAATGCGGTGTTCTCGCCCCAGCCCGGCTTGCCGCGCAGGCAGATGCCGTAGATCCCGTTTTCCGCGTCGGTCATCGCCTCGGCGGCCTTGGTAACGTCGGCCCAGGTGGGTTTCTCCGGCATCTCCATGCCGGCCTCTTCCATCAGGTCCTTGCGGTACATGATCATCGAGCTTTCGCCGTAGAACGGCGCCGCGTAGAGCGTGCCGTCGACGGTCAGACCCTCGGCGATCGAGGGCAGGATGTCCTCGGCGTCGTAGCCGTCCGGCATACCCTCGATCGGGACCAGCCACCCCTGCTTGCCCCAGATCGGAACCTCATAGGTGCCGATCGTCATCACATCGAACTGGCCGCCCTTGGTGGCGACGTCCTGCGTGACCCGCTGGCGGAGCGTGTTCTCTTCCAGAACGACCCACTCGATGGTGTTGCCGGTCTCCTCCTCCCATTGCGAGGAGAGTTCCTGCATGCGGATCATGTCGCCGTTGTTGACGGTCGCGACGGTGATCTGTTCGGCCAGAGCGGCGGTCGAAAGACCGGCCGCCAGCCCAAGACACGCCGCCGACCCGAGAAGGGTGCGCTTCGAAGTCATCATTTCCTCCCAGAAATATCTTTTTTACGTGCGGAAATGTTAGACCGCGCAATAACGTTCAGTCAACTAAAATTTTCACTGTCACGCGTCGGAAGTCCGAGTCTCTTGCGGCTCAGGCCGATTCACGCACCTTCAGAGCGCCTGCAAACAACTGAATATGGGGCGATGTTTCGGTATTTTCCCCGCGTATCTTTTTGACCAGAACGTCGATGGCCGCCCGGCCGATGCCGGTCACGTCCTGGGCGATTGTGGTCAGAGCCGGCGTCACGAACGGGCACAACGGATAGCCATCGTGCCCGGCGATTCGCAGGCCGCCCTCCGCGCCCTGTCCGGGACGAAGCCCGTGGCGGGCGGCGGCCCGCAGCGCGCCGATGGCGACACGGTCGTTGACGCAGAGGATCGACCTGTCGGTGAAGGCCCCGCGGGAAAACTGGCCTTCCAGCACCCCCTGGCCATGCGCCTCGAACAGCCAGTCATCCCTGATCGGCTCCGTTCCGATGACCGTCGGCTCATGGCCCAGCTCCTTCATGCGCCCGATATAGGCCTGTTCCCGCGCCATCGCGTTGAAGTTTACGCGCGGCATCGCAAGGAAGGCAGGCGGCTGGCCGACCCGGCACAGATAATCGGTGATCAGGCTGGTGCTCTGCCGGTGGTCCGTCCCCACGAAATCCACGTCCGACATGGACCGCGGACGCGAGTCGACCAGCACGAAGGGCATCCGGGCGTTCAGCCGCTCGTGCACCTCATAGTCGCTGTTGTTGCCCAGCGGCGCGACGAGCGCGCCGTCCACATTCATCGACAGAAACGTCTCCGCCGCGCGTGCCTCGATCGCCGGATCTGAATGGGAGCATTGCACGATGACGGTGTAGCCCCGCCGCATCGCCGCGATCTCTATGGATTCGAGCAGCCGGGTGAAGAAGAGGTCGTTCAGATACGGAATGATCACGCCGATCATTCCCGTGGACTTCCGGTTCATCCGCGTGGCGAAGAAGTTCGGCACGTATTCCACGCGCTCGAGCCCCTGGCGGATGCGCTCGCAGGTCGACGGCTTCAGCCTGGAGGGATCCTGGAAGTACCGCGACAGGGTGGGCCGGGACACGCCGATGGCGACCGACAGCGCCTCCATCGTCGCCATGCGCGGCTTCCGGCCCGGTGTATCGTCGGTGTCGTCGGTGTCGTCCACAGCCCCTCCCGGATCCGGAACCCGCCCCGGCTTTACCTGCGTGACATTCAAGCCCCGCGGCGCGGCGGAAAGCAAGCCATCGGGGCGAAGAGCGCCCCATGCCCCGGACCCGTCGGCAAAGCCTCCGGATTGCCCCCCCAAGGTGCTCCCCGATCCTTAGACAGGATCCGACGGTTTCAAAGCTCCACTCCGGGCCTCCTGATAGTTTTGCCGGAGACTACTCGTGCCGGGGTTTTTGTTGCAGAAAGGCCGCCTGAGGCGTGAGTGTCCCTTTCCCGTTCGGGTTCAGGCCACGCGGACGACCTCGGCGGTGCCGAGCGCGTTGAAGCGATTGATAAGGGCGACACGGATGTGGATTTCGGCGGTCTGGCGGTCTGGGTCTCTCGCGGCGATGCGCTCGCCGAAGGCCTTCAGGCATCGTATCTTGGCCTCCACGCGGCTTCGGGCGTGGTATCCGGTCCACCGCTTCCAAAACGCCCGACCGTAGTGACGCGTGGCGCGCAGGGTTTCGTTGCCTTGTCCAGCCAGATCAGCAGCGACCCGCGCTTCCTGAGCGCATCGTTGTAGGTGGACCAGTTCGTCGTGCGGTAGCGGGCGGGCTTGGGCTTGCTCATGCTGCTCGTCTAAGCGCATGAATTCCCGATGTGAATCCTTTACGGCTAGAGTTCTGCAACAACGCGCGTGAGATGCCATGCTCATTGGTCCGTTTCAGTGAGCCGAAATCGGCGATGAGTTCCCTGGCTTCGGAGAAGAACACGTTCGGCATCGTGAAGAACTTGCGCTGTAGGTCCGCATTTCGAACAAAGCCAAGGCAGCTCTCGCGCCTCATGCGATCCCCTTCCGCTTCCTCGCCGGCTTTGCGACGAAGGTGCGCCGACTTGAAGAATTCCTTGTCGATTTCCGCACGGAACCCTGGACGAAGCCAGTCGAGAAAGGCGAGGACAATGAGCAGGCGATCGCGCCTCGTTTCGCTGTCGCATGCCGGACCCAGCCTGCCAGTCGCGCAAGCGTCGACCAGATCGTGAACGATCACCGACTCCGAGAGCGCTGCTACGTCGAAATCGGCGTCGCTGGCGCCGCCGAGGACGACCAGCCCGTGCCAGAGCCACCGCAGGGCGTTGCGGATGTTCTTCACACGCTCCTCGCCAACACCCTCGGTATCGATCGCCCGCACCTCAGTTCCGAAGGTCACTTCTTTGCGTCCGTGAGCCTGCACCTCGACGTAGCGCGCGATCAGCGCGGCAAATTCGGCGTGCAGGGGAGGTACGACTCTAACTGCGGGACGCGTCAGAGACGGCAGCTCATCGCGACAAGCCGGTGGCAGGAGCTCCTGGGGCACAAGATTGCTCCTGTGGAGCGGGCCAAGCCTGTGCAGACCGAGCGTCACGGCGGCGAGGGTTGCTGGACGCAGCCGCTTTGCCATCGTAACGAAGGCGTCGGTGGTCAGCCTGGAGAGGGGGAGGTTTTCGTGCCTGCATTCCCGCACCAGCGAGCAGACCGCGATCATCTCGTAGTTGCCATAAACGACCGGGGAGCCGCGTTTCCCGGTGAGATGCGCGATCAGCTCTGCGCCTTCATCGTCTTGCGCCCTGAGAGCAATCTCGGCATCGCGTCGCCCGCTGAGCACGTCACAGATTGTGCAGTACTCCTTCAGCGCGCGGTCGTGCCGCGACCGCGACACCGCGTCGAGCTGTGTGTCGAAAAAGTAGAGAACCTCCTCGCGGCTCGAGGGATACTCCTCGGAGGAAGCGAACTCCCCAGAGTCTTGGAAAAGCTTCTTGAGCCTGCTCAGCGCAGCGAGCTTCCTGGGAAGCACGCTGGCGGCCCATGGCCCGCGGTAGGTTTTGTTCCGGAGATCCTGCTTCATTTCGTGCAGGCATGCCTCGATCTCGGGAAAGGTGATTGACGTCGTGTTAAGGAACCCGTCAAGCATAGTATGCTCCTGATTTTGCGTGAATTTCGAAGAGAGAGCTGGCCGCGGTAAGCCGTCGAGAGTGACGCCTAACGCAGGCAAATCGGGGCTGGCGGGCCGGTCTGACGCAGACAGGGTGTTGGCCCCTTGAACCAGGCCCAGCATGATGTCGTCGTCATTTTTGGCCGGATCGGCGCAAGCTGGGACGACCGAATAGCGGTCCGGACGCTGAAAGCGCTCTCGAGAGACAACCGGGTCATTGGCTGGTGCCCTCTCTCGAGGCAAGCCAACGGATGGCGGTTTCAAGATCCGGGCGGAAACGGTGGAGCTTTCCGATCCGGACGGAGACGGCCCGGCCGTCCTTCAAGTGCCGGTAGTAGCTGTCTTCGTGGAGGCTCGGATTGTCGGCCACGCGGGTCTGCCAATCCTTGAACGACAGGAGGTCCGCCTGAAGAATTTTCCGCTGGTCGTCGCTGGCGGAAATCCAATGCGAAAGGGGATCGAGAATTCTCTCGCAGAGAAGGACGTCCGTGAACGGGATGCGCAGATGCTTTTCCGGTCCTGGATCGACGCCATGCGAGCGGAGGATCTTCCGGACCGTGTCTGGCCCAACCTTCCAGCGGCGCTCACAGTCTTTCTTGGTCAGTTCGAATAGCGGAAGGCGTTGAAGGGCACGGGCCAAGACGCGCGTCTGGCTGGCGTTGCGCGCGACCAGGCGCGATAGATCGGCAGCCGTCGTCTCTGGAGCGCAAAGCTTAGAACGAGCGAAATTCGACAGAGACGACCGTGGCCGGGCGGATAGGGAACCGCACGTCCTCGCGCTCGCGGCTTCGATGTGGCTCATCGATTGATCTTGAATTGCGAGCGTCCGTCGATCGGAAGTCGACTGCCGCTTCCCCATCTGGTTCGCTACTGATCTGCGCTGGGCTGCGCTCATGGTTCGACCTCCGTCCTTGACGGGAGGTCGGTCCGCAGCGCGGGAAGCGGAAATCCATGAGCTGCCGACGCCTCGGGATCGCGAGGAAGCGCTGGCACGGAGCCGTCCTGATGCTCGCGGGTTCGCGTTGAGGCTGTACCTCGAGGCGAGAATGCTCCTTCAGGGAGTTGACCAAATCTTGCCCACAACCGGTGCTTCCCGGTGCCTTTCGGTGCCAATTCAAGGGCTTGACACCCCAAACGGTCTGTTCGGCGAACGCGGGAATTTCGCCTTGTAATTCCGAGGCTTGCGCGGCTATACGGGTCGGCGGAGACGTGGCCGAGTGGTCGAAGGCGCTCCCCTGCTAAGGGAGTAGGCGGGAAACCGCCTCGTGGGTTCGAATCCCATCGTCTCCGCCATCATCCCTGTTGCGAACACGGACAGGCGCCCACCGAGGCGCGGAAATAGTCGTGTTTTCAAGGGGCTTTGCCTCCCCCATGCGAACCTCCGAGACTGCACGCAAGGCCCGTTCCGGGCTCTGAACGGCGCTCCGTCTCTGTTCGGGCGAACCTCGTCGAATTCGGTTCGGTCGGATATTTCCTCGCCATTCCAATGCCCTGAGTTTCAACTCCGCCAAAACTTCGGCCCCCGTGTCCATCCCCTTCGAGGGGAACAGAGCCGCAACACGCGAGAGGCGCAGCCGCTGGGTGCGCTGGCCGAATGACGCGTAGCGGTGACGGCGATCTACCAAGACCAACCCCGGAAAGCTTTGATGACAAAAGGACTTCCCGTCCGTAGCCTGGCGCAATGTCGAACGGGCCCTGGACGGACGAAGAGAACGATCTGATCGTCGCGGATTACTTCGCGATGCTGGTCGATGATCTCGCGGGGAAACCCCTGAACAAGGCGGCATCATATCGACAGCTTGCAGACCGGATCGATCGGTCCGCAAAGGCAATCGAATACAAGCACGGCGTTGTTGCAGAACTCTAGCCGTAAAGGATTCACATCGGGAATTCATGCGCTTAGACGAGCAGCATGAGCAAGCCCAAGCCCGCCCGCTACCGCACGACGAACTGGTCCACCTACAACGATGCGCTCAGGAAGCGCGGGTCGCTGCTGATCTGGCTGGACAAGGAGATGACCTGGCACGCGCCGCATGAGGGACGCCCGGGGCGCCCCCCGGTCTTTTCGAATGCCGCGATACAGTTCTGCCTATCGATCAAGGTTCTGTTCAAGTTGCCGCTCAGACAGACTGCCGGGATGGTCGCCAGTCTGCTGCGACTCGCGGGGCTGGACTGGCCCGTTCCGGACTACTCGACCCTGTGCCGTAGGCAGAAGACCTTGAAGGTTCAGATCCCCTATCGCCGTGCTGGCGGGCCACTGAACCTGCTGGTTGATAGCACCGGCATCAAGTTCCTCGGCGATGGCGAGTGGCAGGCCCGGAAGCATGGCATTCAGGGTCGCCGCCAATGGCGCAAGGTGCATCTGGCGATGGACACCGCCACCTCGGATATCCTGGCCGTCGAGTTCACCCACAGCCGGGAAGGCGACAGCCCCGTCCTGCCGGACCTGTTGGGCCAGATCCCCGAAGACGAAGACATCGGCACCGTGACCGCGGACGGCGCCTACGACACCCGCCGCTGCCACGGCGCCGTCATCGCACGCGGTGGCACGGCAATCATACCCATCCGAAGGAACGGTCGGGCTTGGAAGGAGGACTGTCCGGCTGCCAAGGCACGCAACGAAACCCTGCGCGCCACGCGTCACTACGGTCGGGCGTTTTGGAAGCGGTGGACCGGATACCACGCCCGAAGCCGCGTGGAGGCCAAGATGCGATGCCTGAAGGCCTTCGGCGAGCGCATCGCCGCGAGAGACCCAGACCGCCAGACCGCCGAAATCCACATCCGTGTCGCCCTTATCAATCGCTTCAACGCGCTCGGCACCGCCGAGGTSGTCCGCGTGGCCTGAACCCGAACGGGAAAGGGACACTCACGCCTCAGGCGGCCTTTCTGCAACAAAACCTCAGTGCGATCCACCGCATCTTGGAGAAATTCGTGCGTCCGTTTCAGCCCCATCGCCCGTCTCCATCGTTGGCGTAAATGCTCTCAACAGGAGCGGCATCAAACCGAGACAGGTCCACATCGGTTACGTCTTCATCGTCGACGGTGCGCTGCTCCACGGCTCGAACGGCATCGCCCTCACCTTCCGCCCGGCAGAGGCCTAGAGAATCCGGTAGCGTCTGAGAAGCGCCAGCGCGACGCCGGTGATGACCGCCAATCCGCCGGCGAACACCCAGAACGCCGGCGGCCAGTTCGTTCCCGGCATCCCCGCGATATTGATGCCCATAAGGCCGGTGAGAAAACTCAACGGCAGGAATACCGCGGAAATCACGCTGAGGACGTAGAGATTGCGATTCAATCGTTCGTTCCGCGCGCTCTCGATCTCATCGCGGATCGCATAAAGCTGCTCGCGCAGGGCCTCCAGCGTCTCTGTCACCCGGGTCAACTGGTCCAGCTGTTCGCCCAGCACGGTCCGATCGGAGTCAGCCAGCCATCCGATTCTCGCCCGCAGGATGTCGGCGACGGCCGTGCGCTGGGGAATGAGGAACCGTCTGAGCTCCGTAAGCTCCAGCCGTTGGCCGGAGACGACAGAGCTTAGCTCTCCGTGCGGGGCGGCGATCGACTGGGCTTCCAGTGCTTCCACGCGGTCGTCCAGATCCGCCACCTGATCCTCGATCAGGTCGGTCAGCGCCTCGACGAGCTGCGCCAGAAACGCCCCGGCATCGGTCGGGCCCTCCCGGCTCTCGACGGCCCCTGCCAGAGCCTCGACCGAGCCAAGCCGCCGGCGCGACAGACTCACGATCCGCGCGGGGTCGATGTAGAGCCGGAGCGACACCATATCCTCGGGATCCTCGCCGTCGTTGACGTTGATGCCGCGCAGGTTCACCAGCAATCCGTCACCGATCCTCAGCGCGCGGGGCCGCGTCTCGGTGTCGGTCAGCGCATCGCGGATCGCCGGGTCGAGATAGGACAGATGGCGGTCGACCCAGGGATCCGCCTCGGGATGGTCGGCGCGCAGATGCAGCCAGGCCGGGGTGTCGGCGTGGAGCGCGTCGGCGATCACGTCGTCATCCTCAAGAAGCCGCCCCTGTTCGGGTCCGCGCAAAGGATAGGCAAAGGCGATATGGTCGGGCATGGCGTCCCGCTGCCAGAACGGTAAAGGGGGCGGCCGGACAAGCCGCCCTCTGGATCTAGGCCATGGTGGGCGCTGGTCATCCCCGGCGCGTCCGCACAGGACCCCGGCGGCTTTTTCGGGTCGCCGGGGTTGCGGTCGGGCTGGCGCCCGGGGCGCGGTCTATTCGATGATCTTCGACACCACCCCGGCGCCGACGGTGCGCCCGCCCTCGCGGATGGCGAAGCGCAGCTTCTCCTCCATGGCGATCGGCGCGATCAGCTCGACCCCGAACGACACGTTGTCGCCCGGCATCACCATCTCGGTGCCCTCGGCCAGCTGCACCGTCCCGGTCACGTCCGTGGTGCGGAAGTAGAACTGCGGCCGGTAGTTGGCGAAGAACGGCGTGTGCCGGCCGCCCTCTTCCTTGGTCAGGATGTAGGCCTCGGCCTCGAACTTGGTGTGCGGCTTGACCGAGCCGGGCTTGCACAGCACCTGGCCGCGCTGGACCCCCTCGCGGTCGATGCCGCGCAGGAGCGCGCCGATGTTGTCGCCCGCCTCGCCCCGGTCCAGAAGCTTGCGGAACATCTCCACGCCCGTGCAGGTCGTGGTCTTGGTGTCGCGGATGCCCACGATCTCGATCGAGTCGCCCACGTTGATCACGCCGCGCTCCACGCGCCCCGTCACCACCGTGCCGCGGCCGGAGATCGAGAACACGTCCTCGACCGGCATCAGGAACGGCTGGTCGATGGCCCGCTCGGGCGTCGGGATGTACTCGTCCACCGCCGCCATCAGCTCGCGGATCGAATTTTCGCCGATCTCCGGGTTCTCGCCGTTCATCGCCGCCAGCGCCGAGCCCTTCACGATCGGAATGTCGTCGCCGGGATACTCGTAGCTCGACAGAAGCTCGCGGATCTCCATCTCGACCAGTTCGAGAAGCTCCTCGTCGTCCACCTGGTCGACCTTGTTCATGTAGACCACCATCGACGGGATGCCGACCTGACGGCCCAGAAGGATGTGCTCGCGCGTTTGCGGCATCGGGCCGTCGGCGGCGTTCACCACCAGGATCGCGCCGTCCATCTGAGCGGCACCCGTGATCATGTTCTTCACGTAATCGGCGTGGCCGGGGCAGTCCACATGGGCGTAGTGCCGCGCGTCGGTCTCGTATTCCACATGCGCCGTCGAGATCGTGATCCCCCGCGCCTTCTCCTCCGGCGCACCGTCGATCTGGTCATAGGCCCGGAAATCGCCGAAATACTTCGTGATCGCAGCCGTCAGCGTCGTCTTGCCGTGGTCAACGTGACCGATCGTCCCGATGTTCACATGCGGCTTGTTACGTTCGAATTTTGCCTTCGCCATGGCCTGGTCAGCCTCATTCGTCTGGGGGCCGAAACGCCGTCGCGGCAGGGCCCGGTTCAACAACGCGCGCTACGTAGCCACGCGCCCCGGGAAAGGCAAGGCTCAGCGGGCCGCCGCGATGGCGTCGCTGCCGATCCGGCGCAGCGTCTCGCGGTCGATGTCCACGCGCGCCCGGCCTGGGCCGCCTTCGAACCAGTCGGGGTGCTCCTTCAGCCAGCGCTCGACCGCCCGGGCGCCCTGCGTGGTCAGGTTGGCAAGCTGCGCCTCGCGGTCCCGCGCGATACCCGAGCCGATCAGCGGGGCGATGTTCTCAAGTCCCTCGAACACCTGGATCCGGTGCGGCGCGTCATTCAGCCGGGTCCCGGTGGCATTGTCGTAGATGTTGATGTCGAACATCAGCACCGATTTCGGGGTGTAGATCAGCGGCACGCCGGGTTGCGCCAGAACGTAGGCCCCGATCGCCACCCCGATGTGGTAGAGTCCGTCGCCGTCGTAGCGCCCCAGGCGCGCCTCGATCGCGCGGGAAAGGGCGGCGGACAGTTCCGCGCCGTCCGCAGGGCGTGAGAACGGGCCGGTCTGGACGTCGTTGGCCTGGACGATGTTGTAGCCCAGGCGGAAGTCGCCCAGTTCCGCCGGACCGTCGTCGGTCGCCGATGCGCAGGCCGACAGAAGCATCAGGCAAAGCCCGGCGGCAACGCGTCGGATCATCCAGAACCCTCCAGGTGGTTGCCCGTGGATAGCGGCTGACGCGCGCCGGGCCAAGCCGTCAGGGAAAGCGGTTGTCGCGGGGAAAGCCGCGCGGCGCCATCCGTCCGGCAGAGGCGCGCTTGCCGACCCATTCGGCCAATTCCGCAGATCCCACGCTTCGGGTCCGGCCTGCCGGATCGGCCCAGGCGAGGCCCTCGGACAGGCCGAACACCCGTGCGTCGGACAGCCCGCCGTCCTTGAACTTCTGCAGCCTGACCCCCTTGCCGCGGCCCATTTCCGGCAGCTCGTCGAGCCGGAATACCAGGAGCTTGCGGTTTTCGCCGACGCTGGCCACGTGGTCGCCTTCGACCGGGCGCACCACCTGCACGACGGCCGGGGCCTTGACGTTCAGCACCTGCTTTCCGGAACGGGTCTGCGCCACGGCCTCATCCTCGGGCAGGATGAAGCCGTCCCCGGCGGAGGAGGCCACCATCAGCCGCCCCCCGGGCCGATGGATCCGTAGCGCGACGATCTGCGCCTCATTCGGCAGGTCCACCATGAGGCGCACCGGCTCACCCATGCCGCGTCCGCCGGGCAGGGCCGTGACGGGAATGGTGTAGAACCGCCCCGTCGAGCCGACGAGCAGCAGCCGGTCCGTGGTTTCGGCGTGAAAGACGAAGCGCGGCCCGTCGCCGTCCTTGAACTTCAGGTCCTGTCCCAGATCCACATGGCCCTTCATGGCGCGGATCCAGCCCATCCGGCTGCACACCACGGTGACGGGTTCGCGGTCGATCATCGCCTCCAGGGGCACGTCCTCGACCACGCCGGCCTTGGCGAATTGCGTCATCCGCGCGCCACGGGGATCGTCGCGGCCGAACTGCTGCCGGGTGGCCTTCAGCTCATCGGAGATCGCGCGCCACTGGAGCCCCTCATCGGCCAGCAGGTCCTCGATCCCGGCGCGTTCGCGCATCAGGGCGTCGCGCTCGCGCTTCAGCTCCAGCTCTTCCAGCCGGCGCAGCGCGCGCAGGCGCATGTTCAGGATCGCCTCGGCCTGGACATCGGAGAGTTCGCCGTCGCCTTCCGTCGGCAGAGGCGAGACGTAGTCGCTTTCGTCGTTGGAGCGTGGCGGGACGTCCGCCCAATTCTGCGCCATGAGCGCGATCTTCGGCTCCGCGTCGTAGCGGATGATCTCGATCACGCGGTCGAGGTTGAGGAACGCGACGATGAACCCTTCGAGCACTTCCAGCCGGTGGTCGATCTTGCCCAGTCGGAACCGCTTGCGGCGCAAAAGCACCTGCTGGCGATGGTCGAGAAACGCGCGCAGCACCTCCTTGAGCGAGCAGACGCGGGGCGTGCGCCCGTCGATCAGCACGTTCATGTTGAGCGCGAAGCGGGTTTCCAGGTCCGACTGGCGGAACAGCATGTTCATCAGCACATCCGGATCGACCGAGCGCGCGCGCGGCTCCAGCACCAGGCGGATGTCCTCGGCGCTCTCGTCGCGCACATCGGCCAGGATCGGCAGCTTCTTGGAGGCGATGAGATCCGCGATCCGCTCGACCAGCTTGGACTTGGCCACCTGATACGGGATCTCGGTTACGACGATCTGCCACTGGCCCCGGCCCAGGTCCTCCTGCTGCCATTTCGCCCGGACCCGGAAGCCGCCGCGCCCGGTGCGATAGGCCTCTGCCATGCTCTCGGGTGTCTCCACGATCACCCCGCCAGTGGGAAAATCGGGTCCCTTGACGTGGTTCAGAAGCGTGTCGTCGCGCGCGTCCGGCGACTTGATGAGATGCAGGCAGGCGTCGATGAGTTCGACGATGTTGTGTGGCGGAATGTTGGTGGCCATGCCCACGGCAATGCCGCTGGAGCCATTGGCCAGCAGGTTCGGGAAGGCCGCCGGCAGGACGATGGGCTCTTCCAGCGTGCCGTCGTAATTGGGACGGAAATCGACGGCATCCTCATCCAGACCGGCTAGCAGCGCCTCGGCCGCGGCGGTCATGCGCGCCTCGGTGTAGCGGGAGGCGGCGGGGTTGTCGCCGTCGATGTTGCCGAAGTTTCCCTGCCCGTCCACCAGCGGATAGCGGATCGTGAAATCCTGGGCCAGCCGCGCCATGGCGTCGTAGATCGCCGAGTCTCCGTGCGGGTGGTAATTGCCCATCACGTCGCCGGAAATCTTCGCGGATTTGCGATAGCCACCGGTGGAACCCAGGCGCAGCTCACGCATGGCGTAGAGAATCCGCCGGTGGACAGGTTTCAGCCCGTCGCGCGCGTCCGGCAGCGCGCGGTGCATGATCGTCGACAGCGCATAGGTCAGGTAGCGGTCGCCGATGGCCCGGCCCAGGGATTCCGACAGTTCGGCCGTAGGATCGTCGTCGTCGGTTACATCGCTCATGGGGGCGCAATAGCCGCGCGGCGCGGGTGGGTAAACGCCAATCCGGAGTAGGCAGCGAACCTTTCGGCTAGGGCCGCGTTCACATCGCGTAAGTGATTTGCGTGGAAAACCGGGATATCCGGAGCAAGATGCGCGGCTGAGTCGGGAGGGTACATTGATTCGTTTGACGCTTTTGCTGCTCGCCGGGATCGCCGTCACCCTGTCTGTCGCGGGGCGCGATTTGCCTGAAACGGCTGCGACCGACACCGCCGCCGTCACGCGCAAGCAGACCGATCCGCCAACCGCTCCATCTGGCCGCCTGGCTCTGGACGATGAAGCCGGCGCGATCGAGCGTGCGCTGAATGCCGCGAAAACGATCCAGCCGGCCACCGTCCAGCCCGCCGCGGTGCAAACCACCCCAACCGAAGACGTCAGGTCCGAAAGCGGCGCCGTACGCGCCACCGTCAACGCGGAACGGGTCAACCTGCGCACAGGTCCGTCCACGTCCAATTCGGTCATCGATCAGGTCGTGCGCGACCAGACTGTAGAGATACTCGGCGCACAGGACGACTGGGCGCGGATCCGCGTGACCCAGACCGGCCTGGAGGCATGGATATTCGGCCGCTTCCTGACGCCGCAGGGCTGAGCCTTCGCTTTTCGGCGCGTCCGCGCTAGGTCGGGCGCGACCCGTCGCGAAGGACATGTCCATGCTCACCGACCCGCTTTTCCTGCTCGTCGTCGTCGCCTGCCTTGCGGTGGCTGTGATCCTGCTGATGGGGATTTCCGGCTTCGGCAAGGCGGGCGAGGCGAACTCCAGACGATCGAACCTGTTCATGCGCTACCGCATCTATGCCCAGGCGATCGCCATCGTCCTGATCCTTGTCTTCGTCTTTTTCCGCCGCACGGGGGGCTGAACATGGTCGTTCTCTCGAAGATCTACACCCGGACCGGCGACGGCGGACAGACCGCCCTCGGCGACGGTACCCGCGTGTCCAAGACGAATCTGAGGGTCGAGGCCTACGGCACCGTGGACGAGGCGAATGCCGCCTTCGGACTGGCCCGCCTTCACGCCGGCGGCGACCTTGCCCGGCAGATCGAGCGGATCCAGAACGACCTGTTCGACCTGGGCGCGGATCTCTGCCGGCCCGACATCGACAAGGACGCAGAGGCCGACTATCCGCCGCTGCGCATGGCGCCCGAACAGACCGCGCGGCTGGAGGCGGAGATCGACGCCATGAACGAACGGCTGGAGACTTTGCGTTCTTTCATCCTGCCGGGCGGCTCGGCCCTGGCCGCACACCTGCACCTCTGCCGCACGGTGACGCGCCGGGCAGAGCGGCGGGTTCAGGCCCTGGCCGGTGAGGATGCCATGAATCCGGCCGCCCTGACCTACCTCAACCGTCTGTCGGACTGGTGCTTCTGCGCGGCGCGCATCGCCAACGATGACGGGCGGTCCGACATCCTGTGGACCCCGGGCGCGAACCGCTGAGCGCCGGGACGCGGCGTCGTTCCGCCAGGGGCCGTGCGGATTTCCCCTGTCGGTGGCGGCCGTGCCGCGCTAGGTCTCGGACCTGAGTGTATTAGGAGGACGACATGAAAGTTCTGGTCCCCGTCAAGCGCGTGATCGATTACAACGTCAAGGTCCGCGTCAAGGGCGACGGCAGCGGGGTGGACCTCGCCAATGTCAAGATGAGCATGAACCCGTTCGATGAGATCGCCTGCGAAGCGGCGATCCGCATGAAGGAATCCGGCGCGGTCGAAGAGGTCATCGCCGTGTCCATCGGCGTGAAGCAGGCGCAGGAGACTCTGCGGACCGCCCTGGCGATGGGCTGCGACCGCGCGATCCTGATCGTCGCCACCGACGACGTCCACACCGATATCGAGCCTCTGGCCGTCGCCAAGCTTCTGAAGGCCGTGGTGGACGCGGAAGAGCCGGGGCTGGTGATCTGCGGCAAGCAGGCCATCGACAACGACATGAACGCCACCGGCCAGATGCTTTCGGCGCTGCTGGGCTGGAGCCAGGCCACCTTCGCCTCGAAGATCGACATCGACGGCGACCACGCCACCGTCAAGCGTGAGGTCGATGGCGGGATGCAGTCGATCAAGGTCAAGATGCCTGCCGTGATCTCGGTGGACCTGCGCCTGAACGAGCCGCGCTACGCCTCCCTGCCGAATATCATGAAGGCCAAGAAAAAGCCGCTCGACGAAAAGACGCCGGAGGACTACGGCGTCGATGTCTCTCCCCGGCTGGAGGTCGTCAAGACGGCCGAGCCGCCGGAGCGAGACGCCGGCATCATCGTCAAGTCGGTGGACGAATTGCTGGACAAGCTCAAGAACGAAGCGGGGGTGATCTGATGGCTGTCCTTCTTCTGGCCGAAGTCGACAACGGCGAACTCAACCTGGACGCCACCGCCAAGGCGGTCACGGCGGTCAAGCCGTTGGGCGATGTGCATGTACTCTGCGCCGGCGCCAAGGCGGCCGCCGCCGGTGAGACCGCGGCGACCATCGACGGCGTGGCCAAGGTCCTCGTCGCCGAGGACGCGCAATACGGACACCGGCTGGCAGAGCCGACGGCCAAGCTGCTGGTGGACCTGGCGGGGGATTACGACCACATCGCCGCGCCTGCGACCACGGATGCCAAGAACATCCTGCCCCGCGCCGCAGCACTTCTGGATGTCATGATCCTCACCGACGTTTCCGGCGTCATCGATGCCGACACGTTCGAACGCCCGATCTACGCCGGCAACGCGGTCCAGACGGTGAAATCGCGGGACTCGAAGAAAGTGCTGTCGATCCGGACCTCGACTTTCGACGCCGCCGGGACCGGCAATTCCGCCCCCGTCGAAACCGTTACCCCCGCAGAGGCCCCCGGCCTCAGCGAATGGGTCGAAGACCACGTGGCCGAAAGCGACCGGCCCGACCTGACGTCGGCCGGGATCGTCGTCTCTGGCGGCCGCGGCGTCGGATCCGAAGAGGACTTCAAGCTCATCGAGAACCTGGCCGACAAGCTGGGGGCGGCGATCGGCGCCTCTCGTGCCGCGGTCGACTCAGGCTACGCGCCGAACGATTGGCAGGTCGGTCAGACCGGCAAGGTCGTCGCCCCGGACCTCTACATCGCCTGCGGCATCTCAGGAGCGATCCAGCACCTTGCCGGCATGAAGGACAGCAAGGTGATCGTGGCCATCAACAAGGATGAGGAAGCGCCGATCTTCCAGGTCGCCGATTACGGACTTGTCGCCGACCTGTTCGATGCCATTCCGGAATTGAACGAGAAACTCTGACCTGAGACTCTTCCTCAAAGCCCGCCCCGCCGGGGATGCAATCGGCACAGTAAGAGGCTGATGGTGGAGTGCATTTCGGTGACTGCACCGGAAGGACCTTTGGGATTTCACGGTTCCTTGCGGCAGGCGCCGACGGGTCGACGGAAGGTCGGGCTGCGCTTTTCGCTGGACGGACCCGATCAGCCGTCTGCGATGGGTAGGCCAGGCGCGGTGAGCCGTTCCGAACCGCGACAAGGGGAGCTATCTCAGCGGTTTAGCAGGCTACATCCTTGTCTCCGCGCGACTTCGGTAGTGGTATCGGCTCCAGTTTTGCCAGATCGTGCGGCCGAGGTATCCTGATGCTCGCGGCACCTCGTCTCGCGCGATTGCGCCCGCTTTGGATGGCGTCGGGGCGTGGCGTTCCTGCGAACGATGACGGCATGCAAACTCGATCCGATCACGGCGCTTTTGGGCGTCTCGGGCATCGTCTGCGGTAACGCCGCAAAAGTCCCAATCTTCCGACCGCAGGCCCGCCACCCGTGTGCCTTCCGGTGATCTCGATAGAGCGGACCTTCGGAATGTCGGCCTGCTCATGCATCCCGGTAGCCACACCGGACTCGCGAGGCGACCCGCTCAGGATCTGCGCACCAGAGGCCCGATCAGCCCGCAAAGTCCAAAGGCCATTCTGTTCACTTAACGTTCCAGTCATCGCGGTGCGCTATGGGTACCTTGAACGGAAAGGGAACTGCGGCATGGATCGGATTCGCGCGCACTGGATCACTCTGGCCCCGACGGGCGTGGCGGTCGTCGCCATCGGGCAGTTGTCGGCCGTCGCTCCACCGGTGGCGCTGGTGCTGGCGCTCGCCCTGGCCGGCGTGGGGCTGGTCGCGGCGATGCGGGCGCGGGCCGAAGCCGCCCGGGCAGCGTTTCTTGTGCGGCTTGCCGGCGGCGCGCCCGCCACGATGGCCTGTGTGGTCCTGCGGGCGGACGCGCCCGGCTGGCGGCGGTTTCGAGCCCCCCGCAGGCTGGACGACGCGGCGGTCGCAAACCTGGGGGGCGGACGTCTTGGCGTGGCCCTTGCCCATGGCGGCGGCGTGGGGGGGCTGGTGGCGGCGGCCTGCCGCCTTCAGGCAACCGCAGAGGCAGCTTTCGGCGGTCGCACCGTGTCGCTGGGGATCGCCTCCTGCCGCCTGTCCGCATCCGGCCACACAACACTGGAGGTCGCGACGCAGGCACTTGCCCGCAGATCCGGCCCATCGGCCATAGAGCTTGCGCAGGGCGATCCGGAGGCGGACGCCACCGCGCGCATCGCCCGCGCCATTCCCGATCCCGCCGCAAGCTCACTCTTCGAGATGTGGGGGGAACCCGTGGTCTGCGGAGACACCGGGCGGCTGCTGTCGGTTGAGCTGCACCCCCGCTGGAGCGATCCTGCCCTGGGCACCCTGACCGCCCGCGACCTGGCACCGGCGCTGACCGCCGACAGCCAGTGGCACGACCTTGCTCTGCGCACGCTGGAGTCGGGAATCCACCTTCTGGACAGTCTCTCCGCACGAGGTCTTGCCCCACTGCCGCTGACGCTGACGCTTCCCGCAGCCATCGGCCGCTGCGACAGGTTCGAACAGCGCCTGGCCTTCGCGCTCGACCGGGCCGATCTGCACCCCGGGGCACTGCGCATCCGCCTGGATCCCGGCCTGGACGCTGCGGAAGATCGGGGGGCGGTCGCGGCAGACGCCCATATGCGCCCCGGTTGCCCGCTGATCCACGACGCCGCGGCCACCTCTGTGGCCGAGCGGATCGCGATCCCCGCCGCACTGACCCGCGGCATCGACAGCGACCACGCCCGCCGCAGGCTCGTGTCGGGGATCCTCAAAGCGGCCGAGGCGCGAGGCGCTGAGACCGTCGCCATGGGCCTGACGCGGCCGGAAGAGGCCGCACTGATGGCGCAGTTCGGCTGCACCGCGCTCCATGGGCCGGCAATCGCCCGCGCCATGCCGGCCCCGCGGTTGGCGGGGTGGATCGCCGCCCGCGCCGGCGCGGCGGCCCAGGGTCCCTGGGTTGTGCCCGCCGATCCCGGCGCGCTGCCCGCGGCCGGTCAGGCCCGGCGCAAGCACGGCTGAACCGGCCCGAAACGCCTTGACCTCTTGCGCCGTCGCCTGTTGAACACCCGCGACGTCTGACGGGCCGGAGAGGCAGAATTTCATGGACGACCAGAACAAGAACCTGATCCTCGCCATCGTGATGAGCGCCTTGGTGATCCTCGTCTGGTCGATCATGTTCCCGCCCGCCCCCGCTCCCACGTCCGACCCGGCCCAGGTGGAGACGGTCGCAGGCCCGGATGGCCGCGCCGCCGACCCCGCCGCCCCGGCGGCACCCACCGGAGAAGGCACCGCATCGCCCGTGGCCGCCGACGTTCCACGCGTGCCCATCGACACGCCGGCGCTTTCCGGCGCGATCGCAACCGAAGGCGGGCGCATCGACCAACTGTCGCTCAAGCGCTACCGCACCGAAGTCGATCCGGACTCGCCCATCGTGGACCTTCTGAACCCGGTGGGCACCAGCAGCCCCTATTACGCCCTCTTCGGCTGGGCGCCGGGCGGATCGCTCGACTACGCCGATGTGCCCGGCGCCAACACCCCCTGGCGGCTTGAGGACGGGGAGACGCTGTCAGTCGACAGCCCCGTGACGCTCAGCTGGGACAACGGCGCGGGACTGACGTTCCGCCGCACGATCTCGGTGGATGAGGAGTACATGTTCACCATCCGGCAGTCGGTCGAGAACGCGACCGACGCCGCGGTGCGCCTGGCGCCCTACGGAACCGTTGCCCGCACCGGCGAGATGGACCTGGCCGGGTTTTTCATCCTGCACGAAGGCGTCGTGCGCATGTCCGACGGCCAGTTGCAGGAACTCTCCTACGACGACCTGCCGGATCTGGACCAGGTGGCCCGCGAAGGCGCGCCCGCCGATGTCATAGAGGTGGCCCAGGACGGTTGGATCGGCTTTACCGACAAGTACTGGATGACCACCCTCATTCCCGACCCCGGCTCGGCCTTCACCTCGGTCGCGAAATATGCCCAGGGCGATCTCTACCAGACCGAGGCACGCCTGCCGACCATGGAGGTCGCGCCCGGCGCCACCGAAGAGACCCAGATGCGCCTTTTCGCCGGCGCCAAGGAATGGGAGGCGATCCTGGGATACCAGGAACAGGGGATCGAGGGGTTCGTCGACTCCATCGACTGGGGCTGGTTCTTCTTCCTGACCAAGCCGATCTTCGTGGTCCTGCACTGGCTCAACGGTCTGATCGGCAACATGGGCTGGTCGATCATCGTGCTCACGCTGGGGATCAAGGCGCTGCTCTTCCCGCTGGCCTACAAGTCCTACGTCTCGATGGCCAAGATGAAGGAACTTCAGCCCGAGATGGAGAAGATGAAGGAAAAGGCCGGTGACGATCGCCAGAAGCTCCAGCAGGGGATGATGGAGCTCTACAAGAAGAACAAGGTGAACCCCGCCGCCGGCTGTCTGCCGATCCTGATGCAGATCCCGATCTTCTTCTCGCTCTACAAGGTGATCTTTGTCACGATCGAACTCCGGCACGCGCCGTGGTTCGGCTGGATCCGCGATCTGTCGGCCCCCGATCCGTCTTCGATCCTGAACCTGTTCGGCCTGCTGCCGTTCGCCCCGCCGGACCCGTCGTCGATCTTCGCGATCCTGTCGCTGGGCGTCCTGCCGATCCTGCTGGGCATCTCCATGTGGCTCCAGCAAAAGCTGAACCCCGCCCCGGCGGATCCGACCCAGGCGATGATCTTCGCCTGGATGCCCTGGGTGTTCATGTTCATGCTGGGTCAGTTCGCCAGCGGCCTCGTGCTCTACTGGATCGCCAACAACACCATCACCTTTACCCAGCAATATGCGATCATGCGCAGTCAGGGCTACAAGCCAGACGTGCTGGGCAACATCCTGCGAACCTTCAAGCGGGACAAGTCCGCGGCGAAATGAGGCTGGAGGGAATCCGCCGGTATCCGGTCAAGGGCATCGGCCGCGAGGCGCTGCGAACCGTGACCCTTGCGCCCGATGCACCTCTGCCCGGAGACCGCGCCTGGGCCGTGACCCATGCCGGCTGTCCTGAAGGCGAAGGATGGCGGCCCAGGGGCAACTTTCTGGTGGTTGCCTCCGGTCCAGATCTCGCCGCGGTCGAGGCGACGAGCGACGGCGACCGCGTGGCGCTCACCCATCCCGACCGGCCGGAGGCCGCGTTCGACCTGCCCGGCGACGCCGCGCGGCTGATCGACTGGGTCCGCCCGCTCTGGCCAGAGACCCGCCCTGCGCCCGCGGACCTGCGCCGGGCGCCGGAATCGACGGGGATGCCCGACAACGGCATCGCCAGCCTGTCGGTCCTGACGCGCCGCTCGCTCGACGCGCTGTCCGACGCGGCCGGCGCGGCGCTGGACGTCGCGCGCTTCCGGGGCAACCTGATCCTCGACGGCGCGGTGGCGTGGGAAGAGTTCGGATGGGTCGGCAAGCGCCTGCGCGTCGGCGCCGCGACGCTGGAGGTCATCGAGCCCATCGGCCGCTGCCGCGCGACAGAGGCCAATCCGCTGAACGGCCGGCGCGACGTCAACATCCTGGCCCTTTTGCGGGACCGTTTCGGACACACGGATTTCGGCGTTTACGCACGTGTGGTCGACGGCGGCCGGATCGCCGTCGGCGACGCCGCGGCCCTGTCCTGACGCAGCGCCCGTGCCCCTGCCCTTTCCCCTCAGCGACCCTGACGCCGAAGAGCTTTCGGCCGGCACGGCACTGTTCCGAAAGGAAACGGAGTTCCTCAAGGGCGTCGTCGCCATGGACGGCCTGCCGCCCGACGACCGGGCTGAAATCTGCTTTGCCGGACGCTCGAACGTCGGTAAGTCCAGCCTCATCAACGCCCTGACCGGCCGCCGCAATATCGCCCGCGCATCGAACACGCCAGGCCGCACGCAAGAGATCAACTTTTTCACCCTCGGGCCGCTCTATCTGGTCGACCTGCCCGGCTACGGTTTCGCCAACGCGCCGGTGGAGGTGGTCCGCGGCTGGCAGAAACTGATGAAATCCTATCTTTCGGGCCGCGCGACCCTGCGCCGCGCCTTCCTGCTGATCGACCATCGCCATGGCGCCAAACCGGTGGACGATGAAATCATGTCCCTTCTGGACAGCGCCGCCGTGCCCTTTCAGGCGGTCATGACGAAGGCCGACAAGGTCCGGCAGGCGGAGCGGGATCGCACGCTCGACCAGCTCCGCGCCACCCTGGCCCGCCATCCCGCCGCGTTTCCAGAGATCGTCGTGACCTCATCCGAAAAAGGCGACGGCATCGACACGCTCCGCGCGGTGATCGCCACCCTCGCCTGAACCGGATCCAAGGGCCGGTTGTCGCAGCGGGTTGCTTTTCAATCGCCGATCCTACTCTACTATATCGCAGACGGGTGAACGGCGCGTGAGTGGAGGCAACATGAAAATTTTCGGTTATTCCCTGAAAAGTCTCATTCCCGGGATCGTCGCCGCCGCCGTGCTGGGCGTGGCCGGCGCATCCGCCGTCTTCGCCTTCGTCATCCTTGGCGGACTGAACCTTGCCGCGACCTGGCCGGATCCCAAGCCGGTCTATTGGGTACTTCACAACACCTTCACGAATTCCGTCGCCTGGCGCGCCCCGGACGAGGTTCCGGTGGATCTGGACGATCCCGGCCGCATCGCGCTTGGCGCCCAGCAATACGTCAACAGCTGCGCCAAGTGCCACGGCGGCCCCGAACTGGGACAGAATCCGCTGGCGCTGGCGATGCGGCCCCGCCCGCAGCATCTTCCCTCCGTTGTCGACCAGTTCACGGATGCCGAACTTTTCTACATCCTGAAATCCGGCGTTCGCATGTCGGCCATGCCGTCCTGGCCCACCGAGGACCGGGATGACGAGATCTGGAACGTGGTCGCCTTCATCCGCAACCTTCCCGACATGTCGGCGCAGTCCTATCTTGCCCTGCTCGAAGACCGTGAGCTTGCCATGCCAGAGCGCGCGGCGGCGATCACCTACGGTGCGCCGGGACCCCGTCTCGACAACGATCTCGGGGCGGAGCGCTATCCTGCCGACGAGTACGCCTATTCCTCTCCCGCGACGGAATGGCGCGACTTCGCGATCCAGGGCGATGTGGTCCAGCGGTGCGCGGCCTGCCACGGCGGCAACGGCGGAGGAGAGGCCACCCTGGGCCGCGCCCCGAACCTGACGGTCCTTTCGGCCGACTACATTACCGAGCAACTCACCGATTATGCCAGCGGGGAGCGGAAGTCCGGGATCATGCAGATCGTCGCGTCGAACCTTTCCCAAGGCCAGCGGGAGGCGCTGGGCAAGTATTACGACGCGCTGCCGGACGTTGCGCCGACCCAGGCCAGCCTTGGCGACCCGCAGATCGGAGAGGACATCGCCACCGGCGGAAAGCTCATGGCCGCGGTTCCGTCCTGCGTGACCTGCCACAACAACGCCGGCGTCGGCGACGACGCCGTGGCCGGATTGGACGTCCCGAACCTTGCCGGGCAATCGGCGCCCTATATCCGCGATCAGCTGCGCCTGTTCGCGGCTGGCGTCCGACAGGGCGGAGCGGCGTGGAAGCCGATGCAGTACATTGCCTCGAACCTTACCGAAGAAGAGATCGACGGCCTTGCCGCATGGTTTTCCCAGCAGGAGCCGGGCGCGCAGATCGAGCGCCGGGACCTGCTGGCAAGCGCCAGACCGTCGGACGCCGCGGGCGTGGTCGAGCAGGTATGCAAGGAATGTCATACCGTGGCGGGGATCGGCAGCCCGTCCGGAGACAAGCCGAACCTGACGCTGCAGAGTCCGGACTACATCCACCAGCAACTGTGGAAATTCCGCGAGGATATACGCCCGAGCTCACAGATGGGCCAGACCGCCACCAAGATCAGCGAACAGGATATCGCCAACGTCGCCGCCTATTTCGGCGCCCTGCCTCCGGTCGCGGTCGTGCGCGATGTCGATGCCGCCTCCGCGCAGAGGGGCGCGGCCATCGCCCAGAACGGGCTGCCCGACGTCGGCGTGCCGTCCTGCGTGACGTGCCACGGCTCCGAACCCACGCAGGAGATCGAGATCCTTCCGCGGCTGAACGGACAGAACTACGCCTATCTCAAGGAGCGGCTCGACCAGTTCGCCGGCGAGCGCGGAGAGAACCTCTATGCTCTGTCGCCGATGAACAAATTCGCATCCCGCATGACCGATGAGCAGCGGGACGATGTCGCGGCGTGGTTCTCGACCCAGGAGCCACTGGCGAAATAGGATCTCCTTCGGTAGGAAAGTCGCGCAGGCTCCGGGGCCTGCGCCTTTCGTCGCGGCCCGAAGGACCCCCATGACCGACACCCACGCGACCGATTGGGCCCAGACCGCCCACACGCTCAGCCAGGCCCTGCCATTCTTCCAGCGCTATGCCGGCGCGACGGTCGTCATCAAGCTGGGCGGCCATGCCATGGGCTCTGACGCGGCGATGCAGAGCTTCGCCCGCGACATCGTGCTGATGAGCCACGTGGGCGTGAACCCCGTGATCGTCCACGGCGGCGGGCCGATGATCAATGCGACGCTGAAGGCGCAGGGCGTCGTGTCGGATTTCGTGAACGGCAAGCGCGTGACCGACGCCCGGACCGTCGAGGTGGTCGAGATGGTCCTGTCCGGTCTTGTCGGCAAGCGCATCGTCTCCGCCATCCAGGCGGTCGGGGGACAGGCCGTGGGGATCTCCGGCAAGGACGCGCGGCTGATGGTCTGCGAACAGACCGACCCCGCGCTGGGGTATGTCGGCACACCGGTGGAGATGAACCCCGGCTTTCTGGAGCGGCTCAAGGACAGCAAGACGATTCCCGTGATCGCACCCATCGGCATGGGCAGGGCAGGAGAGACGTACAACGTGAACGGCGATACCGCCGCAGGTGCCATCGCCGCGGCGTTGAAGGCCGACCGCCTGCTGCTTCTGACCGACGTGGCCGGGGTCAAGGACGCGGAGGGCCGCGTGATCTCTGAGATCACGCCCGACGCGATCCGGGACCTGACCGACGCTGGCGTGATTGCCGGCGGCATGATCCCCAAGACAGAGACCGCGCTGGCGGCCATGGCGGGGGGGGTGCGCGCGGTGGTGATCCTGGACGGGCGCGCGCCGAACGCCTGCCTGCTGGAGCTCTACACCCAGGCCGGGGCAGGCACGCTGATCAGGACCGCGCGATGACCCTGAGGCTGATCCTGACCCGCCATGCCAAATCCGGCTGGGACGATCCCGACCTGGCCGATCATGACCGGCCGCTGAACGCGCGCGGCCGTCGCGCGGCCCCCGCCATCGGCCGGTGGCTGCGCGCGCGCGGCCATGTCCCGACGGCCGCGCTTCTGTCCACGGCGCGCCGTGTGTCGGAAACCTGGGACGCGCTTGGCCTGGAGGCAGATGTGGACACGGTGACGCGCGATTCCCGGCTCTATCTGTCGGCGCCCGAAACGATGCTGGAGGCGCTGGCCGATCAGACCGCGGATCGGGTGATCCTGATCGCCCATAATCCGGGCATGGCGTCCCTTGCCCAGTGGCTGACACGGGATCCGCCCCAGGACGATGCGTTCGAACGCTTTCCCACCTGCGCGACGCTGGTCCTGGACTTCGACGGGGACGGCTGGTCGGAGATCCAGCCGCTGTCCGGTCGGCTGGTGGATTTCATCGTGCCCGGCGCGCTTCTGGACGGGACCGCCCGGAAAGGCTGAGCCGCACCGTCAGTGGCCCAGGATCTGGCTCAGGAACTGCTGGGTGCGCTCCGATTTCGGATGCTTGAAGAACGCCTCCGGCTCGTTCTGCTCGACGATCTGGCCGTCGGCCATGAAGATCACGCGGTTCGCCACCTGCCGCGCAAAGCCCATCTCATGGGTGACGCAGATCATGGTCATGCCTTCCTCTGCCAGCTCGATCATGGTGTCGAGCACCTCCTTGATCATCTCCGGGTCCAGGGCCGATGTCGGCTCATCGAAAAGCATGATCTTGGGCTTCATGCAGAGCGAGCGGGCGATGGCCACACGCTGCTGCTGGCCGCCGGACAGCTGGCCGGGGTACTTGTCCGCCTGCTCGGGGATCTTGACCTTGCGCAGGAAGTGCATCGCCGTCTCATCGGCCTCCTTCTTGGGCGTCTTGCGGACCCAGATCGGCGCCAGGGTACAATTCTCCAGGATGGTGAGGTGCGGGAACAGGTTGAAGTGCTGAAAGCACATGCCGACCTCGGAGCGGATCTTGTCGATCTGCTTGAGATCGGAGGAGAGGCGCGTTCCGTCCACCTCGATGGTGCCCTTCTGGTGTTCCTCCAGCGCGTTGATGCAGCGGATCAGCGTCGATTTCCCGGACCCCGACGGGCCGCAGATCACGATCCTTTCGCCGCGATAGACGGTAAGATTGATGTCGCGCAGCACGTGGAACGTGCCGAACCACTTGTTCATGTCCTTGATCTCGATGGCGACCTCGTCCGAGACTTTCATCTGCTTCCGGTCGACCTGGATATCGTCGGCGACGGTTCCGGTAGTGTCCATGGCGATGCCCCTATCGGTTATCCGTGGCCAGCTTACGCTCAAGCCACTGGGAATATTGCGAGATGCCGTAGCAGGTCACGAAGAACAGCAGCGCGGCGAAGCCGTAGAGCTCCCAGTAGACGCCGTTCCAGTCGGTCGAGGCCAGGATGGGGCCGCGGATCATGCCCACCACGTCGAACATGGAGATGATCGACACCAGCGTCGTGTCCTTGAAAAGCCCCACGGCCACGTTGACGATGCCTGGGATCGAGATCTTCAGCGCCTGCGGCAGGATGATCAGCCGCATCGCCTGCGCGTAGTCGAGGCCAAGGCTGTCCGCGGCCTCGTACTGGCCGCGCGGGAGTGCCGCCAGACCGCCGCGGATCACCTCTGCGATATAGGCCGAGGCGAACATCGTGATCATGATGATGACCCGCAGGATCAGGTCGAAATTGGTGCCCGGCGGCAGGAAGTAGGCCAGCACCACATTGGCCACGAACAGCAGCGTGATGAGCGGCACGCCACGCACGAACTCGATGAAGGCGACGCAGAGGATCTTGATGATCGGCAGTTTCGACTGCCGGCCCAGCGCCAGCAGGATGCCGAACGGCAGAGACAGGGAGACGCAGACCGTGCCGAGGATCATGTTGAGCATGAACCCTCCCATGTCGCGGCTTTGCACCGGTGTCAGGCGCAGCAGGAACTGCCCGTTCTCTGCCGCAAGACCGCCCATCCACCAGACCACGGCGGCGGCGGCCACCGCCGCCAGAAGGCCAATGGCGAATCCGCGCCGCTCTGCATAGGTGAACGCCACGTAGCCGACCACGACGCCCAGAAGAGCGACCAGCGGCACAAGGATCGTGCCACCCCAGATCAGCCAGTAGGCTGTGAACGGATAGAGCAGCGTCACGATCAGCAGCTTTCGCGGCAAGTCGGGAAAGAGCACTGGCGCCACGGCCACGAAGAGCAGCACCAGAGCCAGCGTCGGGCGCCAGTACTGGCTGGACGGGTAGGAAAACCCGAACAGAAGCTGGTTCCAGCGTTCGGTCAGGACGGCGAAGCAGCCCCCCCTTGCGCCGTCCAGCACCTCGCGGCAGCCACGGATCGAGTCCGCCGTCCACACGCCACCGAAAAGCCAGGGCAGGAATCCAGACAGCAGCTGCCAGATCACGAACAGCGCCAGCAGCGTCAGGATGGTGTAGGGGATCGACGAAAACAGGTTCTCGCGCAGCCACTTGACGGCCCCGGCCTCACGCGTCGGCGGGGCCTGTTCGGCGATGAACGTGTCGCGGACGTAGGCGACGGACTGGGCGTGTGTGTCGCTCATGCGCGGCGCTCCTTACCAGTCATCTCACCGCTCCTTCAATGCGACGGAAGCGTTGTAGACGTTCATCACCGCAGAGATCGACAGGCTGATGACCAGATAGAACAGCATCAGCAGCAGCACGCTTTCGATGGCGCGGCCGGTCTGGTTCAGGGTGATGCCGCCCAGGGTCGCGGTGATGTCGGCATAGCCCACCGCGATGGCGAGCGATGAGTTCTTGGTCAGGTTCAGGTACTGCGAGATCAGCGGCGGGATGATGACCCTGAGCGCCTGGGGCAGGACGACCAGGTTCATGATCCGGCGCGGACGCAGGCCCAGGGCGGCCGCGGCCTCTGTCTGGCCGCGGGAGACGGACAGGATCCCGGCACGCACGTTCTCGGCGATGAAGGCGCCGGTATAGACCGACAGCGCCAGCCAGAGCGCGATCAGCGGCTTGCCGATCAGGGTGCCGCCCTGGATGTTGAAGTTGTTGGACGCCACGTCCGGCATGGAGAGCGACACCGGCGTCAGCACCAGTTGCACCACAAGGGCCGGCAGGACCAGGATGGCCCAGGCGGGCCAGCCGGGCAGAAGCTTGCCGTGCTTGAACAGCGTCTGCCTGACGTGGCGGCGCCACAGCAGCGCGCCGACGATGCCGCCGACCAGCGCCGCCAGTACGGCGATCCAGCCCGGACCCAGCAGAACCGACGGCGCGTAGAAGCCGCGGTTGGTCAGGGCAAAGGCGCCCAGGATCAACTCGGAGTTGGGCTCTACCGCGCCGCCGCGGGTCAGGAACTCGCGCGGGTTCGCCCCGCTGACCGTGACGACCGTGCCGATGGCCAGGATCCAGATCAGCACCGGAACGTTACGGAACGCCTCGACATAGACGGACATGAGCCGCGCGACGAGCCAGTTCTTCGACAGCCGCAGAACGCCCGCGGTGACGCCGATGATCGTGGCGGTGATGCAGCCCAGAACGGCGACCAGCAAGGTGTTGATGACGCCGACCAGCGCGGCGCGCAGATGGGTCGACCGGCTGGAATAGTCGATCAGCGCCTGGTTGATGTCATAGCCAGCAGGCTCGTCCAGAAAGTCGTAGGAGATGTTCAGACCCGCCGCGGCAAGGTTGCTGACCAGATTCATCCCCAGCCAGCCCACCAGGAAGATGATGAGGACAAGGGCGACAAACTGGAAGGTCAGGCCGCGGTAGCGCGTGTCGTTGAGCAACATCGACGGGCGGAAGCCGCCGGAGCCGTCGGACTGGGAATCGGGAACAGAGGTCATGGGCGCCTTCCCCGGTATGCGTCGGTCCGTTCGGGATCCTGCGGTCCGCCCGGCGCATGTGCTGTTTGGGAACGTCCTTCACGAAACCGGGGGGCGCAGGACAACGCCGCGCCCCCCGAAAACCGGCTTACCGGAACGGCGGCGAATAGAGCAGGCCGCCTTCGGTCCACTGAGCGTTGAGCCCGCGGGACAGGCCGATGGGCGTATCCTCACCGATGTTCTTGGCGAACAACTCACCGTAGTTGCCACCGGCAGCGATCGCGTTGGCGGCCCAGTCGGCGTCGAGGCCGATCATCTCGCCCAGGTTGCCCTCGGTGCCGAGCATGCGGTTGATCTCGGGGCTGTCGCCGGGGGCGGAGGCCATGTCCGCCACGTTGGCCGAGGTCACGCCGTATTCCTCGGCCGCGATCAGCGCATTGAGGGTCCAGCGCACGATGTCGCCCCATTCGTTGTCGCCGTGGCGCACCAACGGGCCCAGCGGCTCCTTCGAGATGATCTCCGGCAGGATGACATGCTCTGACGGGTTCTCCAGCGTGGCACGGTTGGCGGCCAGGCCGGAAGCGTCGGTGGTATAGGCGTCGCAGGCGCCGGCGGTGTACTGCTGAAGCGCCTCGGCGTTGGTCTCGATCGGGACGGGCTCATAGCTGATGTTGTTCTTGCGGAAGAAGTCCGCAAGGTTCAGCTCCGTCGTGGTGCCGGTCTGCACGCAGACCGTTGCCCCGTCGAGATCCTTGGCAGAGGTGACGCCCAGCCCGGTCGGAACCATGAAGCCCTGGCCGTCGTAGTAGTTGACGCCGGCGAACTCGAACTTCAGGTCGTTGTCGCGGCTGAAGGTCCAGGTGGTGTTCCGGGCCAGCATGTCGATCTCTCCGGAGGAGAGCGAGGTGAAGCGCGTCTTGCCGGTGGTCGGCACGAATTCGACGGCGTTGGGATCGCCCAGCACGGCTGCGGCGACGGCCCGGCAGACGGCCACGTCGAAGCCCTCCCAGTCGCCGCTGGCGTTGGGGGCCGAGAAGCCGGTCAGGCCGGTGGACACGCCGCAGTTCAGCTTGCCGCGTTCCTTCACGTCATCGACCGTCGCTGCGCCTGCCGCGCCGGCGGTGAGGGCCGTGGCGGCGAGAACGCCGTAGAATGTGGATCTGTGCATTGATACCTCTTCCTGAATCGGTCCCGAAATCATTGTCCGGGCGCGTTGGCCGGGTTTGCTCCGGCGGTTTGGTGGCAGGGGCCGAACGGTGGCCCCGAACGCGGAGAGTGTGGGATTATTCGCCAGTCGGCGTCAAGTCGCCTATCGTCAGATCCGCTGAGGAATTGCACGATCCGCAATCGGCGTCCCCGGTTCCCGAGGGGATGAGAGGCCCATTGTCTATAATGACAGCGCAAAAAACTTTTGCGCATCGCCGAACGCGATCCGCTTGACCGCGGCCGCGCGCATCGCCTCCTCGTCGTGGCCCCAGAGGGCCGCCTGCCAGTCCTCGTCCAGACGCGAGAGAGCCCAGATATCCTCGGGCGGTCGGATCCCTTCGGCCGCGGCATGGCCCAGGATGAGCGATCCCGACAATGCCACGAGGTCATGGAACGCGGCCAGGCGGAACGGCGACATGGCCCGGACTGGCGCCACCAGGCGGTCGAGCGCCTCGGGATCCTGCGCGACCGGCATGACCCCCTGCGTGACCGAGAGCCGCGCGCCGAACCGGTCCTCGGCCCAGTCCAGAAGCGGATCCCAACGCTCCGACTGGAGCGCGACCAGATCCTGCGGCCGTTCGGCGCGGTAGCTCAACAGGTCCGTGCCGCCGTATTCGGCCAGGATCGCGACGACCGCCGCGTGTTCGGGCGCCACCTTGTCGATGGCGGAGTTGGCGGTCCGGGTCATCGGCATGGTCGCAGGGCGCACGAACTCCACCTGCGCGTCCCATTCCCGCGCAATCCCCGCCGCAAGCTCCGGCGTCGGCACCACCAGGGGTGCGCCGGCGGGGGTGCGGATCGGCCGTGCGTCGAGCAAAACCCGGTGACCGCCCGGCGCAGGTTCGGTCCTGGCGGCGGTCCAGAAGCGTTTCGGGGCCCAGTCAGACATGCGCGGACCTCACCGGACGGTGCAGCGGGCGCCGCGTCATGGATCCGGCGCGAACGGGTCGTCCGCGGCGTCGGCGGGCGCCCATTCCAGCGCTGCCCAGGTGCGGGCCATGTGCTCCGGCAGCGGGGCGGTCAGTGTCATCGCGGCGCGGGTGACGGGATGCTCGAACCGCATGGACCGGGCGTGGAGATGCAGCTTCTTCGACATGTCGCCGCCCAGCTGGGCGCCCCAGCCGTCACCCTCATTCTGCTGGCCGGAGCCGCCGTACTTGCCGTCGCCGACGATCGGGTGCCCCAGTTCCGCCATATGCGCGCGAAGCTGGTGGGTGCGCCCGGTGATCGGCTCAAGCGCGCACCAGGACACGCGCCCGCCCAGACCGGAAATGACGGTGAAATCGGTCTCGGCCCGCTTGGCATCGGGTGTGTCGCGCACCGCGTCGGGATGAAGGCAGATCATCTTCTCGCCCTCGCCGCTGCGCCCGTGGCCGGGCGCCTTGACCAGACCGTACTTGATCGTCCCGCTGCGCGGCTGCGGCACGCCCGCCACCGCGGCCCAGTAGATCTTGCGCGTGGCGCGGTGGCGCAGCGCCTCGGCCAGACCCTTGGCGGCCGCGCGGGTGCGGGCCAGCAGAAGGATCCCCGACGTGTCCTTGTCCAGCCGGTGCACCAGCCGCGGCCGGTCCTCCAACCCGAATCGCAGGGCGTCGGACAGCTGGTCCACATGGCGCGTCTGTTTGGAGCCGCCCTGGGTCGGCAGGCCAGGCGGCTTGTTCAGCGCGATGATGTGGTCATCGCGGAAGATCACCGCGTCCCGGATCATCCGGGCGTCCGCCGCGCTCACCTCGGTGGCGCCGCGCTGGGGCTGCGGGGCCGCGCCGTCGGGCAGGGGCGGGATGCGGACCTCCTGCCCCTCATCAAGGCGGGTCGCGCCGCGGGCGCGGGCACCGTCGACGCGGATCTCACCCTTGCGGCACATCTTTTCGATCCGGCCCTGGGGGACGTGCGGATAGTGTCTGCGGAACCACCGGTCGAGCCTCTGGTCGCCCTCACCGGCCGCGACCCGGCGCATGTGGACGCCGCTCATGCCACGCCCCGCGCCAGCACAAGGCCCAGGTAGAGCGCGCCCAGACCGGCGCCCACCGACAGCACGACATAGGCGACCGCCAGCCCCGCCTGCCCCTCCTTCATCAGGTTGATCGCCTCCAGGGAGAAGGAGGAAAAGGTCGTGTAGCCGCCAAGGAGCCCGGTGGCCACGAAGGGGTTCAGCCAGGTCCAGCCCCGCACCCCCGCCTGGCCGATGAACAGTCCCATGAGCAGGCAACCGAGCACATTGGCCGTGAGGATGCCCAGCGGCATCCCCGGCCCGGCGATGCGCGCGATCCCGACGCCGGTGAGGTACCGGGCCGAGGCGCCGAGCGCGCCGCCCGCGGCGACCTGGAGGAGGGTGGCGATCATGTCCCCCTCCTTTCCTGCGGCGCGCGCGGCGTCAATCCCCGCCCGCCTGCCGCTTGGCGCGAAGCGACACGAACCAGTCGAGCCGCTTCTTCAGATCGCGCTCGAAGCCGCGTTCCTTGGGCAGATAGTAGATGCCGCGCTTCATACCGTCGGGAAAGTAGTTCTGCCCGGAGAACGAGTCCTCCTCGTCGTGGTCGTAGGCATAGCCTTCGCCGTAGCCCTGCTCCTTCATCAGCCTGGTGGGGGCGTTGCGGATGATCTTGGGCGGCGGCTGTGAGCCGGAGGTCCGGGCGTCCCGCATCGCCGCCTTGAACGCCGCATAGCCGGCGTTCGACTTGGGCGCGAGCGCCAGATAGGTCACCGCCTGGCCCAGAGCCAGCTCCCCTTCGGGACTGCCGAGCCGTTCGTAGGTCTCCCACGCGTCCAGACAGACTCGCTGGGCCTGGGGATCGGCCAGGCCGATATCCTCGACCGCCATTCGGGTGATCCGGCGCGCCAGATAACGCGGATCCTCTCCGCCGGCCAGCATCCGGGCAAGCCAATAGAGGCTGGCATCCGGATCCGACCCGCGCACCGACTTGTGCAGCGCCGAGATCAAGTTGTAATGCGCGTCGCCCGACTTGTCGTATTGCGCCGCCCGGCGCTGCAGGCGGGACTGCAGCCCCGCGGTGTCAAGCGGGGCGTCGACCGTCCATGCCATCACCTGCTCGACTAGGTTCAGAAGCGCCCGTCCGTCGCCATCGGCCATGTCCAGCAGCGTGGCCCGCGCCTGGGGGAGCAGCGGCAATGCGCGGTCCATCTCCGTCTCGGCCCGCTGTGCCAGTCGCTCCAGGTCCGTCGGCGACAGTCGGTCCAGGACCAGCACCTGCGCGCGGCTCAGAAGGGCGGCGTTCAGCTCAAAGGACGGGTTCTCGGTGGTGGCCCCGACCAGCAGGATCGTGCCGTCCTCCATATGCGGCAGGAAGCTGTCCTGCTGGGCCTTGTTGAAGCGGTGGATCTCATCGACGAAGAGCAGCGTCCCCTGCCCGTTGGCTCGCCGGTGCCGAGCGGCCTCGAACACCTTCCGAAGGTCCGGAACGCCGGTGAAGATCGCGCTGATCTGGACGAAATGCTGATCCGTTTCATGGGCGAGGAGGCGCGCGATGGTGGTCTTGCCCACCCCGGGCGGGCCCCAGAACACCACCGACGACAGCGCCCCGGATGCCAGCATCACGCCCAGGGGCGCGTCCGGTCCCAGCACCTGAGGCTGACCGATCACATCCCCAAGGACGGTCGGACGAAGCCGGTCGGCAAGCGGACGCGCGACGCCCCTGCGGTCGGACGATGCGTCCTCCGACATGGGACCGGTATCGAAGAGATCGGGCATGGGCAGGATGTAGTCCGCCCATGCCGCCGAGCCAGTCCGGCCCCTAGTGCGATGCGTTGAGATTGATCCAGACGCATCTGCTGGGGGTCGTTCCGTCCTCGAACTCCAGCACCGGGCCGGCGGGTTCGATGTCCAGCCCCACGCGGCGCCCCCAGCGGGCACCGTTGGCCGGGATCAGGCCCAGCACGCGCTTCGCGTTCATCCGCTCGGCGCTCGCCACCATCTCGGAGATGAGACCGATCTGGACACGCATCCTGAGCTTCGCTTCGACTTTCGAGGACACGAAGATGCGGGAACTCTCGATGATGTCGGGGCTGACGGGCGCCTCTTCGTAGAGAAGATCGCTCGAGATGGAATCGAGAAGGCCTTTTTGCGCGTCCCGGATCATGTAAGTGTAGATCCCGCAGCGGGCCGTGGTCGGCGTCAGCCGCACCCCGGCAAGCACCGTGTCCGCGTCATGGACGACGATCCAGCGGCTGGCGGGCGTGTCGTACTGATCGTACTCCATCCCCTCGGACGAGGGGATGTCCCACTTGGCTTCCTCTATGAAGGTTTCGTAGCGCGCTCTCAGGACGTTCGCCAGGAGCGGGCCGTATTCGTGCATGTTGTGGAAGGAAAGAGTTGTGGTCTTCATGGTAAATCCTGATGCTAGGGGGAGAGTCCAATGCACCGCAGGATGGTGACCGTCAGATTAACCGGTACTCCTTCGCCTTGAGAATGGCCTCGGGGAGCGTTCGTACGTCTAGTCTTTGCCGGACGGAAGACAGGCGCGCCTTCAGCGCACTTTCCGATATTCCGAGGCGATATGCCGCGGCTGCAAGACGGTCACCGTCCGCGATGCAACAAAGGGCCTCTGCCTGAGCCTTCGTCAGCTCGGCCGGCGGCTGCGCGCTGAGATGCATCCGCGCCACGATCTGCTCCGCCGTGGCAAGCTCCTCGGCGGTGAACTCCCGGTCCTCGCGGGAAATGCCGACGATACTGCGGGACTGCAGGGGCCCGACCGAGATAGCGGCTCCGAAATTGAGACCAAATTCCCTGGCTTGCTGCCAGATTCCAAATGGATCGGGCACGGCGATCTCACTCCAGCGCGCCGCGCCCGTCGTGCTCAGCCCCCAACCGATCAGGGGATCGCGGAGCGCGTAGCCCTGCTCGGTATAGATCTGCAGCCATTCCTCGGGATAGGTGTGCGCCGTGATGGTCGGTGCCGCGAACCTGATGTGCAGACCGACGGCGTAGCCCCTTGGCGCGACATGCCCAAGCGCGCCGAGATCCTCATCCAGATCCTTCAGGCGCCACGACCGTGCGTCGAACCGAAAAACCATCCGCAACCTTCTTTCCCTACAGACGCCCACGGAAAACCGGCGTGAAAGCGTCTTAAGACAACCCCTTATACCAGACCGAGTCATACAACGGCCTGGGGTTGATTATCAAAGGAAAGTTCGCGTTACCTTACGTAAGCCTGACGTCCGTTGGTCGTGGCCAGGACGTGTGGATCACTCGGCCTCTTCGGCCTCCAGCCGCGCGCGGTCGCCGGCGCCCTTGGCGTCGCGGTCGCGGTCCACGAACTCTATGATCGCCATGGGGGCCATGTCGCCGTAGCGGAATCCGGCTTTCAGAACGCGCACATAGCCGCCCTGCCGCGTGGCGTAGCGGGGGCCGAGAACGTCGAAAAGCTTGGCCACGTGCATGTCCTGCTTGAGTTGCGACGCGGCCTGCCGGCGGGCGTGCAGGTCGCCGCGCTTGCCCAGGGTCACGAGCTTTTCGACGATCCGGCGCAGCTCCTTGGCCTTGGGGAGCGTGGTCTTGATCTGCTCATGCTCGATGAGCGATCCGGCCATGTTGGAAAAGAGCGCCTTGCGGTGCTCATGGGTACGGTTCAGGCGGCGGTAGCCGCGGGCGTGACGCATGGTGTGTCCTTTCGCGTTTTGCTTTGTCCGGCCGGGGGATGCGTGTCACCCGGCTCTCCTTGGGGCTTGTGCCCGGTCGTGTCCTACCCCCGTCGGACCCCCGTATGAGCCCTGTAGGAGTCTTGTAGGAGGGCGCGTACGCCCCCCTAAACCTTTTCTTAGAAGTTATCCTCGAACTTCTTGGCCAGGTCCTCGATGTTCTCGGGCGGCCATTCCTCGACGTCCATGCCCAGGTGGAGGCCCATGCCGGACAGCACTTCCTTGATCTCGTTCAGCGACTTGCGGCCGAAGTTCGGCGTGCGCAGCATCTCGGCCTCGGTCTTCTGGATGAGGTCGCCGATATAGACGATGTTGTCGTTCTTGAGGCAGTTGGCGGAGCGGACCGACAACTCCAGCTCATCGACCTTCTTGAGCAGCAGCGGGTTGAACTCCAGCCCGTCGTCGTCGGTGGCCTGACCGCCCTGGTCGGGCTCGTCGAAATTGACGAAAATGCCCAGCTGGTCCTGGAGGATCCGCGCGGCGAAGGCCACGGCGTCGTCGGGGCTGACGGAGCCGTCGGTTTCGAGCTTCAGCGTCAGCTTGTCGTAATCCAGCACCTGGCCCTCACGGGTGGGCTGGACGTCATAGCTGACGCGGCGCACCGGGGAATAGATCGCGTCGATGGGCATCAGGCCGATCGGCGCGTCCTCCGGGCGGTTCTTGTCGGCCGAGACGTAGCCCTTGCCCTGGTTCACGGTCATCTCCATGAACAGTTCGGCCCCCTCGTCCAGGTGGCAGATGACGTGCTCCTTGTTGAGCACCTCTATGCCCTGGCTCACGGCGATGTCGCCGGCGGTCACGACCATCGGGCCCTTGGCCTGGATCGACACCCGTTTGGGCCCCTCGACCTCCATCTTGATGGCCACGCCCTTGATGTTGAGCACCACGTCGGTCACGTCCTCGCGGACGCCGGCGATGGAGCTGAACTCGTGCAGGACGTTGTCGATCTGCACGGAGGTGATCGCGGCGCCCTGCAGCGACGACATCAGAACCCGGCGCAGCGCGTTGCCCAGCGTCAGGCCGAAGCCCCGTTCCAGCGGTTCGGCCACGACCGTGGCCTGGCGATGGGGATCGTTGCCGGGCTTGATCTCCAGCTGCGCCGGCTTGATCAGTTCCTGCCAATTCTTGTGAAGCATGTATGTCTCCTCAATTCCTGTCGGCAGCCCATGCAAAGCGCGCGACACCCCGAGGTAAAAACGACGATTGCGGACCGCGCCATGGGGGCACGGTCCGCCGGACGGTCAGGTTGCGATCAGACGCGGCGGCGCTTGGGCGGACGGCATCCGTTGTGGGCCATGGGCGTCACGTCGCGGATCGACGTGATGTTGAACCCCACGGCGGCCAGGGCGCGCAGGGCGCTCTCGCGGCCGGAGCCGGGGCCCTGGACCTCGACCTCGATGGTGCGCACACCGTGCTCCTGGGCCTTGCGGCCGGCGTCCTCCGCGGCCATCTGCGCCGCGTAGGGCGTCGATTTCCGGGAGCCCTTGAAACCCATGGTGCCGGCCGACGACCAGGCGATGGCGTTGCCCTGGACGTCGGAGATCAGGATCTTGGTGTTGTTGAACGAAGAGTTCACATGCGCAACGCCGGCGGCAATGTTCTTGGAAACCTTCTTTTTCGCGGTAGCGCGACGGTCGCGTGCCATTGGTCAGGCCTCCCCTTACTTCTTCTTGCCGGCAATGGCCTTCGCGGGGCCCTTGCGCGTGCGTGCATTGGTATGGGTGCGCTGGCCGCGCACGGGAAGGTTGCGCCGGTGGCGCAGACCGCGATAGCAGCCCAGGTCCATCAGGCGCTTGATGTTCATCTGCGTCTCGCGGCGCAGGTCGCCCTCGACCGTGTAGTTCTCGTCGATATGCTCGCGCAGCTTGAGCACGTCGGAATCCGACAGCTCGTTGACGCGGCGGGCCGGGTCGATGCCCACGGCGTCGCAGATCGAGCGGGCAGAGGACGGGCCGATTCCGGTGACATAGGTCAGGGCGACGGGCACCCGCTTGGCGGTGGGGATGTTGACCCCGGCGATACGTGCCAAATATACGTTCCTTTTCGTTGCGAGCCCGTGGTACCAGGCCCTTTTTTCACAACGTCGGACCGCGGCACGGTGCGCGCCGGCGGCCTTGCGTCTGACAGGTGTTCCGGGCCGCCGGGCAAACCCCGTGCCGCACCCGATCCGTTGGGATGCTGCGCCTTAGTCGGGATTCGGAACGGGGTCAAGTCCACCCCGCCCCCTGCCGGGGACGCGGCGGACCCATGCCGGACCCGGAGTGTTGGGACGCGCGCTGCGGCGGCGGCGTTTCCGGTCCCGCGGGCTAGTCGTCCCGCGCGTCCAGCCAGTTGATGACGAACACCAGGGCGACGCCGCAAAGCCCCAGTCCGAATCCGATAGCATAGACGGCGATGACCGTCTGCGTGATGGTATCCATTAGCCTGCCTCGATCGTTTTTTGTTTTGGTCGTGTTTGTGAGGTCAGGCTACAGGATCGAGACCCCCGCGCGAAGCCCCCCGGCCGGGTTTTTTCTTCGGTCCGACCGCCGGCGCCCCGGGTGCGGGTCGCGGCACCGCGGTCAGGCGCGGGAGTCGATCACGTCCTTGATGGCGCGGGAGACCTCTTCGATCTCACCCAGCCCGTCGACCCGGTCCAGCTGATCGTTGGCGTGGTAATAGCCGATCAGCGGCGAGGTCTTCTTGTAATATTCGAGCAGGCGCTGCTTGAGGCTTTGCTCGTTGTCGTCCTCGCGGCGCTTGAACTCGGTGCCGCCGCAGACCGCGCATTTGCCGTCCTCGGGGATCGGCTTGGTGATGTCGTTGTACATCTCGCCGCAGTTGGCACAGGTCGAGCGGGCGGTGATGCGGCGCACCAGCGCGTCGTCGTCCACCTGCATCTCGATCACGGCGGTCAGACGCTCCCGCTTCTTTTCCAGCAGCGCGGCCAGCGCATCGGCCTGGGCCAGCGTCCGCGGGAACCCGTCGAAGATGAAGCCGTCGGTGCGGTCGGCGTCGAGCCGTTCCTCGATCAGGCCGATCACGATGTCGTCGGTGACCAGCTCACCGCGGTCCATCACCTCCGCCACCCGCCGTCCCATGTCGGACCCGGAATTGCGGGACTGCCGCAGCATGTCCCCGGTGGAAAGCTGCGTCATGCCGCGCTCTTCCACCAGGCGGCGGGCCTGGGTGCCCTTGCCGGCCCCAGGCGGTCCCAGAAGGATGATGTTGGTCGTCATCGGCGCGAACCTCCCCGTGTCGGCGCTTTTGCGCCCTTGCGCCCCCTCTTCTTGCCGCGCAGCTGGGATTTCTCAATGAGGCCTTCGTATTGATGGGCCAGCATGTGGCTCTGGATCTGCTGGATCGTGTCCATGGTGACGGAGACCACGATCAGCACCGACGTGCCGCCGAAATAGAACGGGATCGCGAACTGGCTGCGCACGATCTCGGGCAGCAGGACCACGGCCGCCAGATAGCCCGAGCCGAGCACCAGGATGCGTGCCACCACGTAGTCGAGGTATTCCTCGGTCCGCTTGCCGGGACGGATGCCGGGGATGAAGCCGTTCTGGTTCTTGAGGTTCTCGGCCACGTCCTCTGACTTGAAGGCGACGTTGGCGGTGTAGAAATAGGTGAAGAACACCACCAGCGACGCCATGAACAGCAGATAGAGCGGCTGGCCGGGACCGAAGTAGGCCAGGATCGTGGACAGGACCGGGCCGGACTGGTTGCCCGAGAAGGTCGCCAGGGTGGTCGGCAGCAGCAGCAGCGAGGACGCGAAGATGGCCGGGATGACGCCCGCCGGGTTCACCTTGATCGGCAGGTGCGAAGAGCCGCCGTCATAGACCTTCATGCCGACCTGCCGGCGCGGGTACTGGATGTGGATCTTGCGCAAGGACCGCTCCATGAACACCACGAAGCCGATCACCACGACGACCATGACGATGACGCCGATGATCACCGCCGGGCTGATGGCGCCCGACCGGCCGGAGGCGAAGAACTGCGCCAGGGCGGCCGGCACCTCGGCGATGATGCCCACGAAGATGATCAGGCTGATGCCGTTGCCGATGCCGCGCTGGGTGATCTGCTCGCCCAGCCACATCAGGAACATGGTGCCGCCCACCAGGGTGATGACGCAGGCGACGCGGAAGAACCACCCGGGATCGGTCACCAGCCCCCCCGCCTCCAGGCTGACCGCCAGCCCGTAGGCCTGGAACGTGGCCAGGAACACGGTGCCGTAGCGGGTGTACTGGTTGATCTTCTTGCGCCCCTGCTCGCCCTCCTTCTTGAGCTGTTCGAGCTTGGGGACCATCGCCGTCATCAGCTGCACGATGATCGAGGCCGAGATATAGGGCATGATCCCCAGCGCGAAGATCCCCATCCGGCCGATCGCGCCGCCGGTGAACATGTTGAGGATCCCGCCCAGGCCCGCGCTCGCCTGTTCGATGAAGTCCCTGAGCGCCCCGCCGTCGATGCCGGGAACGGGAATGTAGGTCCCCAGCCGGTAGACGCACAGAAGCGCCAGGGCATAGAGTATGCGGGCGCGAAGCTCGGTCGCCTTGCCGAAGGCGGACCAGCTCATGTTGGCGGCCATCTGTTCGGCTGCTGATGCCATGGGGGCCTCTCTCATGACCATGGGGCGGTCCGGCTCTCGGCCCACCGCGCAATTCTGTGGTCATCTAAAGACGCGCGCCTGTCTCCGCAACCTCGTTCGGCGCGGCGGACCGGAACTTGCGCCCCCGGGGGCCGTTCGGCAGGGGGACGACAATGGGGGGCAGGTGTCCATGTTCGCAAATCTCGGCAACCGCCACGAGGAGGCCGACATCGTCGCGCGGGAGCGGCCCGAACTGCTGATGTTCTGTGGCCTCGTCGGGCTGATCGGCAATGTCATGCCCGTGGTGACGATCTTCTGGGGCTGGTCGGTCACCGACCATGCCTTTGTCGCCGACACGATCAGCGACCTCGCCCGCGGCGACAACAAATGGATCATGGACCTGGGGTTCTATTTCCACGCCGCCGGGCTTCTGGCGCTGGCCATCGCGGCGGCCCATGCGCATCTGGGCCGGGCGGGCTGGTCGGTGGGGATCTTCTGCCTGGCGTTCCTGGCGCTCGACGTGGTGCTGCTGGGCCTCTGGGACGAGTTCGGCGCCTCGGCACAGCCCGGAGACGGCATGAGCGTCCACACCAAGCTCAGCTTCGTGCTGGGACCGCTGTTTCTTCTGGGTCCGCTGGTCATGGTGCCCGGCGTGGCCGGGCTGTCGCGGACCTATGCGGCGCTCTTCGTCGGCGCCGCGGCGTCCTGGGCGGTGTTCGCCACCGGGTTCAAGCTGGCCCCGGACGGGATCGACGGGCTTCTGGAAAAGATCGCGGTGGTCGGCGCGATGGGCTGGACGCTGCCGCTGTCGTTTCTCTACCTCGCGCGCGGGTACGAGAAATCCCACCGCGTGGCCGGGCGGGCGGAGGCGGGCTGAACCGCCGCGCCGGTCTGCCCCGGCGCGGCGGTGGCCGCCGCCCTGCGGGCCGCCTCAGGCCTCGGAGGTCTCGCGGGGCTGGGTCACGGTGACCGAACCGCCGGCCTTTTCGACCGCCTCGATGGCGCCCCTGGAGGCGCCGGTGACGGTGATCTTGGCCGCGGTCGTGAGTTCGCCCTTGGCCAGCAGACGGATGCCGTCGCGCTTGCGGCGCACCAGGCCCGAATCGACCAGCTCGGTCTCGGTGATCTCCTCGCCCAGCTTGCCGGCGTCGATGAACTTCTGGATCAGGCCCAGGTTCACCACCGCGTAGGACTTGGCGTTGCGGTTGTTGAAGCCGCGCTTGGGCAGGCGCTGGTAGAGCGGCATCTGGCCGCCCTCATAGCCGTTGATCGCCACGCCGGACCGGGACTTCTGGCCCTTGATGCCGCGTCCGGCGGTCTTGCCCTTGCCGGAGCCGGGGCCGCGGCCGACGCGCCGGGCCTTCTTCGCCGCGCCGTCGTTGTCGCGGAGTTCGTTCAGTTTCATGTCGCTTCTCCTGTCTTGCCGGACGACCCCTCCGGGAAGCGGATGAGGGGGACACGGCCTGCGTTCAGATGGGCGCGTATAGACAGGGTGGCGCGCAAGATCAAGCGCCCGCCGCGTGGCCAGAGGCCCGCGCCGCCGGGCGCGCGATGCGGACGGCGCGGGCCCGGGCGCCGCGCGTCAGGACGGCGTAGGCCACTGGAAATCCGGGCGCAGCCCGTCATAGACGGGGCGCCCGTCGTCCGGCTTGGCATAGCCTTTCGATTCGTCCCAGAACGCGTGGTAGTCGGCCTCTGGAAAGCGCGCTTCGTCGTAGCCCATGACGTTGGGCACCGCGACGCGGATGCGCCGTTCGGTATCGTCCAGCATGATCGGCGTGCCGCAGTCCTGGCAGGTGCACAGCTGCAGCGGGCCGTCGGGATTGTCCTTGTTGAACGGCTGGCGGGCCAGTTTCTCCGGGTGATCCACCGTCAGGTCGGCATGGTTGAAGAACGCCACATGGGTGGTCTGCTGGCCGGTGACGGACTTGCAGACGTCGCAGTGACACACGTGGTTGTCGATCGGCGCGGCGCTGGCCGTGGCATGGATGTGGTCGCAGCCGCCTTCATAGTGATCGGACATGGGGATTCTCCTCCGCTTGCGGCCGGACATCGGCCACGGGGGCAAGACTGCGCCCCATCGGTGCCGCGGTCCACATATCCTTCGGTAGGGGCGTGCCGCGCGGGGGCCGTTGCGGTTCGCGGGGGGCCGGACAGAAAAACGGCGCCCCGGGAGGCGCCGTTCCTGTCGGGATGTCGGGGCGGTCAGCCCCGCTCTTCGACGATCTCCACGAGATGCGGGATCTTGTTGACCATGCCGCGGATCGAGGGCGTGTCCTCAAGCTCGCGGGTGCGGTGCATCTTGTTCAGGCCCAGCCCCACCAGGATCTGGCGCTGCACCTTGGGGCGGCGGATGGGAGAGCCGACCTGCTTGACGACGATGGTTTTGGCCATGGATCAGGACTCCTCTGCGACCTGGGCGGAGGCCTCTGGCGCCTCGTCCCGCTTGGGCAGGATGTCCGCGACCTTCTTGCCGCGGCGCTGCGCCACCGACCGGGGGCTGGACTGGTTCTGCAGCCCGTCCAGCGTGGCGCGGATCATGTTGTAGGGGTTCTGCGAGCCGTTCGACTTGGCCACCACGTCCTGCACGCCCAGCATCTCGAACACGGCGCGCATCGGTCCGCCGGCGATGATGCCGGTACCCTGGGGCGCGGTGCGCATGACCACCTTGCCGGCCCCGTGGCGGCCGTTGACGTCATGGTGCAGGGTGCGCCCGTCGCGCAGCGGCACGCGGATCATGTTGCGCTTGGCGGCCTCGGTGCCCTTGCGGATCGCCTCTGGCACCTCCTTGGCCTTGCCCTTGCCGAAGCCGACGCGGCCGCGCTGGTCGCCCACGACGACGAGCGCCGCGAAGCCGAAGCGCTTGCCGCCCTTGACGGTCTTGCTGACGCGGTTGATCGCGACGAGGCGATCGGCGAATTCCGGGTTCTCGTCACGGTCGCGGCGTCCGCCCCGCCCGCCTCTGTTGTCGTCTCTGGCCATGCCTGGCTCCTTCCGTCAGGGGGCATCGCGCCCCGCACCATCCGATCCCTGGTGGGCACGAGCGGCCCCCGGATCATCGAGGGAGGCAACCTGCCTCCCTGCGCCGTCACAGTTTCAGACCACCGTCGCGCGCGGCATCGGCCAGCGCCTTGATGGTGCCGTGGTAGAGGAACCCGCCGCGGTCGAAATAGGCCTGCTCGACCCCCTTCGCCTTGGCGCGCTCGGCGATCGCCGCGCCGACCTTGGCCGCCGCGTCCCGGTTGTTCTTGCCGACCACGCCCAGATCCTTTTCCAGGGTCGAGGCAGAGGCCAGCGTCACGCCCTGACCGTCGTCGATCAGCTGCGCGTGGATGTTCTTGTTCGAGCGGTGGACCGACAGGCGGAGACGCCCGGTGTTCACCTTGCGAAGCTTGTTCCGGACGCGCAGGCGGCGCTTCTGGAACAGCTGCAACTTACTGTTTGCCATCTGTCCGGTTCCTTACTTCTTCTTGCCTTCCTTGCGGAAGATGAACTCACCCTTGTAGCGGATGCCCTTGCCCTTGTAGGGCTCCGGGCGCCGCCAGTCGCGGATGTTGGACGCGACCTGGCCCACCTGCTGCTCGTCGCTGCCCTCGACCACGATCTCGGTCGGTTTGGGGGCTGTGACGGTGATGCCGTCGGGCACCTCGAACTCCACATCGTGGCTGAGGCCGAGGTTCAGGCGCAGGGTGTTGCCCTGCATCTGCGCGCGGTAGCCGACGCCCTGAATCTCAAGCTCCTTGCGGAACCCGGTGGTCACGCCCTGCACCAGGTTCGCGACCATGGTGCGCGACAGGCCCCACTGCTGGCGCGACCGCTTGGACAGGCCACGGGGCGTGACCTTGATCGCGCCGTCATCCATGGCGATGGTCACATCGTCGGTCGCCTTGAAGGAGCGGGTGCCCTTGGGCCCCGTCACCTCGACCCGCTGGCCGTCGATCTTCGCCTCGACCCCGGAGGGGATCTCGACGGGACGTTTTCCGATACGAGACATCTTGCCCTCCTCTAGAAGACGGTGCAGAGCACTTCACCGCCGACATTGGCCGAACGCGCGGCCTGGTCGGACATGACGCCCTGCGGGGTTGAGACGATGGACACGCCAAGGCCCTGGCGGACCGAAGGAAGGTCCGCAACGCCCATGTAGACGCGGCGGCCGGGCTTGGAGACGCGCCTGAGATCCCGGATCACCGGGGTTCCCTCGTAGTACTTGAGGGAGATCTCGATCTGCGCGTGGCCGTTTTCATCCACCGACTTTTCGTAGCCGCGGATATAGCCCTCGTCCGCCAGCACATCCAGAACCCACGCGCGAAGCTTGGAGGCCGGGCTGCGGACGGTGGACTTGCCGCGCATCTGCGCATTGCGGATGCGGGTCAGCATATCGCCGAGAGGATCGTTCATGTCATACCCTCCTTACCAGCTCGATTTCACAAGGCCGGGGATCTGTCCGGCCGAGCCGAGATCCCGGAGCGCGATCCGGCTCATCCTTACCTTGCGGTAATAGCCGTGCGGACGCCCGGTGAGCTGGCAGCGGTTGTGCAGGCGGGTGGCCGAGGAGTTGCGCGGCAGCTTGGCCAGCTTCAGCTGGGCCTTGAACCGCTCTTCCATCGGCTTCGATTCGTCGCGCGCGACGGATTTCAGCTCGGCACGCTTGGCGGCATATCTGTCCACCAGCGCCTGACGCTTCTTCTCGCGCTCGATCATTGCTTTCTTGGCCATGATATCCTCCAGGCTTTAGCTGCTGAACGGCATGTTGAAATGCTTCAACAGCGCCTTGGCTTCCGCGTCGGTCGCGGCGGTGGTGACGATGACGATGTCGAGGCCCCAGGCCTCGTCGATCTTGTCGAAATTGATCTCCGGAAACACGATATGCTCCTTGAGACCCATGGCGAAGTTGCCGCGCCCGTCGAAGGACGGCTTGAGCCCCCGGAAGTCCCGCACCCGCGGCAGCGCCACGGTCACCAGACGGTCGAGGAAATCGTACATCCGCGCGCCGCGCAGCGTCACCTTGGCGCCGAGGGGCATGTCCTCACGCACCCGGAAGCCGGCGATCGACTTCTTGGCCTTGGTGACGACGGCCTGCTGGCCGGCGATCCGGGTCAGGTCGTCCGCGGCGGATTTCGCCTTCTTCGAATCGCGCACCGCCTCTGAGCCGGCGCCGATGTTCAGCACGATCTTTTCCAGGCGCGGAACCTGCATGTCGTTCTTGTAGGAGAACTCTTCCTTCAGGGCCGCGCGGATCGTCTCGTCGAACTGCTGGCGCAGACGCGGGGTGTATGTGGCTTGGTCCAGCATCAGATCGCGTCTCCCGTGGTCTTGGCGAAGCGCACCTTCTTGCCCTCTTCCTCGCGGAAGCCGACGCGGGTCGCCTTGCCGTTGGCGTCGACCAGGGCCAGGTTGCTCAGGTCGATCGGCATCGCCTTGGGGGTGCGGCCGCCCTGCGTGGTCTGGGACTGGCGCACGTGGCGGATGGCGACGTTCACGCCCTCCACGATGGCCTTGCCCTTGGCGGGCATGACGGTCTGGATCGCACCCTGCTTGCCCTTGTCCTTGCCGGCCAGCACGATGACCTTGTCGCCCTTGCGGAGTTTCGCAGCCATCACAGCACCTCCGGAGCGAGCGAGATGATCTTCATGTAGTTCTTGGCCCGCAGCTCGCGGACCACCGGTCCGAAGATGCGGGTGCCGATCGGCTCGCCGTTGTTGTTGAGGATGACGGCGGCGTTCCGGTCGAAGCGGATCGCGGTGCCGTCGTCGCGGCGGACTTCCTTGGCGGTCCGCACGACGACGGCCTTGCGGACGTCGCCCTTCTTGACGCGACCGCGCGGAATGGCCTCCTTCACCGACACGACGATCACGTCGCCGACGGAGGCATATTTCCGCTTCGATCCGCCAAGGACCTTGATGCACTGCACCCAGCGCGCGCCGGAGTTGTCAGCGACATCCAGATTGGTCTGCATCTGGATCATTGGTTAGATCTCCCGACCTTCAGGGACCATCCCTGGGGTTTCGTATGTGTCCCGGACCGACGACGCCGGCCCGGTCGGTCGCCGCTTATGTGGCGGCGGCCTCCTTCTCCTCGTGACGCTGGGCGTCCTCGACCTGCTGCTGGCGGGCGTGTTCCTCGCGCGCGATCCGATCGGCCTCGATCATCTCCGGCGTCATCACTTCCCAGCGCTTGGTCTTGGACTTCGGCGCGCATTCCTGGATCCGCACCAGATCGCCCACGTCGAACCGGTTGTCCTCATCGTGGGCGCGGTACTTCTTCGACTTCCGGATCGTCTTTTTCAGGATCGGATGGGTGAAGCGGCGCTCGACCGACACGGTCACGGTCTGGGCGTTCTGGTTCGACGTCACGACGCCCCTGAGGATACGCTTGGGCATGTCTTACGCCTCCGTCTTGCTGTCGGCGGCCGGGGCGGCCGTCTTGTCTGACGCCGCGGCGGCGGCTTTCTCGTTCATCACCGTCTTGACCCGCGCCACGTCGCGGCGGACGCTGCGCATCCGCGCGGTGTTCTCAAGCTGGTTGGTGGCGGCCTGAAAGCGCAGGTTGAACTGCTCTTTCTTCAGCTGGGCAAGCTGGTCGCGCAGCTCGTCCGGGGTCTTGCCCCGCAGGTCGGTCGCATCGAGCGCCATGGTCTCGGTCCTTTGCAACATCACCGGAAGGCCCGCGGATCGCGGTCACCCTGTCGCCCGGTGGAGGTGGATGAGCGGCGCACATAGACCGGATACCGGCGCGGCGCAACACCTTATCCCCCGCGTCGGGGCGACGCATCCCGCGCGACGGCTGTCTTGATCGGGTCGCGGCCGCTCCCCACATATCCACGCAGAGGCCCCGGGGACCGCGCTGCAGGTGCGGGCGGTCCGGGCGGGCGCTTGAAAAGGAGATAAAGACATGAACTTGGAGAAGTTCACCGAGCGGTCGCGCGGGTTCATCCAGGCCGCCCAGACCATCGCCATGAGAGAGCAGCACCAGCGGCTGGTCCCCGAACATCTGCTGAAGGCCCTGCTGGACGACGACCAGGGGCTGGCGGCCAATCTGATCGCCCGGGCCGGCGGCGACGCCAAGCGCGTGGCCGAGCAGGTCGCGCTGTCGCTGGGCAAGCAGCCCAAGGTGTCGGGCGACGCGGCGCAGGTCTACCTGGACCAGACCACGGCGCGGGTGCTGGACGAATCGGAGACCCTGGCCAAGAAGGCCGGCGACAGCTTCGTGCCGGTCGAGCGGATCCTGACCGCCCTGGCGATGGTCAAGTCCAAGGCGAAGGACGCGCTGGACGCGGGCGGCGTCAACGCACAGGCGCTGAACGGCGCGATCAACGACATCCGCAAGGGCCGCACCGCCGACACGGCAAGCGCCGAGGACGGCTACGAGGCGCTCAAGAAATACGCCATCGACCTGACCCAGCGCGCCCGTGAGGGCAAGATCGACCCGATCATCGGCCGCGACGACGAGATCCGGCGCACCATGCAGGTCCTGTCCCGCCGCACCAAGAACAACCCGGTGCTGATCGGCGAGCCCGGCGTCGGCAAGACCGCCATCGCCGAGGGCCTGGCCCTTCGCATCGTGGATGGCGACGTGCCCGAGAGCCTGCGCAACAAGCGGCTGCTGGCGCTCGACATGGGCGCGCTGATCGCCGGCGCGAAATACCGCGGCGAGTTCGAGGAACGGCTGAAGGCGATCCTCAAGGAGGTCGAGACCGCCGCCGGAGAGATCGTCCTGTTCATCGACGAGATGCACACGCTGGTGGGCGCGGGCAAGGCGGACGGCGCGATGGATGCGTCGAACCTGCTGAAACCGGCGCTGGCCCGCGGTGAGCTGCATTGCGTCGGCGCCACCACGCTGGACGAGTACCGCAAGCACGTGGAAAAGGACGCGGCCCTGGCCCGCCGGTTCCAGCCCCTTGTGGTGTCCGAGCCGACGGTATCCGACACCGTGTCGATCCTGCGCGGCATCAAGGAGAAGTACGAACTCCACCACGGGGTGCGGATCTCCGATTCCGCGCTGGTGGCCGCCGCGACCCTGTCGCACCGCTACATCACCGACCGATTCCTGCCCGACAAGGCGATCGACCTGATGGACGAGGCCGCGTCGCGGCTGCGCATGGAAGTGGACAGCAAGCCCGAGGAGCTCGACGCGCTCGACCGCGACATCCTGCAAAAGCAGATCGAGGCCGAGGCGCTGCGCAAGGAGGACGACCAGCCGTCCCGCGACCGGCTGGAGACGCTGGAGCGCGAACTGGCCGACCTGCAGGAGACCGCCGAGGCGATGACCGCCAAGTGGCAGGCCGAGCGCGACCGCCTGAACGCGGGCCGCGAGCTGAAGGAGCATCTCGACCGCGCCAGGGCGGAACTCGACATCGCCAAGCGAGAGGGCAACCTGGCCCGCGCCGGAGAGCTGTCCTACGGCATCATCCCGCAGCTGGAACGCGACCTTGGCGATGCCGAGAGCGGCGAGGATCTGATGGTCGAGGAAGCCGTGCGCCCCGAGCAGATCGCCCAGGTGGTGGAGCGCTGGACCGGGATCCCGACCTCAAAGATGCTGGAAGGCGAGCGCGAGAAGCTGCTGCGCATGGAAGAGGAGCTGGGCCACCGCGTCATCGGCCAGCGCACCGCCGTCACCGCCGTGTCCAACGCCGTGCGCCGGGCGCGTGCCGGCCTGAACGATGAGAACCGTCCGCTGGGCTCGTTCCTGTTCCTCGGTCCGACCGGCGTCGGCAAGACCGAGCTGACCAAGGCGGTGGCCGAGTATCTCTTCGACGACGACAACGCCATGGTCCGGATCGACATGTCCGAGTTCATGGAAAAGCACAGCGTCGCGCGGCTGATCGGCGCGCCGCCGGGCTATGTCGGCTATGACGAGGGCGGCGCGCTGACCGAGGCGGTGCGGCGGCGTCCCTACCAGGTGGTTCTGTTCGACGAGGTCGAAAAGGCGCATCCCGACGTGTTCAACGTACTGTTGCAGGTGCTCGACGACGGGGTGCTGACCGATGGCCAGGGCCGCACGGTGGACTTCAAGCAGACGCTGATCGTGCTGACCTCGAACCTCGGATCCCAGGCGCTGAGCCGGTTGCCCGACGGGGCCGACGGCGCCCAGGCCAAGCGCGACGTGATGGACGCGGTGCGTGCCCATTTCCGGCCCGAGTTCCTGAACCGGCTGGACGAGACGGTGATCTTCGACCGCCTGTCACGGGCGGACATGGACGGGATCGTCACGATCCAGCTCAGGCGGCTGGAGGCGCGTCTGGCGCAGCGCAAGATCACGCTGGACCTCAGCGACGCCGCGCGGACCTGGCTGGCGGACGAAGGCTATGACCCGGTGTTCGGCGCGCGTCCGCTCAAGCGGGTGATCCAGCGCAGCCTGCAGGACCAACTGGCCGAAATGATCCTGGCCGGCGACGTGGCGGACGGGGCGACGGTCACGGTGGACGCGGGCAGCGACGGGCTCATCGTGGGCGACCGGGTGGCGGCGTCGAACCGGCCCAAGCCCGACGACGCGGTTCTGCACTGACACGACGCGCCTCGGCGGCCCTGTGCCGCCGGGGTGCCCATGCGCAAGACGCATGGCGGGCATGGCGAAATCCGCGTTTTCGCCACCCTCCGAAAGGGCCATCTGATCTGTCGAAACACGCAGACAGAGGAGGCCCCGATGGCCTTGTACACCGATACCCACACCGGCCGCGGCGATGCCCGGCGCCTGACACGCATTCTCGACACACTCCGCGCCCGCCTGGCGGACGCGCGAGAGGTCAGGCGCATCGAGAACGAGTTGGCGCAGATGTCGGACCGCGAGCTTGCCGATATCGGCATCTCCCGCGCGTCGATCCGCCATATCGCCCGCCAGTCCATCTGACCGGCACCGCGACCCCGCGCCGGGGCGGGGCGGGGTTAACCCGCTGTTAAGCGGCCTTGCGTTTGCTGCAATGCAGCGTTTCCCCCTTGTCCATTGTGCAGTCGCAGCAATTCCCCATCTTGAGAGGGAAGAGCGCGACACACGACGCTCCAGACATACAGGAGATTTTTCCATGGCGACCAATCGCATCGTGGCGGCACCATCCGCCCCCCGCTTCGACCAGGGCTTCGATCACATCGCAACGTCCTGGCGCCGGTGGCGCGTTGCCAACCGGACCCGTTCGGCCCTTGCGGCCCTGTCGGACCGCGAGCTTGCCGACCTCGGCATCGAACGGCACGACATTCCCCGGATCGCGCGGGAGGCCGCGCGGAACGGCCAAGCGTGACCCAGCCCGATCCCCCCATGGTCCGCGCGCGCCATGACAGCGCCGCGGGCCACAGGGAGTTTCTGGTGTTCGAGCCGGCCACCAAGCCCCGGGGCCTGGTGATGATGCTGCATGGCTGCGCTCAAGATCCTGAGGATTTCGCCCGCGGCACGGGCATGAATGCCATCGCCGCCCGCCAGGGCTGGGTGGTGGTCTGGCCCGAACAGAGCACCGGCGACAACGCGAACGGCTGCTGGAACTGGTTCCGGACCGGCCACCAGTCCCGCGGCTTCGGCGAACCGGCGATCCTGGCCGGCATCGTCGAAGATCTGATCCTGGACCACCGCCTTGCCCGCGCGCGCGTCGCGGTCGCCGGCTTTTCCGCCGGCGCGGCCATGACGATGGTCCTGCGGGAAACCTATCCCGACGTATTTCGCGCCTTTGCCAGTCATTCCGGCCTTGGCACCGGTCTGGCGCGCAACGGCGTGGCGGCCCTGTCGGCAATGCGCGAAGGCCGGGAGGGCGGCGGCGTGGTCAAGGCCCCGTTCCGCCCGACGCTGATCGTCCACGGCACCCATGACGACGTGGTCAGCCCGTCCAATGCGGCCCAAGCCGCGCGGCGCCTGCCCGGCAGCACCCTGCGCCTGATCCCCAACCTGGGCCACGCCTGGTCCGGCGGCCGGCCGGAGGGCAGCTTCACCGCGCCAGGGTTTCCGGATATCACGCTCGAGATCGCGGATTTCTTCGCCCGCGCCATGGGACAGAGCCGCTGGCTGCCGTCGCTTCCCTTCGCCGCGCGGGCCTCCTGACCTCAGGCGCGGCCGCCGCATGCCGACAACAGCACCGGATCCACCCCGAGCGAGCGCACCGCCCGGCCCCATTTCCCGCCATGATCGCCGTCGAAAACCAGGTCCGGCGTGCCCTCGGCCAGCAGCCAGCCGTTGCGCGCGATCTCGGACTCCAACTGGCCCGGCCCCCAGCCGGCGTAGCCCAGCGCGACCAGCGACCGCTCCGGCCCGGTGCCGGCGGCCATCGCCCTGAGGATGTCCAGCGTCGCGGTCATCCCGAATCGGCCGGCCACATCCAGCGTGCTGTCGTCCTGCCGATAGGCCGCGGGGTGCAGCACGAACCCGCGCGAACTTTCCACGGGCCCGCCGATATGGACCCGCGCCTCCAGCGGCACGGCGCGCGGGATCGACAGCTGCTCGAAGAGGTCGGACAGGACGATCTCTGGCGCGGGCTTGTTGACGACCAGGCCCATACCGCCATCCGGCCCGTGGGCGCACAGCAGGATCACGCTGCGCTCGAACCGCGGATCCCCCATGTCGGGCATGGCGATCAGCAGTCTCCCCGTCAGGTCGGTCACATCATCCATGGGGTGCAACATGGCGTGACCCGGCCGTCGCGCAAGAGCGCGGGCGGTGTAGGGTCCGGGTGTCTCTGCATTTCCGGGGCGAAGCTGCGGCCGGCATCGCGGCGTCGGCGCCTTGCAGCGGGCTGACGCCATCTGCGGCCGTCGCGCCGCGGGCCAGGCGGGCCGTTCGACCGGGCATGACATGGGCGCCACCGGGATGCCGGGGCTGCAACGCGATGGGCCCTTCCGCGCCTGAGCGCCCATACCGGGGGGTTCGCCCGTGCTCTGTGCATTTACCGGGTTTGCCACCGCGTTTCGCCGGGTTTGCACCGGAAGAGGGCGGACGTCCGGCCTCCATCCGAAATGGTGCGCCGCCGGATCGGGTGCAATGCTTCCTTTGGATGTTCCACCAGGCGTGGAGGGCGGAGCGGCGGGGGCTGCGGGACGCGTTCGGACACGGCATCTGCGGCCTGCGCGCACGTCAATTGGTCGATCCGGTCGCTCCCGGAGGCGCGCAGCTCCGGCGCCGTGTCGAGCCGGCGCGGCCTGCCGGGGCGATGCTCGCGCCGATGCTGTTCCGACGGTGTGACGGGCGGTTTGAACGGGGTGTTCGGAGACGTTGAACACCCCGTCACGGGCGGCATGCGCGGCGGGGGCAGTGGCCAGCGGCGTCGGCACGGTCCAGGGCCGCTGTCAGTGCGTCGGAGCCGTCGGTTGTGGGCATTGCCATGCAACGCGAAGTGCACTTGGGTACCCGGATGATGGCAGACGCCAAGCGGCTGAATGCCTTCGGTTTTCCTGCCTGCATTGCGAAAGCGGTGGACGTTGCCGCCAGCGGCCAGGTGGCCGGCGACGGCCGATCCGTTGTCGGTATGGAAGGGTGCGCCTATCGGTCCCTTTCGCACCGACCCGGCCGCGCACCAGGTGCAGCCGGTCCGACCAGGACGAATCTTCGGGCAGCGTTTTCAGGATGCGAACCATGGCCGCCCGCCGTTCGCCTTCGGCGTGGCGGCAAGGAAGGCATCGTGCGCATCGTCGTCGCGCGTGCCCGAGATGGAGACCCGCGGCGTCCAGCTCACGCCGCAGGAAAGCAAGGCGCTCGCGCTCGGGGAGGCCGGAGAGCTGGACAACCTCGGCAACACCTCCAATGGATCGCAGCCTGTTTGTCGGTATGTCCAAGCGCCCGAACCATGAGGATGTCGAGGACCTGTCTCGTGGGATCGCGCCGACGCCCGAGAGACTGCGGTGGGGCGGGTCTATTACGGCAATGAAGCGTTCCGAGGAGCGCCTTTCGGTCCACACGACGGTTCGGTGAAACTGCACGCGGCGAAGACGACCTTGCAATCACCGAAACGTTCGCCCCCCAAGCGCGGCTTTCTGGATGCTATCGGCCGCCGCTCCGTCAGACATGATGGAGATGATGGACGATGGCTCCTGCACGGCGCACCACGCGGCGCGGCGCTTGATCTGTACCGACTTCGAAAATCCTGACGCCTCACTGACCAGAGATCGGCAGAACCTCACGGAAGCCTCTTCGCTATTCGCAACGCGCTTCGACCGCGCGAAATAGAGCGGGATGAAATCAGCCTGAATCGATAGAGGATTCACAGGCCTGCATTTTGGTGATTCACTGTTGCCGACCACAAGATGGAGGGCGAGTAGTGGGTAGAGCACTTTCAATGGACCTTCGAGAGAGGGCAATGGCGCGGCTGTTGGGGGGCGAGAGCGTGCGTCAGGTCGCAGCGGCCCTGGATGTGGCTCCGTCCAGTGTTGTGAAGTGGTCGCAGCGTTTGCGTGCGACCGGGAGTTGCGCTCCGGCAGGGACAGGCGGCCACCCGCCACGCAAGATTGCAGGCGGGCATGAGGCGTGGCTTCTGGAGCGGATAACGGAGCCGTTCACACTGCGCGGACTGGTGGTGGAACTGGCCGAGCGCGGGCTCAAGGTCGACTACCGCACCGTCTGGGCCTTCGTGCGCCGCACGGGCTACTCGTTCAAAAAAAGACCCAACTCGCCGAGGAGCAGAACCGCCCCGACGTGAGCCGCCGCCGTGTGCGCTGGAAGCGGCACCAGGGCCGGATCGACCCCCGTCGTCTCGTGTTCATTGATGAAACCTGGGCCAAGACCAACATGGCCCCGCTGCGCGGCTGGGCTCCCAGAGGTGAACGCCTGATCGGGCGGGCCCCGCATGGTCACTGGCGCACCATGACCTTTATCGCAGCGCTGCGTCATGATCGGATCGACGCGCCCTTTGTTTTGGACGGTCCCGTCAACGGCGAAGCGTTCCGGGCTTATGTCGCGCACGTGCTCGTCCCAACCCTGCGCCCGGGCGATGTGGTGGTTATGGACAATCTGGGCAGCCACAAAGGGCAAGCCGTGCGGCAGGCGATCCGTAACGCGAAAGCGCATCTACTTTTTCTGCCGCCCTACAGCCCCGACCTGAACCCGATTGAACAGGTCTTCTCGAAGCTCAAACACATGCTCCGCAACGCAGCCGAGCGCACAATGGAGGCAACGTGGCGCAGGATCGGGACACTGCTCGACCGCTTCAGCCCACAGGAGTGCGCGAACTACCTCGCCAATACTGGATACGCTTCAAGCTAATCTCATCATGCTCTAGAACGCGAGGCGCGCCACCACGTGACAGGTGATTGTCCATAACGCGCTCGATGATGAGCCGACGGCTGCCGTCAGGGGCTCGATCCTGTCGGACCTGCGCGCCCTCGTCCTAAATGATGGCCTGCTTTTCGCGAGGCGTAGCTTTCGCGCGGACACAGTCTCGTTGCCCAGTGGGCTACGAGCCGTCAACAGTTTCCAACGCGCCGTCCGGCAGCGGCCGCTGTAGATCCGACGCTTCGTCCCAGGGCGCATGCAGCTGGACCTGTCGCGATTTCGTGCCGCCCCAAGTGCTCGTTTAAGCCACTTTTCTTTCGAATGCGACGGGGCTTTTCCAGCCCAGTGCTGAGTGGCGGCGACGCGGATTGTAGAAGCCATTGATGTATTCAAAGATCGCCACTTCAGCTTGCCGCCGCGTTTCCCATGACCTGCGCCAGATGAGCTCGGCCTTGATCGTCTTGAAGAAGGTTTCGACAGCGGCGTTGTCATAGCAATTGCCCTTGCCGCTCATCGACACCTTGAAGCCATGCTGGCGCAAAAGCTTCTGATAGTCGTGTGAACAATATTGCGACCCGCGATCCGTATGATGGATGCAGCCTTTGGGCGGCGCCCGAAAAGCTATGGCCATGTTCAACGCCCGGATCGCCAAGTCGCGTTTCATCCGGTTGCTCACGGCCCAGCCGATCACACGCCGTGAATGCAGATCGAGGATTACGGCCAGATACAACCAGCCTTCGCGGGTCCAGACATAGCTGTCAGATCCCGCTTGATTGTATGGCCGCTTTTTGAAGAGCCTTGGCTTTTGGCGATGCCAGTCCTTGAGGGCGTCGATAGGCGTTCTGCCCTTCAGGACGGATTGCGGGAGCTGGCCGTTGTAGAGGCGGACATAGCGCAGGATCGTCTGCTCAAGGTCCTCGCCTGATCGGAAGCGATGACTCTGCAGGACGTCCTCGATCCGCCCGTTGAAGCGCTCCACCATGCCGTTGGTTTGCGGCCGCATCGGTGGTGCGAGGCGATGCTCGATCCCGAGGTCGGCACAGA
>NZ_JQEY01000011.1 GCF_000743715.1 Palleronia rufa
CCTTTGTTTTGGACGGTCCCGTCAACGGCGAAGCGTTCCGGGCTTATGTSGCGCACGTGCTCGTCCCAACCCTGCGCCCGGGCGATGTGGTGGTTATGGACAATCTGGGCAGCCACAAAGGGCAAGCCGTGCGGCAGGCGATCCGTAACGCGAAAGCGCATCTACTTTTTCTGCCGCCCTACAGCCCCGACCTGAACCCGATTGAACAGGTCTTCTCGAAGCTCAAACACATGCTCCGCAACGCAGCCGAGCGCACAATGGAGGCAACGTGGCGCAGGATCGGGACACTGCTCGACCGCTTCAGCCCACAGGAGTGCGCGAACTACCTCGCCAATACTGGATACGCTTCAAGCTAATCTCATCATGCTCTAGAGCACGATAGACAGCTGAAAGCGCTGGAKATTTTTATTCACTGCTCCGAAGCCTCTATCCGGCTTTGTTGCGCAAAGACCGTAAATCCCGGACTTCCCCTTTCCCCGGACGCACTTATCCCACRGSCTCTGTGAYRGGKATGCCRAGSGCGGTGTAGCCGTTCAKSACGGCGRYGCGGAYCTGRASTTCSGCGACYTGKCGRTCGAAGTCSCGCGCCATGAKGCKCTGCCCCAGYARYTTMACGCARTGCATCTTSGTYTCGRCGCGGCTYCGGCGGTGGTATCCGCTCCAKTTTCGCCAGATSGCKCGRCSGAGRTATYTCGAWGCKCGCAGRGCCTCGTTYCKGGCMAYGGCRSCYGSRGTGAYGGTCTTCCACGGCTTGGCRTTCTTGCGSGGYGGKATGACGGCATKSGCSCCGCGGTCRGCGAYGGCGTCRTGGCAYTTGCGSGTATCRTAGGCACCGTCTGCRGTGACGMTGCCGATCKCCWCGTCCGCCGGAATYTGGTTGAGCAGATCGGGCATCACCGGCGCATCACCGATGTGGCTTCCGGTAATCTCGAGCGCCCGAACCTCCAGCGTTTGKTCGTCGATCCCAAGATGGATCTTGCGCCAAACCCGCCGCTTGGGCCCACCATGCTTGCGTGCGTTCCACTCGCCTTCACCCTCGACCTTGATGCCSGTGCTATCGATCAGGAGATGCACTGGGCCGTTGGAGCCACGATACGGGATGTTCACGGCCAGCGTTTTCTGGCGGCGCGATAGCGTGCTGAAGTCGGGCACCGCCCAGTTCAAACCGATCAGACGCAACAGGCTCTCGACGAACCCGGTCGTCTGGCGCAACGCCATGCCAAACAGAACCTTCATCGTCAGGCATGTCTGGATGGCGGTATCGCTGTAGGTTGGCTGTCGGCCGCGTTTGCCGGTCGGCGCAGCATCCCAGATCATCTCTGGGTCAAACCAGATCGTCAGCGAGCCACGGCGCTTGAGCGCTTCATTATAGGCCGGCCAGTTCTTGGTCTTGTAGGTTGGCGGTGTGGGTCTGCTCATGTCGTCCAGCTACCACGCTGGACTCACGACATGAATCCCTCACCGGATTTGTGCAACAGAGCCCCCAAACGGAGACCAGTAGTAGCGCGTCCCGGCGGTGAAGGACGCAGTCGTGAAGGGGATGCTGGGCGCGGAAACCGGCGGCGGGATCGGCGCCGACCGCGACGGCGGAGACCTCGAACGGCGTCCAGTCCACCGCGCGCCAAAGCTCGCGGGCGGCCTCGGGCTTCGAGACCTCGAAGCGGTGGACCTGGTAGCCGATGGAGACCGCCCGGATGTGCCCGGCCTGAATGTCGCGCCAGATCGGCTCGACGTCGGCGCGTTCGCTGATCCGCACCAGCGCGATCCCGCGGCCGTCCTCGATCCGGGCCGAGCCCGGCACGACCGAGCCGATCACCGCGTCGAGCGTGTCGAGCTCATGCACCTTCAGGAACGGCGCGCCCGCGTTCAGCCGGTCGAGCCGGACATGGGCCGGGTCGAGGCTCAGCTCCTCGTCATAAGGCTCGCCGAAAAAGGTGGCACGGCGGACGCGGGCCCCGGCCGACCAGACCACCTCGACGGTGCGGCTGTCGGCATCGGCCGTGTTCGGCGCAAGCTCCGCCGACCGGCGCATGGCCGGCAGTTCGATCATCGTGTCCATGAGGTCAGTCCTGTTGGTCGGCCTGCGCCGGGTCGGTTTCCGCGTCGGCGGCCGGGTCGTCGGTGTCTGCTTCGTCGGCGGCCGGATCATTCGCCGGATCGCCGGTCTGCGCGCTGCCGGTTTTCGTGACACGGCGCGGGTCGCTGTCGAGCACCAGCCCCAGCGCGTCGAGTTTTGCGTTGGTCGCGGCGATCTCGGCCAGCACCGCGTCAGGGTTGCGGCCCTGCTTCGCGATCACCTCGGCCAGCGTCATGGTACCCGAGCGGATCGACAGGAGGTTCGCCATCCCGTCCTTCTGCGGATCGACCGCCTCGAACTTCGGCGGCGACCATTCGACCGGCACGATCGGCGACGGGATCTGCCCCGCCGCCCACGCCGCTTCCGTGAATCAGCGCCAGACCGGCGCGCAGAACATCGGGATGAACAGCTGCCACTGCACGGCGTCGATCTGGCGGCGGAACTCCACGAGCCCCGCCCGGATCGAGGAATAGTTCACTTGGCTGAGGTCCCCGGTCAGCAGCTCGTAGGGCACCCGGAACCCGGCCGAGATCGTGTGCAGGCTGGCACGCTTGTACTCGCCATAGCCGCCCGTGGCCGACGGCTGATTGAAACGGATGTCCTTGCCGCCGCGGGCATAGGCGATGAGCCCCGGCTCGAACTGCTCGACCCGGTTGCCGTCGGCATCGACCACCGTGGGGGCGATGCCCTGTTGCGCCTCCTCGTCGCCGAAGACGATGGCGGTGACGCAGGCCTCGGTCTTCTTGCGGACCAGTTCTGCCACCTCGTAGTCGTCGAGATCGCGCAAGGACCGGATCACCGGCGCGCCCCAAGGGACCCCGCGCGCCTGCGTGCGCTGCTTCTCGTAGACATGGGCGATCTCGGTCGCCGGGACCGGGCGGCTCTGCAACCCGTTCTGCAAGGCGCCATAGGCGTCACCGGGATGCTCCGCGTGGAGCCAGTAGGCGCGGCGCTTGCCGACCGGGTCGAACTCGATCCCCTGCACGAGGCGGCCTGCGCCGATGGCGCCGGACTTGGTGGCGTCGAGGAAATCGGCCTCCAGCACCTGCAATTGCAACGGCACCGGCAGGCCATCGGACGCCCGCCGCAGACGGCGGCGCACCAGCACCTCGCCCGCCTCGACCATCTCGCGGCAGATCAGTGTCTGCAGCCCGTAGAAATCGAGCTGGCCGTCGGCGTCGCACTCCGCGGTCCAGCGCTCGAAGAGCGCATCGACCTTCCGATCGAGCTTGTCGTCGCCACTGGCGGCGCGCGGCATGATGCCCGCACCGATGATGTTGTTGACCAGCACCGCCACCGCCTTGGCCGCATGCGGGTTGTTGCGCACCAGATCCCGCATCCGGTCGCGAAGCAGTGCCCCGGCGACGCCGATCTCGGTGTCGGCCGAGGATCCCGGCGCGCGCCAGCCCTCCGTGCGCCGCCCGCGCGCGGCCCCGTCATAGCCCCGCGTCAGGGTCTCGAAGGCCTGACGCGCCATCACGCGGCGCGCGGCCATGCGCGGCGCCACCGTGGCGATGGCATGATCGAACCAGGTCGCCGACATCACCGGTCCCCGCGCGAGAAGCGAGCCAGCCCGGCGACCGGCGGCAGTCGACTGACGCCCGCGATGGCGCGCTCAATGGTCCGGATGCGGGCGAGCAGGTCCTCGGCCGAGCCGTAGTCCACCGACTTGCCGTCATAGCTGACCCGGGTCGTGCCGCTGGCATAGGCCCGGCGCAGCGCCGAGAGCTCGGTTTCCGTCCAGTCCATGCCCTTCGCTCCCGCTCAGTGCGTTCGTTCCCTTGCGACGCTCCACTGGAGCCTCGCATCCGCTACGCGGACCGGTCCTCACTCAGAACCATCCCTCCGCGCCGTCCGAGCCAGTCGGAGCGGCGCTTGCCCTGCGGGGCCTGTCCCGTCCGGTTGATCTGCCCGGCGGTGTCGGTGTCGGTAGGGGCGGCCCCGAGCTGATCCTCGAGGTCGCGCCATTTCTCCTCGGGCCAGCGATCCGCGCCCGCGATCCAGGCGGCAGCGCGGGCATAGACCCGGCAATCCAGCGCTTCGTTCCGCTCGCGCAGCTTCTGCCATTCCAGCCGGGCGAAGCCGCGTTTCGTGCGCACCGTCACCAGCTGCTCGGCCACGAACTGCTTCAGCCATTCGTTTTCGACCCAGTGCGGCAGATGCACCGAGCCGGGCGGGAATGCGGCATCGTCGACCAGATCCTCGTCGGTCGGCCGCGCCAGCCGCAGGAAGCGGTAGGTCTCGGCCTTGAAGGTCGACACTGCGACGGTCCAGAGCCGCGCCCCACGCCGCAGCCGCTTCCCGCCCTCGGTCGCGTCGACGAAGGTCGGCCCCGAGACCGGGCTCGAGCGGTTGAACCCCTCGACGCCCTTGACCGGCGACACCTGCGCGAACCCCTGCGCCCGCGACCACGAATAGACCGCAGGAGCCTCGTAGCCCGTGTCGATGGCGAGCCGCGCGATCCTGAGATGCGCGCCGCGTTCGTGTGGCCAGGACCGGTCGAGCAGCGCGGTCAGTTCCGACCAGGCGTCATGCCGATCCGGCCCGCCCTCGATGACGACGTGATCGACGAGCCACGACTCAAGACCGCGACCCCAGGCCCAGACATCGACCTCGATCCGGTCCTTCTGCACGTCGGCCCCGGCGGTCAGGAACAGCCCGCCCGCAGGTACGGTGCCGGATGTCCAGCGCTCGCGCCGGTCGTAGAGCCGCTGCCAGTCGGGGGATTCGCCGGTCTCGACCCATGTCTCGCCGACGATGGTGTTGCGGAACGCCTTGATCGCCTCGTCCGACCCCTGTGCCGCGTCCCATGCCCGCACGATCCGCTGCCAGCTCAGCCAGCCGATGGGCGAATAGAGCGCCGAGAGGTGATACCCGACCGTGGTCGGATCGGCGGCCGTGGCGGTCGCCCGCCATTCGCCGCCCTCCAGCATCGCCGACTTGTGGTGCTCCGCGATGGGCGTCTCGCAGCCCTCGCAGTGATATTCCGCCGTCTCCGGGCGGCCCTTCTGCCAGCGCAGCCGGTCGAACTTCAGCCACTGCATCGCGCCGCAATGCGGGCACGGCACGAAGAACCGCCGCTGGTCGCTGGCCTCGTACTCGCGCTCGATGCGCGACAGCCCCCGGATCGTCGGCGTCGAGACCAGCAGCACCTTGCGCCGATGGGCGAAGGTCAGCGACCGGGCCTCGGCCAGCGTGACCGGGTCGCCTTCCTCGTCGGCCGAGGCCGGATAGGCGTCGACCTCGTCGAGGAAGATGTACCGCGCCGGGGTCGACCGCAGCCCGACCGCCGAGTTCGCGCCCGTCATGATCAGGATCCCGCCCGCGAATTCCTTCGACAGCATCGTGTTGCCCGCGTCGCGCGAGCGCGCGGGCTTCACCCGCTCCCGCAGCTCCGGGCTCTCGTCGATCAGCGGGTCGATCCGCTGGCGCGAGTTCCGCTTGGCCAGTTCCACCGTTGGCTGGACTGCCAGCATGGGCCCCGGCGCCTGATGGATGGCGAACCCGATCCAGTTGTTGCCCGCCTCGGTCGCGCCGACCTGCGCGGCCTTCATGAAGACGATCCGCTGCGTCGGATCGCCGGGCGACAGCCGGTCCATGATCTCGCGCATGTAGGGCGTGCGCACCGTGCGATACCGCCCGGGTTCGGCCGAGGCGCGGCCCGAGAGCATGCGGTGCCGGTCCGCCCACTCCGAGACGGTCAGGTCCGGGTCGGTCCGCAGCCCGCTGCCCCAGGCGCGCAGGATCTCGCCCGCGCCGTCGAAGTCCGTCAGGCCATCGCCGCTCTTACCGGAAGTCGGGCCGGACCTCGGCGAGTTCGTCGAGGTGGGCGCGTACATGTTTCTCAAGAACCTTCTGCATGGCGGCAGGCTCGACGCCGAGATCGGCCGCCATCAGCGCAGACGATCGTGCAGGCCAGTTGACCCATGCGTCCCGCTCCTCCCGCGCCAGGCGGAACACCAGCGCCAGCGCGCGGGCCCGCTCGATCAACTCCCCCTTCAGCTTCTGGAGCCGGATGCGTCGTTCCTGCGCCTTCAGCACCTCGTTCGCGGTCTTGGCCTGCAGGAAGGTCGTGCCGCCGCCGACGGCGGGCACGGCCAGCCCCTGTTCGCGGAGTGTGTCGCCGACGGCGGCGACCGCTGCCTCGGGGACGGGCTTCAGCTTCGGCGCGGCTGGTTTCCGGGTCTTGGACGGATCGGTCGTTTCCGCTCGCCTGGCGTCGCTGGCGGCCGCGTTGATGCTGCCGTCCGGATAGAGGACCAGCCGCTCGGCGGCCTTGGCCTTCTGGATCGCGCCCCGCGACAGCCCGACATGCGCGGCGTACTCGCGCTCGCTCATGCCCTGCATCGACGGCTCCGATTATCAATCAAATTCATATGCTTATCGAGTTGATAAGCGCGGCGGACAGAGCGAACGTCACTCCAACGAAGCGATGCAACTCGACCCAAGGAGCCAGCCCGATGACCCGCCGCGCGACCGACAACACGAAAGCCCTCGACGCTTTTATCGCCGCGAAGACCGAGATCGACGCGATGCTGGAACGGCTCGCCGCCCTCAGCGCGGACCATTTCGAGACCCACCCGGACGAGATCAACTGGGGCCATGTCGGCACCCTGAACCACTACCGCGCCAAGCTGCGCGAGATCACCGACATGGCCTTCAACGAAGGCGAACACGCCGAGTGAGACGACCCGCTTCCGGTCCCGCCCGCCGACTGGCGGGCTCGACCTCGTAGAAGGGCCCGCATTCCGCGCGCCCCGATACGGGAGACGACGATGACCAAGCTTTCCGATACCCAAGCCATCATCCTGAGCGCCGCCGCCCAGCGGCCCGAGCACATCGCCCTGCCGCTGCCCGAGAGCCTGCGCGGCGGCGCCGCCGCCAAGGTGGTCGGCGCGATGCTCGCCAAGGGCTTCCTCGAAGAGGTCGACGCCGACCTGCGCAAGGGCGAGCCCATGTGGCGCGAGACCGGCGACGGCCATGGCGTCACACTGGTCGCCACCGACGCAGGCCTCGCCGCCATCGGCATCGAGCCCGAGGATGCGAACACCACGCCCGTAGGCTCGACGGACGCGCCGACAGAAGGGCCCGCGCCCGAGACCCCCAGCCAACAAGATATCGCGCCCAAGGCGCGCACACCGCGCGAGGGCACCAAGCAGGCGACACTGATCGCCATGCTGCGCGCGCCGGACGGCGCGACCATCGAGGAGATCATGGCCGCCACGAACTGGCAGTCGCATACGGTCCGCGGTGCGATGGCCGGGGCGCTGAAGAAGAAACTCGGGCTCGAGGTGACCTCGGAGAAGGTCGAGGACAGGGGACGCGTGTACAAACTCCCTGCCGCCTGACGCACCGGACCCCGACAAGTTGATGGCCGCCGTCCCTCCGGGGCGGCGGTCGATCATTTGGCGCTCCGCATCCGGATCGCCTCGAACACCCGCCGCAAGGCGAAGGAACGTGCTATCGACACGATGGTGAAGATGGCGCCCATCTTCAGGTTCTGCGCCAGCGTCGTGTGCAGCCCGAAGGCCGGGAAGATCAGGATCTGCGTGACCACCGCGACGCCGTAGCCGACGATCACGTTGGTGACGGATTCAACCAGCGACATGGTGCGCGATTGCTTCATGCTGGTGCCCCGTCATTGATTGGCCAGCAGTTCAGCCGCGAGAGTTCGCAGCGCATGCGCCGCAACCAGCGGGACCACGCCGTTGCCACAGAGGCGAAGCCGGTCCACCCGGTGGGCCAGCCCATCAGCGCCTCGACGAACAGCGGGTTCAAGGTCCGGCGCGGCTCGGAGGTATCGCTCCCAGCCATCGGCGTCACCAGGACCTGGCGGCCAAGCAGGCCGTTCACCGGCGTGTTCGCCAACGTCGTAGCCCCATCCTTGTGATCCCGCGCCGTCGGCGTCATCCACATCCCCGCCGAATGGGTAAGGTCGGCCAACCGCCGGTTGCCCGCGCTCGGCTTGCAGCCATCGTTCGCCATCGGCGTGGGCCACATCGCGGCCGTCGTCGCGAGGTTCATCCCGTGCTGGCCTGCTTCCTGCGATGGCGTCGGCTTCGTCTGCCGGTTCTCGTTGGCGCTGGCGCGGGGCGTCGGCCACAGCCGGAGCAGTTCCGTCCGGTTCCCGCCACTCGACCGGGTGCCGGAGCAGGCGCGTGGGGTCGGCCAGCTCATCCCCCTCGCGGATGGCGAGGATGAACAGCCGCTCGCGCCGGTGGGGCGCGCCGACTTCCGCCGCCGTGAAGAGGCCTGCCGCAAGCTTGTAGCCCATGCCGACCAGTCCGCTGGCGACTTGGGGGAAGCCGAGGCGGAGGTGATGGGCGACGTTCTCGAGGAACACGAAGGGCGGCTCGCACTCGCCGATGATGCGGGCGACATGCGGCCAGAGGTGGCGCGGGTCGTCGGCGCCCCGGCGCTTGCCAGCGACCGAGAACGGCTGGCACGGATAGCCCGCAGTGACGATGTCCACCGCGCCGCGCCAAGGGTGGCCGTCGAAGGTGGCAACATCGTCCCAGACAGGCGCGCGATCCAGGGCCGCATCTTCCATCCGCGCCACGAGAGTGGCTGCGGCGTAGGTTTCCCGTTCGACATGGCCCACAGCACGATATCCGGGGAGGGCGATGGCGAGCCCGAGGTCGAGACCGCCTGCGCCGGAGCAGAGGGAAAGGCCGAAGAGGCATGCGTCTCCGGCTCCGGAAGCGCATCCGGAGGAAGGTAAAGCCAGGTCATGCATGTCACGCGGCGGTCTTGCGCTTTCGCGCGGGTTCGGGGGCGGCGTCCGTGTCCGGCGTGTCGGCGGGGGCGTCGGCGGGGGCGTCGGCGTCGTCGCCCAGCCGCTCGGTCCTCACCTCAGCGAAGATCCGACCATCGCCATCGAGGATCGCGTCGCGGCCGGTCTCGGCCTGCCAGCGTTCGACGGCGACATCGACATAAGCCGGGCTGATTTCCATCGCGAAGACCCGGCGGCCGTTGGCCTCGCCCGCCATGATCTGCGAGCCGGAGCCCGAGAACGGCTCGTAGCAGAGGCCGCCTCGGGCGACGTGCTGGCGCATCGGGATCCCGAATGCGTCGAGCGGTTTCGGCGTCGGGTGGTCGGGCCGGTCGTCCTTGGCGAAACTCGGCAGTGCCCATGTGGAAGGCAGGGTTTCCTCGGCCACCTTCGGCGGGCGGTTCGAGCGACGCCAGCCCATGAAGCAGGGCTCGTGCTTCCAGAGGTAATGCGACCGGGTCAGAACCCCCGCGGTCCTTCACCCAGATGATCTGCTGGTGCACGAAGGCGCCCGCCTTCTCCCAGCAAGCCTCCAGCATCGCCTGGCGGCGCGAGGCGTGCCAGCAATACCAGGCCGCATCCTCGGTGATCGCCTCGGCGACTGCCGCGGCGATGAAGCCGTCGTAAAGCTCGGCCCCCTGCGAAGAGTCGTCCCAGGTCGTGCCATAGGAGGCCGACCAATCCTTGTTGCGGGTCGGATGGTTCGAGCCGTCGTAGTCCACCAGATACGGCGGGTCCGTGGCGAACAGGATCGCCCGTTCGCCATTCATCAGGCGGCGCACGTCTGCCGCGCTGGTGCTGTCACCGCAGAGCAGACGGTGGTCGCCGAGGATCCAGAGATCGCCCGTGCGCGACGCCGGATTGCGCGGCGGCTCCGGGATGGTCACCGGCGGCACGGAACCCCCGGCGCCACCTTCTTCACCGTCCCCCTCCGGCACGAAAGCCAGCAGCTTGTCGAGTTCGCCGTCGGAGAAGCCCACCAGTGACAGGTCGAAATCATCGGCCAGCAGGTCGTTCAGTTCCGCCGACAGCAACGCCTCGTCCCATGGGCTCTCCGCCAGCTTGTTGTCCGCGATCCGATAGGCCCGGCGCTGCGCCTCGGTCAGGTGGCCGAGCACGATGACCGGCGCTTCGGTCAGCCCGAGTTGCGTCGCCGCCAGCACACGGCCGTGCCCAGCGATCAGCTCGCCTTCCTCGCCGACGAGGCAGGGCACGGTCCAGCCGAACTCGGCCATGCTGGCGGCGATCTTGGCGACCTGGTCCGCGCCATGCGCCTTCGCGTTCTTCGCGTAGGGCTGGAGGCGCGACAGCGGCCAAGTCTCGATCGCATCCGGGGCGAAGCTCAGCGTCATGGTGGGCAAGGTTCCTCGGTCGGGTGGATGCCGGTGGCTTCCGGACTCCGGATGCCGGGCCGGACTCCACGCGGGGTCCAGCGGCCACCAGCGGTGTCCGGTCGGAAGGCCAGCGTTCATTGCTGTTTGCGCGGGGCGCGCGTGGCTCCGGCTTCCGGGTGGCTTCCCAAAAATCCGGCCCTGTCGCTGGCGATGTCCCGCGCTTCGCCCGCCAGCATACGAATGTCGCCAACAAGGACCCGAGAACTCAATGGGTTAGCCCATTGGACCCCGGCTGGACCCTTCGCTGGACCCCGGAAGCCAGCGGCGCGGCGTCTGCCTGCGCGCGCTTCTCCCGATTATGTCGTAAGTAATAGCCCCCGACCCGCCTCGCGTCTCGCTCTCCGATGTCTCATCGAAAAAAGTCTCACAAACACGATTTCGCTTGACGAGATGTCAAGCGATCTCAGCGGCAGCGACGCCGCTCACTCGAGGGTCTTGCCCGTTTCATCGAAAATGAGCCGAACGGTTTCTTCCGGCTGATCCCACATCGGAAAATGGCCGCAGTTCTCGAACCAATGCAGCCTGGCGGATGGAAACGCCTCCATCGCCCTTGCGGCCTGTCGCGGCAGACACAGACGATCCTGGCGGCCCCATCCGATGACGACGGGGCGGGATGTCCCCGCCGCGGGTCCCTCCTGCTCTGGCGCGATGGCGAGATCGCGCACGAGCGCATCGAAGGTCTTCGTCGCGGCAAAGCTGTTCAGCTCGGTCGCCACAACCTCAGCGTCCAGCTTCCAGGGACGTGCCGACAGCTGCGCCAGGAGCATGGTTCGGCTGACAGCCGACTTGGAGAGGGTGGGCAGCGCAGGCCGGAGGCCGCGCACGAGCCGGATCGACGCGATAAGCGTGGAGCGGAAATATGTCCTCTCCCAGCCGCGCCAGAAGCCGCCGGGATCAAGGGCGATCGTCGCGCCGACTTTCCCGCGACGCGCCATCTCGAGCACGATCCTTGCGCCGAGCGAGCTGCCGACGATGTCGATGCCTTCAAAGCCCTGTTCGATGATGAAGGACTCGACGCTGTCGGCGAGCCCTCTGAACGTGCCGCTGTCGGCATCCGCCGACGTTTCGCCATGCCCCGGCAGGTCCAGGGCCACGACCTCGCGCGTCTCGGAGAGCGCAGGAAGGATCGTTGTCCAGGAACGCCACGACCCTCCGAGCCCGTGCACGAGGAGAAGCGAAGGGCCCGCGCCCTGGCGAATGAAATTCAGCATCGGTACCTTCCTCGCTCGTAACAAGTGAACTCTCGACCGCATCGTGGTTGCGGTGGCAACGTGCCGATCAACGCTTTGATCCTCACGGCCGGCCGGGTTATTCGGCCTGTGCCCTGCCGACTATGTAGCTCATCGAGCGCTTCGTAGGTGGACTTTTGCCATTCAGCCTCCAGACGATCACTGCCAGCCCGTACTGGTGCCGCCGGTCCGCCGTCGCCCGGCTGAGCCCGAGCTCCCAGCAGATCGGCTTCCACGGCGTGCCATTCGCCCGAAGCCAGACGAGCCGAGCATCGTCCTTCTCGAGCCAGCGCAGCCAGAGCATCGCCTCCTCGGCCTGCGTGATCTGTCGCGGGCTGGGCCTCGGGCGACGCATCTGCGGCTCCTGGCCGACCTTGTCGGCGAAGCTGTGGAAATACTCTGGCCATGCGTTGAAGAAGCCCTGCGGCATCACGCCCGGCATCTGCCGCATCACGCCCGCCGCGAGCTCCAGCCGGTCCTGTACCTGTGCTGTGGTCCACTCACCCATGACGCGCCTCCCGTTCCCGCTTGCCGTAGAGCCGCTCGCCGAGCTGGCGCACCAGTTCGCGCTCGGACCAGGTCAGGCGGTCGTCATCGACGGCGACGGCCAGCAGGCCCTGTTCCTTCCAGCCGTCGCGCTTGACCTCGTCGGGATTGCGACGGTGACCGCCGTATCCCTTGGGCGTGAATCGCATGCCGCTCATTGCACACCTCCCCGGGTCTCCAGCGCCCAGAGCAGGATCGCGATGGCGTCGGCCTCGTTGTCGTCGGCGGGCGAGAAGCCGCGCGCCCGGGCGGCCGTCATCATGGCGTCCTTGTTCGCGTTGCCCTTGCCGGTGGCGTGGCGTTTGATGGTACCGACGGGAACGCCCTCGTAGGGAATGCCGCGCAGTTCGGCCCATGCGGTCAGCGTGGCCATCAGCCCGCCATAGACGTGGGCGGCGTCGGTGCCGGCGTGACGGCGGACCTCTTCGAACCAGATCGCGGCGACGGGCCCGGACAGCCGGTCGATCTCGGTGAGCCAGTTGGTGAACCGCAGATACCGCATGCCGCCACCGTCGAAGCGGCCGGGGCGGAAGGACGCCGTGCCGGAGGTGATCAGCCCATCGATGCCTTGCAGCGCCCATCCCGTCGCGGTGCCGAGGTCGAGCGCCAGCATCACCCGGTTGGCGCGGACGACGGGCCGCAGATCTGGGATTGCCTCGCGGCTGGAGGTGGCGAGAGTCAGGTCAGCCATGGGTGGTCTCCTCTTCTGGTTGGCTGCTCGGGTGGAAGACGACGGCGGTCTGGTGCTTGGCGGTACGGGGCCGCCGTCGTCGGATCGGAATGTGCAGGGAGCGTCGGAGCCCGCGCGCGGACACCCTCGACGTATGGGAGGCGAGGCCAAACCTGCCGGTTGGCCTCCCCATACGTAGTATGGGGGCTTGCCCACTCGCCTCATGTTGTGGCTGCAAGACTCTGTTCCCATTGAATTTTCACGGCTCAGAGGATGAGGTGGGTCGATGAGGAAGGCCTTTCTCATCCTCATCACCAACCCATTGATTTCATTGGGCCATGAGAAAGGGATGAGAATGAGGAAGGCCGCGCTCATGATGAGGAAGTCAGTCATCGGCCTCCTCCGGGTAGACCCAGACGGAGGGGTTCTCGACCTCGCGCGCGCGGCCGGAATGGGGGCATTTGTAGTGGGTCGGCGGCACCGCGACGCCCTCGGCAAGGACCTCTCCGGTGTCCGTGTCGATCACGGGATCGCGGCCGAAGCGCATGTCCCTGATCACGAGATATCCGAAATGCGATTGCGTCCCGGCATACCCGTGCTCCGTGAAACTCCGGCGGAACTTGATCAGGCCCTTGGTGGCGAGCACCGACAGCCGCTCACGGATGCTGTAGCGCCCGCCGAGATCGTGCTGGTTCTCGAACGCCTCCGCGAACTGCGTGGCGGTGTAGAGCCGACCCTCGGCCGCCTCGTCGAAGATCATCCCGAGGACGACCTGGTTCTTCCGATCCCGCTCTGCATCGTGCCTGGCGCCGATGTCCTGGCGCACGAGGCGCTCGTTCATCGGGTTGATCTCGACCCATTGGCCGCGCACCTTGTCGATCAGCTTCGAGGGCAGCGCGGGGCCGTTGCGCAGCTCGATCTCCAGCTTGCGCTCTGACGCGTCCTCGTCGGGGCGGTGCAGGATCAGCCCGGAAGTGTAGAAGCCCCGCAGGGCGCTGGCGCCTGAAAGCGCGAGGAACGGATCCTCCTTAACCTGGTGCTTGCTGAGCTTCTTGGTGTGGTGGATCAGGATTACCCCGCAGTCCGGGTCGATGTGGTCGCGCAGAACCTCGACCCGCTCCTTGAGGAAGAACATCATGGCGGTGTTGTCGTTCTCGCCGCCGCCATCGGGTCCGCCGTCGAAGAGGTTCCGGATCGGGTCGATGCAGAGGATGTCGGGCGGCGCATCCGGGAATGCCGTCCGGATCGCACGGGCAACCCGGACGCTGCCCTCGTTGTCGAGCAGCATTTTCAACTTGGGTGTGGCGACGAAGGTGTCGCGCGCGGCGGCCAGCACGTCGGACGGCAGAGCGATCTGCTTCAACCGTTCCCGCAGATAGTGATACTGGATCTCGGCCTGCAGGTAGAAGATCCGCAGCGGCCTTGGCGGCGTGAAGCCGAGGAACGGCACGCCAGCGGCCATGTGGACGAGCCAGGAGATCAGCAGGTCGCTCTTGCCGACCTTGGGCGCACCGCCCAGCACCAGCAGTCCGCCCGGCGTCAGCACCCGGGGCGCGATGATGTCTTCGGGCATCGGGCTCTGATCGTCCAGCAGCGCGCCCAACGTGAAGGCAGGCATCTCGACCGGTCCCGGTGCGCCGGAGTCCAGCCGGATCAGAGGTGGGCCGTATTTCTCGACATGCCGTTCCCAGAGCCGCTCGGACTCCCGCTTGAGCCGCTCGACGGGCCACTGGGGCCGCAGCATCGCGGCGTTGTAGCCGCAGATGCCGATCCAGCCCTCGTCCTTGCTCATCCGGCCCTCGTGGACCATGCGGATGAAGTGCCCGATCGCGGCGGAGGCGCCCTCGAAGCGGGACCAGTCGTCCTGCGCCCCCTCCCGCACCGGCGTGACCAGCACCTCGTCTAGGATGGGCTTGTCGGGATGGGTGAACGCGGGCTGCAGGGACACGCCCGCCGCGGGCGGCATGTCGGTGGCGGCTTCGATGAATTCGGCCAGATCGCGTTCGCGGTCGGCGTTCAGTTCGACGATCCGCACCTGCGTCTTGAGGTTGTTCTTGTAATAGACGCTGCCCGCCACCCGGATCGGCTGATGGGCGGAGCGGAAATGCATGTCGCCGCCGACCTTTGCGGCGATGTCGCCCCGCAGACGGCAGACACGCGCTATGTCGTCGCCCTCGGCGGGTTCGGTCAGCGCCCACCAGACATGGCACTTGCGCTGCCCCTCGGCCGTCACGCCGCCGCTTTCCACCACCATGCTGGGAGCGCCAAGGTGGCGTTCGACGTGCGCGCGCTTGGCGGCGATGTCACCGGTGTCGAGATCGACCACCACCGTCTGCATCTGCAGGATGTCGGCCGCCTTGGCCTGGCCGTGCGCGGAAACGGTGCCGGGGATGACGTAGACCGCGGCACCTTCCCGCGAGGCCCATGTTGCGAAGGTCGCCATCTTTTCGGGGGCGGAATGATCCGCTTCCAGCCAGATGTTGTGCGGCCGCCCGTCGATGCCCTGACCCTTGTCGATGAAGCTGCGGACAGGGATCAGACCGTCGCAATATCCGAAGACGACCTGCATGAATTGCGCGATCTGCGCAGGGTCGGGCTCGTCGCCGAAGACGTCGATCTGCGGCGCGGCATCGTTGAAGTCGCGCCACGGGTTGAAATGGACGATGTTTTCCTTGGGCTCGTCGGGCGTGGTGTCGTCGCGCATGGCTGGCTCCTGGTCGGGATCGGATGGATCGGTGGGGTCGTCGGTCATGCAGCCAGGCTCCAGCACCGCTCGGCATGAGCGCAGAACCGGCATTCGAAGAAGTCGCGGCTGGCGGCGATGCGGGGCAGCAGCTCGCCGGCGTCGGTGGCTTGGAGGATCCGCACCGCGCGGTCGGACATGCGCTGCGCCAGATCGGCATCGAAGGCGACCTGCTCGTGATGCAGTTCGGCCGTGTCCTTGTTGATCGCCGTGAACAGTGCCGGGACCGAGGAAATGCCCGGCACCGACGACTCCATGTAAGCCTGGTAGATCGCGATCTGTGCGGCATAGACGGGCTTGGAGGCGGCGACCCCGTCCTTGACGCAGGCCCGCCAGTTCTTCGCGTTCATCGTCTTGCATTCCCAGAGCGCCGGGGTGCGCAGACCGAGTGCGGCCGGGGCTGCGGCCACGATCCCGTCGACATGGCCACGGATGCGGCCGCCCGCGACGGAGAATCCGAACTGATCCCCATCGGGCCGATTGCCCTTGCGGGTGTAGAGGTCGAGCCCCGCCGCCCGCAGCCAGCGGATCGCCAGATCCTCGAGCTGATGGCCGATGGCGAAGATGCGCAGCGTCTGCCCGCCGAAATCCGCGCCCTCATCCTTCGGCGCGCCAGCAAACTCGAACTGCAGCGCGCGTTCGCAGGCGTGACCCAGACGGGACGCGCCGAGATAGGTCCGGGGCGGCGTGGCCTCCCGCTCGGCGATCAGCGCGGCGTCGACCAGCGCGTTGATCCGCTCTGTCATGGAGGGGCGCGGGTTGAAGTCCAGCATCAGAACGGCACCTCGCCCTTGGCGGCGATGCGCGACATCTCGGCGCCATAGCCCTCCAGAACCTCCTCGATCAAGGCGGTGACATCGGTTTCGGTGAGATCGCGCAGCCGTTTGTCCCAGCCGATCAGGTCCATTGTCTGGCCTAGCCGTTTCATCACCATCGCTATGGCGAGGCGTTCTTCATCGGTCGTTCCCTGCATGGTCAGTCCTTTCCGGTGGCGCGCCGCGAAGAACGCCTGGCAGTGCATCGAGCAGAACCAGCGGTGTTCACGGGGGCGGGGTTTGTTGGGGCTGAAGAAACTGAAGCCGCGCGCGGGTCGCAGACAGACGACGCAAGGCTTGAGGCGCGGGTGCCAGAGCCGAATACGCTCCGGGCAATCCGCAGGCGGTGAGCCGGAACCGAGAACGGTCCGGGGGACCGTTCTCCCGGCGAACGGCGGGGATGGGACTTGCGCGACATGATTCACGCCGCCCTCCGCTCGGGCTCGGCCGCCGTGACGAGGCGCCGGATGTCGCGCTTGTTGAACTGGAACGAGATCAGCGCGGAGGCGCGATATCTGGTAAGGCCGTAATCGCGCCGGAACTCGGGCGGCAGGCAGTTCAGCTGCTTCTCCGTCGCGTCCTGCTTCAGCCAGCCCTTCGACTTGTAGGCGCTCTCGTCGGTCTCGTGCTCGTTCAGCCAGTCGTCGGCCTGCGCGAGACAGACGATGCGCTCGCCCACGCTCAGGAGCCGCGTCGCCTTGCCCTTGGCGCCCCCGACCGCGTGCCAGCGGCCCTCGAGGAAGAACACGCCGCCCCAGGCGTGAAAGCCGTTGGCCATCAGCGCGGCGTCGTCGCCGAAAAGGTCCACCCACGCGAAACTCGATCGCTCGAGAAGATCGAGCTCGGTCATGACGAAACTGTCGATGGGCTCCGCGCCCTCGCGCGCCAACTCGCACCCGCAGATCGGGCATTCGGTGACGGCGATCGGGATCTCGGCCTTGCATTCGGGGCAGAGTTTCGTCGGGGCTTCCCCCGGCGTCGGAACGTGCCCATCGAGATCGACATCCTGTTCCAGCGTGCCGTGCGTGAGACTCGACGTCCCGAAGTCGAGTACGATGCAGTCGGTCTTCACTATTCCCGGGTGTTCCTCGGGATCGACGGTGCGCAGGCCGCGCCCGACCATCTGGATCATGGTGGACTTGTAGGAGCTGGGGCGCAGCAGCACGACGCAGGAGGTGGGCGGATGGTCCCATCCCTCGGTCAGCACCGCCACGTTGACGACGACGCGGATGTCCCCCGCCGCGTAATCGGCGAGGATCGCCTTGCGGGTCTCGGCCGCCAGATCGCTATGGATCAGGGCGGCGGAAACGCCAGCCGCCCTGAACGCGTCGGTGACATGCTCGGCATGGGCAACGGTGGAGCAGAAGACCACGGTCTGCCGTCCTTCGGACCCCGCCTTCTCCTTCCAGTGGCGGATCACCTCGTCGGTGACGGGGGCGCGGTCCATGATGCCGGCCACCTCCGCCATGTCGAAATCCGACATGGTCTTGCGGACCGAGCGCAACTCGTCCTGCACGCCCACGTCGATGACGAACGTGCGCGGCGGCACCAGGTGGCCCGAGGCGATCAGCTCGCCCAGCCGCACCTGATCGGCGACATTGTCGAAGACATCGCGCAGGCCCTTCCTGTCGCCCCGGTTCGGCGTCGCCGTGACCCCGAAGATGCGGGCGTCGGGATTGGCCTCGCGCACCCGGTGGATGATGCGGCGATAGCTGTCGGCGACGGCATGGTGCGCCTCGTCGACGACCAGCAGGTCGAGACGTGGCATTTCGGCGAGGTTGGACGCTCGCGCCAGCGTCGGCACCATGGCGAAGGCGACCTGGCCGCCCCAGGATTTCTCCGTGGCGTCGATGACCGATGTGGCGACGCCCGGCACCACACGCTGGAACTTGGCGCGGTTCTGCGCCGTCAGCTCGTCGCGGTGTGCCAGCACGCAGGCCTTCGCACCGTCGCCGATCATCTCGCCGGTGACCGCCGAGAGCATGATGGTCTTGCCCGCACCGGTGGGCGCCACGCCCAGCGTGTTGCCGCGGGAGGCGAGCGCAGCCACGCTGCGCTCGACGAAGGTCTTCTGGCGGGGGCGCAGGCGCATGGCCGGTCTCCCCCTTACTGCGCCCAGCTCGGCCGACCGGCGACGCCGGGGGCGGACGCGGGCTGGCTGGGCTGATGTGCCGGTGCCGCAGGGGTGGACTGCTGCGGGGCATGCCCGGGGCCGCCATTTCCGCCGAACTGCAGCGGCGCCGTCCCCATGACCTGCGCGTAGTCGCGATGGTCAGGCGTGACCGCGCTGCGGATCTCGTTCTTGTCGTCGCCGCTGGCGTCGGTGCCGATGTCGATGCGGGCGATGAACTCGATCCCGTCGAGATCGGCAAAGCCGTTGATCCGCCGCGCCGCCTGCGCCTCGGCCGACATGTCCTTGTCGGAAATCCCGCGGGCCGAGTTCAGCATGCCGCGCACGAGGCTGCGGCCCATGTTCGCCCAGTCCGGCCCCTTGGGACTGTAGAGGCCGATCAGGGTGAAGATCTTGCGCCGGGCGTACTGGCCCTCGGTCACGGTGAACTCGCCGTTGAGATAGACCGCGCCAGTCGAGCCGCGGGTGGCATAGCCGCCGGTCCAGCCTTGCGAGGCATCGTCGAAACCGCCCGGTCGGATGGTCAGGCGCACCTTGGCCAGCGTGCCCTTGGGGATCAGGTTGGTGTTGCTCTGCGCGTCGTTGAAATCGTTCCAGGAACCCATGTGGAACCTCCTTTTCTGATCAGGATTGCGGTTGGGATTGGGCGTCAGCCGCCGGATCGGCGGGCGGCGGCGTGTAGGTCAGGCGCTTGGGCGCTGGTGCGACGGGGGCGCGGATCTTCGTCATCAGGCGGCCGAGGTGAGGCTCCTCGACCTGATCCAGACGCCCCGAGCGGTCCTTGGCCGGAAAGCCCCAGGGGTTGATCGTCTGGCAGACGAAGGCGCGATAGGGATCGCCATCAGCCTTCAACTCCGCCATGGTGATCACCTCGTCGACGATCCCCGGCAGCTCCAACCCGGTCTTCGAGCCGTCGATCTGCGGCTGGAAAACCTTGCGATTGAAGTCGTCGAGCTTCTCGTCGAGGATTCCGACGAACCAGACGTTCTTGGCCCGCGTATGCTGGAGATGGGTGAGCCAGCCGATCATCTCGCGTCCGTGCAGCCCGTAGGCCCCGCGCACGTCCGGCTTGCCGGTCTTCTCCGACAGCGCCTCGGGCTGGCCCTTGCACCAGCCGAAGCACAGCCGCCCCGCCACCGTGATCGAGTCCACGAAGATCGTGTCGTAACGGTCGAGAGCTGCCAGATCGCCGAAGCGGTCGCAGACCGCCTTGTAATGCGCGGGGCTGTAGGGCTGCTCGTCGCGGAGCGCCGGGTTCGGCCCGCCGATGAACACCGCGAAATCCCGGCATTCCGTCCAGGTTCGCGGCCGGATGCTGTCCCCCGCCCAGCCCTCGATGGCGAGATCGCCCGCCTCGAGATCCATGAACAGCGTCGTCGACGCGTTCAGGGTCCAGAGCAGCGAGGTCTTCCCGATGCCCGATTTGCCGAAGATGCAGCCCTTGATCCCACGCTGCTCGGCCAGCCGCTGGTCGGCGCTGATGATCGGGAGGCTCATTGATCGGCCCCCTGCGGGAGGATCTCGATCTTCAGCGTCCCGGGCCGGACGGTGCGCGCGGGCTCGAAGCCGGCACGGATCGCATCGGGCCAGGCGGCGTATTTGCGCTCGGGCACCTTGAACGAGATGTCGACATACTGCGCGGGATCGTCTCCGGCGGCGCGGATGCGCTCGACCATGGCGGCGAGGCGATCCTGATCCCAATCGACCCGTTTCGGCAGATCGGCGAGCACGGTGAAATCGCCATCAATGAGCCGGATCGTGCCGGTGTCCTTGCCCGCGGCCTGCCGTTCCTCGGCGGCGCGGGTGGCGTAGCGGACGCTCAGCGCGCCATCGAGGCGAGCCTTCGCGGCCTTGTCCCGCTTGATGCGCTCATCAACGTCGCGCTGCAGGATGGCCAACAGTTCGACGGGCAGCTGGGCGATGTCCTGCAGCCCGAGGCCCGGCAGGTCGTCGACGGTGGGGGTGTTCGCGGGGAACGGCATGTAAGGGTCTCCATGATCGGCAAAAAGAGATTGGAAGGCGGTCATCACGCGGCCTCTCGCTCGGCGAGCAGAAGCGCGGACAGCGAGACGGCTGCGGCCTTCGGTTTGGGGCGGGCGACGGCGATGTAGGCGAACTGGTCGGGGCCCGTGCGCTCCTGCACCAGGTGCACGAGACCCTGTTCGGCGGCCCAGAAGGCGCGCGACCCGAGCCGTGCCAGTTCCGCGCGCTGCTGATCCGGCAACCGGGCGAACATCGGGAAGATGTCGAGAACCAGAAAGCCGCGATGGTACTCGAGGCGGTCGCCCGGCACGGCCTGCGCCACCCAGGCGCAGAACTCGATTTCGGTGAGCGGTCGGCGGGCGCGGACCGTGATGAAGGGGGTGGTGCCCATGAACATGATCTCCTCCTTTCGCCTCTACTCAGGCCGCCGCGAGATCGTCCCAGGCGGGACCGAGACCGTGGGCGGTGAGGACGTGACGGAGATCGACGAGGCGGCGGTAGAGCGCGGAGCGGCTCCCGAAACCCTCGGCCGCGAGCGCGGTGACGGGGCGATGCGCCAGCGCCGCGCAGAACCGGCGATCCTCGACCGGGAGTCGCGCGAGGGCGGCCTGCAGGGCGTGGTGAAGTTCGGTGACGGCCGCCGCGCAGCAGGTCTGGCCGTGCCAGGCGGCAAGCCCGTCGTCCTCGGTCAGCGTGTCCCCGACCGGCTCGCAGGCTCCGGCCAGAGGCACCTCGAGCGAGAGCAGCGACCCACCCTGCGCACGGCGCTGGCGGTGATGGCGCATCGCGATCCGCGAGGACTGGTTGCGCAGGACGATGTTGGCGAAGGCGCCGATGCTGCCGCGCGAGGGATCGTAGGAGGGCAAGCGGCGCAGCAGATCGTGAGGTGCCCCTAGTTTCCTAGACACCTGCCTCTTTCAGTTTCTGCTGTCTGATTTCGAAGTCAACGGGCGACAGCATGCCGTTGTTCGTGTGCTTGCGCTTCGGGTTGTAGAAGAGCTCGATGTATTCGAACACGTCCTGCCTTGCCGCTTCTCTGGTCGGATAGGTGCGACGTCTGACCCGCTCCCGTTTCAGCAACTGAAAGAAGCTTTCGGCGACCGCGTTGTCATGGCAATTGCCGCGCCGGCTCATGCTGGGTTCGAGGCCGTGCTGGCGCAGGAAGGTCTGCCATTCGCGGCTGGTGTACTGGGAGCCCTGGTCTGAATGTACCATGACCCGGTCAGTCGGCTTTCGTCGCCAGATGGCCATCAGAAGAGCTTGGAGCGCCAGATCCGTCGTCATGCGGGATTGTGCGGACCAACCGACGACGCGACGGGAGAACAGGTCGATGACGACACAGAGATACAACCAGCCTTCATGGGTCCGCAGATAGGTGATGTCGGTCACCCAGACCTGATCGGGCCGGGACGCCTCGAAGCACTGCTCCAGCCTGTTCTCGGCCACCACCGCAGGCTTGCCACCATATCGGCCGGGGCGGCGCCGATAGCCGACCTGCGCAGCGATCCCGGCCAGCGACGCCAGCCGGGCAACACGGTTCTCCGAGACCCGCTCGCCCTGGTCGCGCAGATCGTCCGTCAGCTTGCGATAGCCATAGACCTTGCCGCTGCCGGCCCAAGCCTGTCGGATCAGTTTCGTCTGACGTGCATCCTCCTGTGCGCGGTAGCTTAACGGTTCCTTAAGCCATGCATAGAACCCGCTGAAATGCACCCGCAGCACTCGGCACATGGCCCGAACGCCGAACTCTTCGCGATGCGCCCGGATGAACGCGTACTTCATTGGGACGCGCGCGCGAAGTACGCCGTTGCCTTCTTTAGAATGTCGCGCTCCTCGGTCACGCGAGCCAGCTCTCGCTTCAGACGCCGGTTCTCGGCTTCATGATCCACGCCGGGCTTTGAAACCGGTTCCGCGAACAACTTCAGCCACTTGTAAAGAGAATGCGTGCTGACGCCCAAACGCTGCGATACCTCCCGCACCGGATAACCGCGCACCGTGATCTGATGCACCGCATCCTGTTTGAACTCGTCGCTGTAATTGCTTGTCCCCATCTCGGCCTCCTCGCCTCAAAGTTAGGGGGCAAAGCGTCTACAAATCTAGGGGCACCTCAAAGCGACTTTAGCAGCCTCTGCGTTCCGGTTGCAGGCGATAGCTAAGGCAACCACACAACGCTATGAATGAACGGGTCCGGCGCGTCGGCCCGGACGTTGCGATCGACCCGGTCGCTGGCTGGGCGAACCCGCGCGTCGCGGAGCGTCGTACCTGTCCCTCTGCGGCGACTGACGCCGGTCAAAGCGGCCGCCTTCATCTGCCTCGCGACCCGCTTCCGGCCCACGCCGACTCCCTCATCGGCCGGTTCGGCGTAGATCCTCGGCGCGCCGCAGGTGCTTGGATGTGCAGGGGATCTCGGCAAGCCGCTCGCTCGGCGCCGCATCGGCGACCGACCGCGTGGACGGCGCGCGGCGCTGCCACGCATGAACGCCGCTGCGCGACACGCCCATGACCTTCGCCATCGGTTGCACGGGATACACGGCCCGGTTCGCGGTCATGAATTCGATGACCTCGACGCGCCGCGCTCGTCCCGAGCACACCGGCCGTCGTCCACCGGGCCCGGACCGATGGCGCCGTCGATGAGCGCCCCTTCGAGAGGGTGTCGCGCCCCATCCGAAGCCGACGGTTTTCCTTCGCAGGCGGGCCAGCTCCTCGCGTTCCAGACTGGTGGGACCGTCATCCCCGGCCCCGGGCTGCCGGATCCAGCCGGCGATCGTCGCGGCACAGGGTTCGAACTCCCGCGCCAAGCTCTCGACGCAGCGCCCCGATCGCGCCAGCGCGACGATCCGGTCCCTGAAGTCCGCAGGCTACGGGTTCCCCGTCCTCGGCATGGGGACACCGTCCGATGAAAGCCGATGTGTCTCCACGGAACCGGGGGAACGCCAACGCCACCTTGGGGGTCGGACCGGGTTGCACGGCTTACCCGGCGTCCAGCTTCTTCTTGAAGCGGGGCCAGACTGTCGAAAGGCCGTCGCAGGTCCAGGGCGTCCCGATGGGCGTGGCAAGGATAATCACCGCGTCGTGGGCCGGTGCAGCGCCCAGAGCCGCTTGACGCGTCGGACCGATGGGACTGGCGACCTCTTCACCCGCCCCGGATCGTGGTTCCGTCGATCTGACGACGGGTCGGCCTGAGCGCGCCGGACGGATCAGGGCCGGTGTTCACAATCGGCGCGACCGCCCCCCGGTCCCCGGCCGGCCCTGGCACGCAGCGCGTATCCCTGCCGTCGCCCGCGACGGCCGCTCGTCCGAAACGGGGCGCCGCGCCGGCGGCACTGCTTGCCGGGCCCGCCCCCCGATCCTATACCGCCCCGAAAGCCCAAGGAGCGTGCGATGACATTCCGGCAGGATCACCTCCTCGGCATCGAGTCCCTCGCCCCGGATGAGATCGCCGTCATCCTCGACCTTGCCGACAGCTACGCCGCCCTCAATCGCGGGCCGGAAAAGCACGCCGCGGCGCTGGCCGGACTCACCCAGATCAACATGTTCTTCGAGACCTCCACCCGCACCCAGGCCAGTTTCGAGATCGCCGGCCTGCGGCTCGGGGCGGATGTCATGTCCATGTCGATGCACGCGTCGTCCATCAAGAAGGGGGAGACGCTGATCGACACGGCCCTGACCCTCAACGCCATGCACCCCGATCTGCTGGTCGTGCGCCATCCACAGTCGGGCGCCGTGGACCTGCTGGCCCAAAAGGTCACCTGCGCCGTGCTGAACGCCGGCGACGGGCGGCACGAGCATCCCACGCAGGCGCTTCTCGATGCGCTCACCATCCGCCGCGCCAAGGGGCGTCTGCACCGCCTCACCGTGGCGATCTGCGGCGACATCTCTCATTCGCGCGTCGCGCGGTCGAACATCTGGCTGCTGGGCAAGATGGAGAGCCGCATCCGGCTGGTCGGACCGCCGACGCTGATCCCCACCGGCGCCGCCGACTGGGGCGTCGAGGTGTTCCACGACATGGCGCAGGGGCTGGAGGGCGCCGACGTGGTGATGATGCTCCGCCTCCAGAACGAACGCATGGACGGCGGGTTCATCCCTTCCACGCGCGAATACTACCACCGCTACGGGCTGGATGCCGAAAAGCTCGCCCGCGCGAAGCCGGACGCCATCGTCATGCATCCGGGTCCGATGAACCGGGGGGTCGAGATCGACGGCACCATCGCCGACGACATCAACCGTTCGGTCATCCAGGAGCAGGTCGAGATGGGGGTGGCCGTGCGCATGGCCGCCATGGATCTTCTGGCCCGGAACCTGCGCGCCCGGCGCGCCGCCTGAGGCCCGCCGTTCGCCCCTCGGCGGACGCCTGGACGCCCGTCCTTCTCCCCTCGCCGCGCGGCCGGGGCGGCCCGGACGCCGCGAAACCGCCGCCGCCCGCCCCGGTCGGCGCCGGCCCGCCGGCTTTCGCACCCGTCCCGGTCCCTGCCCGCACCGCCACGCAAGCCTCCGGCGCACCCCCCCCCTGCGCTCCGCCGTCCCACCGGCCCCGGCGCGGTCCCCGCCCGCCCCGCACCGCACCGCTCCGGCGCACCCCACTGCGCTCCGCCGTCCCACCGAGCTCTGCACGGTCCCCGCCGGCGCCGCACCACACTGCTCCGGCGCATCCCCCTGCGCTCCGCCGTCCCACCGGTCCCGGCGCAGTCCCCGCCCGCCCCGCACCGCACCGCTCCGGCGCACCTTCCGCGTGTCCCTCCGCCGTCCCACCGGCCCCGGCGCGGCCCCCGCCCGCCCCGCACCGCACCGCTCCGGCGCACGTCCCGCGTGTCCCTCCGCCGCCCCGCCTGCTCGTGCGCAGTCCCCGCCCGCGCCGCATCGCACCGGTCCGCGGGCCGTCCCGCGTTTCCCCCGCCGCCCCACGGTCCCCTGCCGCCGACACCCCTTGCCCGACGCGCCTTGCCCCGCACGGCGCCCGGCCCGCGTCTTGCCGGCGGATGCGGGGACGGGCCCGCCGGGGGCGCGCCCGGGGGGATCGCTCCGGGATCCTCCGCGGCATCGCCCGCACCGCCGGCCAGCGCCATCCGCACGGCGGCCCCGTTCCCGTCCGCAGGCGTCCGACGCTCGTGCAGTGCCGGACCGCCCGTCACGGAACCGTGCCCCCGCCATGCGGCGTTGGTCCGGAAACCGGAGGTCCCATGGCCCAGATCGATTCCCGACCCGATACGCTTCACGTCTTTGCGGTGGATGCCACGATGGAAAGGGCTGAGGCGCTGGCCGCCGACGGCGCGGCTCTCTCCGCGGCGCTCGGCGGCATAGAGGTAGAGCCTGACCGCGCCCATGTCATCGACACCCGCCCGCTGGGCGATCTCGGCCTGTCGACCTTTCTTGTGGAGGGCGAGGCCGCCGACGCCGACGCCGTGCGGCCCGACGCCGCGCGGCTCGACGCGCGCCGGGGTCCGGTCCTGATCCTGCGCACCGGCGCGGTCCGGCAGGCCATCACGGCCTCCGCCCCGCTGAGCCACCTGGGAAGCTACCCGATGGCCGGCACCACGCCCGTCGGCCCGCCGATCCGCACCGGTTCGGCCGAAGGCACGGCCTCCGGCACCCCCGCCGGGACCGCGGATCCCGCCGCGGCCCGCCGCCGGTCCTCCGGGCTGGTGGCGATGCTGGCGCTTGTCGCCGCACTTCTGGTGGTGGTGATCGTGTTCCTGGTCGCCATCTAATCCCCCACCGCCCGAGCGGACGGAACGGCCGCCCAAAATGACCCTCCCCGACGCTCGCCGGGGACGGGTCGCACCAGGACGGGCCACGCAGCCCGGCCCTCCCCGCGCGCGGCCGAGCGGCATCGGCCCGACCCTTCCCCGGCCCACCGCGTGCCGGATCCGCCGCACCCGCGGTCCGCCACATGTCTCTGCTCGCCGCGGGCCTCACCGCCACACGCCCGGTCCGACACACGGAATAGCCCACCGCGCGCCTGCACAGGCACGGCGCGGGCATCCGTCCCCACCGCCGCAGGCCGCTCCGCGCTTGGGCACCCGGCCGCCCCATGGCCGCGCCGCAGCCCTCCGGGCCCCGCCGCGCCGGTCGCGCCCCCCTCCCATTGCCCAGCGCGCCCGCGCGTCGTATCGGTCGCCCGCCCGGACCGGAGACGCGCCATGGACCTGATCTTCCACAACGCCCGCCTGATCGACCCGGACCGGGGCGAGCGGTCGGGCGATCTCTGCGTCACGCGGGGCCGGATCGCCACCGCTCCCGCCGCCGGCGCGACCCTTGTCGACTGCGCCGGGAAATGCCTGGCGCCCGGCATCGTCGATCTGGGCGTGAAGGTCTCCGAACCGGGTGAGCGCCACAAGGAAAGCTTCCGCTCCGCCGGGCGCGCCGCCGCCCGCGGCGGCGTCACCACCATCGTCACCCGCCCGGACACCGACCCGGCCATCGACACGCCGGAGGTGCTCGAATTCGTCTCCCGCCGCGGCCAGGCCGATGCCGCCGTGAACGTCCTGCCCATGGCCGCGCTCACCAAGGGCCGCCAGGGTCGGGAAATGACCGAAATCGGCCTGCTGATGGACGCCGGCGCCGTCGCCTTCACCGATTGCGACCGGGTCGTGGCCGACACACGGGTGCTGTCGCGCGCGCTGACCTATGCCGCGGGGCTGGGCGCGCTGGTCATCGGCCATGTGCAGGAGCCGGGGCTGAGCCGCGGGGCCGCCGCGACCTCCGGCCGGTTCGCGTCGCTCTGCGGCCTGCCCGCGGCGCCCTCCATGGCCGAGCGCATGGGCCTCGACCGCGACATCTCGCTGATCGAGATGACCGGCGCGCGCTATCACGCGGACCAGATCACCTCGGCCCGCGCCCTGCCGGCGCTGGAACGCGCCAAGGCCAACGGACTCGACATCACGGCGGGGGTCGGCATCCACCACCTGACGCTGAACGAATTCGACATCGCCGGCTACAAGACCTTCTTCAAGCTCAAGCCGCCGCTGCGCTCGGAGGACGACCGCATCGCCGCGGTCGAGGCGGTGGCCAGCGGGCTGATCGACGTGATCTGTTCCATGCACACGCCCCAGGACGAGGAAAGCAAACGCCTGCCCTTCGAAGAGGCCGCATCGGGCGCCGTGGGGCTGGAAACCCTGCTGCCGGCCGCCCTGCGGCTGGTCCATGCCGGGCACATGGACCTGGCCGCGCTCTGGCGCGCGCTGGCGCGCAACCCCGCCCGCCGCCTCGGCCTCAACGCGGGCCACCTGGGCACCGGCGCGCCGGCCGATCTGGTGCTCTTCGATCCCGACGCGCCCTTCGTCCTCGACCGGTTCGCACTGGCATCGAAATCCAAGAACACCCCGTTCGACGGCGCCCGGATGCAGGGCCGGGTCCTTGGCACCTGGGTCGGGGGCCGGCGGATCCACCCCCAGGGCTGAGCGCACCAGCCTACCCGCCCATCCGGGACACGCCCGGACGGCTTCGGGGAGCCGCCATGCCGCCGATCGCGCCGACGGACGCGCCCGGAACCGCACCCCCGCCGCGGCACCGACCCCGCGGACCGCAAAGAGCCGGCCGCCGCCCGGCACCGGGACGGCCCCCGACACCACCCGGTCCCGTGCCACGGCGCACCCGGTCCCCCGGCGGATCGACGGCCGCCCTCCCCGCCATCGGCCGCGGCCCCAGCCTGCCCCAGCGAAACCTCACGGCACACCGGCAATCCCGTTCCGTCCCGACGCCGGCGCCCGTTCGCGCGAACACGCCCGCCACGCCCGCGCCCTGCCGTATCGGCCCCCCGGCAGAGGTCGCCAGCCACCGCCGCGTCTGGAACCCCCCGGCCCGACGCGCTACTCTCCGCCCCATGCCCCTGGCCGACTCAACCGACGCCGATGCCCGTGCCGACGCCCTCGCGGCGCTCGGCTGGCAGGTCGATCTGGGCGCCGACGAGGCCATCGAGGACACGCCCGTCGACCGCTATCAGCTCGCCCTCCGCCGCCCCGCGCCGGACCCCGGGGCGCCGCGCGCCGACCCCGCGTCCACGCCGCCGCACGCCGGCGGGCCGCCCGATCCCGCCGCCGCGGCAGAGGCCGCGGCGGGCGCGGCGGGCGACCTTGCCGGGCTGCGTGCCGCCATGGCCGCCTTCGAGGGCTGCGAGCTCAAGCGCGGCGCCCGCAATCTGGTGTTCTCCGACGGCGACCCGGCCGCGCGCGTGATGATCGTCGGAGAGGCCCCGGGCCGGGACGAGGACCTCCAGGGCAAGCCCTTCGTCGGCCGGGCGGGCCGGCTCCTCGACCGCATGTTCGCCGCCATCGGCCTGTCCCGCGCGGGCGGCAGCCTCTACCTCACCAACGTCCTGCCCTGGCGCCCGCCCCAGAACCGGGAGCCCACGGCCGATGAGATCGCCATGCTGCGCCCGTTCCTCGCCCGCCACGTCGCCTTGGCGGACCCCCAGATCCTGGTCGTCGTCGGCAACATCTCCGCCCAGGCGCTGCTGGGGCGCCGCGGCATCCTCAAGCTCCGCGGCCAGTGGACCGATGCGCTGGGGCGTCCCGCCCTGCCGATGACCCACCCCGCCTACCTGCTGCGCCAGCCGCTGGCCAAGCGCGACGCCTGGGCCGACCTGCTGTCGCTCAAGGCGCGGCTGTGAGGATCCTCGCGGTCTCCGACCTGCATCTCGACGCCGCCGCCGCCGACGCGCTCCTGTCGGCCGCACCGGCCGCCGACCTGATCCTGGCGGCCGGCGATTTCGCCGACAATCACCGCGGCCTCGCGCGCTACATGGACCGCCTCGCCCCGCTCGCGGACCGCATGATCTGCGTCCCCGGCAACAACGAGACCGAGTCCGCACTCCGCGACGCCACCGCCGCCACCGTGCTCCACGGCCAGACCACCCGCGCCCACGGCCTCGCCATCGCCGGGCTGGGCGGCGGCGTGCCCCCGCTCCCGCCGCAGCCCTGGGGCAGCTGGGACCTGTCGGAGGACCAGGCCCGCACCGCCCTCGACCCGATCGACGGCGCGGACATCCTGATCACCCATTCGCCCCCCGCGGGTCTCGGCGACAACCACGCCAGCCTCGGCCGGATCGGTTCGACCGCCATAAAGGACGCGCTGCTGCGCCTGGCTCCCCGGCTCGCCGTCTTCGGCCATGTCCACGACTGCTGGGGTGAGACCGGCACGCTGGGCACAACCCATTGGAGAAATCTGGGGCCGCAGCCGGTCTGGTTCACCCTCTGACCCTTGGCACGGCAGGCCCGCGCCTTACCCTCTGACGCGATCTCGCAAGGAACCGATCATGAGCGACTACACCCCGCCCCGCGTCTGGACATGGGAAAAGGAGTCCGGCGGCACATGGGCCAGCCAGAACCGCCCCATCGCCGGACCGACCCACGACAAGGACCTGCCCAGGGGCGACCACCCCTACCAGCTCTATTCCATGGGCACGCCCAACGGGCAGAAGGTCACCATCCTGTTCGAGGAACTCCTCGCCGCCGGCCATCCCACGGAATACGACGCCTGGCTCATCGACATCTCGGAAGGCGACCAGTTCGGCTCCGGCTTCGTGGCCGTGAACCCGAACTCCAAGATCCCGGCGCTGATGGACCACACCGGCGACACGCCGGTGCGCCTGTTCGAAAGCGCCGCGATCCTGCTGCACCTGGCCGAGCGCTACGACGCCTTCCTCGGCCCCGACCGCCCCGAGATGCTCTCCTGGCTGTTCTGGCTCCAGGGCGCCGCGCCCTATCTCGGCGGCGGCTTCGGCCATTTCTACGCCTACGCGCCGGAGCCGATGGAATATCCCATCGACCGCTACGCCATGGAGACCAAGCGCCAGCTCGACGTGCTCGACCGGCACCTGGCCGACCGCCGCTTCCTCGCAGGCGACAGCTACACCATCGCCGACATCGCCACCTTCCCCTGGTACGGCCGGCTGGTGTTCGGCAAGGCCTACGACGCGGGCGAGTTCCTGTCGGTCCAGGACTACACCCACGTCCTGCGCTGGGCCCATGAGATCGACGCCCGCCCGGCCGTCCGACGCGGCACCCGCGTGAACCGCACCGGCGACGATCCGTCCTTCGTGCGCGAACGCCACGCCGCATCGGATCTCGACTGAGCTTCATCTTTCCGCAAATATCCCGGGGGGCGGCGCAGCCGCGGGGGCAGCGCCCCCTCCCCGGCCCCCGCAGGACCCCCCCCCGAGCCCGCCAATGAGCCCGCCAATGAACCGCCCGTGAGCCGCCCATGAGCCGCATCGACACCACCCGGGACTTCATCCCCTGCCGGATCGCGGTGCTCAGCGTCAGCGACACGCGCGGGCCCGAAGACGACCGCTCCGGCGACACGCTCGTCGCGCGTCTCACCGGCGCCGGGCACACCCTTGCCGGCCGCGCGCTCCTGCGCGACGACCGCGCCGCCATCGCGGCACAGCTCCGCGCCTGGTGCGACGGCGGCGGCATCGACGTGGTGATCAGCACCGGCGGCACCGGCCTGACCGGGCGCGACGTCACCGTAGAGGCCCACCGCGACGTCTACGAAAAGGAGATCGACGCCTTCGGCACGGTCTTTACCATGGTCTCCATGGCCAAGATCGGCACCTCCGCCGTCCAGTCCCGCGCCTGCGGCGGGGTGCGGGGCGGCACCTATCTCTTCGCCCTGCCCGGCTCCACCGGGGCCTGTATCGACGCCTGGGACCAGATCCTGTCGCTCCAGCTCGACTACCGCCACCGGCCCTGCAACTTCGTCGAGATCCTGCCCCGCCTCGACGAACACCGCCGCCGCAAGTGACCCGCGACGATTGACCGCCGCCGCACGCGACGGAAAAGCCCCGCCCTGACGTATCGGTGACAGCGCCACGGCTTCCGCGCCCCGCGGCCGCGGTCTATAGTCCGGTCGGTCGAACAGGGTTCACGAATGCGATTTTTCAGCCGGGCGCTCACCGGCCTTCTCCTCAGCGCGCTGACCCTCGGGCTTCTGGCCTTCGCGGCACTGACGCTTGAGGGCGCGCTCCGCGACCGCGCCGCGCGCGACCCCGGCGCCCGCGCCGCCCGGGAACAGGTCTTCGCCGCCAATGTCGTCACCGTCGCGCCCCGGACGCTGACCCCGGTCCTGGCCACCTTCGGTGAGATCCGCGCCCGCCGGAACCTTGAGATCCGCGCCACCGCCCCCGGCCGGGTGGTGGAGATCGGGGACGGCGTGGAAGACGGCGGACAGGTGCGCCAGGGCCAGCTCATCGTCGCCATCGACCCCAGCGATGCGGAAACCGCCCTGGCCCTCGCCCGGGCCGACCTCACCGACGCGCAAGCCGAACGCGACGATGCCGAGCGCGCGCTGACCCTCGCCGCCGACGACCTGCAGGCCGCCCGCGACCAGTCGGACCTGCGCGACCGCGCGCTGGCCCGCCAGCGCGACCTGGAGTCCCGCGGCGTCGGCACCGCCGCCACGGTGGAGGAGTCCGAATTCGCCGCCGCCGCCGCCCGCCAGCAGGTCGTCTCGCGCCGCCAGGCGGAGGCGCAGGCGCAGGCCCGTCTCGCCCAGGCCGAAACCCAGCTGTCGCGCCGCCGGGTGGCGCTGGACGAGGCCGCGCGCGCGCTGGACGAAACCCGCGTCACCGCCGCCTTCGACGGCACGATCTCGGACCTCGACGTGTCGCTCGGCGGTCTGGTCAGCCAGAACGAACGGCTGGCCGACCTCATCGACCCCGGCGCGCTGGAAATCGCCTTCCGCGTCTCCACCGCCGACTACATGCGGCTTCTCGATGCCGACGGCCGCCTCGCCGCGCGGGACGCGGAGGTGGTGCTCGACCTCGGGGCCACCGACCTGTCCTCGCCCGCCACCATCACCCGCGAATCCCCCGCCGTGGCAGAGGGCGAAAGCGGCCGCCGGCTCTTTGCCCGGCTGGAGGCGCCGCGCGGCTTCCGCCCGGGCGATTTCGCCCGCATCCGCATCTCCGAACCGCCGCTCCGGAACGTCGCGCGCCTGCCCGCGGCGGCCGTCGGCCCCTCCGGCGGCGTGCTCCTGCTGGACGACGACGACCGCCTGACCCCCGCCACGGTCGAGCCGCTGCGCAGCCAGGGCGACACGGTGATCGTCCGCGCCCCGGACCTCGCCGGCCGGGAGGTCGTGGCCGAACGCTCGCCGCTGCTGGGCGCCGGGATCAAGGTCCGTCCGCTGCGCCAGGACGCGCCGCCGCAAGAGGCCGGGGACGGCACCCAGGACACCGCCGAGGCGGAGATGCTGGAACTGACCCCGGAGCGCCGCGCCGCCCTGATCGCAGTGGTCGAATCGGACCGGACCATGGCCGACGACGCCAGGGCCCGCCTGCTGGCCCAGCTGCGCGAGGGGCCGGTCCCCGCCCGCATGGTCGAGCGCCTCGAAGGCGCGCGCGGCGGATGATCCCGGCCGCGCCCGCCGCGACGCGCCCGCCGCGTTCCCGCCCGCCGGGTTTCCGCCCGCCGGGTTTCCGCCTGCCGGGCCGGCCGCGGCGCCCGGACCCGCGCCGCCGGTCCGGCGGATGCGCGCGATGAGGGATTTCGGACCCGTCTCCGGGCTGCTGTCCTATTTCGCCCGCCACCGGACGGCGGCGAACCTGCTGTTGCTGATGATGATCGGCCTCGGCGCCGCCGCCCTGCCCAACATGCGCGCGCAGTTCTTTCCCGACGTCGTCTCCGATGAGATCGACGTCACCGTCGTCTGGCCCGGCGCCGGGGCAGAGGCGGTGGACGCCGCCGTGCTGGCGGTGCTGGAGCCTGCGCTGCTGGCCGTGGAGGGCGTCGCCGGCACCTCCGCGCGGGCCACCGAAGGCCGCGCGTCGATCGCGATAGAGTTCGAGCCCGGCTGGGACATGTCCCGCGCCAGCGCCGACGTGGAGACCGCGCTCGACAGCGTCGGCGACCTGCCCGACGCCGCCGAGGATCCGGAGGTCAGCCGCGGCGGCTGGCGCGACCGGGTGACCGATGTGGTCATCACCGGACCGGTGGACGTCGCCCAGCTGGGCCGCATCGCGGACGGCTTCGTGACAGAGCTGTTCCGCCGCGGCGTGACCCAGACCACCATCCAGGGCCTCGCCGCGCCCGAAACCGTGGTCGAGGTTCCGTCCCTGACCCTGGTGCAGTACGGCCTGAGCCTTGCCGACATCGCCGCCGCCATCGCCGCCGAAACCGACGCCGCCGCCGCCGGCGACATCGGCGGCACCGCCCGCGTCCGCGCCGGCACCGAAAAGCGCAGCGCCGACCAGATAGAGCGCATCGCCCTGCGCTCCCGCGACGACGGCCCGCCGCTGACCATCGGCGACGTGGCCAGCGTCACCGTCGCCGGGGCGAACCGCGCGCAGGCCTTCTACGTCGGCGACGACCCGGCCGTGTCGATCCGGGTGGACCGCTCGGCCCGCGGCGACGCCCTGGGCATCCAGGCGGAGGTCGAGGCCGTCGCCGCCGACCTGGCCGCGTCGCTGCCCCGGGACACCCGCATCGACCTGATCCGCGGCCGCGCCGAATACATCTCCGGCCGGCTGGAGATCCTGCTGGAGAACGGCGCCCTCGGCCTCGCCCTCGTGGTCGGTCTGCTGTTCCTGTTTCTCAACGCGCGCATCGCCTTCTGGGTGGCCGCCGGCATCCCGGTGGCGATGACCGCCGCCATCGCGCTGATGTACGCGGCCGGCATCACCATCAACATGGTCTCGCTCTTCGCGCTCATCATCACCCTGGGGATCGTCGTGGACGACGCCATCGTGGTGGGCGAGCACGCCGATTTCCGCGTCCGCCGTCTGAAGGAGGATCCGGTCACCGCCGCCGAACGCGCCGCGGCGCGCATGTTCGCGCCGGTGTTCTCGGCCACGATCACCACCGTCATCGCCTTCTTCGGGCTGATCGTCATCGGCGGCACCTTCGGCACGTTGATCGCCGACATCCCCTTCACCGTCATCGTGGTTCTGCTGGCCAGCCTGGTGGAATGCTTCCTGATCCTGCCCAACCACCTCGGCCACGCGCTGGCCCACAGCGCAAGGGAGCACTGGTACGACGCCCCCTCGCGCGCGATGAACCGCGGCTTCGGCTGGCTCAGGGACACCGCCTTCCGCCCGCTCATGCGGCTCGTCGTCGTGGCCCGCTATCCGGTGCTGGCCGGCGCCGTGGTGCTTCTGGCCCTTCAGGCGGTGCTCTTCGTATCCGGCCAGGTCCAGTGGCGCTTTTTCAGCGCCCCGGAGCGTGGCTCGATCACCGGCAACTTCGCCATGCAGGCCGGCGCCACCCGTGCGGACACCCGCGAACAGCTGACGCTGATCCAGCAGACCCTCGACGAGCTGGGCGCCACCTACGCCCGGGACTACGGCGCCGATCCCATCGCCTACGCCATGGCAGAGATCGGCGGCACCGCCGGGCGCGGCCTGTCGGGCGTGGAGAACACCGATGAGGACCTGCTCGGCGCGATCTCGATCGAACTCATCGACCCGGACCTGCGGCCCTATTCCTCCTTCGATTTCGTCGCCGCCCTCCAGGACGCGGTGATCCGCCACCCCCGCCTGCAGGAGCTCAGCTTCCGCGGCTGGCGGGCCGGACCGGGGGGCGACGCCATAGACGTGCGCATCTCCGGGGCCCAGACCCAGGTCCTAAAAGATGCCGCCGAGGCGCTGAAGGCGGAGCTGGCCGGCTTCGGCGAAGTCTCGGCGCTGGAGGACACGCTGGCCTACGACAAGCGCGAGCTGATCCTCGACCTCACCCCCCGGGGCGAGGCGCTGGGCTTTTCCATCGACCGGATCGGCGCCATCCTGCGCGACCGGCTGGAGGGGATAGAGGCCGCGACCTATCCCGACGGCACCCGGTCCGCCACGATCCGCGTCGAACTCCCCGAGGACGAGAAGACCGCCGATTTCCTCGACCGCGTGGTGCTGCCCTCGCCCTCCGGCGGCGTCGCGCAGCTTGCCGATCTGGTCACCGTCACCGCGCGGGACGGGTTCTCGACCATCCGCCGCGAGAACGGCGTGCGCGAGGTGTCCGTCACCGGCGACCTGGCCGAGGACGACCCCGCCCGCGCCGCGCAGATCATGGACACCCTCTCGGCCAGCATCCTGCCCGCGCTGCGGGAACGCTTCGGCGTCACCACCGACCTCGCCGGCCTGTCCGAGGACGAGGACGCGTTCCTCACCGACGCGCTGATCGGCTTCGTGCTCTGTCTGGGCGGGATCTACCTGACGCTGGCCTGGATCTTCGCCAGCTGGACCCGGCCGCTGGTGGTCATGGGGGTGATCCCGTTCGGCCTGGTGGGCGCGATCTGGGGCCACTACGTCTGGGACGTGCCCCTGTCGATGTTCTCGGTCGTCGGGCTGATCGGCATGACCGGCATCATCATCAACGATTCCATCGTTCTGGTGACCACCGTGGATGAGTATGCCGCCACGCGCGGGTTGCGCCCGGCCATCGTCGATGCCGCCTGCGACCGCCTGCGCCCGGTGCTGCTAACCACGCTGACCACCGTGCTGGGTCTGGCACCGCTGCTCTACGAAAGCTCCAGCCAGGCGCAGTTCCTCAAGCCCACGGTCATCACCCTGGTCTACGGGCTGGGCTTCGGCATGGTCCTGGTGCTGCTGGTGGTCCCCGCGCTGCTGTCGGCCCAGGCCGATATCGGACGCGCCTTCGCGGCGCTTCGCCGCGCGCGGTCGCGCCGGACGGGGCGCGCGCGGCTGGCGCTGGGGCTGACCGCGCTGGCGCTGGCCGGCCTCTTCGCCGCGACCCTGGGCGCGCTGGCGCTGACCGGGGCGATGGCCGGGCCGCTGGCGGGTTTCGGGGACGCCCCCGCCGTGGCCTTCGGACTCTTCGCGCTGGGCTGCGTCGCCGTGGGCGCGTTCTGGTCGGTGCTGGCCGCGCTTCTGGCCGGCCGGCGTCCCCGCCGCCCGGGACAAACGTAGAACATTAGGCAATCGTCACGGTTCCGCCACGATCCCGGAGGGGGTCCGCCGCATCGGCGACCGGATCGTGGATCATGGTTTGTTCTCACGGGGACGATCCCGCCGATGCCAGAGGTTGCCGCCATGTTCACCACCGCCCTCCACACCGCCGACCGTGCGCTGCTGCCCCTTGCCGCCATCAGCCTGGCCCTGGCCATCGCCGCGGCACCCGCCCAGCGCCCGGAGGCAGCCGGCCCCGGCGCGGCATCCGTCGGCGCCCGCTTTGCCGTGATGATCGGCGACTCCGGTCGCTGACGGCGCCGCCGCGACGCGCCCCGGTCACCGGCGGCGCCTCCCGGCGGGCGGGGGCGCCACATTGGCCGGACAACAGGGGCGCGACCCGGCCTGCGGGAGGCGCCACACTGGCCGGACTACAGGGACCCGACCCGGCGTGCGGGAGGCGCCACACTGGCCGGACAACAGACGCGACCCGGCGTGCGGGAGGCGCCACACTGGCCTGAAAAAAGGGGGACGCGACCCGGCCGCGACTGCCCGGCCGCGTGGGACGCTACGGGCCGACAGACGGCCGCACGGTCCGCATCGGTCCGGTGAAGGATCGGGGCCAAGCGCTCATCATCGGCGTCAGGGACACATCCCGCCCCGCGCATGTGATTGGTGACCCCGGCAGGATTCGAACCTGCAACCTGCCCCTTAGGAGGGGGCTGCTCTATCCAGTTGAGCCACGGGGCCAGCCCAGCCCTTCCCTAGAACGCCGCGCCGGGTTCGTCCAGACGCGGGCCGCTCACTTCGGATAGCCCAGCGTCCCGATCCGGCCGCCGATCTCTTCGAGGATCGCCGGATCGTCGATGGTCGCGGGGGTCTTGACCGCCTCGCCATCCGCGATCTGCGCCATGGTCTTGCGCAGGATCTTGCCAGAGCGCGTCTTGGGCAGCCGTTCCACCACCACGCAATGCTTGAACGCCGCGACCGGTCCGATCTTGTCGCGCACCAGACGCACGCAGGCGGCGGCGATGTCCTCATGGGACGTCCCGGTGCCCTTCTGAAGCGTCACGAATCCCATGGGCAGCTGCCCCTTCAGCGGATCCTTCACCCCGATCACCGCGCATTCGGCCACATCCGGATGGGTGGCCAGCACCTCCTCCATCAGCCCGGTGGACAGGCGGTGCCCGGCCACGTTGATGACGTCGTCGGTCCGCGACATGATCCACAGATAGCCGTCCTCATCCATCATGCCCGCGTCGCCGGTGTTGTAGTAGCCGTCGAACCGCTCCAGATACGCGGCCCGGTAGCGGTCGTCGGCCTGCCACAGGGTTGGCAGCGTTCCCGGCGGCAGCGGCAGCTTCACGGCGATGGAGCCGAGCTCGCCCCGCGCCATCTCCGCCCCCGCCTCGTCCAGCACATGCACCTCGTAGCCCGGCATCGCCACGGTGGGGGATCCGATCTTGACCGGCAGCGCCTCTATTCCGGTGGGGTTGGCGACCATGGGCCAGCCGCTCTCGGTCTGCCACCAGTGGTCGTAGACCGGCACGCCCATCACCCCCTCGGCCCAGGTGATCGTGTCCGGATCGGCCCGCTCGCCGGCCAGATAGAGCGCGCGCAGGCAGGAGATGTCGTGCCCCTCCAGGAACGTGGCCTGCGGATCCTCCTTGCGGATGGCGCGGAACGCCGTCGGCGCGGTGAAGAACGATTTCACCCCGTGCTCGGCGATCACCCGCCAGAAGGTGGACGGGTCGGGCGTGCCCACGGGCTTGCCCTCGAACACCACCGACGTGTTGCCGTGGATCAGCGGCGCGTAGCAGATATAGCTGTGTCCGACGACCCAGCCCACGTCCGACGCCGCCCAGAACACCTCTCCGGGATCGACGTTATAGACCGCCTTCATGGTCCAGTTCAGCGCCACAAGATGCCCGCCGGTGGGCCGCACCACGCCCTTTGGCTGCCCCGTCGTGCCGGAGGTATAGAGGATGTAGCACGGGTGATCGCCCTCGACGGGCAGGCAGTCGGCGGGCGCCACCCCCTCCTGGGCCGCGTGCCACTCGACGTCGCGGCCCTCGACCAGATCGGCGGGCCCCTGTTCGCGCTGGAACACGATGCAGAACTCGGGCTTGTGGGTGGCCTGTTCGATGGCCTCGTCCAGAAGCGGCTTGTAGGCCACGATCCGCCCCGGCTCGATCCCGCAGGACCCCGCGATCACCGCCTTGGGGGTGGCGTCGTCGATCCGGCTCGCCAGTTCCGAAGCCGCGAACCCGCCGAACACGACAGAGTGGATCGCCCCGATCCGGGTGCAGGCCAGCATCGCCACGATCGCCTCCGGCACCATGGGCATGTAGATCACCACCCGGTCGCCCTTCTCCACGCCACGCGCCCGCAGCGCCCCGGCAAGCCGGGCGCAGCGGTCCTTCAGCTCGGCATAGGTGATCGTCTCCTTGGTGCCCGTCACCGGGCTGTCGTGGATCAGCGCCGCCTGGGTCGCGCGCCCGCCGTCCGCGTGACGATCCACCGCGTTGTGGCAGGTGTTGGTCAGCCCGTCCGGGAACCAGGTCGTGCCGTCATGCGACAGGGCGATTTCCGGAAACCGGTCCCAGTGGATCGCGCGGGCCTGGTCCATCCACCAGCCTTCGGGGTCGGCGGCCCAGGCCGCGTAGACATCGGAATAGCCCATGGATCTTCCCTCCCCGTGGTTGCCCCTGTCTTGGCGCGAAACGGCCTTCTGGGCAAGCACCGGGCGGGCCGGCGCGGACGGTACGGCGGCGACCGGGTCCCGCGCCTCATACCGTCACCCGGAACCGACCCGCCGGACCCAGGTCCCGCCCTTCATCTTTCCGAAAATATCCCGGGGTTCGGGGCAGCGCCCCGAACGGGCAGCGCCCCGAACGGGCGCTTCGGCGTCACCGTTGCAAAACGCGCGCAGATCGGACTCGGAACGTCCAAATCGGGCCGGAAAACGACTCGGACGGTACCAAACGCGGTCCGAAATGCGCGCGCCGGCGCCGCACATCAGTGGACGGAGACAGGAACCATGTCGTGCTGCCGCGCCACCACGAATCCCAGGTTGCGGTCGCGCACCAGCGCCAGCCGCTCGCCATCGCCGTTGTGGACGGCATAGAGTCCCGTCACCGCGCCCGCCTGTTCGCGCACCTCGTCCGGAAGCTCTTCGAGCGCCACGGGCCGCACGTAGACGATATTCTCCGGCGTTTCGATCGCATCGAGTATCTTGTTCATATCGTTCCCCTTTTTTACCCTTCACCCACCGGCCCTGGTGATCGAGATCGTCCTGACCACCGTTTCGGGCAGCGACCGGTTCAGATCCACATGAAGCAGCCCGTTCTCCATCCGCGCCCCGGCGACATCGACGCCATCGGCAAGCACGAAGGTCCTCTGGAACTGCCGCGCCGCGATTCCGCGGTGCAGGAAGATCCGCGACGCCTCCGGCTCGGCCAGCCGCCCCCTGACCACAAGCTCCTTGTCCTCCACCGTGATGGACAGATCGCCCTCACCGAACCCGGCCACGGCAAGCGTGATCCGGTAGGCGGATTCTCCAACCTGTTCAATATTATAGGGGGGATAGCTCCCGGCGTCCGACTTTGCCGTGCGCTCCACCAGGCGCTCCAGCTCGTCGAAGCCAAGAAGGAAGGGGTGTGCCCCCAAGGCAAGTTTCGTCATCGACACGTCCTCGTTCCAAGCGACTGTGCAACCGGCGGCCCCGTCGGGGCACCGCCAGCCTCAGAAATATGGGTCGTGGGCGCGGTCCTCGCAAGACCCGGACTTGCGAGGGGCCGGCATCGGTGCAATCGTCCGCGCCATGGACGGACACGGAACGGATCCCACGATGGACGACATGGAGGTTCTTCGGGTCAAGCTCGAAGTGCTGAAGTGCGAGCATCGCGACCTGGACGATGCCGTGGCCGCCCTGCAGGCGTCCGGCCGCGCCGACATGCTGACGCTGCAGCGGCTCAAGCGCCGCAAGCTACGCCTCAAGGACAGCATCGCGGACATCGAGGACCGGCTGCTGCCCGACATCATCGCCTGACCCGGCCCTGTTGCGGCACGGCCGGCGGGCCCCTATGGTCCGCGCCAACACTCCATCGGAGGCGCCGCGAATGGCAGATGTGGGCATCATCATGGGCAGCCAGTCGGACTGGCCGACCCTGCGCGAAGCGGCGGAGATACTGGATGCGCTTGAAATCGCGTATGAATCACGCATCGTTTCCGCCCATCGCACGCCCGACAGGCTCTGGGACTACGGCAGCACGGCGGTGGCGCGGGGGCTCAGGGCGATCATCGCCGGGGCCGGCGGCGCGGCCCATCTGCCCGGCATGATGGCGTCCAAGACACGGCTGCCGGTGATCGGCGTCCCGGTCGAGACCCGGGCGCTGCGGGGCGTCGACAGCCTCTATTCCATCGTGCAGATGCCCCGCGGCTTTCCGGTCGCCACCATGGCCATCGGCGCGGCGGGCGCGGCGAACGCGGGGCTGATGGCGGCGCAGATCCTGGCCCTTTCGGACCCCGGGCTGGCGACGCGGCTGGAGCGCTGGCGCGCCGACCTTTCGGCCGCGATCCCGGACGTGCCGTCCGATGACTGACCCGCTCGCCCCCGGCGCGACCATCGGCATCCTGGGCGGCGGACAACTGGGACGGATGCTCTCCGTCGCGGCCGCGCGCCTCGGCTTTCATGTCCATGTCTTCGAGCCCGGCGCCGCCCCTCCCGCCGCCGACACCGCCCGCGCCGTGACCGTGGCGGAATACGGCGACCGTGCGGCCCTGATTGCCTTTGCGGACGGATGCGACGTCGTCACCTTCGAGTTCGAAAACGTCCCCACCGACGCGCTCGATCTGGTGGAGCAGCGCGTTCCGATCCGCCCGGGGCGCGAGGCGCTGCGGATCAGCCAGGACCGCCTGACGGAAAAGGACTGGCTGCGCGGCCTGGGCCTGACAGTGGCTCCCTACGCCGCGGTGGACGACGCGGCCTCACTCGCCGCCGCGATCGACCGGATCGGCTGTCCGGCAATCCTCAAGACCCGCCGCCTGGGCTACGACGGCAAGGGCCAGGCGCGGCTTTCCGGACCCGCAGAGGCGCCGCGCGCGCTCGACGCGATGGCCGGCGCGCCCGCGATCCTGGAAGGGCTGGTCAGCTTCAGCCGCGAAATCTCGGTCATCGGCGCCCGCGGGATCGACGGTCGGGTGGCGTGTTTCGATCCGGGCGAAAATGTCCACACGGGCGGTATCCTGCGCACCACCACGGTGCCTGCCGCGATCCCCGCGTCGCTGGCGCAGGACGCGGTGCTCATCGCCTCGCGCATCCTCACGGCGCTCGACTACGTGGGCGTCCTGGGGGTGGAGCTTTTCGTGACCGGCGGGGGCCTTGTGGTGAACGAGATCGCCCCCCGCGTCCACAATTCGGGTCACTGGACCCAGACCGGCTGCACCATCGACCAGTTCGAGCAGCACATCCGCGCCGTCGCCGGCTGGCCGCTGGGCGACGGCCGGCGCCATGCCGATGTGGAAATGGAAAATCTGATCGGTGCCGACATGGACCGTCTGGCCGACCTGCGTGCAGAGCCCGGCGCGGCGCTTCATCTCTACGGCAAGGCGGAAACCCGTCCCGGCCGCAAGATGGGCCATGTCAACCGCCTGATCTGAGACTTCACTGCCCGCTCCGGTCGAACCGCCCGGTCTTCAGGAACGCCACGACCTGCGCCATCACAGACGGGCGCAGCATCATGAACGTGTGGCTCACGGGCAGGACGATGAAATCGCTCATCCCCTCGATTCGGGCCGAGGCGACCGACACCTTGCCGTCGTCCGGTCCGTCGATAATCGCCGAATAGACCGGGTTCAGGGACCGGTCTCCGGCGATCACCCCTAGGTCGAACCGCGGCAGCCCCAGCCGGTTCGGCAGGCTGTCCGGCTCCGTGCCCAGTTGCAGGCCGGCCGGGCCGTTCAGCCACTCGAACGGCGCCAGGTCTCCGAATGCATCCACCAGTTCGGAGCCGTGGTTCGGCGGCGCCAGCATCACCACCCGGCCCATCTTCGGCGGGCGATTGTCCTGCAACCATGCGCGCACGAGGATTCCGCCCATGGAGTGGGTAACGAAATTCACCCTCTGGTCGCCGCAGGCCGCGACCGCCTTCGGCAGCACACGCTCGACCAGGGGACCGATCCGGTCCTGCGTGGAGGCATAGCTGACGTTCGCCGTGGCGAAACCCGCCCGCTGGAGATAGGCGGCCATCGGCTCCATGGAGGCCGCGGACCGCGCCAGCCCGTGCAACAGCACCACGCAATCGGCCGCGACCCGGGCCGGTGCGGCAAGAAGGACCAGTAGGAGGATGAGCTTCATGGCCCGTCCTCTAGCGCCGCGGCCCGCAGGACGCGAGAGCCGGGCGTTCACGACGTCCGGCGCGGGGCGGAGAGTCCGATCGCCACGCCCCCCACGACCAGAGCGCAAGAGAGGACCAGCCGCAGGGTCAATGCCTCTCCCAGAAGCGCGACGCCTCCCAGCACGGCGATCACCGGGACGGTCAGTTGCCAGAGCGCCGCCCGCGTGGCGCCCAGTTCCGGCACCACCGCATACCATAGCGCGTAGCCCAGTCCCGAGGTCGCCCCGCCCGAAATCACCGCCAGCACCACCCCCGTCCCGGTCGCGCCGCCGCTGCCCACGATGAGCCAGGCGACAAGGGCAAGCGGGACCGCACCCAGAAAGCTGGCCGCCGTGGTGTCGAGAGGTCTGCCGCCGGCCCGTCCGCGGAGCGAATAGATCCCCCAGCCAACCCCGGCCAATGCCATGAGGGACCCTGCGCCGACCGTTGCGCTGCCGGCGCCGGGTGCGAGCATCCAGAAGAGCCCGGCGAGCGCCAGAAGCGCACCGGCCCAGCGCCGGGCGGGGATCACCTCCGCCCCCGCAACGGCGCCGCCGAACATGGTGACCTGCACCGCGGCGAAAAGGATCAGCGCGCCAGCCCCCGCCGGAACGGTGACATAGGCCAGCGAAAAGCCCAGCATATAGACCGCGAGGGCTGCGATATTCACGGCCCGGAACGCCCCCAGCCAGCGCCGCCCGCCCCGCAGGCTTGCCATCACCGCAAGGACGAGCGCGCCCGCCACCAGACGGATCAGCGCGAAATCCATCGACCCGATATGCCCCGCCCCCACCGCCGCGCGGTTCAGAACCGAGTTGGCGGCGAAAGCCACCATCACCAGCGCGGTGATCGCCGCCAGTCTCATCCGAATGCCTCCGGGTAAACGAGCGTTTCCCGCGGCCGGTCGGTACCGGGGCGCAGGATCAGCGTGTGGCTCAGCGGATAGGGGCTTGCCAACCGCTCCGCGCGCGCGCTTGAAAACCCGGCCCTTGTATAGAACGCAGGCTCTCCCAAAACCACGACCGTCGCCCCCCCCGCAACCTGCGCTGCGTCCCGCAATAGCGACAGACCGGTCCCCCGGCCCTGCCACTCGGGCTGCACGGCCACCGGGGCCAGGCACAGCCACCCCTTCGGCCCGCGCATCCGAGACAGGGCCAGGTATCCGACACTGCGCCCGCCCATGACCGCCACGCGCTCTGCCGCCATCGCGCCTCCACGACGCAGGGCAAAGACCAGGTCGGCTTCTGCTTGCCCCGCGAAGGCCGCGCGCAACAACGCCTCGGTCGCGGCGGCGTCGTGGTCGCGATACGACTCGATGCTGATGCCGGACATGGAACCCCCTTCGCCGCCCCCTACCTACCCGATACCGGAGCGGCGGACAGTCCCGACCAAGGGGCAGTTCCCGTCCTTGCATTCCTTTGCAAACCGTTTCGGGGAACGGCCGCCGTCCGGGGATCAACCATGACGCTTTCGGCAATCCTCCGGCGAAAACATCGGCCTCAGCCACCCTGGGCGAGCCGACACCGAGGAGACGGCGAAGGACAAGCCGAAGCGCCGGCCGCTCCCCGACCATATGCCGTGCACCGAGGCCAGGTTGAGCCCTGTCCGGGAGGCCTGCGCCCCGTGCGGTGGTGCGCGGCGGTACGTGGGCGAAGATGTCACCGACGCGCTGGAGTACGACGGTTCCGGGCGGTTCGTCGCGGACCGTATCGTGCGGCCGCGCTTCGTCTGTCGGGGCTGCGAGGCTTTCACGCAGTCGCCGCTGCCGTCGAGACCCGTCGAGCGCGGCCGGCCGGGGTCCGGCCTGGCCGCACATAGGCTCATCAGCACATGCGGCGATCATCCTCCGCTGTACCGGCAGAGCCAGGTCTTCGGGCGCGACGGCATCGACCCGGGTCGCTCGACGCTGCCCGAGTCGGTCGGCGAGAGCGCGGCCCTGCTGGCACCGCTGGCCGAAGCGATCGGCCGCCACGCCCTCGACGGCGCGGCCATCCACGGCCTACGACACGCCCGTCCGGACGTCGCGCGGGCGGCAGATACTACCCCACCTTCATTCGCCTGGACCCCGGCGAGACGCCTGAACAACGGCGTCTCTCACGGGTGGTGCGGCTAGACAAAGGCCATATCCGCATAGATCAGACCGGTTTCGATCCCCACGAAACCCACGTCCTCCGACGTGTGCCGGGTTTCCCAGTCGCGCGACGTTTCCTCGTCGATGAGGATGGTGGCCCCGCCCGCATCGGAGGCAAGGAGCCGCAAATCCGCCGTGTCGCCGCCGTCCCTGGTCTGCATGTCCGCGACGAAGACGAAGCGGTCGGATGAGAACCCCTTGTCGAACGCGATCCTGTGCGGCTTGTCCGTGACCACGTCACCGGTCCGGCCGGCAAGGATGCCGGCTGGCGAACCGCCCCTGTCGAAGGCGATCCAGTCGATCGCCTCATTGCCATGGGTCCCCCTGCCGGACACCTCTTCGCGGTCCAGCCGGATCGAGAAGCCGGCGGCATCCACGGCGTCGAGCCGCTCGGTCACCGCGTTGCGGCCGTTGGTGGAGGTGACCTGCCCCAGCACGACGGGCGCCGCGCCGAACCCGTCGTCGAACTGGACCCGGGACTCCCGGCCGGACGCATCCGCGGATCCCGCCTGGATCTCCATCCCGTTCGACAGCACATGGCTGCCCTGCTCGACCGCGATCCAGCTGACCGTTTCGGTAATGTGCCAACCGTCCAGGTAGTCCCATTCGTCCAGCTGGAACTCGAACCCCGTATCGGTGACGTTCCGGACGCGCATCGTCCCGGGCTGTCCGCCGTTCAGGGTCAGACCGCCCATCACCACCGACGGATTGTCCAGCGCGCGCTCGAACGTGACGCTGTGCCACTGTCCGCTGTCGCTCTGCGCGAACGTCACCGTGCCCGCCTCGCCGATCTGGTCGGCAACCGGGGCGCCGGTATCCTCGATCGTGACATCGGCACTGGTTTTGACCACTCCGCCGCGACCGTCGCTGGCGCTCAGGGTCAGTCGAACCGTCTGGTCTCCGTTGCCCTCAAGGTCGGCCCCGTTTGCAACTACAAGTTGATCCGATCCGTTGACCGAGAACCGCGGATCGCCCGCGACGCTGAAGGTGAGGGCGTCTCCGTCGGGATCCTTCGCGGACAGCTGCCCCACCACCGTGCCGTCGCTAGCGTCCTCGTCCACACGCGCGCCGACCAGGGTGATGTCGTAGGGCGTGCCGTTCGAAACGAAGGAAGCGGCGACGGACACCGGATTGAGCGCGTCCGACATCTCTGCCGCCCGCAGCATGGCCGAGCCGCTGTGGCCGACGCCATCGGCGATCACCAGGTCCCAGTTGAACTCCCAGTCGTAGCGCTCCGCCACCTCCTGGCCCATCTCGAACGTGTTGATACCCCGCTCCAGCCGCGTTGCGCCCTGGCGCATCGCCGCGGATCCCGTCGACATATTGGGGTCGTTGGGGTCGTCGTCTTCGCTGCCGAGATAGATCGTCATCGGAAGCGCAAGGTACTCCTTGAGCGCCTGGCGTTCCTCCGCATCGGTGCCCAGACCGTCGAATCCATAGGGGGCATCCTCTTCCAGCGACGGCAGAACCCAACTGGACGGGTTGGCGATCACGATCCGGGCGACATCGTCGGGGCGTTCGTAGGCGGCGACGCGGTTCAGGAACTGGGCGCCGCCCGAATGGCCGAAGAGATAGACATCGCCGCCGCCCCCGACCTTTTCGCGCGCCCAGTCGATCATCGGCTCCTCCAGCCGCGTCGTCCATTCACCTTCGGGAAGGATTCTGTTGCTATCGTCTTCGATGCCGCCGCGCTGGTAGGCGTCGTTGTCGTATCTCGACTTATCGTAAACGGGGGTGATGACCGTATAGCCCTCCCGTTCGGCGATCTTCTCGCTACCCGATTTGTAGAGAACCCGGCTCGCCCCATGATGGACGAACAGAATGTCCGTCGCGTTCTTGTCCGGAGAGTAGATTTTCAGGTCGAACCGCTCTCCGTCGAACGTCTCTTTCGTCTCTTGCCACATGCGCCGGTTACTCGCCTTCTAGTTGAACCCTGGTCCGAAGCGCTAATCGCGAGTGCTTAAACTTCGGTTAAGGACGACTGTGATGTGTCATTTCTCAAGGGACCAGTTTCCAAAGTCCGGACATGGCTGAATCGGCAGCGATCCGCACTGTGACAGCCGATGTCCGCCCATGCTGCGTCTGTCGACAGATCCCGAACGCCGGTTTGTCACAAATGCAGAGCGGTCCCGATGCCGCCGGCGGTTGCAACCATGGTATCGGCGCCGGCTTCGAACGCAGGGTTGCAGTGACCTGCTCCCCAATCTGTCCTCGTTCAGAAGTTAAGTGTGTTCCAGGTTTGGTCGTTCTCTGACCGGTTGAAGTATTCCCGCGGGGTGAGCCCGTCTAGGCTCGTGTGCGGGCGGTGGTAGTTGTAGTCGTCGCGCGATGCCGCAATCAATTGGCGGGCTTGGCGCAGGCTGGCGAAGAGGTGCTCGTTCAGGCACTCGTCGCGGAGCCGTCCGTTGAAGCTCTCCACGAGGCCGTTCTGCATCGGCTTTCCTGGCGCGATGTAGTGCCAGTCGACGCGGCGCTCCTCCTGCCATTTGAGGATGGCGTTGGAGGTCAGCTCGGTGCCGTTGTCGCTGACCATCATGCAGGGATAGCCGCGGATCTCGGCGATCCGGTCCAGTTCCCGTGAGACCCGCTGCCCGGAGATCGAGGTGTCGACGACGGTGGCCAGGCATTCCCGGCTGAAGTCATCGATCACGCACAGCACGCGGAATCGCCGTCCGCAGGACAGTGCGTCCGACAAGAAGTCGAGGCTCCAGCGCTGGTTCGGCCCCTGCGGGATCGCCATCGGTGCCCGCGTCCCGAGCGCCCGCTTCCGGCCGCCGCGCTTGCGCACGGTGAGCCGTTCTTCGCGGTAGATGCGGTAGAGCTTCTTCCAGTTCACCTCCCAGCCCTCGCGGCTGAGCAGGATGTACAGGCGCCGGTATCCGAACCGACGCCGATCGGACGACAGCTCGCGAAGGCGTCGTCGCAAAGCCCCATCGTCGCCCCGGGTCGAACGATACCGGTAGACACGCGGATCGATCCCGACGAGCGCACAGGCCCGCCTCTGGGAATAGCCTTTCTCGGTGATGGCCCAGCTCACGGCAGATCTCCTCGAACTGGGCCTCAGAAGTTTTTTCCGAGCATCTCACGCAGCGCCGAGACGTCGAGCATCGATTCCGCCAGGAGCTTCTTCAGCTTGGCGTTCTCCTCTTCGAGCGCCCTGAGCCGCTTCGCGTCCGACACTTCCATGCCGCCATACTTCGAGCGCCACTTGTAGAACGTGGACTCGCTCGCGCCGTGCTTCCGGCAGAGCTCCGCCGTCGGCCTGGACCTGTCGCGATTTCGTGCCGCCCCAAGTGCTCGTTTAAGCCACTTTTCTTTCGAATGCGACGGGGCTTTTCCAGCCCAGTGCTGAGTGGCGGCGACGCGGATTGTAGAAGCCATTGATGTATTCAAAGATCGCCACTTCAGCTTGCCGCCGCGTTTCCCATGACCTGCGCCAGATCAGCTCGGCCTTGATCGTCTTGAAGAAGGTTTCGACAGCGGCGTTGTCATAGCAATTGCCCTTGCCGCTCATCGACACCTTGAAGCCATGCTGGCGCAAAAGCTTCTGATAGTCGTGTGAACAATATTGCGACCCGCGATCCGTATGATGGATGCAGCCTTTGGGCGGCGCCCGAAAAGCTATGGCCATGTTCAACGCCCGGATCGCCAAGTCGCGTTTCATCCGGTTGCTCACGGCCCAGCCGATCACACGCCGTGAATGCAGATCGAGGATTACGGCCAGATACAACCAGCCTTCGCGGGTCCAGACATAGCTAATGTCACCGGCCCACTTCTGGTTGGGCGCATCAGTGTTGAAGTCTCGATCCAGCAGGTTCGGCGCGATATTGAACTTGTGATCGCTATCGGTCGTCACCTTGTGTTTGCGGGTTCTGACGACAGATATGCCGTTCTGGCGCATCAAACGGCCCACACGGCGATGACCGACGTCCAGGCCGATCTCCTTCAACTCTTCGGTCATTCGCGGCCTGCCGTAGCTACCAAGGCTCAGGCGGGACTGTTCTTTGATGTGTGCAAGCGTGACCATATCAGATCGTTGTCTGCGACTGGCAGGGCGGCTACGGAAGGCCCGCAAGCCACGTGTGCTGACGCCAACGACACTGCATAAACGGTTGGCTGGGAAATGGTTCCTGTGTTCCTCGACAAACCTAAATCTCATTGCTTTAGGCCCGCGAAGAACTGGGTGGCCTTTTTTAGGATTTCCCTCTCCTCCCTGAGAAGCCGGATCTCACGTCGAAGCCGCTCATTCTCTTTGGCGAGGTCCAAATCCTCTTGTGAAACCACGTTCGTGTCTCGATGCGCTGTGATCCATTTGTTCAGCGTCGACATTCCAACGCCCAGATCATCAGCCACCTGCTTGCGCGTCAGCCCGCTGGTCAGCGCAATACGCACCGCATCCTGGCGGAATTCGTCCGTCCGTTTCAATCCCATAGTTCGTCTCCTTTGTTGCAGTAAATGCTATCAAAGGAGCGGCATCAAACCGCGACAGGTCCACTATCGAACGAGACCATGTTCCGAAGAATGCTCCACGCCCGCGACATGGTTAGAGCCTGGGCGACAGATTACAACGAAGAACTGAAGTGGTCCCAGGAAATCGGACAGGTAGCTAAGGTGTATCCCGAACCTTTGGAGGGATACGAAATGGCGAAACGCCGGAAGTTCACGGATCAGTTCAAGGCAAAGGTCGCGCTCGAGGCGCTGCGAGGCGACAAGACGATCCAGGAGATTGCTGCGCGGCATCAGGTTCATCCGAACCAGGTAAGCGCTTGGAAGCGTCAGGCTGTCGACGGCATGGCCGACGTGTTTGCCCGTGGCAGTAGGCCCGAAGGCCCGAGCGAGGCGGAAGTGAAGGAGCTTCACGCCAAGATCGGGAGGCTGGCGGTCGAGAACGATTTTTTGTCCGCCGGGCTCAAGCGATGAGCCCTGCGAAGAAGAAAGCGATGATCCGCGGCGACCATCCGGAACTGGGCGTCAGTCAGCAATGCCGGTTGGTGAAGCTGAGCAGGTCAGCGTTCTACTACATGCCGGTCGGGATCGATGCGAAGACGCTGGCGCTGATGAAAGCCATCGACCGTGTGTTTACCAAGTACCCGTTCTTCGGATCGCGTCAGATCGCGGCATATCTGCGCCGGGATGGTATCGTAGCGGGGCGCCACCGGGTTCGGCGGCTGATGGCCAAGATGGGGTTGGAGGCGATTTACAAACGGCCCAAGACAAGCCAGCCGCATCCACGGCACCCGGTTCATCCCTATCTGCTGAGGAAGATGCAGATCGACCGACCCAACCAGGTCTGGTGTGCCGACATCACGTTCATTCCTGTGAAGCGCGGCTTCCCCTACCTCGTGGCGATCATGGACTGGGCAACGCGTAAGGTGCTGAGCTGGCGACTGTCGAACACGATGCACGCCGACTTCTGTGTCGAAGCGTTGGAAGACGCCATCGCGCGGTTCGGCACCCCCGAGATCATGAACACCGACCAGGGCAGCCAGTTCACCGGATCGGCCTGGATCACGACCCTGACCGAGGCCGGGGTCCGCATCTCCATGGACGGTCGAGGACGCTGTATGGACAACATCTTCATCGAACGGCTCTGGCGATCGTTGAAGCAGGAAGCGATCTACCTGACCGAGATCACCGACGGCTTCCACGCCCGCCGTATGATCCGCGACTGGATCGGGTTCTACAATGATAAACGCCCGCATACCGCCCTTGAACGGCGAACGCCAAGGGAGGCATATTGGAAAGGTCGAGATCAAAAAATGGCGGCATGAAACCGAACCAGGATACACCTTAGCTCAGCCGCTGCACTGTCCGGAAAACTGGGACCACTTCAAACGGCCTCATTCGGCCCCCGGATACCGAACGCCCAACGCGTTTGCCGAGCGCCTCTCCACCGCACCCGACACCAGCGCTGCGCGAGATGAAAGCCCCGCGCCGCTACCGGTTGCTCACATCGCGCCAACCGGCGTATCAACCAACCGGACTCCGGTTCCGCATCGATGAAAGTTCAGTGGCAGGTCACTTGAGGCTCCGGTCGATCTGGATGCCGAGCTGAAACGGTTGCACCGTGAGACCGCAGTTCTGAAGCAGGAGCGCGACATCCCAAAAAAGCCGCCCTTGTCGCGCCATTGGGTCGAGAGACAATGGCGACGCCTTCTTCGCGAAAGACGCAAGTCGATGTGAGGTGCCCCTAGTTTCCTAGACACCTGCCTCTTTCAGTTTCTGCTGTCTGATTTCGAAGTCAACGGGCGACAGCATGCCGTTGTTCGTGTGCTTGCGCTTCGGGTTGTAGAAGAGCTCGATGTATTCGAACACGTCCTGCCTTGCCGCTTCTCTGGTCGGATAGGTGCGACGTCTGACCCGCTCCCGTTTCAGCAACTGAAAGAAGCTTTCGGCGACCGCGTTGTCATGGCAATTGCCGCGCCGGCTCATGCTGGGTTCGAGGCCGTGCTGGCGCAGGAAGGTCTGCCATTCGCGGCTGGTGTACTGGGAGCCCTGGTCTGAATGTACCATGACCCGGTCAGTCGGCTTTCGTCGCCAGATGGCCATCAGAAGAGCTTGGAGCGCCAGATCCGTCGTCATGCGGGATTGTGCGGACCAACCGACGACGCGACGGGAGAACAGGTCGATGACGACACAGAGATACAACCAGCCTTCATGGGTCCGCAGATAGGTGATGTCGGTCACCCAGACCTGATCGGGCCGGGACGCCTCGAAGCACTGCTCCAGCCTGTTCTCGGCCACCACCGCAGGCTTGCCACCATATCGGCCGGGGCGGCGCCGATAGCCGACCTGCGCAGCGATCCCGGCCAGCGACGCCAGCCGGGCAACACGGTTCTCCGAGACCCGCTCGCCCTGGTCGCGCAGATCGTCCGTCAGCTTGCGATAGCCATAGACCTTGCCGCTGCCGGCCCAAGCCTGTCGGATCAGTTTCGTCTGACGTGCATCCTCCTGTGCGCGGTAGCTTAACGGTTCCTTAAGCCATGCATAGAACCCGCTGAAATGCACCCGCAGCACTCGGCACATGGCCCGAACGCCGAACTCTTCGCGATGCGCCCGGATGAACGCGTACTTCATTGGGACGCGCGCGCGAAGTACGCCGTTGCCTTCTTTAGAATGTCGCGCTCCTCGGTCACGCGAGCCAGCTCTCGCTTCAGACGCCGGTTCTCGGCTTCATGATCCACGCCGGGCTTTGAAACCGGTTCCGCGAACAACTTCAGCCACTTGTAAAGAGAATGCGTGCTGACGCCCAAACGCTGCGATACCTCCCGCACCGGATAACCGCGCACCGTGATCTGATGCACCGCATCCTGTTTGAACTCGTCGCTGTAATTGCTTGTCCCCATCTCGGCCTCCTCGCCTCAAAGTTAGGGGGCAAAGCGTCTACAAATCTAGGGGCACCTCAGAATGGCAGCGAGGGCGTTTGGATGGCCGGAGTACCAGAGTTCAAGAAGCGTTTAGCCGAGGGGCGGATTCGGCTGAGCGTCGCTAAGGGCAGAGTAGTGATCTATTACCTTGCAGACGGCGAATATAAGAAAATCACCGATGGGCTATATCCAGTTTCAGGTAGGGCAAAGGATGGTTCCTTGATCGTTGGCTCGGCGGACGATAGCCGACCGATGGCTGTTCCAGGCACTCAATGGCGAATTCCAGGACATGATGCGACCCAGTACGGGTCTCGCCTAATCTCGTCCTTCCTGCCCGGGCGGAAGTTCCCCTACCCAAAGGCTCTTTTCGCTGTGGAAGATGCCCTGCGCTTCTATGTCAAAGAAAATCCGGACGCCACCATCCTAGATTTTTTGCCGGCTCCGGGACCACGGCCCACGCAGTCATGCGGCTCAATAGACAGGATGGCGGGCGACGACAGTGCATCTCCGTCACCAACAACGAGGTTGCAGCCGACGAACATGCAGCTTTGCGTAAGGAAGGGCTTCGCCCTGGCGATGCGGATTGGGAGAAGCTGGGCATCTGCGACTACATCACCAAACCGCGCATCGCCGCCGCGATCAACGGCAAGACACCGGAGGGAGAGGACATCAAGGGCGAGTACAAGTTCACGGACGAATTCCCGATGGCCGATGGCTTCGAAGAAAATGCCGAGTTCTTCACGCTGACCTACGAAGCCCCTGTCGCCGTCAGCCACAACCTCGCATTCCAGCGCATCGCGCCGCTGTTGTGGATGCGCGCCGGATCGGAGGGGCGCCGCATCAACGAACTTCCCGCCGCCGGATGGGACGTGGCCGACACCTACGGTCTGCTCGTCGACCTCGACCGCGCCGCCGCGTTTTGCGACGCGGCCGCCGCCCAGCCGACCCTGCGCATCGCCTACGTCGTGACAGATGACGACCGCCGGTTCCAGGCGGTGGCGCGCGCGCTGCCCGACAGCGTCGAACCGGTGCGGCTCTACGAGTCGTACCTCTCCAATTTCCGCTTTTCGATGGGCCGCTGAGCCATGAAGTTCACACTCAAGGAATATCAGGAAGAAGCCGTTCGGGAGGTTCTGGTGAACCTCAAGAAGGCCTCGCGTCGCTGGCGTGAGGACGGTGACAAGCATGCCTTCTCGCTGACGGCCACCACGGGTGCGGGCAAGACCGTCATGGCGGCGGCCGTGTTCGAGGCGCTGTTCCACGGCGACGACAATTACGACATCGAGCCCGACCCGGGTGCAGTGGTGATTTGGTTCAGTGACGATCCGTCCTTGAACGAGCAGTCACGCTTCCGCCTGCTCGAGGCGTCGGATAGACTTTCAATCTCGGACCTTGTGGTGGTGCAAAGCACGTTCCAGCGCGAGGTGCTGGAACCGGGGAAGGTCTATTTCCTGAACACCCAGAAACTGAGCAAGTCGAGCCTCCTGGTGCGCGGACACGATCCCGATGACGAGGGGATCGAGAAGGACGGCCAGATCCGGCTGATGCCCGACAGTCGCTCCTTCACCATCTGGGACACGATCCAGAACACCATCGATGACCCCGCACTGACGCTTTACCTCGTGCTCGACGAGGCGCATCGCGGGATGCGTGCCGCGACCGGCGCGGGCGAGAAGACCACCATCGTCAAGCGGCTGATCAACGGCTCGGGACCGGTCCCCGGCATCCCGGTCGTCTGGGGCATCTCGGCCACGGTCGAGCGGTTCAACGCCGCCATGACCGACATGACGGGCCGCGCGACCCTGCCGAACGTAGTGGTGGATTCCGCCAAGGTCCAGGCGTCGGGTCTTCTGAAGGATACGATCATCCTCGACGTGCCCAAGGAAGCCGGGCAGTTCGATACCGTGCTGGTGCGCCGCGGCACCGACAAGCTGAAGGAGATTTCCTCCGCCTGGGAGGCCTATGGCCAGCAGCAGGACGATGCCGGAACCGTGCTGCCACTGATGGTACTGCAGGTCCCGAACGCGCCCGATCACAACGACATCGGCCGGGCTCTCGACACCATCTTCACGCAGTGGCCGGACTTGCCCGAGGATGGGCTTTGTTGCGCAAAGACCGTAAATCCCGGACTTCCCCTTTCCCCGGACGCACTTATCCCACAGGCTCTGTGATGGGTATGCCGAGCGCGGTGTAGCCGTTCAGCACGGCGGCGCGGATCTGAAGTTCGGCGACCTGGCGATCGAAGTCGCGCGCCAGGAGGCTCTGCCCCAGTAGCTTCACGCAATGCATCTTCGTCTCGGCGCGGCTCCGGCGGTGGTATCCGCTCCATTTTCGCCAGATGGCGCGGCCGAGGTATCTCGATGCGCGCAGAGCCTCGTTCCGGGCAATGGCGGCTGGGGTTGATGGCTTCCACGGCTTGGCATTCTTGCGCGGCGGTATGACGGCATGGGCGCCGCGGTCGGCGACGGCGTCATGGCACTTGCGCGTATCGTAGGCTCCGTCAGCGRTGATCGATCCGATCTCCACGCCGGCGGGGATCTGGTTGAGCAACTCGGGCAGCATGGGCGCGTCCCCGACGTTGCTTCCGGTGATCTCGATGGCTCGGATCTCCAGCGTSYGTTCRTCGACGCCGATGTGGATCTTGCGCCATAGACGGCGTTTCGCGCCGCCATGCTTGCGGGCGTTCCACTCGCCTTCACCCTCTGCCTTGATGCCGGTGCTGTCGATCAACAGGTTCAGCGGCCCATCTGAGCCGCGGTAGGGAATAGTCACGGACAAGGTCTTCTGGCGCCGGCTCAGTGTGCTGAAGTCGGGCACCGCCCAGTCGAGGCCGACCAGGCGCAGGAGGCTTTCAATGAACCCGGTCGTCTGTCGGAGCGCCATGCCRAAAAGGACTTTCATCGTCAGGCATGTCTGGATCGCGGCGTCGCTATATAACGGCTGCCGGCCTCGCTTGCCGGTCGGCGGCGGCACCCAGACCATGTCCGGATCGAACCAGATCGTCAGGGAACCACGCTGCTTCAGCGCTTCGTTGTAGGCCGGCCAGTTCTTTGTCTTGTAGCTCGGCGGGATCGGTCTGCTCATGCAGGACAGCTACCACGCTGGATTCACGAGATGAATCCCTCACCCAGTCTTTGCGCAACAAAGCCGCCAGCATGGCTTCAAGGTGTCGATGAGCGGCAAGGGCAATTGCTATGACAACGCCGCTGTCGAAACCTTCTTCAAGACGATCAAGGCCGAGCTGATCTGGCGCAGGTCATGGGAAACGCGGCGGCAAGCTGAAGTGGCGATCTTTGAATACATCAATGGCTTCTACAATCCGCGTCGCCGCCACTCAGCACTGGACTGGAAAAGCCCCGTCGCATTCGAAAGAAAAGTGGCTTAAACGAGCACTTGGGGCGGCACGAAATCGCGACAGGTCCAGTCTTGTTCCGCATCGCGCCCAGTCCGGCCTTCACATGTCGACATTCCATGCAGACGGCCGGCAATCCGGCAGTGCGCAACTCGCTATAGAGCCAGGATCGAGGAAGGTTCCGCCTCGATCTTGCTTTCGAGCGCGACGGTTCCTTCCTCATCGACGATACAGATGTTCACGGTCTCAAGAGATGCGTCGATCCCCACATAATAGGTCATAGGTGTCAGATCCCGCTTGATTGTATGGCCGCTTTTTGAAGAGCCTTGGCTTTTGGCGATGCCAGTCCTTGAGGGCGTCGATAGGCGTTCTGCCCTTCAGGACGGATTGCGGGAGCTGGCCGTTGTAGAGGCGGACATAGCGCAGGATCGTCTGCTCAAGGTCCTCGCCTGATCGGAAGCGATGACTCTGCAGGACGTCCTCGATCCGCCCGTTGAAGCGCTCCACCATGCCGTTGGTTTGCGGCCGCATCGGTGGTGCGAGGCGATGCTCGATCCCGAGGTCGGCACAGAGGCGGTCGAACTCGTGGTTGCCCGTGGCCGCGCGCTTGCGCAGGCCGAACAGCCGGTCGGTGAACTCCTTGCCGTTGTCGGTGAGAACACGTGTGATCTTCATCGGCGCGGCGCGCTCCAGGTCACGCAGGAAGCGGCGCGCGTTGGCGGCCGTCTTCGCTGGGTAGATGCGGACGAAGACCCATCGGGTCGCACGGTCAATCGCCACGAAGAGGTAGCGTCGCCGCTGCTCGTCCGGCATCTGCGGCAGGTATTTCACGTCGACATGCAGATAGCCGGGCTCATAGGCCCTGAAAGGCTTGTGCGCAGGCTTCGGCGCCTTTGGTGTGAGGTCGCGGAGCTTGCTCACCCCATGTCGCCGCAAACAGCGATCCAGCCCGGAGCGCGAGACGTTCGGGTTCAGGAACTCGCGAACGACGGACAGCAGGTCGTCGAGCGGCAACAGCAGAGCCTTCCGCAACGCTACGGCAACCGCCTCCTGGGCAGGGGTCAGCGTCGTCTGCAGCCTGTGCGCGGTGTGGCTGTGGTCGTGAACGCCATCCCGCTTGCGCCACTTCCAGACCGTCTGTTCGGAGATGCTGTAGCGCTCCGCAACCATCCACGCCGGCTCATCGCTCGCCTGCATCGCAGCTCTGATCCTGGGTGTCGTCGTCGCCTGCTTGTGAAGAGAGATCAGCATGATCGTCCCCCATCCCGAACCTCACGCAGAAACGACCTTGCCATGAAGAGCGCAGACCGGCGAGAGTCTATGTGATCGTCCGGGACTGAACAGCTACGGAAGGCCCGCAAGCCACGTGTGCTGACGCCAACGACACTGCATAAACGGTTGGCTGGGAAATGGTTCCTGTGTTCCTCGACAAACCTAAATCTCATTGCTTTAGGCCCGCGAAGAACTGGGTGGCCTTTTTTAGGATTTCCCTCTCCTCCCTGAGAAGCCGGATCTCACGTCGAAGCCGCTCATTCTCTTTGGCGAGGTCCAAATCCTCTTGTGAAACCACGTTCGTGTCTCGATGCGCTGTGATCCATTTGTTCAGCGTCGACATTCCAACGCCCAGATCATCAGCCACCTGCTTGCGCGTCAGCCCGCTGGTCAGCGCAATACGCACCGCATCCTGGCGGAATTCGTCCGTCCGTTTCAATCCCATAGTTCGTCTCCTTTGTTGCAGTAAATGCTATCAAAGGAGCGGCATCAAACCGCGACAGGTCCACTCTGGGCGAATGCGAGATCGAACGCGGAGAGAAACTGCCGACAGAATGCGGGGTCGAGGGCCATGAGGTGTCTTGGAATGGCCTTCTTCTTGGCCGACCAGAGATTGCGCGACCGGCAGCAGTGGTTCGCCATCGCAGCGTAGAGGGTCGCAATTACCGAACGGAGCTCGTCCCGGCCGCGAGGATCGCGAATGTCCTCGATCATGTCGGTTATGGCATAGCGCGAGTCATCTCGCTCACGCGAGTTCCATGGTAGAGGTCCTACCTCCAGAATCCGGTCCGCCAATGCCTTGGCTTGACGTCCCAGTTCGGTGGGCTGGGAGGTTAGTGTCCGCGCACGTGGTGTAATTTCTGCGCCTTCATCGGTGTGATCCCGGGTGGCCATCGAGGTGGAGTTTCGACGCTTCAACCACGGACCACACGGAGACCCCGATGACCAAGACCAACATGGACCTGTCCGAGCTGCTGGCCAAGCATGATCAGGGAGACTTCCTGCGCACCATCGCCGAGGCGGTGCTGCAACTGATCATGAAAGCTGATGTCGACGGCCTGATCGATGCCGGGCGGCATGAATGCAGCGGCGAGCGGACGACCTGGCGCAACGGGTATCGAGAGCGCGCCCTCGATACCCGGCTGGGCACGCTGAACCTGCGGGTGCGGAAGCTCCGGCAGGGCAGCTACTTCCCGGGCTTCCTCGAGGCGCGGGAGACCTCGGAGCAAGCCTTGGTCGCGCTCGCCATGGGTCTCGAACCGATGGTGACCACATGGCTCGCTCCAGGAGGCCTGGATCGGCGGTGTCTCCACCCGCCGTGTGGACGAGCTGGTGCAGGCAATGGGCCTGTCCGGCATCTCGAAGAGCACCGTGTCGAAGCTGTGCAAGGATATCGACGAGCGCGTCGGCGAGTTCCTGAACCGTCCGTTGACGGGTGAATGGCCCTATGTCTGGCTGGACGCGACCTACCTGAAGGTCCGCCAGGGTGGACGCATCGTGCCTGTCGCGGCCATAATCGCCGTCGCCGCAAACACCGAGGGCCGTAGGGAAATCATCGGGCTCGGCGTTGGACCTTCGGAGACCGCGACCTTCTGGACCGAGTTCCTGCGATCCCTGAAGGCCCGGGGCCTGGACGGGGTCAGGCTGGTGATCAGCGATGCTCACACCGGCCTCCGGGCTGCTAGAGCGGGATGAAATCAGCCTGAATCGATAGAGGATTCACAGGCCTGCATTTTGGTGATTCACTGTTGCCGACCACAAGATGGAGGGCGAGTAGTGGGTAGAGCACTTTCAATGGACCTTCGAGAGAGGGCAATGGCGCGGCTGTTGGGGGGCGAGAGCGTGCGTCAGGTCGCAGCGGCCCTGGATGTGGCTCCGTCCAGTGTTGTGAAGTGGTCGCAGCGTTTGCGTGCGACCGGGAGTTGCGCTCCGGCAGGGACAGGCGGCCACCCGCCACGCAAGATTGCAGGCGGGCATGAGGCGTGGCTTCTGGAGCGGATAACGGAGCCGTTCACACTGCGCGGACTGGTGGTGGAACTGGCCGAGCGCGGGCTCAAGGTCGACTACCGCACCGTCTGGGCCTTCGTGCGCCGCACGGGCTACTCGTTCAAAAAAAGACCCAACTCGCCGAGGAGCAGAACCGCCCCGACGTGAGCCGCCGCCGTGTGCGCTGGAAGCGGCACCAGGGCCGGATCGACCCCCGTCGTCTCGTGTTCATTGATGAAACCTGGGCCAAGACCAACATGGCCCCGCTGCGCGGCTGGGCTCCCAGAGGTGAACGCCTGATCGGGCGGGCCCCGCATGGTCACTGGCGCACCATGACCTTTATCGCAGCGCTGCGTCATGATCGGATCGACGCGCCCTTTGTTTTGGACGGTCCCGTCAACGGCGAAGCGTTCCGGGCTTATGTCGCGCACGTGCTCGTCCCAACCCTGCGCCCGGGCGATGTGGTGGTTATGGACAATCTGGGCAGCCACAAAGGGCAAGCCGTGCGGCAGGCGATCCGTAACGCGAAAGCGCATCTACTTTTTCTGCCGCCCTACAGCCCCGACCTGAACCCGATTGAACAGGTCTTCTCGAAGCTCAAACACATGCTCCGCAACGCAGCCGAGCGCACAATGGAGGCAACGTGGCGCAGGATCGGGACACTGCTCGACCGCTTCAGCCCACAGGAGTGCGCGAACTACCTCGCCAATACTGGATACGCTTCAAGCTAATCTCATCATGCTCTATTGATCCGCCGGATGCAGCCGGCGGTAGGTCGAGCGCATCCGGTAGTCCTTTTTCGGCCCGATCACCTCCCACTCGGTCTCCCATCTCGGCCAGCGGCCGAAATCGTACGAGACCACGTAGAGATCAGGCGCGCAGCGATGGCGCGCCCGCGGCGTGTGCACGCTGGCGTCGAAGCAATGGAACGGGCGCCCGTCGCCGAAGGTGACGTGGATACGCGCCCCGTCCTGGCGCCAGGTATGGGTCTGGCTGGCCGCCATGCTGCGATCGTTGATCATCAGGCAGCCGTCCTCACAGTAGATGAGCGTCGTGCCCTCCAGGACGAACGCGGCCCGGCCCGTCAGACAGCCCATGGGCGTGCGGTCGGGCCCGGTGATCTCACGGCGGAGCGACCAGCATCCGGCGAAATCCTGCAGTCCGAGCGCCATCCGGTCCTCCTTGCCGCCCCCGGTCGCGCGGTCTACACCGCGCCCGATCCCGCCATGCTAGCAAGAAGGCCGCGCGCCATGATCCCCCGTTATTCCCGTCCCGAAATGGTTGCGATCTGGGAGCCACAGTCGAAGTTCCGCATCTGGTTCGAGATCGAGGCCCACGCCTGCGACGCCATGGCCGACCTCGGCGTGATCCCAAAGGAAAGCGCGCGTGCCGTCTGGGCCGCAAAGGACGCCACGTTCGACGTTGCCCGTATCGACGAGATCGAGGCCGAGACCCGCCACGACGTCATCGCCTTCCTCACCCATCTGGCCGAGATCCTCGGCGCCGACAACGCGCGCTTCGTCCACCAGGGGATGACGTCTTCGGACGTGCTCGACACCTGTTTCAACGTCCAGCTCACCCGTGCGTCGGACATCCTGATCGCCGATGTGGAAAAGCTGCTCGTCGCCCTCAAGACCCGCGCCTTCGAGCACAAGGACACGGTGCGCATCGGCCGGTCCCACGGGATTCACGCCGAACCGACGACCATGGGCCTGACCTTCGCGCGTTTCTACGCCGAGATGGACCGCAACCTGACCCGGCTGCGCGACGCCCGGGCCGAAATCGCCACGGGTGCGATTTCCGGCGCGGTCGGCACCTTCGCCAATATCGACCCGGCGGTCGAGGACCACGTCTGCGACAAGCTGGGCCTGGTACCGGAGCCCATTTCCACCCAGGTGATCCCGCGCGACCGACATGCCGCCTTCTTTGCTACCCTGGGCGTCGTCGCCAGCAGCATCGAGAACATCGCCACCGAGATCCGCCACATGCAGCGGACCGAGGTGCTGGAGGCAGAGGAATTCTTCTCAAAGGGCCAGAAGGGCTCATCGGCCATGCCGCACAAGCGCAACCCGGTGCTGTCGGAGAACCTCACCGGGCTTGCCCGGCTTGTGCGGATGGCGGTCATCCCGGCCATGGAGAACGTCGCCCTCTGGCATGAACGCGACATATCGCACTCCAGCGTAGAGCGAAACATCGGGCCCGACACCACGGTGACGCTGGATTTCGCGCTGGCACGACTGACCGGGCTGATCGAGAAGCTGGTCATCTACCCCGAGCGGATGCTGGAGAACATGCACAGGTTCCGCGGGCTGGTGATGTCGCAAAGGGTGCTGCTGGCCCTGACCCAGGCTGGCGTCAGCCGGGAGAACGCTTACGCCCTTGTTCAACGGAACGCGATGAAGGTCTGGACCGAGGGCAAGGATTTCAAGACCGAGCTTCTGGCCGACGCGGACGTGACCGCCGCCCTGTCGCCCGGGGAGATCGCGGAGAAATTCGATCTGGACTACCACACCAAGCATGTGGACACGATCTTTGACCGCGTCTTTGGCGACGGGGATCCCGGCTAGGGCCGGTCCCTCTCCCGGACCGGTTCTTTCGCCGCCCCACGCCGCTGGCGGTTTCGTGCGCCAGGTCAATAACGCGGTACGATCAGGTGCGCCTTTGACGTCGGTGGCTGCTCGGCCGACATGGTCGTGGCGCGGACGGTTTGCGCCGTCGTGGCCCCGCAAGCCGACAGGACGGCGCCGGTGATCAGCAGAAGAATGATGCGCGACATGGGTTGATCTCCTCGACAATCCGGAGCGGACCCGCCGCCCCATGCCATTGACTCTGCTCCGTTCGCGGCGGCGGCGATGTGATCGCGGTCACGGCACCGAAGCGTCGCCCGAACCGTTGCCGAGAGTGGTGTTTCGGCCGTCGCTGACATCCGCCGGTGTTGCGTGTCGGCGTTTGAGGAACGGGTGACTATCGAAGTCCTGCCGGCCTGCGTCGATGCGAGTCGTCATCGCCTGTTGCTCCAGGTCGGGATATTCCCTATCGCGCGCGGCCGGCACGGTTGACGGCTGCGGGATTGCCGCCTGCGTGCCTCTCGCCGGCTGACCGTAATCCGGCCTTAACACTCTTGCGGCTAATCTGACCCGCACGAAGACCTCCGGGAAAGGATGAACATGAGCTCTGGGCTGGCGATTCGCGATACGGACCGGAACGCTCTTCCACCCGATCTTCCCTCCTCGGGGTTCACGCGCCGGCAGAAGGCGGCCATCGTCGTCCGCCTTTTGCTTGCCGAAGGCGTGCAGTTGCCGCTGTCGGACCTGCCCGAACAGCTTCAGGCGGAACTGACCCGCCAGATCAGCGCCATGCGGTTCATCGACCGCGGGACGCTGCGCAACGTCATCGAAGAATTCGCGACAGAGCTGGACTCCATCGGTCTGGCCTTTCCCGGCGGGCTCGAAGGCACGCTCCGGATCCTCGAAGGGGCGATCAGCCCGGACATGGCCGCAAAACTCCGTCAGCAATCGGGCGTCATCTGGGGCGACGATCCCTGGGACACGATCGCCGCGTTTCCCGTACCGCGCCTTTTGCAGCTGATCCGCAACGAAAGCCCCGAAATCGGGGCGGTCGTCCTGTCCAAGCTCGACATCGCGAAGGCGGCGGACCTTCTATCCGCCCTGCCCGGCCCCGACGCGCGCCGCCTGACCATCGCGGTGTCGGAAACCTCCGGCATCGCCCCGGACGCGGTGAAGCGGATCGGCGTCGCTCTGGCGGCGGAACTCAAGGCGGAGCCCCCCCGCGCCTTCGCCGCCGCCGCCGTGGCGCGCCTGGGCGCGATCCTCGATGTGGCGCCGGCCCCGACCCGGGAAGAGGTACTCGCCGGTCTCTCCGAAGAGGATGAGGCGCTGGCCGCGGAGGTCCGCCTGGCGATCTTCACCTTTGCCGACATCCCCGCGCGGCTGGAGGCGCGCGACGTACCGTCGGTGGCCAAGGCTGTCGAGCAGGAGCGCCTGGTGCTCGCCCTGGCCGGCGCCACGGCAGCGCCGGCGCTTGCCGCCGTCGCGGAGTTCTTGTTGTCGAACCTCCCGGGCCGGCTGGCCGATTCGATCCGGGAGGAGGTTGCCGAACTGGGAGAGCCCGACGCCGCCGAGGCCGAGCGCGCCCATATCGACATCGTCCGCGCGATCCGCCGCCTCTCGGATGCCGGTGAGATCAAGCTTTCCGATCGCCCGCCGGCAAGCTGACGCGCCGCGGACCGGCGGCCTGCGGACCGGCGTGAGACGGCGGCGCAAGAGCGGGACGCCAACCTTGAAGTCGGCGCCCAGGTTCGGGTCAGACAAAGCCGCACCGCAGGCGGCGTGCGACCGGCGATCCTGGCGGCGAAGGCGCCGGTGGGCCGGAGCGCAAGGCGACCCGGCCCACGGCACCGTCTGCGCAGCGCAAACTGGTTCATCGGCGCCGGGAACTGGACGCCGGACGGGCGTGGATCACGAACGGACAGCACGGGCACCGGTCGCGGCGGTGGATGCCGTGCAGTCCCGGTCCGAGCCCGCCCCGACGGATCGTCGGACACGCGGGCAGAGTATCGAGCGGGGCGCCACATCCTGCCGCGACGAACCGATCGGTAAGCGATCCGCAGACTGCGGGCTCGAACCCGCGCCGTGTATCCGTAGCCGGGCCGCACCGACGGAACGTTCGGCCGCGGTGAGGTCGTGTTGCCGGCACGTCGCTCGCGGTCGTCATCGCTGACGGCAAGGGCCGCATGGCTGGGGGGCACGCAGCCGCGGCGCTCATCGGTTCCGGCCGTGCACGGAGACGCACGTTACCGGTCCGCTTGTCGCCAACAAACCGTTGCATGACATTCGCCTGAGTCCGACAGGCGCGCCGTCCTTCGCCGCGATCCTGGGGCTGAACTCTGCCGATGTCCCCGCGCAGGGCGATAGGTCCGTGCCTGATCCGACGCGGCGGGCTATGGTCGGGACAGAAACCGATGTGGGATCCCTACCGGTATGGTCTGCCCATATGCCTTTCCCATGACGCTCGCCCCCGTCGCCGGTGCCCGGGGTACGCGCGACCTCGACGACGCGACTTGCAGACGGATCGCCCTGACGCCGACCGGCGCGTTTGCCGCCGCCTTCGCTGTCGCGCCGCTGGATCGGCTGACGGACTGGCGTGCCGCGCCTGCGGCCGGTCCCGCATGACCGCGCCGGTCCGCCACCTCTACATCCTGCCTTTGGCGCTGGGGCTGGTGTTCTTCGGCGCGTCGCTGACGCCGACGCTGATACCACGCGGATGGGTCGTGCAGGGCACGCTCGGTGGGCTGGTCATGGCGCTCGGCTACCTGATCGGTCGCGCGGTGCTGTCGCTCTGGCGTCTGCTTCAACTTCCCGAAGCCCGCGGTCGGACGCGCGTGGTTCTGGGCGTTGCGATCATGGTCCCCGCCGCGATCATTCTTCTCCTTTGCCTGCTGAATACGCAGGGCTGGCAGAACGGCATTCGCCTGCGCATGGAGATGCCACCGCTCCGGACCACGCATACCGTCCGGATGCTTCTTGTCGCGCTCGCTGTCTTCGCGGTCCTGTTCGCGATCGGCATCGCGCTGCAATGGCTGTTCGACCGCGTCCGATTCCGGCTCTATCGCTACCTGCCGGCACGGGCCGCGAATGTCGCGGGGTTCGTGCTGACGGCGCTGCTCATCGTGACGGTGACGCGGGATGGCGTTCTCGACCGGGCGATCGCCGGGCTCGATGCGTCTTACACGACGGCGCAGGCGCTGTTCGACACCGCCCCGCCCGCGCCGGACGGGATCGTGACCGGCGGCGCGGGCTCGCTCGTCGATTGGGACGCTCTGGGCCAGCCGGGCCGCGACTACGTCACGTCGGGGCCCGGCGCCGATGACATAGCGGCGTTCACCGGGCGCGACGCGATGCGGCCCATCCGGGTCTATGTCGGGCTCGCGCAGGCGGAGGGCGCGGAGGACCGCGCCGAAACCGCCCTGGCCGAGCTTCGGCGCCAGGGCGGCTTCGACCGCGAAGTGCTGATCGTGGCCTTGCCCACCGGCACCGGCTGGCTCGATCCCGGCGCGGTCGATCCGGTGGAATACATGCATGGCGGCGACATCGCAACGGTGGCGGTGCAGTATTCCTACCTGCAATCCCCGCTGGCCCTGATCCTCGAGACGCGCGCGGGGCTCGATCAGGCCGAGGCGCTGATCGGCGCCATCCATCGCTACTGGCGCGGCCTGCCCGAAGAGATGCGCCCGAGGCTCTATATCCACGGCCTCAGCCTTGGCGCCTGGTCCTCGATGTCCGGCACCGGTCTCTTCGCGCTGCTCGACGATCCCATCGACGGCGCGCTCTGGGCCGGGCCGCCGTTTCCGTCCTCGAAATGGCAGGGGATCACCGCGTCGCGCGATCCGGACAGCCCGTATGTCGCCCCGGTGCTGGGCGACGGGCGGCTGGTGCGCTTTGCGTCCAATCACCGCGGGGCCGGCGGACCCGCGGGCTGGGGCGATATGCGGCTCGTCTACCTGCAATATCCCAGCGACCCGATCGTGTTCTACGAACCCGCCTCGCTGTTTCGCCCGCCGGTCTGGATGACCGAGCCGCCCGCCCCCGACGTTTCGCCCCAGATGCGGTTCATGCCGGTCGTCACGCAGTTCCAGCTTGCCGTGGACATGGCTCTGGCGACGACGGCGCCGGCGGGGTACGGCCATTCCTATTTCGGGCGGGACTATGTCGGGCCGTGGGTCGCCGTGACGGCGCCCGACGACTGGACCGACGCCGACACGTCGCGCCTGGTGGCGCATTGCGACAGCGGCTTCCAGCTGGGCTGCGACCGCGAATAGCGTCGGTCAGGTTTCTTCGAGATACGCCTTGAGCGCGGCGGCGTTGTTGTGCGTCTTGTCCTTCGCGCCATAGATCAGCGTGACCCGGCCCGCGGCGATTCTGTCGCGAAGCGCGCCCACAGTCCCAGGCTTGTCGCGCAGCTCCTGGGCATAGCGCGTCCTGAACGCGTCCCACTTGTCGCGATCATGGCCGAACCAGCGGCGCAGGTCGTCGCTCGGCGCGATGTCCTTCATCCACGCGTCGAGTTGCAGGTCATCCTTCGACATGCCGCGCGGCCAGATCCGGTCGACGAGGATGCGCTGACCGTCCTGGGGACCCGGCTTGTCATACGCGCGTCTCGTCCAGATCTGCGTCATGTCGGCACCATACCCGTATCGCCACCTCCGGATCATCGGCGTTGTGGCGCAGACCCATCGAACCCGTCGGCTTCGCTCGCCACGCGGGACAGGTCAATCCAGTTCGGGACCCACTGCGGTCCGAACGCGCGGCTCGCCGTTCTTTGGGGCGGACGGACCCGGCACCCGCAAGGGCTGACAGTGCCAGGGCATCGCCCGTCCGCCTCCCTCCGGCGGATGGAACACGCACACCGGAACCGTTGCCATGGGGACAAATCAGCGATGGCAACGCTCCGCCAGATCCGGACAGGCCGTGACACCCGGCCGGAGCCTGAGCGGGACCGTCAGAGCAGCGACTTGACCTTTTCCACCACCGCGTCCGCGGTGATGCCGAATTGCCGGAACAGCTCATCGGCCGGAGCGGACGCGCCGAAACCTTCCATGCCGACGAAGCCGGCCTTGGCCTCCCGGCCGCGTTCGCCCAGCAGCCAGCGGTCCCAGCCCAGGCGCGCCGCGGCTTCGATCCCGACGCGCACCTGGCCCGATCCCAGCACCTTGCGGCGATAGGTTTCGTCCTGCGCGGCGAAGAGTTCGAAGGACGGCATCGACACCACGCGGGTTCCGATGCCCTGCTCTTCCAGCGTCGCCTTGGCCTCCATGGCCAGGGACACCTCGGAGCCCGTGGCAATCAGCACCGCCTGCCGCTTGGCCACGGCATCGGACAGCACATAAGCGCCCTGTTCGCACAGGTTGCGCGGCTTGTGCTGGGTGCGCAGGGTCGGCAGACCCTGACGCGTCAGCACCAGCACCGTGGGCTTGTCGGTGGTGCGCAGCGCGATCTCCCAGGCCTCGGCGGTCTCGATCGTATCGCAGGGGCGCAGCACCTGGACATTGGGCGTGGCGCGCATCATCGCCAGATGCTCGACCGGCTGGTGGGTGGGGCCGTCCTCTCCCAGACCGATGGAATCGTGGGTCATCACGTAGATCACCGGCGCGCCCATCAACGCCGACAGCCGCATGGCCGGACGCGCATAATCGGTGAACACGAAGAACGTGCCGCCATAGGGACGGATGCCGCCGTGGACCGCCATGCCGTTCATCGCCGCGGCCATCCCGTGCTCGCGGATGCCGTAGTGGATGTAGCGGCCCTTGCGATCCTCGGCGGAAAACACGCCCAGATCGGCCGTCTTGGTATTGTTCGACCCCGTCAGGTCGGCTGAGCCGCCAAGGGTCTCCCGCACGACGGGGTTCACGACCTCCAGCACCTTTTCGGAAGAGGCGCGTGTGGCCAGCTTGGGCGCGGTTTCGGACATCTGCTTTTTCAGCGCGCGGATCACGCCGGAAAGCCGGGCCGGGATCTCTCCGGTCATCGCCGCGTCGAACTGCTTGCGCTTGCCCGCGCCAAGCGCCTCGACCCGGTCGTTCCAGGCCTCGCGCTCGGCGCCGCCGCGGGCGCCGACTTCGGTCCACCAGCCGGCGATCTCGTCGGGAATGTCGAACGGCGCCCGGTCCCAGCCATAGGCCTTGCGGGTGTCCGCGATCAGCGTGGGGTCGGTGAGCGCGCCGTGACCCTTGCCGGTGTCCTGCGCCGAGGAACCCAGCGCGATATGGGTGCGGCAGGAGATCATCGACGGCTTGCCCGCCTTCTTCGCAGCCTCGATGGCGGCGTCGATCTGGTCGGGGTCGTGGCCGTCGATGCTCTGGGTATGCCAGCCGCAGGCGTCGAACCGCTTCACCTGGTCGGTGCTGTCGGTCATCGACACCTTGCCGTCGATAGAGATGCCGTTGTCGTCGAAGAACACGATCAGCCGGCTCAGCTTGAGGTGGCCGGCCATGGCGATCGCCTCATGGCTGACACCCTCCATCAGACAGCCGTCCCCGGCAAAGACATAGGTGTGGTGATCCACGACGGACTTGCCGAACCGCGCGCGGAGCGATTCCTCCGCGATGGCCATCCCGACCGACGTGGCAAGACCCTGCCCCAGCGGACCGGTGGTGGTCTCTATCCCCCTGGCGTGGCGGTATTCGGGATGCCCCGCGGTCCTGGCGCCCCACTGGCGGAAGTCGCGCAGCTGGTCCAGCGTCATGTCCTCGTATCCGGTGAGGTGCAGCAGCGCGTAAAGCAGCATGGACCCGTGGCCGTTGGACAGCACGAAGCGGTCGCGGTCGGCCCAGTCGGGATGGGTCGCGTCGAACTTCAGGTGCCTCGACCACAGGACGGTGGCGATGTCGGCCATGCCCATGGGCATCCCGGAATGGCCGGAATTTGCCTGCGCCACGGCATCGAGCGCCAGGACGCGGATCGCGGTCGAACGGGTCCAGTGGTCGGGGTGCCGCTCGCGCAGGGTGGCGATATCCATGGGCTCGTCCTTCGGATCCGGGGAAAGATGTCGTTGGCGGTGATACCAGCCCGGGGGCCAAGTTCAAGCGCGGCGCGGCGCAGGATGAGGGGCTTGCGCGCGTTTGGGGGCTGAAATCGCCGGTGACATGCGTTTTACTCTCTGGACGAGCACCGAATCGTCACGCTTGGACCACCTGGAAGGGCCCCGACCAGATGCAGGACATCACCGAATTGCAGCGCCGCCTGAGCGGTGCCCTAGAGCGGATCGGACACGGGCTGGAAGCGCTCGGCCCCGTGGCGCCGGATGGCGCGGCTGCCGGACCCGACCCGTCGGAGCTCGCGGCCGCGCTCGCCGCCGAACAGGACTTGACGGCACAGCTCGAAGAGCGGATCCGCGCCACGCGGGACCGGTTCGAGACCCGCGCCGCGGAGGCCGACAAGGAGTTGCGCGACGTCCATGCCCTGCTGGCGGCGGTGGAGTCGGACCGCAACCGCCTGAAGCTGGTGGCAGAGACGCTGACTGCCACCTGCGCGCAGTTGCGCGACCTCAACGCACAGGGCGTGGCCGACGCCGATCGGGTGAACGACGCGATGACTGCGGAGATCGACGCGCTCAGGACAATGCGCGACAGCGACCGGGGCGAGTTGAACGCGATCATACGGCTTCTCGACGGGGCCGGCGCCGATGCAAGGACCCCAGACAGCCAAGAGGAGGTTCGCCAGGATGGCTGAACAGCGCATCACGATCGGCGGACGCAACTATCAGGTCGCGTGCCAGCCCGGGGAAGAGCATTACCTGGACGCCGCCGCCGCCATGCTGGACGCGGAAGCCGGCGTTCTGGCCGAGCAGATCGGGAGGATGCCGGAAGCGCGGCTGCTGCTGATGGCCGGGCTGATGCTGGCCGACAAGACCGCCGGGATCGAGGAACAGCTTCGCGCGGCAGAAGCGCGCGTGGCCGCTCTGGAACAGGCGATGGAGGGGCAGGACATCGCCGGATCCGAACGGGTGGAGGTCCCGGTGATCCCCAACGCGCTGATCGAGTCCCTGTCGGAGATGGCCGCCCGCGCAGAGGCGCTGGCCGACGAAACGGAGGCCCGCGCGCAGTCCGCGTGACGGCGTCGCGCCATCCGCCTGTCGGTGGGCGCCGCGTTCGGGGATTTCGTTGCGCAGGTTGTGATGGTTCCGGACCCGCTGTGCGGGCACGCCCTTGGCGGCAGGTGCCTCTCTCAGCGCGCCGGCTGTGGTTCAGGCAAGGGCGATGCAGAGCTTTTCCTCAGTAACTTGAGGATCCGCATGGCGGCATCGCCCTTCCGTGAGACCGGTCAAGACCACGGCACCTTTGCATCGCGCGCATGGTCGAGGCAGAGAGAGAGGGGCGGCCTGGACGCGCGGCGGCGTTCGCGGCACATGCTTCGAAACACCCCACCTTCCGGGCAACCGCACGCCCGGCCGATGCCCGGCGCGGCTGGTGCCCGTCCCGGCCCGCTCAGGCGTTGGCGTCGCGGATCTTCTCGGCGGCCGCCTTGTCGAAGGCGACGCCTTCCTTCTCGAAGAGCGCGTCGAGTTCGCCCGACAGGGTCATCTCGGTGATGATGTCGCAGCCGCCGACGAACTCGCCTTTTACGTAGAGCTGCGGGATGGTGGGCCAGTCGGAGTAATCCTTGATCCCCTGACGCATGTCCTCATCGGCAAGCACGTTCACATCCGTGAAATCGACGCCCATGAAGTTCAGCACGCCCGCCACGCGGCTGGAAAAGCCGCACTGGGGCATGGTCTTCGTGCCTTTCATGAACAGCACCACGTCATGTGCGGTCACGGTGTCCTTGATAGTGTCCGTCGCAGTCATCGATTCAGCCTTTCCATGTGTCCTTGGGTACGAAGAGCCGCGCATAGGCCTGCGGGTCCTTCGGCACCCTGTATTCCGTCGCCTCTCCGCCGCCGCCGCCGCCGGAAAAATACTCCGCCCTGAGGACATGATGGCCCCGGCCCGGCGCGGCGCCGCGACCGGTCCCGCGTTCGGACCGCAACACCGACCGGACGCGAACCGCCAGCACGGCAAGGATCGCCGCCGCCAGCACCGCCGACAGACCCAGCGCGGTCATTGCGGTGCCCGGGTGGTCAGTGCCAGCGCGTGGAGCGCGCCCGACGGCCCGTCCATCCTGCCCTTGAGCGCCGCATAGACCGCGCGCTGCTGCTGGACGCGGTTCTTGCCGCGAAAGCTCTCGTCCTCGACCTCCGCGGCATAGTGATTCCCGTCGCCGGCCAGATCGGTGATGACGATCTTCGCGTTCGGGAACTCGGCGCGAATGAGATCCTCGATCTCCTGTGCTGCGATGGCCATGGACATCCTTTGTCGGCTGCGGGCGTCTTGAACCTAAGAAGACACGCGCCCCTCTACAAGCGCCCGCAAGAGCACCGCAATCCCGGTCGGCGCGATCCGCGGCGACATCTGCCATGTCGAAATACATTGAGACACCGGGTGATGGCGCGCTAGGTCAACAGATGTTGACCGGAACCGGACGAAGGACGCGACACGATGCAGATCGGAATCTGGATAAGCCTGACGCTGTATTTCGTGCTCATGCTGGGGATCGGGGTCTATGCCTGGCGCAAGTCCACCGGCAACTCGGAGGAATACGTTCTGGGCGGGCGCAACCTGCCGCCGGCGGTCGCGGCACTTTCCGCCGGCGCCTCCGACATGAGCGGGTGGCTGCTTCTGGGCCTTCCCGGTGCGCTCTACGCCGCCGGGCTGGTCGAAGCCTGGATCGGCATCGGCCTCTTCTTCGGCGCCCTGGCGAACTGGATTATCGTCGCCCCCCGGCTGCGCGAGCAGACCGAGCGCTACGACAACGCCCTGACCATCCCGGGCTTTCTGTCCAACCGGTTTCCCAGCCAGGCGACGCTGCTGCGCGTCGTCTCCGCCGTGGTCATCGTGGTGTTCTTCGCGGTCTATACCGCCAGCGGCCTGGTCGGCGGCGGCAAGCTGGTGCAATCCGCCTTCGACGGCAGCTATCTCTTCGGTGTCTGGCTGACGCTGGGCGTGGTGCTGGCCTATACGGTCGTCGGCGGTTTTCTGGCGGTGTCGCTGACCGATTTCGTACAGGGCTGCATCATGATGCTTGCGCTGATCATCATGCCGGCAATCGTGCTCTACGCGGGCGGCGGCGGCGGCTTCGGCCAGGCCGCCGCGACCCTGAGGGAGGTCGATCCGGAGTACCTGTCGCTCTTCGACGGCCTGACGCTCCTTGGCTGGATCTCGGCGGTGACCTGGGGGCTGGGCTATTTCGGCCAGCCCCATATCATCGTGAGGTTCATGGCCGTGCGCAGCGTGCCGGCGGTGGCCACCGCGCGCAACATCGGCATGACCTGGATGGCGATCTCACTGATCGGGGCGGTCGGCGTGGGGGTCTTCGGGCGTGCCTACGCTGTGCGCAACGGCGTCAATGTCGAGGACAGCGAGACGATCTTCATCGTTCTCGCGGACCTGCTTTTTCATCCGCTGGTGACCGGTTTCCTGTACGCCGCTTTGCTGGCCGCGATCATGTCCACGGTGTCCAGCCAGCTACTGGTGGCCTCCTCATCCCTGGCCGAGGATTTCTACCGCCTCTTCGTCCACCGCGACGCCTCCGAGACGGAGATCGTCGGCGTCGGCCGGATCGCGGTGGTCGCCGTGGGGGTTGTCGCAGCCCTGATCGCCGGCGACCCGGAGAGCAACGTGCTGGGGCTGGTGTCGAACGCCTGGGCGGGCTTCGGCGCCGCCTTCGGACCGCTCATCATCCTGTCCCTGACATGGTCGCGGATGACGGGCGTCGGCGCGCTTGCGGGTCTGGTGGTCGGAGCGGTGACAGTCGGGGCGTGGATCCTGCTGGGCCTTGGCGGGGTGCTCTATTCCATCGTGCCGGGCTTCATCGCCGCAACGGTCGCCATCGTGGCCGTCAGCCTCATGACGGAGGCCAAGGGAGAGTTCCGCGCCCTCGACCCGGCAGAGTGACGTTTGGAGTTGGCGGGGAACATCGGCGCGCGCAGCAGTCGCGTGCGACCGATTGTGCGACGTTCGCCTGGCCGACCGCGATGCGGTGCTGGCAGGCAGGATCGAGCGCTGTGCGTCTTCCGTCGCTCGGTTCTGCCCCATGCCGCGCCGCGCATCGCCGAAAGCTTCGGGACCGCAATCGACACGGACCGGTCGGATCCTTGAACGCCTTTTCCTGCGCCGCGGACCCTACCCGTCCCGCAGCCAATCGACCAGCCGCGCGGTCGAGGCGTCCTTGCCATGGGTGCCCTCCTCGCCGGCCAGCACCGGCTCCAGCGCCTTGGCCAGTTTCTTGCCCAGTTCCACCCCCCACTGATCGAAGGAATTGATCCCCAGAAGCACGCCCTCGACGAACACCCGGTGCTCATAGAGGGCGACGATCTTGCCCAGCGTCTCCGGATCCAGCCGGTCGTAGAGCAGGGTCGTGGAGGGGCGGTTGCCCGGAAACACACGGTGACGCGCCTGCCGCTCCAGCTCTTCGCCGGAGAACGCCGATGAAATCGTCGCACGCGCCTCGTCGAGCGAGCGGCCGCGCAGCAACGCCTCCGATTGCGCCAGGCAGTTGGCGATCAGCAGGCGGTGCTGGTGGTCCAGATCGGGCTCATGCCCCCGGCGGCCCACCATGAATTCGCACGGGACCACGCGGGTGCCCTGGTGGATCAACTGGTAGAAGGCGTGCTGACCGTTGGTGCCGGGTTCGCCCCAGACGACAGGGCCGGACTCCACGGCCAAATCGGCCCCGTCCATGGACACGCGCTTGCCGTTGCTCTCCATCTCGAGTTGCTGGAGATAGGCCGGCAGCCGGGACAGGCGCTGCTCGTAGGGCAGCACGGCGCGGGTCGCGTAGCCGCAACCCTGGTTGTGCCACACGCCCGAAAGCGCCAGCATCACCGGCATGTTGTCCAGCGGTGCGGTATCGCGGAAGTGGGCGTCCATCGCCTCGGCGCCCCTGAGGAAGGCGCGGAAATTCTCGGGGCCCACGGCCAGCATCAGCGACAGGCCGATCGGCCCCCACATGGAATAGCGCCCGCCGACCCAGTCCTCGAAGCCGAACACCCGCGTCTCGGAGATGCCGAAGTCGCCGGTCTTGTCGGCGGCGGTGGACAGGGCCGCGAACTGCGCCGCCGGGTCACCGACCACCTGCGCCATCCAGTCCTTCGCGGTCTGCGCGTTAGTCATGGTCTCGATGGTGGTGAAGGTCTTGGAGGCGACGATCACCAGCGTCGTTCGCGGATCCAGACCGTGCAGGACGTCGTGGATATGGGCACCGTCCACGTTCGACACGAAGTGGCAGCGCGGCCCGTCGTGGAACGGCGCCAGCGCCATGGTGGCCATCGCGGGGCCAAGGTCGGATCCGCCGATGCCGATGTTCACCACGTCGGTGATGGTCCCGCCCTGGCCGCGGAACGTCCCCTCGCGGACCGACCGCGCGAACCCCTCCATCCGCGCGAGCGTTCCCAGCACGCGGGGCATCACGTCCTGACCATCCACCCGGATCGCCGCCCCGGCAAGATTGCGCAGCGCGGTGTGCAGCACCGCCCGCCCCTCCGTCTCGTTGATGGGCTGGCCGCCGAACATGGCCGCGCGGCGGTCGTCCAGACCGGCCTCGTCGCAAAGACCCGTCAGCATGTCGCGGGAGGCCGCGTCGATGTTGGTCTTGGCATAGTCGAAGAGCATCCCCAGCGCCTCTACCGAAAAGGTGCGGGCGCGGTCCGCGTCCATCAGGTCCAGGATCGGGCGGTCCGCGACCTCTTCGGCGCGGACCGACAGGGCCTTCCAGCTGTCTTGCGATACGCTCATCGTGTCACTCCTTGGCCCAATGGACGGTGGCCTGCCCCAGCACCAGCGCGATCGGGGCCTCTTCGGGTTTCATCCGGGCCGCGCGCTCCACCGCCGCGCGTTTCTCGGCTCCGGTGATAAGGACGTGGGTGGACATGGCGCCGCGCAGGACCGGGCCGGTCAGCGTGATGCGCGGCTCCAGCCCCTCGGGCGCGTCCACCTCCATGAGCGGCGGAGCCTTGGAGGAAAGCGCATCCGACAGCTGCGGGCTGCCGGGAAAGAGCGACGCGCAATGCATGTCGGCCCCCATGCCGATCAGCAGGATCGAGACCGGCAGTTCCGGCGCCACGCGGTCCCGGAGATCGTCCATCCCGACGCCGTCCTCCGGCACCAGGCGCACGAAGGTCGCGGCAGCCGCCTTGTCGCGCAGCAGACGCTCGCGCAGCAGCCGCTCGTTGGACCGCTCATGGTCCGCGGGCACGCGCCGCTCATCGGTCAGCAGCACATGCACCCGGTCCCAGCGCAAGCTGGCCCCGGAGAGGATGTCGAAGACCGGCCCCGGCGTGGTGCCGCCCGGAACGGCCAGAGACACATGGTCATGACTGGCAAGGCACTTGGAGATCTCGCCGGCCAGCCGGTCGGCCAGCTGGATCATCATCATCTCGCTGTCGGGATACTCGACGAAATCCATGGCCGGGTTCCTCTTCTGCTGCGCATCGGCTGCGCGTCATCGGTCAGTTCCTATCTAGCGGCACAGAGCGGCCTGTCGCGGGGGGGGGCGGTCGACAACCGGTCCCATGCCGCCCGTCCGCGCCCCGGGGGTGCCGGCCACGCCCGTCACTCGCGGATCTCGCGCCAGCGGCGGTTCTCTCGGTGGAGCAGCATCTGGCTTTCCTCCGGCCCCGCGCTGCCCGGCTCATAGGGATAGGGTCGCTTGTCCGCCGACACCCAGCCGTCGATGATCGGATCGGTCCAGGCCCAGGCGGCCTCGACCTCATCGCCGCGCATGAACAGCGTCTGGTTGCCGCGGATGACGTCCATCACCAGCCGTTCGTAGGCGTCGGTCACCTGGTCGTTCTCCGCCCCCAGCGCATCGGCAAAGGTCATGTCCAGCGGCACGTCGATCAGCCGCATGCCGCCCGGACCCGGCTCCTTGATGGTGACGCCCAGGGTCATCCCCTCATTGGGCTGGAGCCGGATGGTCAGGATATTGCGGTGCCGCCCGGCCTCCGCCCCGAAGATCGAATGGGGCGCGTCCTTGAACACGACGGCGATCTCCGACTGCCGTGCCTTGAGCCTCTTGCCGGTGCGCAGATAGAACGGCGTTCCCGCCCAGCGCCAGTTCGAGACATGGACCTTCATGGCGATGAAGCTTTCCGTCCGGCTGTCGGGATCGTCCACATCGGCGTGGTAGGGCGCCACGCGGGACTTGGCCCCGCTCTGCCCGCCGCTGCGCCCCTCATACTGGCCGCGCACGATCTCATCGGGTTTCACAGGCTCAAGGGCGCGGATCACCTTGAGCTTCTCGTCGCGCACGGCGTCGGGCTCGAACTGGCTGGGGGGTTCCATGGCAATCAGGCACAAAAGCTGCATCAGGTGGTTCTGGACCATGTCGCGCATGGCGCCGGACCGGTCGTAATATTCGCCGCGGCCGGCAACGCCGACCGTCTCGGCCACGGTGATCTGGATGTGATCGACGAACTGGCTGTTCCACAGCGGCTCGAACAGGACGTTGCCGAAGCGCAGCGCCATGAGGTTCTGCACCGTCTCCTTGCCCAGGTAGTGGTCGATCCGGTAGATCTGCGTCTCGTCGAAATGCTCCGCCAGGGTCCGGTTCAGCGCCCGGGCGCTTTCCAGATCGCGGCCGAACGGTTTCTCGACCACGATCCTGGTGGTGTCGTCCGCGATTCCGTGACCATGGAGCCGCTCGGCGATGGCCCCGAAGAGCGACGGCGCGACGGAGAAGTAGAAGGCGCTGATGCGGTCGTCGCGGACATGCCCCTTCAGCTCGGACCAGCCCTTGTCGCCGGTCGCGTCGATCGAGACGTAGCGGATCAGGCCCAGAAAGGCCTTCAGCGTGTCGGGCGACAGCTTGTCCTTGCCCACGAACTCCGCCAGCGCGTCGGACACCTCGTCGCGGTAGGCGTCCTGGCTCAGATCGGACCGCGCGGCCCCGACGATGCGGCACCCGTCGGGGATCTGTCCGGCGGCGAAGCGGCGGTAGAGGCCGGGCAGGATCTTGCGCCGCGCCAGATCGCCGGTGCCGCCGAAAATCGTCAGGTCGAACGGATCGACCGGAATGACCCTGGAAACCATCGTACGCGCTCCTTCTGCGTCCGGAGGATGAGTTGCCCCTTTGCAGGCGCGGGTCAAGGGAGGATGTGGGCGCTAACGGCCCCCGGCGCGGCCCTGTCTCAGCCGTCATGGGCCCGTTTTAGGGCCGCCTCGTCCAGCTTGACCATGGTCATCATGGCCGACATCACCCGGGACAGCCGGTCGGGATCCGCGTTGCGCAGCATGTCCTCCATGGCGGCGGGGACGATCTGCCAGCGCAGGCCGAACCGGTCTCTGAGCCAGCCACACTGCATCTCCGCGCCGCCGTCCTCAAGCAAAGCGCGCCAGACGCGATCCACCTCCGCCTGGCCGTCGCAGGTGACCGAGAGCGAGATCGACTCGTTGAACGCCGTGTAGGGCCCGCCGTTCAGCGCCTGATGGTCCCGCCCCGCCAGCCTGAACTCCACCATCAGCACGTCGCCGGCCCGGCCGCCCGGCCAGTCCACCGGGCCAAGCGAGATGGACGTGACGCGGGAGCCGGGAAAGACCGAGACGTAGAACTCGGCCGCCTCCAGCGCGGCACCGTCGAACCACAGGCAGGGCTTGATGGCGGCCATGACAGTACCTCCGCGTGTTTCGTTAGGCTTCCAGTTCCGCGTCCCAGTACAGGAAATCCACCCAGCTGTCGTGCAGGTGGTTGGGCGGAAACCGGCGGCCCATATTCTTGAGTTCTTCCGCCGCGGGACAGCGCGGGGTCTTCCGCAAGGAAAGGCCCGAGTCGCGCAGGTTCCTGGATCCCTTCGAGAGATTGCAGCGCGCGCAGGCAGCGACGACGTTCTCCCAGCTGGTGCGGCCGCCGCGGGCGCGGGGCACCACGTGATCGAAGGTCAGATCGCCGGTGCCGCCGCAATACTGGCAGCGGAATTCGTCGCGCAGAAACAGATTGAAGCGCGTGAAGGCCACGCGCTTTTGGGGTTTGACATAGTCGCGCAGGACCACGACGGACGGAATGCGGATCTCTGTCGTCGGACTTCGCACCACCGCATCGTATTCCGCGACGATATGCACCCGGTCCAGGAACGCGGCCTTCACCGCCTCCTGCCAGGGCCAGAGCGACAGCGGATAGTACGAAAGCGGCCGGTAATCCGCGTTCAGCACCAGTGCCGGGTGATGCCGCAGCGCGTTCGGCTCACGCACGAAACTGGTTCGGAAGTCCACGCCCATCGCTGAATCGACCCCTGATCTGCCTGCCGTTTCCGAGCATCAGGGCGACAGGCCGCGCCCCGCACATGCGCCGACTATATCTGGCGCTTGCGCGGCGGCAAGCCCCAGATGCTGTGGCCCCCCGCCGATCCCCACCTGCCACGCCGGAATGACGGTGATGTGACGGCCCCGCCCTGCCCGCGTCAGCGCGGAGCAATCCCGAGCGTCAGCGGCTCCAGCCCGTCGATCCGTCCCGTCAGCCGGTCGCCGGGCTGCACCGCGCCGACGCCCGCGGGCGTTCCGGTGAGGATCACGTCCCCCGCGCCCAGATCGTAGAGCGTCGCGAGATGCCCAAGCAGCGCGGGCACCGGCCAGACCATGTCCCGCGTGTTGCCGCGCTGTCGCGCGCCACCGTTGACGTCCAGCGCGACGTCCCGGGCGCCGACGTCCTCCAGCGACGACATGGGCGCGAGGACCGCCGCGCCTTCGAAGTCCTTGCCCGTGTCCCACGGGCGGCGGGTCTCTTTCGCCGCCGCCTGCAGGTCCCGCCGCGTCATGTCGAGCGCGACGCCCGCCGCGATCATGCGACCGTCCGGCCCCAGCGCCACGGCCAGTTCGATTTCGTGGTGAAGCTCCGCGGTTCCGGGCGGATAGGCCAGGACGCCGCCGGATGCCATCACGTGCATCGGCGTCTTGGTGAAGTAGAACGGCGCGGCGCGATCGACCTCGTTTCCCATTTCCGCGGCATGGGCGGCGTAGTTGCGCCCGACACAGAACACGCGGCGGATCGCGAACGCACCGCGCCCGGCGACAGCGACCGAGGCGACGGGGGCGGGATCGAAGAGAAACGTCATGGCAGCCTTTTCGCGGAACCGGTATGCGCCCCAGCCTATCCCCTCTCGGGACTGGCGCAACGCCCGATTATCTGTTGCGCTGCGGCCCCTGCGAGGGCTTGATCCCGCAGCGCCAAGGGCGTATTGCGCGGCCTCATTCGCTTTCCGGGGTCCCGTCCCCGCCCACCGGGGCCGACCGTCGAAAAAACGCGCCCCAAGAGACACACGAAGGACCGACCATGGCAGTCCCTCAGAACAAGATCACCAAGTCGCGCCGCAACATGCGCCGCGCCCACGACTCGCTGACCGCAGCGAACCCGCACGAATGTGCGAACTGCGGTGAGCTGAAGCGCCCGCATCACATCTGCGGCGCCTGCGGTCACTACGCCGAACGCGAAATCGTCGCGCGCACCGACGAGATCGATCTCGACGACGACGCGGCCTGAGCCGCGCGCGGCCCATGACGACCGCCACCGGCAGGCTACAGTCTGAAGGGCGCGGCCATCGCGCCGGGCCGATCACCATATCGGTCGATGCGATGGGCGGCGACCAGGGGCCTGCGGCGGTGGTCGCGGGATTGTCGACCTCTGCCGACAAGAACGCCGATCTGCGGTTTCTGCTCCATGGCGACGCCAAGGCACTGCGCCCGCTGGTCGACAAGCGCAAGCTGACCGACCGGGTCGAGATCCGCGACTGTCGGGACGTCGTATCCATGACCGACAAGCCGGCCAACGTGCTGCGCAACGGCCAGGATACGTCCATGTGGTCCTGCATAGAGGCCGTGCGCAACGGCGATGCGGAGGTCGCCGTGAGCTGCGGCAACACTGGCGCACTGATGCTGCTGTCGATCATGCGCCTGCGCAAGCTGCCCGGCGTGCACCGTCCCGCCATCGCCTGCCTCTGGCCGTCGCGCAACCCGTCCGGATTCAACGTGATGCTCGACGTCGGCGCCGACGTGAAGGCCGACCCGCGCGACCTTCTACAATATGCGCTGATGGGATGTTCCTACGCGCGCAACGGGCAGGAGTTGGCGCGTCCCAGGATCGGCCTGCTCAATAACGGCACCGAAGAGCACAAGGGCCGCGCCGAGATGCGGGACGCCCATGCGCTGATGGCCGAGGCGGCGGACCTTGCGGGGTACGACTTCGTCGGATTCGTCGAAGGCGGCGACATCCCGTCGGACCGCGTGGATGTGATCGTGACCGATGGCTTCACCGGCAATATCGCGCTGAAGACCGGTGAGGGCACCGCGGCACTGATCCGCGATCTGCTGAGCGAGGCGTTCCGCTATTCCACCCTGTCCAAGCTGGCCGCCGTCCTGGCGCTGACATCGCTGAAGCGGCTGCAAAAGCGGATCGACCCGCGGCGGGTGAACGGCGGCGTGTTCCTGGGACTGAACGGCACCGTGGTCAAGAGCCACGGATCCGCCGACGCGACCGGCATCTCGGCCGCGATCAAGCTGGCGTTCAAACTGGCGCAAAGCGATTTCAACGCCCGGCTGGCCGCGCGGGTCGCGGTGGCCAACGACGTGACCGGGCACGATGGTTCCAAGGATGCCGATGGCGACAGCGACGCTCAGGAGGCACGGGCATGAGCGTCACCCGAGCCCGGGTCGTCGGCATCGGCCATTACCTGCCGGAGCGCTGCGTCGAGAACGCCGAGTTCGAGGCCTGCCTGGAGACCTCCGACGAATGGATCCGTTCCCGCTCGGGCATCGAACGCCGGCACTTCGCGGCCGAGGGCGAGCTGACCTCTCACCTTGCCGCCCATGCCGCGCGGGCGGCGCTGACCGACGCGGGGATCGACGCCTCGGAGATCGACGCGCTGATCGTGGCGACCTCCACCGCCGATCTGACCTTTCCCTCCGCAGCGACGATGGTCCAGGCCAAGCTGGGGATGGAGGGGGGGTTCGCCTTCGACATCCAGGCGGTCTGCGCGGGTTTCGTGTTCGCCCTGTCCACCGCGAACGCGATGATCGTGTCGGGCCAGGCGCGCCGTATTCTGGTCATCGGCGCGGAAACCTTCAGCCGGATCATGGACTGGACCGACCGCGCGACCTGCGTGCTCTTCGGTGACGGCGCCGGGGCGCTGATACTTGAGGCCGCGGCCGGCGACGGCACCAACGCCGACCGCGGGATCCTGTCGTCGGACTTGAATTCCGACGGGCGGCACCGGGATCTGCTGTATGTCGACGGCGGCGTTTCCACCCGGTCCACGGGCCATCTGCGGATGGAGGGCAAGGAGGTCTTCCGCCATGCGGTGGAAAAGCTTGCGCAGACTGCCCATACCGCGCTGGACCGGATCGGGCTGGGCGCCGGCGACGTGGACTGGATCGTGCCGCATCAGGCCAACCTCAGGATCATCAAGGCGACCGCCCAGAGGATGGGCCTGACGCTCGACAGGGTCGTGGTGACCGTTCAGGACCATGGCAACACCTCGGCCGCATCGATCCCGCTGGCTCTGTCGGTGGGCCGCGACAGGGGCCAGATCAAGGCGGGCGATCTGCTGGTGACCGAGGCGATCGGCGGCGGCCTTGCCTGGGGGTCGGTCGTCCTGCGCTGGTAGCGCCACCGGGTCGGACGCAGGGTCCGCGCCTGTGTCGCATCAACCTCCGCGCGCGATTCGGGCCGACGATTCCCGCGCATCCTGAAATGCGGCCCAGCCCCTTGATTGACTTTGATTTCCCCCTCCCGCATCTTCGGCAAAAGTCGAATGGGGGACCGCGGATGGGAAAGACGCTGACACGGATGGACCTGTGCGATGCCGTGCATCGTGAAGTCGGGCTGAGCCGCAACGAATCCGCCGAACTTGTCGAGTCGGTTCTGGATCTGGTGTCCGACTCTCTCGTCGCCGGAGAGACCGTCAAGATTTCGTCGTTCGGCACGTTCAGCGTCCGCGAAAAGGCGGCCCGGGTCGGACGCAATCCCAAGACCGGCGAGGAAGTGCCGATCCATCCGCGCCGGGTCCTCAGCTTTCGTCCCTCGCATCTGATGCGGGACCGTATCGCGGCGGGGAACAGGGCCTGACACCGCATGGCCAGCAAGTCACCCCAGGCATTCCGCACGATCAGCGAAGTCGCCGAGTGGCTGAACGTGCCTGCCCACGTGCTGCGGTTCTGGGAATCGCGCTTCACCCAGGTCAAGCCGGTCAAACGCGCCGGCGGGCGGCGCTACTACCGCCCCGCGGACATGGAGCTTCTGGGCGGGATCAAGCGCCTTCTTCATGATGACGGCATGACGATCCGCGGCGTGCAGAAGATGCTGCGCGAGGATGGCGTGCGGCAGGTGGCGTCGCTGTCGCCGCCGCTCCACGACGGCGGGGCGGAGTCCGAAACCAACGTGGTCAGCCTGTCCGCGCAGACGTCAAAGCCCGTCCCCGATACCGCAGCCGATCGCCGACCCGTGCGCGATGACCCGGAAGCCGCGGTCGATGACTTGAACGCCCGGATAGAGGCCGCCCAAGAACCGTCGGACGGTGCCGTGCCGGGGCCGGACGGCCCCGACGCGGATGTAGACGATGCCAAGGCCGAGGCTTCGCCCGCGGACGGACCCCTTGCGGATGTTCCGGAGGCGGAGGCCGCGGAGGGATCCGCCCCCGACTCTCCCCCTCCTGCTGGCGACGATGGAGCGCGCGGCGGTATCCCGGGGTCCGCAGAGGCGACACCGCCGGCCGGACCCGATCCCGCGGAACCCCACGCCCCCGCGGGCCCGGACCAGACGCTCGCCCGCGATCCCGAACAGGCGCCGGAGCCCGTAGCCGCCACTGAGGACACGACGCCGCCAGGCCCCCCAGGTGGGGAGGTTCCCGCAGCCGCCGCGCTCTCCGCGACAGGCGCACCGGCAGACCCCGCAGATGGCGACGCGAAGGCGGAGGACGATCTGCCCCGCGCGGCTGGCGCGGCCGACGCTTCGGCGGCCCCCGAACATGCGGGACAGGATCGACCCGATCGGCCGGACCCCGCGCAGGGCGCCTCACCGACGCCCACAGCGCAGCCGGCCGCGACGGCATCGAATGCGGCTCCTGGCGACGGGAGCCGCCCCGTCGCGGGCGCCCCGGACGGTGAGGCCCAGCCCGCCCCGGGACATCCCCTTTCGGCTCTTTCGCGGCTTGGGCCGGAGGGGCGGCGCGCGCGCCGGGACAGGCTGGGTCCGGTGCTGGACCGCGCCCGCGCGCTGTCGCGCACCATGGACGCCCGGTGACGGAAGAGGGCGAAAAACCCGCCCGCCTCCCCTTGCCACTGGCGCCGGTTGGGATAAACAGCCCCCAAGTCGGGCTATGGCGCAGCCTGGTAGCGCGTCCGTCTGGGGGACGGAAGGTCGCAGGTTCGAGTCCTGCTAGCCCGACCAATCACACCCCGTCCAAGGGCTCCGCATGACCGGTGTCCTGCCCTCTCAGACCCTGCGGGGTCTGATAGATGCCGGTATCGTCCTGGCGGACCCCGGCGTGGAACTGCCGCAGGTGCAGCCCGCATCGCTCGACCTCAGGCTCGGGGTCCGGGCACACCGGGTCAGGGCCTCCTTTCTGCCGGGAGCCGGCCGCTCCGTCGCCGACCGGCTGGCCGAGTTCTCCATGCATGAGATCGACCTGCGCCCCGGAGCGGTGCTTGAGAAAGGATGCGTCTATCTTGTTCCCCTGATGGAGAGCCTGGCCCTGCCGCCCGGCCTTCGGGCCGTGACCAATGCGAAAAGCTCCACCGGGCGGCTGGACCTGCTGACGCGCGTGGTGACCGACGACGGGATTGAGTTCGACCGCGTGCCGGATGGCTACCACGGCCCGCTCTACGCAGAAATCTGTCCCCGCTCGTTCTCCGTGCTCGTCCGTCCGGGGATGCGGCTGAACCAGATCCGGTTCCGCGACGGGCAGGCGGTTCTGGATGACACCGCGCTGGACGCGCTCCACGCCGCGGAGCCTCTGGTGGACGGTCCGGCGGTGATCGACGGCGGCCTGGGCTTTTCCGTCGATCTGCAGAGCGCCTCAGGCGATCTGGTGGGCTACCGGGCCAAACCCCATTCGGGCGTCATCGACCTGGACCGGATCGGCGCCTATCCGGCCGGCGACTTCTGGGAAGAACTGCGCACGCGCGAGGGGCGGATCATCCTGGACCCGGGCGCGTTCTACATCCTCGTCAGCCGGGAGGCGGTGACGATCCCGCCGGGCTATGCCGCGGAAATGGCGCCCTATCTGGCCATGGTGGGGGAGTTCCGCGTCCATTACGCCGGGTTCTTCGACCCCGGGTTCGGCTATGCTCCGGCCGGCGGTGCCGGCGCGCGCGGCGTGCTGGAGGTGCGCTGTCACGAGGCGCCCTTCGTTCTGGAGCACGGGCAGGTCGTGGGCCGCCTCATCTATGAGCGGATGGCGGAGGTGCCCGACCAGCTTTACGGGCGGGACATCGCGTCGAACTACCAGGGTCAGGGCCTGAAGCTCGGCAAGCACTTCCGGTGAGGCGCCTCAGGCGCGAACGCGGGCCGGGGGTGCGGCGCGGCGGACCGGCGCAGGACGCAGGGCCGGAACCGGTGCCACGAAGCCCGGGCGCCCGGCCGCACCGCGCCGACGGCGCTGCACGTATCGCATGCCGTTGTTGTAGGCCACCACGAAGGCAACTCCCAGAACGGTGAGCGACAAAGCGGCCCCCAGCGGATTGTCCCAGAACACCACCCCAAGCGCCACCGGCAGGCCGATGAGCGGCAGCAGTACCACTGTCGTCAGCGGGTTCGACAGGTGGCGGCGGCTGCGACCGGTCCAGCCGATCTCGATCCCGCGCATCACCAGCTGGTGGAAATGCAGCCGGTCGGGCGCAGAGGCCGGGCGCGACGACTTGCGGCGCCGGTACATGGCCAGGAACGTGTCGGCCACCGGCCAGAAAAACAATAGCCCCACCGACACGCCCGACACGCGGTCCGACCCGGCGGCGATGAAGATGCCCAGCCAGGACAGCAGGTGGCCCAGCGAATAGGCCCCGGCATCGCCCAGAAAGATCCCACCGAACGGCCAGTTGAACACCAGAAACCCCAGGATCGCGGGAACCATCGCCAAGGCGACGAAGGCCAGGCCCGGCTGGCCCGATTGCAGGGCGATGGCCGCCAGACCCAGGGACACCAGCAGACCCGTCGTCGCGGCCAGGCCGTTCACCCCGTCGATCAGGTTGAACCCGTGGCAGAGCCCGGCGGTCCATGTCCCGGTCCACAGGAGCGCGAAGGGCAGCAGCAGCAAAAGATGGTCCAGCCCCGGAAGCCCGGTATCCGTGATCCAGGTGTCGAGCATCAGCATCACCAGACCGGAGGACGCGAAGGCGGCCAGAAGGCGCCTTTGCGGGCTGACCCGGTAGCCCAGATCCTCGACCAGACCGGCGGCGAACGTGGGAATGAGCGACACCGCGAAGATCCGCATTGTCCGGGCCTGAGCCTCGGGGACCATGAACAGCAGCACGATCAGGATCGCGATCAGCACGCCCAGCCCGCCGATCCGCGGTGTCGGCCTGCGGTGGGCGGCCTGCACGGCGCGACAATCGTCCATGCGGATCGACCGGGTGAGATGGAATTTCTTGGTCACGAGCAGCAGGCCACAGACCGTGAAGGAGATCGCGAAGATCGAGAGAAACGTCATACTGTCCACACCGCCCGCGATCTATTTCCTCGCGTCTTTCGCTCGGGTTAACACAATCTCTGGGCAAGTCCAGACGCACCGCCCGAAATCCCGGCGAACCGGCGGGAAGTCACCGGCCCTGTCGAAACGGTGCCACATCGGCGCCGATCACGGCGAAGATGTCGGCCATCGGTTTCTTGCGCCCGGCGGCGCGGGGCACCTGCGCATCCGGCGCGGCATACCCGCAGGCTATGACTATGACCGGCTTCTCGGACGGCGGACGGCCGCAGATGTCGCGCAGAAACCCCATCGGCGCGGGTGTGTGCGTCAGACAGTCCAGTCCCGCGCGGTGCAGCGCGGCGATCAGGAATCCGGCGGCAATCCCCACGCTTTCGGAAACGTAGTAGTGCTTGGATTTCCGGCCGTCGGGATCGACTCCGTGGCGCTGCGCGAACACCACGATCAGCCAGGGCGCACGCTCCAGATGCGGCTTGTCGGATCCGGTGCCCATGGGTTCGAGCGCCCGCAGCCAGGCGTCGCCCGCGGCACCGGCGTAAAAGGCGCGCTCTTCCGTCTCGGCCGCGGCGCGGATCCGCGCCTTGACGCGCGCATCCCGGATCGCGGCAAAGAACCACGGTTGCTGGTTGGCGCCGGAAGGCGCGGTGCCCGCGCAGGCCACGGCCGCGCGGATCGCCTCTTCCGGCACGTCACGGTCCGAGAAATCGCGGACCGTCCTGCGGCTGGCCATGGCGTCGCGGAATGCCGCGGCCGCAGCGACCGGATCGGCGGGTCGGTCGCGCCGGGGCAGCGGCTCGGGACGGTACGGCGCGGGACCGGTGCTCATGGCGCGGAACTCAGAACTTGCCGATGCGGCGGCCGAGACGCATCGCCTTCCTGGCGCGTCGGGCGTTCTGTTTGCCGGCACGGGCCCGTTTCCGCTCGTCCGGGGTCATCTCATCCTCCGGCTTGGCGGCGCCGAAGGCGCGGTCGATCCCGGCATCCACGCCCCGGCGCACCAGCCTGCGCATGAGCATCCGCATCGCCATCTGCACAATCCGCGCTCCGTTCATGTCCCATCCTCCTCCGGGGGCCCGGCGCCGTCGCCGCCGTCGTCTTCATCCGCGACACCGGCACCGTCGAACATATCGTCCTGCATGGCCGCCTTGTCATCCCCTTCGGTCTGATCCGGCGCGGGACGGTTCTCCAGCAGACCGGCGGCCCGCAGATCCCTCAGCCCGGGCAGATCGCGCGCGCTTTCCAGCCCGAAATGATCCAGAAACTCCTGGGTCACAACGAAGGTCACCGGCCGTCCCGGCGTCTGCCGCCGCCGTCCGAAGCGGATCCATTCCAGTTCCAGCAACTGGTCGATGGTGCCGCGACTCACCGCGACGCCGCGGATCTCCTCGATCTCGGCGCGGGTGCTGGGCTGGTGGTAGGCGACGATGGCCAGCGTCTCGATCGCGGCGCGGGAGAGCTTGCGCGTCTCCGTCGTCTCGCGGCTCATCAGGAACCCCAGATCGGGCGCCGTGCGGATCGCCCAGGCGTCGCCGACGCGGACCACCCGGACGCCGCGCCCCTCATAGCGGCGGCGCAGATGGTCCAGCGCCGCGCCCGCGTCGCAGCCGTGGGGCAACCGGGCGTTCAGATCGGCCACGCCCATCGGTTCGGCAGTGGCGAAAAGGATCGCCTCGACCATGCGCTCCTGCTCGGCCATGGGCGGCGCGTCGAAAAGCGGCGGGTTGGCCCCACCGTCGCCCCGTGCGTCGTCGGCATCGTCACCCATCGCGGCGCCGGATCTGGATGGGGGCGAAGGTCTCGCCCTGGCGGATCTCGATCTTGCCGGCCTTGGCCAGTTCCAGCGACGCGGCGAAATGGCTGGCGGTCGCCGAGCGGCGGCGCACCGGGTCGGCGTCCCACCCTTCCGGCATGTACGAGGCCAGATCCGTCCAGGCGCCCGCGAACCCGATCAGACCGCGCATCCGGTCGAGAGCCTCTTCCATGGTCATCACCCTGTCGCGGTCCATGACATAGGGGCGGAACTCATCCTTGGTGCGGATCCGCGCATAGGCCTGCATCAGGTCGACCAGCGTCGCGGTGTAGGTGACCTGACGGATCCGCTCGACGCGCTCCGGCAAGCCGCGCGCGAAAAAATCGCGGCCCTTCTGGTCGCGCGCCATCAGCTTCGCGGCAACGTCGCGCATCGCTTCCAGCCGTTCCAGCTGGAACGCCAGATGCGCGGCCAGTTCCTCGCCGCTGGGGCCGTCGTCCTCCGGATCGGGGGGAAGCAGCAGGCGGGATTTCAGGAACGCGAGCCATGCCGCCATCACCAGATAGTCGGCCGCCAGCTCGATCCGCAGTTGCTTGGCGCGCTCCACGAAGGCCAGGTATTGCCGCGCCAGCGCCAGGACAGAGATCTGCCGCAGGTCCACCTTTTGCGTCCGGGACAGGGTCAGCAGCAGGTCGAGAGGTCCCTCGAACCCGTCCACATCCACGATCAGCGCCTCTGCGGCGACCCGTTCGGCCACATGCGCGGAGAGGCTTTCGACCTCAGCCATCGCTGAGCTCCGCCAGTTCGACGTCCAGCGCCGCCGTGTCCGCCGCGTCCGGCGGACGCCTGAGCGCCAGCGCCGCCTCCGCACGGCGGCCTGCCGCATCGGTCAGCGTTCCGCAGGCCGCGACGCACTCTTCCATCTCGGCCCGGTCGCCGTTGCAGTGCAGCACGACGTCGCAACCCGCGGCGATGGCAAGCCCGGACCGGTTTGCGATGGACCCCCCCAGCGCCTCCATGGAGATGTCGTCGGTCATCAGCAGCCCATCGAAACCGATCTCTTCCCGGATCAGCCGGATCAGGTCCGGATCCTGGGTCGCAGGACGTCCGCCAAGGGCCGTATACGCGATATGCGCGGTCATTCCCATGGGCAGGTCACTGAGGGCCCGGAACGGCGCGAAGTCCTGTTCTAGCTGAGGCCGGGCGGCGGTCACCGTGGGCAGGCGCAGGTGGCTGTCCACCCGGGCGCGGCCATGGCCGGGCATGTGCTTGACCACCGGCAGTACACCCCCGGCCATGAGACCTTCGGCCGTGGCGCGGGCCGCGGCGATCACGGTCCGCGCATCCCGGCCGTAGCAGCGGTTGCGCAGGAACGGATGCGTTTCGGGACGCGCCACGTCGGCGCTGGGGGCACAGTTCACGTCGATTCCCACGGCCTGCAGCTCCGCGGCCTGGAGACGCGCGCGCACCCACATGGTCCGGGCCGGATCCTCGCTTCCGTCCACATGGTCGAGCGGCGGGGGCCAGCGGCGCCAATGCGGCGCGTCCAGACGCTGGACCCGTCCGCCCTCCTGGTCCACCAGGATGGGCGCGCGCCAGCCAACCGCGTCGCGCAGGTCGTCCGTCAGCCGGCGCAACTGGTCGGGACGCTCCACGTTGCGGGCGAAAAGGATGAACCCCCAGGGATCGGCCTCTGCAAAGAACGCCCGCTCGTCCCGCGTGATGGTCGGGCCCGCACAGCCGAGGATGCAGGCCGCGCGCGTCACCGCACCTCGACGGGGATGCAATCCGCCTGCTTGGCCGTCAGGGCCGAGCAGAAGCGCCGCGCATCGGCGAGGTCCTCGAACCCCTCGGCGCGAAGTCGGTAGAAGGTCTTGCCGCCCGACACGGCCTCCTGGACCACCAGCCGCTTGCCGGCGAAGAAATCGGTGAAGCGGCTGCCGATGGTCGTCCATTCGGAGCGCGCGATCTCCGGGCTGGCATAGGCGCCAAGCTGGACGAGCCGCGTGCCCCTGGGCAGATCCGCGACCGAAACCTCTCCGGCGCCGATCCGCCCGCCGGTTTCGGGAACCGTCGATGTGGCGGCGGCGCGGCGCAGGCTGACCGGGCGCGGCTCCGGACGGAGGCCCGTGTCGTCGAGGACGGCGTTCTGCAGTACGACATCGGACGCAGAAACGATCCCGGTCCCGGCCAGGGCTTCGGCAACGGCCAGGTCGGTGCCCAGCGCCTCACCGGCCAGAGCGTCATCGACGATCCGGATCGAAGCGTCCTGCACCTTCGGGGCGTCGTCTGCGGCCGATGCGTCCTCAGCAGATGTTGCATCCCTGGCAGACGCCGCGTCGGCGGTCTGCGCATCGGCGGCGGCCTGTCCGTCAGCGGCCCCGGCCGGGGCCGCGTCCTTGACGTCTTTCGCGGCCATCAGTTCACCCCAGGGCCAGTCCTCATCGGCCAGCGGGGCGTTCTTGGGGGCAAGCTGAACCTCTTCCACGGGCCCCGCGGCGGCGCCCACTGCGGCGATCTCGTTGACCTGGAGCCCCTGGTGCGGCGCGGTCATCCCGCCCGGGTCGTCGGGCTGGGAGCGGAACGCGCCCTCTATCGCCTCGATGACCGGAACCCCGCTCACGTCGCGCACCATCAGCTTGTAACCCCAGACGCCCATGCCGCCGACAAGCGCCAGGGACACCATCGCTCCGGCTAGGTTGACCAGCTTCTGCGCGCGCGCGCTGTGCGAGGGGTAATCGTCCAGCCCGTGGAGATCATCGTAACCAAAATCCGTCATGCCTGCCTCTTGCCGCGGCGCAGGAGCGGCGCGTTTTGCTGCGATTGCCTCACCCCGTCCGGCGCCGTTGGATCAGCGCATCTCTTCTGCCGGGGTGACCCCAAGAATACCGAGGCCAGCCGAAATCACAACGGATACCGCCATGGGCAGCGAAATCTTGGCCGCTGTCGCCTGAGGGTCACTCTCCTGGTAGAAGCGCAAGCCCGGCCGGTCGTTGCCACGGTTCCAGAGCGCATGGAAGACCTGCGCCAAATCATAGAGATAGAACGCGATCCTATGCGGCTCATGGGCGCGGGCGGCGACCTCGACCACGCGCGGCCATTCGGCCAGTTTCCGCGCGACAGCGAACTCGGCGGTATCGTCGAGAGCGGGATCCCTGGGCACGATCCCCTCCGCCTTGCGCAGCACCGACCGGCAGCGGGCATGGGCGTACTGGACGTAGAACACCGGATTGTCCTTGGACTGCTCCACCGCGCGGGCAAAGTCGAATTCCAGAGGCGCGTCGTTCTTGCGGGTGAGCATGGTGAACCGGGTCACGTCGGGACCGACCTCATCCACAACGTCGCGCAAGGTGACGAAGGTGCCCGCGCGTTTGGACATCTTGAACGGCTCGCCGTCCTTGGTCAGCTTGACCAACTGGCAGAGCTTGACGTCCAGCGGCACCCGCCCGTCCGACAGGGCCGAGACGGCCGCCTTCATGCGCTTCACGTAGCCGCCGTGGTCGGCTCCGAACACGTCGATGAGCTGGTCGTAACCGCGCTCGACCTTGTCCCAGTGATAGGCGATGTCAGGAGCGAAATAAGTCCAGGCGCCGTCCGATTTCTTCACCGGACGGTCCACATCGTCGCCGTGGTCGGTGGACCGGAACAGCGTCTGCTCGCGCGGCTCCCAATCCTCGGGGAGCTTGCCTTTGGGCGGTTCCAGAGTGCCCTGATAGATCAGCCCGCGCGCATCGAGCACTGCCAGCGCGTCCTCGATCCGTCCCGTGCCGTAAAGCGATTTTTCGGAGAAAAATCGGTCCATCTCGACATTGAGGGCGGCCAGATCGGCGCGGATCAGCACCATCATCGCATCGGTGGCGAAGACGCGCAGATCGGCCAGCCAGACCTGCTCGCCCTTGTCCAGATAGGCATCCCCCACCCGGTCCTTCAGATCCTGCCCAACCTTCACCAGATAGTCGCCGGGATAGGTGTCGTCGGTGAACTCCACCTGCCGACCATGGGCCTCCAGATAGCGCAGATAAACGGACCGCGCCAGCATATCGACCTGCGTGCCGCCATCGTTGATGTAGTATTCCCGCGTGACGTCGTAGCCGGCGAACTCCAGCAGACTTGCGAGCGCATCGCCAAAGACCGCGCCCCTCGTATGGCCCACATGGAGCGGGCCGGTGGGGTTGGCAGAAACGTACTCTACATTGACCTTGCTCCCATGCCCCAGCGCACTGCGCCCGTAGTCGGGCGCGTTTCGCACCGCCGCCACCAGATCGGCCCAGACGCCATCTGCCAGCCGCAGGTTCAGAAATCCCGGTCTCGCGACGGCGGCGCTTGCGACCAGCGCCAGCGCCTCCAGTCTCCCGGCCAGGGTCTGCGCGATGTCGCGCGGGTTGAGGCCCGAGGGTTTGGCCAGGACCATGGCGGCATTGGTGGCCATGTCGCCATGGGCCGGGTCGCGCGGCGGCTCCACGACGACAGCATCGAAGGAGAGCCCCTGGGGCAGCGCGCCTTCGGCCTGCATTTCGGCCAGGGACGCGATGACGCGGGCATGCATCTCAGCGAATGGGGACATCGGATTGGCCTTTCGGAGGACGCAGGCGGTCTAGCCCCGCGTCCTCGCGCCGTCAACGGCCCGCCGGACCCGTCGCGGAACAGATTTTCGGTCCGAAAATCTGCGCCTCAGGCCGCGGTATCGCTCTTCCGCGCCTCCTGCGCCTTGTCTTCGGGCGGAACCATCGCCACCAGGCGATGGCCCGGTGCGACGTTCACCTCATCGTCCCCCGAGACCAGATGCATCTCACCGGCGGCGTCGATGTAGCCGATCAGCCGCGCCTCTGGCCGTTGGGCGCGCCAGTCCTCTAGGCTGTATTCCTCGGACATCCGGGTGACGACGAACCCCCAGCCCTGCCACATCAGGCGGTTCAGCTCATTGTACGTCGCACGTTTCGCGAAGTTGCGCCCGCCCAGACTCGAGGGCAGCGCATGGCGCGCATTGGCCATTTTCTCGCGCCCCAGCTGATAGACGTTCTCGCGCCCGAATTCTGGACCAAGATCCGTAGCCACCAGCGTGTTGTAGGCGTCGTTGTCGGTGGCCGCGATCACGATCTTGTAGCCGTTCATATCCACTTGCAGTTCCGCACCTTCGGACAGGATATCGCCGAAAAAAGTGTCGATCCCGGCTTCGCGCGCGCGACGCAGGTGGCCGCGGTTGGGGTCGGTAATCAGCACCGGCACCTCGGCGCGCTTCAGCTCTTCGGCCAGGGCCGTGGTCCAGTAGGAACCGCCGACCAGGATCACACCCGGCACTTCGGCCGCGGTGACCTTGAGGAACCGCGCGACCGGTGCCAGCGTGAAGCCGTGGACCACAACCGACGCGGCCACGAGGATGAAGGCCAGCGGCCCGATCAGCGCCCCATCCTCGATCCCGAGCTCTGCCAGCCGTTCACCGAAGAGACCTGCCACGGCCACCAGAACCACCCCGCGCGGACCGGTCGTGGCGACAAGGACCTTCTCGCGCATGGGCAGCTGGGTGAAGGCCAGCGCCAGGAATACGGTGACCGGACGGACGACCGACAGCACCACGATCACGAAGAGGATCGATCGCCATGTCAGCTGGCTCAGCGCCGAGAAGTTCAGAGAGGCCGCCAGCAGAATGAAGACGCCGGACACCAGAAGAACCGTCGCCTGTTCCTTGAAGCGGCGCAGCTCCTCATAGGATGGAAGATTGGCGTTGGCGATCACGATGCCCATGACCGTGACGGCCAGAAGGCCGGATTCGTGCAAAAGCGAATCCGATACCGCGAAGACCGCCAGCACCAGCACGAAGAGCACCGGCACCTTCATGTATTCCGGCACCTTGGCGCGGTTGAACGCCCAGGCGATGGCATAACCTACCGCGCCGCCCAGCGCGGTCGCCACGCCGATGCCAAGGACCAGCGACCAGACCGCGCCGGACACCTGCTCTGAGGTGCGCAGGACGATGACCACCTCCAGCGCCAGCACCGCGGCCAGCGCCCCGACGGGGTCGTTCAGGATCGCCTCCCATTGGAGGAGGGCCGCAGGGCGCCGCGCCAGCCGGGCCGAGCGCAAGAGCGGCGCAATCACCGTCGGCCCGGTGACGATCATGATCCCGCCGAAGACCGCCGCGCTTTCCCACGTGGTCCCGGCGCCGAACCGCAGGGCGAGCGTGGACAGCAGCCAGCCCAGCGGCGCGCCGATGAAGACCAGTCGCTTCACCCCTTCCGCCGCGTCGCGGAGCGTATGGAAGTTGAGCGTCAGGCCGCCCTCGAACAGGATAATGGCCACCGCGATGGAGATCATCGGAAGGTAAAGGGGTCCGATGTCGCGTCCGGGATCGAAAATCCCGAGGAGCGGCCCGACGACGAGTCCCGCCGCCAGCATCAGCACGATGGCCGGCATCCGGAGCTGCCAGGCGATCCACTGTGCGCCCACGCCTAGCGCGCCCACCAGCGCGATGGCCGCCACCGGATCCATCGCGGCCGCCTCGGTCTCGATCGCCATGAATGTCGTTCCCTGCTGCCTGCGGCGGAATGTATTTCCGCGCCTGCGAAAGGAAAGCGCGCACCGGCTTGCGGGGTGTCGGAGCCTCTGCTAGCGCGGCCCGAAGACAGCGCAAGAGGCCGCCGTGACCGACACCCCGCCCTGGTGGCAGACCGGGATCATCTACCAGATCTATCCCAGGTCGTTTCAGGATTCCACTGGCACCGGCATGGGCGATCTGCAGGGCATCCGCCGCCGTCTGTCCCATGTGGCCGATCTGGGTGTGGACGCGGTCTGGATCTCGCCGATCTACCCGTCGCCGATGAAGGACGGCGGCTACGATATCTCCGACTATACGGGGATCGAGCCGCTCTTTGGCACGCTTGCGGATTTCGACGCGCTGGTGACCGATGCCCACGGGCTGGGTCTCAAGGTGCTGCTGGACTTCGTTCCGGCCCACACATCCGAGGCGCATCCGTGGTTCACGGAAAGCCGCGCGTCGCGCGGCAGCGCCCGGCGGGACTGGTATATCTGGCGCGATGCGGCACCGGGCGGCGGCCCGCCCAGCAACTGGCTGTCGGAGTTCGGCGGACCGGCCTGGACCTGGGATCCGGCCACGTCCCAGTACTACCTGCACATCTACGCGCGCGAGCAGCCGGCGCTGAACTGGCGCAATCCGGCCGTCGCGGCGGCGATGCTCGACGTGATGGCCACCTGGTACGACCGCGGCGTGGACGGGTTCCGCGTCGACGCGGTCGAACATCTGGCACCGGACCGGCTGCTGCGGGACAACCCGGCCAACCCCGACTGGACTCCGGCAGACGGGCCGGCCCGCGCGCTCTTTCGCACCTTTACCTCCCACCAGGCGGAGGTGTTTCCCCATGTCGCCGCGATGCGCCGTCTGGCCGAGGCACATGGCGGCCGCCTTCTGGTGGGCGAGGCCTATGGCAACCTCGATGAGGTGATGCTGTACTACGGCGGCGCTCTGGACGGCTTCCAGCTGCCGTTCAACTTTCACTTGATCGAATCCGACTGGTCGCCCCGCACCATCGCCGCCTTCGCCGAGCGGTACGAAGCCCTGATCCCGCCCGGCGGCTGGCCAAACTGGGTCATGGGCAACCACGACCGCAGCCGCATCGCCTCCCGGATCGGCCCCGACCGGGCACGGGTCGCCCAGATGCTGCTGCTGACGCTGCGGGGCACGCCGACGCTCTGGCAAGGGGACGAACTTGGCATGGTGAACGAACCGGTCCCCGACGAGATGCTCCGCGACCCCTGGGCGATCAACAACCCCGGAACCGGCATCGGCCGCGATCCGGTCCGCATTCCGATCCCCTGGGACGACGGGCCCGGACGCGGCTTCACCGCGGCAGATCCGTTCCTGCCTCTTTCGACCGTCGCATCGGTAGAGGCGCAGTCGGGCGACCCCGGGTCCATGCTGGCCCTGGTCCGCGCACTCATCGCGCTCCGACGGGCGGAGCCGGCGCTGTCCCGCGGCAGCTACACCGGCCTGCATGCCGACGACGCCGTGCTGGCCTATGCCCGGGATCACGAAGGGCGCCGGCTCATCGTCGCGCTGAACCTCGGCGACCGGCCACAGCCGCTTCCCGCCGCGGGCCGGCCACTGCTCTCGACCGTGCCGGGGCGGGACCTTTCCGCGGCGGACGGTCTGCTGCCGCACGAGGGGTTGATCCTTGCGGCCTGAGATCCCGACCATGGCCGTGTTCGTTCCCGGAAAGGAATCGCCACGGATCTGGACCCCGCCACGGACCTGACGTTCACCCGCACCCTGCCCGTTCCGCCCGAACCGGTCTGGCGCTGCTGGACCACCCCCGCGCTTCTCCGCCGCTTCTTCGTACCGGCCCCACATGCCGTCACCGCCTGCACGATCGAGCTGCGGGTCGGCGGCCGGTTCGAGACGACGTTCGATATCGGCGGCACCGCGATCGAGAACAAGGGCGTGTGGCTGGAACTGGTGCCGAACCGCCGGCTGGTCTTCACCGACGCCTATACCGACGGCTGGAAACCCGCACCGGAGCCGTTTCTGACCGGGATCGTCGAGATGCAGGAAGATGGCGCTGGCGGCACCGTCTATACGGTGACCGCGCGGCACCGCACCCAAGCCGCGCGCGAGGCGCATGAGGCGATGGGTTTTTACCAAGGCTGGGGCACGGCCACGAACCAGTTGGCGGAACTGGCCCGAACCCTTCCGCCCGCATGAACCGCATAAAGGGGTCTCGGGCGGTGCCGACCGGCCCCTGAGGCGGTGGTCGCGTCGAACGCAGGGGCGCGTGGCCCTGTCATCGCGGAAACAACGTACAGTGAGCGACCCGAAGGGCCGTTGCCAGAACTCGTTACGTGTCCCCATTCCCGCGACATGCGTCCGACGCGTGCCCAGCAGTGGGCCGGGGACCGGTTGATATGCAATAACAGCCGCCGGTTCGGGCGGTTTTCCGTGCTTTCGGGTGCGTCGGCAGCCGGTCTCAGATCGCCTCGGCCAGGTCGCCGCCGATCAGGCGCCGGTGCTCTTCTATGGCGAAGCGGTCGGTCATGCCGGCGATGTAATCCAGGACGATCCGCGCCAGATCGGTCTGGGACCGGGCGTCCTCCACGTCCTTGCGCCACTGTTTCGGCAAAAGCTCACTTCGCGCCATAAAGAGCGGAAAGAGCTCTGCGATCACCTGTGTGACCTTGGCGCGCATCTCCACCACGCCGGGTGCGCGGTACATGCGGTGGAACAGGAAGTCGCGGATGACCTCGACCTGCTCGCGGATGCCGTCGGAGAAGCGGATCATCGGCCGGCCGGCCATCCGCACGTCACGCGCGCTCTGCGGGTCGAGCCGGGCCAGGCGGCTCCGCGCCTCGGCGATCACGTCCTCGACCAGCAGGCCGAAGAAGCGGCGCAGCGCCTCGTGCCGGCGGCGATAGTAGTTCAGACCCGGATAGAGGTCATCCACCTGCGCGAAACAGGCGTCCAGCAGCGGCAGCTCCGCCAACTCGTCGGTCGAGAAAAGCTCTGCCCGGAGCCCGTCGTGAAGGTCGTGGTGGTTGTAGGCCACGTCGTCGGCCAGCGCGGCCACCTGCGCCTCCGCGCTGGCGTGGGTGTCCAGTTCCAGGTCGTGCCGCGCGTCGTACTCCGCCAAGGCATAGGGCACCGGCTGCGGGACCGGGCCGTTGTGCTTGGCGATGCCTTCCAAAGTCTCCCAGCTCAGGTTCAGCCCGTCGAACTCAGCGTAGTGCCGCTCCAGCGACGTCACGATGCGGATCGCCTGCGCGTTGTGGTCGAACCCGCCATGGGGCGCCATCAGCGCCGACAGCGCCTCCTCTCCGGTATGGCCGAAGGGCGGGTGCCCAAGGTCGTGGGCCAGGGCCACGGCCTCCGTCAGGTCGCAATCCAGCCCCAGGACGCCCGCGATGGTGCGCGCCACCTGCGCCACCTCTATGGAATGGGTCAGGCGGGTGCGGAAATAGTCGCCCTCATGCTCGATGAACACCTGCGTCTTGTGCTTGAGCCTGCGGAACGCGCTGGAATGGATGATCCGGTCCCTGTCGCGCTGGAAGCAGGAGCGGAAGGTCGAGGTGCTCTCAGGGTAGAGCCGCCCGCGGGTGTCGCCGGGGTGTTGCGCATAGATGGCGGTCAGGGACACCGGCGCTCTCCTTGTTGTCGAAAGCCGCGATCCGTATATTAGGCTCAGCGCAAGGATACAGGCGGACCAAACCATGAACCTGCCCCCGAAAGTCACTGACCGCGCCTTCGCCCGGCTGGCCGAGATCGGCGCCGCGGCGCAAGGACAGGCCCTGCGGGTCGCCGTGGAAGGCGGCGGATGCTCTGGATTTCAATATGAGATCAAGCTCGACGCGGCCGAAAAGGACGATCTGGTGCTGGAGCAAGGCGGCGAGCGGGTGCTGGTGGACCAGGTGTCGCTGCCATTTCTTGCCGGCGCGGTGATCGATTTCACCGAGGAGCTGATCGGCGCGCGGTTCACCATAGAGAACCCGAACGCCACGTCATCCTGCGGTTGCGGCACATCCTTTTCCATGTGAGGATGATGCTGTAGCCCATTGTTTTATCTGTACCTTCTATCCGTCCCCTCCTACCGTTAAGCGTGTTTCGACGAAAACCTACCCTTTAAGACAGGTGACCCGACAGGTCAGAATCGGATAGTTCGATTGCAACAGGTCAACCGAGACCTGCATTTTACAGAACGCATTTTCTGACGAACAGTTTGATCGCGAACCGGGCCCATCTCGCAGCAGCGGGGTGGGCCTTATTCCGCGAAAAGGCATGGTGGAACCCGGCGCTGCCGGCTCCGGCCTCCGGACGGCAGGCACCGCGGCGCGCAGCACGCCCGCAGGGGCCGGGACCGGACCGCCGGGGAGGTCGACGGCATATGAAATTGCACCACCCGGTGCGATGGCTTCGAACCTGTCGCTGCGATGACTGTGACCTTCAGCGCTATACGTCGCGGAATCTCCAGCGGTAATTGGCATGCTGACGAGGTTTTGTTGCAGAAAGGCCGCCTGAGGCGTGAGTGTCCCTTTCCCGTTCGGGTTCAGGCCACGCGGACGACCTCGGCGGTGCCGAGCGCGTTGAAGCGATTGATAAGGGCGACACGGATGTGGATTTCGGCGGTCTGGCGGTCTGGGTCTCTCGCGGCGATGCGCTCGCCGAAGGCCTTCAGGCATCGCATCTTGGCCTCCACGCGGCTTCGGGCGTGGTATCCGGTCCACCGCTTCCAAAACGCCCGACCGTAGTGACGCGTGGCGCGCAGGGTTTCGTTGCGTGCCTTGGCAGCCGGACAGTCCTCCTTCCAAGCCCGACCGTTCCTTCGGATGGGTATGATTGCCGTGCCACCGCGTGCGATGACGGCGCCGTGGCAGCGGCGGGTGTCGTAGGCGCCGTCCGCGGTCACGGTGCCGATGTCTTCGTCTTCGGGGATCTGGCCCAACAGGTCCGGCAGGACGGGGCTGTCGCCTTCCCGGCTGTGGGTGAACTCGACGGCCAGGATATCCGAGGTGGCGGTGTCCATCGCCAGATGCACCTTGCGCCATTGGCGGCGACCCTGAATGCCATGCTTCCGGGCCTGCCACTCGCCATCGCCGAGGAACTTGATGCCGGTGCTATCAACCAGCAGGTTCAGTGGCCCGCCAGCACGGCGATAGGGGATCTGAACCTTCAAGGTCTTCTGCCTACGGCACAGGGTCGAGTAGTCCGGAACGGGCCAGTCCAGCCCCGCGAGTCGCAGCAGACTGGCGACCATCCCGGCAGTCTGTCTGAGCGGCAACTTGAACAGAACCTTGATCGATAGGCAGAACTGTATCGCGGCATTCGAAAAGACCGGGGGGCGCCCCGGGCGTCCCTCATGCGGCGCGTGCCAGGTCATCTCCTTGTCCAGCCAGATCAGCAGCGACCCGCGCTTCCTGAGCGCATCGTTGTAGGTGGACCAGTTCGTCGTGCGGTAGCGGGCGGGCTTGGGCTTGCTCATGCTGCTCGTCTAAGCGCATGAATTCCCGATGTGAATCCTTTACGGCTAGAGTTCTGCAACAACGCCGTTAGCAAGCCTGTTTTTCGCAGTACCTTTCGGATGGTACTCATATGTTGTTGGTGTCGGGCGCTCGGTTACACTGGGTGAGCTCGCTGGATCGACTGTAACATTGCTCGCTAGTGGTCTGATCGTCGGAACGCTACTCGCCTTGCTTTTTGCAACTGTCGCGGGAACTTTTAAGCGGGCATTCCTGCCCATGTTTGCGATCGGGACCGCGATTACTGGTTGCATTTCTCACTACGGCTTGGTTGCATGAACGTAGACTGATAGTCGTGGCACTTTGATGCTATCAATTGGTCTTGGGGCACTCTGAAACGCAGGCGGGACTCGCCTTCGTATGTGCGGGGCTTTTGCGATTTCCTTAGCTGTCCCGCTTCTAAGCGGTGTCCGAAGCGTCGCGAGCTATGGGTCCTTGAGGCGGCTTGAAACGTCGCAGCACGCATACCGTCTCGGTACTCGGAACCCAAGCGATCGCGCAGACCAACATCGTCTGTTATCTGGATGCACATTGTGCGCCCGGTCGGTGCGGTGACCAAAAGGGCGAGCTTCTCGGAAAGCCGACTAATTGCGGTCTGTCATCCTGAGGCCGACGTAGCTGGTCGGCAACCGGGCCCAGGTTGATGCCGCGGAAGGACGTTACCCTCATCTTAGCTCGATTCGACCCTCGGCCATGGCTTTAGACCCCGGCTCCGAGGGCGTTGGCGCGGTCGCGACCGGCCGGCTCTCGCGACCGTGGTCAGTGGCGCCTGTCGAGAGCGGTCGCTGACGGGCGGGGGGGTCACGGCTGCGCCGAAGTCGGGATCTCGTCCCGGGCTGCGGCTTGCCGAGCACGCCCGGGAGGGATAGATCGACCCGAACCTTCGAGCTACCGGAAACCACACCCATGCCAAGTCTCAACGACGTCCGGTCCACCTTTCTCGACTATTTCGGCGCCAACGGACATGAGATCGTGCCCTCATCGCCGCTGGTTCCGCGCAACGATCCGACGCTGATGTTCACCGCTGCGGGCATGGTCCAGTTCAAGAATCTTTTCACCGGGGTCGAGACACGGGACTACACCACGGCCGCCACTGCCCAGAAATGCGTGCGGGCCGGCGGCAAGCACAACGACCTGGACAATGTCGGCTATACCGCGCGCCATCATACCTTCTTCGAGATGCTCGGCAACTTTTCCTTCGGAGACTATTTCAAGGAAGAGGCAATCCCGCTCGCCTGGACGTTGTTGACGCGTGAGTTCGGGATCGACCCCGACAAGTTGCTGGTGACGGTCTATCATACCGACGAGGAGGCCGTTGCGATCTGGAAGAAGACGGCGGGCCTGCCGGACGACCGGATCATCCGCATTGCGACCGACGACAACTTCTGGTCCGCCGGTCCGACAGGTCCATGCGGACCCTGCACGGAAATCTTCTACGATCACGGCCCCGACATCTGGGGCGGCCCTCCGGGCAGTGCCGAAGAGGACGGCGACCGGTTCATCGAGATCTGGAACCTGGTTTTCATGCAATACGAGCAGTTCGCCGACGGGTCCCGGCGCGATCTCGATGCCCAGTCCATCGATACCGGCATGGGCCTGGAGCGGATCGGCGCGTTGCTGCAAGGCAAGCACGACAACTACGACACGGACCTGTTCCGCGCGCTGATCGAGGCGTCGGCGAGTGTCACGGGCACCGATCCCGATGGCGACGGCAACGTTCATCACAGGGTCATCGCGGATCACCTGCGTTCGTCGTCGTTCCTGATTGCGGACGGCGTGCTGCCCGCGAGCGAGGGCCGCGGCTACGTGCTGCGCCGGATCATGCGGCGCGCCATGCGCCACGCGCACCTTCTGGGGGCGAAGGATCCGCTGATGCACCGGCTGGTGCCCGAACTGGTCGCGCAGATGGGTCAGGCCTATCCGGAGCTTGGCCACGGTCAGCGCATGATCGAAGAGACGCTCCTGAGCGAGGAGACGCGGTTCCGACGGACCCTCGACCGGGGTCTGAGGTTGCTCGACGATGAGCTGACCCGGCTGCCTGAGGGCACCGATCTGCCCGGGGAGACGGCCTTTAAACTCTACGATACATTCGGGTTCCCGCTCGACCTGACCCAGGACGCCCTTCGCGAAAAGGGCATCGGGGTGAACACCGAAAGCTTCGACAGCGCCATGGCCGCGCAGAAGGCGCAGGCCCGCGCGTCGTGGGTGGGCTCTGGCGAGCAAGCCGATGCGGCGGTCTGGTTCGATGTCGCGGACCGCCACGGTATGACGGAGTTCCTGGGCTACGCCGACCTGGTGGCGGAGGCGCAGGTTTTGGCGATCGTCGTGGGCGGTGAGCGGGTGGCGCAGGCGGCCGCAGGCACGGACGTGCAGGTGGTGACGAACCAGACTCCGTTCTATGCAGAAGCGGGCGGCCAGGTGGGCGATGCCGGCACAATCGAGACCGACGGCGCCCGGATCGAGGTCACCGATACCCGCAAGGTCGCGGGGGTGTTCATCCATTTCGGGACGGTCGTGGCGGGGACCCTGCGTGAGGGCGATACGGCCAGGCTGACGGTGGACGGGGACCGGCGCGCGCGGATCCGCGCCAACCATTCGGCCACGCATCTGTTAAACGAGGCCCTGCGAGAGGTTCTGGGCGACCATGTGGCGCAACGCGGCTCTCTCAACGATGGCGAGAGGCTGCGCTTCGACTTTTCGCACCCCAAGGCGCTGACCGCCGATGAGATCGCGTCCGTGCAGGCGCGGATCAACGGCTTCATCCGCCAGAACGGTCCGGTCTCAACGCGGATCATGGATCTTTCGACGGCGCGGGAACTCGGCGCGCAGGCGCTTTTCGGGGAAAAATACGGTGAGGAGGTGCGGGTGGTGTCCATGGGCCAGACGGCCACGGGGAAGGGTCCGGCGCGTGATACCTGGTCGATCGAGCTCTGCGGCGGCACGCATGTCGGCCGTACCGGAGAGATCGGCCTATGCGTGATCACCGGGGACAGCGCGTCGTCGGCCGGGGTTCGGCGCATCGAGGCGCTGACCGGCCAGGCGGCGCTGGACCATCTGGCAGGCCAGGCGCGGCAGTTGGCCGAGACCGCCGCGATCGTCAAGGCCGCGCCGCAGGATCTGGCAGACCGGGTACGTCAGCTGGCAGAGGATCGCCGCCGCCTGGAGGTGGAGGTGGCCCAGCTCCGCCGCGACGTGGCCATGGGCGGCGGCGGCACCGCGCCGGAGGCCCGGACCGTGGCCGGGGTGCCGTTCGTGGCCCAGGTGCTGCAGGGCGTCACCGGCAAGGACCTGCCGAGCCTGGTCGATGCGCAGAAAGGCCGGATGGGGTCGGGCGCGGTGCTGCTGATCGCGGATGCGGGCGACAAGGCGGCCGTGGCCGCAGGGGTGACCGACGATTTGACGGGCCGGATCTCTGCGGTGGATATGGTCAAGGCGGCGGTCGCGGCCTTGGGTGGCAAGGGCGGCGGCGGCCGTCCCGACATGGCCCAGGGCGGGGCGAAGGACGCGCGCCGGTCCGAAGCCGCGATCGCCGCTGCCGAGGCCATCCTGAGCGGAGACTGACCATGCCCGCCCTCTGGATCGCCCATGTCACCGTCACGGACGAGGCAGCCTACGCCGAATATGCCCGTCTGGCCGGTCCCGCCATCGCCGCCCATGGCGGCTCGTTCCTGGCCCGCGGCGGCCGGTTCGTGCAGTTGGAGGGGCGCGAACGCCCGCGCAACGTGGTGGCGCGGTTCGACAGCGTGGAGGCGGCCGAGGCCTGCTATGCCTCCGACCAGTATCAGGCCGCACTGGACCACGCGCGGGGCGCGTCCGAGCGCGAGCTGATGATCGTCGAGATCGCCGATTAGGCCGGATCGGGCACCAGCCGCTTGATGTAGCCGGGCAGGGCGAAGGCGGCCTTGTGGACCTCGGACGTGTAGTAGCCGAAGCCGAGGCCCTTTTCAGCCACACGCGCGCGCAGGGTCGCCTCATCCACCGACCGCGCGGCGCCGTCGGTGCCCCAGCCGAACGCCATGAACCCGCCCTGGTAGGTCGGCACAGGCGCCACATAGGCGCTGGCATCCGAGAACAGCGTGCCGAAAGCGCGCAGGGTGCCGGCAAGCTCCTCTCCCTGCATGAAGGGCACGCCGTTCTGCGTCACGAGGATGCCTCCGGGGGCCAGCGCGCGTTTGGCGTGGCCATAGAAGTGGTCGGTGAAGAGCACTTCTCCGGGACCGACTGGGTCGGTGGAATCGACGATGATGACGTCGTAGCCGCCCGCGGTCGTCTTCACGAACTCGGCCCCGTCCGCGATCTGCAGGTCCAGCCGCGGATCGTCGAAGGCGCCGGCGGAGATGCCGGGCAGGTACTGCTTGGAGAACTCGACGACACCGGCGTCGATCTCGACCATGGTGACCTGTTCCAGCGGATGGCGCAGGGCCTCGCGCGCCATCCCGCCGTCGCCGCCGCCGATGATGAGGACCCGGGCCGCCGTGCCGTGCGCGAAGAGGGGCACGTGGGTCAGCATCTCGTGGTAGATGAAATTGTCCCGCTCGGTGACCTGAACGACTCCGTCGAGCGTCAGCACCCGGCCGAACGTGGCGTTGTCGAACACCACGATGCGCTGGTGCTCGGTCTCGCTGTCGTAGAGCACCCGGTCGATCCTGAGCGCCTGTGAATAGGCGTCGTGCAGGCGCTCGACGCTCCAGCCTGTCATGTCGGTCATCGGGGGTCTCCGGTCAGGGGAAATGTGCCGGCCCGCTCCCACGGGCCGCCGCGGTAGTGCCAGAGCAGAAGCCGGTCGAACATCCCTTCCCACGGCGCGAACCCGGCGCGGAGCGCGGCTTGGGTCGCGCGGGCGGTGTCGCGGCCGACCTTGTTCTGCACCGTGACGTGCAGCTTGCGGGACCGGTCGTCGCTGTCGGTCAGGAGGTCGGACCAGGCGGCGCGCAGGCGTCGCTGCAGATCGTTGGCAGGCGGGCATGACAGCGTCACGGCCGCACCGCCACCGAAATCCAGGATCCCGGTGGCGGCGAAGGGCAGGGCGGGCGTTGTCCGGGCCTCTTGCGCAAGGTTGCCCAGCACACGGTTCACCTGGTCCGACGGAAGCTGCTGGAACAGCGTCACATGGACCGGGATGAAGTTGCGCGCGATCGGAAAGAACCGCTCTCGCAGCGGTGCGAGCCGGGCGAAACTCCCGGAATCAAACCCAAGTGTCAGGATCAGCGCCATGACCGTCAGAGCGGACGGGCCGGACCCCCGGGGATCCGGCCGAACGCCATCAGGCCGCCGCGGTCTCGGTCACCACGCCGTCGCCGCGCAGCAGTTCCTTGACCCGCACATCGCCGGTGGCGAACGCTTTTTTCAGCACGTCCACGGCCAGCCAGGGGCGCGCGTCCCCGCACATGAACACGTCGAACGCGCCATAGCCGATCTCGGGCCAGGTGTGGACCGAGATATGGCTTTCGGCCAGCACCGCCACGCCCGACACGCCTTGGGGCGAGAACTTGTGGGTGTGGATATGCAGCAGGGTCGCGCCGCAGGTGGTCACGCAATCGCGGAACGCCTGCTGGATGCGCGCCTCATCGTCGAGCCCGTGGCCGTCGACCACCTCGATGATGAGGTGACGGCCCGCGAACACACGGCCCTCGTCGTCACGAATGAAGTGGTCGTCGCGATCCTCATCGAAAAGATCGCGTGCGGTGGTATCTTCCGCTTGGGCGCCTGTCTCCAGACCGATCCCCAGTTGGAAGAGGTTGGTTCCGTCCATGGAACTCCCCTTTCAGCCAGTAGATTGAATCCGTGGGTCCTTAGCGCCCCCCCAGGCTATGCCCGAAGTTGGGATCGTCCCCGTCGTGAGGGGTGACCTAAGGGGCATGGATTTCCCGCGCAAGAGACTTTTTCGATTTTTACCGTGGATTTATCGAAACCGTATCGTCTCCCGACCTGACGATCTGCACCGACCGAAGCCACCAGAACGCGAACCACGCCCCATATCCGGCGATCTTGAACAGATCCTCGATGACCGGAATGGACATTCCCAGCGCCTGCGACACCAGATCGACAAGGGCCGAGGTCACCATGAGCGCGATCGGAATGAAGATGGTGCCGTTGTATTGCGACTCTGGCGCCCTGAAGAGCAGGACCAGCAGGACCAGGCCCATCGCGCCGTAGATGAGCAGGAACGCCTCTTCCGGGATGCCGAGTTCGGTCGGCCCGATCCGCTCGTGCACCATGAACAGATCGTCCGCCGCGATGGCCGATGACAGGACCGCCGCCATCACAAGCGCCGCGCGGCGCCCGGGACAAAGGGTGGCGGCGAAGGCCGCGGCCACCGCGGTCGCTCCCAACAGCGCGACGCCCAGATGCGACAGCGCCCCGCCATAGGCCGGATAGCCGAAGCTGGCGGCCGGGTCGCGCAGCAGATGCGCGCCGCTGACGCCGGCCCGCGCGCCCAGCCACAGGACGGCCACGACCAGAAGCGTGACGCCGGCAGCGGCAGCCGCGACGAGACCGGGCGTGGCGGCCGGGGTAGGTTGCGGCCGCTTCGGTATGGACTGAGACATGAGAACCCCTGCTGCGCGATCCGATTGCCCTTGTGCTCGAAATCGGAGGTCGATGTGAAGTGCAATTGCAGCGAGCCCAGGATCGAAATCTTTGGGGTATCTCAATACCGTATTTGCAAGCGATTGATAATCCACAGATATTCACGCAAGGTCTTTGTTGACTGTGGAAAGCAGGGGTGTAGAACCGCCCTATCCGAATTCACCGGGCGACCGGCCCGCGAACGAACAGGAACACCGATGAAGACCTTTACCGCGACACCGGCGGATATCGACAAGACGTGGGTGGTGATCGACGCCGAGGGCGTGATCCTGGGCCGCCTCGCCTCGATCGTCGCCATGCGCCTGCGGGGCAAGCACAAGCCCAGCTTCACGCCGTCCATGGACATGGGCGACAACGTCATCGTCATAAATGCCGACAAGGTGCAGCTGACAGGCAAGAAGCGCGACAAGCCGAACTACTGGCACACGGGCTATCCCGGCGGCATCAAGTCGCGCACCACCGGCCAGATCCTTGAGGGCAAGCACCCGGAGCGCGTGGTCAGCCAGGCGGTCAAGCGGATGCTGCCGGGCGGGCCGCTGTCGCGCCAGCAGATGACCAACCTGCGCGTCTATGCGGGCGCCGAGCACCCCCATGAGGCGCAGTCGCCGGAAGTGCTGGACGTCAGGGCGATGAACAAGAAGAACACCCGGGAGGCCAAGTGATGGCTGAGCAAGTGAATTCGCTGGAAGAGCTGAACCAGGCCGTCACCGGTGCCGAGGCCGAGCAGGAGATCCCGCGCGAACCTGTGCGCGACGATCTTGGCCGCTCTTACGCGACCGGCAAGCGCAAGGATGCGGTGGCCCGTGTCTGGATCAAGCCCGGCTCTGGCAAGGTCAGCGTCAACGGCAAGGACGTGAACGCCTATTTCGCGCGTCCGGTGCTGCAGATGATCCTCAAGCAGCCGTTCACTGTGGCCAATGTCGAGGGCCAGTTCGACGTGATGGCGACGGTCAAGGGCGGCGGGCTGTCGGGCCAGGCCGGCGCGGTGAAGCACGGCGTCTCGAAGGCGCTACAGCTCTACGATCCGTCCCTGCGCGGTGCGCTCAAGGCCGCGGGCTTCCTGACCCGCGACAGCCGCGTGGTCGAGCGGAAGAAATACGGCAAGGCAAAGGCCCGCCGGTCCTTCCAGTTCTCCAAGCGCTGATCGACCTTCAGGGGGCTGCCACGGCAGCCCCTTTCCCCATCCGCCCGACACTCTAGAATGGGCGTATGAGATACATCATTATCCTGGCGCTCCTGACATCCTGCGGCGGCCGCGATGCGGCCCCCCTGGCGACGACCCAGGGGCCAGAGCCCACTTTGCCGGCGCCCGCGCAATCCCTGTTGCCCACGGTGAACATCGCCCCCGCCAGGGGCTGGCCCGCAGGCACTGCCCCGGTTCCCGCCGCGGGACTTCGGGTCGGGGCGTTCTACACCGGGCTGGACCATCCGCGCTGGATGCATGTCCTGCCCAATGGCGACGTCCTGGTTGCCGAATCGAACAAGCAGAAGAGCCCGCCCAAGAGCCTGCGCGGTTTCGTCGAGGGGCTGGTGATGGGGCGCGCCGGGGCCGAGGTGCCGTCGGCCGACCGCATCAGCCTGCTGCGCGATGCCGATGGCGACGGCGTGGCCGAACGGCGAACGGTCTTGCTCGACGACCTGACGTCCCCCTTCGGCATGGCGCTGATGGGCGGGTCGCTCTATGTCGCCAATACCGATGCGCTGGTGCGGGTGCCGTTCCGCGTGGGCGATACGACCGCCGGCGCGCCCGTCCATGTGGCCGATCTGCCCGCAGCCGGCACCAATCGCCACTGGACCAAAGGTCTGCTCGCCCGTGACGGAAAGCTCTATGTGTCGGTGGGCGCCGACAGCGACCACGGCGAGAACGGCCAGGAGGCCGAGGTCCGCCGCGCCGCGGTGCTGGAGATCGACCCTGCCACCGGCCGGGTCCGGGAGTTCGCCACCGGGCTTCGCAATCCGGTAGGGCTGGACGTGGACCCCGCGACCGGCACGATCTGGACCGTGGTCAACGAGCGCGACGAGCTGGGCGACAATCTGGTGCCCGACTATCTGACACGCGTCCGGGACGGGGATTGGTATGGCCGACCCTACGTCTACTGGAAGGACGCGGCCGATCCGCGCGTGGACCAGGCCGGGCGGCCAGATCGCGAAGCGGTCCGGCCGGACTATGCGCTCGGCGCGCATGTGGCGCCGCTTGGCTTGATCTTCGCGCAAGGGGTCCGTCTGGGCCGCGGGTCCGGTGCATATATCGGGCTTCACGGGTCATGGAACCGGGTCCCTGCCTCCGGCTACGAAGTCGTCTTCGTCCGGTTCGACGGAGGTCTTCCCGTGGGTCGCCCAGAGACTGTTCTGGGCGGGTTCCTGGACGCGGATGGCAACGCCCTGGGCCGCCCCGTCGGCGTTGAGATCGCGCGCGACGGCGCGCTTTTGGTGGCCGACGACGTCGGCAACACGATCTGGCGCGTCAGCCGCTAGAAGGCTGCCCGCTCACAGCACCATGAGGTCGAGCGGCGGGAAGCCGTTGAACCCGACGCTCGAATAGGTCGAGGTATAGGCACCGCAGTTGCGAATCACCACGCGGTCGCCGGCGCAGAGGCCGAGCGGCAGCTGCACCGGGCGCCGTTCGTAGAGCACATCGACGCTGTCGCAGGACGGGCCGGCGAGGATACAGGGGCCGGTATCCTCACCGTCGCGCCAGGTCTGGAGCTGGTAGCGGATCGCCTCGCCCTCGGTCTCTGCCAGTCCGGAAAAGCGCCCGATGTCCAGATAGACCCAGCGGTGCAGGTCGGTGTCGGACTTGCGGCTGACCAGCAGCACCTCTGCCGCGATCATGCCGGCGTCCGCGACCATCCCGCGACCGGGCTCCGCCATGATCTGCGGCGCATCGCCGAACGCGCTGCGGACCAGTTCCATCACCCGGGCGGCATAGTCGGAGAGGCCGTCCATGGCTTCCCCGTAGAAGGCAGGGAAGCCGCCGCCGATGTTCAGCAACCCAAGGTCGTGTCCCGCGGCGCGGGCCTCGTGCCAGATCCCGGCGACCTGTTGCAGCGTGCCTTTCCACATCTCCGCGAAACGGGTCTGGGAGCCCACGTGGAACGACAGGCCCACCGGCTGCAGGCCAAGGTCGGTGGCCATGGACAGCAGGCGCCGAACCCGATCCGGCGCGCAGCCGAATTTGCGGGTCAGCGGCCAGTCGGCGCCGTTCGGCTCGACGATGACGCGGATGTAGACGCGGGCACCGGGGGCGGCGCGCGCGATCTTTTCCAGCTCTTCCTCCGCATCGGCGGCAAAGAGGGTGATGCCGGCCATATGGGCGAAGGCGATGTCGCTCTCGCGTTTGATGGTGTTGCCGAAGGATATATGGTCGGGCCGCGCGCCCTGGCTTAGGCACAGTTCGATCTCGCCGCGGGAGGCTGCGTCGAATCCGCACCCCTCGGCCACCAGCCGCGAGATGACCTCGGGCGCGGGGTTCGCCTTGACCGCATAGTGAATTAGCGCCGACCCCAGTCCCGCCTTCAGGGCGTGGAAGTTCCGGGCGACGATCTGCGTGTCGAGCACCAGGGTCGGGCGGTCGAACGGGCGGGTGGCCGCAACCTCCTCAAGCGAGGGGGCAGAGCGGTGGCCGACGAAGTCGGAGGCTGGAAGGACCATGGTCATCTCCAATGGGACCGGAGGCCTGAAGCCTCTTAGTTTCACGGGAGACGTTACCGTCGCTACATGAGGCGGATCGGGTCCGGCAGACCAGAGGCGCGTGCGTTGGCGTCTTGACCGGCCATATGGAGGCGGGACTCCGCGGTTGCAAGGAATTTCTTGCCCGATTTGCCGCTGTTTTGAGCGACCTTTCGGCCCCCCGCCGGGCCTGGGACGGAATTGGTCAACGGGGCATCCGGCCGACGCGATCGGGGGTGAGCATCTCCGGCCAACCCATTGTTCTTTCGTAAGCGAACAGAGCCACGCTGATGGCGATGATCGCCAGGACGAACCGAACCTGCCTACCGGAGGGCGGCTTTTGCGCCCAACGTTTGGAGCGCATCAACCACAGCGCGTAATTCACTGCTCCGCATCCGGAATTTCCCGGAGGTATGCCACGATGGCGTCTATGTCGCCGTCCGGAAGGGTTGACAGGTTGCGCACCACCGCGGCCATCTTTCCGCCGGCGCTATCGTACTCCGGGGTCAGCCCCGTCTTGAGATAGGCGGCGACATCGGTGTCGGACCAGTCCAGCTGGTTCGGCGCGATCCCCGGGATCTTGCCTTTACCGCTGGGATTGGGCGCGCCCTGAAGCCAGGCGGACCGGTCCATACCCCCGAGCGCCGTGCGCGGCGTATGGCACTGGCCGCAATGAACGAGCGCTTCCGCCAAATAGCGGCCGCGCTCGATCTCGGGCGAGGCGGGATCCGTCAGCACCCAGCCGCGACCGGCATAGAGCCGCTTCCACACCCCGAGCGTCCGGCGGATATTGAACGGAAACGACAGCTCGTTCGGCCGGCTGGGCGTGTCGGAGACCGGCAGCGTCTCCAGATGCGCCGCGATGTCGGACAGATCCTGCAACTCCGCGTTCTCGTAGCTGGTGTAGGGCAGGGCAGGGTAGATGTGATAACCGCCGCGACCCACGCCGGAGGCAAGCGCCGCGACCACGTCGTTCGTGCTCCAGCCGCCGGTTCCCTCGGGACCGGGAGAGATGTTGGGCGCGTAGAGCGTGCCGAACTCGGTCTCGAACGCCTGTCCGCCGGAAAGCACGGGCGGATCGGTCTCATCCGCATCCGGCGCGATGTGGCAGGAGGCGCATCCGGCCAGCGTGAAGAGCGCGGCACCTCTGTCGGCATCGCCGGTCAGCCCGGCCGCGTCGACCGGGCGCGGCGCCGTGATCCACCATCCCGCCAACGCGCCCGCCGCGGCCAGTGCAGCGAGCGCCAGACCGAACAGCCGCATCAGTCGTCGGACATCTGGTAGTCCTCATGGCAGGCGCCGCAGCTCTTGCCCAGCGGCTGCATCTGTCCGGCGACGGCCTGCTGCCCGTCGGAGGCGACGTCGGCCATGGCCATCGCGGCCTCGTTGAGCGTGTCGAACCCTGAGGTGAAGTCGTCCATGTTCTCCCAGATGGCGGGAAGCGCCTTGACGCCCTCAAGATCGTCCGAGGACGTGCCCTCCGGCCAATAGCCGGTCTGCGGCAGGGACGACAGGGCCACCAGCCGGTCGGCTGCGGCCTGGGCGGCTTGTGCGTCGTACTCGACCTCTCCCTTGGCCATGCCGCCCAGCGTGCCGATCGAGAACGCGTAGTTCTGCATGATCCCCTGGCGGGCCTTTACGGGGGCCGGCTTGTCCGATCCGCCCTGCGACTGGGCGAACCCGGCGCCTAGGGCCAGGATAAGGGCGGCGGGAAGTAGATAGCGCATGTGACATCCTCCTGTCGGTCAGCCGGATCAGCAAACCATTCTGTGGCGCGGACGCAAAATCACGCACGCGTTACAGTGCGATGACCTTGCCGATATGGGGAAGGTTGCGGTTTTTCTGTGCATAGTCGATCCCATAACCGACCACGAAGGCATCGGGAATTTCGAATCCTGTCCATGTGGCGCGAATGTCGACCTCTCGGCGGGACGGCTTGTCGAGAAGCGCGATGGTCTCCAGCCGCTCCGGTCCGCGCTGGTGAAGAAAACCCATGACATGCTGCAGCGTGTGTCCGGTATCCACGATATCCTCGACCACCAGCACGTCGCGGCCGGCGATCTCTCCGCGCAGATCCTTGAGGATGCGAACCTCCCGGCTGGAGTGCATCGCGTTGCCGTAGGAGGATACTTCGAGGAAGTCGACCTCTACCGGCAGGTCCAGTTTCCGCACCAGATCCGCGATGAACACGAAGGACCCGCGCAGGAGCCCGATGACCACCAGCTTGTCGGTGTCGGCGAAGTGACGCTCGATCTCGCGCGCCAGCGATTCGATCCGTGCGGCAATGGCCCTGGCCGAGATCATCTCGTCGATGCGATAGCTGGCCTGCGTCATCGGTTCGCCCTTGATCTGGCCGCGAAATGGCCCGACATCCCCATGGCGCGACCCGCAGGAGAGATATGCCCAAGCATCACGAAACCCGCAAGCTGCCCTATACGGCGCAGCAGATGTTCGACCTTGTCGCCGATGTCGAATCCTATCCCGAGTTCATTCCGTGGATCTCCGCCGCACGGATCACCTCGCGCCGCGATACGGACCCCGGAGAGGTGCTGGAGGTCGATCTGGTGATCTCCTTCAAGGTCTTTCGGGAGCGGTTCAGAAGTCGGGTCACCCTGGATCCCGCCGCCATGCGGATCGACACCGAATATCTGGACGGTCCGTTCAAGCACATGGATTCGACCTGGCGCTTTTCCGATGCCGAAGGTGGGTGCGAGGTTCTCTTCGACGTCGATTTCGAATTCCGCTCGCGCCTTCTGGGGGCCGCGGCGAGCACGTTCTTCTATGACGCCATGCAGCGGATCGTGCGGGCGTTCGAGCGCCGCGCGGCAGAACTTTACGGTTAAGTCGCCGGTAACCCTTTGCAAATACAACTTATTCCTGTGCCTTCATGGCCGTGGGCCTGCCACAATCGGGGGTCATTGCCTGCCCGCAGTTTGACACAAGGAGACGACTGATGGGTTTACTGTTTGGGGGGCCGAGCCCGATTTTGACGAGCATCGCGCAGCCGGTCCAGAAGGCGACGCCGACGGTGACAGAGCCTGACAAGCCGGCCATGACCGTCGATACCCGCAGCGCCAATGAGCCGGAGCCGGCTGCGGCCCCGTCGGGGGTTGCCGAGGGCGAATCGAAGGAAAGCGCCGTTGCGGCGACGGTCGTTGCGGCCGGGACCGATCCCGCCGCCACGGTCGCAAGTACCGCCGTCGGGACGCCCGCCGGCAGTGCCGTGGAACCTCTGGCGACCACGGCTGGCGCCGCAGACCGGAGCCGCGCCGCCCCGGCCGCCGATGCCGGAGGGGCAGGGGCCGCGTCATTTGCGGACCGCGCCGAGAGCGTCGAGGATTCCGACGCCGCCGCCCGCGCAGCGGCCGAATCGGCTCGTGCGAGCTTCTCGCGCGATCGGCTCATCTCGACCGTCGCGACGGCGGGGCAGGGCGGCGCGATGGCCGAGAAGGCGGCCCTCCTGGCGGTTGCCGATGCCGGGTACAGCGAGGGCAAAGCCACATCCGAACCCAAGGCCGAGCCGTCGCTCGCCCGCGCGGTCTGACCGGCCCCGGGCGGCCTTGGATGGCCGCCCGGCGCCCCAATGCGGTGAATGCTCCCCGTGCGTCTTGGCCGCGATCCTGCAAGGGAGGTGCGGTCCAGGCGCGTGGTGGGACAGCCATGGGGGCTCCCCTGAGGCAAGGGTTGCCGGACCGGCTATCCTGCACCGGAATGGGATCCTTCCTGCCGGATGGCGTGAGGCCCACCGCCTGCGCACCACCCGTTCCGGCCCGCCGAGCCCGGGGTGTTGATTGAGAATATACAGGCGCACACTCGATCCACGGACGGAGTGCGATCCGTCGGCGGCTTCGCCTGCGGACCCGATGTGAAGACTCACCCATGGGTAAACGCCCTCTTTGGCCGGATTCCGGGTGCAGATGATCCCCCGGTCATGCCATGATCAGCAGGCAGCACGAACACGCCTCCAGTCCGCACCCGTGTCGGTGTCGTTCCGCAGCTAGATCGCAAACGTGACATGACCGTTCGCGTCGATCGGCCAGGCGGGGTTCCACGCGATCTCCCAGACATGACCGTCCGGATCGCCGACATACCCGCGGCGGCCGCCCTGGGGCGGAGCGTCGGGTTCGCGCAGCAGAATCGCACCGGCCTGGATGAGCCGGTCGATGACCGCATCCACGTCCTCCTCCGTGGGGACGTTATGCGCGAGCGAGAAGGCTCCGGGGCTTGTCATGCCGTGCTGTCGGGTGTCATCCTCTAGAGCATGATGAGATTAGCTTGAAGCGTATCCAGTATTGGCGAGGTAGTTCGCGCACTCCTGTGGGCTGAAGCGGTCGAGCAGTGTCCCGATCCTGCGCCACGTTGCCTCCATTGTGCGCTCGGCTGCGTTGCGGAGCATGTGTTTGAGCTTCGAGAAGACCTGTTCAATCGGGTTCAGGTCGGGGCTGTAGGGCGGCAGAAAAAGTAGATGCGCTTTCGCGTTACGGATCGCCTGCCGCACGGCTTGCCCTTTGTGGCTGCCCAGATTGTCCATAACCACCACATCGCCCGGGCGCAGGGTTGGGACTGTCTCTT
>NZ_JQEY01000012.1 GCF_000743715.1 Palleronia rufa
GACAGGTTTTGGACGGTCCCGTCAACGGCGAAGCGTTCCGGGCTTATGTCGCGCACGTGCTCGTCCCAACCCTGCGCCCGGGCGATGTGGTGGTTATGGACAATCTGGGCAGCCACAAAGGGCAAGCCGTGCGGCAGGCGATCCGTAACGCGAAAGCGCATCTACTTTTTCTGCCGCCCTACAGCCCCGACCTGAACCCGATTGAACAGGTCTTCTCGAAGCTCAAACACATGCTCCGCAACGCAGCCGAGCGCACAATGGAGGCAACGTGGCGCAGGATCGGGACACTGCTCGACCGCTTCAGCCCACAGGAGTGCGCGAACTACCTCGCCAATACTGGATACGCTTCAAGCTAATCTCATCATGCTCTAGAGAAGGGCGTAAGCATGCTGAAAGAGCGCGACTTAGTACGGTGGCGGATCATTGATGGGCAATAAGGCTCAACCCGACTGGACAGAGAAACCGTCGTCGTGGTTCAACGGAAGTGCGGATCGATTAGGATCCACCGCCTCCGCCCGCATAGATTATACGCTAAGTACATGAACAAGGAGAGATCTACTTGATCTCCGGGCGCCCGTGAGGCGAAAAACTACCCGCTTCCCACACCGCCTCAAGTATCGAGGTTCTCGACCGCGAGCGCGTTGGACCGGATGAAGTCGCGCCGCGGCTCCACAACGTCGCCCATCAGTTTCGTGAACACGTCGTCGGCCTCAGCCACGTCTTCGACACGCACCTGCAAGAGCACCCGCGCGTCGGGGTCGAGCGTCGTTTCCCACAGCTGACTTGGATTCATCTCACCCAACCCTTTGTAGCGCTGCAGCGTCAGCCCGCGCTGCCCCTCATCTGTAATCGCGTCCAGCAGGTCGAGAGGACCGTGGATCAGTTGTTCCCGCTCCTTGCGCACCAGGGATGCGGGATCGGTATAGACCCCGCGCAGCGCCTCCGTGTGCACCCCGAGCCTTCGCGCCTCGCCCGACCGTAGGACGGCACCATCGAGCGTGCGCAACTCCTCCACCCCGCGCAACACGCGGCTGAGGCGGATGCCGTGATCCTGGGTGATGCGCCCCTGCCAGCCGGTCTCGTATTCTGGGGCGATCTGGTCGAGCCGGTCTGCCACCCGGTCCGCGACGCCCTGAAGATCCCGGTCCGCCTCACCGGGCGAGAAGGCTCCGGCAATGGCCGCTTGCTCCAGGATCGTCTGCTGATAATGGGTCGGGAACTGCTGCAGCGCGCGCCGGGCGGTCCGCGCCTCCTCAACCACACGCAACAGATCGTTTCCGGCGATCTCGTCGCCGTTGGTCAGCCGCAGGACGGCCCCGTCGACCCCTTGCTGGATCAGATAATCCTCAAGCGCCGGCTCGTCCTTGAGATAGACCTCGGACTTGCCGCGCATCACCTTGTAGAGCGGCGGCTGGGCGATATAGAGATACCCGCCCTCGATGATCTCGGGCATCTGCCGGAAGAAGAACGTCAACAGAAGCGTGCGGATATGGGCGCCGTCCACATCCGCGTCTGTCATGATGATGATCTTGTGGTAGCGCAGTTTCGCGATGTCGAACTCGTCGCGTCCGATCCCGGTGCCGAATGCGGTAATGAGCGTGCCGATCTCCTGGCTGCCGAGCATCCGGTCGAAGCGCGCCCGCTCGACGTTGAGGATCTTGCCCCGGATCGGCAGGACCGCCTGATTGAACCGCGCACGCCCCTGCTTGGCAGAGCCTCCGGCGCTGTCGCCCTCGACGATGAAGACCTCGCGCTGGGCGGGATCCTTGACCTGGCAATCGGCCAGCTTGCCCGGCAGGTTCGCCACGTCGAGCGCGGATTTCTTGCGCGTCATCTCCCGCGCCTTGCGGGCGGCCTCGCGCGCCAGCGCCGCCTCGACGATCTTCGTGACGATGTTGCGCGCCTCGACGGGATTTTCCTCGAACCACTCCGACAGCTTTTCGTTCATCAGCCCCTCGACCGCGGGGCGCACCTCCGAAGAGACCAGCTTATCCTTGGTCTGGCTGGAGAATTTCGGGTCCGGCACCTTGACCGACAAGACCGCCGTCAGCCCCTCACGGGCATCGTCGCCAGTGAAGTTGATCTTCTCCTTGCGCGCGATCCCCGACTGACCGGCATAGAGGTTCAGCGTCCGCGTCAGTGCGCCCCGGAACCCCGCCAGATGGGTGCCGCCGTCGCGCTGAGGGATGTTGTTGGTGAAAGGCAGGACCATCTCGTTGTAGCTGTCGTTCCACCACATGGCGACTTCGACGGTGATCCCGTCGCGATGCCCGGTGAAAAAGATCGGCTCGGCAATCCGGGAGGTCTTGGACCGGTCGAGATACTTCACGAATTCCCGAACGCCGCCCTCATAGAACAGCTCGCTCTCGACAGGTTCCGCATGGCGCTCGTCGCGGATCACGATCCGCACGCCGGAGTTCAGAAACGCAAGCTCGCGCAGGCGCGCCTCAAGCGTCTTGAAAGAGTAGTCGAGGTCAGAGAACGTCGTGGTAGAGGCCAGGAACCGGACCCGCGTGCCCTTCTGCCCGTTCGCATCGCCCACGACCCGCAGATGTTCGACGGTCTCGCCGCCTTCAAAGCGCGCGCGGTGCTCCTTGCCGTTGCGCCAGATCGTCAACTCCAGCCAGTCGGACAAGGCATTGACGACCGACACGCCCACGCCGTGCAGACCGCCCGACACCTTGTACGAATTCTGGTCGAATTTTCCCCCCGCGTGAAGCTGGGTCATGATGACCTCGGCCGCCGAGACGCCCTCTCCCTCATGCAGGTCGACCGGAATGCCCCGGCCATTGTCATGCACGCTGACGCTGTCGTCATCATGCAGCGTCACCACGACCCGGTCGGCATGGCCGGCCAGCGCCTCGTCGATGCCGTTGTCCACGACCTCATAGACCATGTGGTGCAGGCCGGAACCGTCGTCCGTGTCGCCGATATACATGCCCGGACGTTTGCGCACGGCTTCCAGGCCCTTGAGAACCTTGATGGAACTCGCGCCATACTCTTCGATGTCGAGCGTACTTTCGGTCATGTCTGCCTGCTGTCCTTGTGCTGCCGTTTTCTAGTGTTTTTTGGCGGCATTGTCACGCGATCCCCACCATATTTGGTGGTGGAACGGCGTCATTGCGAGGGTTTCGCCGCAGAGCGGCGTGCAAGACCGCGGCAATCGGCCCACAAGGTCCGCGTTGCGGCCCCGATCGCCGGCGGGCGACGATCGCGATCCGAGAGCATGCCGAGCGTCCGCTGGACCGGGACAGCACGGAGCGCAGGCTCATGCCCTGATCCGGCTCTCTCCCGAAGCGTCCACGACCTCGATCTGCCGCGCGCGCGCCCCAAGGTCGGCGAAAAGCTCGGACCCGGTACCGGTCATCCAGGCCTGCGCGCCCAGGGCCACGACCTCGTCATAGAGTGCGGCCCGGCGCGCAGCGTCCAGATGCGCGGAAACCTCATCCAGCAACAGGATCGGCGGCGCCCCAAGGCCCGCTTTCAGCGCCCGCGCATTCGCCAGGACAAGGGATATCAGCAGCGCCTTCTGCTCACCGGTAGAGCACATGGCGGCCGCAACCCCCTTGTCGCGATAGACCGCCAGAAGGTCTGCACGGTGCGGCCCGACCAGCGTGCGGCCCGCCGCCATGTCCCTGGGACGGCTGTCTTCCAGCGCCGTCGGCGACAGCTCCGGCATCCCCTCCGGCGCGACAACCGCCAGATCGGACACCGGGAACGCCGTCTGTGCCCCGTCCTGCGCCTGCTGGATCCGCGCGACCGCCTCGGCACGGCAGGTCGCTATGGCGGCGCCGGCCTCGACCATCTGCGCCTCCAGCGCGCCGTACCATGCAGGGTCCCGCACCTGATCCTTCAACAGCCGGTTGCGTTCGCGCATCGCCTTCTCATAGGTCAGCGACGCTTCGGCATGGGAGGGGCGAAAGGATAGCGCCATGCGGTCCAGGAATCGCCGGCGCCCGTCCGCCCCTTCGATCCAGAGCCGGTCCATCGTCGGAACAAGCCAGATCATCGGGACCACCCGCGCAAGCGTCGCCTGTGGCACCGTCTTGTCATTCAGCCGAACTGACCGGCCATGGTCCGGTTCGGCCCGCGTGTCGATCTCATGGACTTCCGGCCCGCTTCGGATCGCGGCGCCCACGCGCCAACCGATCGCTTCCTGCCGCCGCACCAGGTCGCCGGCAGGCGCCCGGCGAAGGCCCCGCCCCGGCGACAGCAGGGACACGGCCTCGATCAGGTTGGTCTTTCCGGCGCCATTCGCCCCCCAGATCGCCACCGGGCGCGCATCCAGATCCAGTACCGTCCGACGGTGAGAGCGGAAATGGCTGAGTTCAAGGCGCGTCAGATACATCCGCACGCCTCCCCCTTCATCTTTCCCGAAATATCCCGGGGGACGGCGTCCCGAAGGGCGCCGGGGGGCAGCGCCCCCGCCGTCCCTGTCACACACGCATCGGCATGACCACGTAGACCGCGGAGGTATCCGTTCCCTCGCGCATCAGCGTTGGATCGGCGCTGGAGTTGAACAGGAACACCGCGTTTTCGCGATCGACCTGGCTGGCGATCTCCAGCAGGTACTTGGCATTGAACCCGATTTCCAGCTTCTCGTCGGAATAGGCGACCACCAGTTCCTCTTCGGCATTGCCGGCGTCGGGCGCGTTGACCGACAGGATCAGCCGGTCCTCGTCGAGCTGCATCTTCACCGCCCGGCTCCTCTCGGAAGAGACGGTCGCAACCCGGTCCACGGCGCGGGCGAAATCGCTCGCGTCCACCTCCAGCTTGCGGGTGTTGTTCACGGGAATGACCCGCGTGTAATCGGGGAACGTGCCGTCGATCACCTTGGACGTCAGGGTAATTTCCGGTGTGGCGAAGCGGACCTTGGTCTCGGACACGGATACGGCAATCTTCGCATCGTCGTCGTCGAGCAGCTTGCGCAGCTCCCCGACCGCCTTGCGGGGGACGATCACGCCGGGCATGTCCTCGGCGCCATCCGGCAAACCGGCATCGATCCGCGCCAGCCGGTGCCCGTCGGTCGCCACGCAGCGCAGGACCCGGCCGCTCTCTGCCTCGGCCACATGCATGTAGACACCGTTCAGATAATAGCGCGTCTCCTCGGTCGAGATCGCGAATTTCGACTTGTCGAAGAGTCGCCGCAGCACCGGCGCGGGGGCCGAGAAGTTCGAGGCGTACTCGCTGGTGGCCATCACCGGGAAATCCTGGCGCGGCAGCGTGGCCAGCGCGAAGTTCGACCGACCCGCCTCGACCGTCAGCCGCCCCGACGCGCCGTCGTCGGTCAGGTTCACCAGGGCACCGTCTGCCAGCTTGCGGACGATTTCGTGGAAGGTGACCGCGTTCACGGTGGTCGCGCCCGCGCGCTCGACCTTGGCCGGCGCGCGGTCAAGAACCTCTATGTCCAGATCGGTGGCACGGAACATGACCTCATCGCCGTCGGCCTCGATCAGGACATTGGCCAGGATCGGGATCGTGTTGCGGCGTTCCACCACGGACTGGGCCCGCGCCACGGCCCGAAGAAGCGCGCCACGCTCGATGCTGAACTTCATCTCCGTCTCCGTCCGCAGGTGCCGGGCCGTCACGCTAGCCGCTTGGCGGACCCGCGCAAGCGCATTCTGGAAGGAATCGCCCGAACCGTGGCCTTTCGGTCAGGCCAGGACGTCGCTCATCGCATTTTCAGGGCTTTTCGAAGGATCTCGATATCCTCCAGGAGCGCCGCGTCATCGGCGGCCATCTCCCCGATCTTGCGAATACCGTACATGATCGTGGTGTGGTCGCGCCCGCCGAACTTCCGCGCGATCTCCGGCAAGGACTTGTCCGTCATCTCCTTGGCCAGATACATCGCGACCTGGCGGGGCCTGGCATAGACGCGGTTCCGCTTCGGACCGACCAGATCGGCGAACCGGATCGCGAAATGGTCGGCGACGGCGCGCTGGATCTCGTCGATGGATGTCTTCCGGTCGACGATCTTCAGCATGTCGCGGAGATATTCCTGCGCCATGGTCACGTCCACTTCGCGTCCCAAAAACGACGAATGGGCAAAGAGACGGGTCAGCGCGCCCTCCAGTTCGCGCACGTTCGTGGCGATCCGGTGGGCCAGGAATTCCATCACCCCTTCGCCGATCCGCGCGCCCGGAAACTGTTCCGAGAACAGATCCATCTTGCGCTGCAGGATCCCCAGGCGCAGCTCGTAGCTGGTCGGGTGGATGTCGATCACCAAGCCGGAGTTCAGACGGCTCACGATCCGCTTTTCCAACCCGTCGATCTCTCCCGGAGCGGCATCCGCGCTGAGCACGATCTGTTTTTTCTGCTCCACCAATGCGTTGAACGTATGAAAGAATTCCTCCTGCGTGGAGTCCTTTCCGGCGATGAACTTCACATCATCGACCATCAGCACATCGACTGACCGGAAGAGCTGCTTGAAGCCCATCATGTCCTTTTCCCGCAGCGCCTGTATGAAACGGTACATGAAGGTTTCAGCCGAAAGGTAGAGCACGCGCGCGGACGGGTCGCGGGCCTGAATCTCCCAGGCGATCGCATGCATGAGGTGCGTTTTGCCCAAGCCGACGCCGCCGTAGAGAAACAGCGGGTTGAAGGTCACCGGGCCGCCATCGGCCACGCGGCGCGCCGCGGCATGGGCCAGTTCGTTGGGCTTGCCGACGACGAAATGATCGAAGGTACAGGTCTTGTCGAGCGCCAGGCCGGCCAGAGGCAGATCCTTGCGACGCAGCGCCTGGGCGGCGGCGGCCGAAACCTTCGGCAGCGGAGCATTCTGCCGCGGCTCACGCATCTCTCCCTGGGCACAGGGCCGCTCAGCCGCATTCGCGACCCGATCGACGACGAAGGCCAGCCGACGGACGACGCTGCCGTTCGCCTCGACCTCCCGGATGATCGAGTCGCCGAAATAGCGATCGACCCAGTTGCCCATGAAGTTGGATTGTACGTTGAGGGTCAGAACCCCGTCGGTCAGGTCGAGAAACCGGAGCGGCTCGATCCAGGTCACGTAGTTGCTGTGGCCGACCTTCTCTTTCAGGGCCTTGCGAACCTGGCCCCATTTGTCATGCGTCATGATGTCTCCCACCGCCCTAGATCAAACCACGACACCCCCCCTCAAGGACGCCACGCGCACGATCCCAGACAGTTGGGGCCCAGGGAAAAGCCTACTCTACCGGCAAACCGGTGAAGGCATCTCCCAAGATGCAATGCATACGGTGATTCGCCTTATGCGGGTGGCAGCCCGCTTCGACATCACCGAGCCATCTGCTCGGACAGCGGGGGTGGAAGCGATGAATATACCATGCTTCTCTCAGTACGAAGAGCGTGGAAACCGTGTCCTCGCCCGCCGCCGATCTGCCCCGCTTCGTCCCCCAGTCGTGAATCGCTGGACGAACATAGCGACCGATCCGAAGCGCGCGCAACAGATCAAAATCGTTGACTCCAGCATTCCCCATATCAAATCCGGAGGCTGCGGATTCGGAGACATCGCAAGCCTTTGAAACGAAAAGAAGCGCGCCGTGAAGCGCGCTTCCGCCTATAAAATAAAGGGGTCTCGCCTAGGCGATCGACTTCACGCGGCTGGACAGCCGAGAGATTTTCCGAGACGCCGTGTTCTTGTGCAGGATGCCCTTGCCGACCCCGCGCATGATCTCCGGCTGGGCGGCCCGCAGCGCCTCCTGGGCCGCGGACTGGTCGCCGGAGGCGATCGCCTCCTCGACCCGGCGCAGATAGGTGCGGATGCGCGACCGCCGCGCCTTGTTGATCTCAGCGCGCCGTGCGTTCTGGCGCGCGCGCTTCTTGGACTGGGGCGTATTTGCCATCGGGCTCTACCTTTCGGGTCATCACAAACTCTGACGCGCGCGACTTTCACAACCCCAGGTTGACCACCGGGCAATCCGACCAGAGCGGGTCTCACGCGCATTTCAGCCGCCCACATAGGCGGTTGCGGCGGTCTTGTGAAGGGGCGTCGGCGCTATTTGTCCCGGAACTGCGGCTCGCGCTTGTCGAGAAAGGCGCTCATGCCCTCCTTCTGGTCCTCCGTCGCGAAGAGCGCGTGGAAGAGACGCCGTTCGTGCAGGATACCTTCGCTCAGCGTGGTCTCGTAGGAGCGGTTCACCGCTTCCTTGACCGCAAGGGTCGCGATCTGGCTCTTCTCGGCGATCTTGTTCGCGGCGGACATCGCCTCCTCGACCAGCTTCTTGGCCGGGACCACCCGGCTCACCACGCCGGAACGCTCGGCCTCCTGGGCGTCCATGAAGCGGCCGGTCAGGTGCATCTCCATCGACTTGGACTTGCCCACCAGCCGCGTCAGCCTCTGGGTGCCGCCGATCCCCGCCACCACGCCAAGGTTAATCTCGGGCTGGCCGAACTTGGCGCTGTCGGACGCGATGATGAAGTCGCACATCAGCGCCAACTCGCATCCGCCGCCCAGCGCATATCCCGACACCGCGGCGATGATCGGCTTGCGGCACCGCTCGATGGCGTTGACCTGACGGCCGAACAGGTCGGTTACGAACACGTCGACGAAGCTCTTCTCGGCCATTTCCTTTACATCCGCACCGGCGGCAAAGGCCTTTTCGGACCCGGTAATGACCAGGCAGCGGACCTTGTCGTTGCCTTCCGCCTCCGTCACGGCCTGGGCCAGTTCGCCCAGGAGCGTGCTGTTCAGGGCGTTGAGCGCGTCCGGGCGGTTCAGCCGGATAAGCGCCACGTGGTCATCGATCTCGACGATGATGGTCTTGTAGGCCATGGAGCGGTTTCCCAAGGTGCTGCCGGACACCGACCCATATCAAGCCGGTGCGCCCGATCAAGCTATCTTTGGCAGACGGGACAGTAGAAACTCGACCGGCCCGACTGCACCACCCGCCGCACGGTTCCGGCGCATCCCGGCGTCACGCAGGGCGCGCCCGCGCGGTCGTAGACGCGGAAGGTGTGCTGGAAGTAGCCCAGCGCGCCGTCGGTCTGCCGGTAGTCGCGCAGAGACGATCCCCCCGCCGCGATGGCGTCCTGGAGCGTTTCCCGGATGACGGGGACAAGGCGGCGCACGCGGTCCGCCCCGATCCGGCCCGCCCTGCGGAGCGGAGAGATACCGGCCCGGTGCAGGGCCTCGCAGACGTAGATGTTGCCCAGGCCGGCGACGATCCTCTGGTCCAGAAGCGCCGTCTTCACCGGCACGCGCCGCCCCGCAAAGGCGGCCAGCAGGTGCGGCTCATCGAAGCGGTTGCCCAGCGGCTCCGGACCCAGCCGCGCCAGCAGCCAGTGGTCGTCCAGGGCATCCGTTCGGGTCAGATCCATGGCCCCGAACCGGCGCGGATCGTTGAAGGTCACGCAGGCGCCGCCCTCCAGATGAAACACCACATGGTCATGTTTTTCGGACGCCCCTTGGGGCTGGTGGAACGCCGCCGTCGGCGCGTCGTTCACCTGCATCCGGCCCGACATGCCAAGGTGAACGATCAACGTCTCGCCCCGGTCGAGCGGCGCCAGCAGGTATTTCGACCGACGCCCCAGGGACAGGATCCGTGCCCCGGTGAGGCGCTCCGCCATCCTCTCCGGAAAGGGCCAGCGCAGGTCCGGGCGGCGCAGTTCGAGGCCCAGGATCCGGCGCCCGGCCATGGCGGGTTCCAGTCCGCGGCGAACCGTCTCGACCTCCGGCAGTTCAGGCATGGCGGGACCCCCTCTGCTGTCCGGTCGCATTGTCTCCGGTCGCGGGAGGCATATAAGAAGGCTCAGCCGACAAGGATCGCAAGCCCCCATGACAGAACGCGACACCAGAACGACGGATTTCGGGTTCCAGACCGTGCCCTACGACGAAAAGGCGGACCGGGTACGGGGAGTGTTCTCCTCCGTTGCCTCCCGCTACGACGTCATGAACGACGTCATGAGCATGGGCATCCACCGGCTCTGGAAGGACGCCATGATGGACTGGCTGGCGCCGCGTCCGGGGCAGCGGCTGCTCGACGTGGCGGGCGGCACCGGCGATATCGCGTTCCGCTTTCTGGACCGCGCGCCGTCGGCCCGCGCCACCGTGCTCGACCTGACGGAGCCGATGCTGGTTGCCGGTCGCGCCCGCGCTGAGGCGAAAAGCCTGGGCGGCAGGCTCGACTGGGTGGTCGGCGATGCCATGGCGCTGCCGTTCGAGGATCGCAGTTTCGACACCTACACCATCAGCTTCGGCATCCGGAACGTCACCGGCATCGACATCGCGTTGACCGAGGCGTTCCGCGTCCTCAAACCGGGCGGTCGGCTGATGGTTCTGGAGTTCTCGCAGATCCCGAACGACCTGATGCAGAAGGCCTACGACCTCTATTCCTTCAACGTGATCCCCCGGATGGGGCAGGTGATCGCAGGCGACCGCGACAGCTATCGGTACCTGGTGGAATCGATCCGCCGGTTTCCCGACCAGGACCGGTTCGCGGGAATGATCCGGCAGGCGGGGTTCGATCAGGTACGCTACCGCAACCTGTCCATGGGGATCGCCGCGCTGCACTCCGGCTGGAAGATCTAGGTGCGCGGTCCGCACAATATCTGGCGCCTGATCCGAACCGGAGCGACCCTTGAGCGCACCGGCGCGATGGGCGTGGTGCTGGATGCCTTCTCCGCGCCGCCGTCGCTCCGCTTCGCGGCGCGGGCCCTTGGCTGGCCTTTCAAGTGGCTGGGCTACAAGGGGGATCCGGCGCTGCCGCCGGCCACCCGCGCGATCACCGCGCTGGGTCCCGCTTACATCAAGTTCGGACAGGTTTTGTCGACCCGGCCCGATGTTGTGGGCGATGAGCTCGCCGTCCAGCTTCGGGTCCTGCAGGACAAGCTGCCGCCCTTTCCGCGGGACGTCGCGCTCGCCACGGTGGCCGAGGAGCTGGAGATCGCCCCGGACACCGTGTTCGCAGAGTTCTCGGAGCCCGTCGCCGCCGCCTCGATCGCGCAGGTCCACCGGGCACGTCTGCGCGACACCGGCGCCGATGTGGCCGTCAAGGTTCTCCGCCCCGGCATCGAGCGCGCGTTTCGCCGCGATGTGGATGCATTCTACCTGGCCGCGCGGATGATCTCGATCCTGGCGCCATCCGCACGGCGGCTGCGGCCGATGGAGGTGATCGAGCATTTCGACGGCGTCGTGCGGGGTGAGCTGGACCTGCGTCTGGAAACATCCGGAGCCGCCGAATTCGCCGCCAACACGGCGCGGGATGCGGGATTCCGCGTGCCCGGCATCCACTGGTTTTTGTCCTCGCGCCGCGTGATGACCATGGACTGGGCCGAGGGGATCCCGGCGGGCGACGTTATCGCCATCGACGCCGCCGGCCATGACCGCAAGGCTCTTGGGGAACGGGTGCTGCGCCTGTTTCTCAGCCACGCGCTCCGGGACGGCTTCTTTCATGCGGACATGCACCAGGGCAACCTGAAGATCGGGCCGGACGGCGACATTGTCGCGCTGGACTTCGGGATCATGGGGCGGCTCGACGAGTATACCCGCCGCGTCTATGCCGAAATTCTCTTCGGCTTCATCCGCAAGGATTATCACCGGGTCGCAGAGGTCCATTTCGAGGCCGGATATGTTCCCTTCGACCGCGATGTCGACGAGTTCGCACGTGCCCTGCGGTCGGTCGGAGAGCCGATTTTCGGCATGGACGCGACCCGGATCTCGATGGGGCGGCTGCTGAACTACCTCTTCGAGGTGACCGAGCGGTTCGGCATGGAGACGCGCACCGAATTGATCCTGCTTCAGCGCACGATGGTGGTGGTCGAGGGCGTGTCCAGGACGCTCTATCCGCAGATCAACATCTGGCAGGTCGCACAGCCCATCGTCGAAGACTACATAAAGGACAGCATCGGCCCCAAGGCGCTGTTGCGGGATCTGTCTCGCACGGTGCGGGTCCTATCCCGCTTCGGACCCCGCCTGCCGCAGATGGCCGAGGCGGCGCTGATCCGACAAGCCAGGGACGAGGCCGCCGAGACAACCGGCGCCTGGCTGCGTCCGCTTGTCGCCGGGGGTGTCGGCGCGGCGCTTTCGGCCGCACTCATCCTGGGCGTGATGGCCCTCTGAGCGCCGCCGGCGCCCCGGGGCGCCGGATGGTGCCCGCGGCGACGACTTCCGCGCGCCTCAGGGCGCCGCGCGCACGGCTGAGACGTCCGACGCCATGAGTTCGACGCCACCGGCCAGCGCAAGGGTCGGCCCGGCCTCGGAATACCGGATCTCCTGCACGCGGCCGTAGGCGGAGACGGGCTCGCTCGCCACAAGGGTCCCGCCTTCGAAGCTCTCCGTCTCGAAGGAATAGACCCCGGCGACCAGCTGGCGGCCCGCAGGGTCGCGGCCGTCCCAGGCGACCGGCTCGCCGGATCCGCCGACGGTGAACCGATCCACCTCGACCCCGGCGTCGTTGCGGACCACCAGTTCATGGCGCGCGCCGGCCACAGGACGCTGCGGATAGACTGTCAGCGGCGCGCCTTCGTAGTAGAGCGGCATCTGCGCGCGGACATCGCGGCCGATCCATCCGGTCATAGCCATGAACTCGTCGCCGGCGGTACTGCCGGCCATGGCCTTGAGCAGATCGTTCGTCACGACCTGCTGCTCGACGCTGGAAAAGGTCGCAAGCTGCACGGCGAAATCCTCGGCCTTCATCGGATCGAGCGGGTCCTGGTTGCTGATCTGCGTGGTCAGAAGCGTCAGGAACGTCTGGAAATCCGAGGTGGTCTGGTTCGCCACAGCGGGCGCTTTCGCGGGCGCGGGGGCGGCGGTCTGCAGTTGCGATACGTCCATCGTCGTCCTCTCAAAATCTCAGATCGACCCGCGTGGGGTCGGTTGCGGTGCGCCGCTGCGGGGCGACGGCGATGATCTCCGGCTCCGCGGCGTACCCCATGTCGCGGCGCTGGTCGGGCGGCGCTTGCTCCCCGCGGTCGCCGAAGCCGATGTCGACCGATCCCAGGCCGGCATCGCGCAGCGCGTCGGCCAACTGATCCATGTTGCGCCGCAAAAGCGCGGTCGTCTCCGGACGGTCGGCTGACAGTTGCACCGACACGCCGTCCTCGCGGTGGCTGAGAGAGATACGCACCCTGCCCAGCTCTTCGGGCGAAAGCGCGATCTCGATCCGGTCGCCGCGCGCCTGGACGATGGCTTCCGACAGCGCGCGGACCTGTTCTGCTGCGGCCGCCGGCGCGCCGTGCGGGACCGGGGGCGCAGATCGCGGCGCGTCCACCTGCGTGGATTTTGCGCCCAGGTCCACCAGATCGGAGCGCGCATCCGTCTTGGGAACGGCCATCTCCGTCGATGCCGCTGCCAGTTCGGGCGCGGACACGTCGCCGAACCGGGCCGGCGCATGGCCCTGGCCGCGCGGGCCGACGACCGCGGTGACGGCCGATGCCGCGGCAGGCGGCATGTCGGCCCCGGTCCTGGCGGCGGGATCGACGGCCGCCACCGGTGGGGCCGCAGCCTCCGTCCCCGCGCGGATGGCGCCGCGAACGATCTCGACCGTTTCCTGTTTCCCGGCGACCGGCCTACTGGCCGACCGTTGTTCGGGACGCAGATCCGGGGCGGGTCGATCGCGGAGCCCTTCGGCGGCCGTTCCGCCGGTCCGCATCGCCGCGTCCGGAGGCGCGGAGGGCGTTCCTGACGGTCGCATCGCGCCTTCCGCCGTTCGGGCCGTCTCCATCCGCGCCCGGGTCACCAGCTCCCGGGGATCGGGGCCGGTCGAGGGGTCGGAACCCGTCCGGGGGGACGCTGCGGGCGGTATATCCGGCGCCTCTTTCCGACCCGCGTCCCGCACGCCGCTCCGCATGTCGTCCATCCCAAGCACGTTGGGCGGTGCCGTTCTGGGTGCATCCCGCCCCGGCTCCACCGCGGCCCTCTGCTCCGGATCGGCAGGGTCCGCCCCCTCTTGCGCTGTATCGAGAGCCTTCTCTCCGTCCTGCAGCAATTCTTCCCCGGCGGCTTCCGTATCGGCAGCCTCGGGGTCCGGGACGCGTGCCGCCCCCTCGGCCGAAGGCCCGTCCGCGGACGCCCCCGCCAGCGCGGCGAGCGTCGTTCTGAACTCCGCGCCGCCACTGGACCGGACCGCAGGCGGAACCTGACCGCGCGTCGATGCCGGATCGCTATGATTCTCGAATCGGAGCATGGCTCATCCATGAAGCTTCCGTCGCAGGCTGGCCGCAAATCCTTACGATTTCTTTACCGGAATCACGCAAGACGGCATGGAAGGGAGATATTCATGGACGCACTCGACCCCATTTCGACCGGCATCGCGAAACCGCGGGAGGCCGCGATCCGCAAGGCCGCGGAAACGCTCGAAGCCGCCTTTTTGTCGGAGATGCTGAAGGGCGCCGGGCTTGGCGAAAGCCAGAACACCTTTGGCGGCGGCATCGGCGAAAGCCAGTTCCAGTCCTTCCTGCGGGACGAACAGGCCGCGCAGATGCAGGCGGCGGGCGGCATCGGGCTGGCCGAACAGTTGGTTCGCAGCATGACGGGGCGGACCGATGGATAGGCTCGTCGCCGATCTCCTCGCCCTGCTCGAGGCCGAGCGCGCACATCTGCGACGGGGCGATCTGGCCGCCGCGGCCGCGCTCATCCCGCGCAAGACTGCCTGCGTCGAGAAGCTGGAGCGCAAGGGCATCACCCGCCCCATCGACGCGTTGACCGAGGCGGCGGAACTGAACCTCAAGCTGCTCGACGCCGCGAAATCCGGAGTCGAGGCAGCCCGCGACCGGCTGACGGTCATCCGCGACGGCGTCACCACCTCGACCTATTCGGAACGGGGCCAGAGGACGCGCATCGCGGCGGTCAGGCCGGAGCTTGAGCGGCGCGCCTGAGGGCGCGTCCAACAGCCCGTCACAAACGCGACAGCCGAGTTGCGGCACGCCCGGATTTACGTGAATGATCGCGTAAAACCGGAGAAGCGACCTTGCTCGACGCTGCTGTGCGAAAACTGATCGATCCGCCGCTGAACGCTGCGGGTCGCGCACTCGCCCGGGTTGGGCTGACGGCGAACGCCGTGACGATGACCGGCCTGGGGCTGGGCCTCGCCTCGGCCGCGCTGATCGCTCAGGGGGCATTTCTGGCCGCGCTGGGGATCTTGCTGCTCTCTCGCCTTGCCGACGGCCTGGACGGCGCGGTGGCGCGCGCGACGGTGCGAACGGATTTCGGCGGCTATCTGGACATCGCGTCGGACTTCCTTTTCTACGGCGCCGTACCGTTCGCGTTCGCCCTTTACGCACCGGACCGCAATGCCCTTGCCGCGTCGTTCCTTCTGACCAGTTTCTACGTCAACGGCACCAGCTTCCTGGGATACGCCATCCTGGCAGAGAAACGCCGCATGGAGACCGCACGCCAGGGTCACAAGTCGCTCTACTTTTCGAACGGGCTTTTGGAGGGCACGGAAACCATCGGCTTCTTCGTGATCCTCTGTCTCCTGCCCGACCTCTTCGCGCCCCTTGCCTACGCCTTCGGAACACTGTGTTTCGCAACGGCCGTGCTGCGGATCCATGCGGCCCGCCGTATTTTTTCATGAAAGGCCTGCGAATGAAGCTCCTGTTACTTGTCGCCGCGTTCTGTGGACCGGCCGCCGCCCTAGCGGAGCCCGACCCGTCGGACTGGAACGCCGTCCTGAAGGAGGCCGACGGACAGACCGTCTACTGGCACGCCTGGGGCGGATCCACGCCGACCAACGCGTTCATCGAATGGATCGGGGACAAGGTGGCGCAGGACGCGGGCGTGACTCTCGAACACGTCAAGCTGACAGATACCGCCGATGCCGTGACCCGCGTGTTGGCCGAGCGGCAGGCCGGTGAGACACAGGACGGTGCGGTCGATCTGATCTGGATCAACGGGGCCAACTTCGCGGCCATGAAGCAGGGCGGTCTGCTGTTCGGTCCCTGGTCGGACCGGATCCCGAACAATGCGCTCGTCGTCGAAGACGACGTGGTGACCAACGACTTCGGCACCGCGGTGGACGGGCTGGAGAGCCCCTGGGCCAAGGCGCAACTGGTGTTCATGTATGACAGTGACGATGCGGCACCCCTATCCTCGATGGGAGAAATAAAGGATTGGGCGGCGGAGAACCCGGGCCGCTTCACCTTTCCGCAGCCGCCGGATTTCCTGGGCACCACGTTCCTGAAACAGGCACTGGTGAGCCTTGTCGAAGACCCGGCCGTGCTCCAGGATCCGGTGGAGCAGCACGATTTCGACGCCGTGACAGCCCCCCTCTGGGCCTATCTCGATGAGATCACGCCAACGCTGTGGCGCAGCGGCAAGGCGTACCCCGCGACCGGGCCGGCGCAGTTTCAGCTCCTGTCGGATGACGAGATCGACATGGCGCCATCGCTCTCTCCGTCAGAGGCGTCCACCGCGATCGCCAATTTCCAGCTTCCCGAAAGCGTTCGCACCTTCGTCCCGGAAACGGGAACGATCGGCAACGCGTCCTTCGTGGCGATCCCGTTCAACTCCGGCTCCAAAGCCGGCGCGATGGTGGTGGCGAACGCGCTTCTGTCCCCGGAGGCGCAGCTGCGCGCCCAGGACCCCGAGGTGCTCGGCTACGGCACCGTGCTGGACATGGACAAGCTGTCCCGAAAGGACGCCGCCGCCTTCGCGGATCTGAAGCTGGGCATCGCGACGTTGCCACCCGCCGATCTGGGACGGGCGCTGCCGGAACCCCACGCGAGCTGGTCGGCGGCGGTCGAATCGGCCTGGCTCTCGCGCTACGGCGCGGAGTGACGGTCTCAGGCCAGCCGGCAGGATGCTGAGGGTTCTGCCCGCGCTGACCGTTCTTGCCATGCTGGGTCCGGTGGCCGCAGGGCTGATGGGTGCGGTCCTGCCCGCGATGGGCCATCTGCCGGCGGCCGGGTTCCAGGGGCCCTCCATCGTGGCGGTCGAGCGGCTCCTGGCCTGGCCCGGTCTGTCGGCGGCCTGCCGCCTGTCCGTCACCACGGGCCTTCTTGCCACCTTCATGTCGCTGCTGATCGTCACGCTCATCGTCGCGGGCTGGTCGGGGACGCGCGCCTTCGCCTGGCTGGAGCGTCTGCTCTCTCCCCTGCTGTCGGTCCCCCACGCCGCAGCGGCCTTCGGCCTGGCGTTCCTGATCGCGCCATCGGGATGGCTCGCACGGATCGCGGCACCTCTTGCGGGGTGGGAAAGACCGCCGGACTTGTTGATCGTCGGCGATCCCTGGGGTCTGTCGATGACCGCCGGGCTGATTGCCAAGGAGGTGCCGTTCCTGCTGCTGATGACCCTTGCCGCGCTGCCGCAATCGCAGGCCGGCCCGTCGATGGAGGTCGCCCGCTCGCTGGGCTACGGCCGCGTGGCCGGCTGGCTCAAGGCGGTTTTCCCGCGCGTCTATGCCCAGATAAGGCTGCCGGTCTACGTGGTTCTGGCCTATTCCATGTCCGTCGTCGATGTCGCCCTGATCCTCGGGCCGACGACGCCCGGGACCCTGTCGGTCCAGATCGTCCGGTGGATGGGCGCACCGGATCTCGGGATGCGCATGGTGGCCGCGGCCGCGGCGCTCCTGCAATTCGCGCTGGTCATCGGCGCGCTGGCGTTCTGGCGCCTTGGCGAATGGGCCGTCACCCGGCTTGGGCGCCGCTGGGCAGAGGGTGGCGGGCGCGGCGCGGCAGAGCCGGTGCTGCGCGGTGCCGGACTGACCCTGGCGGGGATCTCGGCGGGGGTGGTGCTGCTGGGACTTGTCGGCCTTGCGATGTGGTCTTTCGCGGGGCCCTGGCGCTATCCCGATCTCACCCCGGACGCTCTGACCCTGCGCTCCTGGTCGCGCCACTTTCCCGGTCTTCGGGATGCCGCACGCGACACTTTCGTGGTCGCCGGAGTCGCGGCCATCATCGCCCTGGCCCTGACCGTCGGCTGCCTGGAGGCCGAACATCGCGCCCGCCGCCCCCCCAGCCGCGCGGCCACCTGGCTTTTGTACCTGCCGCTTCTCGTCCCGCAGACCGCCTTTCTGCCCGGTCTGCAGTCCTTTCTCCTGTCCCTGGGGGCGGATGTGGGGCGGGTGCCGGTCATCGGCGCGCATCTGGTCTTTGTCCTTCCATACGTCTTTCTGTCGCTGGGCGACCCATGGCGCGCGTGGGATCCGCGTTATGCCACGGTCGCCGCGGCACTCGGCGCGACGCCGGGGCGTGCGCTCCTGCGGGTCCGGCTGCCGATGCTCCTGCGTCCCGTCCTGACGGCTGCCGCCGTGGGCGTCGCTGTAAGTGTCGGACAATACCTGCCCACGCTGTTGATCGGCGGCGGCCGCGTGGCGACCTTGACGACTGAGGCCGTGGCGCTTGCGTCGGGCGGGGACCGCCGGGCCATCGGCGTGTTCTCCCTTGCCCAGACCGGTGCCGCGCTCTTTCCCTTCGCGCTCGCCGTCGCGCTGCCGGCCCTGATCTTCCGCAACCGCCGGGGGCTCCATGGCTGAGGGGCTGACGCTCGATTCCGTGGCGGTTCGGCAGGGCGGCGACATGCTGGTGCAACTCGACGCCCATATCGCTCCGGGAGAGGTGCTGACCGTGATGGGCCCCTCCGGCAGCGGCAAGTCCACCCTGCTCGCGTTCCTGACGGGCAACCTGGCACCGGCGTTCCAGGCGACCGGCCGCGTGGTGCTTGCCGGCCGGGACATCACCCATCTTCCCACCCATGAGCGGCGGATCGGCATCCTGTTTCAGGACGACCTGCTGTTTCCGCATCTTTCGGTCGCGGGAAACCTGGGTTTCGGGATGCGGCCGGGGGGCTCCGACCGCCGCGCGCGCATCGATGCGGCCTTGGAAGAGGTTGGCCTGGCCGGCTTCGGACCGCGCGACCCCGCCACCCTGTCCGGCGGCCAGCGCGCGCGTGTCGCCCTGATGCGCACGCTCCTGGCGCAGCCGTCCGCGCTGCTGCTCGATGAGCCGTTCTCCCGTCTGGACGCGGCGCGCAGGGCGACGACGCGGGACATGGTCTTCGCCTCGGCCCGGCGCCACGATCTGCCCGTGGTCATGGTCACCCATGACGCGGAAGACGCAAAGAGCGCGGGCGGACGCACGATCACCCTCGGGGATTAACCTACAATCTTCATGGAATAGCGTGGCGGCGGGCAGAACTAAGCTGCGCGCGTTAGCGGCTCGTTAGACAATTCCGGTCAATGTGACCCCACGCCGAAAGGTGGTGCGCGTCCACGGGACGACGCCCGGATCAGAAGGATCACCCAACCGGACCGCTTAGGCGGCAACGGACGTAAAACAGCGTCCGCACGATAGGAAATTACCAATGACCAGCATCCTGACCAACACCGGCGCGATGGTCGCGCTCCAGACCCTGCGCTCGACCAACGCCAACCTGGCCGAAACGCAAAGCCAGATCTCGACCGGCAAGAAGGTCAACGACGCCAAGGACAACGCCGCCGTCTGGGCCGTGTCCAAGCAGATGGAAGTCGACGTCTCCGCCTTCAAGGTGATCAACGACACCCTCGGCACGGCGGAAGCCACCGTGGGCACCGCCATGGCCGGCGCGGACCGCGTCACCGACCTTCTGAACCAGATGAAGGATCTTGCCGCCGGCGCGATGACCGACGGTACCGACTTCGGCGAAGTCGACAACGCGATGCAGAAGAAGATCGCGGAAATCACGTCCGCCATCAACGGGTCGCAGCTGAACGGCATCAACCTGCTGAAGACCGACATCGGCAACGGCTCCGCCAATTTCACGGCGCTCGCTTCGCTCGACCGGGCCAACGGCGGTTCGGTGACCACGGCGAACAACATCGTCGTCGCGTCGGCGGACTTCCAGACCAGCATCCAGGGTGCGACCGTCACCACCATCACCGACCAGGCCTCCGCCGCGACGGCGCTGGGCGAGATCGAAGCGCTGATCGACATCGCCATCGAAGGCACCGCCAAGCTCGGTGCGTCGGCCGCCAATATCAGCAGCCAGCGTGACTTCGTGTCGTCGCTGACCGACTCGCTGAAGAACGGGATCGGCAGCCTTGTGGACGCCAACATGGAAGAGGCCTCGGCCCGTCTCCAGGCGCTGCAGACGCAACAACAGCTGGGCGTCCAGTCGCTGTCGATCGCCAACCAGGCGCCGCAGACGATCCTGTCGCTGTTCCGCTGATCCGGTGACGGTGGGGCGTCCGAACGGCGCCCCACCCCCCTTTACTCGTCTCCTCAAGCGGCTTGACCGCTCCGTCTCGAAAAGGACAGGACGTGAACGCAACCCTTCTCGCCCGCTCTGCCTACACCACCTCATCCACATCGATGCGCGCCCCGCGCGACACCGAATACGCGGCTTTCGCCCGCGCCACGTCGGCCCTGAAGACGGCCGGAACCTACAGCGAGCGCGCTGCGGCCATCAACAAGAACCGCGAACTCTGGACGTTGTTGGCCTGCGACGTCGCCAGCCCCGACAACGGGCTGCCGGCAGAGCTCCGCGCGCGGATCTTCTACCTTGCCGAATTCACCGACCAGCACAGCAGCAAGGTGCTGCGTGGCGACGCCGATCTTGCAGCCTTGGTCGAGATCAATACCGCGATCATGGCGGGGCTGAGAACACCGGCAACGGTGTCATGAGCGGCCTGGTCCTCAAGCTCGGACCGGCCGAGCGCATCCTCATCAACGGGGCGGTGATCGAGAACGGAAGCCGCCGCAGCCGACTCAACATCCTTACCCCCGGTGCGAACATCCTGCGCTTGCGCGACGCCATCCACCCGCGCGACGCCAATACCCCCGTCCGGCGCCTGTGCTATGCAGCCCAGCTCGTCCTGTCGGGAGACCGCCGGATCGAGGACGTGACCAACGAGCTGCTCGAAGGCATCGAACAACTGTCCCTCGCCCTGCGCGACCCGATCAGCCACGAGGCGTTGTCGGCCGCCCGCAAGGCGATCGATGCCGGACAGGCCTACCAGGCGCTGAAGTCACTTCGAAGCCTCATCGATACCGAGGCGATGATCCTGTCACTGGCCAGGACATGAGTTTCGTTCCCGTAGTTCCGCTGCCGGGCCCGGCGGGCTGGGCATTCCTTCAGCGCACGCGCGACACCCAGCAGACCGCGTTCGAGGCGCAACCCCGAATCCAGCGCAACATCTCGGAATTCGAGAAAAGGATCGCCTCGATCACGTCGGCCGAGGATCTCGTTGGCAATCGCAATCTCATGGAGGTCGCCTTGGGGGCCTTCGGTCTGGACGGAGATATCAACAACCGGTTCCTGATCGAGAAGGTTCTTTCGTCCGACACGCAGGATCGTACATCTCTCGTGAACCGCTTCGCAGACAAGCGGTATCTCTCCTTGTCGCGGGCCTTCGGGTTCGGGGATGCGGGCGGCGCGCGAACGGGGGACGACGGGTTCGCACGCCGCATCGTCGATGCCTATCGAAATCGCCAGTTCGAGATCGCCGCGGGGGAGGTCGATCCCGACATGCGCCTGGCGCTGGGGTTCTCCCGCGACCTCGCTGAAATCGCGTCCCGTCCATCGCTCAGCAACGACGGCATGTGGTTCACCATCATGTCGAACCCGCCCGTCCGGAAAGTGTTCGAAAGCGCCTTGGGACTGCCGAAGAGTTTCGCGGCGATCGACCTCGACCAGCAGATCGGGGAATTCAAGTCCCGCAGCCGTCAGGCATTCGGAACCGACGACGTCAAGGCGCTCAGCGCGTCGGACAGATCCCCCGAAATCGTGGACAAGTTCCTGGTCAGATCCCAGATCGATGCGATTTCCACGGTCGGGTTCTCCAGCGCCAGCATTGCCTTGGCCCTCCTGCAGTCCTGAGCCCCGCGGCTCCGCCCCCCGCGCACGCGCACATAGGCGCTTTCGTCGATCCTCGCCCCGCTTGTTACGATCCCGGTCGCAATGGCCTCGCACGCGCGGATTCTCTCGATTCCCGCGAAACCGGCTGGCGCGGGTCAGTACGAAGTCGGGGTGGTTGGCTTTCGGCTCATCCACTTCGGCCGGCGTTTTCTGGCGGTCGGCGAGAGGGCGCAGCGGAACGACGGCCGCCCGTGCCCTCGCGCGTGGCTGGTGTGGATGCCGTGATTGCGCCGGGCTCCGAGCGCCACGGCGACGGTTCGAGAACGGTGGCGAGCAGAGCGTTTCGGAAGGGCAAGGTGCCTGTGACGCAGAAGCGACCGCCGATCGCCTGGCCGTCGGCCTGTTCCGCGGTCGAACGGCTCGCTTGCCGGCGGTCGGTGCGCAACTTCCATGTGGACCTTCCCGGGCGATGTCACCGGACACCCATAGTAAGGGAACGCGTGTCCTGCGGGGTCGACGGGGTTCCACCCACGGCGGCTCGGATCAGCGCGACAGGCACCGCGCCAGCGCTCGGAAGCTCTCTCCCGGGTCCATCGGTTCGGACTGGCCCAGAAAGGCATCGAGCTTCGGCCAGGCCTCCACGGCGGCATCGAGCACCCGGTCGGACCCGGCATTGTAGAGGCCCGCGCGAATCATCAGCTCTGAGCGTTCGTAGGCCGCGATCAGCCTTCTCGCCTCGACGATGAGGGTCATCTCATGGGCGGTGGCTGCCTCCGGCAAGGCGCGGGACACGGACCGGACCAGATCGATGGCCGGGAATCGACCGCGCTCCGCGATGGCCCGGTCGAGGACGACATGGCCGTCGAGAACGCCCCGCAGGATGTCCGCCAGCGGTCCCTCCATATCGCTGCCGGGAACGAGCACCGTGAAGATGGCAGTGATGTCACCCGACCCCTCCGCCCCCGGGCCCGCACGCTCGGCCAGGGACATGATCTCGGGGGCGGTGGAGGCGGGAAAGCCCGCAATCACCGGCGCCTCTCCGCGTGCGGCGGCCATCTGCCGGTGCGCTTCGGCGTGGCGGGTGATCGAGTCCGCCAGAAGCAGGACGTGGCGGCCGTCGTCGCGAAACCGTTCGGCCACGGCCAGCGCCGCGGGAAGGCAGCGGGCGCGGTCCGCCGCGGGCCGGTCGGCGGTGGCGGCAATGACGACCGTCCGCGCCATGCCCTCCGGTCCGAGCGCGCGCTCGACGAAATCTCGCATCTCCCGGCCGCGTTCGCCGATCAAGGCCAGCACGACCACATCCGCCTCGATGCCGCGGGCAAAGGCGGCAAGCAGGGAGGATTTGCCCACACCGGATCCGGCAAACAGCCCGATCCGCTGTCCGCGCACGATCGGCAGCACCGTGTTGAACGCGCGAAGGCCGGTGGACAGCCGCGCCCCCATCGCGCGCCGGGTGGCGGCGGCGGGAGCGGCGGCGAAATGCGCCAGGCTCACAGCCCCCGGAAGCAGCGGACGCCCGTCGAGGGGACGGCCCGCTGGATCGACGATGCGGCCGATCCAGCTCGGATCCGGAGCCAGGGCCGCCGCGCCCTCGGCCAGCACGCGATCGCCGGGGATCAGTCCGGCGGGAGAGCGGTCCAGAAGCACCGAGATTCTGCCGTCCGCGGCTCCGACGATCTCACCGCCCACGGCGCCGACCCCCACCGTCACGCGCTCTCCGAGACGTCCGGCGCGCGCCAGGCCCGTCACCCGCAACACGCCTTCGCCGACCGCGTCGAGCCGTCCGGTCTGCCGGACCACGGGCGCGCCCCTGACGGCGGCCGCCACGTTCAGTAGTCCAGGTCGGTCCATTCGCACGCTCCGTTCATGTCGTCGAAACCGTTTATAAAGGAATCAGCCTTAATGCTTCGTTGAGCCGCAACACGGGACTCAACGTTAATGCCAGATATCGGTGTCTCCTCACTCGCCAGCGCCCTCGCCTCTCACGCAGCGGCGCGCCAGGAGCTTGTCGCTCGGAACATCGCGAACGCCGACACGCCGGACTATCGCGCCACGGACCTTGCGCCCTTCGCGGAACAGCTGGACGGCCCCGCCATGAAGGCGACCCGCGACGGGCATCTCGACGTCGACACCAGCACGACACGGGCCGAAACCGTCGAGCGCCCCGGCCAGCCTTCTCCCAACGGCAACACGGTGTCGCTGGAGATGGAGATGATGCAGGCCGCGGGAATCCGGCAGCAGCACGACATGGCCCTGTCCGTCTATACCGCCACCCGCGACATCCTGAGCACGGCGCTCGGGCGCGGACGATAAGGAGATCGACCGATGAACGGACTGCTTTCCGCGCTCGGCATATCGGCCACCGGGATGGATGCCCAGTCCGCCCGTTTGCGCCACGTTTCGGAGAATATCGCCAATGCCGACACGCCGGGATACCGGCGCAAGACGATCCCGTTCCGCGAACTTGCCGATGGCGGCGTCGAACCCGGCCGCGTCCGGCTCGACCGCTCGGAGCTGCCCAGCATCTACGACCCCAGCCATCCGATGGCCGACGAGAACGGTCAGTACCTGGGATCCAACGTCGATCTCATCATAGAGGTCGCCGACGCCCGTGAAGCCCAGCGCAGCTACGAGGCCAACCTCAAGATCTTCGATCAATCACGCCAGATGGCGCAAGGGCTGCTCGAGCTTCTGCGCCGCTAACGACCACCACCATTGAAGGGAATCCAGAATGGATGTCACCGCCACCTTTGCCGCGCAACGCTATGCCGCCGCACGCCCCGCGACAGAGGCGGACCCGACCGTCGCCGCCGCGACCGGCGCCGCCCAGAGTTTCGCCGAAACCCTTGCCGGCGCGGAGGAAACGGCGAAATCCGCCATGACCGGCGGCGCCGACCCGACCGCGCTCGTCCGCGCCCTGTCAGAGGCGCGCTTCGCCGTGGAAACGGCCGTCACGGTGCGGGACAAGGTCGTCGAGGCCTACCAGGAAATCCTCCGGATGCCGGTCTGAGCCATGCTTTCGGAAGCCGTCTTCTACGACACGCTGCGCCAGGGCATGTGGATCTCGGTCACCATGTCCGCCCCGATCCTGGGCGTCGCGCTCATCGGCGGGCTGGGCATCGGCCTGTTCCAAGCCCTGACCTCGATCCAGGAGCTGACCCTGACCTTCGTTCCGAAGCTGCTCGCGATCGCGGTGGTGTTCTGGATGACCATGGGCTTCATGACGCGGACGCTGACCTCCTATTTCGACACGACCATCGTGCCCCTGGTTGCCGGAGGCTGACATGGACAACGCAGGCTATACGGCCCTGACACGGCAGAGCGGTCTCGTGAACGAGATGCGCGCGATCGCCAACAACATCGCCAACGCAGGCACCCAGGGGTTTCGCAAGGAAGGGGTGATCTTCTCGGAATTCGTGCGCTCCCTGGACGATGCGCCGTCGCTCAGCATGGCGGCGGGGCGGGTGCGGATGACATCGCAGCTTCAGGGCGGATTGGAACAGACCGGCGGCGCCTTCGACCTGGCCATCGAGGGCGACGGCTACTTCCTGATCGAGACCCCCGGCGGAGAGGCGCTGACCCGCGCGGGCAACTTCCTGCCCAACGCGGCGGGAGAGCTTGTGACGCCGGACGGCCTGCGTGTGCTCGACGGCGGTGGCGCGCCGGTCTTCGTTCCGCCCGATGCCACCGACCTGACGGTCGCGCGCGATGGAACGGTTTCTGCCAACGGCCAGCCCCTGGCGCAGATCGGTCTGTGGAATGCGACCCGCCAAGAGGACATGACGCGCCAGAACGGCCAGCTTTTCGCCCTGTCCGCGCCGCCGGAACCCGCCGAGGGCGCCGCGATCCTTCAGGGCTATCTGGAAAAATCGAACGTCAACGCGGTCACCGAAATCAGCCGGATGATCGAGGTCCAGCGCGCCTACGAACTGGGCCAGAGTTTCATGGACAGCGAAGACGAAAGAATTCGCGGCGTCATCAACACCCTAGGACAATAGGAGCAACCATGCGTGCCCTTTCCATCGCCGCCACCGGCATGAGCGCCCAGCAGATGCGGGTCGAGGTGATCTCCCAGAACCTCGCCAACATGAGCACCACCGGCTACAACGCCCGGCGGGCCGAATTCGCCGACCTGCACTACGAACAGGTCGCCCGGCCCGGCACGATCTCCTCGGCGACGGGGACAGAGCTTCCCACCGGCGTGCAGCTTGGACTGGGGGCCCGCGCCACCGCGGTGACCATGGAGATCGCGCAGGGCTCTCTGGTACAGACCGGCGGCGATCTGGATCTCGCCATCGAAGGCAACGGCTACATCGAGGTCACGCTGCCGTCGGGCCAGTCCGGCTATACCCGCGACGGCTCGCTGAAGCGGACCGGCGACGGGCAGATCGTCACCTCGGACGGCTATCCGGCCGTGCCCGGCATCACCATTCCGGAGGATGCGCGCTCTATCGCGATCAATGCCGATGGCGAGGTCTACGCCTATTTTCTCGATCAGGTCGAACCGCAGCTTCTGGGGCAGTTCAACCTTGTGGGGTTCAGCAACATGAAGGGGCTAGAGGCGATCGGCTCGAACCTCTTTGTGGAGACGCCCGCCTCCGGCCCCCCCCTTGCCGCCCAGCCGGGTACCGAGGGGCTGGGCACGTTCCGTCAGGGCTATCTGGAGGACAGTTCGGTCGATCCCGTGCGCGAGATCACCAAGCTGATCGAGGCGCAGCGCGGATATGAGCTGAACGCCAAGGTCATCACCGCCGCCGACCAGATGCTCGGCGCGACCACGCAGATCCGATGATCCGCGCGCTCTTGATCCTTCTCGTCCTGCCGGGCGCCGTCTCGGCCGAGATCCTTGTCGCCAGCCGCACGATCCGGCCGCAGACGCTGATCGGTCCGGGGGACGTGATCTCCAGGGAGGGCGACCAGCCCGGCATGCTGTCCGATCCCTCCCAAGCCGTCGGACAGGAGGCCCGCGTGGCGATCTATGCCGGCCGCCCGATCCGCCGCGGCGACGTGGGCCCGCCCGCCCTGGTCGAGCGCAACCAGATCGTGACCATCGTCTATGCCGCCAACGGTCTCAGGATGACCGCAGAGGCCCGCGCGCTCGACCGCGCCGGGCTGGGTGAGCGGCTGCGCGTCATGAACCTTTCCTCGCGCACGACGGTATTCGGCGCGGTCACCCGAGAGGGCACGGTCCTCGTTTCCGAAAGCCAACCATGATGCGTGTTGCCCTTCTCGCCACCGTCGCCCTGTCGCTGACCGCCTGCGGACAGGCCGCACGCATCGACGCGCCGCCGCAGCTCTCGCCCGTTGCCGAAAGCACGGAACTGGTCGCGATGCAGAACCCCGGTCTGCCGCTGAATTTGCAGACCGGACTGCCGGCCGAATCCGCGTCGCTCTGGTCGTCCGGGCGCGGGTCGCTCCTGGGGACCGGGCGGGCGGAGACCCGCGGCGACATCGTCACCGTGGTCATAGAGATCGACGACAAGGCGGAATTCTCCAACAGCACCAACCGGTCCCGCAGCGCCGGAGAGAGCCTGGGCGTCTCCGACTTCTTCGGCATTCCGCAGCGGATCGACCGGCGCCTGCCGGAAGGCTCCAGTCTGGGCAATGCGGTCGGCGTCAACTCCAACAGCGACTATTCCGGCGATGGCAAGACCAGCCGGAAAGAGCGTCTGACCCTGCGCGTCGCCGCCACCGTGACCGAGGTGCTGCCCAACGGCAGCTTCGCCATCGAGGGACGCCAGGAGCTGCGCCTCAACTACGAGATCCGTGAGCTTCTGGTGACCGGCATCGTCCGGCCAGAGGATATCTCGCGCCGCAACGAAGTGCCCTACGACCGCATCGCCGCAGCCCGGATCTCCTATGGCGGACGTGGTCAGATCGACCGCGCCCAGCAGCCACGCTTCGGCCAACGCGTGGTGGACGCCGTGCTTCCCTTCTGATTTCAGACCGAAAGGCCGCCCATGCTGCGTCTTCTCCTCCCCCTCGTTCTCGGACTCGTCGGCCTTGGCGCCGGTGTCGGCGCCGCCGTGGTCCTCAAGCCGCAGCCCGCCGACGCGCCCGGCACCGCAGAGGCCGCCGCAGCCTGCCCGGAGCCCGCCGTCGGCAAGGTCGACACGGCCGCGGGCAAGGATGCCGGATACGGCGGCGCGGCCGACGAGTCGTCCTCCGCCACCGTCTTCGCGAGCCTCAACCGGCAGTTCGTCGTCCCGGTGATCGAGGAGGGGCGCGTCGCCTCCATGGCCGTGCTGTCCCTGACGCTGGAAGTCACGCCGGACCTGGAGCAGGTGGTGTTCGAACGCGAGCCGCGCCTGCGCGACGGCTTCCTGAGGGTCATTCTGGACCACGCCAATACCGGTGGGTTCGATGGCACGTTCACCTCGAACGGTGCCGTCGATGCGGTCAAGGCCCGCCTGATGGAAACCGCCCGCGCCGAGCTCGGCGACGGAGTCAAGGATGTCCTGCTGTTGGACATTGCCCGCCAGGATCTCTAGTCGACCTCTCCCCGAGAGATCCGCCGCGCCACGTCGGCGCGGCCGAACGCGCGCCGGGCCTCGGCCAGGGCGAGCTCATGAGAGGCCCTGAGGGCGGCCAGCTGCGCCTGAAGCCTTACGAGGCGCTCCTGGCTCCACGCCATCCATGCCACATCCGCGCCGGTCAGCCGGGCCGTGTCGAGCCCGCGGCGCGATCCGGCTTCGCGCACCTCTTCCAGGGTCGCGATGTCGGACCGGATCCGATTCATGTGCCGAACGATGCCCTCGACCCTGGACAGGTCCCGGTCGCGCAGGATCCCCGCGATACCCGCCAGCTGCTCCCAGTCGGAGCGCTGGCTCATCGGAACCGCGCCTTCTTGCGCATCGCTTCGGCAAAGCGAATCGCCACGGCCACGGCCGCGTATTGATCCGCGCGGATCTCCTCGCCCACCCGGACCGTCGCATGGAGCGCCCGGGCGGTCGGCGGGTCGGAGTGGATCGGCACGCCGGCCTGCGTCGCCGTCTCGCGGATGCGGGCGGCCACCATGTCGGTGCCCTTGGCGACGCAGACCGGCGCCCCCGGAGAACTGCGCGACCATTTCAGTGCGATGGCGTAGTGGGTCGGGTTCACGATCACCACCGACGCCTCCGGCACATCCGCCATCATCCGGTTCGATGCGATCTCCATTCCCTTCTGGCGCCGCTGCTGCTTCATGTGCGGATCGCCTTCGGACTCCTTGTGCTCGTCGGTCATCTCCTTGCGCGACATGCGGTGCTTGTTGATATGCTCGGCGCGCTGCCACACCAGATCGACGAACCCCAGCGCCAGCGCGATCGCCAGCACCAGCGCCAGGAAGGTCACGCACATCTCCAGGGCCCGCGCGGTGGCGAGTCCGGGATCCATGGTGGCGAGGCTCAGGATCTCCGGCAGCCGCGCCCACAGGAACATGGTCAGCGCGACCGAGTAGATCGCCAGCTTGACGAAGCTCTTGGCGAACTCGAACAGCCCGTTCTTTCCGAACTTGTTCTTGGCGTTGCCGATGATCGAGACGCGCGACATCTTCGGCGCCAGTTTCGAGCCGGTGAAGAGCAACGCCTGTTGTCCCAGCACCGACACCAGCGCGAAGGCGAACGGAATCGCCATCCAGGGCGCAAGCGCCAGTCCGATCTCCGCCGCCAGCGTCGCCGTCAGCGCGCCGCCACCGCCCAGCACGACCTCCGGGGCCAGCAGATGGGCGCGCGCCATGACGCCGGCCAGCGTCGCGCCAAGCTCCTTGAGGGACGCGGCCCCCAGCGCGGCGGCGACCAGCAGCACGCCGGCATATCCGGCCGCCGTCGTCAGATCGGCGCTGCGCGGCACCTCGCCCTTGCGCCGCGCATCGTCCAGCTTCTTCTGGCTTGGCTCGTGTTGCTTGTCGCTGTCGTCGTCCTCGTTGCCGCCACCGCTCATCGTACGGCCCCCGCGGGGTCGAGCAGGAACGCGTCCATGGACTGGATCCAGACCTGCAGGATCAGCGGGATCGACAGGGCCAGCAGGGCAAGGCCGCCCAGGGTGATCGCGGGCGCGCCGACGAAGGCCACCATAAGCTGCGGCATGGCCCGGTTGATGACCCCCAGCGTCAGATTGTAAAGCAGAGAGGTGATCACGAAGGGCATTGCCAGCGCGAACCCCAGGGCGAAGGCGCGGGCGACGCGTGTGACACCCCATTCCATCAGGTCCGACGGCACCGGCAACCGGCCCGCCGGCAACAGGTCGTAGGACAGGACCAGGAACGCGACCAGCTTGACGTGCAGCCCCAGGATCACCGCCAGCGCCAGGCCCGAGATCACCATCGTATGGCCGATCGCCGGCTGCGGATCGGCGGCCTCTCCACCGAAGATCTGCGCGAGCGACACCGTCTGCGCCGCCATCGCCCCGGCCAGTTGCAGGGCGATCACGAAAAGCCGCAGCACCGCGCCCAGCGCCAGGCCGATCACGACCTCGCCCGCCAGCCAGATCCCCGGCGCCAGATCCGGTATCCGGTCCAGCACCGCGGGCGCGGTGATGAGCGTAAAGGCCAGTCCCAGGGCGAGGCGCACGCGCATCGGCACCGAGCGTTCGCCAAAGGCCGGCATCATCGCCATGGCCGCGCCGACGCGCAGGAAGACGACCATCCCCAGGGTCAGGGCGGCCTCCGCGATGCCGGTCAGCGCGGTGAGTGCGGGGATCATGCCGGAACCGTTCCGACCAGCGCGGGGCGCGATTCGACGCCCAGTTCCTCGAAGCTCATGACCGGGTTGGTCAGCCCCTTGGCGGCCAGGACCATGCGCAGGAACCGCCGCCGGCGGGAGGTGGTCACCAGGGCCGCGAAAACGCCGCGGTCGGCAGCCTCGCCCAGCGTCGACGCGGTCTGGTCGGCCAGCCGGTTGAACGCGTCGGGCGGCAAGGCGACATTGGCCTCTCCTGCCTCGCCCTGCAGCTGGTGCTGGGCAAAGAGGTCCTCCCATTCGGGGGAGAGCTGCACCAGCGGAACCGACCCGTCCTCTCTCGACAGACCCGCGACAAGCTGAAAGCCCAGACGCTGGCGCACGATCTCGCAGATCGCCTCGGGCGTGGTGGCCTGGGACCGGGCGGCGGCGATCGCCTCAAGGATCAGCGGCAGGTTGCGGATCGAGACGCGCTCCTCAAGAAGCAGGCGAAGCACCTGGAGCAACAGCTCGACCGGCACCTTGTCGGGAACCAGTTCGTCGATCAGCCGGCGGTTCGCCGCCGCGCGGTCCGGGTCCGACAGGCGGGTGAACTCGTCCAGAAGCCGCCGCAGCGCCTTCAGCGTCATCAGGCGGTGGAAGTTGCGCTTGATGATCTCCAGCAGATGCGTCGCCAGCACCTCGGCCGGCGTGACGGTGGTCAGACCGGAAAGTGCCGCCTCTTCCTGGCGTGCGCGGTCCACCCAGCGCGCGGCGGCGCCATAGACCGGTTCCGCCACATCCAGACCGTTCGGCATCGCGTCGGGGGAGTCCCCGGCCAGCACCAGCACCCGGTCGGGATAGAGCCGGTCGCGCACCCTTTCCACGCCGTGGATCCGGATCGTGTAGGTGCCGTTGGGGAGTGACGGATCGTCGGTCAGCCGGATCTCCGGCAGGACCAGCCCATAGGTGGTGGCGACATGGGTACGCATGTTGCCGATCCGCGCGTCGAGCCCGGTCGCCGCGTCCAACACCAGAGGCACCAGATCCGGCGCGAATTCCAGATGGATGTCGTCGAGGTCCAGCACATCGCCCATGGATTGCCGGGGCGCGGGCGCGGCGGCCGTCTCCGACGCGGAGGCCTGGGCCCGGACCGCGGACTGGCGCGCCTTCCAGGCCAGCACGCCCAGACCGATGGCCCCGGCCATGAACGGCAGAAAAGGCAATCCCGGCACAAGGGCGAAGAGCCCCATGAGCAGCGCCACGGTGCCCAGCGCGCCGGGATAGCGGCCCAGCTGGTCGAAGATCGCAAGATCGGTCGAGCCGGAGGCGCCGCCGCGCGCCAGCAAAAGCGCGGAGGCGATAGAGATGATGACCGCCGGGATCTGCGTCACAAGGCCGTCGCCCACGGTCAGGATCGCGTAGGTCTTGAAGGCCGCGCCGATCTCCATGCCGTGAAGGATCGTGCCGATGGCCAGCCCCATCACCAGGTTCAGCAGCGTGATAAGAAGTCCCGCCACGGCGTCGCCCTTGACGAATTTCGACGCGCCGTCGAGCGAGCCGAAGAAGGTCGTCTCCTGCTGCTCGCGTTCGCGCCGGGCCTTGGCCTCGGCATGGTCGATGGCCCCCGCGCTCATGTCGGAATCGATGGCAAGCTGCTTGCCCGGCATCCCGTCCAACGCGAAGCGCGCGCCGACCTCGGCCATCCGCGCGGCACCCTTGGTGATGACGATGAAGTTCACGATCAACAGCACGCCGAACACCACGAGGCCCAGAAACACGCTGCCGCCCATGACGAAATCGGCGAAGCCCTCGATCACCTCGCCCGCCGCGCCGGTCCCGGTGTGCCCCTCGCCGATAATCAGCTTGGTGGAGCTGACGTTGAGCGACAGCCGCAGCATGAGCGAGGCCAGCAGGACCGTCGGAAAGGCAGAGAAATCCAGCGGACGCTGGATGAAGAGCGTGGTGGTGAAGATCAGGATCGCCAGGGCGAAGGACAGCATCAACCCGACGTCGAGCACCCATGACGGCACCGGCAGGATCATCATGACGATCACCGCCATGAGCGCCAGAGACAGCAGGATCGTCGGTTGAAACATCGCCCGGATCATCGGCTGACGATCTCGAAGAGGGGCCGCGCGGACTGTCCACGTGGCACCAGAGAGCCAAGGCCGCCGGGCGTTCCTCCTGACATGAACACATAGGTCGAGCTGCGGCGCGCGGGTTCGGCCATCGCAACCACGACGTCTTCCGGCGCGCTGCCGTCCAATCCGTTGCGAAGCTGCGTGAAGCGGGCGCGGTAGCGGCCGGCGAATTCCTCATTTCGGGAATGGAACGCGCCCGCGGCACGTGTCCAGTCGCCGTATTCCGCAAAGAGCTCGGACAGAAAACGCGCGGCGTAGCGGGCGTTCGACAGCGGGTCGAACATTTCGGCAATGGATCTGAACTGCTCCCCGTGCCACCTGTAATTGATCTGGAAGCACCCGATGTCGAAGCTGCGGTACCCCGAGCGGTAGCTTTGGTCCGCGAAACCCTCCGCCTCTGCCTGGGTGTCGAACCAGTAGCCCTTGCCCTCGAGGTTCACGGTCCAGGGCCAGGGATCCATGCGTCCCTGCCTCGTTCGGCCGGTTTCTGTCAGAGAGATGGCGGCCAGCACGTCATAGGGCACGCCGCTTTCCTGGCTGGCCCGGTTCGCGGCCGACAGACAGAGATCGGCCGGGTTGGCGGCAGCCGGTAGCGCAAGGAAAAGCGCCGCGATGAAGGCGGACAGGACAGGTCCCATGCGTACGGCGGATTCCTTCTGGACTCGGCTGGCCTACTGGCTGCGACATGGCTAGCGCGGAATGCTTACCAAGAGGTTGAGGACCGCCGGCGACCGGTGCCGCCGCCCGGTCCGTCAGTTCCCGATCAGCGCGCGGATCTCCTCGCGCAGGGCCGCGCTCTCGGCCAGCAGACCGGCGCTGCGCGCCTGCAGCCCGTTGGGTGGCGGGGCGGGTTCTTCTGCCGCTGGATCCACGACGCGAAGCTGCGCGATCTGACGCGCCAGGGCATCCACATCCGGTCCCGACAACCCGGCAAGAAAGCTTTCCGCGGCGTCGGGCGCGTCGCGCGACAGGGCGATCCGGGACCGCAGCAGGCGCTCTTCGCGCGACGGAACCTCCCGACCGCTGCCCAGCAGGTCCAGCGCCAGATCCGGGACATGCAGTGATTCGGCCCTTGCCGCCAGGGCGACGCGCAAGGCCTGGTCATCCGGCAGACGGTCCTTGAGGCGCACCGCCCGTTTGAGGAAGCCGGCATCGTCGGACATGTCGAGCAGCGCGCCGAAGAGCTCGATCCTGAGGCGAGAGGCAAGATCCGCGTCGCGCGCCGCCAGGCGGACCAGATCGCCATCGGCTGCCGTCAGCGCGCCCGAGGCGATCCGCGCCCGGATCACGGACCGGTCCAGGCGATCCCGATCGCGCCCGGTGAGTTCGACCGACAGCGCCTGCGCCTGATCCAGGATCGCGACGGGAACGGTCTCGTTCCTGTCCACCATCCCGTCCACCAGCCGGACCATGGCATCCGCAAGGTCGGGCGTCCGGCGGGCGGCCAGGTCGAGCAGCGCGGGGTCTCGCCCGGCCGCGACGGTTTCCGGTGCCCGGGCCGGTTGCGCGACGCCGGCAAGACGGTTCTCGACCACCCGCGCGCTTTCGGGCTGGCGCAAGGTCCGCAGCCGTGCGGCGGCCCGTCGTCCAAGCTGCTGGCGCAAGGTCTCGTTCCCGATTCCGTCCACGGCGTTCACGATGCTGTCGATCCTGGCAGGCACGGATGACGATCCTGCGATCAGCGCGAACAGCGCGAAGGCATCGCCGCAATCGGCAGAGGCGGCGAGCCGCGGTGCCGGGACGGGCGCATCCACGACAGCGGCGATCTCTTGCAGCACCGGATCCGACCCGGCGACGGGCCGCAACAGCGACAGCGCCTCCGCCCCGAGCCCGCGAGAGATCAGCCGGCGCGCGTCCGTCTCTGCCGTCAGCAGGCTGTCGGCGTCGGCAGGCAGATCGACACGGCTCCAGGCGGACAGAGGATCCCGCGCGTAGGGCGGGCAGATTGCGGCCGCCGGGATCCCCACCCGGCCGCTTTCGTCTCGCTGCTCCTGGCTTTCGACCCGGATCCCCAGGCCGGGTGGGATCTCCGGCGCGTCCGGACCGGGCGGCGGCAAAGGGGTGCGATCCTCGACCCGCTCTGCCGGCAGATCGATCGCGTCGATCAGCCCCTCCGCCGCGGCGTCGCGGAAGGATTGCATGACGCTCCGGGAGAAATCGGCCGGTGCCGCCTTGGCGGGCCTGCGGACCGCATCGACCAGCAGGCCGGGCAACAGGTCCGGCACGTCGAAGCGGGCGGCGCTGGCGCGTTCCGGTGCGGGCGGTCCGGCGGCAATGTCCAGGATCAGGCCGCCGTTGGGCCGCTCCAGCGGCGTGGCGTCGCAGGGACAGTTCAGCGACACCGCCAGCGTGTCCGGCGCGGACTGGCGCAGCGCCTCGATCCGCCGGTCGCCGATCCGGCGATAGACACCCCCCAGATCGTAATCCACCGGGCGCGAGGTTCTCACGTCGAACCCGTCCGCCGTTCGCACGATCTGCCAGTCCGGCCGGTCGCGATAGTCGATCACGATACGGGTGAACCCGTCATGCTCTGCGGTGCGCACAAGAACGGGCTCACCCTGCGCGGCACCGGCCAGGGCCCAGGCCGACACGAGGGCGATCAGGGCGGAAAACCGGATCATGCCGCCCGCGTCGCCTTAAGCGCTTCTTCCAGGTCGTTATAGCCTGGGCGCACGTGGGAGGGCGCGTTCTGGCGGCCGACCTCGATACAGATCGCGGGCGAGTGCTGGTGGAGGTTGGCCACCAGGACCTCCCGGATCAGCTGGTAGAAATGGGCGTCCTCCTCGACCACAGCGCGGATGCGCGAGGCGAACGGCCCGACGAAGCCGTAGGCCAGGAACACGCCCAGGAAGGTGCCGACCAGGGCGCCGCCGATCAGCTTGCCCAGCACCTCGGGCGGCTGGTCGATGGAGGCCATGGTCTTGATCACGCCCAGCACCGCCGCGACGATGCCCAGTGCCGGGAGCGCGTCAGCCATTGTCTGCAGGGCGTGGCTGGAATGCATGGCGCTGTGGAGCGTGGTCTCCATGCGCTTTTCCAGCACCTCCTCGACCTGGTGGGGGTCGTCGTAATTCATGCTGGCAGAGCGCAGCGTGTCCGAGATCAGCTCTACCGCTTCCTTGTCCTTCTGGATCTTCGGATAGCGCCCGAAGATCTCGCTGGAGGCCGGATCCTCGATATGGCTCTCCAGCGCCAGCGGATCCGACTTTGCCAGGCGGATCAGCTCGAACAGGAGGCAGAGCAGGTCGCGGTAGTCGGCGCTGCGCCATTTGGGGCCCTTGAAGACGCGGCCGATGTCGCGCGCCGTGTGCTTGACAGTGCTGCCGCCGTTGGACAGCAGGAACGCACCGACGGCGGCCCCCATGATGATGGCGATCTCGAACGGGAGGGCCTTGAGGATGATCCCCATCTTGCCCCCGGCGGCCAGATACCCGCCGAAGACCATGACGAAAACGACCACGATTCCGATGATTGCGATCATGTGGTGCAGGTCTCCGGTTGGTTGCTCACTGGTATCACTCCTTGGGCAAGGCGGCGTAGCGACCGGCCAGCGTCACGCTGATCGCATAGCCGGCGTCCGGCGGCAGGCGCGCCAGAATCGCGGCGGCGGCGACCGGATCCATCATCGCCAGGAACCCGGCGGCAAAATCGGGCGGCATCTCCTGGAACAGCGGCGCGGCCTCGGCGGGCTTCATGTTCTGATAGACGGTGGCCAGCCGCGCCAGGTCGTCCTCGGCGGCGCTGTCGGCCAGCTTGAGAAGCTCGCGCAGGTCTTCCTCGGCGACGCGGATCTCTTCCATTGTCGCGTTGAGCTTCTCCTGTGCCGCGGCGAGTTCCCCGGCCTTCGCGTCCAGCTCCGCCTCGCGCGTGTCGAGGACCGCCTGTCGCTCTTCCAGGGCCGCGAGGAGCGCCGCGACCTCGTCCCCGTCCGCCGCGGGGTCGGCGGAGGCATGGGCCGTGGTCGCCTCCGACAGCAGATCGACAAGCGAGCCTGCCGTCCCATCGCCCAGGCGCAACAGCGCGGAGGCGAGCACCAGGCCGGCCAGCATGGGCAGCGCGCCGATCCCGTTCCGCCGGGCGCGCAGGTTCAGCCTGCGCAGGTTCATGACGCGACCGCCACCGGACGCCGTGACGTGAAGCCCTGGCGTTCGGGGTCGATCAGATAGGGATCGACGGTCCGGGCGACGGCCCGCGTCGTGGCGGCGGGTGCGGGATCGTCCGCTTCGGGGTCCGCAGCGTCCGCCTCCACCGGTGCGGTGTCGGACGACTCCGCCGGTGCGGTGTCCGCCGGCAGCGTCTCCGCCGTTGCGGTGTCCGCCGGCAGCGTCTCTGCCGGTGCGGGGATCGCGGGCGCGGCGTCTGCCGGAGCGGGGACGTCGGGCGCTGGCGCGTCCGGAACGGCCGCCGGCGGTGCGGCGGCGACCGGCGCCGTGGGAGCGGACTGCGCCACGACAGCGCCCCCCTGTCCGTCCGGCGCGTCGAGATCGTGGAGCGCCGCCACATTCAGTTCGAGCCGGCGCGCGACATCCTCGGCCCGCTCGGTCAGTTCGGTCAGGGTCGTTCCGGAGCCGTCCGCGGCCTTTCGCGCGGCATCGAGCGCGCGGGTCAGGTCATCCACCTGCGCAGACAGCACCGCGACGGCACCGCCCATGCCGCGCTCCAGGTCGGTAAACCGGGTCAGCCGCCGCGACAGGACAAAACAGTAGAAGGTCACGCCAAGCGCCCCCCCGATCAGAAGAATGTCGGCGATCAGGTCCATCGGTCCACCTCAGCTCAGTACGAATTCCATGACGAGCACATCGCGCACCCGATCGGCGCCGACGACCAGCTCGACCCGGCGCAGCAGCTGCGCGCGCAGTCGAATCAACGCGCCGCGATCCTCGAACTCGGCCGGATCGACCGCGCGCAGATAGCCGTTCATCACGTCCACCACCCGCGGCATCAGATAGGCAACGTCATCGCGCGCCAGTTGCGGAACCTCGAGCTCGGCGCGGAACCTCAGCAGCCGCGCCCGGCTTTCCGGACCAAGGGTGACGACGAAGGGCTCTACCGGCAGGAACGCGACATCGGCCACGGCCGTCGCCGCATAGCTGCCCGCGACGGTTTTCGCGTCGTGGCCGGAGCCCGATGCGCCGCCCGCGCCCTTGTCGCCACCGCCGTCCTTCTCCCCGCCGGCCTCGGCCTGGACCTGGTCTCCGCCACCCAGGATCAGGCCGCTCCACACGGCCGCGAATCCGCCCGCGCCCAGCGTCAGCATCAGGACCGCGCCGATGATCAGCCCGCCCTTTCCCGATTTCTTGGCGGTTTCTTCCTCTGCCATTCCCGTCCTGCCCCGTTCGGAGAAAATCGTCTTCGGGGCCGTATAAACCATCATTAAGCTAACCGATTGTTAAGGCCGCTCGGTCAGTTTGCCGGTGCAGACGGGCGCATGTGCCCCGCGTGACAGGAGGTCGGTCTTGCAGCAGATCATGACGGTATGGGGTTCGCTGACGAGCCAGCGGCGCGCCCTTCTCATCGGCGCGGCGGTGGCGATGATCGCCCTTGTCGCCGGCCTTGCGCGGCTGAGCACCTCCACCGACATGGACCTGCTCTATTCGGGGCTGGAGCCCGGGGCGGCCGGGGATATCGTCGCCGCGCTGGAGGCGCAGGGGGCGCAGTACGAAGTGCGCGGCGGCGCGATCTTCGTGGATGCGCGGGCCCGGGACGCCCTGCGCATGACCCTGGCCGCCGAAGGCCTGCCCGCCAACGTCTCCGACGGGTATGAGCTGCTGGACAAGATGTCCGGCTTCGGCACCACCAGCCAGATGTTCGATGCGGCCTACTGGCGCGCGAAGGAGGGTGAGCTGGCGCGCACCATCGTCAGCTCTCCGTCGATCCGTGCCGCCCGCGTCCATATCGCCAACTCTTCCACCAAACCGTTCCAGCGCGATGCCACGCCCACCGCGGCCGTGACGGTGACGCCGGCCGGCGGCGGCCTGTCGGCCCAGCAGGCGAAGGCGCTGCGCTACCTCGTGGCCGCCGCGGTCAGCGGTCTCGCGCCCGAGAACGTGTCGGTCATCGATTCCAACGGCGGCGTCATTCTTGCGGGGGATGAGACGCCCTCCATGGCCGGTGCCAGCGGCGACAAGGCCGCGGCGCTGAAACGCAACGTCGAACGTCTGCTGGAGGCGCGCGTCGGCTACGGCAAGGCGGTGGTGGAGGTCAACGTGGACACCGTCACCGACAGCGAGCAGATCACCGAGCGTCGGATCGACCCCGACAGCCGGATCGCCATCAGCCAGGACACGACCCAGACCAGCGAATCGTCCAAGGACGGCCCCGGCGGCGACGTGACCGTGGCCTCGAACCTGCCCGATGGCGATGCGGCGAAGAAAGAGGGCGCGTCCAGCAGCCAGGCCAGCGAGAGCCGCGAGCGCATCAACTACGAGGTCTCGCAGACGGAGCGGCAGCTGACCCGCATGCCCGGCGCGATCTCCCGGATCACCACCGCAGTGCTGGTGGACGGCATCCGGACCGTGGCAGAGGACGGCACCGTGACCTGGGCCCCTCGCCCCGCGGAGGAAATGGAGGCGCTGCGTGAACTGGTCTCCGCCGCCGTCGGATTCGACGGTGAGCGCGGGGATACTCTCTCGCTGCGCAGCATGGAGTTCGAGCCGCTGCCCGTGGAAGGCTCCGGCCCCGCCGCCGCCAGCCTCCTGGGACCGATCGACGCCATGCGGCTGATCCAGATCGCCGTGCTCGCCGTGGTCGCGCTGATCCTGGGACTGTTCGTGGTCCGGCCGATCCTGTCGAAGGCGCCGCCCCCGGCCCTGGCGGCGCCCCGCGACGGCACGGTCCTGACCGGCGAGATCGACCCCGAGGACACGCCCGCGAACCTGCCCGACGCCCGGCGCCCGATCCGCTCCTACGCGGATCCGACCGAAGAGCGCAGCGCCGTGGACCGGCTGCGCCATCTCATCGACGAGCGGCAGGACGAGTCGCTGCAGATCCTCAAATCCTGGATGGAAGACGACGGAGAAAAGGCATGACCCTGGCGCTGGAGGACTTCGGCGGCTTCGCCGGACTGACGCGGATGACCTCGGTCGATCCGGAACGGCTGGAAGCCGAGAAGCTGGAGTCCTTCGACAAGGGCTACGCCGCCGGCTGGGACGACGCCACGGAGGCCGCCGAACGCAGCGCGCAGTCCTCCGGACAGGCCGTCCGCGCCCGTCTGGAAGAGCTGTCCTTTACCTACCATGAGGCGCGCGCCCATGTGATGCAGTCGCTGGGGCCGCTTCTGGAGGCCGTCGCGTCCACGGCACTGCCGCAACTGGTACGCCAAAGCCTGGGACAGCGTCTGATCGAGGTGGTCGAGGATCTGGCGCAGGACGCCGCCGATGCGCCGGTGACGGTGCATGTCCCGCCCGCCGATCTCGATGCGGTGGCCGGCGCGCTCGGCGACACCGCGCGCTTTCCCTACCGGCTGGAAGCCGATGACGAGCTTGCCCCCGACACGATCCATGTGCGCCTGGGCGACCAGGGCCGGCTCATCGACACGCAGGCCGCCGCGGCGCGGCTGACCGAAGCGCTTGCCGCACTCGACACCCTCAACAAGGAGACCCTCTCCCATGGCTGACGTCCCCCAGGTCGCGGAGTCCCAGCGCGCCTCGACCAACCCGCTCGTGCACGTGCCGGTAGAGATCGTGGTCTCGGTCGGCAAGGCCCGCCCGAAGCTGGCCGACCTGCTGAAGATGGAGCAGGGCGCCGTCCTGCCGCTCGACAGCCGGGTCGAGGATCCTGTGGAACTCTATGTCGGCGACCGCCTCATCGCCCGGGGCGAACTGGAGGAGCTGGAGGGCGACCAGTCGGGGCTGCTGGCCGTGCGCCTGACGGAAGTCGCGGACATGGACAACGGTCTGTGACACGCGTCCTGCCGGTCGTGCTGCCGGTTCTTCTCCTTGCCCTCCTGGCGACCCTGCCGGGGATGGCGCTGGCCCAGCAGGTCTCCATCGACTTCGACGGAGAGGGAACCCTGGCGGGCCGCGGCATCCAGCTTCTGGTGCTGGTCACGCTCCTGAGCCTGGTGCCGGGCCTTCTGGTGATGATCACCTGCTTCCCGTTCCTCGTCACGGTGCTGTCGATCCTGCGCCAGGGCATCGGGCTCCAGCAGGCGCCGCCCAACATGCTCATCGTCACCCTGGCCCTGTTCCTGACCTATTTCGTCATGGAGCCGGTCTTCGTGACGGCCTGGGAGACCGGGGTGACGCCGCTGGTCGAGGGCACGCTCACGATAGAAGAGGCCGTTCCGGTCGCCCTGTCGCCGTTCCGCGACTTCATGGCGGCGCGCATCGACCCGGACACGTTCGATGCGCTGGCCTCCATCCGCGAGGCAGAGGGGGACACGGCCCTGGGTCCCATGGCTCCCTTGTCGATGCTGGTCCCGTCCTTCCTGCTGTCGGAAATCGAGCGGGCGTTTCAGGTCGGCTTTCTGATCTTCCTGCCGTTCCTGATCATCGACCTGGTGGTCGCGGCGATCCTGATGTCCATGGGCATGATGATGGTGCCCCCCGCGATCGTGTCGCTGCCGTTCAAGCTGGCCTTCTTCGCGGTGGCGGACGGCTGGACGCTGATCTCCAGCGCGCTGGTCCGAAGCTATGCCTGAACGCGGAAAGGGCCGGCGTGACCGGCCCTTCCGTTCGTCTCGATCCGCCGTGGCTCAGCTGCCCGACGCGTCGCCCGAGCCGTCGCCCTCACCCTGGGAGCCGAGCGACTTGAGGTAGGCGAACACGTTCTTCGCGTCCTCCTCCTTGCGCACCTTGTAGGTCATCGCCCCGCGCGCGCCCTTGTCGTCGAGGTACTCGCGCAGATACGGCGTCGGGTCCTGGACGTAGGGCACGAACGTGTCGGCCTCCCAGACCAGCCCGGCCTCTCCCGCCGCGACCATGGAGGAGGAATAGCGGAACCCCTCGACGCTGCCGGCGGTCCTGCCGACGACATTGTAAAGGTTCGGACCCGTCCGCCCGGCACGGCCGGCCAGCGTGTTGCCCGCATCGTCCGTAACCACGTGGCAGGCCTGGCACTGGTTGAACACTTTCTCGCCGGCCGCGGCGTCGCCGACGGACTCCTGACTCTGCGCCGCGGCGGCGCCGCCCAGCAGCGCCACGACGGCCAAGGAACTCATGGTGGTTTTCATCGAACTCTCCCTGTCAGTCGGACCAGACCGGCCCGAACATTGCCTGAAGTCCTAAACCGTAACGGCGACACGTCAAGGCGCCGCCCACGGTCATCATGCCACGGCCCGTGCCAGAGCGCATTGCCTCCAGAGCCCGTTCAGCGCCTGCACCAGGTGGTCGATGTCGGCATCCGTATGCAGCGGTCCGGGGGTGAAGCGCAGCCGCTCGGTCCCCTTGGGCACGGTGGGATAGTTGATCGGCTGCACGTAGATGCCGTGCTGCTCCATCAGCACGTCGGCGATCATCCGGCACTTTACCGGATCCTTGATCATCACCGGGATGATATGGCTGGGGTTGTCCAGATGCGGAATTCCGTGCGCGTCCAGGCCGGCGCGCAGCCGCGCCACCTGCCGGCGCTGCCGGGCGCGCTCCATCCCGCTGCCCTTCAGGTGGCGCACCGCCGCCGCCGCCGCCGCGGCCACCGCCGGCGGAATCGCGGTGGTGAAGATGAACCCGCTGGCGAAACTGCGGATGAAATCGCACAGCGCCGCGGAGCCCGCGACATATCCGCCGAAGCATCCGAAGGCCTTGCCCAGTGTGCCCTCGATCAGGGTCACGCGGTCCATCAGCCCCTCGCGCTCGGCCACACCGCCTCCGCGGGGCCCGTACATGCCCACCGCGTGCACCTCGTCGAGATAGGTCATCGCGCCGTGTTTCTCGGCGACGTCGAGGATCTCGGCGATCGGGGCGATGTCGCCGTCCATGGAATAGACACTCTCGAAGGCGACGATCTTGGGCACCCCGGGTCCGTAGAGCGACAGCGCGCGGTCCAGGTCGGCGGGATCGTTGTGCCGCCAGATCACCCGCTCGGCGCGGGAATGGCGCATCCCCTCGATCATGCTGGCATGGTTGAGCGCGTCCGAGAAGATCACCGCGCCCGGCAGGCGCGATCCCAGCGTGGACAGCGCCGCCCAGTTCGACACGTAGCCGGACGAGAACAGCAGCGCCCCCTCCTTGCCGTGCAGGTCGGCCAGTTCCCGCTCCAGCCCGACATGGTGATGCGCGGTGCCCGAGATGTTGCGCGTGCCGCCCGAGCCGGTGCCACACCGTTCCGTCACCTCGACCATGGCCGACACCACGTCCGGATGCTGGCCCATGCCCAGATAGTCGTTCGAGCACCAGACGGTGACCTCGTCCGGCCCCATTCCGTGGTTCCTGACCTTGGGAAACCTGCCCCGCACCCGCTCCAGATCGGCGAAGATGCGGTAGTTCCCCTCGGATTTCAGGTCGTCCAGCTGGGCCCGAAAGGCGGCGTCAAAATCCATGCTCTCCCCTTTCCTCTCTTGTCCTGTCCAGAGGCGCGGGCATCGCCCAGCGCCAGAGTTTCTCATCCGGCAGCGGCAGCACCATCAGCCAGTGCTCGAGCAGCGCCAGGGCGGTCAGCGCGCCCAGAAGCGCGAATTTCACGTCGCCGGTCATCGCGATCCTTTCGACCCAGCCAAAGACCGCGCCCGTCAGCACCAGGATCGAGATCGGGAACAGCCAGCTGACCGGACCCTGCCGGAAGTAGCTGGGCAGATGCGCCAGGGGGGCCGGCAGGAATTCCGTATTGATGCGGGGCACACCCAGAAAGATGTTCAGCTTGGCCGACAGCCGCGCGAACCACAGCACCGCATAGGTCCACAGCGCCACCTCCTGCCCGGAGGTCAGCAGGAACACGAACCCCGCCGCCAGCGCCAGCTCGTGCCAGGCGAGCGCGGCCCAGGCGGCCCGGAACCTCTGGGTCACGGTCGCGCAATAGGGCATCGGCCCGCGCGCGTAGCCCGTGACCGTGCCCGTCAGAAAGGTCAGCTCGATCCAGCCCCAGATCGCCAGCGCCGACAGGAACCCCGCATAGGCGCCCGCTGCCAGCACCGCGCCCGCGACACCGCCGATCAGCAGCGGGAGGGTCACCAGCACCAGCCGCCCGTGCGCCCCCGGTCCCTTCCGGTCGGCGCGCTGCACCGCCCAGAGGATCGCCCCGGTGGAGAACCACCAGACGAAGAGCGCCGCAAGCGCCGCGATGGCGGGATGGTCGAACATGGGGCGCGTCGTCCTCCGTCTCGTCTTGAACCGCGCCGGCGCAAGGCCCGGACGCGTCCGGTGTCAGTAGGCCGGCTCCAGCCGCACGCTGTCGGGCACCCGGTTCTTCTTCACCGGGATGGTGTAGATCGACAGGAATGCCGCCGCGGCCCGCGCCCCGGCGCCGATCCGCCCGGCCAGGCCGCCGGCGCCGCCCCGCGCCTTGGCCGCGTCCATCTCGCGCACCGCGCGCTCCATGGCCTTGCAGCCCTTCACGAACCGGGGATGCGCGATGTCCAGCTCCACCGGAAAGGCCTGCCGCGCGATCACGTTGGTCTTTTCGAACACCGCCATGTCGTACCAGTCGATGTCCACGCCAAGCGCCTCGTGGAACCTGGGCCGGGCATGGTCGCGCACCCACATGGTGGAATAGACCGCCGTCAGGAAGAACCGGATCCACAGCCTGTTGGCGAAGCTGCCGGTGATCTTCGGGTCCGTCCGCATCAGCAGGGCGAAGGCCTCGCCATGGCTGAACTCGTCGTTGCACCACTCCTTGAACCACTTGAATATCGGGTGGAACCGCTGGTCCGGGTTCGCCTCCAGGTGGCGATAGATGGTGATGTAGCGGGCATAACCGATCTTTTCGCTGAGATAGGTGGCGTAGTAGATGAATTTGGGCCGGAAATAGGTGTATTTCTTCTCTCGCGTCAGAAAGCCCAGGTTCACCGCCACGCCCGCCTCGCGGAGCGCGTCGTTGATGAAGCCCGCATGCCGTGCCTCGTCGCGGGACATGTAGCTGAACAGCTCCTTGATGTCGGCATTCGTGCCGCGCCGCTTCATCTCCTTGTAGAGCACGCAGCCGGAGAATTCCGCCGTGCAGGAAGAGATCAGGAAATCCAGGAACTCCGCCTTCAGCTCCGGCTCCATCCCCTCCCAGTCCACCGCGTCCCAGTCCTCGGTCTTGCGGAAATGGCCCTTGTTGGGATCGGCCCGCATCCGCTCCATCAGCTTGTCCCAGTCCTCGCGCACCGGTTCGACGTCGATGGCGTCCAGCTCCTCGAAGTCGGTGGTGTAGAAGCGCGGCGTCAGCAGCGTGTTCTGCATGGCCAGAGCGGTCGCGGACTCGCTGTCGAACTTCGACTGCGCCTCCTGGATCGCCAGGCCTTCCTCCACGGTGGTCGCGTCGGCGGTATGGGTCGCCGTTCCGGTCTGAACGTTCATGCTGCAGCCTCCTCTCCGCCGGTGCCCGTCGCGTCGATCTCCTCGGAAAAGGAGAACTCGCACAGTTCCATGACCTCGATATCCCCGGTCAGCCGGGTCCAGAGCCGCTCGATCCGGCTGGCGCGGACGATCGTGGCGGTGCGGCTCTCGCGCACCTCCTCGCCCCAGGGGGCCATGACCGGCGCGCCGTGGACCTTCACCCTGTCGCCGGGGTGGATCACCGCCCCGTTGTCCAGCCTGACATGGGCCGACAGTTCCTCGAACTTGTGGACCACTTCGACCGTGCAGGGCGCGGTCTCGGTCTCTCTCGTGAACAGTCCCATCTTTCGGTTCCCTCTTTGGCTATGGCTGTCCGGGATCACTCGAACAGGACGTCCCAGTGCCGGGCGTTGCCGGCCCCGAAAGAGGTCATCTCGGCCGACCAGCCGGTTGCGGGATCGGTCAGCACCAGCCGCCCGTTGGCGAGACGGGCGAGTGTCACCGGCGGATTGCCCACCGTCCTGTGAACGATGCGCTGCCGGCGGAGCGCGTCGCCGACCACCGCGATGAACGCGCCGTTGTCGGTGTCGAGCAGAACCTCGCCATCCGGCGTCGTGGCGCGGACGGACACGCTGTCACCCTCCAGCACGAAGGTGCGGGAGTCCACCACCGGGGCGTCCTGGGGCACCCCTGCCAGCGGCATGTCGGTGACCCGCGCATAGGCCGCCAGCGACAGCCCGCCCAGCGCCACCGCCACCATGGCCGCCAGAAGCGTCTTCGGGATCATCGCGCGGTCCCGCTGCTGCATCTCGCGCCGTTCCGCATCGTAATAGAGCATGGTCCCCTCCTATTCCGCCGCCACCGCAATCGCCGAGATCTGCGGGCGCGCGGCCCGCGCCTCGACCGCATCGGCCAGGATCGCGGCCACCCGCTCGGCATCCGGGATCGCCCGGAGCGCCGGTTGCACCCGCGTCATGTGCCAGGGCCGCATGTGCGGCCACAGCACCGCATAGGACAGCCGCGTGCCCTCGACCGTGCTCAGCGCGATGGTCCCGGTCCCGCCCGGCCCCTTCGACAGATCCGCCGCGGCGATCTTGGCCAGCGGCAGGTTGAGCGTCACGGTCAGCGCGGCGCCGATCCGCATCGCGACGCGCTCGGTGGTGATGGTATAGACCGTGGCACGGGCCTGCACCCGCGCGATCACCCACAGCAGGCCGCAGGCCGCGGCGCCCAGCCCCAGAAACGGCAGCGCATAGGGCGCCGCCGCCGTCCAGCCCATATCGGCCCCAAGGGACGCCACCCGCCAGAAGGCCAGCACCGCGAAATAGCCTGCCACCCACGTCAGCGACAGCGCCGCGCGCGCCAGGGCGCTGGTGTCGGGCCGTCCCTGCCACAGAATCGTCTCGCCGCGCGGCAGGGCCTCGGGCAGGCCCTCGACGGGCTCCACGGTGATGTCGTGATCGTCGCGATAGTCACGGGGCATGGGGATTCTCCTTACCTGCAGTAAAGCTCGCCGCCGCCGTAAAAGGCCACGATCTTTTCTTCCTCGAGCAGGGTGATCTGCTCCATCGACGCGGTCTGCGGCACCTGGGCCATGCGCGCCGTATCCAGCGTGCGGATATCGACATAGCGCGGCTTGACCCGCACCAGCTGCATCGGCGCAAGGCAGCGCCCGCCGGCCTCCAGCTCTATCTCCAGGTAGCGCACCATCTGTTCGGGCACGTCGATCCACAGGTCCACCACATGGCCGACCACCTGATCGTCGTTGCACACCACCGGCATCCCGCGCGGATCCCGCCCGGCCGAGACGAAGAACGCCTCATGGGCCCCCATCGGCTGGATCTTCGGATGGCCGTCGCCGGAAAGTTCCACCAGATCGCGCCGCGGCACCCATGACGCGGGGCCGACACCGTCGCGCATCGGATCGCCCGTGGGGGCGTGGGGAAAGCCCTCGGACACGGCGGTGCGTGCCATGGCCAGATCCTCGCGCCGGTGCGCCGCCTCGTTCTGGGGCGACGGAACGATCACGTCGGGCCGGTCGCCGGGCATCTTGAACGTCTTGGGGCTGGGCACCGGAAACGGTCCCTGGTTGGGCGCGGGCTCTCCGTCCTCGGTCTCCAGCGGATAGCCCTCACGCATGTTCTCGGTCTGCAGGTAGTAGACCAGCAGCGCGAAGAAGAGCCAGAAGCCCCAGATCGCGACCGCCGCCAGATCCGTATCTCCGAAAAATTCGACACCGACCATGATGCCCTCCTTTCAGGTTGGAAAGTCGGCAAGACCGATCTTGCCGCCGTTCTGGGTCTCTTGGATGGGATTGACGAAGGACAGGCGGACCAGAGGCCCGAGGACCGCCAATGTCGCGAAAAGCAGGGCGATTTCGATATGATAGACCGTGGTGTACCCGGTGGCCGGCGTGTTCAGCACCTCGCCCAGCGCGCCGGAGGTCGCCAGCATCCCGACCCCGTCGCGAAGCGCCCCGCCGATGGCGATGGACAGCCCCGCCGCCGTGGCCTGCGCCGCCCCCCAGGCGCCCAGCGCCAGACCGCGGCCGGCCAGGCCGCGGGCGGGCAGCGTCATCGCCGCCGTCAGCGTGGCCACAGAGAACAGCCCGCCGCCCAGCCCGATCCCCGCCGCACCGCCGTAAAACAGCCAGTCCGCCTGCATCGGCGCGGCAAAGACCACCGCGGAAAAGGCCGCGACGCCGGCCAGGATCCCCCGCGCGGCCATGCGGAACGGGTCGATTCCGCGCGCCAGCCAGCGCGCGGCCAGTGCGAAGCCGACAAGCGCGCCCGCCGCCCAGACCGCCGACAGCCAGGTGGTGGCCGACACGCTCAGGCCCAGGATCTCGCCGCCGTAGGGCTCCAGCAGCACGTCCTGCATGTTGAAGGCCAGCGTGCCGACGAACACCACGGCCAAGAGCCGCCCGGCGTCGCCGCCGACCGCGAAATCGCGCCAGGCGGCGCCGAACTGGGGCCGCGGCGCGTCCCGCTCGGCCCGGCTCATGGGGCGGATCGTCTCCTGTTTCCAGAGCGCGATCAGGTTCAGCACCACGGTGACCAGCGCGGTGCCCTGCACCACCCGGATCAGCCGCAGGGGCGAGAAATCCGCCAGCAGCCAGCCGATCAGCACCGCCGACACGCCCATCCCCACCAGGAACATCACGTAGAGCAGCGCCACCACGCGGGGCCGGGTCTCGTCATCGGCGCGGTCGGAGGCCAGCGCCAGCCCCGCCGTCTGGGTCATGTGCAGCCCCAGGCCGGTCATCAGGAACGCCCCAGCGGCCAGGACCTCTCCGGCGAAGGGCACGTCGTGGACCGTGTCGCCGCCCAGCACCAGCAGCGCGAAAGGCATCAGCGCCAGGCCGCCCATCTGCCACAGCGTCCCGAACCACAGGTAGGGCACCCGCTTCCACCCGATCGCAGAGCGGTGGATGTCGCTGCGGTGGCCCAGCAGCGCGCGGAACGGCGCCACCAGAACGGGGAGCGCGATCATCGCCGCGACCAGCATGGCACCCAGGCTCAGCTCGACGATCATCACCCGGTTGAGCGTGCCCAGCAGCATCACCGTGGCCATGCCGACCGACACCTGGAACAGCGACATCCGCAGAAGCTGGCCCATCGGCAGCCCGGCGCTGGCCGCGTCGGCGAAGGGAAGCGCGCTGAGCGGAAGGCGTGCCACTCTCATTCCGGCACCTCCATGCAGGTCGAGATGTAGAACCCCGAGGACACCCGCTCGACCACCTTCAGATGCCGGACGCAGCCCGCCCGCCGCAGATCCCGCGACAGCGTGCGGGGCGCATGGGGCACCATGACCGGCGCGCGGTCGGCCTTGGGGAACAGCCGTCCCGCGGTCCACATGGCCATGAGCAGGGGCGTGCGCGGCGCGACGGTAAAGACGATCCGCCCGGAGGTGCGCCCCGACAGGTCCGACAGCGCCGAGCAGATGTCGACCGAGCCGTAATAGATCAGGCTGTCCATGGCGATGACATGGTCGAATGCCCCGTGGTCGGGGTCCAGCATGTCTCCGGCGACGAAGGCGACCCGGCCGGGCAGACCCTCCGGCAGGCGCCGGCGGGCGATCTCGATCAGCCTTGGAGAGACGTCCACGGCGACGACCGTCGCGCCCCGCGCGGCCAGTTCGGCGGTCATCTGTCCGGCGCCGCATCCGGCGTCGAGCACGCGGGCGCCGGTCAGGTCCTGGGGCAGGCGCGACAGCATCACCGCGCGCATCCGGTCGCGGCCCGCGCGCACCGTCCGCCGGACCCAGCTCACCGGCGCGTCAGAGGTCAGCCGTGCCCACACCCCCGTCGCGGTCCGGTCGAAATACTCCTCGACCCGGTCGCGCGTGCCCTCGTAGGGCGTTTCGCGCGCGTTCGCCGGACTCCTACAAGACTCCGACAAGAGTCCCACGGGAGTCTCACGGCCGCCATATGCGCTCCGAACGCCCTCCATCAGTCGAATCCCAACAGTTCGAAGATGTCCCGATCCTCCAGCGGCGCCGGCGCCAGCGGGTCGGTCCCGGCGTAGAGACGCTCGGCCAGACGGACATATTCGGCGCGCGCCATGACGATGTCCTCCTCGTCCGGCATCTCGAAAAGAGTCTTCTTTTTCAGTCGGCTGCGCCGGATCGCATCGATGTCTGGCATATGCGCGATGCGTTTGAAGCCGACGGTGCCGCAGTAGCGGTCCACCTCGTCGGTGTCCTTCGAGCGGTTGGCGACGCAGCCCGCCAGCCGGACATTGTAGTTCTTCGCCTTCGCCTGCACCGCCGCGATGATCCGGTTCATCGCGTAAATGGAATCGAAATCATTTGCGGTAACGATCAGCGCCCTGTCCGCATGCTGCAAAGGGGCCGCGAATCCGCCGCAAACCACATCGCCCAGCACGTCGAAGATTACCACGTCGGTATCCTCAAGCATGTGATGTTGCTTGAGAAGCCTCACCGTCTGGCCGACCACGTAGCCGCCGCAGCCGGTGCCCGCCGGCGGGCCGCCGGCTTCGACGCACTGCACGCCGTTGAAGCCTTCGGCCACGAAATCCTCGGGCCGCAGTTCCTCGGCGTGAAAATCGACCTCCTTGAGGATGTCGATCACCGTCGGTTGCAGCTTGCCGGTCAGGGTGAAGGTGGAATCGTGCTTCGGATCGCAGCCGATCTGCAGCACCCGGTGGCCCAGCTTGGAAAAGGCCGCCGACAGGTTGGACGATGTCGTGGATTTGCCGATACCGCCCTTGCCGTAGACCGCAAAGACCTTTGCGCCCTCGATCCTGACCGACTCGTCCTGGTGCACCTGCACCGACCCTTCGCCATCCTCGCCCCGCAGGCGGGGTACACCGGCCGCGCGTCTGAGCGTCTGTACGTCGTCTCTGGGGCTCATGTGCGCCCTCCCATCCTGTTCGGTGCCGATTTTTCGAGTGAAAAATCGACGTCGTGCGACTACTCTGCCGCGATGCCTTCCATCCGGTCCTCAAGTTCGTCCGCCGCGCCCTGCAAGGCGGAAAGCGTCTCTTCGTCGGGCTGCCAGTAAGCCCGGTCCGACGCTTCCAGCAGCCGTCCGGCCATCCGCGCAGAGGCAACCGGGTTCAGGTCGGCCAGGCGCTTGCGCATCTCGGGATCCAGCACGAATGTCTCCGACAGCCGCTGATAGACCCAGGGCTCTACCTCGCCGGTGGTGGCGGACCAGCCCATCGTGTTGGTCACATGCGCCTCGATCTGGCGCACGCCTTCGTGCCCGTGCTTCAGCAGCGGCTCGTAAAAGCGCGGGTTCAGCGACCGGGACCGCGTTTCCAGCGCCACCTGCTGCTGGAGCGTGCGGACCTTGCCGGCGCCCCGCGTCTGGTCACCGATATAGACCGGGGCCACCCGCCCCCCCCGCGCCCGCCGCACGGCGCGGGAGATCCCGCCCAGCGTGTCGAAATAGTGATCGACGGACGTGACCCCCAGCTCCACCGATTCCAGGTTCTGATACGCCAGATCCACGTCTTTCAGCGCCGCCTGCAAGAGCGCGCCCTGCTGGGTGGCGTGGCCGGTGCGCCCGTAGGCGAAGCCCTTGCGGGTCTGGTAGGCGTCGGCCAGCTCGTCCTCGTCGTCGAAGGCCGAGGAGTCCACCATCTGGTTGACGTTCGAGCCATAGGCGCCCTCGGCGTTCGAAAAGACCCGCAAACTCGCCGTTTCCATGTCGCAGCCCATCGCCTCGGCATAGCTGAGCGCATGGGCTCGGACGAAATTCCGCTCTACCGGCTCGTCCGCCGTCGCGGCTTTCCAGGCGGCCTCGGCCAGCATCCGGGTCTGGAGCGGCAGCAGATCGCGGAAGATGCCCGACAGCGTCATCACAACATCGATCCGCGGGCGTCCCAGATGCTCCAACGGCACCAGGTCCGCACCCGAAAGCCGGCCGTAGCTGTCGAAGCGTGGCGCCGCGCCCATCAGCGCAAGTGCCTGCGCGATCGGCCCGCCGTCGGACTTGATGTTGTCCGATCCCCAGAGCACCAGCGCCACCGAGCGCGGCATCGCCTTGTGCGTCTCCAACAGCAGCGCCGCCTGCCGGGCGCCGTCGGCCATGGCATAGGCGGTCGGCATCCGGAACGGGTCGAACGCGTGGATGTTGCGCCCGGTCGGCAGAATCTCGGGCGAGCGGATCAGGTCGCCCCCCGGCACCGGCGCGATGAACCGTCCCGACAACGCACGGATGAGGGCCGGAAGCTCCGCCTCCTGTCCCAGCGCCGTTTCGGTCGCGGCGCGGCGCCCGGCCGTCATGTCGGGCATCGCATCGAGTAGGCGGCACCTCTGCGCGTCCGTCATGGGCCGCCCGACGATGTGCAGCCCGTCGGTGATCAGCGCCTGCTCGGTCTCGATCAGCCGCAGCCACAGATCGTCCGGCGCCGTGCCGCCCAGATCGACCGCCTCGGCCTGAACCGCGATCAGGTCTTCGAGATCGCGCCGCACGTCTCCGGGCGCCGTGGTCCGCCAGCGGGACACGCTGTCCTTGAGGTCCGCCAGCCCCTTGTAGAGCCCAGCCGAGGCCAGCGGCGGCGTCAGATGCGTCACACAGACCGCGTTCGACCGCCGCTTGGCCAGCGTCGCCTCGGACGGGTTGTTCGCGGCGTAGAGATAGACGTTGGGCATTCCGCCGATCAGCCGGTCGGGCCAGTCCCCCGGCCCCATGCCGACCTGCCGCCCGGGCATGAATTCCAGCGCACCGTGCATTCCGAAATGGAGCAGCACATCGGCCCCGAAGGACCCCTTGAGCCAGCGGTAGAAGGCGGCGAAGGCATGGGTCGGCGCGAAACCCTTCTCGAACAGCAGGCGCATCGGATCGCCCTCGTAGCCGAAGGCGGGTTGCAGGCCGACGAAAACGTTCCCGAACCTCGCTCCCAGCACGAAGACGCCGCGCCCGTCGCTCTGCTGGCGCCCCGGGGCGGGGCCCCAGGCCGCCTCGATCTCCTTGAGCCAGGGTGTGTCGCGCACCAGGTCGTCGGCACTCACATGGGCGTGGACATTCGCCTCCTGCCCGTATTGCGCCGCGTTTCCGGCAAGTACGGCGTTGCGAAGATCATCGACGGTATCGGGGACATCCACCGCATAGCCCTCGTCCCGCATCCGGGACAGCGTGTTCCACAGGCTCTCGAAAACCGACAGATAGGCCGCGGTCCCCGCCGCGCCGGCGTTGGGCGGAAAGCCATACAGCACCACGGCGACCTTGCGTTCGGCAACCGTCGAGCGGCGCAGGCTCACCAGCCGGGCCACCTTCTCGCCCAGGGCCTCGATCCGTTCCGGACAGGGGTGCATCGCCCGCGCCTCCCGCCCCGGACGGCAGGCATGGCCGCAGCCGTCGCAGCCGCCGCCGCCATGGCGTCCGGCAAAGACGGTGGGGTTGGTGGCCCCGTCGATCTCCGGCAGGGCCACAAGCATGGTGGTCTCGACCGGACCCAGGCCGCGTCCCGCACCGGCCCATTCGCCCAGGGTCTGGAACTCCAGCGGGTGGGCCGCGACATAAGGCACGTCGAGATCGCGGAGTACCGCCACCGCCGCGTCGCTGTCGTTATAGGCCGGCCCGCCGATCAGCGAGAATCCGGTCAGCGACACCAGCGCGTCCACGCGGTCGCCCGCGAAATACGCCGCGATCGCCGGGCGCGCGTCCAGCCCGCCCGCGAAGGCCGGCAGGACCCGCAGGCCCCGACCCTCAAGCTGGCGGATCACCGCGTCGTAATGGGCGGTGTCGCCGGCCAGGATATAGCTGCGCATCATCAGCAAGCCGACGGTTCCCCGCGCACCGCGCGGTACGGGCAGATCCTTCGCGTCGGTCACGATCCGCGCCGCCAGTTCCGGGTGATAGAGCCCGACCTCCGGGTATTCCACCGGCAGAGCCGCCGGGCGCCCGTGCCAGTCTGCGTTCCGGGCATAGCGCGACAGCAGGAACCGGATCATCTGCTCGATGTTGTCGTCCGAACCGCCCAGCCAGTATTGCATGGTCAGAAACCACGCCCGCAGGTCCTGCGCCTTGCCCGGGAGGAACCGCAGGATCCGCGGCAGCCTGCGCAGCATCGCCATCTGTTTGGCACCCGAGGCCGATCCCGGCTTGGACGATCCGCGCAGCCGCTTCATCAACTTGCCCAGGCCCGTCGGCGGAGCGGCCATGTCCAGATCGCCCAGCCGCGTCTGCTTGACCACCGCGGCGTCCGAAATCAGCCCGATCACCGCATCCGCCCGGTCCCGCGCCGCGGCAAGGTTCGGGACGATGGCGCGGACATGCTCTTCCAGGAACAGCAGCGACGCCACGACCATATCCGCCCGGTCCACCGCCTGTCGCGCGTCGTCCAGAGCCGCCGGATCGCTGCCCCATTCGGCCGCGGCATGGACGGTGACGACAAGCCCCGGAAAGTCCAGGCTCAGCCGCGGCATCGCCCGCGCGGCAGGCCCCGCGGCATGGGCGTCCAGCGTGACGATGGCGATCCGGTATTCCGGCGCGGGGAATGCAATCTCATCGCGCATAATGGGCCTTTGCCTCATACAGGGTGTCCACCGAAATCTCCTGCACGCCGCGCTGGGCCGCGAAGGCCTCGGTATTGCGGCGCGCCTTGCCACGGACGAAGAACGGGATCTTCTTCAGCTCCCGTTCGGCCGCCTCAAGCCAGACGAGCGCGTCCGCTCCATTCATCTTTCCGGAAATATCCTCGGGGGGTCCGGGGGGCGAAGCGCCCCCGGCGCTCTCGGCCCGCGCCGCCCCGCCGCCGTGATGCGACGGGCCCGCTGCATCGTGGAATTCGAAATCGTCGCGGAACATGTGCAGCAAGTGCTCTTCAAGCCCCATGACGAGCGGATGGACCAGCGTGTCGAACAGCACGTTGGCACCCTCGAACCCCATGACCGGAGAGTATCTTGCCGGATAATCCTGCACATGGACGGGGGCCGAGATCACCGCGCATGGGATGCCCAGGCGCTTGCCGATGTGGCGCTCCATCTGCGTACCCATGATCATCTCCGGGGCCAGCGCTTCGATGGTCTGCTCGACCTCCAGGTAATCGTCGGTGACGATCGCCTCGACGCCATATTCCCGGGCGAGCGCCCTGAGCGGCCGCGCGAACTCGCGGTTGTAACACCCCAGACCCACCACATCGAAGCCGATCTCGTCCCGCGCGACACGGGCCATGGCCATGACGTGGGTCGCATCGCCGAACAGGAACACGCGCTTGCCGGTCAGATAGGTCGAATCGACCGATGCAGAGTACCACGGCAGGCGCAGGCCTTCCTCGGAAGGGGCCGTGGCGGCGGGCGCCAGTGCCCGCACCTCGGCCACGAAATCGCGCGTGGCGCCGACGCCAATGGGGACGATCCGCGTGAAGGGCTGGCCCAGTTCCTTTTCGCACCAGCGCGCCGCGGCCTCTGCCGTTTCGGGGTAGAGAAGAACGTTGAAATGGGCCCGGCCCAGCCCGGTCAGGTCCTGCGGAGAGGCGCCCATGGGTGCGGTCACGTTTACCTCGACGCCCATATCGGCCAGAAGCGACGTGATCTCTGCCACGTCGTCGCGGTGGCGAAACCCCAGCCCGGTCGGACCGAGGATATTGCAGCTGACCCGCGCGGTCCGCTCCATGGGACGGGCCAGATGCCGGACAATCTGGTAGAACGTCTCGTCCGCGCCGAAGTTTTCCTTGCGCTGGTAAGAGGGCAGCTCCAACGCGATCACCGGGATATCAAGCTCCATGGTTTCGGCCATGCCGCCGGGGTCGTCCTGGATCAGTTCGGCCGTGCAGGAGGCGCCGACGATGATCGCCTGCGGGGCGAACCGCTCCACCGCGTCGCGGCAGGCGGTGCGAAACAGATCCGCGGTATCTGCGCCCAGGTCGCGGGCCTGGAAGGTGGTGTAGGTGACCGGCGGGCGCTCTTCGCGACGCTCGATCATGGTGAACAGGAGGTCCGCATAGGTGTCTCCCTGGGGCGCGTGGAGCACGTAATGCAGACCGCGCATCCCCGTCGCCACGCGCATGGCGCCGACATGGGGCGGGCCTTCGTATGTCCAGACCGACAGCTTCATGGCGTCTCCGGAGCGAGGGGCCAGCCCCTCGCGCTCCCCGGGGTATTTCGGAAAGGATGAAGGAGGCACGTCATTCGGCGGCCTCGATCTTCAGGCGGGCCTTGCGGCGCAGGGGGCGCGCGAAAAGGGCCGCGAGATCCCCCGCCTGCTCGTAGAAATGCACCGGTGTGAAGACCAGTTCGATGGACCATTTCGTTGCCAGCCCCTGTGCCTCCAGCGGGTTGGCAAGGCCAAGGCCGCAGACCGTCAGATCCGCCCGCGCCGCACGCGCGCGGTCGAGCTGCAGATCAACGTCCTGCCCTTCGGAGATGACCGGCCCCTCGGGCAGCAGGTCCAGGTCGGGTCCGGCAATCTCGCGGTGGAGAAATGGCGTGCCGATCTCAATCGCCTCCATGCCGCATTCGCGGACCAGGAAGCGGGCCAGCGGGATTTCCAGCTGGCTGTCGGGAAAGAAAAAGACGCTGCGGCCCTTCAGGGTCTCGGCGGCCGCGGCGACGGCGCGGCGCGCGCGGGCGCGTGGGGCGGCGGTCACCGCTTCGAACCGCTCGGCGGAGACGCCGAAATCCCGGGCGATGGCGGCCAGCCACTGGGTCGTGCCCTCCTCGCCGAAGGGCATGGGCGCCGGGATCGGCCGCGCGCCGCGGCGACGCAGGGCGGCATGGGTCTCGCCCAGAAATGGCTGGCAGAGCGCGAAGACGGTGTTCGGCCCGATCGCCGGCGTATCGTCCGACCGGCGCGCCGGAAGGCAGCGCACCGCGTCGATCCCGAGGGCGGACAGCAGCGCCAGCGCCTGATCTTCGACCACGTCCGGAAGGGCGCCGACCAGAAGCAGCGCGCGCTCCGATGTCTCGGGCAGCGCCGGCACCATGGAGGCGAGGCAGGCGTCCTCGCCTTCGGTGAAGGTCGTCTCGATCCCGCTGCCGGAGTAGTTGAGCACGCGGACATGGGGGGCATGGGCGCGGGTCAGCCGCTCCGCCGCCTTGGCCAGATCCAGCTTGATGACCTCGGACGGGCAGGAGCCGACAAGGAACAACTGACGGATGTCGGGGCGGCGTGCCAGCAGCCGCGCCACCTCGCGGTCGAGCTCATCCTGCGCGTCGGCCAGCCCGGCCAGGTCGGTCTCTTCCAGGATCGCGGTGGCAAACCGGGGCTCTGCAAAGATCATCACGCCTGCCGCGGACTGCAGCAGATGCGCGCAGGTCCGTGAGCCGACCACCAGGAAGAACGCATCCTGCATCTTGCGGTGGAGCCAGATGATTCCGGTCAGCCCGCAAAAGACCTCACGCTGTCCGCGCTCTTTCAGGACCGGGGTCGCGCCGCATCCGCGCGCCGGGAGAGGGGCCATGTCGGTCACGGCGCCTCCTGCCGGGCGCGGCGGAGCTTGAGGACGAATTGCGCGGCGTTCACCGCATAGGCGGCATAGGCGGCCAGCGCCAGAGACATCAGCGCGCCGGGCCCCATGGCGCCCGTCAGGAGCGCCCAGAGATAGGCGGTGTGCAGTGCGATCACCAGGAACGACATCATGTCCTCCCAGAAGAAGGAGCGCGCCAGAAGATACCGGCCGAAGACGACTTTTTCCCAGATCGCCCCGGTCACCATGATCGCATAGAGCGTGCCGGTCTTGACCACGATGGAGACAGTCGCGACCCCGTAGCCGGCGCCCGTCACCATGAACCGCAGGACCAGCGCCAGCGACACCAGAAAGACCAGGAACTGGACCGGCGCCAGCACCCCCTGCACCAGCGTCCACCGGGTGGAATCACGGCGCGCCCGCTCGGCGGAGGTGTAGATCGGCCTTGCCGCCTGGCCGCTACCGGAAGAAGGGAATGCAACCTCTGTCATGCAGAAAACTACAGCACTCCGGATGCAATGTGTCAATTATAATTTACACTCGCTCGAGAACTCTCGCCAACGCTCTATCCCTCAAAATAAGCGGAAAGGAGCCATGTTCGGCCATACCTGTCAGTCAGAATTGACAATCGCTTTTCAAATTGAATGCTGCTAGGCTTTTCCGCGATACCTCGGGATCGCAGCATATCGGTGGGTGCGGATGGGAAGCTCCGGCAGCAGTGGAAAGAGTCGAACGCGGTCGTCTGAGACCGGCGTCGTCGATCTTGCCACCTGCGCGCTCGACCTGCTGGCGAGTCGGCGCAAGGATCATGCACAGGATAGCTGGGCCGAGGCGCTCCAGTCCGCCGTGACATCGCCCGACCCCACGGAAAAGGACACGCTGCTCCGCAGTATGCTCAAGGCCGGAATTTCGCCGGAACGGATCTGCGACCACTACATTCCGGCCGTCGCGCGGCGCATGGGTGACGACTGGTGCCGCGACAGCATGAGCTTTGCGGATGTGACGATCGGCTCCGCAAGGCTTCAGGCTCTTCTTCGCGACGCGTCGCTGCAAGGTGGGGGCGCGCCCATGCAGGGGGCGGAGAATCTGGCCGTGATCGTCCTGGCCGACGAATACCACACCCTGGGCGCCATGGTCTTGACCGGGCAGTTGCGGCGACTGGGCGCCTCCGTCAGGCTGGCTCTGGGACGGCCGGAGGCAGAAATCCGGCGACTCGTCGGCGACGGCGGGTTCGACGCCATCCTGATCTCCGTCGCGCTGGCGGAGTGCTACCGCGAGGTGAACCGGATTATCCGGGAACTTCGCGACATGACGGGCGGCCGCGTGCCCATCGTCGCGGGCGGCAGCATCCTGGATCTTGGGGCAGAGAGCGCGCGGACCCTCACCGGCGCCGATCACATTGCAGGGACCGCGGCCGAGGCGTTGCAACTAACCGGCTCCGGCGCCGTTGCTGGGCCAGACCGATGACCCGACGGTCGCACCCAAGCGGGACGAACCGATGACGAGCCGCGGCACACGATACTGGTCGAATGGATCGATCCCGCTGATCGGGCCCGAGGTGCTGGGCGACATCATCTCATCCGCGGCCGACATATCTCTGGTCATCACCGCGATAGGAGAGATCCTGTCGGTCATGGTCAATCCCGGCCATCCGCGTTTCGGGCGGCTCGACAACTGGGAAGGACGTGACCTTCGCAATCTGCTGCAGACCGAAAGCATCCCCAAGCTGGAAGCGCGGCTGGCCGCGATCGCTGGCGGCGACTCCCCGTCGCGCGGGATCGAGTTGAACCACACCGACACGACGGGTTTGGGATTTCCGGTCCGCTACTCCTTCCACCCGATCGGGCCCGAAGGTGCGATCCTGATGCTTGGCCGCGACCTGCGCCCCATCGCGCAGATGCAGCAGCAACTGGTCGAGGCGCAGATGGCGCTGGAACGCGACTATGAGCACCAGCGTGAGATCGCCACGCGCATGAAGGTGCTGATGGAGACGACGCAGGATGCGGTACTCTTCGTGAACAGCGTCACGGGCCGGATCGCGGATCTGAACGCGCAGGCCGCACGGATGCTGGGCGATACGGTGGACACGCTGGTGGACCAGCCGCTGGCTCAGCTTCTCACCCGGCGCGACGGACCGTTCGAGCTGGCGGCTCTCACGGCCGACGCGCAGAGCGAGACCTCGGGGCCGGTCGCGCTCCAGCTTGTCACATCGCGTAAGCCCATCAGCCTGCGGGCGACCCCGTTCCGCGCGGCGGGCCAGAGGATGCTCATCTGCCGGATCGACCGCGCCGTCGAAGGCGTTGCGCCGGAAACCGAAGCCTCTGCCAGGCTGGCGCGCCATTTCGACCGCACCGCCGATGCCATGGTATTCGCGGACCGGACCGGCGCTATCCTGACTGCCAACGACGCGTTCCTGGCCCTTGTCGACGAGGACAACGCCGCCGGACTCAAGGGACGGTCCCTGGCCGATTTCCTGGTCCGTGGCAGTGTGGATCTGAAGGTACTGATCGACAATGCGGTGCGCAACGGACAGATGCGGCTCTTCTCTACCCGGACGACCGGGCAGTTCGGTGGCGAGACCCCGGTGGAGATTTCCGCCGCGTTCCTGGACGATCCGCTGCATCCCGCCCTGGGCTTCGTGTTTCGTGACGTCAGCCGGGTCGACGGGGTGCGCGGCGCGTCCGCGGGGTCCGTCCCGGAGGACATGCGCCCGGCGCGTGAGCTGGTCGGCGCCGCCACGCTGCGCGACATCGTGGCCGAGACCACCGAAGTGATCGAGAAGATGTGCATCGAGACGGCCGTCGAGCTTACCGGAAACAACCGTGTTGCCGCGGCGGAGATGCTGGGGCTTTCCCGCCAGTCGCTCTACGTGAAGCTCAGGAAGTACGACCTGCTCGCCCGCGACGATTGAACCTGGACGTCGCGGCGCAACGGCCCACCTGTGGTTCTCCCGAAGACGGAGCCACAGATGACCCAGACCCGACGATCCATCCACCTTGCAGAGCGCCCCAAGGGCAAGCCCACGGACGCCAACTTTCGGCTGGAAGAGCACCCCCTGGCCGATCCCGGTGACGGTGAGGTCGCGATCCGCGTGATCTGGCTGTCGCTGGACCCCTACATGCGCGGGCGGATGGATGCCGGACCGTCCTACGCGGACCCCGTTCCGGTCGATGGCGTGATGACGGGCCAGACGGTCGGTGAGGTCATCGCCTCCAACGCCGACGGCTTCGCCGCGGGCGATATCGTGACCGGCGCCACGGGATGGGTCAGCCATGCGGTCATGGACGCGAAAGAGTTGCGCAAGCTCGACCCGTCGCTGGCCCCCGTACAGTCCGCCCTGGGGGTGCTGGGCATGCCGGGCATGACCGCCTGGACCGGCTTGACCGACATCATGGAACAGCGCGAGGGCGAGACCATCGCGATCTCGGCGGCGACGGGCGCCGTGGGATCGGTCGCCGGGCAGATCGCCAAGGCGCGGGGGTGCCGCGTCATCGGCATCGCCGGCGGACCGGAGAAATGCGCCTTCGCCACCGATACGCTGGGCTTCGACGCCTGCATCGACCACCACGCGATGACGGACGGAAAGGCCATGGCAGAGGCGCTGGCCAAAGCCGCACCGGACGGGATCGACGGATATTTCGAGAATGTCGGCGGCAAGACCCTGGCGGGCATCATCCCCAACATGGCCGAGGGCGGACGCATCGCCGTCTGCGGCATGGTGGCCTGGTACTCCGGCGACAATCTGTCGGAGGGTCTGCCCCTGCCGGTCCTGTGGCGGACGATCCTGACCAGGCGCCTGCGTGTGCGCGGTTTCATCGTGATGGACCACTACGACCGGTTCGACGCCTTCGTTTCGGATGTCGCCCCTCTCGTCCGGTCCGGCAAGCTACACTACCGTGAGGACGTGACAGACGGGCTGGAGAACGCGCCTGCCGCGTTCATGGACATGCTGACCGGGGGCAACTTCGGAAAGGCGCTGGTTCGGGTCGGACCGGACGCCTGAGTACTGAAAATGGGAGGATACCACATGAACTACCTGGCCCTTGTCGCGCTTGTCGCCGCCAGCCCCGTTCTGGCGCAGGAGAACCCGATCACGCTGGTGCGTCCCGATGCGCCGGAACTTGCGGCCTTCGGCGCCATGCCCACCGGAGTGCGGACGATGACCTTCACCCGCCCGGACGTCGTCGACGTGGTGAACTCCACCGACGACGCGATTGCGCGTGCCGATCGTGAGATCACGGTAGAGGTGTTCTACCCCGCCGCGCCGGACACGGAGCCGGGCGGCACCTATACTGCCTTTCTCCGCGACGGCGAGACGGAGGTGACGCTGACGGGACGCGCCGCGCGGGACGCCGCCCCGGCAGAGGGCAGCTACCCGCTGGTCTTGATCTCCCATGGCTATCCCGGCAACCGCTTTCTCATGGCGCATCTGGCCGAGAATCTGGCCTCGAAAGGGTATGTCGCGGCGTCGATCGACCATCCCGACAGCACCTATTCGGACATGGGGGCGTTCGGATCGACCCTTTACAACCGGCCGCAGGACCAGTCCTTCGTGCTGGACTCCATGGCTTCGCTGGACGGGGAGATCGGCGCCATCGTCGATGCCGAGCGCACGGGCCTTGTCGGCTATTCGATGGGCGGCTACGGCGCGCTGATCTTTTCCGGTGCCGGGATCGAGGACGGCGACCGCCCCGAGCGCTACACCGCCCCGGGCGATCTGCTGTCCGAACTCGCGGTCGGCGGCGCGCGGCTGGCCGAGATCCAGGACGACCGGCTGGCCGCCGTCGTCGCCATCGGGCCCTGGGGACGCAACCGGGACTTCTGGTCAGGGGACGGGCTGAGCCGGATCGACGTGCCGCTGATGATCGTCGCCGGCGGCGTGGATGACGTCAGCGAATACGACGCGATCCGCAAGATCTTCGAAGAGACGACCGGCACGACCCGCCACCTGCTGACCTTCGACTCCGCCAATCACAACGCCGCCGCGCCCATGCCTGCCCCGGCAGAGGCCTGGGCGGATCCTTCGATCTACGCCCATTATGCGGACGCGGTCTGGGACAATGTGCGGATGAACAACATCCTGCAGCATTTCGTCACCGCCTTCATGGATCTCAATCTCAAGGGCGACGACGCCAAGTCCGCCTATCTGGATCTGACCGAGCGCGCGGAAGACGGCGTCTGGGCCGTGGCCGAGGACGGCACGGAAGAGCCGGAGCATACCTACTGGAAGGGGTTCCCGGAACGGACCGCCAAGGGTCTGCGGTTCGAAACGCGCGCGCCCGAATGATCAGCGCGGCGGGGGATTGGTGGCCCTGTTGTAGGGCCGCCAGTTGTCGATCTGCGGGTAGAACGTGCGCCGCCACGCGCGCACGCGGGGGTTCATGATCCGCCGCCACAACGGCGGGATCATCGCGGCGACGGTCATCACCGGATAGCTTGCCGGAAGCTGCGGCGCGTCCGCCGCGCCGTAGGTCTGGAGAAGCGGAAAGCGCCGGTCGGGTTTGTAATGGTGGTCGGAATGGCGCTGCAGGTTGATGAGCAGCCAGTTCGACGCCTTGTGCGACGCGTTCCAGGAGTGGCGCGGCCGGACGTGCTCATACCGGCCGTCGCCCAGGTGTTCCCGCGTCAGTCCGTAGTGCTCGACGTAGTTCACCAGTTCCAGCTGCCAGATCGCGACGCCGGCCTGGACCAGCAGAAGCGCGACGCCCCCCGCTCCGCCAAGCGCGAAGGCAATCGCCACGAACCCCGATTGCAACGCCCAATAGCGCCAGAACGGATTGCGGGCGTCCCACCACGGGCGGCCCCTGCGCGCCAGCATCGCGGCTTCCGCCCGGAACGAGGACACCAGGCTCTGGCGCAGCACGCGCGGATAGAAACGGTGAAACCCTTCGTTGTAGCGCGCCGTCACCGGATCCTTCGGGGTCCCCACGTAGCGGTGGTGGACCAGCAGGTGCTCCGACCGGAAGTGAGAGTAGAACACCAGTGCGAGCAACAGGTCGGCCAGCCAGCGCTCAACCCGGTTGCGTTGGTGCATCAGCTCATGGGCGTAGGTGATGCCCACCGTGCCCGACAGCACCCCCATGCCGAAGAACACGCCGAATTTCTCGACGCCGCCCATGTCCGAGCGGCTGACCCACCAGATCAGGCCGAACGTCAGCGCCGCCTGGATCGGGAACCAGATCAGCGTCACCAGCCGGTACCAGAAAAGCTGCGCGTCTGGCGTGTCCGGGGCGCGGTTCGATTCCTCCAGGCCGGCGAAGCTGTCGATGGTCGAAAAGAGCCACCAGGTGGAGGCGGGCACCAGCAGCAGCCACCAGCCCCCCGCCCAGGTCGCCGCCAGGATGACCGGCACAAGCATGAGCGACAGCCAGAACGGCAGGGCCTTCGACAGATGGTCCATCGGCGGTCTCCTCTGTGCCCACGGCGTGATCTATAGCGCGCCCGGTCCGGTCCGCTCAAGCGGCGGAAGCCGCGAATTCGCCTGATCGAGCGCCTTGCGCATGACCGTGGGCAGGTCGCTGGCGCGAAACCCCGGCGGCGCGTGCCACGTCCCCCGGCTGGGCGCGGCGCAGGTTTCAGCCGCGCGGAGCGACAGGATCAGATGGAAATGGGTGAAGGTGTGGCGCACCTCTCCCGCGTCCTGCCAGTCCGCGTCCAGCGGCGGGTCCGCGTCGGGCGTGCCCTCGACCCATGCGGCACCGGGCCACCCCAGCATCCCGCCGAGCAGACCGGAGCCGGGCCGCGTCTCCAAGAGCCAGGCTCCGTCCGGGCGGCGGGCCAGATAGGCGATCCCGTGGCGCACCGGCTTGGGCTTTTTCGGCGATTTCCGCGGCAGGTCGCCCGCTATTCCCCGGGCGCGTGCCGCGCAGGGGTCCCGCCAGGGGCAGATCCCGCAGGCCGGGGACCGGGGCGTGCAGACGGTGGCGCCCAGGTCCATCATCGCCTGCGCGTGGTCTCCGGGACGCGTCCGTGGCGTGAGCGCCGCGGCAAGCGCGGTCAGTTCGGGCTTGGCCGCCGGCAGCGGGGTCCGGACCGCCCGGAGCCGCGAGACGACGCGCTCCACGTTGCCATCGACGACCGTCTCCGGCCGGTCGAAGGCGATCGCCGCCACGGCCGCCGCCGTGTAGGGGCCGACGCCCGGCAGACCCAGCAGCCCGTCCCGCGTGTCGGGAAACCGCCCGCCATGGTCGGACACCACGACCCGTGCGCATTTCAGCAGGTTGCGGGCGCGGGCGTAGTAGCCAAGTCCCGCCCACTCGCCCAACACGGCAGAATCGTCTGCCCCGGCCAGCGCGCTCACATCGGGCCAGAGGTCGGTAAATCGAACGAAATAGGCCCTGACGGCGGCCACCGTTGTCTGTTGGAGCATGATTTCCGACAGCCAGACGCGATAGGGGTCGGGGCGCAGGCCGGCCTTGCGCTCGGCCGGACCGATGCGCCAGGGCATGACGCGGGCGTGGCGATCGTACCACGCCAGAAGCCCGTCCGAGAGATCCGCGTCACGCAATCTTTTGGCCCCCCGGTTCCGTTTCCCCTTCCGCACAGCGCCACAGGTTCTAGACTGGCGGCGATGAGCCAGACCCAGACGCCATATCGCCGTCCGTTTCGCAAGGGGGCCGTGCGCGCCGCCTCTCTTGTGGAGAGGCAGATCCGCAAGGTCGGTGAGAGCCGCGGCTTTGCGGTGTCGCGCCTCTTGACCCATTGGCAGGAGGTCGCGGGGGAGGAGCTGGCCGCCATCGCGCGACCGGTGAAGGTGTCCTACTCCCAGGGGGGGATCGGCGGGACGCTGGTGCTCCTGACCACCGGGGCAAACGCCCAATTCGTTGAAATGCAAAAGGAAAATCTGAAGGAGCGGGTGAATGTCTGCTATGGCGGCTACGGCGCGATCCGCCGTATACACGTCACGCAGACCGCCCCCACGGGCTTTTCCGAGACCGCGACCCCGTTCACGCCTGCCCCGCCGCGGGTCGCCCCGCGGCAAGACCCGGCCGTGGCGGCACGTGCGCGCGAAAGCGCGGATGGCGTTGCCGACCCCGGCCTGCGCGCCGCCCTTGAAAACCTCGGCCGCAACGTGCTGAGCCCTCGATCCGACAGGAAGGACCCCTGATGACCCGACGTTCCGCCATCGCGCTTGCCGCCACTGCCGTTCTGGGAGGGTGGTACATGAGTTCCGCCGTTCCGGGGTCCGCCTGGCTGGTCGCGCCCGCCTTCGCGCAGCAGGCGGATGAGGCGGATGCCGCGCCGCAAAAGGACGCAAAGGTCGCCGAGATGACCCTGGGCGACCCGGACGCCCCGGTTCAAGTCATTGAATACGCGTCCTTTACCTGTCCGCATTGCCGCAACTTCCACGACAATGTCTTTGACGACATCAAGTCCGAGTACATCGACACCGGCAAGATCGAGTTCGTCTATCGGGAGGTCTATTTCGACCGCTACGGGCTCTGGGCCGGGATGGTCGCGCGCTGCGGGGAAGAGTCGAAGTACTTCGGCATCGCGGACCTGATCTATGAGCGTCAGTCCGAATGGACCAAGGGCGAACCGGCTGATATCGCACAGAATCTTCGCACCATCGGCAAGACGGCCGGGCTGGACGACGCGGCGCTGGACGCGTGCCTCAGCGACGGCGCGATGGCCGAGGCGCTGGTCGCGACCTACGAGAAGAACGCCAAGGCCGACGACATCGACTCGACCCCCAGCTTCGTCATCGACGGCGAGAAATTCCCGAACATGAGCTACGACGACTTCGCCCGCGTCCTGGACGAGAAGCTGGCCGAGGACGGCTGACTAAAGTCCGATCCGGGAGAGCGACAGGACCAGGGCCGAGTCGTTTTCGGCGTGCAAACGTACGGGAAGAGTCAAAATTCTGCCCCTTTCGGACGCCGGGAGTCGAAATGCGTCCTTTTCCGTCGTGACGAGCTGGGCCCCCAGCGCGGCGGCGTCGTGCCGGAGCCGGGACAGCAGCGCCGGGGTCAGCGGCTGGTGGTCGTCCAGCGCCCGCGTCCCGGCAAGATCGACGCCCAGCCCCGCCAGCGTGTCGAAGAACTTTTCGGGCCGTCCGATCCCGGCGAAGGCAAGCGCCCGCAGACCGCGCCAGTCCATCCCGGTCCCGAGCGGCGCGAGCGAGGCCCGGAGCCGCGGACCGGACCAGGCCTCTGCCCAGCGGGCGTCGTGACGCGCCTGCGCCTCGGCATCGCCGACGGTCACCAGAAGGTCGGCCCGCGCCAGCCCCGCCGCCACGGGTTCGCGGAGCGGACCGGCGGGGATCACCCGGCCGTTGCCGAACCCGGCGGCGGCATCGACCACGACGATCGAGAGATCCTTGACCAGGCCGGGGTTCTGGAACCCGTCGTCCATCACCAGCACGTCCGCCCCCGCCGCGACCGCGGCATCGGCGGTCGCGGCCCGGTCGGAGCCGACCCAGACCGGCGCGAAGGCGGAGAGCAGCAGCGGCTCGTCCCCCACATCGGCGGCACCGTGGCGCCCGGGGTCCACCCGGACCCCCGACAGGCGCCCGCCGTAGCCCCGGCTGAGGACATGCGGCGCGCGGCCCCGCGCCAGAAGGCGCTGGACCAGATCCACCGCCACCGGCGTCTTGCCGGTTCCGCCGGCGGTGAGGTTGCCGACACAGATCACCGGGACGGCGGCCCGGTGGCCCGGCCCGGCGACACGGCGGGCGGTGGCCGCGGCGTAGAGGGCCGACAGCGGCCGCAGCAGACGGGCGGGAAGGCCGGGGCGGTCCGGCGGGTTCGACCAGAAGGCCGGGGGGCGCATCAGACGTCGATCCCCACCAGGATGTCGTCCAGAACCTCCAGGAGCCGGGCAGAGGCCTCCGCCCCCACGCTGGTGACGACCCAGCCGCCGCGCGCAAGCTCCGCGGCGGCATCCGGGCTCAGCAGACGCTCCACCTGCAGGCCCAGCGCGTCGGCATCGCCGATGCGGCAGGCGGCACGGCCCTCATGCAGGCGCGCGATGGCCCGGCCGGCGGCGCGCATCCGCGGCCCGTGGATCAGCGCCGACCCCAGCGAGGCGGGCACGAGCGGGGATGTCACCGGCCCCCGCCCCTCCAGCGTGCCGCCCAGAAAGGTGATCGGGGCAAGGCGCATCCAGAGACCGCGGTCGTAGGGCGACGGCGCCAGCATCACCTGGCAGTCGGTGGGCGGCGGCGCGTCGTCGTCGGCATGGCACCAGCGCCAGCCGTCCGCGGCGAAGGCGTCGCGCGCGGCCGCCTCCTGGGCGCAGAGGATCAGCAGCAGCCGGTGGCTCATCCGGGAGGCGATGCGATGGGCGGTCAGGACCGGCGCGATCTCTCGGCCGTCCACGTCGAGCGCCAGCCAGAGGGGGCGGCCCGCCAGCCGGTGGGCCATCCGGTCCAGCGCGGCGGCATCGACGCCGGGCGACAGCGGAACGGTCGACAGCGGCCCGACGCAGGCGGTCGCGGGCGGGGCGGGATCGGTGCCGGAGGACAGGACCGCCTCGAACCGGGACAGCGGGCGGATCATGCCGGGCGGATGGCGCTCCGGCACGATCTCTGCCGCGACCAGCGGGATCGCGCGGTCGAGCGCCGCCGACCACAGCACCGGGTAGAGGTCGTTGCCGATGAACAGGGCCACATCGGGCCTGAGCGCGGTGAGGAAGGCGTCCGCCGTGGACGGGGTGTCGGCGGGTCCGGGGCGGTCGGCGATGCCGGTGGCCACGATCGACAGGTCGGTGTGGATCCGGCAGAGCGCCGACAGCACGATCTGCGCCCCGGTGGGGTCCGCGTCCTCCCCCACGTGGAGCCACAGCAGCCGGCCGTCGGGGCGATCCTGAGGCACCGCCAGAGCGCCGTCGGCACGGGCCTGGGCGGCCGCGTGCAGGCGGTGGCGCAGAAGTGCCAGGGAAAACCCCCGCACCCCGCGGCCTCTCAGACGCCGATCTCTTCGGTGGCCGAGGCGGCGGCCTCTTCATCCCGGAGCCGGTGGAGATGGGCGATGTAATAGCGCGTGTGGGCGTTGTCCACGGTGCGCTGGGCCTCTGTCTTCCAGGCGTTGTAGGCGGAGGCGTAGTCCGGGAAGATGCCGACGATGTGAAGGTCGGCAACGTTCTTGAACACGTTCTTGGACGGGGTTTCGAGTTCGCCGCCGAACACGAGGTGCAATCGCTGGGCCATCTGGATTCTCCTTCTGGCGAGCCTTCTAGGCCCTGGAGGAGGTCCGCACAACGTGTCCGTCGCGGGTTCTGCGCGGGTCGATGGCATAGGGGTTCCGGGCAAGCCGGTTCGCCAGGGCGAGTTCGCCGATGAAGGTTCGGATGGCGCGCAGCATGGCGGGCTCCTGTTCGGGTGTGGCGGTGGTGGCGCGTCGCGCCTTGCCATCCAGATGGCCGGCCGGCGCGCGGATGAGAAGGGCGCTGCGCGAAGGGCCGCCATTCGGCCGTTGCAGGGCTGGACGGGGGACCGGGAGGCGGGCCGCTGTCAGGCCGCGTCGGCCAGGGCGGCGCGCAGACCGGCGTGAAGGGCGGGGTTGGCGGCCAGCACCCCGTCGGTGGCGGCGCGGGGAGAGTTGAAACGCAGCGGCCCGCCGGTCCGGTCGGTGACCGTCGCGCCGGAGGCGGCGGCGATCAGCGCGCCCGCGGCGATGTCCCATTCCCAGGCCTGCCGGAAGGTCAGCATGGCGTCGCATTTGTCGTCGGCCACGCAGGCCAGGCGATAGGCCATGGACGGGCGGAAGATCTGCCGCACCTGCGGCGGCGCGCGCCAGTGCTCCGGGCGCAGCACGGCCCGGTTGGCCATGACGCGCGCGTTCTGCGGCCGGGCGTGGGTGCCGCAGGACAGACGCGCGCCGTTCAGGAACGCCCCCGCGCGCGTGGCGGTATAGGTCAGGTCGCGGGCCGGCAGGTGGACGACGGCGGCGGTGACATCCGGCCCGGTGGTGACGGCAAGGGAGATCGCCCAGGTGCGCTGTCCGTCCAGAAACGCGCGGGTGCCGTCGATGGGATCGAGGATCAGACAATGGGCGCGGTCGAGGCGGGTGGGATCGTCCTCTCCCTCTTCGCTGAGCCAGCCGTAACCGGGGCGGGCATGGGTCAGCGCGTCGCGCATCAGCCGGTCCACGGCCAGGTCGGCGGCCGAGACGGGGGTATCGTCCGGCTTGGTCCAGGTTTCCGGGTCGCGGCGCCAGTAGGCCAGGGCGGTCTGTCCGGCCAGGCGCGCCGCGTCGGTCAGCAGCGCCAGGTCAGTCGCCGGCAAGGGTCAGCCCCTCGACCAGCAGGGACGGCACGCGGCGCGACAGGTGATCGCGGGCGTCGTTGGCCGGGACGATGCCGCGCAGCATGTCGCGCAGGTTGCCGGCCAGGGTGATCTCGTTCACCGGATGGGCGATCCGGCCGTTCTCGATCCAGAAGCCGGAGGCCCCGCGCGAATAGTCGCCGTTGTTGGGGTTGATCGACGCGCCCAGCAGGGAGGTGACCAGCAGGCCGGTGCCCATGTCTGCGATGAGGTCGTCGCGGCTGCGCGTGCCCTGGGTCAGCGTGACGTTGGTGGCCGCCGGCGACGGCGGCGCGGAGGTGGAGCGAGAGGCGTTGGCGGTGCTGTCCATCCCCAGCTTGCGCGCCGTGGCGAGGTCAAGGATCCAGCCCGTCAGCACGCCGTCGCGGACGATGGTGCGGGGCGCCGTGGGCAGCCCCTCTCCGTCGAAAAGCCGCGAGCCTGCGATGCGCGGGCGATGCGGGTCCTCGGTCAGCGACAGGGCGCCGGGAAGCACCTCTGCCCCGATCAGGTCCCGCGCCCAGGACGCGCCGCGGGCGACGGCGCTGCCGTTGATGGCGATCAGCAGATGGCCGATGAGACCGGCCGAGATCCGCTCGTCGTAGATCACCGGATAGGCGCCGGTCCGCGGTTTCCGGGCGCCTTGCAGCGCCGCAGCGCGTTCCCCGGCGATGCGCCCGATCTCTGCGGGGTCCGGCAGGTCGGCCGCGTGGGTGCGGCTTTCGCCCATGTAGTCGCGCTCCATCGACGTGCCCTCACCGGAGATCGCCACGCAGGACAGCGACGACCCGCTGCGCGCATAGCCGGCGGAGAAGCCGTTGGTCGCGGCCAGGTGGATCCGCCGTGCTCCCCACGACGCGGAACTGGACTGCACCTGGGAGACGCCGGCGACGGCCATGGCGGCGGCCTCGGCGCGCCGGGCAAGCTGTTCGAGACGATCGGGCGCCGGCTCCGGCGCGTCGTCGCAGAGGTCGAGCGGACCCGAATCGGTGTCGCGGGCCAGTTGCGACGGATCGGCCAGCCCGGCGCCGGGATCCTGCGGCGCCTCGCGGGCCATGGCGACGGCACGCTCTGCCATGGCGGCCATGGTGGCGGGGGTCAGGTCCGATGCCGACACGCAGGCCTGCCGCGAGCCGATCAGGACGCGCAGGCCGATCTCCGTGCCCTCCGCGCGCTCGGCCTGTTCCAGGCGTCCGTCGCGGACGTCCACCGACAGGGAGGCGTCGCGGACGGCGATGGCATCCGCGCTGTCGGCCCCGGCACGGCGGGCCGCGTCGAGCAGGTCGGCGGAGAGCCGCGCAAGGTCTTCGGTCATGGGGTGCCCTTCGGATGTGTCCCGCGACAGGTAGGCCATCGCGCGGTCCGCGCCAAGCCGGGCCGATCGCCGCGCCGGGGGGGCGGTCAGCGGGTGGGCACGGGGCCGAGCGCCTGACCGTTGACCACCAGTTGCCCGTCGGGGGCGAACTCCACGGCGGTGGTCAGCGTGTCGGGACCGTCGCCCGGACGGGTGAAGAACCCCAGCCCCATCCGCGCGCCGATGAGCGGGCCGGCCGGCACGGTGCCGAGCGCCGCGAGCCGGTCGAACAGCTCCGTCACGCCGGTCAGGGCAAAGGCAAGGCTGCCGAGCGGACGGCCGATGCCGCTGGTGGCGCCGGGGCCCGAATTGGGGCCGGTGTCGGGGCCGGTGTTGGCGGCGGGCGGGTCCACGAACTCCACCGCCCCCTGTCCCGAGACCTCGGCCCCCAGAAGCCGCGCGTCGAACTCCTGGAGCGCGACCTGGCGCGGCATGAACTGTCCCCGGGGGCCCACCCGCGCGGTGCCGGACAGCCGCAGCGACAGGGTGCCGGGATCGCGCGGGAGCGTGCCGTCGGGGTCGAGCGCGTCCCAGGTCGCGCCCGTGGGCACGATGCCGGTCAGCGCGATGTCGGTCCGGAACGGCTGCGGCTGCTCTGTCGGGACGACCGGCGCGCGGGTGGCGATGCGGCTGCTGGCGACGGTCACGCCGGCATCGCGCAACGGCAGGTGCGGGCCGGAGACCGCCAGCGTCAGCGCCGTGGCCGACTGCTCGAAGCCGAGGCTCAGCCCGTCGAGGGACAGCGATTCGTCGCGGTCGGCATAGCCGATCTCCAGCGTCAGTTTCCGGCCGGTGCCGGTCCGCGCATCCAGCGTCTGGGACCCGCTGCCGGAGCGGATCGACAGGGCCACCGGCTCTGTCCCCCCGGCAAAGAGCGCGCCCGGCGGGCCGTCCAGGGTCACGCTGACCGCCCGACGCTCATCCGACACATCGCCGAGCCGGGCGGCGTCCGGCTGCGACAGCCGCAGCGTCAGCGCCGCGGCGTCGATGCGGCTTTGCTGCGCGCCGATCTGCCCAGCGGTGTCCAAGAGCGACAGCGCGACGGTGCCGCCCGGCAGGCCAGGACCGTCGGCGGTCAGCCGCGGCGCGTCGATGCGGTAGGCGGGATCCTGCGGCGCGCCGGTGGCGACCAGGGCCAGCCCGGGGGCGGCGATGTCGTAGCGCAGCCCGCCGCGCGCGATCGCGAAGCGGTCCGGCAGGGTGATCCGCGTGCCGTCCCCCTCCGGCGTCAGGACCAGCGACGCGGCCTCGATCCGCGCGGCGTCCGGACCGCGGCCCAGGGCCAGCACCGGGTCGGTCACGCGCAGGCCGTCGCCCTCCGGGCTGGCGGTGCCGCCCGATGCCGTGACCAGGGGCGTGCCCGACCGCAGCGCGGACCAGAGCGCCTCCGGGGCGATTTCCGCCCGCGCCGGGACGGCGAGCGTGACGGCCAGCGCCAGGATCGGCAGGGACAGGGGGCGCATCGCGGATCCTTCCGGCTGGGAGATCGGCGCGACGATGCTGCGGCGCCGGACCGGGGTCAAGGCGCGGACCCTCCCGCCGCGGTCACAGCTGCGTTGGCGCGGGCTTGGCGGCGGGGCGCGCGCGCCCTACCCTTGCCCCGGTGCACAGGAAAGGGCCGGCGATGGGCGCGATGACGGACAAGGTGGCGATGGTGACCGGGGCAAGCCGCGGGATCGGTGCGGCGGCCGTTCGCGCCTTCGCGGCGGAGGGCGCGCGCGTGGTGCTTCTGGCCCGCTCACGCGCGGAGATCGCCGATCTGGCCGGCGAGATCGGTCCCGACCGGGCGCTGGCGGTGCCCTGCGACATCTCCCGCTACTGGGAGGTCGACGCGGCGGTGGAGGCGGCGGTGGACACGTTCGGGCGGCTCGACGTGCTGGTGAACAACGCCGGGGTGATCGCGCCCATCGCGCCGCTGTCCCAGGCCGATCCGGAGGCCTGGGGCCAGCTTGTCGACACCAACCTCAAGGGCGTGTTTCACGGGATGCGCGCGGCGATGCCGGTGATGCTGGACCAGGGCGCGGGCACCATCCTGACGATCTCATCGGGCGCGGCGTCCAACCCGATGGAGGGCTGGTCGGCCTACTGCACGTCCAAGGCGGGGGCGGCGATGCTGACCCGCGCGGCGGATCTGGAGGGCCGGGAGGGCGGCCTGCGCGTCATCGCCCTGTCGCCCGGCACCGTGGCGACGGAGATGCAGCGCGAGATCAAGGCCTCTGGCGTCAATCCGGTCAGCCGGCTGGACTGGGACGACCACATCCCCCCCGACTGGCCGGCGCGGGCGCTGGTCTGGCTGGCGGGGCCGGGCGGCGACGACTGGCTGGGCCGGGAGGTGTCGCTGCGCGACGAGGCCGTGCGCCGGTCCGTGGGGCTGATCCGCTGACCGGCGTGGTCGTGGCGCGGTCCGGCGGCATCGCGCGGATCGTGCTGGACCGGCCCGGGAAGGCGAACGCCCTGACCGCGGAGATGCTAGCGGCCCTGCGGGACGCGGTTCTGGCGGCACAGGACCGGGTGCTGGTGCTGACCGGCGCGGGGACGGTGTTCTCCGCCGGGGCCGATCTGGAGGCGGCGCGGGCGGGTCTGGCGACATCGCCGCTGTGGGAGGAGGTCTCTGCCGCCGTGGCGGGGTTCGCGGGGCTGAGCATCGCGGCGCTGAACGGGTCCTGCGCCGGGGGCGCGCTGGGCATGGTGCTGGCCTGCGACCTGCGCGTGGCGGTGCCGGAGGCGCGGATGTTCTATCCGGTGATGCGGCTGGGCTACCTGCCGCAGCCGTCCGACCCGGGGCGGCTGCGCGCCCTTGTGGGGCCGTCGCGGGCGAAGCTGCTGCTCATGGGCGGGGCGAAGGTCGGCGCCGCAGAGGCGCTGGCCATGGGCCTTCTGGATGCCGTGGCAGAGGACGTGGATGCGGCGGCGGCGGCACTGTCGGCGGATGTGCTGGCCGCGCCCGACGGCCACGGCCCGGCGATCAAGCGGATGATCTGAGGCGCCTTGGCGGGGGGGAGGCGGTGTCCGCTCGCCGCCGCGCGCCGGGAAGCGGGCGAGGTGCGCCTTTGCGGCGGTGCCTTTCGCCGCATGGCCCCGCTTGGTTCGGCAGTATGTCGGTGATCCAGCGCCCCGGGTCCCAAGCGGAGGACCAGTCCCTTTGCGCCGCCCGCAGGGCCCCTGCCCGGCACCGCGGTCGGTCCGGCCGTGATGCCGGGGGCTGCCGGGGCGCCTGCGGGCCGATCGGATGCGGCTGCGGGACCGCGGCGCGACCGGGACAGCGCCCCGGTCGCGTTCCGCAGACGACGCCGCCGGAACCAGGCCCGTCCGCTACTGGCCTCCGACGGTTTCCTCGATCACGTTCTCGCTCAGATGGACCTGGGGGCCGCCATAGCGGATCTCTGTCGGGACATAGAGGGTCTCCATGCCCACCCAGGTGACCACGGCCAGAAGGACGGCGGCGGCGGTGCCGGTCAGGAATCCGATCATCGTGCCGATCCTTTCTCTTCCATGTCCGAAAGCCAGAGGTCGTGATGCTCTGCGGCCCAGTTGCGGTCCACCTCACCGGACCACATGGCCCAGAACGCGCCCTGCATCCCGACCGAGCCGATGTAGATATGGCCGATGATGATGGCGATCATGATCAGCCCGACGACGGCGTGGATCAGCATCGTCCACCCCATCCCGTTGATGTCCAGCAGGAAGAACGGGAACATCAGCAGGACCCCCGACAGGATCATCGCGCCGCCGCCCAGGATCACCGACCAGAAGATGAGCTTTTGTCCGGCGTTGAACTTGCGGGCCGAGGGATGCACGTCGTCCGAGAACATGCCGCCGCCCTTGGCCAGCCAGTTGACATCCAGCCGCGACGGCAGGTTGTGGCGAACCCACATGACGAACATGATCACCACGCCCAGCGCGAAGGACGGAAAGAACATCATGTGGCCCCAGGTCGCCAGCCAGCCGGTGGAGCCCAGCAGCGCGTCGCCGAACGGCAGGATCAGCGTGTCGCCATAGGCGATGACGATGCCGGTCAGCGCCAGCATCAGGAAGCTGACCGAGGTCATCCAGTGGGTCGCACGCTCGAACCAGCCGAACCGCTCGACCTTCCGGCCGGACTTGCCGCGCACGATGGGAACGCGGCCGCGCAGCGCCAGCATCAGCGCCAGGAGCAGGGAGAAGCCCAGGATCACCAGCGCGCCCAGATGCGTGGCGATATCGGCAAGCCCCAGGCGCCAGTCCCGGGCGAAGGGACGCTCATAGATCGCCGCGCCGGTGTAGGGGAGCGACGAGATCCCCTCGACCCGGTCGGTGCCGCGGACGAGCGGCAGGGTGTCGGCGTCCGGCGTGGACCAGGCGCCGGTGAGAAAGCCGTCGGGATTGGGGATGGCTTCGGTGTTCAGCCGCGTTTCGGACCCGACCTGGAAGGAGCGGTCATCCTCCGGCGACGGGCCGTAGATGTCGCGCGGCCCCTGCAGCGTGGCCCGCTCTCGCAGCATGTCGGTAGCCCCGACGCTGGACAGACCGGACTGAACCTCGGAGGTCGGCGGGCTGCCCCAGCGGACTTCCGGCACGGTACGGTTGTCGCCGTCGAAAAGTTCGAACACCTGCACCGCCAGGGCGATGAGCAGGAGCAGGACCATCACCGCGCCGAAGATGCGGTAGCCGGTGAAGGGCGGCGGAGAGCCGTGCGGGTCGCGCGGGCGATGGGCGCCATGGGTCGCGTCGGTCATGGATCAGGCCTCCTCAGGGTAATAGGCGGTTTCCCAGCCCCAGGCGCCGGTGCCGAACCCGCGGGCGACGACGCGCTCGCGGTAGATCTCTCCGATCACCTCTCCGTCGCCGGCCAGGAGCGCGCGGGTCGAGCAGACCTCTGCGCAGATCGGCAGCTTGCCCTCTGCGATGCGGTTGCGGCCGTATTTCTTGAACTCCGCCTCGGAGCCGTTCTCTTCCGGCCCGCCGGCGCAATAGGTGCACTTGTCCATGATGCCGCGGGTGCCGAAGAGCGTAGAGCGCGGGAACTGCGGCGCGCCGAAGGGACAGGCGTAAAAGCAGTAGCCGCAGCCGATGCAGGTGTCCTTGTTGTGCAGCACCACGCCGATGTCGGTCTGGTAGAGGGTCGAGACCGGGCAGACCGCCACGCAGGGCGCATCCGTGCAGTGCATGCAGGAGATGGCGATGGATTTTTCACCCGGTTCACCGTCGCCGATGGTCACGACGCGGCGCCGGACCATGCCCCAGGGGACCTCGTTCTCGTTCTTGCAGGAGGTCGCGCAGGCGTTGCATTCGATGCAACGGTCCGTATCGCAGAGAAATTTGACTCGTGCCATGTGTCGCTCCTTAGGCCTGCGAGATGCGGCAGAGGGTGGCTTTGGTTTCCTGCATCTGGGTCACCACGTCGTAGCCGTAGGTCCAGGCGGTATTGGCGGCCTCTCCGGTGACGAAGGGGACGGTGCCGGTTGGATAGTTGCCGGTCAGATCCTCGCCCTGGAAGTAGCCGGCGAAGTGGAACGGCATGAACACCGTGCCGGGACCGACGCGCTTGGTCACCAGGGCCGCGACGCGGACCCGGCCCTCCGGGGTTTCGACCCACACCATGTCGCCCATGCCCACACCGGCGGTGCCGGCATCCTCGGGGTTCAGCTCGACGAACATCTGCTGCTGGAATTCGGCCAGCCACTTGTTCGAGCGGGTCTCGTCACCGCCGCCCTCGTATTCGACCAGCCGGCCGGAGGTCAGCACCATCGGGAAGTCCGGGGTGAAGTCCTGCTCCTGGATGGAGGCGTACTTGACCGGCAGGCGCCACAGGCGGCGGTCGTCGTAGGTGGCGTATTTGGGCAGCAGGTCGCGGCGCGGGGTGTAGAGCGGCTCGCGGTGCAGCGGCACGGGATCGGGGAAGTTCCAGACCACGGCGCGCGCCTTGCCGTTGCCGTAGGGCGCCAGACCGTGGGCGATGGCGACCCGCTGAAGGCCGCCGGACAGGTCGGTCTTCCAGTTGACGGCCTCTATCTTGGCCTGGATCGACTTCGTTTCCCCGTCGGGCGCATCCTCGTTGTTGTTGATATAGGCTTGGATCGCGACCAGCGCCTTTTGCGGATAGCCGCTGTAGTTGTCCGTTGTCTGCTGGGTGGGAGCCTTGGCGCGACCGCCCTGACCGCCCTGCCAGGACCCGTCGACGTCGTTAGATCCGCCGGACTTGCCGCCGGCCAGCTGCGCCAGCGACATGCCGGCGATGCGCGCCTTGGCGTCCTCTTCCGATATGTCGAACATCGACCATTCGAACGTGTCCGCGCCGATAGAGGCGATGATGAGCCGTTCCTTGGCGGTCAACTCATTCGACCAGCCCAGCGCGTGGAGCATGCCGAGCGTCACCTCGGGGTAGCCGTCCTCGATGTCGGAGTCCTTGGTGAAGCTGTCGACGGCAAGCAGGTTCGACCCTTCGTATTCCACGCCCCAGCGGGCGCGGAACGGCAGGCCGCCCTTTGCCACGGTCTTGGACGTGTCGTAGAGGATCGGCGTGCCCGGATGTCCCATCTCCGGCGTGCCCCAGGCGGGCCAGGGCAGGCAGAAATACTCTCCCTCGACCTCCGTGCCGGGCTTGCCCAGCAGGGTGAGCCCGTCGAAATCCTCCTGCTGGCGCATGTGGCGCTTGAGGCGTTCGGGACTCTGGCCGGTATAGCCGATGGTCCAGGTGCCGCGGTTGATCTCTCGCAGGACGCTTTCGGCCTGGGGATTGTTGTCCTTGACCTCGATGTGCTTGAACATCTCGTCCGCGAAGCCCAGCGCGGCGGCAAGGCGATAGGTGATCTCATAGTCCGACTTCGATTCGAAGAGCGGGTCGAACACCTTGTCGCGCCACTGGACGGACCGGTTGGAGTTGGTGACCGAACCGTCGATTTCGGCGGTGGTGCAGGCCGGCAGCAGGTACACGTTGTCCTGCTTCCTGGTCATGATCGCGACCTGGGTCGGCACAGGGTCGATGACGCAGAGCAGGTCGACGGTCTCCAGCGCCTGCATCTGCGCCGGACCGCGGGTGATGGAGTTGGCGGCATGGCCCCAGAACATCATCGCCTTGACGGGATTGGGCTGGTCGAGGTTTTCGGCCGCCTCGGTGATCGCGTCCATGTAGCGGCTGAGCGGCATTCCCGCGGCGCCCATCAGCTCCTTGGAGGCGAAGCGCGCCGTCATCCAGTCGTAATCGGTGTCCCAGACGCGGCACCAGTGCTTCCACGCGCCTTCGGCCAGGCCGTAATAGGCCGGCAGGCTGTCCACGGCCACGCCCAGGTCGGTCGCGCCCTGCACGTTGTCGTGCCCGCGGAAGATGTTGGCGCCGCCGCCTTCCTTGCCGATGTTGCCCAGCACGAGCTGCAGGATCGACGCGGCGCGGGTGTTGGACGACCCGATCGTGTGCTGGGTCAGGCCCATGCACCAGATCAGCGTGCCGGGGCGGCTTTCCGCCAGCATCCGGGCGACCTTGCGCGTCTGCTCGGCGGGAATGCCGGCGACGTTCTCGACCTCTTCGGGGGTCCAGTTCTCGACCTCGGCGCGGACCTCCTCGATGTTCCAGACGCGCTGGTCGAGGTATTCCTTGTCCTCCCAGCCGTTGGCAAAGATCTCGCGGATGATGCCCCAGATGAACGGGATGTCGGCGCCCGGGCGGATGCGCACGTATTCGTCGGCATGGGCGGCGGTGCGGGTGAAGCGCGGATCGACGACGATCAGCTTCGAGCCGCTCTCACGCGCGCGCAGGACGTGGAGCATGGAGACGGGATGCGCCTCGGCGGGGTTGCCGCCGATGATGATCATGCTCTTGGAGTTGCGGATGTCGTTGAACGTGTTGGTCATCGCGCCGTAGCCGAAGGAGTTGGCCACGCCCGCGACGGTGGTCGAGTGACAGATCCGCGCCTGGTGATCGACGTTGTTGGTGCCCCAGTAGGCGGCGAACTTGCGGAACAGATAGGCCTGTTCGTTCGAGAACTTGGCCGATCCCAGCCAATAGGCGCTGTCGGGGCCGAACTCGTCGCGGATCGCCAGCAACTTCTCGGCGATTTCGGACAGGGCCTGGTCCCAGCTGATCCGGGTCCATTCGCCGCCGACCTTCTTCATCGGGTACTTGAGCCGCCGCTCGCCGATCGAGATCTCACGCATGGCGGCGCCCTTGGCGCAATGGGTGCCCTGGTTGATCGGACTCTCGAAGGCGGGCTCCTGCCCCACCCAGACACCGTTCTGGACTTCCGCCCAGATGGAGCAGCCGACCGAGCAGAACTGGCAGATCGTCTTCTTGAACTCGGGCAGGTCGGCGGCCTCCTGCGCGGTCTGCGCGCGGGCGGTGCGCGGCTGGCTGCCGGCGATGCCCGCGAGGCCCAGTCCGACGACGCCGGAGGTCTGCAGGAACCCGCGGCGGGACAGCTGCCCGCCGGCCTGGGCCGGGGTGAGGTCCGCGCGGGGGCCGCTGCGGCGGCTGCGGGCGGTGGAGGATTTGCGCTTGAGCATCTGGTCTTTCCTCAGGTTTCGCGGGCCAGCGCGTAATAGGCGCGGGTGTGGGGCGTGTCCTTGAGCGTCACGGTCAGGTGATCGTCGGGGCCGGGCACCGGGACGTCGGCGGCCTCCGCGCCCTTGGCCAGAGCGGCGGACGCGCCCGCGACGGCGGTCCCGAGGAGGAGATGTCTGCGGGAGACGGGGGATGCACTCATGGAAACTCTCTCCGGGCTACGGTTCAGGACCTGTTCGACAATCTGCCACGGTCAGCGGCAAGGAAAGCCTAAACCGTTCCGCGGGCGATCACAATTTCATCGACTACGACCTTGGTCGGGGGAGGGACGGCGGGATCGGGGGCCGGGCGCGTCCCCCTCCCCGGGGGCGGGCCGGGCCCGATCCGACGGGATCCTGGCGGGCGCCCGGCCCGCGTACCACGCGGAGACGGCGGCGATGTCGGCGTCCGACAGGCGTCTGGCAGCCTCATGCATCAGCCCGGCCACCCGCGTGCCGCCGCGCGCCCCGTCGCGCCAGAGCCTCAGCTGCGCCTCCAGATAGGGGCGGTACTGGCCCGACAGCGACGGGTAGGCCGGATCGAGCGGCTCCGGCCAGGGGCCGTGGCAGGCCGCGCAGGCGGGCACGTCGGACCCCGGCACGCCGGCCATGGCGATGGCCTCACCCGCCGCGCCGAGCGATGTGGGCGGCGCCCGCTCACCGGCGGGGGCGATGGCGGCAAAGCGGCGGGCATAGCCGGGAAGTGCTCCCTCCGGCGCCTCCGACGCGGCCTGCGCCATGATGCCGCTGCCGCGCGCACCGCTGAGATAGGCGGCGAGAGACTGGGTCATGTAGGTCTGGGACAGAATGTCCAGCCGGGGAATGTCGGGGTTCCCGGCGGCCCCGGTGGCCCCGTGGCAGGAGGCGCAATAGGCGAACCCCTCCGGCGCACGGCCGTCGTCGCGGCCGGCGAGCCGGTCGTACCGCTGGCCGGTCATGCCCGCCTTGACCTCCATCAGGAAGGCGACCACGGGCCAGACCTCATCGGGGCGGTCGGCGGGCCAGTAGGGCATTCCGGACATCTTCACGCCCTCGTCCACGATCCAGTGCAGCTCGGCCGGAGACCAGGTCTGCACGGCCTCGGTGATATGCGGGGGTTCGGGGACCATCGCGCGGGTCGTCGCGGTCTTTTCCTGTCCGGGCGCGGCGTGGCACACCCGGCAGGCGGTGTCGTAATGCCGCGCGCCCAGGGCGGCCATGGCGTCGGTGAGTTCGGGCACCGTGTCGGCGGCGGGCGCCCGCAGCGCGGCCGAGTTGCGGAAGGTGGTGTTGAGGATCCAGGACACGCCCGGCCAGTGCCCGACCCGGGCCGAGACGTTGTAGAGGCCGAAACCGACCACGGCCCCTGCCCCGACGGCGCCGAGCGCCGCGAGCGCGGCGAGGGTCAGGAGGACGGATCTGACGTGGATCTTCATGGGTGGGTCACGCTTCCGGGACGCTGGCCGTTCCGACCGGGGCGGGCCTGGACAGACCCCCGGACGATCTGAGGACGGACGAAGGGTTTGGTCATGGCCGGGCCTCCGGATCCTGCCCAAGGGCGCGGGACGTGAGCCAGAGCCCGGCGACAAGATAGACGGGGGTGCCGATGGCCAGCATGAGCATGCCGCCGATCTGCTGCTGCGCCAGGCCGCTGTAGCTGTAGAGCGCCGTGGGCGACAGGATCAGCAGTGCCCCCAGCAGGGTCATGTGCATGGAGGTGAGGAGCATTCCGCCCGCCCCGGCCAGCGGCGCCCGGCCCTGGAGGGCGGAGGACCAGACCAGGAGCCCGGCGGCCAGGAAGCTGGCCTGCTCGACCGCGAAGACCGGGACCGCGCGCCAGGCGGCCTCATGCAGGGCGGGGGCGTGCCAGCCCCAGACCACGGCGAACTCGACCAGCGCGGCGATGAGGATCGGCGGCGACGGCAGGCGCGGCAGCCCGGCCACCAGGATCGGCGGGACGATGGCGACCAGCGTCATGTGGCGGATCATGTGGACGGGAAACGGCCCGGCCCGCCCCTCCAGCGGCAGCCCCCAGACAAGGGCGAGCGCGACGAGGCCCAGGGTGAGGGGCACCGGTCTCACAGGCAGGTTCCCGCGAACCAGGCCGGCATGGTCGAGAAGACCACCGCCACGAAGCTGAGGCAGGCGAGCATGAAGCCGGCATGGCCGAGAAATTCGCGGCGATGCTCGTCCGTGGACAGATCGTGGATGTAGTCGTTGTCGTCCATGTAGTCCCACTGGCGCCACATGGCGACGGCCAGACCGACGATCAGCGCCAGCGCCAGGAGCGTGGCGGCGGTGATCGACCACGAGAGCGTCCCGGCCGCCCCCCAGTCCTTGGCGCACCAGACGGCGGAGAACCCGTAGACGAACAGGAAATGCACCGCCCAGACGGTCGGCGCCAGGATCGTCCGGAACAGGCTGCGGTGCGCCGGCAGGTCCGGCTTGTCGCGGCCGGCCATCAGAGCAGCCTCGGAAGCAGGCCGATGGCGGCGGCCGAGCCCAGGGCCGTCACCAGCATGAAGTGCCAGAAGAGCACCGTGTTCCATACCGGCGCGTCGTATTCGGGCAGCACCTTTCCCCAGACGGTTCCGGCCAGGCAGTAGAGCTGCATGACCACGCCGGCAACGGTATGGGCGGCAGTCCAGACGGCGACCGCGTAGAGCATCGCGGGATAGACATGCGACGTGGGGTCGAGGCCGGAGACGCTGAGCACCAATGCCGCCGCGCCGGCGGTGGCCGTGAGCGCGCCGGCCGTCAGCAGCACCTGCGCCAGGGGCACCCGCCCCCGGCGCTGGACGGGGCGGGCGGCGCGCGTGGCCGCCCAGCTGGCCGTGTAGAGCAGCGCCGAAGCAACGACCCATCCGCCGGCGGCGTGTTCCGCCTGAGGCGGCGGGAAGTCGGGGCGCGCGGTCCAGTAGAAGAACATCCCGAAGATCAGCGACGCGAAGGCGACCATGTCGCCCAGCATGGTGATGAACACACCCCACCAGCCCGGCGCCGACGGCCCCGAGACATAGGTCGGCAGGCTGAGGCCCAGGCCCACGTCCTTCATGGGTCGTTCGGGGATCAGCGCGGTCGAGGTCCAGAGCCACCAGACGATGCAGGCCACCGCGGCGATGCCGCTGAGCAGGGCCGGCAGATACCAGGAGAAGGTCGGGAAGATGAACGCGCCGCCGGTGAAGACCGCCGCCCAGATCGTGCACCAGGCGGGGCCGGTGACCCGCGCCACCAGCTGCGGGCGCGCGTCGATGGCGGAGGTGACGATGGTCTCGCGCAGCCCCTCCCTTGCGTCGGGCAGGTAGTAGCCGCCCTGGTCCATGCGCGCGACGATGCCGGGCTGGTCCCAGAGCGGGTTGCGCGACGTGACGTAGGGGATCGAGCGCACGCCCCAGAACTGGTCGGGGATGTCGTGCGACCACATCAGGCTGCCGGCGTTCCAGGGATTGCGCGTCGACATCGGCGCGCCCTTGGGGCGGACCAGGTCCCAGGCGAACACCAGGATGCCGGCGGCCACCACGAAGGCGCCCACGGTCGAGATCATGTTGAGCGTGTCCCAGCCCACGTCGCCGGGATAGGTGTAGACCCGGCGCGGCATCCCCCTGAGGCCGGTCAGGTGCATGGGCAGGAAGGCGATGTTGAAGCCGGTGAACGTCAGCCAGAAGGAGATCCGGCCGAGCCGCTCCGACAAGGTCCGCTTGCGGATGAACGGATAGAAGAAATAGATCCCGCCGATCAGCGGAAAGACCATGCCGCCGAAGAGCGTGTAGTGCAGATGCGCGACGATGAAGTACGTGTCGTGGGCCTGCCAGTCGAAGGGTGCCAGCGCGACCATGACGCCGGTCAGCCCCCCGACGGTGAAGATCGCCAGGGCGCCCGCGATCCACAGCATCGGCAGGATCATCTTGACCCGGCCGGCCAGCAGCGTCGCCACGAAGGCGAAGAGCTGGATGCCGGTGGGGATGACGACGGCCTCCGACGCGGCCGAGAAGAACCCCAGGCTGATCGACGGCAGCCCGGTGGTGAACATGTGGTGCACCCAGAGCCCGAAGCTGAGGAACCCCGTGCCCACGGCCGACAGCACGATCCAGTTGTAGCCCACCATCGGACGCTGCGCCGCGGCGGGCACGATCATGGCGGCGACGGCGATGGAGGGCAGGAAGACGATGTAGACCTCCGGATGGCCGAAGATCCAGAACAGGTGCTGCCACAGGAGCGGATCGCCGCCGCGGGCCGGATCGAAGAACGGCCAGTCGAGGCTGCGCTGAAGCTCCAGCAGGAAGTCCCCGGCGATGAGCGGCGGGAAGGCGAAGAGGATCATCGCCCCGACGACCAGGACGTACCAGGCGTAGAGCGGCATCAGGTTGATGCGCATTCCGGGCGGGCGGCATTTGATCGTGCCGACGATAAGCTCCACCGCCGCGGCGATCGACGCGACCTCTATGAAGCTGAGGCCAAGAAGCCAGATGTCGGTGCCCAGGCCTTCGTCCAGGGTCGAGAGCGGCGGATACATGAACCAGCCGGAACTGGGCGCCGCATCGAAGAGGAGCGATCCCATCACGAAGACGCCGCCGATCAGGAAGGCCCAGAAACCGTACGCAGAAAGGCGCGGGAACGGCATGTCCCGGGCGCCCAGGAAGGCCGGCAGCAGCAGGATCGACACCGCCTCGAACATCGGGACGGCGAAGAGGAACATCATCGCCGAGCCGTGCATGGTGAAGAACTGGTTGAAGCGGTCCGCCGAGATGAGTTCGTTGTCGGGGACCGCCAGCTGCAGCCGCATGACCAGGGCCAGCGCCCCGGCGATCAGCATGAAGCCGAAGGCGGTCATCGAATACCAGACGCCGACTTCGGAATTGTTCACCGCCGACCAGTAGCGCCAGCCGGGCGGGTCGTCCCAGACCGCGCGCAGGCGGTCGGCCTGGGCTTCGGCCTCTTCGGGGTCGATGGGCCGGGTCAGGGACTCTTCCGTGGGGGGGTAGGTGCCGCGGGCGACGTGGGCCTGGTCTTTTTCCAGGTCGCGCCGGCGGCTGTCGAGGCGCGGGGATCCTTCGCCGAGGTCAGTCACGGCCGCGGCCTTCGGGGGCGATCTGCCGGCGAAAAATAGGTCATCGGAGACCCTCCAGATAGGCGGCCATGGCGGCGATCGTGCCGGTGTCGAGGTGGTCGTAGGCCGGCATCCTGGCCGCGGGCTTGATTGCCGACGGATCGGTGATCCAGGCGATCAGGTCGGGGCGCGTCACCTCCAGCGCACCGGCGGCCAGGTTCAGCCGGCTGCCCAGATGCGTCAGATCCGGCCCGACCTGGCCCCGCGCCGGGGTGCCGCGGATCGCGTGGCAGCCGCCGCACCCCTGCGCCATGAAGGCGTCGCGGCCGCTGCGCGCCAGATCGGTCCGGGGGGGCGCGGCGGGGGCGGCCTCGGCCGTCAGCCAGGCCGCGAAATCGTCGGGCGACAGGGTCTTGGCGGTAAAGGCCATCCAGGCGTGGCTTTCGCCGCAGAATTCGGCGCATTGGCCGCGGAACTCGCCCACATCGGTAGGCTCCAGCGACATGCGGTTTACGCGACCCGGGATCATGTCGGTTTTGCCGCCGAGCGACGGTAGCCAGAACGAGTGGATGACCTGATCGGCCTTGAGCGTGATCTCGGACCGGCTGCCCACCGGCAGGACCAGTTCATTGGCCGAGCGGATCGGCTCTGCGGCGCCGTCGGGCCAGTAGTCGACGCGGAACCACCACTGCTCTCCGGTAACCTCCACGCGAAGGCCGTCTCCCGGCGCGCGCTGGTCGGGCATGATCGACAGGCCATAGCCCAGCAGGCCGGATAGGACGACCGTGGGCAGGACCACGCCGCCCGCGAAGATCAGCGTCCGCGCGCCCCTGACAGACATGGGCCGCGGGTCGACGCGCCAGGCATAGAACATCAGGCCGTTCATCGCCGCCCAGAGCACCGCCGCGCCGGCGAGCATGAACCAGAACAGCCGGGACAGGGTGGCGCTGTCGCGCCCCGCGGGGTCGAGGGCCGACTGCGGGCCGGTGCAGGCCGCAAGCGCCAAGAGCGATAGAAGGCACAGCGCCGCGGCCGCGCGTCGTGTCACCCGCGTCCGCCCGGCGTGCCGCGATCGTCGTTGGCGGTCATCCTACCGTCCCCCTGGCCGTTCGGCCCTTGTATCCGTGATCCGGAATTTGCACCGGGTTCCGGGGGACTGCAAGAATTTTGGACGCGCCTTCCACCGCCGGTGCGGTCGTTACCGCAGGCGGGATGCGACGGTTGGCAGGCGCCCCATCGGAGCGCCCGCGCCCGGGTCCGTCAGGCGGCGAGGCCGGCGCGTCCGATCAGACCGTCGACGGTGGCGAAACCCGTGGCCTGCTCATCGGAGGGCTTGCGCTGCGCGGGATCCTGACCCGCAGAGACGACGACCCAGCCTTCGTAGTTCGACGCGGAGAGCAGGTTCATGCAGGTCTTGAAATCCACCGACCCGTCGCGGTCGCCCGGGACGGCGAACACGCCCATGCGGACGGCTTCCGGCAGGGACACGTCGCTCATCCGGGCGCGGGTCAGCTCGCGCACGCGGATGTTGCCCAGCCGGACATGGCGGACGCGGGGCAGGTGGCGGGTGAGAACCTGCGCCGGATCGCCGCCGCCCATGTAGACCTGGGCCGTGTCGAAGAGCAGCGCCACGACGCTGGTCTCCATCATCAGGCGGTCGATCTCTTCGGGGGTCTGCACGATGGTGCCGACGTGATGGCGGTACACGCAGGTGACGCCCTGATCGGCGCAGAACGTGGCGATCTGGTCGAGCTTGAGCGCAAAGCTCTCCCAGTCGGCAGCCTCCAGCGTGGGCCGGCGCGACAGCGGCGCGCCGTCGTCGGCGAAGGTGGCGTTGGACAGTTCCGTGACCACCAGCACATCGCCGCCGGCGGCCTTGAGCCGGTCGATGGCGGGCTGCATGGCCGCGCGCTCGTCCTCGACGGAGCGGTCCAGCAGGGCCAGCCCGTGGGAGGCGGAGGCCAGCGTCAGGCCGTGCTCTGCCAGCTTGGCGGCAAGCGCCGCGCCGTCTTCGGGGAACTTGTATCCGCTCTCGATGCCGGTGAAACCGATCGCGGCGGCCTGTTCCAGGCAGGTGTCGAGCGGGGTATCGGCGCCGAGCGTGCGGTCGAGCTCATTGCTCCAGGCGGCGGGGGTGGTGGCGATGCGGCTCATGAATATCTCCTTCGTTTGTGTACGGATTGCTCCGGGGCTTCGGGCCCCGGTCGCAGGCGAATGGATGGCGGACATCCGGCGGATCACGCGTGTCGGGCGATCCAGTCGGCGATCATCAGGTCGAGATGCGCGCCGCCGCCGTTCTTGAATACGGTGACGGCCCCATCCGCGCGGTCCGGCCGGTCGGCGACCAGATCGTAGAGGTCACCCAGAATGTCGTCCCGTGCAATCGTGCCCTCCGACAGAGGGATCGTCAGCTCACCGATATGGTCGATCGTCGTGGCCTTGCTGTCCACATAGATCGCACCCCGTTTCATCAGGGCGTCGTCGGCCTCGCGCATGTCCTTGCGGAATGCGCCGATCAGGTCGACATGGGCCCCGTCTGGCACCATCTCGCCGGAAAGTACAGGCGCGGCGGCCATGGTCGCGGTGGAGATGATGTCGGCATCCTTCGCCGCGTCTGCAAGGTCCATGACTGCCACAACGGGCAGGTCGCGCCCGTGTTCCGCGGAAAATTGCTGCGCCTGCGAAGGCCGGCGCGCCCAGACCATAATTCGCCGCAGTGACGGAAAATTGGCCGGATAGGCGCGGGTCAGGCTGGCCGCCACCGCGCCCGCCCCGACGATGAGCAGCGTTTCGGGATCCGGCCGCGCCAGCAGACGCGCGCCGAGGACGCTGTCGGCGGCGGTCTTGAACGTGGTCACCAGGGCGGAGTCGATCAGCGCCGTGGGCCGGCCGTCGTCGGGGTCGAACACCAGCATCGCGCCCTGGACGGACGGCAGGCCGCGCGACGGGTTGCCGGGATGCACGGTCACGGATTTCACGCCGACGCCCAGCCCCTCTATGCGGGCCGCGCGGGTCAGGGACGTGGCCTCTGGCGGGCCGAGGAACAGATCGCCGATTTCGGCGCGGGGACGGCGGTGGCCGGACTCCAGCGCCGCGACGGCCCCGCGCCAGTCGAGCCGGGGGGCGATGTCGGCTCCGATCCGCTTCATCGCTGGCATGTCCGCCAGTCGGGGTGGATCCAGGGTTCGGCATTGGACGGCGGCAAGGTCCCCTTTCCCAGGATATGGTCCGCGGCCTTTTCGCCCACCATGATCGACGGCGCGTTCAGGTTGCCGTTGGTGATCCGCGGAAAGATCGAGCTGTCGGCCACGCGCAACCCGTCCACGCCGATCACCCGGCAGTCGGGATCGACCACGGCCATGGGGTCGTCCGCCGCGCCGATCCGGCAGGTGCCGCAGGGGTGATAGGCGCTCTCGACCTCGGCGCGGATGAAGGCATCGAGGTCGGCGTCGGATTGCACGTCGGCGCCGGGGCTGATCTCCCGGCCGCGGAAGTCGTCGAAGGCGGGCTGGGCGAAGATCTCGCGCGTGAGGCGAATGCAGGTGCGGAACTCTTCCCAGTCCTCAGGATGGGCCATATAGTTGAACCGGATCTCCGGGCTGGCGTCGGGGTCCGGGGTGCTGAGCCGGATGTGTCCCCGGGATTTCGAGCGCATCGGACCGACATGGGCCTGAAAGCCGTGCCCCTTGACCGCAGTGCGGCCGTCGTAGCGCACCGCGATGGGCAGGAAATGGTACTGGATGTCGGGATAGCGGATGCCTGCCCGGGACCGCACGAATCCGGCGCTTTCGAACTGGTTCGAGGCCCCTGGCCCGCGCCCCGTGACGAGCCATCTTGCGCCGACATAGGCCTTGCCCAGAAGCGACCAGTAGCGGTAGAGGCTGACCGGCTTGGTGGCGGCCTGCTGAATGTAGAGTTCCAGGTGATCCTGCAGGTTCTGGCCCACGCCGGGGCGGTCCGCGATCACCTCGATGCCATGCTCGGACAGGTGGTCGGCGGGACCGATCCCCGACAGCATCAGAAGCTTGGGCGAATTGATGGCGGAGGCCGCCAGGATGACTTCGCGCCGCGCGCGGATGGTCTCGATACGGCCCTTGCGGCGGACCTCGACCCCGATGGCGCGGCCCTCGTCGATGACGATACGGCGCGCCAGCGCCCGGACCAGCGTGCAGGTGTCGCGGCGCAGCGCCGGGCGCAGGTACGCCTTGGCCGCCGACCAGCGCGCGCCTTTCCAGATCGTCGCGTCATAGGGGCCGAAGCCCTCGTTCTTCTTGCCGTTGTAGTCGTCGGTCAACTGGTAGCCCGCCTGCCCTCCGGCCTTGACGAAGGCACGTGTCAGCGGGTTCCGGCGCGCGCCGCGGGTGACGTGGAGCGGACCGTCGGTGCCGCGCCAGGACGGGTCGCCCCCGTGGCCGCCGTCGTGCCAGGTCTCCAGCCGCTTGAAATAGGGCAGGACGTGGGCGTAGTCCCAGCCCGCCGCACCCTGCTCGGCCCAGTGGTCGTAGTCGAGCGCATGGCCGCGCACGTAGATCATGCCGTTGATCGAAGACGAGCCACCGACCACCTTGCCGCGCGGCACGACCATGCGGCGTCCGTCCAGATGCGGCTCCGGTTCGGTCCGCAGGCCCCAGTCGTACATCGTCATGCCCATCGGATAGCTGAGCGCGCCGGGCATGTTGATGAACGGGCCCGCATCCGATCCGCCGTGTTCGATCACGATGACCGAACGGCCGGCTTCGGTAAGGCGCCAGGCCATGGCGCAGCCGGCGCTGCCCGCGCCGACGATGACGTAATCTGCTTCCATCAGCCGGTCCCGTCCGCGCCGGGATAGCCGATGAACAGCGAGACGGGGGCGCCGAGGCGGACGATCCCGATCGCGCGGTCCTGCCGCATGACGCCGACTGTGAACCACCGGATGATCTTGGCGAAGAGGGCGTACACGTTCCGGGGGACGTGGTTCAGCACGGTCAGGGCGTAGCCGGTCAGATACACGAACGTGGCGGTCCGGTCCGCGAGTCCGGTGGGGCGCTGCCGCGCGTTCGGCCGGTCGATCATCGCCATCAGAACGGTGCCTCGGTCTTGTTCAGAGACACGTAGACGGACTTGACCTGGCTGTAATGGGCGATGGCGGCCCTGGAGTTCTCGCGCCCCACGCCGGAGGCCTTGCTGCCGCCGAACGGCGCCTCGACCGGGGTGAGGTTGTAGGCGTTGATATAGGTCGTGCCGGCCTGGAACGCGGCGGCGATGCGGTGGCCGCGGACCAGGTCGGAGGTGAACACACCTGCGGCAAGGCCGAATTCCGTGGCGTTGGCGCGGCGGATCGCCTCTTCTTCGGTGGTGAATTCGAGGACCGACATGACCGGGCCGAAGATTTCCTCACGCGCGATAGCCATGTCGTCGGTGACATCCGCGAAGAGCGCGGGCGCGATCCAGAAGCCGGGACGGTCGAGACGCGCGCCGCCGGCCACCAGCGTCGCACCCTCTACCTTGCCCTGCTCGATGTAATCCAGGACGATGTCGAGCTGGCGCTGGGAGACCATCGGTCCGATCGTCGTGGCCTCATCCAGCGGATCGCCGATCACCGCGTCCTTCATGCGGCGGGCAAGCGATTTCAGGAATTTCTTGCGGAGTCCCTTCTGCACGAAGACCCGCGTCCCGTTCGAGCAGATCTGCCCGGTGGAGTAGAAATTGGCGTTGATCGCGGCGGACACGGCGTTGTCGAGATCCGCGTCGTCGAAGATCACCAGGGGCGACTTGCCGCCCAGCTCCATGGTGGCGTGCTTGAGCTGCGCGGCGGCGGCGGCATAGACCTTGCGCCCCGTCGGCACGGATCCGGTCAGCGACACCTTGGCCACACGCGGATCGTCCAGCAGTTTCGCGGCCTGGGCCCCGTAGCCCTGCACGACGTTGAACACGCCCGGGGGGGCGCCGGCCTCGGTCAGGATCTCGGCCAGCTTGAGGGTGCAGAGCGGCGTCGTCTCGCTCGGCTTCATCACCATGGTGTTGCCGCAGGCCAGCGCCGGCGCGGCCTTCCACGCGGCGATCTGGGTGGGGTAGTTCCACGCGCCGATCCCCAGCACCACGCCCAGCGCCTCGCGCCGGGTATAGACGAAATCGCCGTCCGCAAGGGGAATGTGCTCTCCGGTCAGGCTGCCGGCCAGACCGCCGAAATATTCCAGCGCGTCGGCGGCGGAGGTGGCGTCGGCCACCAGCGTCTCGGACAGCGGCTTGCCGGTGTCGTGGGTCTCCAGCACCGACATCTCATGGTTGCGATCCCGCAGGATGTCGGCGGCGCGGCGCAGGATGCGGCCGCGCATCGTGCCGGTCAGGGCGGCCCAGGCCGGCTGGGCGGCGCTGGCCGCGGCAAGCGCGCGGTCGATCACCGCGTCGGTCGCGGCGTGAAGACGCGCGATCTCCGCCCCGGTGGCGGGATAGATCACCGGGATCGGATTTCCGCCGGTGTCTTCGTGATAGGCACCGTCAATGTAGTGGCTGGCCTTGGGCTGCAGATCTTGCATTCGTTCTCCGGGTCTCGAATTTTCGGTGAAAATTCGTGTCACTCGCCGCGGGGGAAGCGCTGGCGTTCCTCGACCACGTTGAGATCCATGTGGTTGCGCATGTAACGCTCTGACGCCTTCTGCAGCGGCTGGAAATCCCACGGGTACTGGCCGCCCCGGCTCAGCGCCTCATAGACGACCCAGCGGGCGGACTGGCTGGCGCGGACGTCTGCATCGAACCGGTCCAGATCCCAATGGGCGTTGGACATGAGCCGGAAACGATCGAGCGTCGCGGCATGGGCCGGGTCGGCGGCAAGGTTGGTCAGCTCATCGGGATCGGCGTCCAGGTCAAAGAGCTGCTCATCGTCCACGGCGCAGTTGGTGTATTTCCAGCGGTCCTGCCGCAGCGCCACCATCGGCGCGACGCTGCCCTCGGCGGCGTATTCCATGCGCACGGGCTGGCGGCGCGGGGCGCCGGCGCAGACCGGGCGCAGGCTCTCGCCCTCTGTCCAGGGCATGACGCCGCCCATGTCCACGCCGGCAAGGTCGCAAAGCGTCGGGCAGACGTCGATGGTCGAGACCGGTTCGGTCACCAGGCCCGGCTCCAGACCGGGGGCGCAGAGCATCATCGGCACGCGCGCGGAGCCTTCGAAGAAGCTCATCTTGAACCACAGGCCGCGCTCTCCCAGCATATCGCCGTGGTCGGAGACGAACAGCACGATCGCCTCTTGCCGCGTGGCCTCAAGCACGTCCAGGATGTCTCCGATCTTCCGGTCGAGATAGGAGATGTTGGCGAAATACGCGCGGCGCGACCGGGCGACGTCCTGCGGGCCGATGTCGAAGGCGCGCCAGTCGTTGGCATCGAACAGACGCTTCGAATGGGCGTCCTGATCGTCATAGGGGATCGCCGGGACGCGCGGTTGCAGGTGTTCGCAGCCCTCGTAGAGATCCCAGAACCGGCGGCGCGCGACATAGGGGTCGTGCGGGTGGGTGAAGCTGACGGTGAGCATCCAGGGCCGGGTGTCGTGGCCGCGGGCGAGGTCGTAGAGCTTGGCGGTGGCGTGATGGGCGACCTCGTCGTCGTATTCCATCTGGTTGGTGATCTCTGCCACGCCCGCGCCGGTGACGGAGCCGAGATTGTGGTACCACCAGTCGATCCGCTCGCCCGGCTTGCGGTAATCCGGGGTCCAGCCGAAGTCGGCGGGGTAGATGTCGGTGGTCAGGCGCGCCTCGAAACCGTGAAGCTGGTCGGGGCCGACGAAATGCATCTTGCCGCTGAGCGCGGTCTGGTAGCCGGCGCGGCGCAGGTGGTGGGCGTAGGTCGGCAGGGCCGAGGGGAATTCGGCCGCGTTGTCGTAGATGCCGGTGGAGGACGGCAGCCTCCCGGACATGAAGGCCCCGCGTGCCGGCGCGCAGAGCGGCGAGGCGGTATAGCTGTTGCGGAACCGGACCGAGCGGGCGGCCAGGCGCTTCAGGTTCGGCGCGTGCAGGAACGGGGCGGGCCCGTCGGGAAAGAGCGTTCCGTTCAGCTGGTCGACCATGAGGACGAGGATGTTGGGCGCTGCCGTGCCGTCGCTCATGCGGGGGCTCCGATCTCTTTGTCGAGGGCGGCAAGCACATGGGCCCGGGCCGCCGTGGCGCTGGTATCCGCGTCGAGCGCGGCGTGGAGGTAGAGCCCGTCCACCAGCCCGCCGATCCGCTCGGCCGCGGCAGGGGCCCCGTCGTCCAGCGCGGGGCGCAGCGCATGGCTGAGGTTCGAGGCCAGGCGGCGGCGGTAGAGGTCGAGCAGACGCCGCGCCTGGGGCGATCTCTGGGCGAGGACGTAGAAGTTGAGCCAGGCCGCGATGGAGCCGCGATGGAAGTTCTGCTCCGAAAAGCTGGCCCCGACGATCGCCTCCGCGCGGCCCCGCGCGCCGGTGGCGGCACCCAGGCGGCGGCGCACGTCCCTCCCGTAGGCGGTCAGAAGATGGCGCATGGCGTCGAGAAACAGGGTTTCCTTGTCGCCGAAATAGTGAAAGGCCAGCGCCGGAGAGATCCCGGCCCGCTTGGCGATCCGGCCCACCGTAACGTCAAGAGAGCCCGAGTGGCCGATTTCGGCTATGGTCGCCGCGATCAGATCGGCGCGCCGCCTGACTTCGGCCTTTTCCTTTGCCGGCTTTTCGGTGTCCAGTGTTGCCATGGGCCAGGGATTAGCATCTAATTGACCGATCAATCAAGTAGAGACCGAGAAACAGGGAGACCTCGATGAAACATCTGACCACCGCCTCCGTCCTTGCGATCCTCGTCGCGGGCGGGGCCAATGCCGCCGCCAATCCGGCCTGTGAGGATGTCACGTTTTCGGACGTGGGCTGGACCGACATTACAACCACCACCGCCATCGCCCAGCACGTGCTGCTGGGGCTGGGCTACAGCGTCGACGTGAAGGTGCTGTCGGTGCCGGTCACGTTCGCCTCGCTTGAGAACGACGACATCGACGTGTTCCTGGGCAACTGGATGCCGGCCCAGAACCAGGCGATCACCCCCTATCTGGAGTCCGGCGAGATCGAGCAGGTGAACGTCAATCTCGAAGGCACCAAGTATACGCTCGCCGTGCCGACCTATACCTATGAGGCCGGGTTGCAGAGCTATGCCGACATCGCGAAGTTCGGAGATGAGCTGAACAACAAGATCTATGGCATCGAGCCGGGCAACGAGGGCAACGCCTATCTTGTCAGCCTGACCGAACAAGACAAATTCGGCCTGGGCGACTTCGACATCGCCGAAAGCTCCGAACAGGGGATGCTGGCGCAGGTGCGGCGTGCCTACGACAAGCAGGAGCCGGTGGTGTTCCTGGGCTGGGAGCCGCACCCGATGAACGCCAATTTCGACCTGAAGTACCTGCCCGGCGGAGAGGATTTCTTTGGCGGCGAGGGGGTGGTCAACACCGTCACCCGCAAGGGCTATTCCGAAGAATGCCCCAATGTGGGCAAGCTGCTGTCGCAGATGGATTTCTCTCTGGAGATGGAGAACCAGATCATGGGCGCGATCCTGGATGACGGCGAGGATGCCGGAGACGCGGCGCTGGCCTGGCTGCGCGAGAACCCCGACGTGCTGGACGGCTGGCTTGCCGGCGTGACGACCCTGGACGGCCAGGAGGGTCTGCCGGCGGTCAAGGAGCACCTGGGCATCGGGTCCTGATCCGCGCCCGTGGGTGATCCCACAGACACCCGGGCCGGTCCAGAGGGGACCGGCTCACTCCGCCGTCGGCAGCAACGCGTCGTCGAGCTCTGCCGCGCGGCGGATGGCGGGACGCGCGTTCAGCCGGGCGACGTATTCGGCGAAGCCGGGCCGCGCCTCCATGGTGCCGAAGGAAACGCCCCAGCCGATCTGCGCGCCCAGGTAGACGTCGACGGCGGTGAAATCGTCGCCCAGAAGCCACGGGCGACCGTCGGCCAGAAGTCCCTCCAGCGTGTCGAGCACCGACCCGAGAGTGCCGTACCCGACCCGACTGCTGAGTTCTGGGGTGGCCGTTTCGATCCCCAGGGAGGCGTTGGTCGCCGCCGCCTCCACCGGACCGGCGCCGAAGAACAGCCAGCGGTAATAGGCGCCGCGGCGGTCCGGCGGCGGGGCCAGGCCGGCGCCGGGGAAGGCATCCGCCAGATAGGCGCAGATCGCCGCCGCTTCGGTCACCACGGTGCCGCCGTGGACGATGGCCGGCACCTTGCCCATGGGATTGATCGCCAGGTAGTCCGGCGCCTTCATGGTGGTTCCGTAGTCGAGCACGCGGGTGTCGTACGCCGCGCCGAGCTCTTCCAGCATCGCCCGCACGATGCGCCCCCGGGACATCGGGTTGGTGTAAAAGACAAGGTCGGACATGGCGGCGCGTCTCCGGTGGGGTCCGGATGATGCTGCCACCGCCTATCCCATCGCTCAAGGAGGTTGCCGCATGGACTGGCTGACCGAGAACAAGATTCCCGTCGGCCGCGCGGCCGAAACGGTGTTCGACTGGATCAACGACAACCTTCAGTTGTTGCTCGACTGGCTGTCGACCTTCATGGAGGTGCTGATCGACGCGATTCTGTGGGTAATGCAGACGCCCAACCCGCTGGTGGTCATCGCCGCCTTCGTGGCGATCACCTGGGCGCTCCAGCGCAACTGGAAGGTCTGCCTGTTCGTGGCGCTGGGCTTTCTCTTCGTGCTCAACCAGGATTACTGGGAGGAGACGACCGAAAGCCTGACGCTGGTGCTTTCGGCCTGCATCGTGTGCATGGCCATCGGGGTGCCCATCGGCATCGCCGCGGCGCACCGGCCGCGCCTCTATTCCGCCCTGCGGCCGGTTCTGGACCTGATGCAGACGCTGCCGACCTTCGTCTATCTGATCCCGGCCATCGTGTTCTTCGGCATCGGCATGGTGCCCGGGCTGCTGGCCACGGTGATCTTCGTGCTTCCGGCGCCGATCCGGCTGACCTACCTTGGCATCGCCAGCACCCCCACCCCGCTGATCGAGGCCGCGCGCGCCTTCGGTGCCACGCCGCGCCAGCTTCTGTGGAAGGTCGAGATGCCCAGCGCGTTCCCTCAGATCATGGCCGGTCTGAACCAGACCATCATGCTGTCGCTGTCGATGGTGGTGATCGCGGCGCTGGTGGGCGCCGACGGGCTGGGGGTGCCGGTGGTGCGCGCGCTCAACCAGGTGAACCCGGCGCTGGGCTTCGAAAGCGGGTTCGTCATCGTGGTGGTGGCGATCATTCTGGACCGGATGCTGAACGTGGGGACGCGGAAATGAGCACGGCGGTGAGGATCGACAACGTCTCCATCGTGTTCGGGGACAAGCCCGAGGTGGCGCTGCCGCTGATGGACGAGGGGATGAAGCGCCCGGAGATTCAGGCGCGGACGGGTCAGGTGCTGGGCGTCCACGACTGCACGCTCGACGTCGAGGAGGGTGAGATCCTGGTGCTCATGGGGCTGTCGGGGTCCGGCAAGTCCACGCTTCTGCGCGCCGTCAACGGGCTGAACCCGGTGGCGCGCGGCAGCGTCACGGTGACCGATGGCGACTGGTCGTGCGAGGTGACGGACGCGACGAAGTCGGACCTGCGCCGGGTCCGTCAGGCATGCGTGTCGATGGTGTTCCAGCAGTTCGGACTGCTGCCCTGGCGCACGGTGCGCGAGAATGTCGGCCTGGGGCTGGAACTGGGCGGCCAGTCGAAATCCCAGTATGCGGAGGCGGTGGACCGGCAGCTGGAACTGGTCGGCCTGTCGGACTGGGCCGAGCGCAAGGTGGGCGAACTGTCCGGCGGGATGCAGCAGCGGGTGGGGCTGGCGCGGGCCTTCGCCACGGACGCGCCGATCCTGCTGATGGACGAGCCGTTCTCCGCGCTCGACCCTCTGATCCGCAACAAGCTTCAGGATGAGCTTCTGGAACTGCAGCAGCGGCTGCAGCGGACGATCATCTTCGTCAGTCACGATCTGGACGAGGCGTTCAAGATCGGCAACCGGATCGCGATCATGGAGGGCGGGCGGATCGTGCAATGCGGCACCCCGCAGGAGATCTTTTCCAGGCCCGCCGACGATTACGTGGCGGATTTCGTCGCGCATATGAACCCGTTGGGGGTGCTTACGGCGCGCGACGTCATGGAGCCGGGAGACGCCGGCGCGACGGGCGTGGAGGCCGACGCGTCGGTTGCAGACACCATGCGCGCGCTGATCGCGGCGGACGGGCCGGTGCGCGTGACCGAGGCCGGCAATGGCATCGGCCGGGTGACGCGCGGCGGGCTGATGCGCAGGCTGCTCGACCCGCGGGAGCGGTGACGGGGTGCGGGGATCAGCCCCCCGCGAAGGAGGCGCGCAGCGACGTGGCCCCGCCGGCCAGAAGCATCACGTCGAGACCGACGGCCGTGAACAGCGTGCCCCGCGCCATGGCCGCGCGCGCCATCTCCGGCGCCACATAGAGGATCCCCGAAGGCACCTTGAGCGACACCAGCCGGTCGAGTGCGGCGTCGATCCGCGCCTGAACCTCCGGGTGGCCCGGATCGCCCGGATGCCCCAGGCTGGCCGAGAGATCCGCAGGACCGATGAACACGCCGTCCACGCCGGGGGTCGTGGCGATCTCGTCCAGCGCATCCAGCCCGGCGGCGGTCTCGATCTGGAGGATCACGCAGAGTTCCTGCGCGGCGCGGGCGATGTAGTCGGGGACCGTCCCGTAGCCGCTGGCGCGGTGGTGGCCGGCGACGCCGCGGATCCCCTCTGGCGGGTAGCGGGTGGCGGCGACCGCGGCGCGGGCCTCTTCGCCGGACTGGATATAGGGGATGAGAAGGCTCTGGGCACCGATGTCGAGGAGCCGCTTGATGAGCACCGGATCGTTCGCCTCGGGCCGGACGACGGCCGAGACGCCGTCGATCCCGGCGATGGCCTGAAGCGCGCTCAGCACCTCGCCCACGGAGGTGGGGGCGTGTTCGCAATCGACCACGATCCAGTCGAACCCGGCGCGGGCCAGGATCTCCGGGATCATCCGCCCGGGCATCGCGTTCCAGATGCCGATCTGGTGGCGCCCGGCGCGCAGGCCGGCCTTGAACCGGTTTCGTGAAAGCTCCATTTTCGTCCGTGTCCCTGTGGATCGGCAGAGGCTAAGACGGCTGGGCGGGATCGGCAATCCCGTCCCGGGGTTCCCGAGATGACGGCCGACGCGGGATCGCCTGTCCGGGCCCCGGCGCGGGGGGCCGGCTGGCGGCCCGGACGGGCGACGGTCGAGGCCGGCCCGCCGCGACCTGGACGGGATCCTGCGGACCGATGAGGGCCGTCGGCAAGTTGGGGGGCACATGGCACTGACATTCGACACATTGACCGACGATGGCGTGGGGGAGGCGCTGGACGATCTGGCGCGTCTCCGGTGCGAGGTGTTCCGCGACTGGCCCTATCTCTACGACGGCGATCCGGCGGACGAAGCCGCCTATCTGCAAAGCTACCGGAACACGCCCGGCGCGATCCTGGTGGCGGCACGCGATGGCGGCACGATCGTGGGATGCGCGACGGGGATGCCGCTGGCCGGACATGAGGATGCGCGGAACGTGCCGCTGGACGCGCTGGGGCTGGAGGTGGCGCGGGTGTTCTACTGCGCGGAGTCGGTCCTTCTGCCCGCCTACCGGGGACAGGGGGCCGGCCACGCGTTCTTCGACCTGCGCGAGGATCACGCCCGCGCCCGGGGATTCGACGTGTCGATGTTCTGCGGCGTGGAGCGGCCCCGCGATCATCCGGACCGGCCCGCGGACGCCCGCCCGCTGGCGCCGTTCTGGGAGGCGCGCGGCTACCGCGCCCGCGACGCGCTGATCCACATGACCTGGACGGACCGCGGGGCGGACGCGCCCAGCCGCAAGGCGCTGCGCGTCTGGACGCGCCCGCTGTGAGGGTCGCCGCCGCGGCCTGGCCCCTGGAGTGGCACGCCGACCGGGACGCCTATGCCGCGAAGCTGGCGCGGTGGTTCGAGACGGCCCGGGCCGATCTGCTGGTCTTTCCCGAATATGCCGGGATGGAGGCGAGCCTGACGGCGCCGCCGCCCCGCGACACGCCGGGGGCCTGGATCGACCTGGCCGCCGCCTCGGCACCCTGGGTGCTGGGACTGCATGTGGACCTGGCCCGCCGCCATGGCGTGCATTGCCTGGCGGGCAGCCTGCCGGTGGCCTCACCTTCGGGACCGGTGAACCGGGCCTATCTGGTGTCGCCCGCCGGGGCTGTGCTGTGGCAGGACAAGAGGATCCCGACGCCCTGGGAACGCACGCATACCGCCCTGGTCCCGGGCGATCCGCTGACGGTCGCGCAGACGGCTCTGGGACGGGTCGGCGTGCTGGTCTGCCACGACGCCGAATTCCCGGACCACGCCCGCGCCCTGCGGTGCGACCTGCTGCTGATCCCGGCCTGCACGGACACGGACCGGGGTGCCGCGCGGGTGCGCGTGGCCGCAAGGGCCCGCGCGCTGGAGGGGACATGCGTCGCCATCCTGGCGCAGACCGTGGGAGAGGTTCCGGGGTGCTGTTTCCTGGACGCCAATTCCGGCCGGGCGGGCATCTACGCACCGCCCGACGCGGGCGTGCCGCCGGACGGCATCCTGGCCGAGAGCGTGCCCCGGCAGCCCGGATGGGTGCGCGCGGACCTTCCCGTGGACGCCTTGGCCCGGCTGCGGGCGGGTTTGGGCGAGGTGGCGATCGCGCGGGACTGGCCCCGCGCGGCACAGGCGCATCCCGCCCCGCTCAGGCGGTTTGCAATGTGACAGCCGATCACGTCTGGGCGAGACGCGCACCGTTCCCTGCCGTCGGGCCGTTCCCTGGGCATCATTTCCCGACCATCGACGGAGCATCCCATGAGAACCGCCGCCCTGACGACCGCCCTGCTGTTTCTGTCCGCGCCGCTTATGGCCGCGCCGATCGCCTTCGACGACCAGTGGCAGACGCAGAAATTCCCGTTCCAGGCCGACAACGACTATGCGCTGAACGGCACCTCCCTGGGGGTCGTTTCCGACGACAGCGTGTCGCTGGTCTATCGGCGCACCGGCGACGCGGCGGCGGCCGGCTCCGCCAGCTGGACCTGGAGCGTGTCCGAGGGCGTTCCGGCCACGGACCTGTCGGTGAAGGGCGGCGACGACCGCGACCTGGCGCTCTATTTCGTGTTCTCCGACGCGGCCACGGCACAAGAACTTGAGGGCGCCTCCCTGCGCAGCCTCCTGGGCGCCGAAAAGGTGCGGGTCCTGGTCTATGTCTGGGGCGGCGACAGCCCGAAGGGCACCGTGCTCGACAGCCCGTACCTGGGCGCGCGGGGCAAGACCGTGATCCTCCACGGGTCCGGCACGGGCAAGCAGTCGGAGCAGGTGTCCTTCGATGCGGACCTGACCAGCGCCTTCGGCGAACGGCCCCCGGTTCTGCTGGGCGTGGCCGTCTCAGCAGACAGCGATGACACCGACAGCCGCATCGACGCGACAATCTCCGACCTGACGCTCGACTGAGGGGCGGCCGGCCGCCGCGGCCAAGGCGGCTTTGGCGCGATGTCGCAGCGGATGCGGGGCCGATTCCGCATCCGCGCCGTTCGTCTGTGTCCTTGGGTGTGTCCTTGGGCGTGGACAGATCACGTGTCCACGACGTACCGTTACGTCAACCGAAGCCCTGCTGTTGACATGCGATTTCATCGGAAACTGTCCTTCCGGCCCCTCGATCCCTGCGGAGTGGACGCCATGAAACGTATTGCGATACTCGGGGGCGGCGTCGGCGCGATCTCTGCCGCGTTCGAGCTGACCTCAGGTCCGGATGCCTACGACGTGACGATCTACCAGACCGGCTGGCGGCTGGGCGGCAAATGCGCCAGCGGCCGCAACGCCGCGCACGGCCACAGGATCGAGGAGCACGGGCTTCACGTCTGGGCCGGGTTCTACGAAAACGCCATCGCGCTGATGCGCCGCTGCTACGAAGACCTCGACGGAGAGGACGGGGTGTTCCCGGGCTTCGATGCGGCCTTCACCCCGCACAACAACGTGGTGTTGGGAGACGACACCCCCGACGGCTGGGGGTTCTGGCCGCTCCGGCCGGCGATGGCCCCCAAGCGCGGCAGCGTGGGCTACGGCGCGGTCAGGCCGTGGACCTACATCCGGCTGGTGGCCGAAACGCTGCGCGACGTCACCGAAGACGCCCTGGCCGCGCCGTTCATCTGCCCGGTCGAGGACTGCGGCGCGGACACGCCCGGCCCTGTGCGCGGCGTGACCGATCTGATGGCCGAGACGGCCGCGCGCGGCGAGCGGGGTGAGACCCGCGCGACGCTGGCCACCCTGGTGACGCAGCATCAGGACGCCGTCGCCGAAGGGCGGTGCGACCTGATCGAGCGTCAGTACTTCGACCCGGTTTTTCAGCGAATCTACGGCGTTCTGGACCTGGGCGGCGCGATCCTGCGCGGCCTTCTGTCCGAAGAGGTGATCCGCGGCGGATTCGACGCGATCGAGGACCGGGAGTTTTCCGACTGGATCGCGGAGCACGGCGCCCATCCCGACACGGTGGACAGCGCCCTCGTCCGCGCGGTCTACGACTACGCGTTCGGCTACCGGGACGGGATCTGCGACAGGGCACATCGTGCCATCGGGGCCGGAACCTTCATCCAGGGCACCCTGCGGCTGGTGCTGACCTATCGGGACGCGATCTTTCTGAAGATGAACGCCGGCATGGGCGACACCATGTTCACGCCCTATTACAAGGCGCTGCGCAAACGCGGGGTGAAGTTCCGCTTTTTCCATGAGGTCACGGCGCTGCGGCTCGACCCCGCCGGGCGGCTGGTCGAGCGGATCGAGATCGACCGGCAGGCGACGCCGAAAGGTGCCTACGCGCCGTTCGTCCGGGTCGGCGATCTGGACTGCTGGCCGTCGCAGCCGTTGTTCGACCAGCTTGAGGAGGGCGAGGCGCTGAAGGCCGCCAGCGTCGATCTTGAGGATCCCTGGCGCGCCTGGGGTCCGGTGGGCAAGGTGATCCTGGAACGCGGCGCGGATTTCGACGCGGTCATCCTGGGCATCTCCCTGGGCGCGCTGCCCGCCGTCGCCGCCGACCTGATCGCACAGAGCCCGCTCTGGTCGCGCATGGTCCGCCGGGTCGAAACCGTGGGCACCCAGGCGATGCAGCTCTGGCACGTGCCGAAGGACCTGGGCTGGCGCCATGGCGACTCGATCCTGACCGCCTATGCCGACAACATGAACACCTGGGCGGACATGAGCCATCTGGTGGCCCGCGAGGCCTGGCCGGAGGGGTCCGCACCCGGCGCGATTTCCTATTTCTGCGGACCGACGCCGGACCCGGGCGACATGCCCGACGGACCCGCCGCGGATTACGCCCGCACACTTGGGGACAGGATGCGAGAGCGGAGCCGGCTGTGGATCCAGAAGGCCGGCGCGGGAATCTTTCCCCAGGTGATGACCGCCGGCCGGATGGATCCGGACAGGCTGATCCCGCCGGGCGACGCTGAGGATGCGTTGACCGGCCAGTATTTCCGCATGAACGTGGCGCCGTCGGAGCGCTACGTCATGTCCACGCCCGGCTCCGCCGCGGCGCGGCTGCGGTCCGACCGGAGCGGGTTCGACAATCTCTGGCTGGCCGGCGACTGGACCTGGACGGCGATCAATGCCGGCTGCGTCGAGGCGGCGACAATGTCCGGCATCCGCGCGGCCCAGGCGCTGGCCGGACAGCCCGTCCGTATCTTCGGTGAGGCGGCGGATCCGCGGATCGGCGCGATCCGCACGCCGGTGATCCCCGCGCCCCGGACGATCCGGCCGCAGAATTCTGCATGGCCGTGGAGCGCCGCCTTCGGCATGGCAAAGACCACGGGCGCTGCGTTGATGCTGCCGGTGCCGCGGGACACGGTCGCGGCGCTGCTGCCCCGGGGGCTGGAACCCGGCGCGCAGCCGGTCACCGGCCCCGCCGAACACCCGGTGATCCTGCTGATGGGTCGGCAGCGAAACGTCCGTCCCAACATCGCGCCCCTGGGGATGAACTACCTTGAGTTCATCTGCGCCGTGCCATGGGTGCGGCACAGCGAACCGAAGCTGGCGCATCTGGGTCCACTCGTCACGCCGACCCGGCTCTACCTGGACAGCCTGCCGCCGATCCTGCTGGGGATTTACGGCTACGGATTTCCCAAGGTCCGGGCAGAGATGCTGGCCGACGCGACCAGCTACACCATCCGCCATGCAACGGGCGGCCACGCCATCCTGACGGCGGAGTTCACGCCCGCCGGTCCCGAAGGCCGCGCCGTCGATTTCCCGCTGTTCGCGACCGCACGCAACGGGTTCGAGATGATGATGGTCACACGCAACCGCTTGAACATGTGGCAGTATTCGGTCTACGATTTCGCCCTGGCACAGGCGCGGCTGACCCCTGCCGACCTGTCGCTTCGAATCTGTTCGGACGACCTGGGGTTGCCACGGGGGTACTTTTGTCCCCCCAGTATTGCCGACGCCCCCTGCGGCGCCTTTCTTTTGCGGACGGATGCGACCATCAACAACCCGCTGCAATCCTTCGACCTGCTGGCCACGCTGAAAAAGGGCCCTGCATGAACCTGCCGATTCCCGCCTGCGCCGTGTGCGGACACACCCTGGTGGAGACGGCCCGGTTCTGCCCGGGTTGCGGACGCCGGGTGGGCGCGGCGGCCCATGCCCACTCCCACTACATGACCGTCCTGATCTGCGACCTGTCGGGGTCCACCGCGATGACGCACGCCATGGGGGACGAGGCGATGTTCGCCCTCATCACCCGCTTCCAGCGGATCTGCACCGATGCCGTGGGCGCGCAGGGCGGACTGGTCGCCAAGTTCATGGGCGACGGGATGCTGGCCTATTTCGGCCACCCCGAACCGGTCAAGAACAGCGCCGAAGCAGCGGTCTGCGCCGCCGACCACATCCTGAGCGCCATGTCCGGGCTGGCCCCCGATCTTAGCGCCAGTGCCGGGGTCGCGACGGGCTGGATGGTGATCGGAGACATGTACGACATGGGACCGGCGTCGGAGACGCTGGCCGTGGGCGGCACGGTGAACCTGGCCGCGCGGCTCCAGTCAGAGGCCGGACCGCGCGAGATCGCGGTCTCAGGTGAGACCCGCCGCCGGCTCGACCCCGCGCGGTTCAAGATGACGCCGCGGGGGCGCAGGACACTGCGCGGCCTGCACGAACCGGTCGAGCTGTGGAGCGCGGTGCCGCTGGCGTCGGGCGTTTCCCAGTCGCTGTTCGTGGGCCGCCGGGCTGCGCTGTCGCAACTCGGCTCGGCCTGGGAGGGGCGCCGCGACGGCGGCCCCTGGCTCTGCGAGATCGTTGCGCCCGCCGGCTACGGCAAGACCGCCATCGCCCGGCATTTCATCGCCAACACCGTCAACGAGGCCAATACGCTCGAACTGCGGGCCGAAAGGCACCTTCGGATGCAGAGCTTCTCTTGCTTTCGCAACCTGGTGCGCAGCGTCGGCGGGCTGACCCCCGGCACCGGCGCCGACGACCAGCGCGGCCGTCTGGCCACCCTCGTCGCGGACGACCACGTGCCCGGCCTCCTCGATCTGATGGGGCTCAACCAGGTGCCGGTCAGTCCGGTGCTGCGGCTGAGCCGGATGGCGGAATCGGTCCTGGCGTTTCTCTCCCGCCGCCTGCCCGAAAGCGCCGCGGTCCTGCTTTTGGACGACGCGCATTGGCTGGATCCGGACAGCCGCGCGCTCCTGCCGCGGATCATGAGCGTGCTGGAAAGCCGCAATATCGCGATACTCGCGCCCCGGCGCCCGGACGGCGGTCCCCTTCTGCCCGGCACCGTGACAATCGAGCTTGCGCCCTTCGGCAGGGAAGAGAGCGCGGAACTGATCGGCGCGCTGGACGACACGGACCGCATCCCCGCCACCGACCGCCGTGCGCTGGCGGCCCGCGCCGCCGGAGTGCCGCTCTATCTGGAACACATGACCCGCGCGGTACTGGAGCGCCGCGCGGCAGGCCAGCCGACCGCGCTGCCCAACACCATCGTCGAGGCGCTGATCGAGCGCGCCGCCAGCGTGGGCGCGTCCCGCGGACTGATCGAGGCGGTCGCGGTGCTGGGCGTCGACGTGCGCACGGATGTGCTGGCCGACATGCTGGGCCGCGCCGACGAGGACGTGCGCGACCGCGTGGCGGAATTGATCGCGCGCGGGCTGCTGACCCTGTCGGGGAACGGGCGGATCGAATTCGACCATGCGCTGGTCCGCGACGCCCTGCTCAGCACCATCCTGTCGGACCGCCGCCGCGACCTTCACCGCAAGGCGCTGGCGGCATACGGCCGGCTGGCACCCGGGGCGCTGGCCGCCGATCCGATCCTGGCGTCCATCCACCTCTACGGCGCCGGCCGCCCGACAGAGGCCCTGCCGGTGATGATCGAGGCCGCGAAGGCGCAGATCGGCGGCGGTGAGTTGCGCGAGGCCGCGGAAGTGTTGCGCCGGGCCCGCGACACGCTGCCCCAGGTGGCCGATCCGGACCTGCGCGAGCGGATCGAGATGCCGCTGCAATACCTCACCGGCGCGACCCTGGTCCAGATCCGGGGCTTTTCCGACCCGACCGTGGGCACGGCCTATGAGCGGGCGCTGGACCTGTGCCTCCGGCGCGGCGACGCGACGGAAGCGGAGTTCCAGATCGTCTGGGGGATCTGGGCGCATTGCGTTGTCGTCGGCCGGCTCGACGAAGCCTCTGCCTCCTGCCGGCGGATGGAGGAAATCGCCCGGACACTGCCCGGGCTGGGCGTCCTTGCCCGCTCTGCCCGGGCCGTCCAGGCGTCGATCGACGTCGATCTGCCCGCGCATCACAGGGCCGTGGCCGACGTGCGCGGGGCCTACGATCTGGCCACCCACCGGATGCTGGCCGTGACCTACACCATGGACCCTTTGGCGCTGGCGCTGCTGTTCGCCACCCATGTCCGCTGGATCGAGGGCGACGTGCCGGGCTGGGAGGCCGCGGTGACGCAGACGCGGCGCCTTGAGGACGCGCTGGAGCTGGGATTCCTCGCCCCCTACATCGCCATCTACGGCACAGCGCCCGAAACCTATGCGCCCGGCGATGCGGATCGGGCGCGGCGGATCGCCGACGGGATAGAGACCGCGGCAGAGATCGGGCAGCCCTTCTGGGTGGCGGCGGGACATGTCTGGCGCGCCGGAGATCTGTGCTGGCGGAGCCCGCCGTCCGAGGCCATCCCCGCCATGCGCGCCGCCATGGACACGCAGATCGCCATAGGCCAGACCCTGGGCGCGGGTTACCACATGGCGCGTCTGGCCGAGCGCTACGCCGCCCATGGCGATGCGCAGGAGGCCGAAGCCTGGATCCGCCGGGCCGAGGCAGAGCTGTCCCTGGGCCGCTGCCGCCTCTACCGGCCGGAGATCCTGCGCCTGCGCGCGCGGATCGGGATGCTGGCCGGCGCCGATGTCGCGGCGTTGCTGGATGAGGCCGACGCCCGGGCGGTCGCGGACGGCCTTCATGCCTGGCGCTGGATGATCGCGGCGACCCGGGCCGATGCGACAGCGCGCCGCGACCGGCGCGCCGCGGCAGAGACCCTGCGCGGGGCGCTGGCGACGCTGGAGCGGCCCGCGCAGGAACGCCACGGCGCGTATCGGTATGCTTCTGCCGTGCTCGACCGTCTGGAGGGCGCGGACGGCCGCGACGGGATGCCCCGGGCGCCGGAGGCGAGCGGGACAGAAAACCGGTTGTCGCCGGAGCGGAATCGTGGATAGCCTCTGTCCGCCGGGCGGCCCCTCCCCCTGACCGGGACCGGCGCCACACCCCGCAAGGAGAGCACCATGGCCAGAACCATGATCACATGCACGTGCCTCGGCACGCAGAAGATCGACGCCGCCGCCCTGTCGGCGGCCACCGGACTGGAGGTGCGCGCGCCCTGCAGCGCGCTCTGCACGGCGGAACTGGGCGTCGCGGCGGATGCGATCCGGGACGGTGAGGCTGTGCTCTGCTGCACCCAGGAAGAGCGCGTCTTTTCCGAGTTGGCCGCCGATCTCGACGCTGCCATGCCGGAGCTTCTGGACCTGCGGGACCGCGCCGGCTGGACCGACAACACGGACGCGCCGACGGCGAAGATGGCCGCGCTGATCGCTGCGGCGGCCCTTCCAAAGAACCCGGAGCGGTCCATCGACGTGGTATCCGACGGCGTGTGCCTGATCCTGGGCCCGTCCGAGGTCGCCCTGGCGGCGGCCGACAGGCTGAGCGCGTTCCTGGGTGTCACGGTACTGATCGACGACGTCGGCGCCATCCCGGACACGCGGACGTTCGATGTCGTCACCGGACGGCTGCGCCGGGCCACCGGCGCGCTGGGCCAGTTCTCGGTCACGATCGACGCGCTCCGCCAGGTAGAGCCGGGCGGGCGCGGGCCGCTCACCCTGTCCGCGCCCCGCGACGGCGGCGTATCGGACTGCGACGTGATCCTGGACCTGCGCGGCGGCACGCCGCTCTTTCCCGCGCCAGAGAAGCGAGAGGGCTATCTGCGCGCCGATCCCGACCATGCCGCGGGGGTCGATGCCGCGATCCTGGCCGCGTCGCACCTTGTCGGCCTGTTCGAGAAACCGCTTCACGTTCGGCTGGAGCCCGCGCTCTGCGCCCATTCCCGCGCCGGGCAGATCGGGTGCACGCGCTGCCTCGACCTCTGCCCTACGGGCGCCATTGCCCCGGACGGAGACCACGTGACCGTCGATCCCATGATCTGCGCGGGATGCGGCGCATGCTCCGCCGCCTGCCCGTCGGGCGCCATCTCCTTCGACGCGCCGCCGGTGGATCTGACCATGCGCCGGGTCCAGACACTGGCAAAGACCTATCTGGACGCCGGCGGCGCCGCGCCGCGCCTGCTGGTCCATGACGCCCACGGGCGCGAGATGATCGCGCTGGCGGCGCGCCACGGGCGCGGCCTGCCCGCGGATGTGATCCCGCTGGACCTTCCCGCCGTCGGCGCCTTCGGCCACGCGGAGGCGCTGGCCGCACTGGCCGCCGGCTTCACCCATGTCACGATCCTGCCCGGACCCGGCGCGGACCGGGTGGCGCTGGCTGCGCAGACCGCACTGGCAGAGGCCATCGCCGGGTCGGGACATGTCGCCGTGCTGGACACGCCGGATCCCGATGCCGTGTCCGACGCGCTCTATGGGGCCGCCACACCAGATCCGGTCGCCCGTCCGGTCCGCCCCATCGGCACCCGCCGCCAGATTGCCCGGCAATCGGCCCGGGCGCTTCACCCGGACGCGGCGCAGATCCCGCTGCCCCAGGGCGCGCCCTACGGCGCCGTGCTGGTGGATGACGCCGCCTGCACGCTCTGCCTGGCTTGTGTCTCGCTCTGCCCGTCCGGCGCGCTCGGCGACAACCCGGACCGTCCGCAGCTGCGCTTTCAGGAGGACGCGTGCCTGCAATGCGGTCTCTGCGCGACCATCTGCCCGGAGGACGCGATCACGCTGAAGCCGCGCCTGGACCTGACCGACGCGGCCCTGCACCAGCGCGTCGCCAAGGAAGAAGAGCCGTTCGATTGCGTGGAATGCGGCACACCGTTCGGCACCCGCGCCACCATCGAGCGGATCACGGCGAAGCTGGCGGACCACCCGATGTTCGGGGGAGACCGGATCCGCATGATCCAGATGTGCGACGATTGCCGGGTTCGGTCGCAGGCCCACGCGGAGGACAGCCCGTTCAAGCTGGGACAGCGGCCCGTCACGCAGACGTCAGAGGACTATATGAACCGGCGGCGGGACCACTGACGCGGTTGCGGCGTTGACCGGCCGACCCCAGATCCAACACATGACAAGGGCGACACCATGAACGACGAGTTCAACATGTCCATGCGCAAGTTCCTCAAGCAGCTGGGGGTCACCTCCCAGCAGGCCATAGAAGAGGCGATGCGCGCCCACGACACCGCCGGCAAGACGTTCGCCGTGCGTGCCGTGGTGACCATCGACGCGCTCGACCTGACCCATGAGGTCAAGGGCACCATCAAGGGACAGGAGTGAGCGTGGCCGCCAGCAGGGAACAGGTCCTCGAACGGCTGAAGTCCATCGCCGACACGGTGGCGGGCGGGGATATCGTGTCCTCCGGCGTGGTGCGGGCGCTCAACGTCGAAGAGTCCGGCGCGGTCCGCTTCGTCATGGAGATCCCGCCGAGCGCCGCCAAGACCTATGAGGGGCTGAAGGCCGAGGCAGAGACGGCGCTGAGCGCGATGGAGGGCGTGGCGTCGGTGTCGGTGGTGATGACCGGCCACAAGGACGCGGCGCCGCCCGACCTCAAGCCGCGCAAGCCCGCGGCACCGGCGGGGCCGCAGAAGATCCCCGGCGTGTCCCATATCGTCGCCGTCGCGTCGGGAAAGGGCGGCGTGGGAAAGTCCACCGTCTCGGCCAACCTGGCCTGCGCGCTGGCGCAGCAGGGGCGGCGCGTGGGGCTGCTGGACGCCGATGTTTACGGGCCGTCGCAGCCGCGGATGCTGGGCGTGTCCGGACGCCCCGCCAGCCCCGACGGCAAGACCATCCTGCCGATGCGCAACCATGGCGTCACGATGATGTCCATCGGCCTGATGCTGAACGAGGATCAGGCCGTGATCTGGCGCGGGCCGATGCTGATGGGCGCCTTGCAGCAGATGATGCTCCAGGTGCAATGGGGCACGCTGGACGTTCTCTTGGTGGACCTGCCGCCCGGCACGGGCGATGTGTCCATGACCCTGGCCCAGAAGGCCGAGGTCGATGGCGCGATCATCGTCTCCACCCCGCAGGACGTGGCGCTTCTGGACGCGCGCAAGGGGATCGACATGTTCAACCAGCTCAAGGTGCCGATCCTGGGCATGGTCGAGAACATGAGCACGCATATCTGCTCGAACTGCGGGCATGAGGAACACGTGTTCGGCCATGGCGGCGTGGCGGCGGAGGCGGCCAAGCTGGGCGTGCCGCTGCTGGCAGAGGTGCCGCTGGACCTGCAGATCCGCGTGGCCTCCGACTCAGGGGCGCCCATCGTGGTCAGCCAGCCGGACAGTGCCCAGGCGCAGGCGTTCCACGACATCGCGCGTGCGCTGGTGGCGCAGGGGGTGGCGTGAACCTGGCCCGCGCGACCCATTTCGACGAGAGCGACACGCGGGTGTTCGCCAGCCCCGCGCGGACCGGGGAGTGGTGCATCTCCGGCGGGTTCGAATTCTCGAACTGGTCCGAGGCCGATCTGGCCGGCAAGGCGAAGCAGGCCTTTACCAACGGCTGGCTGGGGGTCGAGACCGGCGGTCGGGTCAGCTTCGTCGCCGTCACCCGGATCGAACCCGCAGAGCTGGAGCGGCTGACCGACCTGCTGGCGCGGCATTTCGTGACCTATTACGGCGCCCCGTCCGAAGCGGCCGCCCGCCCCGTCGCGGCCGAGGAACTGGCGCAGATGGCCGATCTCTGCGGCGACCATGACCCCAACACGCTTCTCACGGTCACGCGGGAACTGACGGATGGCGGCGTGCGGGAAGGCTACCGCGCGATCTCACCGCAGGAGGCCGGGCTGGACCAGTTCGCGGTCCACGGCGGAGAGGACTAGAGCGGGATGAAATCAGCCTGAATCGATAGAGGATTCACAGGCCTGCATTTTGGTGATTCACTGTTGCCGACCACAAGATGGAGGGCGAGTAGTGGGTAGAGCACTTTCAATGGACCTTCGAGAGAGGGCAATGGCGCGGCTGTTGGGGGGCGAGAGCGTGCGTCAGGTCGCAGCGGCCCTGGATGTGGCTCCGTCCAGTGTTGTGAAGTGGTCGCAGCGTTTGCGTGCGACCGGGAGTTGCGCTCCGGCAGGGACAGGCGGCCACCCGCCACGCAAGATTGCAGGCGGGCATGAGGCGTGGCTTCTGGAGCGGATAACGGAGCCGTTCACACTGCGCGGACTGGTGGTGGAACTGGCCGAGCGCGGGCTCAAGGTCGACTACCGCACCGTCTGGGCCTTCGTGCGCCGCACGGGCTACTCGTTCAAAAAAAGACCCAACTCGCCGAGGAGCAGAACCGCCCCGACGTGAGCCGCCGCCGTGTGCGCTGGAAGCGGCACCAGGGCCGGATCGACCCCCGTCGTCTCGTGTTCATTGATGAAACCTGGGCCAAGACCAACATGGCCCCGCTGCGCGGCTGGGCTCCCAGAGGTGAACGCCTGATCGGGCGGGCCCCGCATGGTCACTGGCGCACCATGACCTTTATCGCAGCGCTGCGTCATGATCGGATCGACGCGCCCTTTGTTTTGGACGGTCCCGTCAACGGCGAAGCGTTCCGGGCTTATGTCGCGCACGTGCTCGTCCCAACCCTGCGCCCGGGCGATGTGGTGGTTATGGACAATCTGGGCAGCCACAAAGGGCAAGCCGTGCGGCAGGCGATCCGTAACGCGAAAGCGCATCTACTTTTTCTGCCGCCCTACAGCCCCGACCTGAACCCGATTGAACAGGTCTTCTCGAAGCTCAAACACATGCTCCGCAACGCAGCCGAGCGCACAATGGAGGCAACGTGGCGCAGGATCGGGACACTGCTCGACCGCTTCAGCCCACAGGAGTGCGCGAACTACCTCGCCAATACTGGATACGCTTCAAGCTAATCTCATCATGCTCTAGCGCCCTCATGCCTTCGGCACACCTTACAGACTTTCAACTACTATCGATCATGCCGAGAGCTGGTTTTGCAATCAATCGACTGCTCGGACCTGCTTCTATCTGTACCGTCATACAGCGAGTTGCCTCGCTGCGACACGCTTATTGGGCAGGTCCACAGTTAGCGATGCCCCAGGCAACCAGGGCACTCCGCCGTCGTTCGTTGACTGTCAAMKKCYWCRSYGATCKCTMAGKCWTWSAGGCTCTGTTGCACAAAGCTTTTAATACCCGAGATTCCCCTTTCCCCGGACGGATTCATCCCACGGCCTCTGTGACAGGGATGCCAAGGGCGGTGTAGCCGTTCATGACGGCGATGCGGACCTGGACTTCCGCGACTTGTCGGTCGAAGTCCCGCGCCATGAGGCGCTGCCCCAGCAATTTAACGCAGTGCATCTTGGTTTCGACGCGGCTTCGGCGGTGGTATCCGCTCCAGTTTCGCCAGATCGCGCGACCGAGATATTTCGAAGCTCGCAGGGCCTCGTTTCTGGCCACGGCACCCGCAGTGACGGTCTTCCACGGCTTGGCGTTCTTGCGGGGTGGGATGACGGCATTCGCCCCGCGGTCAGCGATGGCGTCGTGGCATTTGCGGGTATCATAGGCACCGTCTGCAGTGACCCTGCCGATCGCCTCGTCCGCCGGAATCTGGTTGAGCAGATCCGGCATCACCGGCGCATCACCGATGTCGCTTCCGGTAATCTCGAGCGCCCSAACCTCC
>NZ_JQEY01000013.1 GCF_000743715.1 Palleronia rufa
GGGCCACACCGCGCGGCTGCCKCCCGAAGAGCCCCTCTACGGCCTGCTGGAACCCGGAGCCTCGGCGCTCTGCCATGACGGTCAGGCGGTCTTCGACGCCGATCGCCCGACCGTGGATGCGGACCGTCGGCAATTGCGATGGCGGCACGTCCGGCACGCCGGGTCCGGCCTGGTATCTCTTCGACACGCCCGCGCCATGAGCATCGCCMGGCGGCAGATCGCGCTGCTGCATGTCGCGAAAGGCAAGCTGCACCTGTCCGAAGAGCACGCCCGCGCGACGCGCGTTCACATGGCGGGTGTGACCGGATCCACGGCTCGACCGGGACGGGTTCAACGCGATCAACCGCCCCGGCGATGCGCATGTCTTCATGACCGGCGAGGTCCTCTGCGGCGTCCGCGCGCGGGTGCATGCGGGCTTCGGCCCGTGGCATCTCGGCTTCGCCTCGAAGGCCCCGCGCACGGGTCCGGAACGAGGTCTCCGCCCGCACCGCGATGAGGCGCCCGCGCCGCGGCAAGGGCCGCATCCCGGGCGTCACGCCGAACACCGTGGTCGTCCCGCCGAAGCTGGAAGACGACGCGCTGCACATCCTCGATACCGAGCTGACCGAGACCGGCGGGAGATGGAGGACCGCGCCCGCGATGCCGGGGCGAATGCCGGGGCCGGGGTGGATCCGGTTCCACCCCCCGCAAGGCGGCGGCCGAGCCGGTCGTGACGCCGTTCCCGGCGGGCCGACCATGGCCGCCCCGACCGCCATCCGCCAAGCGCAGCGCCTGCCGGACGGCACGGCGCGGACCCGGCCCGTCCACCTCATCCCGGTCGGCGCGTCTCCCGTGCCGCCCTACCAATAGAGCCAAGACGTGACCGATACGCCCGATCCGATGACTAAGGCCCTCGCCGCTCTGGATGAGGCCGCAGCCGCGCTGGCCACCGCTCGCGCCGCTCTTGCATCCGCCCTTGAAGGGGATGTTCAACGCCCCCGAAACACTCCGTTCAAGCCGCCCGCCACAACGCCCGAGGAGCACCGGCGCGAACATCGCTCCGGCAAGCCGTGCCGGGCGGCGCGACCGGACGGACGATCCGGCCGCGGTCATCCGGCGCACCCGCGACCGGGGTGTGGACCCGTCCGTGGACCATGCGCACCCCTCGGCCCACCTCGCGCTTCGCAAGAACGGGCCGGTCCCGGCCGCGGGCCGGATCGGGGAACCGGTCGCCGGGCCGGACGGGCTATGGGGCCGTGTCGAGTGGACGGCACGGGCGCGCGCGACGATCCCCGCGCGGGAGGACCGCTGCCCGAGCCCCGTCTCCACCCCCGCCCCGCAGCAAGATCCCGCGCGTCGAGGGCGCGGGTCCGGTCCGCGAACCGAACCTCGAACTCACCGCCCTGTCCCGCCAGGAGGCCACGATGAACGAACCCGACCCCGCCACCGACCCGACCGACCTCGCCCGGATCGCCGCCGCCCCCGGCCCGGGGATGCAGACATCGACGCGATCCGCGCCGCCCCGGACGGGATGACAGCCGAGAACCGCGCCGCTCCGGACCCGGCCCGCTCCGCGCCCGTCGCAGCCGTCGCCGAGCTGATGCGCGCCCATCGCGACCGGTCCGCCAGCATGTCCGACCGGGAAGCCGAGGCCCGCGTGGACGCGGCAACCGTCGCGGGCCACATCACGCCCGCGATGCGCGATTGGGGGCGCTCCGCCGCCAGTCGCCCGACAGTTTCGACGAGTTCCTCTCATCCTCGGCCGCGCCGTTCGCGAAGCTGTCCGAACCGCAGCACCGGCCGCGCCCGCGCGCATCCGGCCCGGCGCATATCGACGCCGGCACCGCCGCGCCCGTCGCGAAGCTGTCCGAGCCGCAGCGCCGGCCGCGCCCGCGCGCCGCGGATGACCGCCGCGGCCCCCGACGGATCCGGCGCACGGCCTGCGGCCCTCGCGGCCGTGGACGACGCCGCCGCCGCGCCCGCGCGCACCCGGCGCGGCTCAGGTGGATGCCGGCACCGCCGCGCCCTGCCGCCGGCTCGACCCTCGGGCCGAGCGCCTTCGGCTGACCCATCGCCGGCCGCGGGCCGGGGGCGACACGCGGCCGGGTCCGGGTCCGGGTTCGGGTTCGGGAGGCGTGCGGGCCGAACGGAGCGCGTCCATCGCTCGCCCCGGTCCGCCAGGTTCGGCGCCTCCCGTGCCGCCTTGTCCGCAGATCCGCGGCATGTCCGAACGCGACGAGCAGCGCGCGAAGGCACCCGCACATGCCGCTTCGGCATTCGGGGCGCCGGCACGGGCCCTGCGTCCGGAGGGCGTCGCCATGACGGGCGCGGCACGTATCGACGCGGCCCGGAATGGCGCTCGATGTCCTGCAAGGGCAGCCGCGCGGTCGGTCGGGCCCGTGCGCCGCGGATGACCGCCGCGGCCCCCGACGGATCCGGCGCGTTGCCTGGCGCCCCGACGGMTCCGGCGCACGGCCTGCGGCCCTCGCGGCCGTGGACGACGCCGCCGCCGCGCTGGCAACCGTCCGGGCCGCGCCCGACGCCGCCCGTGAACGGGACGTTCGACGCCCCCGAAACACCCCGTTCACCCCGCCCGCCACACCGCCCGAGGAGCACCGGCGCGCGCACCGATCCCGACGGCCGCGCCGGATCGACATAGGACCCGGACCCGCGCGCCTTCGCCAGCGACCGGATCGACCGCATGACATTCGCGCAGGTCGCAAACGCCGTGGCCACGTCCCGCCCGCCATCCACGCCTGCCGGACCCCCCGGCGAAACGCGACCCCCCGATCCCGACCCCATCCGGCGTCGCACCATTCCCGCCAGACGCCGGACCTCCGTCCCCTTCCAGCGACAAACCCACCGAAACCCGGTGACAAACCCGGTGAAAACACGAAATATTTCGGGAAAGATGAAGCGCCCCCCCCCTTCATCTTTCCCGAAATATCCCGGGGAGCGCGAGGGGCAGCGCCCCTCGCCCGCACGCTTCGCGCGGATCAATCGTCCAGCAGCGCCAGCACGGCCCGCTCCGTCGCGCGCAGTCCGCGCCGGGCGGGGGCACGCGCGGCGATCCCGCGGCGGTCGGGCAGATCCGTTTCCGTCAGGGCGATGACCTTGGGGTGGATGTAGCTGTTGCGCGCGATGGACGGGGTGTTGCCCAGGGTGAGGGCCGCGGCCTCCGCCATGGCCTTGATGCTGAGGGTCTCCTCCCGCAGGGCCACGTCCATCGCCGCGACGGTGCCGTTCCAGGTGCGGAAGGTCTTGGCGGTGAACCCCTCGTCGCCGGCGATGTCGTGCAGGAAGGCGTTCACCTGGCTCGACGTCACCTCATGGGTGTCGCCGGCGTCGTCCACCCACGACACCAGCGTGGCGCCCGGCAGGTCGTCGAGCTGGTGGAGCACCTGCGCCAGCCGCTTGTCCCTGAGGCTGCGCCGGATCCGCGCCCCGCCCTTGCCGCGGTAGTCGAGCTTCAGCGCGTCGGGGGTGAGCGACACGTGGCGGGGCCGCAGGGTGGTCGCGCCGTAGGCGTCGTTCTCATCGGCGTAGTCGCGGTTGCCGACGCGCAGCGACAGCCGGTCGATCATCGCCAGGACGGCGGCGATGGCGAAGCCGCGGTCGCCGGCCTCGCCGTTCAGGTCGCGGCGGATGCGGCGGCGGATGCCGGGCAGCGCCTCTCCGAAGCGGGGCAGGTCGGCGTATTTCCGCGCCGCGCGGAACGCGGTCCAGGCCTCGTGGTAGCGGTACTGCTTGCGCGAACGGGCGTCGCGGCCGGTGGCCTGCAGGTGCCCGTCGGCGCGCGGACAGATCCACACATCGTCGTAGGCGGGGGGCACGGCCAGCGCGTCGAGGCGCGCGCGCTCGGCGGCATCGGCGATGCGCGTGCCGTCGGGCGCGCGGTAGGACCAGCCCCTTCCGGCCCGCCTGCGGGTGATCCCCGGCCGGGTGTCGGGATAATAGACAAGGTCGGGCGTTTCGGTCATGGCCGGGGAAAACCGCCCGGCGCGGCGGCGGTTCCGCCCTGCGTCGCTTGTGCGCGGCCGGGCGTTCGGGCTAGTGCGGGGACCAAACAGGAGCATCCATGACCGAGACCCTGCCGATCGAGACCCCGGACCTGCCCGCGCCGGAGGCCTTCACCGACGCGGCCGCGGCGGTCCGGCGGCTGCAGGATCTCTACGGCGCGGCGGTGGCGTTCCTGTCCGACAGGTTCGCCGCCACCCTGTCCGACGGCGCGCCGGGCGTGCGCTATCGCGCCTTCTACCCGGAGATCCGCCTGACCGCGACCAGCTTCACCCCTGCCGACAGCCGGCTGAGCTTTGGCCATGTGGCGCATCCGGGCCATTATTCGACCACCATCACCCGGCCCGATCTCTACCGCAACTACCTGATCCAGCAACTGACCCTGCTGCTCAAGACGCAAGGCACCGCCGTTCACGTGGGCGTCTCCGACACGCCGATGCCGCTGCATTTCGCGGTGGCGAACGATCCCGGCCTGACGGTGCCCCAGGACGGGGCGATGACGTTCAGCCTGCGCGACGTGTTCGACACGCCGGATCTGAGCACCACGCATGACGCCATCGTCAACGGAGAGGGGTTCGCCTTTGCCGACGGCTCGCATCCTCTGGCGCCGTTCACCGCGCAGCGGATCGACTATTCCCTGTCGCGGCTCAGCCATTACACGGCGACGGATCCCGTGCATTTCCAGAACCACGTGCTGTTCACCAACTACCAGTTCTACGTGGACGAGTTCGAGGTCTATGCCCGCGCCGCGCTGGGTGATCCGGACTCCGGATACACCGGCTTCGTGGGTCCGGGAAACCAGCGCATCACCGGCCCGGACGACGTTCTGGAGCCGCCGGCCAAGATGCCGCAGATGCCCAGCTACCACCTGGAGCGGGAGAACGGCCAAGGCATCACCCTGGTCAACATCGGCGTGGGCCCGTCCAACGCCAAGACCGCCACCGACCACATCGCCGTGCTGCGGCCCCATGCCTGGCTGATGGTGGGCCATTGCGCCGGCCTCAGGAATTCCCAGCGGCTGGGGGATTTCGTGCTGGCCCATGCCTATCTGCGGGAGGATCACGTGCTCGACGACGATCTGCCGGTCTGGGTGCCGATCCCGGCCCTGGCGGAGGTCCAGATCGCCCTGGAGGAGGCCGTCGAGAGCGTGACCCAGCTTGAGGGCTATGAGCTCAAGCGGATCATGCGCACCGGCACCGTGGCGACCATCGACAACCGCAACTGGGAGTTGCGCGACCAGTCCGGGCCGGTGCAGCGCCTCAGCCAGTCGCGCGCCGTGGCGCTGGACATGGAAAGCGCGACCATCGCCGCCAACGGTTTCCGCTTCCGGGTGCCCTACGGCACGCTGCTGTGCGTGTCCGACAAGCCGCTGCATGGCGAACTGAAGCTGCCGGGCATGGCCACGGACTTCTACCGCACCCAGGTCGCGCGGCACCTGCTGATCGGGGTCAGGGCGATGGAGGCGATCCGCGAGATGCCGCTGGAGCGCATTCACAGCCGCAAATTGCGCTCGTTCGAGGAAACCGCCTTTCTGTGACGGTGAAAAACGGCCGATCTGCCTTGTTTTATGGACGGTGATGCACACAAACTGTTGTGAGGCGCGGCAAGATGGCGTTAAGTCCTGCACACAGCCGCATAGGCGAAAACTTGAGGAGACAGGCAGATGGCCCAGAAACCGATGACCAAGACGCAGCTTGTCGCGGCGCTTGCCGACAAGATGGATGCCCAGAAGAAAGACGCGTCCGAGGCGCTCGACGCGATCACCGCGATCATTACCGAAGAAGTGTCGTCCGGCGGGGCCGTGACCCTGCCCGGCGTCGGCAAGATCTACTGCCGCGAGCGTCCCGAGCGCATGGTGCGCAATCCGGCCACCGGCGAGCAGATGAAAAAGGACGCGGACAAGGTGGTGAAGATGACCATCGCCAAGGCCCTCAAGGACAGTGTGAACAACTGATCCGGCCCTGACGGGCCAGACGGAAGGGCCGCCTTCGCGGCCCGCCACCGACGGTAGATGTCGATGAGCGCCGCCGATCCTTCGGCGGCGCTCTTTCTCTGGGCCAGGCCGTTCCCCAAGTCGTCTTCGGCGAAAACCCGGAGGATTGTCTTGAGGGAGGTAATCGCCCCGGATGTGCGGCCTCGCGCACCGGAGCCGTCCGACGCGGCTGCACATTTCGCCCATCCGCCGCAAGCCTCGATCCTTCGGATCTATGGCGGCAGCACCGGTGCGGTCCCCAATCCCGACATGGGGCGATCGTCAGAACGGCTCAGCCGGCTGACAGCGCAGCCCTTCGGAGCGATGATCGATGCGGACGGCGAACCGTTCGACATATCCGCCTGCAGTCGCTGAGCGAGGCTGACCGTAAGGCTCGAACTGCGATCGGCTTGTTTTCCGACGCTCAACTCGGCTGCGGTATCGGGCGCCGGGCCATCTCGCCTTGCCTCGGTCACGCGTTCGGCCTCATGGCGCTGCATCGTGTCGATCTGCGCGTGCGCGCTTTCAACGCTCGTGCGATCCGCTGCTATCTGTCATGCGGTTTCCGCCATGAGGGAGTAGGGCGCGAGGCGGCATTGATCGACGGAGAGGGGCACGACGACTGGATCATGGGGGTCCTGGACCACAAGCGCCTTCGTGAGACCGACCGCCGGCGATCTCAAGACGTCGCGTAAGGGGGGCGGGCCTTCGGGGCGGCTCTTTTGCGCCGCGGGGTCACCGGGCCGCGTCGTGGCGGTCGCGCAGCGTGCGGATGGCCCCGACCACCGGCTCCGCCAGGGCGGCGTCGATCCGGCGGGCCACCTCGCCCCGGTGGGCGGCGATGGCGGTCCGCAGCTCGGCCTCGAACGCGGGGCGGTTGAGCGCCTCGTCCAGGGTGAGCACCAGCACATCCACGGCGAACCAGGTGCCGATGCCGCCGATCACGCCGCCGACGAACATGCCCGGCGGACCCAGGGCCGCCCCCAGGGCCGCCCCGGTGCCGGCCCCGGCGAGCAGCTTGCCGATGCCCTTGCCCGCGACCTTCATGCCGCCCTTGACCGCCGCCTTGCCGATCGTGGCCGCGGCCAGCTTGCCGCCCGCGGCGGCGCCGGCGCTTCCCGCGATCGCCATGACCGGCAGGCCGACCCGCATCCGGTCCACCGTGTCGTCCAGGACGATCCGGGTCACGTCGGCGACGACGGCGCCGGTGCCGATCTCGGCCGAGATCTCGCGGTCCAGTTCGCGGGCGAAGGCCCGTTGCCAGAGCGCGGCGATGTCCGCGGTGCCGGCCGCCAGCCGCGCGTCGAAACCGTTGTAGAGCCGGTCCGTCAGCCCGTCCGAGATCGTCCCGAACGCCGCCTGGGACAGTTCGGTGTATTCGCCGATCACCGAGTAGTGGAAATCGAGATAGGCGGGCACGGCGGCGTTCACGGGGGCGAACAGGGCGGTCAGGATCCGCGCCTTGTCCGAAGCGATGCGGTCGTCCGCACGCCGGGCCGCGCGATAGACCATGGCGGCGACCGTGCCCTCTTCTATCACCCTTTCGACCGGGGCGGGCGGTGGCGCGGGCGCGGCCGCCGACCGCGGGTCGCGCAGCAGCACGGCCGCGATCATGCCGAGGACGACCATCGCCAAGACGACGATGACCGACCAGAAACCGGCCGCCGCCCAGTTGCGGCGGCGCGGCTGCGATGCGGGCGGGGTGTCAGTCATGGCGCGCCGGCCTTTCCGCGACCGGCCTTTCCGCGACCGGCCTTTCCGCGACCGGCCTGCCCGCGACCGGCCTGCCCGCGACCAGGCAGGCGGCGGCGGCATCCGCGGCGAAGTTGGCGGCGACGCCCTGCACCGCCGCGCCCTTCAGCAGCGCCAGCACCAGAGGCAGCGGCCCGCCCAGGGCCGGTTGCGCCAGGAGCCATTGCATCAGGGCGTCCACCGCCCGGATCGCCTGGAAGGCGGGCGCGACCGGCCAGGGCGCGGGCGGCAGCGCGGCCAGCCCGTCCGCGACCGTGCGCGCCAAGCGGTCCGGCGCGACCCAGTGCGGGATCGGCAGGATCGCGTAGGATACCCACATATGGAGCGGCGCCAGCACGGCGGCCAGCGACAGGACGACCGCCGGCCGCAGGATCGCCAGCCGCAGCGGGGCCCGGATCCGGCCGGCAAGCTGCCGGTCGGCCACCGCCAGCGCCATCGCGGTGGACATGGCCGCGATCACGACCAGCAGGACCTCCTGCCGGGCGCCGGTCATGGCCACGTAGCCCAGGGTCGGGACGGTGGCCAGCGCGGTCGCCGCGGCCCGGGCGGCGGCGCCGATGCGGCCGGTCACGAGCCGCCGGAGCCGCGTGCCGGGGTCGAGCGCCGCGGCGATCAACGTCCGGCGCACCGCGACGGACACCGCGTAGCTTCCCGTGAAGGACAGGGTCGCCAGGATCGACAGCCAGATCCATGTCCCGGGAAGGGACCGGGCGGCCAGTACGCTCAGGCAGGCCAGACCGCCGCCCAGAAGGATCAGCCACGCGCGCAACACAGCCGGACACTGGCCCGTCGACACCGGCGTGGCAATCGCAAAAAAACCCCGCGCATCCCAGGGGGATGGCGGGGCAAGGTCGTGCCGTCCGGGCCCGCGCATGTGGCGCGGACGGGAGGCACTGGCGGTAACGCGTGTCAGGTCGTCTCCGACCGGATCTGTTGTCTGAGGGTGTCGATGGGCACGCGGCGGCCGTCGCGCAGGAAGCTCCAGTAGGTCCAGCCGTTGCAGGACGGGCTGCCGTCCAGCGCCGCGCCGACCTGGTGGATGGAGCCCTTGTGCGTCTTGGTCGCCAGCGTCCCGTCGGCGCGGACCTTGGCCACGGCGCCCTTGGCGCTGAACAGGCTCTCGCCCGGCCGCAGCAGGCCGCGCTCGACCAGGGTGCCGAAGGGAACGCGCGGCTCCGACCGCTTGGCGGCGGTGACCTCCAGCGCGCTGCGGTCCAGGGGGCGCACACGCTCCAGCCGGGCGCGGGCGATGTCGATATAGGCCGGGTCGCGCTCGATCCCGACGAAGCTGCGGCCCAGCATCCGGGCCACCGCGCCCGTCGTGCCGGTGCCGAAGAACGGGTCCAGCACCACGTCCCCGGGCTCTGTCGTGCCGATCAGGATCCGGTGCAGCAGCGATTGCGGCTTTTGGGTCGGATGGGCCTTGTGCCCGTCGGCATCCTTGATCCGTTCGTGCCCGGAGCAGATCGGCAACACCCAGTCGGACCGCATCTGCGTGCCCTCGTTCAGCTGCTTCAGCGCGTCGTAGTTGAAGGTGTAGCGCGATTTCTCACCGCGGGAGGCCCAGATCAGCGTCTCATGCGCGTTGGTCAGCCGCTTGCCCCGGAAGTTCGGCATCGGGTTGGATTTCCGCCAGACCACGTCGTTGAGGATCCAGTAGCCCTGATCCTGCAACGCCGCCCCGACGCGAAAGATGTTGTGGTAGGAGCCGATCACCCAGATCGCGCCGTCGGGCTTGAGCACCCGGCGCGCGGCGGCCAGCCAGGCCCGGGTGAAGGCGTCGTAGGTCCCGAAGCTGGCGAACCGGTCCCAGGCGTCGTCCACCCCGTCGACGCGGGAATTGTCCGGGCGATGCAGCTCGCCCCTGAGCTGGAGGTTGTAGGGCGGGTCGGCGAAGATCAGGTCCACGGAGGCCTCCGGGAGGGTCTCCATCACCTCGATGCAATCGCCGCACAGCACATCGTTGAGGGGCAGCGGGGCTGCCTCTGTCGCTGGTTTCATGCTCACTGCCTCATGTGCGGCCCGGTTTTTTTCGGTGGGCCGCTTGTTGTGGGGGCAGGATGCAAAGCCGGCGGGAGAGTCGCAAAAACTATTTGATCGTAAGACGTCGTTAATTTTCTTGAAACAAGATATTGTGGACGGGCCGGAAGCTGCGTCTATGGTGTGTGGTCGCACCGTGTCTTTTCAGTCCCATGAGATGCGCGGGGGTCCCGTAGCCCATGTTCGTCTCCCAGCCGTATCCGGGGAATTGTTGCGCCAGGGTCAGCATGCCTTGATCCCGCCGCGTTTTCGCCACAATCGAGGCCGCCGCGATGGACGCCGAAAGGCTGTCCCCGCGCACCACCGGCACGGCGCGGCAGGGCAGGCGGGGCGGCAGCCGGTTGCCGTCGATGAGCAGCGCGTCGGGGGTGACGGGCAGGGCCTCGACGGCGCGGCACATCGCAAGATAGGTCGCCTGAAGGATGTTGACGCGGTCGATCTCTTCGACCGTCGCCTGGCCCAGGCCGACATGGGCGCAGAGCGCGATCTCATCCGACAGGCGGATGCGGGTGCGGGCGTCGAGCGCCTTGCTGTCGTCGAGCCCCTGGGGCACGCGGCAGGGCCGCAGGATCACCGCGGCCGCGACCACCGGGCCGGCAAGGGGGCCGCGGCCGACCTCATCCACGCCGGCGACGAGTCGGGCGCCCTGCGCATGGAGGCGGGATTCGAGCAGCAGGTCGGGCATCGGGGTGGACATGGACCCGGGCCGGACGGCTGGCAAGTCGCAACGGCGCGTTCCGGCCGGAGGTCTGGACAAGAAAATGGGCGGAGGCTGACGCCTCCGCCCGGCCGGGATCGCGCACGGCGAGATGTGCGGGTTGAATCGGCGCGACCGCGGCGGAGGGGGCCGCACTCAGTCGCGGTGCCGCGCCTCCCTCCATCCCTTTGCCTCGAGGCAGCGCGCCCCGTAGGAGCCGCGCCAGCGGTTGCCGACCCTTGCCCAGGTCTCGCAGCCGCGCGGCAGGCGCTCGGTGCGCAGGCCGCGGCGTTCCAGACATCTTTTTCCGTAGACCCGGGACGGGCCGTGGCGCGCGTCAACGGACATGCCGCATCCCGCCGGCAGGGTCCGGTCCCGGCGCGCGCCGCGGTCGCGATGGCCGTCGCGGCCCCCGTGACGCCCCCGCGCGCGGTCCCAGTCGCGGTCCCAGTCGCGGTCCCGGTCGCGGTCCCAGGCGGGGGCGGCGCGGTCGCTGGGCCTGGACCGGGCCGCGCGTTCGGCGTCCTTGTCCGCGTCCTTGCGGTCGCGGTAGTCGCCGTAGGCCTTCCCGGCGATCCCCAGAAGCGCGAGAGCGCCCAGGATCTGGGCAATGTCCGGCTGGGCGATGTCCGGCCGGTCTCCGGCGCGGGCCGGCGCGGCTGAGGCGGGCGCCAAGCCGATGCCGAGGCTGAGCACGGCAGCCGCAAGCGGTTTGATCATGGTGGTCTCCTTCGGTCGATCGGTATTGCGGAGCCGGTCGGGCAGGGAGGCGCCGCGGTCTGGCCGGAAGCTGGGGCCGGTGCCGCGGGACAGGCAATGACGGGCGCTTGTCATCGGATGACAGTGCGGATTAGCGTGGGCTGTCATTGCCTCACGGCGGATGAGAGCGGATCCGGGGAGCGACGTTTCACGATGAAGGACGCAACCGCCATGCCCCGCTTCCTGACGCCGATTCTGGTCGCGCTGGTTCTTGTCCTGGGCGCCGCTGCGGCCGATGCCGCCTGCCTTGTCGAGTACAAGGCCAAGCGTGACGCCCCGCTGCGGCTCCATTACGGAATCATCGAACTCGCCGATGCCGAATGTGCGAACCCGGGCCCGGCCGTGGCCGGCCGGATCGCGGCGGACGGCTGGGAACTCCTGACCGTGATGGGCAAGCTGACGCCCCAGCAGGCCGAACAAAGGAGGTCAGATGCTGGCCCGTTTTACCTCAGGTATTGACAGCTCGAAGGGAATCGCCCGGCTGATCGCGGCCGGGGTCGTGGGAATCGTGCTGATCCTGGGGCTCACGGCAGTGGGCCTGTTCCTGAGCCTGCCCGACGCCAATGCCTTCAACGCGAGGGTCGAGCGAATTTTCGTTGAAAATTCGGACCTGACCGGCGGCCGGTCGATCCGGCTTCTGGAGATCCTGGCACAATCCGGGACGGCGTTCTCTGAGGTGCTGACCAGCTACCGGGTGGTGATCTTCGTGCTGATGGTGTTCGCCGTGGCGCTGCTGGTGGCGGCGCTGCTGTTCCTGGTGGCCATGGTCGCGCTCTACCGCCGCATGGGCGAGATCGAGCGCGCCGGCATCCAGGTGTCGTCGCTTCTGATCAGCCGCGAGGAGCGGACGGTCTATCTCAACAACATGGAGTTCACCCTGACCGAGGCGGCGATCGAGACCCTGTCGGTCCTGGCCGAGGCGCGGATGGATGAGGATATCCTGTCGGGCGCGGAGATCGAGGCCATGGTATCGGGCCGCAACGCCGCCGATTGCGACGAGGCGGCGGGGGCGACCCGGATCAAGCGGCTTCGCGACGCGCTGGGCAACCAGATGGTCAGCGAACTTCTGGTGCGCACCATCGCGCGGCGCGGCTATATGCTGTCCATCGACAAGAACGTGATCCGCATGGTGTGAGGAGCGCCCGGAAATCGCTCCAGTGGAGCGATTTCAGCGACGAACGGGCGGAGCCCCCTGCGAGCGCCCGGAAATCGCTCCAGTGGAGCGATTTCAGCGACGAACGGGCGGAGCCCCCTGCGAGCGCCCGGAAATCGCTCCAGTGGAGCGATTTCAGCGACGAACGGGCGGAGCCCCCTGCGAGCGCCCGGAAATCGCTCCAGTGGAGCGATTTCAGCGACGAACGGGCGGAGCCCCCTGCGAGCTGAGCGCTTTCAGCTACTTTGTCACCACCCCGAAAAAAGACACATGAAATCAGTCGCCTGCAATGTGCGTTTCACTGGCTTTGTCACGTGGTGGGGGCCGGGGCGGAATGTTGGGCTCTGATTCCGTAAGAAAATCCAATGAAATCAGCGTTCGATTTCCCAAGGTGGGGGGCGACGACCCCGCACCCGACAGGCTAGAGCATGATGAGATTAGCTTGAAGCGTATCCAGTATTGGCGAGGTAGTTCGCGCACTCCTGTGGGCTGAAGCGGTCGAGCAGTGTCCCGATCCTGCGCCACGTTGCCTCCATTGTGCGCTCGGCTGCGTTGCGGAGCATGTGTTTGAGCTTCGAGAAGACCTGTTCAATCGGGTTCAGGTCGGGGCTGTAGGGCGGCAGAAAAAGTAGATGCGCTTTCGCGTTACGGATCGCCTGCCGCACGGCTTGCCCTTTGTGGCTGCCCAGATTGTCCATAACCACCACATCGCCCGGGCGCAGGGTTGGGACGAGCACGTGCGCGACATAAGCCCGGAACGCTTCGCCGTTGACGGGACCGTCCAAAACAAAGGGCGCGTCGATCCGATCATGACGCAGCGCTGCGATAAAGGTCATGGTGCGCCAGTGACCATGCGGGGCCCGCCCGATCAGGCGTTCACCTCTGGGAGCCCAGCCGCGCAGCGGGGCCATGTTGGTCTTGGCCCAGGTTTCATCAATGAACACGAGACGACGGGGGTCGATCCGGCCCTGGTGCCGCTTCCAGCGCACACGGCGGCGGCTCACGTCGGGGCGGTTCTGCTCCTCGGCGAGTTGGGTCTTTTTTTGAACGAGTAGCCCGTGCGGCGCACGAAGGCCCAGACGGTGCGGTAGTCGACCTTGAGCCCGCGCTCGGCCAGTTCCACCACCAGTCCGCGCAGTGTGAACGGCTCCGTTATCCGCTCCAGAAGCCACGCCTCATGCCCGCCTGCAATCTTGCGTGGCGGGTGGCCGCCTGTCCCTGCCGGAGCGCAACTCCCGGTCGCACGCAAACGCTGCGACCACTTCACAACACTGGACGGAGCCACATCCAGGGCCGCTGCGACCTGACGCACGCTCTCGCCCCCCAACAGCCGCGCCATTGCCCTCTCTCGAAGGTCCATTGAAAGTGCTCTACCCACTACTCGCCCTCCATCTTGTGGTCGGCAACAGTGAATCACCAAAATGCAGGCCTGTGAATCCTCTATCGATTCAGGCTGATTTCATCCCGCTCTAGCTACCTGTCCGATTAGCTACCTGTCCGATTTCCTGGGACCACTTCAGATCATCGCTCCGAACAGCTACGGCGGTCACGTCGAGGCCTGTGTAAACGCCTGTGTAACCTGCGACCCAGCCCTACCAAGCTGGAACAGCTAAAACTCTGAAATAAATACGTTTTTTAAGATGATGGCTGGGGTGGTAGGATTCGAACCTACGATACACGGTACCAAAAACCGATGCCTTACCACTTGGCTACACCCCAACGGTGAGCGGCGTTCTAGAGCCCGGGCGCGGGCTGTGCAAGGGGAGGCCGAGCGATTTTCGACCGTCCCCTCGCCGGGTCAACTGGATACCTGTTCGCGCAGGATAGAGGCCGTCAGCGACATCATCAGGTAGGCGCCCGAGAAGATCAGGAAGGCCAGCAAGGTGTTCTCGAACGCGCGCGGATAGGTAGGCTCATCCGGGGGGATCGGGGACACGCCCAGGGAAAGATAACGCACCTGACGATTGGCTTCGATCCGCGCAGTCTCAAGCTGCTGGAGCGCCTGCTGCATCAGTGCGGTGCGGGTCTGGAGTTCTGTCTCGGCGATGCGCAGCTGGGCGGTGACCCGCGCCAGGGACGCCGCGTCCCCGGAACCGTCGGTCATCTGTCCGCGCAACTCCTGCACGGCCTGCTGCAGGCGGGCGATGTCTCCCTGGACGCCGGCGACGCGCGCCTCGCTCGGACGGCGGTTCGACAGAAGCTGCTGAAGCTCCAGCTGCTTCTGGCGCAACTGGATCTCGAAATTGGTCACCTGACTCATGACGGAGCCGGATTCCGCGACCGGATCGAGCACGCCCAACCGTTCCTGAAGCTCCAGAACCTTGCGCTGGGCGTCCAGCATCTTGGTTTCCGCTTCCTCGTAGCTGGCCCGCGCGCCGGACATCTGGTCCTCTCTGAGCCGCTGGGTCAGGTCGTCCACGCGTTCTTCGGCGTAGTCGAGAAGCAGGCGGGAGTACCGCGACGAGGTTTCCGGATCGGCGGCCACGACCTCCATTTTCATGATGCCCTCCGTGGGATCGTAGCCGATCTGCACGTTGTCGGCGTAGATGGAATAGGCGTCTTCATTCGTGGCGTCGGCCGGCAGGCGCTTGATGGGATCTATCTCCGGCTGGCTGAAATGCGCCTTGAAGCCCGCGTCGCGATCCAGGCGGAGCATTGCATCGCGGGAGGTCAGATAGGACTGCACCGTGATGGAATCCTGGCTTGTTGCGAAGCCGGTGCCCGAGAAGAGGCCGCCCAGCGCCGTGCCGCCGGTTTCCGCCTGCTGGATCACGAATTCGGTGTTGGTCGCGTACATGGGCGTCGCGACCTCATAGTAGTAGTAGCCCGCGATCGCGGTGGGCAGCCCCACGAAGAACGCCAGCCGCGCGAAGAGGAGCGCGAGCTTGCGGCGCCGGCGCCTGGCGATGTCGCGCTGGATCTCTTTAAGCTGGCTCACCTGGTAGGTGGGGTCCGGCGGTGGCGGCGCGGCCACCTGGGGGGCCGGAACGCTGTCCCCGGCCACGGTCTGGGGCAGCATGGCGCGGTCCGGCGGATCGTCCGATCCTTGGGCGTCCGGCACCACGAGTTCGAGCATGTTGGAGCGTTCGAACGGGTCGGTGCCGTTCAACCGCAACTGGCGCACCGCGTCGAAATCCGACTCGACGGTCAGGCCGTTCTTCTGCGCCAGCCTGCGCGCCATGCGAAGCTGGCGGCCGGTCAGCCCCTCACGCCGGATGTCGGCAAGGTCCGTGCTGCCGACGTCGCGGGGCGGGTCGCCACGGTCCTCTGGCTCCGCGTCGAACGCGTCCGGGGCGATCCGGAACGCGGCCGATCCGCCGTCCGTGCCGGCGCCGTCCGCCAAGTCGTCGGCCCCGACGTCGGACGGGGACGGTGTGAACGGCGCATCTGAGCCGCCGGCATCGCGGGGCCCGGTGGCGCCGGCCAGCGGGCTCGACGTGCGGATGCGAAACTTCCTAGGCTTGGAGTTCGTAGTCATAGAGCCGTTTCGCTTCTTCCAGTGTGTCGAACATGTGCAGATGACCGTTGTGCAGCACGGCCGCAGAGCGGCAGAACTTCTCCAGCGTTTCCGGCTGGTGTGACACGATCACCAGGGTCGATGTCTCAAGCCGCTCGCGCAGGATGTGGCCTGCCTTCTTGTTGAATTCGACATCCGCGGTGGCGGGCATCCCCTCATCGATGAGGTAGATGTCGAAATCCAGCGCCAGCAGCAGCGCAAAGCTGAGCCGCGCGCGCATGCCGCTGGAATACGTGCCGACGGGTCTGTCGAAGTACTCATCGAGGCCGCAGACCCAGCGGCAGAACGATTCGATGTAATCGGGGTCGAGCCCGTAGAGGCGGGCGATGAAGCGTGAATTCTCCGTTGCCGAGAGCTTGCCCAGCACACCCCCCATGAAGCCCAGCGGAAAGGAGATACGACAGGTGCGCCGGATCTCTCCGTCATCCGGCTTCTCCAGTCCCGCCATCATATTCACCAGCGTCGTCTTGCCAGTCCCGTTGGGCGCCAAAATCCCCAGGGAATTGCCCAGCGTCACGCGAAACGATGCCCGGTTCAGGATGACCTTGCGCTGGGTTCCGGTCCAGAAGGACTTGGAGACGGTGTCGAATTCGATCATCGGGCCATGGACTATTCGCCGGGGTCACTGCGCGGAACGGAGATGAAACAACACAACCGCACCGCGAGGCGGCCTAGCACTGCAATCTGACTACATTAAGGCCATATTTTCCCTGTTGGGACAAGCTTGGGCCTCTCCGGGCGCATTTGCGGCACCGGACCGGCAGCATCGCCGGCCTTCGCGGCGCCGCAACCGCGCGGCATTCGCGTATCGCGGTAGCGGCCCGCCGCGGCGACCTTGCCGCGCTTGCAGGTGCTCCGGCGGGGCCATATCTGCGGCACCATGGACGATCTGACCGCGCGCCTGGGCGCCTGCACCATCTGCTCGGCGCGCTTCGCGGCGACCGCCACGGCGCATCGCCCCAACCCGGTGATCTGGTTCCGCCCCGGCGCGCGGCTTCTGATCGCCAGCCAGGCGCCGGGGATCCGCGTGCATCGGGCGAACACGCCGTTCTGGGACCAGTCGGGCAAGCGGCTGCGCGACTGGCTGGGACTGGACGAGGCCGCATTCTACGACCGGTCCCGCGTGGCGATCGTGCCGATGGCGTTCTGCTTTCCGGGCTACGACGCCAAAGGGTCCGACCTGCCGCCGCCGCCGGTCTGCGCAAAGACCTGGCGGGCGCCGATCCTGGAGGGGCTGTCGTCGGTCCGGTTGCGGATCCTGATCGGCGGCTATGCCCAGAGATGGCATCTGGGCACCCGCGCGGGCGTGACCGACACGGTACGCGCCTGGCGCGACCATGCGCCCGGCATCTTCCCCTTGCCGCACCCGTCGTGGCGCAATACCGCGTGGCTGAAGAAGAACCCCTGGTTCGAGGACGCGCTTCTGCCCGACCTCAGGGCCCGCGTCCGTGAGGTGATGGATGACGACGCCGCTTGACGACGCCCATGCCGCGATGACCGCCGCCCCGGACGACGACGGGCTGCGGCTGGCGTTCCACGACCGCCTCGCCTCGGCAGAGTTGTTCCTGCTGCTCAACGCCGAGCCGGAAGGGGGCGACCGGCTGGATCCGCGGCTCTTCGAGACCTCCCAGGGAAGCTTCGTGCTGGCGTTCGACGACCCCGAACGGCTGGCCCGGTTCGCGGAGGGAGAGGCACCCTATGCCGCGCTGTCGGGCCGGGTGCTGGCGGCCATGCTGGCCGGGCGGGGGATTGGGCTGGCGCTGAACCCCGGCGTGGCCCCGTCGAGCCACCTGATGCCGCCCGATGCCGTGTCATGGCTGGCCGACGCGCTTTCCGGTGCCCCGGACGAGCTGGAAGCCCGTCCGGCCGAACTCCGCGCGCCCGGCGCGCTGCCGGACGCCCTGCTGACCGCGCTGGACGCCAAGCTTGCCTCGGCCCGTGGTCTGGCGCGGATGGCGTATCTGTCCGGCGTCACCTGGGACACGGGCGCCCGGGGGCATCTTCTGGCGTTCGTGGATGCCGCGCCGGGGGCAGAGGGGGCGCTGGCCCGCGCGGTGCGTGAGGCGCTTGTCTTCTCGGGGCTGGAGGCCGGGGCCCTGGACGTCGCGTTCTTCCGCGCGGCGGACCCGGTGTCGGCCCGTCTGGCAAAGGCGGGGTTGCGGTTCGACCTGCCGGCATTCGCCCCTGCGTCCCAGCCCGCGGCGCCCGGCATGGATCCCGACAAGCCGCCGCGCTTGCGCTGAGCCCCCGCCGCGCCCTATGGCGGTGTCGGACAAGGGAGGAGCGCCAATGATCGCCGTCATCTTCGAAGTCGAGCCTGCCGAAGGGCAGCGCGGTGCGTATCTCGATCTGGCGGCGGAGATGCGGCCCCTGGTCGAGAGCATGGACGGATTCGTTTCCGTCGAGCGGTTCGAGAGTCTGACCACCCCCGGCAAGCTGCTGTCCCTGTCGGTGTTCCGCGACGAGGCCGCGCTGGAGGCGTGGCGCAAGCTGGCCAAGCACCGGCTGATGCAGGCCAAGGGGCGCGGCGGGGTGTTCGCCGGCTACCGCCTGCGGGTGGCCAGCGTCATCCGCGACTACGGCATGTTCGAGCGGGACGAGGCGCCCGAGGACAGCAAGGCCCATCACGACGCGGCCTGAGCGGCCCTGACACGCCGGCACGCGGCGATCCTGGCGCGGCCGTCGCGGGCCCGTCGCGGCGCAGGCCGGACGGACGCTCAATAGCCCCGTTCGCGGTCCACCAGGTGCAAGAGCGGCTCGCCCGCCAGACCCCGGCGGACGTTCTCCGCGATCACCCGCGCGGCGGAGGCGGGCCGCGTCGCGGAGGCGACGTGTGGGGTCACCGTAACCCCGGGATGGGCCCAGAACGGATGCTCGGGCGGCAGCGGCTCCTGGCGGAAGGTGTCGAGCGTGGCGTGGGCGACATGACCGGTTTCGAGCGCGGCCAGAAGGTCGCGATCCTCGATCAGCGCGCCGCGGCCGGGGTTCACGATGAAGGCGCCGGCCGGCAGATGGCCCAGGGCCGCGCTGTCGATCAGCCCTTCGGTCGCGTCGGTCAACGGCAGGAGCAGGACCAGGATCTCAGCCGCGCGCAGGGCGTCGCGCAGGCCCTCGGCGCCGGACAGGCAGCGGATCGCGGGCGCGTCCCTGGCGCTCCGCGACCAGCCGGTGACGCGGAACCCCAGGCCGGCGAGCGCCTGCGCCACCGCCAGTCCCAGCGCGCCCAGTCCCAGAACCGTCACCCCGCGGTCGGAGGCGAGCGGCGGCACCTCCGGCCGCCACGCGCCGTCGCGGGAGGCGCGCAGGGTCCGGTCGATCCCCAGATGATGGCGCAGAACGTGTCCCGTGACGTATTCGATCATGCCCGCCGTCAGTCCGGGGTCTACCATCCGCGTCAGCGGCTGGGTCAGGGTGTCGTTGTCCACGATCCCCTCGACCCCCGCCCAGATGCTCAGCACCGCGCGGGCGCCGGTGTAGGGCGAGAAATCCTGGTGTGGCCCCGCCGGGGCGCAGATGACGAAATCGACCTCTGCGGGTGGATGCCACTGGGCCAGATCCGCATCGATCCCGGCGTCGCGGAAGGCAGCCTCCAGAGGGGCCTGCCAATCCTCCCAGCGCGCGTCGCCCGCGGCGAACAGGACTTTCGTCATCGACCGCGCGGCCTGTGGACATGGGCCGATTGCGCAAGGCCGAAGGCGATCATCAGCACCAGCATGGCCGATCCGCCGTAGCTGACCAGCGGCAGGGGCACGCCGACGACCGGGGCAAGGCCCATGACCATCGCCATGTTCACGGAGAAGAACAGAAAGAACGTGGCCCCGACGCCCAGCGTCAGCAGCGATCCGAACCGGTCCCGGTTGGTGATCGCCGAAAACACGCAGAACGCCACGATGCCAACGTAAAGCGCCAGAAGCGACACCCCCCCGACGAAGCCGAATTCCTCTGCCAGGGTTGTGAAGATGAAGTCGGTCTGCTTTTCGGGCAGGAAGTTCAGCCGCGACTGGGTGCCTTGCATGAACCCGCGCCCCGTCCAGCCGCCCGATCCCAGGGCGATCTTGGACTGGGTGATGTGGTAACCCGCACCCAGCGGATCGCTGGCGGGGTCCAGGAAGGTGTCGATCCGCCGGTACTGGTAGTCCTTGAGAAGCTGCCAATCCGTCCCGCGGGACGACAGCACCGCCGACACCGCGCCGACACCCGCGCCCAGGACGACGATGAAGTACCACCAGGAGACGCCGGCCAGAAACATCACGATGCCGCCCCCGGCGATCAGCAGGATCGCGGTTCCAAGGTCGGGCTGCTTGAGGACCAGAAAGGTCGGCACCGCGATCAGGATCAGCGGCAGCAGCACCCAGAAGGGGCGGGAGACCTTGCCGATGTCGAGCCAGTCGTAATAGGCCGCAAGCATCATCACCAGCGCGATCTTCATCAGTTCCGACGGCTGGAGGCGGATGAACCCCAGGTCGATCCATCGCTGGGCCCCCATCCCCATGGAGCCTGCGACCTCTACCGCGACCAGGAGGGCCAGGGCGATGCCGTAGATGACGCCCGCCATGTTGCGCCAGAACCAGATCGGGACCATGGCGGTGGCGAACATCAGCACCGCACCGAGCGCGAAGCGCTTCATCTGCGGCTCTGCCCAGGGTTGCAGGGAGCCGCCGGCGACGGAAAACAGCATCCCGAAGCCCACCGCGGCCACGGCGCAGATCAGCAGAAACAGCGGCCAGTTGAGATAGAGGATCTTGACCAGACCCGTCGGCACCCGCTTGACGTTGTGTTCGAGATAGCTCATGCGCGGCTCCGTCCCGAACGCGAGGGGCGGAAATCCCGGCGCAGGTCAAGAGACGCGAAGAGGTCCTCGATCTCGCCGCGCTGGTCGGACGGATAGCTGTCCAGCGGCGGCAGCGATCCATTGAGCGCGAAAAGCAGGATGTCGCGCGCCACCGGGGCCGCGGCGGTCGATCCACCGCCGCCGTGCTCGACGATCACGCTGACCGCGTAGCGCGGGGCCGCGTAGGGCGCGAAGGCCACGAAAAGCGCATGGTCGCGCTCTTCCCATGGTACGTCCTGGTTCGACACCACGACCGAGCGGACCTGGCTTGTGCCGGTCTTGCCCGCCATGGTCCGACCGTCCAGATCGACGCGCGATCTGTAGGCCGTGCCCCGATTGGAGTTGACGACGGCATCCATGCCGTTGCGGACCAGCCGCAGGTGGTTCTCGTTCAGGTCCAGGGGCTCCGCGCCGACGACCGGCGTCTCCACCCCGTCCACGGAGCGGACCAGGCGCGGCTGGATCGACGTGCCGCTCGCCAGCCGCGCGGCCATCACCGCCAACTGCAACGGCGACGCCAGCACATAGCCCTGGCCGATCGCCGCGTTCAGGCTGTCGCCCACGCGCCATTCCTTGCCGTATCTTTCGGCGATCCAGCCCTTGTCCGGCATGACACCGGCGGTGACCGCGGACATCGGCAGGTCGAACTGTTGCCCGATGCCGAACTTGCGGGCCATCGCGGCGATCCGGTCGATGCCGACGCGCTGCGCCAGCTCATAGTAGTACACGTCGCAGCTTTGCTGGAGGCTTTTTTCCAGATTCACGTTGCCGTGGCCGCCGCGTTTCCAGCAGCGGAACCGGCGGTTGCCCAGCGTCACATATCCGCGGCAGTAGACGGTTTCGGCCGACGACAGCAGCCCCGCGTCGAGTGCCGCCAGGGCCACCAGCATCTTGAAGGTGGAGCCCGGCGGATACGCGCCCTGCACGGCCTTGTTGGCCAGGGGCCGGTAGATGTTGTTGGTCAGCTCACCGTAATCGGAGACGGAAATCCCGCGCACGAATTTGTTGGGATCGAAGGACGGTGCGTTGCCCACGGCCAGAAGGTCCCCGTTGCGCACGTCCATGACCACTGCGGCGGCAGACAGCCCCAGCGCCAGCCGCGCCTCGGTGAAGTTCTGCAGGCGGCTTTCCACGGTCAGCTGCAGATCCGCGCCGGGAATGCCGTCGTCGCGGCCCAGCTCGCGCATGACCCGACCGGCGGCGTTGACTTCGATCCGGCGGGCCCCCGCCTTGCCGCGCAGGTCGCGTTCGTATTTCTGCTCGACCCCGGTCTTGCCGATCTGGAACTTCGGGATCTGCAGCAGCGGATCGTCGTCGTCGAGCCGGGACAGGTCGTAGTCGGAGACCGGTCCGACATAGCCGATCACATGGGCGAAATCCTGGTCCAGAGGATAGTTACGGGTCAGGCCCACATCCGGCGTGATGCCGGGCAGGGCGGGCGCATTCACCGACACGGCGGCGATGTCCTCCCAGCTGCGGTTTTCGGTGACGGTGACGGGAACGAAGGGAGAGCGGCGGCCGATCTCTTTCAGCGCACGCTCCAGCTCCGTGTCGTCGATGAAGATGATCCGGCGGAGCCGGTCGAGCGCGTCCTCAACATCGCCCGCGTCCTCGCGCACGATGACGATGCGGTAGTTCTGCGCGTTCTCGGCCAGAGGCACGCCGTTGCGGTCGAAGACAAGGCCCCGCGCCGGGGCGATGAGGCGCATGTTGATGCGGTTTTCCTCGGCCAGAAAGCGGAACTCCTCGGCCTGCTCGACCTGCATCTGGCGCATCCGCCAGCCGAGCAGGCCGGCAACCCCCAGCTGCGCGCCGCCCAGCACCAGTGAGCGGCGGCCGATCAGGGCCAGCGATGCCTCGGTATCCTTCTGGTCACGCTTCATGCGCGCATCTCCCCGTCGCGTTCTGCCGGGCTGGCCGGTCGGATACCCAGGCCGAAGGCGGTGGCGGCCACGACCAGCGGATAGGCCAGAACACTGATGAGCAGCCGCAACCCGGTCGCCCCCACGGGCGGTTGCGGTACCAGCAAGATCCCCAGGATCAACGTCTGGCCCAGGTGCATGGCCAGAAGAACAAGGGACACCGTCAGCCATTCGATCGGAAAGGGCTGCCCGGCCGTGGCGTGATGGCGGCGCCGCAAGAAGTCCGCGCCAAGCACCGTCAGCAGGGTCCAGAGCCCCAGCGGCTGGACGAACACCACATCCGCGAAGAGACCTGTCAGCGCGATCAGCCAGACCGGCGCGTAATCGGGGCGGCGGAGCACCCAGGCGAAGGTCAGCAGCACCAGAAGATCCGGGGCGGGCCAGTTATCCTCGCCCACGTGATAGGGCAGGATCCGCACGAAGATCACCAGGAGCGCGAGGGCCGCGAAGAGCGCGCGAAAGCTCCAGCGGCGCAGGGTCAGCGGATCAACCATCGGCGGGCGTCTCCGGAAGGGCGACGGTCTGCGGCTCCCGCATCGGTGGGACCAGCCCGCCGGGATCGTCGATCGCGGCCTGCGGGGCAGAGCGCAGCACCCGGAGAAATTCCAGCCGTTCGTAATCCGCGGCCAGACGGACCCGCATCCGCCGGTCCGCGCCCAGCACCACCTGGCCGACCAGAAGGCCCGCGGGCAACATGCCGCCATCGCCGGAACTGACCACCCGATCGCCGGGGCGCACCTGCTCGCGCGTTTCCAGGAAGTCCAGGGGGGGCAGCTTGGCGTTGTCGCCGGCCAGGATCGCGCGCTGGCCTGAGGGCTGGATGGTGACGGGGACACGACTGTTGCTGTCGGTCAGCAGGATCACCCGGCTCGACGTGTCGCCGACGCCGGAAATCCGTCCGACAAGGCCCAGCCCGTCCGTTGTCGCCCAGCCGTCGCGGATGCCGTCGCGCCCACCGATGTTGAGAAGCACCGATTTGCGGAACGGGCCGCCCGCGTCGGCAAGCACCACCCCGGTGATGAAGGTCAGCTTGGGATCCAGCCGGACCTTGTTCAGGTCCAGCAGCTTGGCGTTTTCCTGTTCCAGTTGCAGGGCCGCCTCTTTCCAGGCCTTCATTTGCTGAAGCTCACGGCGCAGCTCCTGGTTCTGCTCGTAGATGCGGCTGTAGCTCTGGAAGTCCTCGACCATGCCGACGACCTTGGTCACCGGCAGCAGCGCCCAGTCCATGGGGGGCACCACCCGGTCGACGATCTGGGCGCGGAACCGCTCTGCCCGGGGGCTGTCGATCCGCCAGAACAGCAGGATCGCGACCAGCCCGACCAGGATGCAGCCCACCACGATCCGCCTGGCGGGCCGGGTGTATTCCTCGCTCGTCTGTCTGTTTCGCGCCATGGACATCCCCGGAGGCCGGGAGGGGTCAGCTGTCGTAATCTATCACATGCCGAAGCTGTTTTTCGTATTCCAGCGCCTTGCCCGTTCCCAGCGCCACACAATTCAGTGACTCGTCGGCGATAGAGACCGCAAGCCCCGTCTGCTCACGAAGGGCAAGATCGAGTTCTCCGAGCAACGCGCCGCCGCCCGTCAGCATCACACCGCGGTCGACAATGTCGGCGGCCAGGTCGGGGGGCGTGGTTTCCAGCGCGGTCATCACCGCCTCGCAGATTGCCTGCACCGGCTCGGACAGGGCCTCGGCGATCTGGGCCTGGTTGATCTCGATCTCCTTCGGGACGCCATTGACCAGGTCGCGGCCGCGGATCGACATGGCCGCGCCGCGTCCGTCGTCCGGCATCCGCGCGGTACCGATGGTGGTCTTGATCCGCTCGGCGGTCGCCTCGCCGATCAGCAGGTTCTGCTGGCGGCGCAGATAGGAGATGATGGCTTCGTCCATCCTGTCGCCGCCGACCCGCACGGAGCGCGCATAGACGATGTCGCCCAGGGACAGCACGGCGACCTCCGTCGTGCCGCCGCCGATATCCACCACCATCGAGCCGGTCGGATCGGTGATCGGCATTCCCGCCCCGATGGCCGCCGCGATGGGTTCCGCGATCAGCCCCGCCCTGCGTGCCCCGGCGCTGATCACAGACTGGCGGATCGCGCGCTTTTCCACCGGGGTGGCGCCGTGCGGGACACAGACGATGATCTTGGGCTTGGAGAAGGTCGTGCGCCTGTGCACCTTGCGGATGAAGTGCTTGATCATCTCTTCGGCCACGTCGAAATCGGCGATCACCCCCTCCCGCATGGGCCGGATCGCCTGGATCGAGCCGGGCGTGCGGCCCAGCATCAGCTTGGCGTCCTCGCCCACGGCCAGCACCTGCTTGCGCCCGTCCTTGATGTGATAGGCGACGACGGAGGGCTCATTCAGCACGATGCCGCGGCCCTTGATGTAGACGAGCGTGTTGGCCGTGCCGAGGTCGATGGCCATATCCGACGAAAAGATGCCGGTGAAGCTGCTCATGTAAGGGATCCCCGAGAATCTGTTCGCGCGACACCCCGTGCCGCGGGTCCGCGCCTTATAGCAGCCGCTCGCCCGGGGAAAAGGGGGCGCGGACAGCGAATTTCGGCTGAGCGTCCCGTGCGTCGGGGCCCGCCTTTTCCGGCGCGGACATGGCTATGGGTTGCGCCCGCTCCCGCCGGGGCGCGGCCGGTCGCCGCCGGTCCGGTTCCGTCGGCAGATCCGGTTCGCGTCGGTCCGGGTCTGTCCTGGACCGCTCTGATATCGGGATCGCGCCGCCCGGTTGCGCGGCCCCTTGTTCATGCAGGTCCCACAACGCGGACTGCGTCACCCTAGCGACGGGCCTTTTCCTCCAGGCCCGATTCACGCGCGCGGCGGTCCAGCTCTGTGCAGATGTCGGCCAGGGTCACGTCGCGTGCGGCGCACATCACCAGCAGATGATAGAGCACATCGGCCGCCTCGGCGGTCAGGCGCGCACGGTCGCCCCGCACGGCCTCTATCACCGCCTCGACGGCCTCTTCGCCGAATTTCTCGGCGGCTTTCTCCGGGCCTTTCGCCAGCAGCTTCGCGGTCCAGCTATCGTCCGGAGAGGCGTTTCTGCGGGCGTCTATGGTGGCGGCAAGGCGGGTCAGCGTGTCGTTCATGCGGGTCTCACCGGGATGCCGGCCGCGGCCATGTGGGCCTTGGCCTCCTGGATCGTGAAGTCGCCGAAGTGGAAGATCGACGCGGCCAGGACCGCACTTGCGCCGCCCTTGGTCACGCCCTCGACCAGATGGTCGAGCGTGCCGACCCCGCCGGACGCGATCACCGGCACCGGTACCGCGTCCGAGATGGCGCGGGTCAGCGGCAGGTTGAACCCCGCCCGCGTCCCGTCGCGGTCCATGGATGTCAGCAGGATTTCCCCCGCGCCCTTGGCCACCACGGTCCGGGCGAAGGCGACCGCGTCGATGCCGGTGGGCTTGCGGCCGCCATGGGTGAAGACCTCCCACCGGCCGGGGGCGACGGTCTTGGCGTCGATGGCGACCACGATGCATTGCGACCCGAACCGGTCGGCGGCGCGCGCCACCACATCCGGGTCGGCCACGGCGGCGGAATTGAACGACACCTTGTCGGCGCCCGCCAGAAGCAGCGCGCGCACGTCGTCGGCGCTGCGCACCCCGCCGCCGATGGTCAGCGGCATGAAACACTGCTCGGCCGTGCGGGTGGCCAGATCGAACATGGTGCCGCGGTTCTCATGGGTCGCGTGGATGTCCAGAAAGCACAGCTCATCCGCGCCGGCCGCGTCATAGGCGCGCGCGGCCTCCACCGGATCGCCCGCGTCGCGCAGGTCCACGAAGTTCACGCCCTTGACCACGCGCCCGTCGGCCACGTCGAGGCAGGGGATGATGCGGGTCTTCAGCATGGCCCCGCTCTATCGCGCGCCATGCGCAAGGGGAAGGGGAACCGCCGCCGGGCTCTGGCGCTTGGGTAGGGAAAGGGAGGACCGCTCATGAAATACGTCGCACTCGCCGCCTGTCTCGTCGCCACGCCCGCGCTCGCCGATTTCGAGAGGATGGAGGCCGAGGGTTCGGTGGACGACGCCTTCGCCCGTCTCGAAACCGCCGTCGAGGGCACCGGGGCGACCATCTTCGCCACCATCGACCACGGTCAGGGCGCGGTCGATGCCGGGATGGAGCTTGGAGCCTCCCGGCTTCTGATCTTCGGCAACCCGGACCTCGGCACGCCGGTGATGCAGGAGGACATGCTTGCCGGTCTGGTCCTGCCGCTGAAGATGCTGGTCTATAGCGATGGCGAACAGACCTGGGTCGCCTATGAAGAGGTCGAAGAGACGATCGACGATCTCGACGTGGATGACGACCTGGAGGTGCTGGACAAGATGGAAAGCGCGTTGGAGACCTTCGCCAAGGCGGCCGCGGGCGGCTAGGATCGCTTGCCCGCCCGGGGTCCGGGGACCTGCGGTCGGCCGGTCCGGGCGGTTGGTGCATCCGGAGGACAGATGTTCAAGTTCCGGAAGCTTCAGATGTATATCCACGCCCCCGAGACCGCCGGGGGCGTGGATTATTCCGACTACCGCCGGTGTGCGGAACCCGCTTGGTGCGACATGCCCCAGCCGCACCCCCGAGACCTGCCTGCCGCCAAGTCGCGGCTGCCCCACTACGCGGTGCCGTTTGACGTGCTTTGAATGCGCCGTTCCCGCACCGCGTGGATGCGCCGATAGCCCGTCCGACGTCGCGTGCCGGCGACAACGTCTATCGCCGCCCGAACCCCGTCACCACCCAGATGTGCCCGGTGACGCGCGCCGGGGTGATCCCCGGCCGGGTCGGGGTTTCACGCTGGCAACGATGCGCGCCTCAACGCTGCCGGACTGCCCGCGCAAAGAGTCCGGGCGGCGAGAGGTCCCGCCGCCCGTGTCCTGAAATCCGTCCGGCGGTCTAGAACCCCAGGCCCTTGTACTTGTTCTTGAACTTCGACACGCGCCCGCCGGTGTCCATGAGGCGGGTCGAGCCGCCCGTCCAGGCGGGGTGAACCGAAGGATCGATGTCGAGCGACATCTGATCGCCGTCCTTACCCCAGGTCGAGCGCATCTGCACCACATCGCCGTTGACCAGCTTGACGTCGACAACGTGGTAATCGGGATGAATGTCCTTTTTCATCGGCTCTCTCCTCAGGCCTGTGCGCCGCTGCCCGAAGGCGCGCGATAATTGGTCTTTTCGGCGATGCGGGCGGATTTCCCGCGGCGGGCGCGAAGATAGTAGAGCTTCGAGCGGCGGACCTTGCCGCGGCGCACGACGGTGATCGAATCGATATTGGTCGAAAACAGCGGGAACACCCGCTCGACCCCCTCACCGAAGCTGATCTTGCGCACCGTGAACGATCCGGCGATGCCCTTGCCGTTCTTGCGGCTGATGCACACGCCTTCGTAGTTCTGCACGCGGGTGCGGGTGCCCTCTGTCACCTTGTAGCCGACGCGGATGGTGTCGCCCGCCCTGAAATCGGGGATGTCCCGGTTGAGCTCTTCGATCTGCTCGGCTTCGATCTGTGCGATCAGGTCCATGCCTGTCACTCCTGTTCTGCCCGCGGTTTTCCCGCAGAGATGTCGTGGAACCTCAGAGCTCTCGGTCTTCGTCCGGGTCCATGCCACGCGATGCGCGATATGCCCGCCAGAGATCAGGTCGCCGCTCTTTCGTCAGCCTTTCGGCCCGGTCCCGCCGCCAGTCCTCTATCCTGCCGTGATGTCCCGAAAGAAGAACCTCGGGTATGTCGCGGCCGGACCAACGGGCAGGTTTCGTGTACTGGGGATGCTCCAGCAGGTGTCCGGAGAACGACTCCTCCTGCGTGCTGGCCTGATTCCCGAGCACGCGCGGTATAAGTCGGACGGTCGCGTCAATCAAGGCTTGCGCGGCGATCTCTCCGCCGGTCAGAACATAGTCCCCCAGGCTGATCTCCTCGACGTCATGGGCGTCGAGCACGCGCTGGTCCACCCCCTCGAACCGGCCGCAGAGCAACGTAAGGCCGCGCGCCCGCGACAGCCGCTCCGCTGCCGCCTGGTCGAAAGGCGTCCCGCGCGGGCTGAGGTAGATCACCGGCCAGTCGGCGCGGACCTGCGGCGTGGCGCGGGCAGCATGGCGAAGGGCGCGGTCCACGACGTCGGCACGCAGAACCATGCCGGCGCCGCCGCCCGCGGGGGTGTCGTCCACCGTGCGGTGGCGCCCCTCTCCGAAGCTGCGCAGGTCGATGGGGGTGAGGCGCCAGAGCCCCTCTTGCAGCGCCTTGCCGGTCAGGCTGAGGCCGAGCGTGCCGGGAAAGGCCTGCGGGAACAGGGTGACGACGCGGGCTTCCCATGCGCCGGCGACGGTGGGGCGCTCCTCCAGCAGGTCGCGCGGGCGGGCGGAGGGGGCGATCGACAGGCGTCCGTGGGACCGGGCGGGCGGATCAGCCATCGTCCGTGTCCGGCAGCAGACCGTCCGGCGGATCGGCGACGATCCGGCCGGACGCCAGGTCCACGGTCGGCACCATCGCGCGGGTGAACGGCACGAGGGCTGCCTCTGCCCGGCCGGGCAGCGCGATCTCCAGCAGCTCGCCGCCGCCTTGCTCGACCACCGCACTGACGGTGCCGATAGGGCTGCCACCGGTGTCCACGACGGTAAGACCGATGAGGTCCACGTGGTAGAACTCGTCCTCCTCCGGCTCGGGCAGCCGGTCCCGCGGCACATGCAGTCGCAGGCCCCTGAGCGCCTCGGCCTCCGCCCTGGTGCGGATACCCGAAAGCCGCGCCGCAAAGCCGTTCTTGACCTGCACACCAAGCGAAAGATCGAAGCTGCGGGCGCCGTCCTCGGTCAGGAGCGGGCCGTATGCGGCGATGTCGGAGGGCTCCGCGCAGAAGCTCTTGAGGCGCACCTCTCCGCGGGTCCCGTAGGCGCCGGCGACGGCGCCGATGCAGATGAGATCGGTCATGGGCGGCCCCTTCGGTGGGTGACGGCACGCAGCACGGGGAGTCCGTGCCCGCCCGATCCGCGGGGTGGGGCATAGCGGGCGAGGCTCATGCGCCCCCCGGGAGCGCGCGTGCGATGCGCCCGTTGTCCGCGGCGCCGATAGGGAACTTTCCGGACCGGAACCGACGGCCCCGGTCCGCCGGGTCGGTCACGAAGTCCAGCGCCTCCTGGAACGGGCGGACCGGGGTTTCGGTCACCGCGTCGAAGGCAGCACCGCGCACCAAGGCGGTGAAATCCGGGCGCCGGCCCTTCTGATAGGGCGCGGCGGCGGTGACGGTGGCGTGTCCGGCGAAAGCCTGGACGGGGCCTCCGTCCATCTCCGAACGCGACGGGTCGTAGATTACCCGGTCCCCGGGTACGCGCACCGCCGACTCGCGGCCATGGCCAGAGGCGACGGCACCCGCGTGCCGCGCCTCCAGCACCTGTTTTCGGTGAGCCACGGCGAGAAAGGACGCCATGCTACCGCTCCCAGAGGGGCAGATGGCCGCGGGGCGCATCCCACCCGGCACGGGCCAGTTCGGGGGTATCGTCCTCCGCCTCTGGCCAGCCGACGCAGAGATAGCCGACAAGACGCCAGGCATCGGGCAGGGCAAGGTCGCGCAGCAGGCGTTCGGGGTCGAGGATCGACACCCAGCCGACGCCCAGCCCATGCGTCCGGGCCGCCAGCCAGAACTGGGTGATCGCCGCGACAACGGAGTAGCGGCGCATCTCCGGCATGGTGCGCGCGCCGAGCCCGCTGCCCTTCGCGGTGCTGTCGTCGCAGCAGACGACGAGGTGCACGGGCGCCCGCTCCATTCCAGATAATTTCAAGCGGGCGTAGGCGGTTGCGCGCTCTTCCTCATAGCTTTCCAGAGCCTCGGCATTGGCGGCGCGGAAGTTCGCCAGGGCCGCCGCGCGGGCGGATCCGGAGGTCACGCGAACCACGCGCCAGGGCTCGGAAAGGCCCACGGAGGGGGCCGTCAGAAAGGCGTCGAGGCACTCCGACAGGAGTGCCTCGTCCACCGGATCGGTGCGAAAGGCGCGGACGTCGCGGCGCCAGTGCAGCAGCGCCGCGAAGTCGGACCGGAAGGCGTCGGAAAAGGTCCGCACCCCGCAGGTCACTGTTATTCCGCGGTTTCTTCCGCCGGAGTCTCGGCGGCCGGCGCATTGGCGGCTGCGGACGCGGCGGCGGCCTTGTCGGCGCGTTCCTTCGCGCGCTCTTCGGCCTTCTTGCCGGGCTTGGCCTTTTGCATGTTGGCGCGCTCCTTTTTCTCGATGACCCCGGCGGCTTCGAGGAAGCGGGACACCCGGTCGGTGGGCTGGGCGCCGTGGCCCAGCCAGTACTGCACGCGCTCCACGTCCATCTTCACCCGGTCCTCGCTGTCCTTGGGCAGAAGCGGATTGTAGGTGCCGAGCTTCTCGGCAAAGCGGCCGTCGCGGGCGTAGCGGCTGTCGGCGGCGACGATGGAATAGTGCGGACGCTTCTTGGAGCCGCCGCGGGACAGACGGATTTTCATGGCCATGTTATTGATCTCCTGAGATTTTACGATGGTTTTCTTTGACCTGATCGACGATCAGGCCGTGGATCTTCCGGGCGAATTCGGGGTCGAGACCCGCGTCCTTTGCCAGGGAGTCGATGCGGGCGCGCTGGGCGCTTTCGCGGTCGGCGTCGCGCGGGGGCAGACCTTCGGCGGCCTTGAGCGCGCCGACCCGGGCCGTCTGGCGGAACCGTTCGGCCAGGGTGTGGACGAGGATCGCGTCGAGCTGGTCGATGCGGTCGCGCAGGGCGGACAGATCGCTCATCGGGGCGGGTTTCCGGGATGAGCGTTCCGTCGGAGTTCCGTAAGAGTTCCGTAAGAGGTCTCCGCGCCCCGGTGACGGAACACGAGGTCCGCCGCCTCGGGGCGCGGCGCCTCCGGGTCCGGTTGCCCGCCCAGCCGGCGGGCCACCGCGGCAGAGGCCGGATTGTCGGCGCCGACGTAGCTGACCAGCGTTTCGGGCCGCACCGTGTCCAGGGTCCAGTCGAGCAGGGCGGCGGCCGCCTCTGCGGCGTAGCGGCGGCCCTCATGGCCGGGATAGGTCATCCAGCCGAGCTCCAGCTCCGGAAAGGACGGCAGGTCGTTGAGGCCGACCTGCCCGACGATCCCGCCGGCGCGGGTCTCGACCGTCAGGGCACCGGCGCCGGTCAGATCCCAGCCGCAGACGTCGGAGCAGAAGAAGCCCCAGGCGATGGCCAGCGGGTAGGGCCCGCCCATGTGGCGCGCGTGGGGCCCGGTCATGGCGTCGCGGTAGGGCGGCCAGTCGGCCAGCCGCATGGGCCTGAGGCGCAGGCGGTCCGTCTCGATCGTGGGGGCGGGAGCGGGGCGGGCGATGCGGGGAAATCCGGTCATGCGGCCCTCCCGGGGAGCGCGGGACAAGGCGCGGCCGTCCGCGCGGCCGCCGCCGCCGCCGGGCCGCGCCGGTCGCCCGGCGGGGTGGCGAGAGGCGGCCGCGCAACGCGGACGGCGCCGCGACGGCAATGGGTGCGGCGGCGGGTCATTTCTTCTTGCCGAAACCCGACAGGCCCGGCGGCAGGGACGCGCCGCCGCCGAACGGGTTCTGCCCGCCCAGGCCGGGCATCCCGCCCATGCCGCCGCCCATCTTGCCCATCTGGGCCTGTGCCGCGGCCATGTCCGCTTCTGACGGGCCGCCTTTGCCGAACATCGCGCCCATGGCCTTCTTGAGCATCCCGCCCTTGCCCATTTTCTTCATCATGTCGGACATTTGGCGGTGCATCTTGAGAAGCTTGTTGAGCTCGGACACTTCCAGGCCGGACCCTTTGGCGATGCGTTTCTTGCGGCTGGCCTGCAGCAGTTGCGGGTTGGCGCGCTCCTTCTTGGTCATCGACTGGATCAGCGCGATCTGCCGCTTGAGGATGCGGTCGTCGAAGCCTGCGTCCGAGACCTGCTTGGCCATCTTGCCCATGCCGGGCATCATCCCCATCACGCCCTCCATGCCGCCCATCTTGAGCATCTGCTCAAGCTGCATCCGAAGGTCGTTCATGTTGAACTGGCCCTTCTGGAAGCGCTTCATCATGCGCTCGGCCTGCTCGGCCTCGATGGTGGCTTGCGCCTTCTCGACCAGCGCCACGATATCGCCCATCCCGAGGATCCGGCCGGCGATGCGGCTGGCCTCGAAGGTTTCGAGCGCGTCCATCTTCTCGCCCAGGCCGACGAACTTGATCGGCTTGCCGGTGACGGCGCGCATGGACAGCGCCGCGCCGCCGCGCCCGTCGCCGTCCATCCGGGTCAGCACCACGCCGGTCACGCCGATCTTGTCGTCGAATTCGGTGGCGACGTTCACCGCGTCCTGTCCGGTCAGCCCGTCCACCACCAGCAGCGTCTCACGCGGGTTGGCCACGTCGCGCACCTCGGCCGCCTGGGCGATGAGGTCCGCGTCGATGTGCAGCCGCCCGGCGGTGTCGAGCAGATAGACGTCATAGCCGCCCATGGACGCCTGGGTGCGCGCGCGCCTGGCGATCTGGACCGGGGTTTCGCCCTTGAAGATGGGCAGGGTGTCGACGCCGATCTGGGTGCCCAGGATCTGCAGCTGCTCCATGGCGGCAGGGCGGCTGGTGTCGAGCGACGCCATCAGCACGCGCTTGCCGTCGCGGTCCTTGAGCCGTTTCGCCAGCTTGGCGGTGGTCGTGGTCTTGCCCGAGCCTTGCAGGCCGACCATCAGGATCGGCGCCGGCGGGCTGTCGACGCGCAGCGCGGCGCCGTCCTCGGCATCGCCGGAAAGGACATGGACAAGCTCGTCATGGACGATCTTGACGACCTGCTGGCCGGGGGTGACGGACCGGGTGACGGCCTGTCCGGTGGCCTTTTCCTGCACCGCCTTGACGAAATCGCGCGCCACGGTAAGGGAAACGTCCGCCTCCAGCAGCGCCACGCGGACCTCGCGCAGCGCGGTCTTCACGTCCTCGTCCGACAGCGCGCCCTGCTTGGTGAGGCGGTCGAAGACGCCGGACAGGCGTTCTGACAGATTCTCGAACATGGGCGGACCCCCGCGACTGGTGGCACCCCGCAGGGTGGGCGGCACAGAACGAACGCCCCCGTGGGCGAACGCTCGCTGACGGGGGGCGATCCCGGACGATCCGGGACCGGAAGCCTGGGACTCCCGGAATTGCGCGGTTAGCTAGGCGGCCGGGGCGGCGCTGTCAAGCCACGCGGCGGTCCAGGATCAGCAGGACCAGCGCGCCCAGTCCGAGTGCCGCGATATGGATCACGGGCGGGCCGACCAGCACCGCCTTGGCGGTGAAGCCCACGGCCATGGTGGCGATGAGCGCCAGCGCGGCCAGCGGCGCGGCGGCGGTCCACAGAAGGACCGCGGCCAGCGTCTCGACCGTGCCGGTGACGTAGCGCGGCCACTGCCCGAAGCCGAGCGCGTCGTAAAGGGCAACGGCGCCGGGCAGGCCCAGCAGTTTCTCCAGCCCGAACCACACGAAGGCCAGGCTGAGGACCGTGCGCAGGCCGAGGCGGAGAACGTTAGTCATCCGTCTGCGCGGCGGCGGTCACGCTGTCGAAGGCGTCGTCGCGCTGGCGGTCGAGATCGGCGGTGAGGGTCTCCAGCCGCTCCGAGACGCGGGAGAGTTCCTCGTCCACCTCGTCGTCCAGATCGGGATCCGCATCGTCGCGGAACGTGCCCGCCGCGCGGTCGCGGGCGGCGCGGATCCGGCCGGGGGCGAAGATCGCCGTCAGGGCGGCGGGGATGACCAGGGCGGCGGCGACACCGGCGGCGATCAGCGCGCCGGGAGAGATCCCCGGCGTGCTCTGCCGGGTGTGCAGATCCAGATTGTCGGTCAGGGCCTGGAGCCGGGCAAGGGTGCGGCGGATCTGCGTGTCGGTATCGTCGCCGTCCAGCACGTCCCTGGCGGTGTCGGCGATGCGTCCGGGCAGGGCGCGCGCGCGGTCGGGATAGATGGCGGCGGCGATGGCCGCCGGGATGAGCGTGGCGGCGGCGGCGATGGCAGCGTTGCGCGCGGTGGGGGTCATCGGACTCTCCATGTCATTTGCCGGGGCAATGCGCCACGGGGCGCAGAGGTTCCGGACCGGCCGCCGGCCGGATCGGCGCGGGGGGGTATGCCGGGGCGCGATTGCCCGGCGCCCGGGGCCCGGGGCCCTTTCCATCGCGGTCCGTGGCCTTGAGGCTGGAAGTGTGAACACGGCACGCGTAGAAGCGGGAAGATTGTTCGGAGGTGCACAGTCATGAGCATCGAGACATGGGACGAGGTGCGCACCGCCTATCAGGTGGCGCGGGTGGGCACGGTGAGCGGCGCGGCCGAGGTGCTGGGCGTCCATCACGCCACGGTGATCCGCCATATCGACGCGCTGGAGACGCAGCTGGGCGTGAAGCTCTTCCAGCGCCACGCGCGCGGCTACACGGCGACGGAGGCGGGCCAGGACCTGCTGCAGGTCGCCCGGGCCACCGACGACCAGTTCGCGCAATTGGCCGGGCGGCTCAGGGGCCAGGGCGAGGGCATGTCGGGGCCGCTGGTCGTCACCTACCTGGACGAGCTTTCGCCGATGATGACCCCGGCGCTGGTGCGGTTCCGCGCCCGCCACCCGGACCTTCTGGTGCGCGCGATCACCGGGGCACGGGTGTTCCGCCTGGAATACGGTGAGGCGCATCTGGCGGTCCGCGCCGGCGCCGCGCCGCAGGAGCCCGACAACGTCGTCCAGCCGCTCGGCGCGCTGCAGGTCGGGCTGTTTGCCGCCACGGCGTATCTGGACCGGCGCGGACGGCCCCGGACGGATGCCGATCTGGCCGCCCATGACTTCATCGGCCCCGAAACGCCGGAGAACCGCGCACCGTTCTACCAGTGGCTGGCCCGGTCGATCCCGCCCGAACGGGTCTGTTTCCGCGCGCGGGAAAGCCGCGTCCTGGCGGATGCGGTCCGCGCCGGCGCCGGGCTGGGATTCGTCTCGCTGGCCAGCGCCGCGCAGATGGACGGGGTCGAGGCGGTGATGCCCCCGCGAGAGGCCTGGGCGCCGCGCCTGTGGCTGGTCACCCATGTCGATCTGCACCGCAGCGCGAAGGTGCAGGCGCTGTTGGGGTTCCTCAAGGAAGAGGCGAAATCCTGGCCCTGACGCCCGGCGAATGGGCTGTTATTCCACGGTTTCGTCCCGTTGATGCAAAATCACAACATCCTTGACGTGACGGCGGATTTCCGCAGCTTTGCGTCACTGCGGGATTGCGCTTGGACCGCGCTGCCCGTAGACGGAATTAAAGCCGCTAACCTGATTGGAGAAGTCCCATGTCCTACCGTGCTGTCCTTGCCGCTGCCTCTTCGGCCGCCATCCTGTCCGCCCAGGTCGCCTCTGCCGGCGGCATCGCGCCGGCCGTGGATTGCGACGTGACCCCCGACGCGCCGCAGTGCGCGACGGTCGTGTTCGCCCCCGAAGCCGCGGGCGGTTCCGGTCTGTCCGGTCTGGGCACCGCGGGCACTGCCGCTGCCGTCGTCGGTGGCGTCGCCGCCCTGGCGCTGCTGGCCGCCGCCCTGGACGATGACGACGACGACTCGTCCTCTACCACGACCACCGAGTAACGCATCGCACCGGGATCAGGCGGCTCGCCCGGTCCCGGACGCGATAGGTCCCGCGGGACCGGCACGGGCCTCTTCGGGGGCCCTTTTGCCGTTCCGCCCCCGGCCCGGCCGGCAGGGGCCGTCAGTCGGCCCCGGGCAGGAGTCGCTGGGCCACCAGGAACCTCTCATAGGCATCCAGCTCCACGGGGTCGAACTGGCCGAAGCCCTGCATCCAGACCGACGCGCCGCGCAGGGCGTCGGGCTGCAGCTTGCACCAGACCACCCGTCCGCGCCGCTCCTGCTGGATCAGCCCGGCCCGGGTCAGCACGCCCAGATGCTTCGAGATCGCCGCCAGAGAGATGTCGAAAGGCTGGGCCACGTCGGTCACGGCCATGTCGTCCTCTAGCAGCAGGCGCAGGATCGCGCGGCGCGTCGGGTCGGCCAGCGCCTGGAACACGGTGTCGAGCGGATCGGGCGGGGGGCGCGGCGTCATGGCCGCGGGGTGCGCCGAAATCCCGCCCCGGTCAAGTCGTTCAACCGTTCCGTTGAATGTGGCCGGCGCGCGGGCCCCCACCGCGCGATCCGGTAAGGCATTGATCGACAACGAGTTTTGTCGCCTTGACCCGGTTTCGCCCCGCGCCTAGGGTCCGCGCAGCCGTCGAAGGGTCAATCCCATGGTGGACGAGGACACGCGCGCCCGGATGCGGGCGCTCGAGGAGAAGCTCGCCAGGCGAAAGCGCGCCGACGCGCCGACGCCGAAGACGGGGCAGGGCTATTCGGGGGCGGAACTCGCCTGGCGGATGGTGATCGAACTTGTTTCGGGCCTGGGGATCGGGTTCGGCATCGGATACGGCATCGACAGCCTCATGGGCACGATGCCGATCTTTCTGGTGCTGTTCGTGTTCCTGGGGTTCGCCGCGGGCATCAAGGTGATGATGAACACCGCAAAAAGCGTGTATCCGGGCGACGAGACGCCCGACGGGAAGTCCGGCGGCACCAGCGCCGGTGACGGGAAGAGGGACGGACATGGCTGAGACCGGAGCGGAAGCTGGCGCAGGGGGCGGCGGGCTGGAAATCAAGCCGATGGACCAGTTCGTGGTCCAGCCGCTGTTTTCGGACGGGCCTGTCGGCATGTTCACCGTGACCAATGCGACCCTGTGGATGGCACTTGCCGTGGCCTGCACCGCCTTGCTGCTGGTCATGGGCACCCGGGGCCGCGCGGTCGTCCCGTCCCGCGCCCAGTCGGTGGCCGAGCTGGCCTACGGTTTCGTCTACAAGATGGTCGAGGACGTGTCGGGCCGCGAGGGGCTGAAATACTTTCCCTATATCATGACGCTGTTCATGTTCATCCTGATGGCCAACAGCCTGGCGCTGCTGCCCATGTCCTTTGCGACCACCAGCCATATCGCGGTCACGGCGCTGCTGGCGGCCTTCGTGTTCTTCGGGGTCACGATCCTGGGGTTCGTGAAGCACGGGGCGGGGTTTCTGGGCCTCTTCTGGGTGTCGTCCGCGCCGCTGGCGCTGCGTCCGATCCTGGCGATCATCGAGCTGATCTCCTATTTCGTGCGCCCGGTGAGCCACTCCATCCGACTGGCCGGCAACATCATGGCCGGGCACGCGGTGTTCAAGGTCTTCGCGGGGTTCGCCGGCGCGCTGGGTCTGTTCGCTTTCGTGCCGATCCTGGCGATCACGGCGATCTACGCGCTGGAGGTGCTGGTGGCCTTCATCCAGGCCTATGTCTTCACGATCCTGACCTGCGTGTACCTCAAGGACGCGCTGCACCCGTCGCACTGACACCGGCGGGCCGCGCGCCCGCCTACTTACGCTGAACTTCCAATTCAAGGAGAGAGATCATGGAAGGCGATATCGCAAGCATGGGTCAATTCATCGGGGCGGGCCTTGCGGCCATCGGCTCCGGCGTTTCGGCCATCGGTGTGGGCCATGTGGCCGGCAACTTCCTGTCGGGAGCGCTGCGCAACCCGTCGGCCGCCGCGGGCCAGACCGCCACGCTGTTCATCGGCATCGCATTCGCCGAAGCCCTGGGGATCTTCTCGTTCCTCGTGGCGCTTCTGCTGATGTTCGCCGTCTGAGACCTGCCTGACCTCTCCGAGGCCGGGGGCATCGTCCCCGGCCGACCGATCCGCAAGGGGACGCGCGCATGGCGACCGAGACGACCGAATCCGTTCTGGGCGAGGGCGACGCCGCTGCCAGCGGGATGCCGCAGCTCGACTTCGCCACATATCCGAACCAGATCTTCTGGCTGCTGATCGCGCTGGTCGCGATCTACTTCCTGCTGAGCCGCGTGGCGCTGCCGCGCATCGGCGCGGTCCTGGCCGAACGGCAGGGGACGATCACCAACGATGTCGCCGCCGCCGAAGAGCTGAAGCTGAAGGCCGCGGAGGCCGAGCGCGCCTACGACAAGGCGCTGGCCGACGCCCGCGCCGAGGCGGCGCGCATCGCCGACGAGAACAAGGCCGCGCTGCAGGAGGATCTGGACAAGGCCATGGAGAAGGCCGATGCCGAGATCGCCGCGCAGCAGGAAGAAAGCGAGAGCCGCATCGCCGAGATCCGCGACCAGGCCGCCGCCAATGTCGAGCAGGTCGCGCGCGAGACCGCGGGCGCCATCGTCGCCGCCATGGGCGGCAACCCCGAGGAGGCCGACATGGATGCGGCCGTGTCCTCGAAGCTGGGAGGGCGCGCGTGATGCTGAGGCTGTTCGTGATCGCCGCCGCGGTTCCCGTCCCGGCGCTGGCCGCGACGGGGCCGTTCTTTTCGCTCAACAACACGGATTTCGTGGTCGCGCTGGCGTTCCTGATCTTCTTGGCCGTGCTGGTCTATTACAAGATCCCGCGTACGCTGATGGGAATGCTGGACAAGCGCGCCGAGGGCATCAAGGCCGATCTGGCCGAGGCGCGGGAATTGCGCGAGGAGGCGCAGACGCTGCTGGCCTCCTACGAGCGCAAGCAGAAGGAGGTGCAGTCCCAGGCAGACCGGATCGTGGCATCCGCCAGGGAGGACGCCGAGGCCCATGCCGAGAAGGCGCGCGAGGATCTGCAGCGCTCCGTCGAGCGCCGCGTCCAGGCCGCGCGCGAACAGATCGCCCAGGCCGAGGACGACGCCAAGCGCCGCGTCCGCAACCGGGCCGTGGAGGTCGCGGTGGCCGCCGCGCGCGACGTGCTGAGGACGCAGATGGACGGCGCCCGCCAGGACAGGTTGCTGGACAGTTCCATCGCGACGGTGCGCGAAAAGATGCACTGATCCGGCCCGCCGGCCGGACCGGACGGGGCCCGTGGCGGATGCCGCGGGCCTTTCTCCTGTGCCGGGACGGACCTCCGGGCCGGACATCCGCGCTCCTGCGGGGGACTATTCGGGGGGAAGATGAAAGAGGCAGCGTCGTCGGCCCCGGGGTCGCGCTGCCGCGCGGCGGACCGTGCAAGGGCCGCGGGGTGGGACGGGAAAGCGACCGGCGGGGGCGGGCATCCATTCCGGAACGCAGGACACGGGCGGCAGACGACTGCCGCCCACCCCCTTTAGAGGGCCTCGGAAAACCGCCTTGCCATGCGTGATTCCCATCAGGACGAACGCCTATGGCGTTTCCGACGCTCAGTCTTTGGTAAACTCCATCCGATAGATCACGTCCTCTCCGGTGGCCGGGTCGGTTCCGGGAGCTCCGCTGATGACCAGTCGGTCGCCATCGAGCGTGAAGGGACGGTCGAGCGCCCCCCGCCACTTCGGGTTCCAGGAGCCATCGACCTCGTGAATGACCCGGTTCCCCTCCAGACGGAAAGAGGCGACATAGGCGAGCATGTCGTCGAACAGCGCCGCTTTCTCCTCAATCGTCCATGACCGATCCTGCGGCGCGCGCCGATCGCGACGGAACACGGTTGCCATCATCCGTCCACAACGATGGTATGCGATGTAGCCGATCGGCGAGGGGCCCAAGGCGTCAGTGGTCTCTCCGGTCGATGTCGATGTCCGGGTCCACGCATCCATGCGCCACGATCCGATCAATGCCTCGATGTCAGCCATACATGCCTCCTTCGGCCAATGCCCATCCGGACCCTGCGCGTTTCCCGGCGCGACGACCAGCGCGCTGATCCACGGGACGATCGGCTTTGGACGACCTCTCGGCATCCGGGATGCCTGAGGCTCACGGTCATTGGCCCGCTACCGGGGGCAGGTCGGACCTTTCGCCGTTCTGTCGCCATGGGCGGAAAACAGAAGCCTGCCGACCTCTCGGTCGGCAGGCTGGTCGGACGCATGTCCGAGAGTGCGGAATGGCTCACGGGTGCGACCGGGCCCTTTCTTGATGCGTGCCGTCGTTCGCTAGGTGGTCGGGCGGATGACGATCTGCACGCGGCGGTTCTGCGCGCGGCCCTCCGGGGTCAGGTTCGAGGAGATCGGCCGGTTCTCACCGTAGCCGACGGTCCGCAGCCGCGCCGCCGGCACGCCGTTCTGGATCAGCGCGGAGGTCACGGACTGGGCGCGCCGTTCCGAAAGGTCCTGGTTGTAGGCGGCCGAGCCGGTGTTGTCGGTGTGGCCCTGGATCTCGACCGTGGAGGCGTTGTACTTGTTCAGCGACGCGGCCAGCAGGCGCAGGTCGCCGGAGAGGCCGGGGTTCAGGCTGGCGCTGTCGGTGGCGAAGAGGATGTCCTGCGGCATCCGCACGATCAGCTCTGACCCGGTGTTCTGGATCACGATGCCGTTGCCCAGCTGGGCGCGCAGTTCCGCCTCCTGCCGGTCGAGGAACGAGCCAACGGCGGCGCCCGATCCCGCGCCGAGCGCGGCACCGACCAGGATGTTGCGATTGCGGTCGCCCGCGTCTCCGTCGCTGTCGCGCGCGGCCCCCGCCAGGGCGCCCGCGACACCGCCCACGATCGCGCCCGTGCGGGTGCGGTTGGGATCGTTCATCGGATCGGTGCTGACGCAGGCGCTGAGGCCCAGTGTGCCGGCCAAGGCCAGCAGGAGCGGTGTCTTGGTGAAAGTCATGGTGTCCTCTGTCTGTTCGAGACGCACATCTCGGGCGCGAGGAATAGGGCATCGCGCGCCACCCCAAAAGCACATCCCCACGATGGGCGCTTTTCCGCCGGTGGCCCAAGGTGGCTCAGAACCCGGTGCGTGCCGCCTCGTCGGCCAGCAGCGCCCGTTTCACCGGCAGGCCCCAGTGGTATCCCCCGAGGCCACCGCTGGCGCGCAGCGCACGGTGGCAGGGCACCAGCCACGACACCGGGTTGCGCCCGACGGCGGTGCCCACAGCGCGGTGCGCCCGGGGGTGGCCGATGGCGCGGGCGATGTCGGAATAGGTGGTCACATGGCCGTCCGGGATCCTCAGGAGGGCCTCCCAGACCTTGATCTGGAACGGCCCGCCCATGAGGTGCAGCCGTGCCGCGCCGCCCCGGGCGAGTGCGGCGGCATGGGGGGCGATGGCGGCCGGGTCGCGGGTATACCGCGCCCTGGGCCAGCGCGCGGTGAGGTCTGTCAGGGCGGCCTCGGTGCCCACGGACTCCGAAAACGCCAGACCGGCGATGCCACGGGGACTGGCCATGAGGATCATCGGGCCGAACGGTCCCGGCACCTCGTCCCAGGTCAGGGCAAGCCCCGCGCCGCGGCGGGCGTAGTCGCCGGGGCTCATCGCCTCCCAGCGCAGGAACAGATCGTGCAGCCGGCCCGATCCCGACAGCCCCACCGCATCGGCCGTGGCCAGCGTGGTGTGGCGCGACTCCAGCAGCGCCTTGGCATGGCCCAGCGTCAGGTACTGCTGGAACCGCTTGGGCGACACGCCCGCCCAGCGCGAGAACAGGCGCTGGAAATGGGCCGGGCTGAGGCCCATCTCGGCGGCGATGTCCTCAAGGCTCAGGTCGCGGCCCCGGTCGAGCCGGTCGATGGCGCGGCGCATGAGCTGCCAGTGATAGCGGGTGTCGGGATCCGGTGTCATGTCCATGCCGTCGACCCTATTATGCGGCGCGCGCACGCGCGACCCGAAGCTTGCGCAATCGGGACCCGGCGACCGGCTTGCCAGGGGGCGACGCCGCGGGCAAGAGGGACCGCGATGGCCAAGCCGCTTCCATACCAGACCCAGGTCGAGGTCTTCCGACGCTTTCACGCCGCCGCGCCGGAGCCCGAAGGCGAGCTGGAGCACGTCAACGCCTATACGCTGGTGGTGGCCGTGGCCCTGTCGGCCCAGGCGACGGACGCGGGCGTGAACAAGGCCACGCGCGCGCTCTTCCAGGTGGCCGACACGCCGCAGAAGATGCTGGCGCTGGGAGAGGACGGGCTGACCGCGCATATCAAGACCATCGGCCTGTTCCGCCAGAAGGCGAAGAACGTCATCCGGCTCAGCCGGATCCTGGTCGACGAGCACGCCGGAGAGGTGCCCGCGTCGCGCGCCGCGCTGGAGGCGCTGCCGGGGGTGGGGCGCAAGACCGCCAACGTGGTGCTGAACATGTGGTGGCGGCATCCAGCGCAGGCCGTGGACACGCATATCTTTCGCGTCGGCAACCGCACCCGGATCGCGCCCGGCCGGGATGTGGTGGCGGTGGAGCGCGCGCTGGAGGACAACGTGCCGGCGCCCTACCAGCTTCATGCCCATCACTGGCTGATCCTGCACGGGCGCTACGTCTGCACCGCCCGCAAACCGAAATGCCCGGTCTGTCTGATCCGGGACCTGTGCCCCTATCCGGAGAAGACCGAATGACCAAGGTAATCGGCATCGGCAATGCCATCGTCGATGTGATCGCGCGGGCCGAGGATACGTTCCTCGACCACATGGGGATCGAGAAAGGGATCATGCAGCTGATCGAGCGCGAGCGGGCGGAACTGCTCTATGCCGCCATGGACGGCCGGGTGGAGACGCCCGGCGGGTCCGTCGCCAACACCATCGCCGGTCTGGGGCGTCTCGGGGTGGATGCGGCGTTCGTCGGCAAGGTCCGGGACGACGCGCTGGGCCGCGGCTATGCGCAGGGCATGGAGGCGGACGGGATCGGTTTTCCCAACCCGCCCGTGAAAGGCGCGCCGCTGCCCACCTCCCGCAGCATGATCTTCGTCTCCCCGGACGGCGAGCGCTCGATGAACACCTATCTCGGGGCCGGCGCGGATCTGGGCGCGGAGGACGTGGCGCCGGACACGTTCGCAGAGGGCGGGCTGGTGTTCCTCGAAGGGTATCTCTTCGACAAGGAGGAGGGCAAGTCGGCGTTCCGCCATGCCGCGCGGCTGATGCACGCGGCGGGCGGGCAGGCGGCGATCACCCTTTCGGACCCGTTCTGCACCGAGCGTCACCGCGACGATTTCCAGGCCCTCATCGCCGGTGAGATGGACGTGACGATCGGCAACCAGGAGGAATGGACGACGCTCTACGGGACCGACCTGGATGACGCGCTGGCCCGCGCGGCCCGGGCCTGCCGGACCGTGGTCTGCACCCGCTCCGGCGCCTCCGTCGTGATCGTCCGGGACGGCGCGCGGGTCGAGGTGCCGGTGAACCGGGTGGTGCCGGTGGATGCGACCGGGGCGGGAGATCAGTTCGCCGCCGGGTTCCTTTACGGGCTGGTCACGGGCCGCGACATGGAGACCGCGGGGCGCATGGGCGTGGCCTGCGCGGCAGAGGTGATCGGTCACATGGGACCGCGCCCAGAGGCCGACATGGCCGCGCGGTTCCGCGACATGGGACTGGTCTGACAGCGGCCGGCCGCATTCCGGTCCGGGCCGATGGCCTGTCGCCGGGTGCCCTGACAGCGTGCGCGGCAGGTTGGGTGGCGGCATCGCAGAGCCGGCGCGCCCGCCGGCCCGGGCGCCGATGGACGCCCCGCACGCGGACGCCGAAGGCTGGAGCCTTGCCCTCCGGCGCAGGCAAGGCGGAGCGTGGAGATCGGCGGCCCCATCGCCGCGACACGGCAGGCGGGGCTTCGCAAGGGTCGGCCCTGAGAAGGCCCGCGCGTGCTCCTGCGACCCCGGCACCTGTTCGCCGGGGCCGGCCGGACCCGATATTCCGCGCGGGGAAGAGCCCGAAGCGGCGCACCCGCGCCGGCACTTCGTCCGGACACGCCAGGATCCGCCGCAGCCGCGGTGACCGTCGAGGCGCCTCCCAACTCGAACTCTCGGCCACCGCTCCTGGATCCGATGCGCGGGACGGCCGTCGGACCGGTGCGGGGCCTGCGCCGCAATCGCCTTACCCGGGCGGGATGGGCCCGGTCAGAACCGCGCGATCGTCACCCCGTCGCGTTCCAGCCGCGCGCGGAGGGTGCGGGCGGCGGCGACGGCCGACGGCTCGTCGCCGTGCAGGCAGATCGTGTCGATCCGGGTCTCGATGCGGGTGCCTCTCGCGGTGACGATGGCACCCTCCCGGACCATGGTGGACATCCGCTCGGCGGCCTCGTCGGCATCGGTGATCATGGCGCCCGGCAGGCCGCGCGGGATCAGCGTGCCGTCCTCGGCATAGCCCCGGTCGGCGAAGATCTCGGCGGCATAGGCGCACCCCAGCGCCTTCGCGGCCTCTTCCATGGGGGTCGCGGCCAGGACCATGATGATGAGGTCGGGATCGACCTCCAGCGCCGCGGCATAGGCGGCGCGGGCCATCTCCGCATCGGCCATCGCCATGTTCGACAGCGCGCCGTGCAGCTTGAGATGGCGGACCGTTCCGCCCGCCGCCCGCGCCATGCCCTGAGCCGCGCCCAGCTGGTACTGGACCATGCGCGCCATGCTGGCGGTCTCCATCCTCATCTGCCGGCGGCCGAAGCCCTGCAGGTCGGGAAATCCCGGATGCGCGCCGATGCCGACGCCATTCGCCACCGCGCGGGCCATCGTCGCGGCCATGGTGTCCCAGTCGCCGGCGTGGAAGCCGCAGGCGATGTTGGCCGAGGTCACCACGTCGAGAAGCGCTGCGTCGTCGCCCATGCGCCAGGGGCCGAATCCCTCTCCCATGTCCGAGTTCAGATCGACGCTGGTCATGGGTCGGGCTCCTGTCCTTCTGGGCGGCCGGCGGTGACGCCGGAGATGAGCTGGTAGCGGCCGAGGTCGCGGATGTCGCGCGGGTCGCGGGTCAGGCGGCGGACCTTGCCGCGCAGCGCCGCCAGCAGGCGGTCGTCGGACAGGTGGTCGCGCATCGCCTCTTCGCGGGTCACGAAGCGGAACCGCAGCGCGGCGCCCGGCGGGGCCTGGAGCGCGCGCGGCAGGTCCATGGGCACGACGGCGCCGATCCGGGGATAGCCGCCGGTGGTCTGGCATTCCGGCCCCAGCAGGTAGGGCCTGCCCTCGCCGGTCATCTGGATGTCGCCGGGGCGGGCGATCTCGGACAGCAGCGACAGCTGCCCGTCGGTGGCGAAGGGCGCGCCGTCGTGATCGAGGCGCACGCCCTGGCGGTTGCCCTGCGGCGCGCGGACGAAGGCGGTGTCCTGGAACCGCGCGATGTCCTTGGCCGAGAACAGCGCGGTATGGGCCGACGGCAGGATGCGCAGCGTGCCGCCCGCAAAGCGCGCCCCGGCGTCCAGCACCCGGTCCGTCCGTCCGGCGGTGTCGTCGCCGAGCGGCAGGTCGTCGCCGCTGTCGAGCGCGCGTCCCAGGCCGGCGGCAAGATGCGCGGCGCGGCTGCCCAGGCGGATCGCGGTGTCGATGCCGCCCCCGAACGACAGATAGCCGTAGCCGCCCCCGGCAGGGCTGACCGACAGGGTCTGCCCCTGCGCGACAGCGTGCACGGCGTGCCAGGTCAGCGGGTCACCGTCGAGCCTGGCGGTCATCGGCGTGCCGGTCAGCGCCAGCCGGGCGGGCCGGTCGAAGCGGATCGTGGCCGGAACGGGCGGCAGCTCGATCGCGGCGGTGGGGTCCTGGTCCAGAAGCGCCGCGGCCTCCAGGATCGCCAGCCGGTCGGCGGCACCGCCCCGCGACAGGCCCTGCGCGATATAGCCGCCCCGGCCCAGATCCTGGACCGTGGCGCCGGGACCGATGCGGGCGACGGTCAGGCCGGTCATTCCGCGATCTCCACGATCTCGACGCCGCCATCCGGGGGCGAAAGCGCGTCCAGATCCGCCGCGGACACGGGCCGCAGCCGGATCTCATCGCCCGGCGCGATGGCGATGGGGCGGTCGGGATCGTCGGGGCGGAAGCCGTGGAACCGGGTCATGGCGACCTGGTTCCAGCCGGTGGGCCCGGACGTGGCGAAGACGATGGCCTGCCGCACCGCGACCACCACCGCACCGGTCGGCACCCGGGTCAGGTCCGTCCGGCGGGCGATGTCCCAGGCCGGCGGCAGGTCCCCCAGATAGGCCTGGCCCGGCGCGTAGCCCAGCGCGAGCGCGCGCAGCGGGTCGGCGCAGAGCTGCGCGATGGCCGCATCGCGGGATATCCCAACGGCTGCGGCCACGTCGTCCAGGCGCGGGGCGTGGTCGCCGTCGAAACAGGCGGGAATGGTGAAGCGGCGGCGGCCGGCGGGCAGGGGGGCGTCGCGCCAGTCGCGGCTGTCCAGCAGGTCGGCCGCGCGGTCGCGGAGCCCGTCATAGGCGGTCCGCCCGGGATCGAAGGTCAGGTAGGCCGAGGCGAGCGAGGTCGCCGTCTCCGTCACCCCGTCCCAGCCTTCGGCATCCACCGCCGCGCGGAACGCCAGGGCGGCGCGGTTCGCCGCCTCGTCCAGCGAATCGGCGAAGGTGACCAGCAGGCCGTCCAGCCCCAGCGGCGTCAGGCGCGGCGGGGCGGACGGGCCGGAAAGGGCCGAAGGATCGGGCAAGGGACGCTCCGGGCGCGGAGGATTTGACTTGCCAAGGGTTTCTCCGTCACGTGGGATTGTCAAACGGGAATGCCCCGGCCAGTCCGGACGCAGCCCGCAACAGCCGAACCAACCGGCGCCACACGAAGGGAGACCACCCCATGAGCCTTACCGTAAGACTGGCCGCACTGGCCGCCTGCCTTGCCGTTCCCGCCACCGCCCAGACCTGGGACATGCCGACGCCCTATGGCGACGGCATCTTCCACACCCAGAACGCGCGCGCGTTCGCCGCCGACGTCAAGGAGGCCACCGGAGGCGCGCTGGAACTGACCGTCCATTCGGCCGGATCGCTGTTCCCGCACGAAGAGATCAAGGGCGCGGTGCGCTCCATGCAGGTGCCGATCGGGGAATTCTTCCTGTCCCGCCTGTCGAACGAGGATCCGGCCTACGGGCTCGACAGCCAGCCGTTCCTGGCCACCTCCTACGAGCAGGCCGAGGCGCTGTGGCAGGCGCAGAAACCCGTCATCACCGACCTTCTGGCCGAGCAGGGGCTGATGCCGCTCTACGCGGTGCCATGGCCGCCCCAGGGGCTCTATACCAACGGCGAGATCGCCACCGTGGCGGATCTGAACGGTCTGCGGTTCCGCGCCTACAACGCCCAGCTGGAAGAGTTCGCCGGCGCCGCCGGCGCCTCCCCCGTGCAGGTCGAGGCGCCCGACATCCCGCAGGCGTTCTCCACCGGCCAGGTGGAGGCGATGATCACCTCGCCCTCCACGGGCGTGAATTCCAAGGCATGGGATTTCCTGACCCATTACACGCCGATCAACGCCTGGCTGCCGAAGAACATCGTGGTGGTGAACCAGCGCATGTTCGACCGCCTGCCGCAGGACCAGCAGCAGGCGCTTCTGGACGCCGCCGCGGCCGCCGAGACGCGCGGCCGCGAGATGTCGATGCGGGAGGCCGAGGAGATGACCCAGGCGCTGGCCGACAACGGCATCACCGTCTACGAGCCGTCCGATGAGCTGCTGTCCGGGCTGCAGCAGATCGGCGACCAGATGCTGTCCGAGCTGCGGGCGAATGCCGGGCAAGAGACCGTCGCGATCCTCGACAGCTTCCAGAACTGATGCGGCGCGCGCTGGACGCGACCTATGCGGCGGCCGGGTGGGCCGCCGCGCTGTGCATCCTGGGGATCGCGGTGATCGTGTCGGCGCAGGTGGCGCTGAACGCGACCGCCCGGCTGCTGGGGCCGCAGGCCACGGCGACGATCCCCTCCTACGCGGATTTCTCCGGCTTCGCGCTGGCGGCGGCGACGTTCCTGGCGCTGGCGCCCACGCTTCGGGCGGGGGTGCATATCCGGGTCAATCTGATGATCCGGCGGCTGGGTCCGCGTGCGGCGCGGGCGCTGGAGCTTCCGACCCTGCTTCTGGCGGCCGCCGTGGCGGGCTATGCGACCTGGTACGCGGGCGTGACCACGTGGGAAAGCTGGCGCTACGGCGACACCTCTCCGGGCATGGTGCCGGTGCCGCTGTGGATCCCGCAGGTCTTCATGGTGGCCGGGCTGGGGCTGCTCTGCGTGGCGCTCATCGACACGTTCATCGAGGCGCTTTCGTCCGACGGCCCGGTCGTGTCGGACGCCGGGGACATGTGAGCCATGGGCGATCCGGCGATCTTCGGCATCCTGCTGACCGTGCTCATCGTGCTGCTGGCCTCCGGTCTCTGGGTGGCGCTGTCGCTTCTGGTCATGGCGCTGACGGCGATGGTGTTCTTCACCAACGCGCCGGCGGGGCTGGTCATGGCGACCACGCTCTGGGGCAATTCGCACAGCTGGCCGCTGGCGGCGCTGCCGCTGTTCATCCTGATGGGAGAGATCCTGCTGCGCTCCAGGCTGTCGGACGACATGTTCTCCGGGCTGGCCCCCTGGCTCACCCGCGCGCCGGGGCGGCTGCTGCACGTCAACATCCTGGGCTGCGCGATCTTCGCCGCGGTCTCCGGCTCTTCCGCCGCGACGGCGGCGACCATCGGCAAGATGAGCGTGCCGGAACTGACTTCGCGCGGCTACCCCGAAAGCCTGGTGCTGGGCACGCTGGCGGGATCGGCCACGCTGGGTCTGCTGATCCCGCCGTCGATCATCCTGATCGTCTATGGCGTGGCGACCGAGCAATCCATCGCCCGGCTGTTCGTGGCGGGCATCCTGCCCGGAGCGATGCTGGTGGCGATGTTCGCCGGCTACGTGGCGATCCGGGCATGGATGGACCCCGACCTGATCCCGGGAGAGGCGGGCGAATACACCTTGCGCGAAAAGCTGGTCGCCGCGCGCCGGCTGATCCCGGTGTTCCTGCTGATCCTGGGGGTGATCGGGTCGATCTATTCGGGCATCGCGTCGCCCACCGATGCGGCGGCGGTGGGGGTCGTGCTGTCGGTGATCCTGGCGGCCTCCACCGGCGGCTTCGGGTTCGCCGATTTCCGCGACGCGCTCATGGGGGCGACCATGACCTCGTGCATGATCGCCTTCATCCTGCTGGGCGCGGCCTATCTGTCCATCGCCATGGGCTTCACCGGCATCCCGCGCAACCTGGCCGCCTGGATCGGCACGTTCGAGCTGGGCCGCTACGGGCTTCTGGCGGTGCTGATGGTGTTCTTCGTGATCCTGGGCTGCTTTCTGGACGGGATCAGCCTGGTGGTGCTGACCACCTCCATCGTCCTGCCCATGGTCGAGGCGCAGGGGATCGACCCGTTGTGGTTCGGCATCTTCCTGGTGCTGGTGGTGGAGATGAGCCAGATCACCCCCCCCGTGGGGTTCAACCTCTTCGTCATCCAGGGTCTGACCGGCATCGACATCCTGCGCGTGGCCCGCGCGGCGCTGCCGTTCTTCCTGCTGCTGCTGCTGGGCGCCGCGCTCATCACCGTGTTTCCGTCCATCGTCACCGTCCTGCCGGACGCGATGGGCAACTGATGGCGCGCGTCCTGCTGCTGGGGGCCACCGGGACCATCGGGCGTGCCGCGGCCACCGCCCTTGCGGGGGCCGGGCACGATGTCGTCTGCGCGCTGCGCCGCGATCCGGGCGACCTGCCGGCAGAGGTCCGCCTGGCCGACGTGACCCGGCCGGGCGGCCTGGCAGAGGCGATGGGGCGCGACGGGGCGGATGCGGTGGTGTCCTGCCTGGGATCCCGCACCGGGCTGCCGCAGGACGCCTGGGCGGTGGATTTCGACGCCAACCGCCACGCGCTCGACTGGGCCGAGGCGGCGGGAGCGGCGCGCATGGTGTATCTGTCTGCGATCTGCGTGCAGAAACCGCGGCTGGTGTTTCAGCACGCCAAGATGACCATGGAGGCGACGCTGCGGGCATCCCGGCTGGAGCACGTGATCCTGCGCCCCACGGCCTTCTTCAAGTCGCTGTCCGGGCAGATCGCGCGGGTCAGGGCGGGGCGGCGGTTCCTGCTGTTCGGCGACGGGCGGCTCACGGCGTGCAAGCCGATCTCCGACCGCGATCTGGGGGCCGTTCTGGCCCGCGCGGTGACCGAGCCCGGATGGGCGCGGCGCACCCTGCCCGTGGGCGGTCCGGGACCGGCGCTGACCCCGTTGGACCAGGCAGAGACGCTGTTCTCCCTTCTGGACCGCGCGCCGGCCGTCCGGCATGTGCCGCCCGGTCTGCTGTCGGGCGCCGCGCGGGCGCTGGACGTGGCCGGACGCCTGTCGCCGGGGCTGGCCGCCCGCGCCGAACTGGCGCGGATCGGCCACTATTACGCGACGGAGTCGATGCTGGTCTGGGACGCCGCGGCGGGCCGCTACGATGCGGAGGCCACGCCCGAATACGGCGCCGACACGCTGCGGGACCATTACGCCCGCGTGCTGCGCGGCGAGGTCGCCGTCGATCTGGGCGACCACGCGATGTTCTGATCCGTCAGCGGCGCGCCAGCCAGATCACGTGCCGGGGGCCGCGGCGTCCGCTGCCGGCCCGCACCGCGGTCTCTGTCACCTCGAACCCCGCGGTCCGCAGCCGCCGCGCGAAGGCGGGGGCCGGATGCGCCGACCACACCGCCAGCACGCCGCCCGGCCGCAGCGCCGCGCGGGCTCCGGCCAGCCCGGCCGCCGAATAGAGCGCGTCGTTTGCCGGCCGCGTCAGCCCGTCGGGGCCGTTGTCGACATCGAGCAGGATCGCGTCATAGGCGGCCGGGCGGGCGGCGATCAGGGCGCCCACGTCGCCGATCCGGACCCGGACGCGCGGATCGTCCAGGCAGTCGCGGAAGACCGGCGCCATGGGGCCGCGCGCCCAGTCCAGCAGCTCCGGCACGATTTCGGACACGACAAAGACCGCGTCCCGCGGCGCCGCCTCCTGCGCGGCGCGCAGCGTGAACCCCATGCCCAGCCCGCCGATCAGCACCACGGGGGCGGCGCGGTCGGTCAGCCGGGCAAGCGCCAGGGCGGCCAGTGCCGCCTCGGACCCGCCGAGGCGACTGTTCATCAGCTCGTTGCCGGTGGACAGGCGGATCGAGAATTCCGCGCCCCGCCGCCAGAGGCGCAGGATGTCGCCATCCGGTGCGGTGGCGGCGGCAAGGGCGACCCAGGGAATCATGCCGCCGTTCTCTGCGCCCGGCCGGGCGCGGGCAAGGGGAAGGGGACGGGACGGGTGGACGGGTTTACGACTTTAGACATATTGTCGCGCGGTGCCCCTAGGGTATGTGGTGGCGGACGGCCCTGCAGTGCGGCGGAGGCCGGCCGCCGGCACGCCGGTGCGAACGATCGGGACAAGCGGGAGGACAGCGAATGACCGATGAAGACAGGATACCGACGGATGCCGTCGGATATTGGAAGGCGAACATCAGGATCATCCTGGGCTGCCTGGTGATCTGGGCGCTGGTGAGCTTCGGCTTCGCCATCCTGCTGCGTCCGCTTCTGGCGGGGATCACCGTGGGCGGCACCGATCTGGGCTTCTGGTTCGCGCAGCAGGGGTCGATCATCGTCTTCCTGTGCCTGATCTTCTTCTACGCGTGGCGGATGAACAGGCTGGACCGGCAATACGGCGTGGATGAGGAGTAGACGCGATGGACCAGTATTATCTCAACCTTTTCTTCATCGGCGGATCCTTCCTGCTCTATATCGGCATCGCCGTCTGGGCGCGGGCCGGATCCACGTCGGAATTCTACACCGCCGGGCGGGGGATCCACCCGGTCACCAACGGCATGGCCACGGCGGCGGACTGGATGTCGGCGGCGTCGTTCATCTCCATGGCGGGGCTGATCGCGTTCTCCGGCTATTCCGCTTCGGCCTACCTGATGGGCTGGACCGGGGGCTATGTGCTGCTGGCGCTGTGCCTGGCGCCCTACCTGCGCAAGTTCGGCTCGTTCACGGTGCCCGAATTCATCGGCGACCGCTATTACAGCCGCACCGCGCGGCTGGTGGCGGTGCTGTGCCTGATCATCGCCTCCCTGACCTACGTGATCGGCCAGATGACCGGCGTGGGTGTCGCGTTCTCGCGGTTCCTGCAGGTGTCCAACACCACCGGCCTGTTCATCGGCGCGGCGGTCGTGTTCTTCTACGCCGTTCTCGGCGGCATGAAGGGGATCACCTACACACAGGTCGCGCAGTACATCGTCCTGGTGTTCGCCTATACGGTCCCGGCGATCTTCATCTCGCTCCAGCTGACCGGCAATCCGATCCCGGGACTCGGCCTGTTTTCCAACTACGAAGGCACCGGAGAGCCGCTCCTGGTGACGCTGAACCAGACGCTCGCCGATCTCGGCTTCGCGTCCTACACCGCGCAGGACACGACCCCGTCGGCGGTGATCAACATGTTCCTGTTCACCCTGACGCTGATGATCGGCACGGCGGGTCTGCCCCATGTCATCATCCGCTTCTTCACGGTGCCCAAGGTGTCGGACGCGCGCCTGTCGGCGGGCTGGGCGCTGGTGTTCATCGCCATCGTGTATCTGACCGCCCCCGCGGTGGGGGCCATGGCGCGGCTCAACATCATGACGACGATCTGGCCGGGCGGCACCGGCGAAGGGGCGCAGGCCATGCAGATCGACGAGGCTCCCGCCTGGTTCGAGAACTGGGCGACCACGGGCCTTCTGGGATGGGAGGATCAGAACGCGGACGGTCGGCTGCAGTACTACAACGACGAGGGCGACGGCCTGCCCGCCGTGGCCCAGGCCTCCGGTTCCCAGGCCAATGAGCTGACCAACTTCAACCGCGACATCCTGGTGCTGGCCAATCCTGAGATCGCCCAGCTTCCGGGCTGGGTCGTCGCGCTGGTGGCGGCGGGCGGGATGGCCGCGGCGCTGTCCACCGCGGCTGGCCTGCTGCTGGCGATCTCGTCAGCGGTCAGCCACGACCTGGTGAAACGCTCCATCAATCCCGGCATCTCCGAGTCGGCAGAGCTTTGGTGGGCGCGCGGGTCCATGGCCGCGTCGATCGCGGTGGCCACATGGCTGGGCCTGAACCCGCCGGGCTTTGCCGCGCAGACCGTGGCGCTGGCCTTCGGCATCGCGGCGGCGACGATCTTCCCGGCGCTGATGATGGGAATCTTCTCGCGGCGGGTGAACAATACCGGCGCCGTGGCGGGGATGCTGACCGGCCTGACCTTCACCGTGGTCTATATCTTCCTGCACAAGGGCTGGTTCTTCATCCCCGGCACCGAGAGCTTTCCCGACACGATCGAGGGCTCTTTGCTGGGGATCCAGTCCACGGCGATCGGCTCCATCGGCGCGGTGCTGAACTTCGCGGTGGCGTTCTTCGTCGCCGGCCGCACGGCGGAGACGCCCGAAAAGGTGCAGCAGATGATCGACAGCGTTCGGGTGCCGCGCGGCGTCTCGGCCGCGCAGTCGCACTGACGGCGGCATCTTCGCCGACCGGCAGTCACGCCCCGTCCGGATTTCCGGGCGGGGCGTTTTCGCGTGCGGTGGCTAGTCGCGGGTGCCGGAGAAGCGCGCGGCCCAGTCGTCGCGCTGGTCGTCGGTGATCTTGGCGAAAAGGTTTTCCGGCACCTCGAAGCCGTGCCCCGCCGGCAGGGCGGCAAGGGCGGCGGCGGCGGAACCTGGCCAGGCCGCGTCGGTGCGCATCGCCCCCAGCATCGCGGCGGCGGCGTCCGGGACGAAAGGGGCCGACAGGATGCCGTAGAGCCGCACCAGGTTCAGCGACAGGCGAATGATCGCCGCGGCGCGGGCGGGATCCTCCCTGATGGCGGACCAGGGTGCTGCGGCTTGCAGGTACTCGTTGCCGACGACCCAGATCGCCCGCAACTCCGCCGCGGCCTTGCGGATGTCGATGGCGTCCATGTGCCGCTCATAGGTCCTGAGGCGGGTTTCCAGATCCGCGATCAAGGCCTCTTCGGCGGGACCGTAGGCGCCGCCGTCCGGCACCGTCTCACCGAACTTCGAACGGCAGAACTTGGTGACGCGGCTGACGAAATTGCCCAGCACATCCGCCAGATCGCGGTTCGAGGCCTGCTGGAACGTCTCCCAGGTGAACTCGCTGTCGCCGTTTTCCGGCGCGTTTCGCAGCAGATACCAGCGCCAGTAGTCCGCCGGCAGGATCGACAGCGCCTGGTCCATGAACACGCCCCGCCCCTGGCTGGTCGAGAACTGCCCGCCGTCATAGTTGAGATAGTTGAACGACTTGACGTAATCGACCAGCTTCCAGTCCTCGCCGGTGGAATTGGCGCCCATGATCGTGACCGGAAAGGACAGGGTGTGGAACGGCACGTTGTCCTTGCCCATGAACTGCACGTAGCGGACGTCCGCCGCGCCCCGTTCGGTGCGCCACCAGCGCTCCCAGTCGGCATCGGGGCGGCCGTCCGCGTCGGTCCATTCCTTGGCCGATGCGATGTATTCGATCGGCGCGTCGAACCAGACGTAGAACACCTTGCCCTCCATGCCGGGCCAGGGCGCGTCGCCCTTCCGCACCGGCACGCCCCAGTCCAGATCGCGGGTGATGCCCCGGTCGCGCAGCCCGTCTCCGTCGTCGAGCCATTTTCGAGCGATGGAGGTGGTCAGCACCGGCCAGTCGGTCCGCGTGTCGATCCAGTCGCGCAAGGTGTCGCGCATCAGGCTCTGTCGCAGGTACAGGTGCTTGGTCTCGCGCCGCTCCAGGTCCGTGGCGCCGGAAATGGCCGAGCGCGGGTCGATCAGGTCCACCGGGTCGAGCTGCTTGGTACAGTTCTCGCACTGGTCGCCCCGGGCGCGGTCGTAGCCGCAGTTGGGGCAGGTCCCCTCGATATAGCGGTCGGGCAGGAAGCGGCCGTCGGCGGGGGAATAGACCTGCGTCTCATCCCTCTCCTCGATCAGCCCGGCGGCATCCAGACGGCCCGCGAAATGCTGGGTCAGGGCGTGGTTCTGCGGGCTGGAGGACCGCCCGAACCAGTCGAAGGACAGGCGGAACCCGGCGCTGAGGTCCCTTTGCAGCGCCCACATCTCCGCGCAGTACTCCGCGACCGGTTTGCCCGCTTTCTGGGCGGCGATCTCGGCGGGCGTGCCATGCTCGTCCGTGGCGCAGAGAAACAGCACCTCCGCGCCCCGCCCGCGCCGGTAGCGGGCATAAAGATCGGCCGGAAGCTGGGAACCGACCAGATTCCCGAGATGCTTGATGCCGTTGATATAGGGAATGGCAGAGGTGATCAGGACGCGGGACATGGGGACCTTCCGGGGACTGTGTCGCGCGCCTCATAGCCGCCGCGCACGGTGAGTTCCAGCGCGCGGCACCTGCGGCGCCGGGACAGCGCATCAGGTATCCGCAGGCACCGGAACGTCGATCCGGTGAACCCGGGGGCTTGCGCCGTCTCGCGCCGACGGCGGCGTTGCGCGTTGGCTGCGGCATCGCCCGCCATCCGGTGCCGGCCATGAAAAAGGCGGCAAGCTGTCGGTCGTCCGGGCGATCCGCTGGCATTTCCGTCAGGGTGGAGTCAGGCCCCGTAGGCCGCGGCCGGGCGGCTGTGGTGGTTGTGCCGGGACGGGCGTCGGTTTTTACCGTGCCGGACGAGGAGGGCCGCAGATCCGAACGGGCCGACGATGGGGCGCGACCGCACCTTCTGCGGCGCGCCGGCGGCGCATGACCCGGACGGAACATCGCGCACCCGCCAGAAGGCAGGACGCCGGCCCTTCGGCATGTGTCACACCGCGTCCCTTGATCTCTGATGTCGCGCGGTGCAAACTCGAAGCGCGCGCCTGAACCAGACGGAGTGCCGGTCATGTGCCGGGAGGGATACGTTCCGCCCCTCCAGGCGCGTCACTTTCCGAACCGCCCGGAATGTCGGCGGGTCCTGCCGAAAGGGCCTCGTCTTCCCCCGCCATCTCCCCGACCTGCTGGCGCATCATCCGGACTGCGGGCCCCGTGGGCCGGCCGAACCGCCCGCCGCACCCCGGCCGTCTTCCTGTGACATGCTGATGGACGCGGCGAAGCCGTACCCATGGCCGTGCCGGCGCTCTCTCCGGCGTGGTCCGGACCCGGGGCGCCTTGCCAAGGCGGTGCGGCTGGCGTTTGGTGCCGGACATGACCCGTCTGCCGATCCTCGGGCGCGACCCAAGCGCCGCACCGCCGGTTCCCGCCCGTCCGCGCAAGGTCCGCGGATGAGGCGCCTGATCCTTGCCGCGCTCCTGGCGGGATGCTCCACCGAATCGCCGCTGATCCCGGCCGAGAGCTACCGCGACACCGACGCGCCCATCGCTTCCATCGCGTCCTTCGATCCCGCGCGTTTCCAGGGCCGATGGTACGAGATCGCCTCCTACCCGGTCCCGTTCCAGTCCGGCTGCCGCAATACGCAGGCGCTCTACGGTCCGGCGCCGCAGGGCATCAGCGTGACCAACACCTGCCTGAAATCGGGCCGCACGCTGCGCATCGACGGCACCGCGCGCGTCACCGGCCCCGGCCGGCTGGAGGTGCGTCTGGACGGCGTGCCGCTGGTCGCGCCCTATTGGGTGCTCTGGGTGGATGAAGGCTACCGCACCGCCGTGGTGGGCGTGCCGTCGGGCCGCGCGGGCTGGATCCTGAACCGGGAGCCCGCGATTCCCGCCGACCGGCTGGAGGCCGCGCGCCGGATCCTGGCCTTTTACGGCTACGACCTGTCGCGGCTGCGCGCGACCCCGCAGAACGCCGGATGACCCTGACCCTGGCCGCGATCGGCTGCCCGGACTGGGCGGCACGGGGGGCGGTCATGGGCGCGGCCGTGCGCCATACCGGCCGGATCGACCCGGACCTTCTGGCCCGGGTCCGGCGGGCGCTTCCGGGCCTTTACGACCGGACGCCCCCCCGGGGGTCGCTGACGGCGGTGGCGGAGCCGGAGGCGGCCGTTCGCGGCGCGGATCTGGTGCTGGCCGCGCCGGGGACGCTTGCCGCCGCTCCCCGCGCGCTCATGGTGGCGGTGGGCGGGCCGGACCCGCTGGCGGGGGCCACGCTCGGGTCCGCGCAGCCCGCCTATCTGATGCCGGAGGTCACCCTTGCCGGCCCGGAGGCGTCCGCCGCCGCCGCGCTGCTGGCCCCGCTGGGCGTCGCCCGGGTGGCGGAACTCACGCCTGTCGCCACGGACGGCGCGCCCGATGCCGACGCCGCCCTGGTCGGCCTGCTGCGTGCGCTGCGCGCCGCCGACCACGGGCCGGGCCGCATCATCGCGGCGACCGACGCCGCCTGGCCCCGCCCCGTCCCCGACTGGTCCGGCCCGGTCGAGACCGCGGACCGCGCCATCCCGCTCGACTGGACGGATTACAACGGCCACATGACCGAGGCGCGCTATCTCCACGCCTTCGGCGACGCCACCGACCGGCTGATGGCGATGCTGGGCTGCGGACCGGCCTACATCGCCGCCGGCCATTCGTTTTTCACCGCAGAGACCCATATCCGCCATCTGGGGGAGTGTCATGCCGGCGACCGCATCCGCGTGCTGACGCAAGCCATCGCGGTGTCCGGCCCCAAGATGCGCTTCTTTCACACCATGTGGCGTGACGGCGTCCCGGTCGCGACGGGAGAGCACTTCATGCTGCATGTCTCCCTGGCGACGCGCCGGCCCGCCGCGCCGCTGCCGCCGCTCGACGCCGGCATGGCGCGGTTCGGCGCCGCGGGCCTGCCGATCCCGCCGGGCGCGGGCCGCGCGGTGGGCCAGCCGCGGTGATCGCGCCCTGGATCGCCGTCACGCTGATCGCGGCCCTGGCGCAGACGTTCCGCTTCCTGCTGCAGCGCCATCTCAAGCGCACGCGCCTGTCCACCGCCGGCGCCACCTTTTCGCGCTTCCTCTTTTCCGCGCCGCTGGTGGCGCTGCTGCTGCTCGCGGGCGCGGCGTTCACCGGCACCGCGCTGCCGGAACCGTCGCCCGCCTTCTGGCGCTTCGTGCTTTCCGGGGGCGTGGCCCAGATCCTCGCCACCGCCTGCGTCATCGCCCTGTTCGGGTTGCGCAATTTCGCGGTCGGCATCACCTTCAAGAAGTCCGAGACGATCCTGACCGCCATCGTCGGCTTCGTCCTGCTGGGCGAGGTCGTGTCCGCCGGCGCCGCCGGCGCCATCGCCCTGGGCGTGATTGCGGTGATCGTTCTTTCGGGAGAGGCCGGGCGCTGGAACCCGCGTGCGGTGGCGCTGGGGCTCGGATCCGGCGCGCTCTTCGCGGTGTCGGCGGTGTGCTTTCGGGGGGCGGCGCTGTCGCTGGGCGACGCGCCGGTGCTGATCCGCTCGGGCAGCACGCTTGCGGTGGCGACGCTCTGGCAAACGCTGATCCTGGGCGCCTGGCTCATCTGGCGCGAACCCGGCCAGCTGGCCGCCGTCGCCCGCGCCTGGCGGATCGCGGGGCTGGCGGGGCTGTTCTCGATGGTCGGTTCCATGGGCTGGTTCACCGCCTTCGCCCTGCAGAACGCGGCCTATGTCAAGGCGCTGGGCCAGGTCGAGGTGGTGTTCTCCATCCTCGCCACGACCCTGTTCCTGGGCGAGACGATCTCGCGCCGCGAGGTTCTGGGGATCGGCCTGCTGACGCTGTCGATCGTCGCTCTGATCCTGGCGGTGTAGCGCCGAAGGCGCTCATCCCGACAGCGCGATGCCGAAGGCGCTCATCCCGACAGCGCGATGCCGAAGGCGCTCATCCTGACAGCGCGATACCGAAGGCGCTCATCCTGACAGCGCGATGCCGGAGGCGCTCATCCTGACAGCGCGATGCCGAAGGCGCTCATCCCTGCGGTGCCGCGTCGTCGAGTACCGCCCAGGCGGCGTCGTTGCGGAAATAGGGCACCCTGGCGGGCGGGGTGAGGTCGGGCAGGCGGTCCTCGACCTCTCCCAGCACCACGGAGGTGATGAACGGCAGGTCCAGCGCACGGGCGCGGCGCAGATCGACCCAGTGCAGATGTCCCAGCTCGTCCGTGGCCGCGTCGAAATCGTCCGGATCGGAGGCCAGCGCCTCGGCCGGCATGACGAAGAACCGCGCGTCGAACCGGCGCGGCCGTCCCGGCGGCGTCACCGCGCGAAACATGTACGACAGGCTCTGCGCGTCGGGACGGTGGCCGGTGGCGGCGAACCGCGCCCAGTCCGGCGGCGCGTCGGGCCAGTCGCCCGCGATCCCCGCGACCTGGCCGGTCTCTTCCCAAAGTTCGCGGATCGCTGCGGCCGCCAGCGCCCCGGCAGGGCAGTCGCCGCGCAGGGCAAGCCGCGCGGCGCAGGTGGCACTGGGACCGCGGGCCAGCGGCACGGCGGCGTCGCCGGGGTCCACGGCCCCGCCCGGAAACACGTATTTGCTGGGCATGAAGGCCGCGGAATGCCCGCGCTGGCCCATCAGCACCGACGGCGTGCCCGCGGCGTCGCGCACGACGATCACGCTGGCCGCGTCGCGGATCGCGGGACCGGTCAGAACCCGTGCATCCGTTTGGCCCATTGGAATCCCACCACCATGCCCTTGATCCGGGGCAGCAGGTACAGCGACAGCCCCACGCAGACGGTACAGAAGATCGTGGCAAGCACCAGGGGCTCGGGGCGGAAGGCGACGAAGACCCAGTGCATGAACGGGACCATCAGATGACCGACCAGAAGGATGGTGAGATAGGCGGGCGCGTCGTCGGCGCGGGCATGGGTCAGATCCTCGCCGCAGACGTTGCATTGCTCGCGCAGGGTCAGGTAGCCGCGCAGCAGGGGACCGGCACCGCAGTTGGGACAGCAGCGGCGGAAGCCGCGGGCCAGTGCGGGCCGCATCGCGCGGTCCCCGGCCGCCAGGCCGTACTGCGTCGTCTCGTCGAACATGCCGCTCTCCCCGACCCCCGTTCAGCGCCTTCTAGCCCGGGACTCCTCGGGCCCGAAAGGCCCCGGGTCTCGATTGCGCGGCTTTGTCGCGTGAATGTCGTCAGCCGCGCAAGGATGCCGCGGCGATGGCGGCAGGCGCCGCGGCGGGGTGGAGCGGCCTCGGCGCCTCTCCCAGACGTGTGCAGTCCCGCCCCGCGGCCTTGGCCGAATAGAGTGCGGCATCGGCGATCTGCAGGGCCATGTCCGGCGACGCGTCGCTGCTGCAGGCGATCCCAAGGCTCACGGTGATGCGCTGCGCTTCTCCGGCGGCATAGATCGGCCGGCTGGAAATCGCCTCGCGCAGACGTTCGGCGGCGATCAGCGCCTGGGCGGGGGTGGTGTCGGGCAGGGCGATGAGGAACTCCTCCCCCCCGATCCGGGCCACCATGTCATGTCCGCGCAGGTTCGATTGCAGCCTTGCGGCGACTTCGGCCAAAATGGCGTCGCCGGCGGCATGGCCGAGCCGGTCGTTGACCCGCTTGAAATGGTCCACATCGGCGATGATGACACCGTAGCCGCGCCCGTCCGCCCGGGTGCGTCCGGCCAGATCGGCGAGGTGCTGCATGGCGTAGCGGCGGTTGTAGAGGCCGGTCAGGTGGTCGCGCGCGGCCATTCTGAGATTGGCGTCGAGCTGGTGAACCAGCCTGTCGAGCTCCAGCTTCTGGGCCAGCGCGCGGCGGATGATCGCCGCGCGCTCGCGCGGGCCGGCATCGCGGCGCAGCAGGGCGTTGGCGCCCAGATCCAGCGCCCGGGTGCCGCGCGGACCGTCGTCTGCAGCGTTCTCCACCAGGATCGCGGCGCGCTTCAGCCCGGGATGCGAGCGCAATTCCGACAGCAGCCAGAGCGAATCCTCGCCCTCGTCGGCCAGAACCACCAGGTCGCGCCGGCCGGTACTTTCGCTTCCGCCCAGGATCTGGTCGGGGGTGAGCGCCTCCAGCCGCGCGCCCAGCCGCGTATCGAGCCCGCGGCGGACCCGCCCAGCGGCGGCGCGGTCGTTGGCGACCACCGCCATGACCGGCGCGCGCTCGAACGTGGCCGGCGATTCGGCAAAGCCCATGCGCGCCGCGGTCGCCACCTGGCGCGACAGTTCGGCATAGGCTTCCCGCGCGCGAAGAAGCGCGCGCAGATGGGTCAGCAGCCAGGGCCGGTCCACCGGGCGCAGGAGCACGCCCGCCGCACCGCGCTCGATCCAGGAGGCGCGGATATCGGTGCTGTCGTCATCCACCGCGACAAGGCAGGGGGGTGTCGCATGGGGGCGGGCGGCCAGAAGCCGGGTCAGGCCGGAGGCGTCCAGATCCGCCAGGCCGCCGTCCACGATCGCCAGATCGTCGCGGCCGAGCGCAAGCTCCGCCACGGCCTCGGCCGCGCTGGCCACGGCGGTCACCTCGTACCGGGCGGCGGCAAGGGCGGCCTTGAACGCGATCCGATTCGTTGCAATTCCGTCAGCGATGAGGACGCGTCGGGCCATTCCGTCTCCAAAGTCACGGGTCGCGAGCGACCGATCCATCGGGTCTGTGTTTTCTCAGTGCGCGAACAATGTTAACAAAGTCTTTCCGATCTTAGGACAACCGCAGGATGCGGCAAGAACACGCTCAATCATTGGCTCGTGATGTGGTTCTCTGGCTCGTCGCCGAGGAAGATCTGCTGGGCATCTTCATGGGGGCGACGGGCTGCGACGCCTCGGCGATCCGCGCCGGGGTCGAGTCGCCCGATTTTCTGGCTTCGGTGCTGGATTTCGTGCTGATGGACGACCGCTGGATCCTGGCGTTCTGTGCGCAGTCGGGCACCCCGCCCGAGCGGGTCCGGCAGGCGCGTCAGGCCCTTCCCGGTGGGGAGGAGGTGCATTGGACCTGAGCGCGGTTACCGTTCGTTAACGTTTCCCTGTCAGAACACGCGGGCGCCAACCGGAGTCCGCCCCTTGTCCGCAAACCTCGCCCGCGCCATGGAAAGCTTCGTCACGGACACCTACGGGCGCACGGTCTGGCAGGATATGGTCCGCGCCGCACGACTCGACTTCGACAGTTTCGAACTGCTCTTCGAGTATCCGCACACGGTGACGGAGCCGGTGCTCGACGCCGCCGCGGACCGCCTGCAACGCACCCGCGCGGATCTGATGGAGGATTTGGGCACCTATCTGGTGTCGCATCCGCGGATGGTCGGGATCCGGCGGCTCCTGCGCTTCGGCGGAGACGATTTCGAGACGTTCCTCGACTCGCTGCGCGAGCTTCCCGACCGCGCGCGGCTGGTCCTGCCGGACCTGCAGTTGCCCAGCCTGCGCCTGAAGGATGAGGGCAACGGCGCCTATGCGCTCGACTGCTCCAAAGCCAGCGCCGATCTCTGCGGCGTGCTGGTCGGCGGGATCCGCGCCATGGCGGACGATTACGGCGCGCTCGTCACCACGGAACTGAAGACTGGCCCGGGGAACGCCTGCCGGATCGAGATCGTGGTGCTGTCCTCCCGCTTCACGCCGGGCCGCGCGTTCGAGCTTGCGGAGCGTTCGACGTGACAGTGACCCTTGCCGACGGAATGCTGGACCTGGCGATGCCCATGCACCTGCGGCTCGACGCCGGGGGACGGATCGTCGGCGCCGGTCCCGCGATGCGCAAGACCGCACACACGCGCGCGCTGGTGGGACAGGTCCTGCTGGACGTCTTCGCGGTCCATCGCCCGGCGGGGCTGCGCACGTTCGCCCAGATGTCGGCCCGCCCCGGCCGCCGTCTGGTGCTGGGCTTCCGCGAGGGCCGCAACGTCGAGTTCCGGGGGCATATCCTGGACGCGGCCGGGGACGGTGCCTTTGTGCTCAACCTTACCTTCGGTCTGGCGGATCTGCCGGATCTGGGCGGCGCGGGTCTCACCGCCGCCGATTTCGCACCCACCGACCCGACCGTGGACACGCTCTACCTTCTGGAGGCCAAGCAGATGGCTTTCTCGGAGATGCGCCGCCTGGTCGAACGCCTGCGCGGGGCGAAATCCGTGGCCGAAGAGCAGGCCTTCACCGACACGCTGACGGGGCTGCGCAACCGTCGCGCGCTCGACCAGGTGATGGCGCAATCGCGGGAGCGGGCCGAACCCTTCGCGCTCTGCCAGGTCGATCTGGACCATTTCAAACAGGTCAACGACACCCATGGCCATGCCGCGGGGGATGCGGTGCTGCGCGCGGTGGCCGCGCGCCTGTCTCATTCGGTGCGGGCGGCGGATACGGTGGCAAGGGTGGGCGGGGATGAGTTCATCCTGATCCTGCCAGGCATGACGGATGAGGCCACGCTGGCCCGCATAGCCCGGCGGATCGTCACTGATATAGAGGGTCCGGTCCGGTTCGAGGGGCGCGACCACCGCGTTTCGGCGAGTATCGGGATTACCGTCTCGACCGACTACGACGATCCCGATCCGGTCCGCATGTTCGCCGATGCCGATGCGGCCCTCTACCGGTCGAAATCCGCCGGGCGCGCCACCCATTGCTTCCACGGCCAGCCGGCATGAGGAGCGGCAGCCGTCGGACCGTTCGACCGGGCGCGTCGGGGCAACGGCAGGATGGTTTTCAACGGTCCGGGGCGGTACGGCCTTTGCGCCAACGGATCGGCGCATGCCCATTTCGGCGGGAAATCAGCGAGTTGCCGCCCCACTCATGGCCCCGCGGCGCAGCTCAGCTCCGCTGTCGGACTGCCTGATCCTGCGCATGGGGGCGCGGCCGGACGGCGGTCGGTCCGCGCGGGCCTGGGTTGGACGGTGTCGATCCTGGGATATGCGCCCGTCCACTCCGGATCGGCATTCCGCCCGTCCCGACGGAAGCCGTGACGCGCCGGACGACGCTGCTGCCGCTGCCTGAGGCCGCCCGACCCGCCGGCCGTGCCGATCTGCGTCGCGGCGGAGGGATTCGGCTGCACCGCCGCCTCTTGCGGACGAACGCGCGGCGCGGCGATCGTCGGCAGGGAATGTGGATCCGGCACCGTGAGGGGGCGCGCCACGCGCGGCGTGCAGTTTTAACGCTTACGTACGGCGGGTAGACGCGGCCCCCCCCGGCCTCGCCGGCACGCCGACCAGGCGCGGCTGGAAGGCGTCCGGGGAGGGACACGCCGTCCCGGTGCCGTGGAACGCAAGAACGGCGCTCAGCCTGGCCGGCCACGCGGCCGGACCACGCAAGGGCCGGTTCGCGCGCGGGATGCGGTATCTCTATGCGCCCGTCCGGCGCGATCCTAGCGCGCCGATCCTCCAAGCGCCGGCGCTGCAGGGCGGGTCCGTGCCGCGATCTTCTGGTCTGCGTCCCGCCGCGCGCGACACTGAGGACGACCGCGCGACGCACGCCCGACCGGACCGCGGCGCCTAGCCGTCGATCCGCGCGGCCATGAGCGCGATGGCCTTCTGGTACACGGTCGCGGCGTTCCACGCCTCGATCACGCGGAAATTCGGCTGACCCTGCTGATAGCCTGCGCCCGGCTGCCAGCCCATCTGGCGCAGGAAATTCGCGGTAGAGGCAAGCGCATCGGTCTGGTTGGTCAGGTCAAGCCGGCCGTTGCCGTCGCCATCGACCCCGTAGCGCAGCACATTGCCCGGCAGGAACTGCGTGTGACCCCATTCGCCGTGCTTTGCGCCCGTGGAACTGGCCGACAGCACGCCGCGGTCCACCAGTTGCAATGCCGCCAGCGCATGGGGGGTGAAAAACGCCGACCGGCGGCAATCATATGCCAGCGTCAGGATCGACGACACCACGCGGCTGTCGCCCATGAACCCGCCGAAACCGGTCTCCATCCCGTGGATCGCCAGCAGCACGCCGGCCGGCACGCCGTAGCGCGCCTCCAGCGCCCGGTAAAAGCCCGGGTTCGCGGCCTTGCGGCTGCGGCCCTGGGCCACGATGGTCTCTGCCCCGCGGACCTGCATGAATTTGTCGAGCGTGTAGTTGAAGCTCTTCTGGTTGCGATCGGCATTGATCGTGGCCTGGGAATAGCCGCTGGACATCAGCGCCTGGATGCCGCTCTGGCCGATGCCGGCGGCGCGGGCCTCTGCGGCGAACTGGGATTTCCATTGCTCGTACTGGCCGCCGGAATCCGAACAGGGGGCGGCGACGCCCGTGGCAGGAAGCAAAACAAGACAAAGCGCGGCCAGCGCGCGGCGGGGGGAAACCATCGGTGAACTCCTGAAAACCGTTTGACGGCAGGTTAGCGCGACCGGCGCGATCCGCCAACCGCTTGGATCGCCACCCATACAGGCTAGATTGCGCCCGCATGAGGGATGCGGCGATCATCGGGGCGGGGCTTGCCGGACTGGCCGCGGCGGCGCGGCTGGCGCGGGACGGGCGCGACGTCGCCGTGTTCGACAAGAGCCGCGGCACCGGCGGGCGCCTGGCGACGCGGCGCGGCGCGGCCGGCGCGTTCGACCATGGCGCCCCCGCCGCCCATGGCGACGCCGGTTTCGACGCCGCCATGGGCGCGATCGGCGCCGAGCGCCACGGCGACGGCTGGCGCGGCCGTCCGGGCGGCGGAACGGGCGTCAGCGCGTCCGACGGCCCCGAGATCGTCGGCGCGGAACCCGGCCCCGCGCGCGGATCAGAACGGGATCTCGTCATCCATGTCGTTGCCGTAGCTGCCGCGCCCGCCTCCGCCGCCACGCTCGTCGGAGCCGCCATAGCCGCCACGGTCGCCGTCCTGCCCGCCACCGCCGCCGCCTTCACGGCCGTCCAGCATGGTCAGAGTGCCACCGTAGCCTTGCAGCACGACCTCGGTCGAGTAGCGGTCGGCACCGGACTGGTCCTGCCACTTGCGGGTCTGCAACTGGCCCTCGATATACACCTTCGAGCCCTTCTTGAGATACTGCTCGGCGATGCGCACCAGCCCCTCCTGAAAGATCGCGACCGAATGCCATTCGGTCTTTTCGCGCCGCTCGCCGGTGTTCTTGTCCTTCCAGGTCTCCGAGGTCGCGATTCGCAAGTTGCAGACCTTGCCGCCGTTCGAGAACGTCCGCGTCTCGGGGTCGCGCCCCAGGTTTCCGATCAAGATGACCTTGTTCACCGATCCCGCCATGGTGCTCGCTCCTTCGTTCCGCCCGATTCCCGGTGCGCCAGAAGCTGGCATAGCGGCGGGTCGGATGACAGGGCGAAAACCGGCTTCAAAAACGGTGCCGGTGCGGCTAGGGTCGCAGGGTGAGTTCTGCCTGCTCCCTGCGCCATTCGGAGACTGCCTTGGTGATTTCGCCGCTCCGCTTCCTTGCCGTGATCCTTGTCGTTCTTGGCCTCCCCGCAGAGGCCGACACGCTGTTCTCCAGCCGCGGAAAAAGTGCGTTTTCGTCCAAGCTGGGCGTTCTGGACGGGCGCGCGGCATCGCAATATGCCGGGTCGCGCAGGCTCCAGCCGGAGGTCAAGCCGGGACCCGAGCGCCGCGCCGCCGCGGTCCCGACGGTGGCCTTCGTCGGGCGCTACCGCGGTCCCTGGCTTCAGGTCGCCAGGCAGGCGGCGCGCAAGCATTCGATCCCGGAGGACGTCTTTCTGCGGCTGGTCCAGCGCGAATCCGCCTGGAACCCGGCGGCTGTCAGCAGCAAGGGCGCCATCGGCCTGGCGCAGCTGATGCCCGGAACGGCGCGGCTGCTGAAGGTCGATCCCAGGGATCCCGCTCAGAACCTCGACGGCGGGGCGCGCTACCTGGCGCAGCAATACCGCCGCTTCGGAAACTGGCGCCATGCGCTGGCTGCCTATAACGCAGGTCCGGGTGCGGTGGAAAAGCACGGCGGCGTACCGCCCTATGCCGAAACGACGGCGTATGTGACTGCCATCCTGGGCAATTAGAGCACGGATCCACCCGGCGCAGAGGCACTCAACCTTTCGATCGTGCGGTCGGGGGGAAGGCTGCCCCCGCCGTGTGTGTTTTCAACGGGTTTGTCACCGGGTTTCGGTGGGTTTGTCGCTGGAAGGGGACGGAGGTCCGGCGTCTGGCGGGAATGGTGCGACGCCGGATGGGGTCGGGATCGGGGGGTCGCGTTTCGCCGGGTGGTCCGGCAGGCGTGGACGGCGGAGCGGCGGTCGGGTGGGACGTGGCCACGGCGTTTGCGACCTGCGCGGACGTCATGCGGTCGATCCGGTCGCTGGCGAAGGCGCGCGGGTCCGGGTCGGTGTCGATCCGGCGCGGCCGTCGGGATCGGTGCGCGCGCCGGTGCTCCTCGTGCGGTGTGACGGGCGGGGTGAACGGGGTGTTTCGGGGGCGTCGAACGTCCCGTTCACAGGCGGCGTCGGGCGCGGCCCGGACGGTTGCCAGCGCGGCGGCGGCGTCGTCCACGGCCGCGAGGGCCGCAGGCCGTGCGCCGGAGCCGTCGGGCCGCTGTCAGGGCGCCGGATCTGTCGGTGGCCGCGGCGGTCATCCGCGGCGCGCCTCGGCCCGACCGACCGCGCGGCTGCCCTTGCAGGACATCGAGCGCCATTCCGGGCCGCGTCGATACGTGCCGCGCCCGTCATGGCGACGCCCTCCGGACGCAGGACCCGTGCCGGCTCCCCGAATGCCGAAGCGGCATGTGCGGGTGCCTTCGCGCGCTGTTCGTCGCTTTCGGACATGCCGCGGATCTGCGGAGGCGGCACGGGTGGCGCTGAACGTGGCGGACCGGGTCGAGCGATGGACGCGCTCCGTTCGGCCCGCACGCCTCCCGAACCCGAACCCGGACCCGGACCCGGCCGCGTGTCGCCCCCGGCCCGCGGCCGGCGATGGGTCAGCCGAAGGCGCTCGGCCCGAGGGTCGAGCCGGCGGCAGGGCGCGGCGGTGCCGGCATCCACCTGAGCCGCGCCGGGTGCGCGCGGGCGCGGCGGCGGCGTCGTCCACGGCCGCGAGGGCCGCAGGCCGTGCGCCGGATCCGTCGGGGGCCGCGGCGGTCATCCGCGGCGCGCGGGCGCGGCCGGCGCTGCGGCTCGGACAGCTTCGCGACGGGCGCGGCGGTGCCGGCGTCGATATGCGCCGGGCCGGATGCGCGCGGGCGCGGCCGGTGCTGCGGCTCGGACAGCTTCGCAAACGGCGTGGCCGAGGATGAGAGGAACTCGTCGAAGCGGTCGGGCGACCGACGGCGGAGCGCCCCCAATCGCGCATCGCTGGCGTGATGTGGCCCGCGACGGTTGCCGCGTCCACGCGGGCCTCGGCCTCGTGGCCGGACATGCGGGCGGACCGGTCGCGATGGGCGCGCATCAGCTCGGCGACGGCTGCGGCGGGCACGGAGCGGGCCGGGTCCGGAGCGGCGCGGTTCGCGGACATCCTTTCGTCCGGGACGGCGCGGATCGCGTCGATGCCTGCATCCCCGGGCCGAGGGCGGCGGCGATCCGGGCGCGGCCGGCCGGTCGGGTCCCGGGGTCCATGGCGGTCTTTCGGCGGGACTGGGCGGTGAGCTCGAGGGTCGTCGCGCGGACGAGACCCGCGCCCTTGACGCGCGGGATCTTGCCGTCGGGGCGGGGGTGGAGACGGGGCTCGGGCAGCGGTCCTCCCGCGCCGCGATCAGCTCTCACGCCCGCGCCGTCCGCCCGTCGCGGCCCCGGAGCCCGTCCGGCCCGGCGACCGGTTCCCCGATCCAGCCCGCGGCCGGGACCGGCCCGTTCTTGCGAAGCGCGAGGTGGGCCGAGGGGTGCGCATGGTCCACGGACGGGTCCACACCCCGGTCGCGGGTGCGCCGGATGACCGCGGCCGGATCGTCCGTCCGGTCGCGCCGCCCGGCACGGCTTGCCGGAGCGATGTTCGCGCCGGTGCTCCTCGGGCGTTGTGGCGGGCGGCTTGAACGGAGTGTTTCGGGGGCGTTGAACATCCCCTTCAAGGGCGGATGCAAGAGCGGCGCGAGCGGTGGCCAGCGCGGCTGCGGCCTCATCCAGAGCGGCGAGGGCCTTAGTCATCGGATCGGGCGTATCGGTCACGTCTTGGCTCTATTGGTAGGGCGGCACGGGAGACGCGCCGACCGGGATGAGGTGGACGGGCCGGGTCCGCGCCGTGCCGTCCGGCAGGCGCTGCGCTTGGCGGATGGCGGCCGGGGCGGCCATGGTCGGCCCGCCGGGAGCGGGGTCACGACCGGCTCGGCCGTCGCCTTGCGGGGTTGGAACCGGATCCACCCCGGCCCCGGCATTCGCCCCGGCATCGCGGGCGCGGTCCTCCATCTCCCGCCGGTCTCGGTCAGCTCGGTATCGAGGATGTGCAGCGCGTCGTCTTCCAGCTTCGGCGGGACGACCACGGTGTTCGGCGTGACGCCCGGGATGCGGCCCTTGCCGCGGCGCGGGCGCCTCATCGCGGTGCGGGCGGAGACCTCGTTCCGGACCCGTGCGCGGGGCCTTCGAGGCGAAGCCGAGATGCCACGGGCCGAAGCCCGCATGCACCCGCGCGCGGACGCCGCAGAGGACCTCGCCGGTCATGAAGACATGCGCATCGCCGGGGCGGTTGATCGCGTTGAACCCGTCCCGGTCGAGCCGTGGATCCGGTCACACCCGCCATGTGAACGCGCGTCGCGCGGGCGTGCTCTTCGGACAGGTGCAGCTTGCCTTTCGCGACATGCAGCAGCGCGATCTGCCGCCTGGCGATGCTCATGGCGCGGGCGTGTCGAAGAGATACCAGGCCGGACCCGGCGTGCCGGACGTGCCGCCATCGCAATTGCCGACGGTCCGCATCCACGGTCGGGCGATCGGCGTCGAAGACCGCCTGACCGTCATGGCAGAGCGCCGAGGCTCCGGGTTCCAGCAGGCCGTAGAGGGGCTCTTCGGGAGGCAGCCGCGCGGTGTGGCCCGTCCCGGCGATCATCGGCTTGAAGATGCCCAGGCGGTCGTCGTCGAAGTCCTCGCGCCGGATGTTCAAGGTGCTCTCGAACGCGCGGTTCGCGCGGAGGGCGGCATCCATGTTTCGATAGTATTCCTCGGGCACCGCGTCGCGCGGTGCGGCAATCGTGTCTCGAAGTGGCGCGCCAAACCGCCCGACCACAATCTTCGCCGGGGCGGACTCGGGCGGCGCGGCCGGAATGCTCAGATCGCGCTGCGCTATCGCGGCCGCGAACTCGGCCTGGTCGAGATAGGCGTTGGCCTCTTCCGCCATTGCCGCATCCTTCCGGTAGCGTCGCCGTTCGGGAACCTTCGCGGCTGTCGTATGTGCCGCGTTCGATGGCGGCGATGCCTTCGCAGATGAGCGCGCCGTCTTCATCGAAGGCCAGCGCCGGTTCCGCCAAAACATCGGGATTGCGGCCCAGAAGGATGCGCTGCCCTTTCCGTGATAGGGCAGAAGCGCGTCCATCGTGAGCGGCCCGCCATAGGTCCAGTTGTCGACTCGGACGCGCCCGCTGCGATCCATCGCCACAGGCGTACAGGTCGGGCTGCCAAGGTGAGCCTGGCGCGCGGTGGGCGTGCGCGTGATCCGGCTTTCCAGCCCCGCCGCGAAGACTGGGGCATAGAACCGGCCCCGCGCGCCCGGTTGCGACCGCCCGGTTCGGCATTGTGCCGGGCGATCTCGCGCGTCACGATCTTGCGATATGGACGGGCGTCACGTCCGCGCTCGGCGCGGCCCCCGGAGTGTGCCCTGCATGGGCACCATCCATCTTGGGCCTGTCGTCGATCACCCGCGACAACGCCGCGGAGGTGCGTCCGGCGATCTTCGCCCGGACATTGCCGGGCAAGGCAAGGTGCAGGTGGATACGCGGATGATGGCAGACGCCAAGCGGCTGAACGCGTTCGGTTGTCCTGCCTGCATTGCGGAAGCGGTGGACGTTCCCGCCAGCGACCGGGTGGCCCGCAACGGCCGATCCGTTGTCGGTATAGAGACGGTCGAAGATCCCGTGCCGCTCGCAGGCGCGCAGGATCAGTTGGACCGTCTCGACCCACGTTTTCCGATCTGGCGAGCGTCCAGACGTTGCTTGAAGAGGCGATAACTTCAGATGAACTGGAAGGCGTCGAGCCTGCCGGCGATGCGTGGAAGAACTTGACCGGGCGACGTGCGTACGAACACGCTTGGCGGCTACGTCCTGCCCGAACAGACGGCTGCGAGAGCCGCCGGCATGAAAATTGCGACAGGGTAGCGTCAATCGTTGGGGTCTAGAGCATGATGAGATTAGCTTGAAGCGTATCCAGTATTGGCGAGGTAGTTCGCGCACTCCTGTGGGCTGAAGCGGTCGAGCAGTGTCCCGATCCTGCGCCACGTTGCCTCCATTGTGCGCTCGGCTGCGTTGCGGAGCATGTGTTTGAGCTTCGAGAAGACCTGTTCAATCGGGTTCAGGTCGGGGCTGTAGGGCGGCAGAAAAAGTAGATGCGCTTTCGCGTTACGGATCGCCTGCCGCACGGCTTGCCCTTTGTGGCTGCCCAGATTGTCCATAACCACCACATCGCCCGGGCGCAGGGTTGGGACGAGCACGTGCGCGACATAAGCCCGGAACGCTTCGCCGTTGACGGGACCGTCCAAAACAAAGGGCGCGTCGATCCGATCATGACGCAGCGCTGCGATAAAGGTCATGGTGCGCCAGTGACCATGCGGGGCCCGCCCGATCAGGCGTTCACCTCTGGGAGCCCAGCCGCGCAGCGGGGCCATGTTGGTCTTGGCCCAGGTTTCATCAATGAACACGAGACGACGGGGGTCGATCCGGCCCTGGTGCCGCTTCCAGCGCACACGGCGGCGGCTCACGTCGGGGCGGTTCTGCTCCTCGGCGAGTTGGGTCTTTTTTTGAACGAGTAGCCCGTGCGGCGCACGAAGGCCCAGACGGTGCGGTAGTCGACCTTGAGCCCGCGCTCGGCCAGTTCCACCACCAGTCCGCGCAGTGTGAACGGCTCCGTTATCCGCTCCAGAAGCCACGCCTCATGCCCGCCTGCAATCTTGCGTGGCGGGTGGCCGCCTGTCCCTGCCGGAGCGCAACTCCCGGTCGCACGCAAACGCTGCGACCACTTCACAACACTGGACGGAGCCACATCCAGGGCCGCTGCGACCTGACGCACGCTCTCGCCCCCCAACAGCCGCGCCATTGCCCTCTCTCGAAGGTCCATTGAAAGTGCTCTACCCACTACTCGCCCTCCATCTTGTGGTCGGCAACAGTGAATCACCAAAATGCAGGCCTGTGAATCCTCTATCGATTCAGGCTGATTTCATCCCGCTCTAGTTTCTATCTTAGGCTTTCCTGACTCTGAACAAACAATCGCAGGGCGGCGTTTAATAATCTGGAGCTCGAGTCGGAATGTTACAACTACAACTCCCGTAACTTCCTACAATTCGGGAAGCGCTTCAGCTTATTCTGGCGGATCAAGTGCCTACGGAAGCTATTCGGGAACGACAACATCGTACGTTCCGACAACCGTCAACTATAACTGTACGATTAAAGTTCAAATTGATGAACAAAATAGGATCATTCAGCACAATTTTGATGGTAATATTGGTGGTTGTCAGCGTTATGCTCGCGCAATTCGGCAGGCATTACCAGAAGTTAGCGAAATGTCTTAAAAAGATCAATTTCAAGCTAACATTGCATCAGACGACTAATTGCCATATAGGTACAAAAGTCAGTTCGCAGCAAAGGTCTGCGCGTTGAGTTTTCTCAGAGCCCAGTGCGCAGGTATTGTCTTTGTTTCCGCAGTCTGTTCCATGGACTGAAAAAAAAGAGCGCGACCTTGCAGCCGCGCTCTCACATCTCACCCTCGCCACCCTCACAACCGCTTCTTCACCGTCCGTGCCGCGCCTTTCGCCAGTTGGCTCTCGGCGCTGCCGCTGCCGGTGGAGCGTGTGGTGGACCGGCGGCGCGAGCCGCCGAAGAGGGATCGGATCAGTCGTTTCAGCATGGGGGCCTCCAGTTTACTCTTCACTGGGCAGCCAACGCCCGTTGGGGGCAGGCTGTTCCGGATCGGCCCAGCTGGAGCCGTCGGGGCGGGTCACGCCGGGCACCGAACCGGTGCGGCGCATCTCTTTCCGCCAGGCGGAAAACTCGCGCTCGAACATCTCGGCCTTGGCGATCCGGAGCTGCGCATAGGTCGCCAGGATCCGGTTGATCCGCGCCTGATAGCCCTGGCCCATGGCGCGGTAGAACGCCGCCACGCTCGCGTCGAGGCGCAGGGTGACATGCACCTTCTTCTCGCGCACGTCCAGATCGTCGTGGAGGGTGCGCCACGCGTCCGGGCAGAGGTCGCGGATCAGGTCGTCCACCACGCTCTCGTCCTCCAGCGCGCGGAGGTTGCGGTACATGCGCTCCGTGGCGAAGCGCTCGGTCTTGGTCATGCGTCTGGTCATGGGCCGCAGACTGCCCCCGAAACGTAAAGAGGGCGCGAACGATGCGTTCGCGCCCTCCTACAACTCTCCTACAGGACTCCGACCGGAGTCCGAGGCGATCTTACATGAGTTCCAGGTTGGTCGCCGACTGGCGGCCGTCACGGCCGGATTCCAGGTCGAAGCTGACTTTCTGATCGTCGCTGAGGCCGGTCAGGCCGGCACGCTCGACGGCCGAGATGTGGACGAACACGTCCTTGCCGCCCTCGTCGGGGGCGATGAAGCCGAAGCCCTTGGTGGTGTTGAACCATTTCACGGTGCCAGTTGCCATCGTGAGATCTCCTATAGTTTTCAACCTGTTCGCGTTAGTGCAACAGCATGGCGAAGTGTGCCCGGATCGAGTGCGCTGTAGCTCCGCAAAGGGAAAAGACAGAGATCGATAGAGGTAGCTTGCGCCCCACCTATGGCATGACGGCGTAACGGAGTCCAGCTTCGGCGCACGGATCGGCCAATCTTCGCCGGAATTCAGCAAATATCAACCTAAAGTTGATAGATACCCGAAAAAACGCCGGAAAAGTTTCTCTTAAAGTGTATTTTCGGCCTGCAATCCGCGCAAAATCTCCCGGCAACGGCCTGCAAAGGCTTGACCCGACATCGCAATTTCCGCACAACCTCCATGACCCGCCGAACCGCTGCCGATCCGGCGTCAAGATTGTTCTTTCCGAAACTTCGATTCTGTGGCTCAATCGCCGCAGACGTCGGATTACAGCAGACGGATCGCAGGACCATGAGACTCATCATCCTCGCCAGCCTCGCGTTCGCCCTTCCGGTCGCCGTCGTGGCCTTCTACCTGGGCAATTTCGCGATCCTGATGGCGCTCAGCGGATACGTCACAATCGCAAGCGTTGCGCTCTTCATCGGCGTCCTGCGCGGCATCGGCACCGGCGCGGCGCTCGAGCGGGGCTGATCACAGGACCGCCAGGATCTCGTCTGTCAGGGCGTCCATCTCGGCCGTCCAGCTGCCCTTGCCCTTTTCCAGCACGCCCTTTCCCTGGCCCAGGCTTTCGGCATAGATCACGCGGTTCCCCAGCACCGTTGCGGCCCGGCGCACCCCGCGTTCCTGCAGCGCCCTCTCCACATCGTCGGAGACCCGCGTTCCGGCCTTGAAGCGGTTGAGCACCACCAGCGACGGCACATCGACCCTCTCGGCCAGTTCCAGGATCGAATCCAGCGCCCAGAGATCGACCTGGCTGGTGGCCACCGGCACCACCACCAGCGATGTTTCGCGCAAGGCCGGGCGCAAGTCGCTGTCCACCTTGGGCGGCGTGTCGACGATGACGAAATCATGGGCTTTCCGCAGCTTCTTGCACTCGTACCCCGCGCCCCAGGCACTGGCGGTGCCGAACTCCATTCCCGGATCGCCCGCTTCCTCGCGGGTGATGAACCAGTGCCCGAGGGAGCCCTGCGGATCGGTGTCCAGAACGGCCACCGCATGTCCCGCCCGGCTCAGCGCCACGGCCAGGTTCACCGCAAGCGTGGTCTTGCCCGCCCCGCCCTTCTGTTGCGCTACGGTGATCACATGTCCCATGCCGGTCCTCCTGGGGTGCCGCAGCGCAGAGTAGACGCGGGTGCACGCAAGGGCAATCGCCCGTCGCCTGCTGACGCATTCCGTCCGGTGGGAGCCCCAACGACATCGACCTGTCACGTGAAGCGCGGCAGGTCCTGGCGATTGTGCGATAGATCGTTAGAGCCAATATCGGGAAAACACACCGGCTCTCTGAGACTTTTTCTCGGCGATATTACTTTCCTGCCTGAACGGACTCTGTTACACAAAGCTTTTAATACCCGAGATTCCCCTTTCCCCGGACGGATTCATCCCACGGCCTCTGTGACAGGGATGCCAAGGGCGGTGTAGCCGTTCATGACGGCGATGCGGACCTGGACTTCCGCGACTTGTCGGTCGAAGTCCCGCGCCATGAGGCGCTGCCCCAGCAATTTAACGCAGTGCATCTTGGTTTCGACGCGGCTTCGGCGGTGGTATCCGCTCCAGTTTCGCCAGATCGCGCGACCGAGATATTTCGAAGCTCGCAGGGCCTCGTTTCTGGCCACGGCACCCGCAGTGACGGTCTTCCACGGCTTGGCGTTCTTGCGGGGTGGGATGACGGCATTCGCCCCGCGGTCAGCGATGGCGTCGTGGCATTTGCGGGTATCATAGGCACCGTCTGCAGTGACGCTGCCGATCGCCTCGTCCGCCGGAATCTGGTTGAGCAGATCGGGCATCACCGGCGCATCACCGATGTGGCTTCCGGTAATCTCGAGCGCCCGAACCTCCAGCGTTTGGTCGTCGATCCCAAGATGGATCTTGCGCCAAACCCGCCGCTTGGGCCCACCATGCTTGCGTGCGTTCCACTCGCCTTCACCCTCGACCTTGATGCCCGTGCTATCGATCAGGAGATGCACTGGGCCGTTGGAGCCACGATACGGGATGTTCACGGCCAGCGTTTTCTGGCGGCGCGATAGCGTGCTGAAGTCGGGCACCGCCCAGTTCAAACCGATCAGACGCAACAGGCTCTCGACGAACCCGGTCGTCTGGCGCAACGCCATGCCAAACAGAACCTTCATCGTCAGGCATGTCTGGATGGCGGTATCGCTGTAGGTTGGCTGTCGGCCGCGTTTGCCGGTCGGCGCAGCATCCCAGATCATCTCTGGGTCAAACCAGATCGTCAGCGAGCCACGGCGCTTGAGCGCTTCATTATAGGCCGGCCAGTTCTTGGTCTTGTAGGTTGGCGGTGTGGGTCTGCTCATGTCGTCCAGCTACCACGCTGGACTCACGACATGAATCCCTCACCGGGTTTGTGCAACAGAGCCGATCCGTGACAGGGGTGATCGGCATCGTGCTTTTCTCAGTATCCCAGGGCGCAGCCGTCCTTGCGCGGATCCGATCCGCCTTCGAGCACGCCCAGGTCATGGTCGATGCGGATGGCCTGCGCGCCGCCGATGGCGGTGTCGGGGATCACGACCTCGTGGCCCTTGTCGGCGAGTGCCTGGCGGACGGCATCGGTATAGCCACGCTCCACCTTGAGCTTGCCGCCGTCGGCGAAGCTGCGGGGCGCATCGATCGCGGCCTGGGGACAGAGGCCGAAATCCACGATTCCGGATAGGAACCGCGCGTGGCCGTTCGGCTGATAGGCGCCGCCCATGACACCGAACGGCATGTCGATCCGTCCGTCTCTGGCCAGCATCGCCGGGATGATCGTGTGCATCGGGCGCTTGCCGCCCGCGGCCTCGTTCGGGTGGCCCGCCTCCAGCGTGAAGCCTGCCCCGCGGTTCTGAAACAGGATGCCGAAGCGGTCCGAGGCGAGGCCGGAGCCGAACCCGTGGAAGATCGAGTAAATCAGCGACACGGCCATCCGGTCCGAGTCAACCACCGTGATATAGACGGTATCCTTGTGCACGGCTTCCGACAATTCTGCAGGTGCGGCCATGGCGCGGTCGGGGTCGATCCGGGCCGCGAGCGCGCGGGCGGTGTCCGGGGACAGCATATGGGCCAGGCGGGTCGTGTAATCGGCATCCGCGACGAAGCGGTCGCGCGCGTCATAGGCCAGTTTCGCGGCCTCCGCCTCCAGGTGCACGCGTTCGGCGCCCAGCGGCTCCATGGTGGCGATGTCGAACTCGGCCAGGATATTGGCCAGCAGGATCGCGGTGGCGCCCTGGCCATTGGGCGGATGTTCGACCAGCTCCGCGCCGCGATAGGCGCCGCGGATCGGATCGGCGTAGGTGGCGGCGCAGGCGGCGAAATCCTCCATCCGGTGGGTCCCGCCCATCGCGGCCAGGCTATCCACCATGTCCTGCGCGATTTCGCCCTCATAGAACGCGCTGCGGCCGTCCGTGGCGACGCGGCGCAGGATCTCGGCCTGATGGGGCGCGCGGAAAAGCTGACCCTCCCGCGGGACGGTCCCGTTCACAAGATAATGCGACCGCGCCGCGCCCGTCAGTGTCTCCGCGTCCAGGCGCCAGTCGAAGGCGACGCGGTGGGTCACCGGGATCCCGGCTTCCGCATAGTGGATGGCAGGGGCGAGAGACGTGGCAAGTCCGGCGCGGCCATGGTCGGCGGAGAGACGGCAGAATGCGTCGATGGCGCCCGGTATCGTGACCGCATGGGCGTCATGGAGCGGCATCGCGCGATGCCCGGCGGCCCGCAGGGCGTCCGCGTCGAGCCCGGCCGGCGCCCGGCCCGACCCGTTCAGCGCCAGGACCGTGCCATCCGGCTTGGCGATCAGGGCAAAGCAATCGCCGCCGATCCCGGTCATCTGCGGCTCTGCCAGCCCGAGAAGGACGGCGCCCGCGATGGCAGCGTCCACGGCGTTCCCGCCGGATTCAAGGATCTGTACCGCCACCTTCGCGGCCAGCGGGTGGGACGTTGCGCACATCCCGTTGGTGGCGAAAACCGGCGATCTGCCGGGGAGGTGAAAGTCTCTCATAGCGGCCTTTCGCGCTGTGGTCCGGCGCAAGCTAGGCCGCGTCAGACCGAAAGGAAAGGCGCCGGCCGCCTTGTGTCAGACGGCGCGCATGCGGCGGGTCAGATCGACCTTGAACCGCAGTACGTTCTTCTGCCCCTCCCGCGTGTAGGACATCTCGCTCGTCAGGGTGCGAATGAGATACCAGCCAAAGCCGCCTTCCGGCAGGGAGGCGATGCAGCCGTCGCTTGGCGGCAGGTCGATGCCCAGAAGGTCGCTGCCCGGAATCGGTTGGCCCCCGTCGATGACCGTGCAGGTCAGCCGGTCGCTTTCCTGGAGCAGGCGCAATTCGATGATGCCGTCCTCGCGTCCCGCATAGGCGTGTTCGGCGATGTTGTTGAACACCTCCGCCATCACCAGCTCTGTCTGGATCGCATCGTCGTCGCCCATGCCCATGTCCCGCAGCCCGCCCAGGGTAGAGACGAGGGCATCACGGACCGCCATCGGCAGCGCCGGGAAGATGATCCGCAATTCTCTGCGTCCGTTCGAGCGGGCGACGGCCCGAAGGGTGACGCCGGTCGTGTGCGACTCAGCGGGCATGAAGCCGATCCTCGACCGGAACCGGCGGAATGAAGGGGAGATCGGTGTGGATGGTCAGCACCCTATCCATATGCGTAAGCGTGAACACCTTGATGACGGCGGGGTTCAGGCGCGCAAGTTCCAGTTGCGACCGCGGGGCGAGCAGTTTCATCGCGCCAATGACGGCACCCAGGCCGGAGCTGTCCAGAAACATGACCTCACCCAGATCCAGGATCACGCGATCCGGGGCGTCGCATGCGAGATCCCGGATCGCGTCCTTGAACTGCACGGCAACGGCCGCGTCGAGCCTGTCTTCCAGCACCCGGACCACCAGCGTCTGGGGAGTCGATTCGGTCTCGAGTCTCATGTGGCCTCCAGTGGTTGCGCGTTCAACTTACGTGCTCGTATGCTAACAGCCGCTTAACAACGGGCGACATGGGGAACGACATGCAGATCGACTACGCGGCCCTTGCCGCGCGCGTGGCTAGCCTCACGGAGGCGGAGACCGACCCGGCCGCCCTCATGGCGACCGTGGCCTGTGAGATACATCAGAGCGATGCGCGATTCGACTGGACCGGGTTCTACCGCGTGACCGCGCCCGGAGAGCTGAAGATCGGGCCCTATCAGGGCGGGCACGGCTGCCTGACGATCCCGTTCGACAGGGGTGTCTGCGGCGCCGCGGCCCGGTCGGGCGAGGTGCAGATCGTGCCGGACGTCACCGCGTTCGAAGGCCATATCGCCTGCGCAGGCTCGACCCGGAGCGAGATCGTCCTGCCGGTGCGGGACGGCGGCGGCCAGATCATCGCGGTGCTCGACATCGACAGCGACCAGCCGGATGCGTTCGGCGAGGCAGATGCGGAGGGGCTTGGGCGGATCCTGGATGCCACGTTCTGTCGTCTCTGACTACCTGCCGCCCGACGGGCCGCCGAGGGTGCTCCATGCGGATGCCGATCTGCTGGCGGTGGAAAAGCCCGCCGGGCTTTTGTCCGTGCCGGGCAAGGGTGCGGCGCTTGCCGACTGCCTGATCGCGCGGCTGGAGGATGAGTTTCCCGGTGTTCTGCTGGTTCACCGGCTGGACCGCGACACGTCCGGCGTCATGGTCTTCGCGCGCAACGCCCATGCCCAGAGGCACCTGGGTCTGCAGTTCGAGAAGCGGCAGACGTCGAAGAGCTACGTGGCGCGGGTGGCGGGTGCGGTCGCCGGCGCGCACGGGCGCGTGGACCTGCCGCTCTGCGTGGACTGGGAGAACCGCCCGCGCCAGCATGTGAACCACGAAAAGGGCCGCGCGGCTCGGACGGACTGGGCCGTGGAGGCGCGCAGCGGCGACGAGACCCGGCTGCGGCTGCGGCCGGTCACGGGCCGCTCGCACCAGTTGCGGGTGCATATGCTGTCGCTGGGCCACCCGATCCTGGGCGACACGCTCTATGCCGAAGGGGCGGCGCGGGACTGGCCGCGGATGATGCTCCATGCCGAAGTGCTGGAGCTGCGCCATCCGACCGGAGGGCGGGCGATGCGCTTTGCGGCACCTGCACCGTTCTGAGCGGACCGCACCCATGGACCCGCGAAAACCCGCTTTTCGGCGCGTCGGATTTCCGTAGGAGGTCTGTAGGAGTTCCGTAAGAGTTCCGCTCGCTGCCGGACGACCGCAGAGCGCGGCGGCAGGCCGGGCCGTCAGACCAGGAACGCGCGGACCGCGTCGATTTCGGACTGGGGAACCTCATGGCCGCCGGGATGCCAGGCGAGCAGGCAGTCGGCCTTCTGGGCGGTGAACCAGTCGGCCAGTCCCTGGGTCATCCCCGGCGGGCAGATCGGGTCCGCCCTGCCGGCGGTGATGAGGACGCGCGTCATGGCCAGCTCCGGCTGCGGGTCCGGCAGCCAGGGGATCAGCGGATGCATCAGCACCATCGCGTCGAAGATGTCGGGCTCGGCCATGGCCGTCGCGGCCAGGATGTTGGCGCCGTTGGAATAGCCGATCCCGGTGACGTGGGCGGCATCGGTACGGGCGATTTCCCGGCGCAGGAACGCCGCCATGGCGTCAACGCGCAGGGCCAGGTCCTCCATGTCGTAGACCCCTTCGGCCGTGCGGCGGAAAAAGCGCATCGCACCGCCCTCCGACACGTCGCCCTGCGGAGAGACCGCGTGGGCCTCAGGCAGGAAGGTCCGCGCCAGTCCGTGCAACTGCGACGCGTCGGCCCCGGTGGCGTGGAAGGTAACCGCCAGCCGGCCATCGCTACCGGCGTCGCGCAAAGCCTCATATCCCATCGTGCCGCCGCCCCCTGCGCTGTCCGCGTTCCATTCGACCTAGCGCCCCGCGTCGAGGGGGACGAGCTGTTTCTCCAGCCGGTCGCGCAGATGCTCGTGCCGGGCGGGCAGCTTCAGCGCGGTGCCCAGCGTCTCCGGCGGCTCGTCGCGGTCGAAGCCGGGCTCGTCGGTTGCGATCTCGAAGAGGATGCCGCCGGGGCTGCGGAAATAGATCGCCCAGAAGTAGTCCCGGTCGATGACCGGCGTGACGTCGAACCCGTGGTCGGTCAGCGCCGTCCGGACGTCGAGCTGGCGGGCGCGGGTGTCCACGGAAAAGGCGATGTGGTGGACCGATCCGGCGCCCTGGCGGGCATCGGGCGCGTCGGGGCGGGCGATCAGGTCCACGGCCCCGGCCCGGCCGCCGTCGATGGCGAAGCGGGTGGCCGCTCCGTCCCGCGCCGTCTCCCGGTAGCCCATGAGGCGCAGCAGATCCGCCGTGCCGGCGGTGTCGCGCAGGACCGCGGCGACGGAGTGAAAGCCGCGGATCGCGCGGTCGGGGGCGACGGCGGCCGTCGCGGCGGGGCGGGGATCGTCGCTCTCGACCAGCAGGAACGCGTCGCCGTCCGGGGCAAAGACGGCCACGGCGGGCGCGCCGAACGGGTCCGCGGAGACGCCGGTTCCAAGCCGGTCGGCCCAGAACGGGGCCGCACCCTGCGGGATCGCCAGGCGGACCTCTGCCACCTCTCCCGTGCCGCGGCGGCCGGGCGCGGCGCCGGGAAACGGAAAGTAGGTCATGGCGGTGCCGGGCCGGCCCAGATCGTCGCCGTAGTAGAGGTGATAGATGTCCGGCGCGTCGAAATTCACCGTCTTCTTGACCCGCCGCAGACCCAGCGTGCCGGTCCAGAATCCGTCGATGGCCCGCGGATCCGAGCCGATGGTCGTGACGTGGTGCAATCCGTTGATCTCAGTGAGCATGACGTTCCTCCTGTCGTCCGGGGACATAGGGCGCCGCGAAACCGCACGCCATACCGTTTTCGGCATAGGCGGGGTGCGCCTGCGCACATGGTCCCGCGGTGGAACCCCGGCTCTTTTCGTGCCGCACCCATTTGCGGCGGCGTGCCTGGCCACTACGTCAGTGGCAATGCTGTCAAAGGAGGATTCCATGGGACTTCGCATCAACGATACGGCCCCCGACTTCACCGCCGATTCCACGGAAGGGGAAATCCGCTTTCACGACTGGATCGGCGACGGCTACGCGGTGCTCTTCAGCCACCCAAAGGACTTCACCCCGGTCTGCACGACCGAGCTGGGGATGATGGCGGGGATGGCCGATGCCTTCGCCGAGCGGAACGCCAAGATCATCGGGGTCTCCGTCGATCCGGTGGACGACCATCACAAGTGGAAGTCCGACATCCACAGCTATACCGGCAATTCGGTGGCCTATCCGATGATCGGCGACCCGGAGATGAAGGTGGCCAAGCTCTACGACATGCTTCCGGCGGAGGCCGATGGCGACCCGCAGAGCCGCACGCCCGCCGACAACGCCACGGTCCGCACGGTGTTCATCATCGGGCCGGACAAGAAGGTGAAACTGTCGATGACCTACCCCATGACCACGGGACGGAATTTCGACGAGATCCTGCGCGCGCTGGATTCGATCCGGCTGACGGCCGAGCACAAGGTGGCGACGCCCGCCGGCTGGACCCGCGGCGACGACGTGATCATCACCGGGGCCGTGTCCGATGAGGAGGCCAGGGAGAAGTTCGGCGGTTTCGACCAGAAGCTGCCCTATCTGCGCACGACGAAACAGCCGGGCTGACACCGGCGTCCGCCCGGACGCGGGGGGCCGCGCTCGCGGTGCGTCGGATGCCGTTGCCGGTGCGCAGCGCCGCCGCCGTGAGGGGCGCGGCGATCCGCCGGGCGGCGACGGGGGCCGGCCGGTCCGGTCGGAGGGCGCCGTGCCGGCGGAACGGCCGCGGCGGACCGCGACGCGGGGGCCTGATGCGGCATCTCGCCAAGCCCGGCGGTGTCGCGTAGGTGCCGGGCATGGACAGCAACCTCAGAGGGATCGGGATCGCGCTTTTCGGCGCCCTGGTGATCGTGCCCGACACGCTGCTGATGCGCCTGTCGGGATTGTCGGCGGCGCAGATGGTGGCGTGGCGGGGTCTGCTGATGGCCGCGGCGCTCTGGTCGGTGTGGCTGGTGTTGTCGCGCGACCGGCGCGGAGATCTTGCGGCGCTCGCCACGCCCGCGGGGCTGGGTGCGGCGGCGTGCCAGGCCGCGAACGCCAGCCTCTTCGCCTACGGGATCGCCCATGCGCCCGTGGCGGTCGTGCTGGTGGCCGTGGCGACGGTGCCGCTGCTGTCGGGGCTGCTGGGGGCGATGGCTCTGGGCGACCGCATGACCCCGAGCACGCTGGCCGCATCGGCGGTGGTGCTGGGGGGGATCGCGCTGTCGGTGTCCGGTGGCGGCGGCGCGGGCGGGCAGGGCAGCGCGCTGTTCGGGGCCGTCGCCGGGCTGGGCGTGGCGGCGATCCTGGCGGCGACCTTCACCATCTTTCGGGCGGCGCCGGATCTGCCGGTGCTGTCGACCATGGGCGCCGGCGCGCTGGCGGCCGGGCTGGCCGCGGCGCTGTCGGTGGAGTCCATGACCCGCACCGACGGCTGGCTGCCGGCGATCTGGATCGCGGGGCTGGTGATCCTGCCGGTATCGTTCACCGCCTTCAACGTCGCGTCCCGCTACACCGTGGCCGCGAACGTGAGCCTGCTGCTGTTGCTGGAGACCGTGCTGGGCCCGCTCGCGGTCTGGGCCGCGATCGGCGAGGCGGTGGGCCCCAGGGCGCTTCTGGGGGGCGGCGTCGTGGTCGCGACCCTGGCCGTCTATCTGTGGGACCAGCGGCGGCGGACGATCCGGGGCCGCCGCGCCGCGGCCCTCTACCCGTCGTCGGCGGCGCCCAGGTAGCGGCGGGTCAGCGCGCCCCAGTTCGGGCTGCGCACATAGGCCAGCAGCGCACGGTTCAGACGCTCCCGCAGGTCGGAGCCTTCGGGAAGGGCGATGCCGTAATCCTGACGCCCCAGGGTGTCCTCCAGGACGCGGACCCGGCCCTCGCGCGCTTCCCGGGCGGTGAAGAGCAGAAGGGGCCGGTCGTGAACGAAGGCGTCGATGCGGCCGGCTTCCAGCGCGTCGAGCCCGGCGGCGACGCTGTCGTAGCCGGCCGCGTCGATGCGCCGTTCCGCCAGATCGTCCAAGCCGGAGCTGTCCGCCACCGCGCCGACCCGCACCGAATCGAGGTCCGACAACCCCGCGACCCGTCCGCCGAGCTGGCCTACGGTCAGCGACGCGGCGATGGCGGCGGTGAAGCTGGCGACGATGATCATGGCGGTGAACATCCAGACCAGTCCGACGATCCGGCCGCCCAGGGTGCGCGGGCTCTTGTCGCCGTAGCCTACGGTGGTCATGGTGACCGCCGCCCACCAGAATCCGTCGCCGAGCCCCTTGACCGGCGCGCGGGGAAATTCGTCCGGGTTGCCGCGACGCTCGAAGAACCAGACCGCGGCGCCCGCGGCAAGAAGCACCGCGGACAGTCCGGCCAGCACCGCCAGGAACTGCCAGGTGAAGAAGTTGCGGACCACCCGCAGCCAGCCGCCGTCGGCGCCGGGATCGACCGCGATGCCAAGGCCGGTGGAGTAGAACGGAAAGGTGAAATCCACACGCTCCTCACGCGCGGGGGTGATCGACAGCGCGGCCACCGCGGCGCCGTACCGCCCGTCCGCGGTGCCGGCGATCATGTCGTCGAGGCTTGCCTCTTCCAGCCGGTAGGACAGGTCCAGCTCATCGGCCAGCGCGGCCCACATCTCCAGCGCGATGCCGGTCCATTCGCCATCCGCGCCGCGGAAGGCAAAGGGCGGGGCCTCACGGGTTGCGACGATGAGCGTGTCGGGCGCGGTGCCGGTTTCGGTCGGCCCGCCCAGGGCGGGCTGGCTGGCCGAGGGCGACTCCTCCTGCGCGGACAGGGGCGTGGCAAGAAGGGCGGCGGCGAAAAGGACTGTTCTGATCATGGCGCGACGCTAGACCGGGCGCGCGGCGCGGTCAAAGCCCGGTGCCCGGGCGGTGGCGGCCGGCAGCGAAGAACGGGCAGACGCGATGTCTGCCCGTTCAGGAGTCCCGGTCGGGGGTCCGGGCCGGCGGCGCGTCATCCGCGCCCGGCGAAGGCCTGCGCATCTCAGGCGCCGTAGACGGCGCGATGGGCGATGCGGTTGGCATCCTTGCGGTCGATGTCGAGATCGAGCGCCACGTCGAGGGGCAGGTTGCGAAGCTCCCGGGCGGTGCGGAGGTAGGCGGCGCGCTTGCTGAAGCGGTTGACGAAAGACATTGGTCGGCTCCTTGGTCGATGTGGCCGGTATCGGTACCGGTACCGCTCACATCTTCGTTCCGGAGCCTGTTTTCAATCGACGGACAGGCAGAGGCGCCATGCACGGTACGCATGGCGCCGACCGGATGCCGCGCCGCCGGCGCTCAGAGGATCATCAGGCGGATGCCGTAGGCAATCACCGCCAGCGCGCCGACGCCAAAGACCCAGAGCGCCACGAACCATGCCAGTTTCCGCAGCATCAGTGGTAGCCTTCGCCCTTCTCCATCTTGCCGCGGAACACGTAGTAGGCATAGGCGGTATAGCCCAGGATCAGCGGCACCAGGACGACCGCGCCCACGAACATGAACAGCTGCGACTTGTACGGGCTGGCGGCGTCGTAGATCGTGACCTCCGTCGGGATCACGTAGGGCCACATGCTGACCCCCAGCCCGACGAAGCACAGGCCGAACAGGCCCAGCACCAGGACGAAGGGCATCCAGTCGTTCGCCTCGTTGTAGAGTTCGCGGGCCAGCAGGACGATGAAGCCCGCGACCAGCACCGGGATCGGTGAGACCTGGAGGATCTCGGGCCAGGCGAACCAGCGCTGGAAGTACGCGGCCTCCAGGAACGGTGTCCAGAGCGACACGATGCCGATGAACCCCACCGTGACGAAGCCCAGCAGGCGGGCGATACGGCGGGATTTGTCACGAAGCTCGCCACTGGTTTTCCAGTTGAGCCAGCAGGCCCCCAGAAGTCCGTAGCCGGCGACCACCGCAAGACCGCAGATCACGGTGAACGGCGTCAGCCAGTCCCACCAGCCGCCGCCGTACTGGCGCCCGTCGACGTCGATCCCCTGCAGCAGCGCCCCCAGGGTGATGCCCTGCGCCAGCGCCGCCACGGTCGAGCCGCCGATGAACGCCCAGTCCCAGAACCGCCGGGTGAAGGCCGAATTCGCGCGCCAGCGGAACTCGAACGCGACGCCGCGGAACACCAGGGCCAGCAGCATGGCGATGATCGGCGGATAGAGCGCGGGCATGATGATCGCATAGGCCAGGGGAAAGGCGGCGAAGAGCCCGCCGCCGCCCAGCACCAGCCAGGTTTCGTTCCCGTCCCAGACCGGCGCCACGGTGTTCATCATCAGGTCGCGGTCTTCCTTGGCCGGAAACGCGGGGTAGAGGATCCCGATGCCCAGGTCGAACCCGTCGAGCACCACGTAGACATAGACGGCGAAAGCCAGGAGGAGGGCCCAGGCGACCGTCAGGTCGAGGCTGATGTCCATGGTCTGTCCTTACTCTGCTGGGCTGACTTCGGGACCGGCGCCCGGTGTGATGCCGGCGGTCCGGATCGGACCCGAGGTGTCGCTTTCCGGCTCGCCGATCTCGGGCGCCTTGGCCATGAGCTTGAAAAGATACATGATCCCCGCGCCGAAGACGAAGAAATAGATCACCACGAAAGCCATGAGCGACGCGCCCACCGCCTGCGCCGCGATCGGCGAGACCGACTCTCCGGTGCGCATCAGCCCGTATATGGTGTAGGGCTGCCGGCCGACCTCCGTGGTGACCCAGCCGGCGATGATCGCGACCAGGCCCGACGGCGCCATCAGCAGCGCGGCGCGGTGAAGCCACCGGTCATAGTGCAGGTTGCCCCGGTAGCGCGACCAGAGCGACCAGAACCCGACGACGACCATGAGCATCCCCAGGCCGACCATGATGCGGAACGACCAGAAGACGACGGCGACCGGAGGCTCGTCCGCATCGGGCACGGTGTCCAGCCCGTCCATGGAGGCATTCCAGCCCTTGCCCAGGATCGGACCGCCGAGCTTGGGGATTTCGACCTTGTAGCGTACTATACCTGCCTCCTGGTCCGGAATGCCGAACAGGATCAGCGGGATGCCGTTATCGTAGCTTTGGAGATGGCCCTCCATCGCCAGCACCTTGTTCGGCTGATACTCATAGGTGTTCAGCCCCTGCTCATGGCCCAGGAACACCTGCAGGGGCGCGACCACAGCGGCCATCCACATGGCCATGGAGAACATGATCTTGACGCCGCGGTTGGTCTGGCGCCCGCGCAGCAGGTGCCAGGCGCCGACGCCGCCGACGATGAACGCGGTGCCCAGATAGGCCGCCGTCAGCGTATGGGCGAGACGGTAGGGGAAGGACGGCGAGAAGATGATCGCCAGCCAGTCGTCGGGCAGGAACTGGCCGTTCTCGCCCATGACGAAGCCCTGGGGCGTGTGCATCCACGAGTTCACCGACAGGATCCAGGTGGCCGAGATCGCCGTGCCCACGGCGACCATCAGCGTGGCGAACATGTGCAGCCGGGGGCCGACCTTTTCCCGGCCGAAGAGCATGATGCCCAGGAACCCGGCCTCCAGGAAGAAGGCGGTGAGCACCTCATAGGCCATGAGCGGACCGATCACCGGCCCCGCCCGGTCCGAGAACACCGACCAGTTGGTGCCGAACTGGTAGGACATGACGATTCCGGACACGACGCCCATGGCGAAGGAGATCGCGAAGATCTTCACCCAGTACTTGAAGAGCCTGAGATAGACGCGGTCCCCGGTCTTCAGCCACATCCCGTTCAGCACGGCCAGATAGCTTGCCAGTCCGATCGAGAAGGCGGGGAAGATGAAGTGAAACGCGATGGTGAATGCGAACTGTATCCGCGCCAGCATCAATGCGTCGAGACCGAGGAAGGTATCCATCGCATGGGCCCTTTTATGAGATGATGCCCGTTAGATAGCCATCCGGCCGGGGGAGTCCACGCAGCGGCGGCGCTGCGTGATGTCGCAGTTGCCGCGCAGGAGGCGGGCGGCGGGACGCAGGGCGCCCCGCCGCCCGGGGCGCGTCAGACCATCTTGGGGTAGAGCACCACGGTCGTGTCCATGGGCACCTGGTCGTAGAGGATCTTGACATGCTCGTTGAGCAGGCCCGCGCAGCCGTTCGACACGGCGCGTCCGATGGTGCTGGGGTCCGACGTGCCGTGGATGCGCAGGAAGGTGTCGCCGCGGCCCGGCTCGAACAGGTAGAGGGCGCGGGCGCCCAGCGGGTTGTCGATGCCGCCCTCCATGCCGTCCTCTGCGAACTGGGCGTATTTCTCCGGCTCGCGCTCGATCATCCCGGGCGTCGGCTTCCAGGACGGCCACTCCTTCTTGGCGCCGACGTAGTAGCGGCCGGGCTCATACAGACCCTCGCGCCCGACGCGGATCCCGTAGCGCCAGGCCTGCTGGTTAGGCAGGGTCCAGAAGAGCTGGAAATGGTCGGGAAACACGTGCACCTCACCGACCGGGAGCGGCTGGCGCAGCGTCACCAGGGCGGGTTGCAGCCGGGGCGGAAGCGTTTGGGCGGATGCGGCAGAGCCCAGCAGGCTGGCGCCCAGGGCCGCAAGGCCGGTGGTCATGAACTCTCTTCTTTGCATGGCGAAATCCCTTTTTTCTCAGCCGTTCGGAGGCAACACTTAAACGATCCAGGCGGATCCCGGACCCGCGTTGACACGAACGTTATCTTCTCAGGCGATAGTTGTCAGTGGCTATTGCGGCTGAGGAAACCCGTAACGGGCGGTCAGTGCGGCGATGGCGCGGTCGTTGCCCGATTGCACCAGGTTCGCCTGCCGCAGCGCCGTGCCTTGGGTTCCCGGCCATTCGATGAGGCGCATCGGGCCGCCGACCTTTTCCGGCCGGCTGCCGCAGAGCCGGTGCATCCAGTAGAGCCAGACGTCGTCGGCGCCGGGCGCCAGCGCGTCGAAGAGGTCGCGGCGGCAGACGTCCGGATGCAGCGTGCCGGGGGCGTAGAGTATCCCGCCGACCCCGGTGGGAAACACCAGCGGCCCGGTTTCCGGATGCGGGATGTTGCGCCGCCAGTCGCGGTAGGGCGCCGGCGCGCCGCCGGGGTCCAGCGCCACCCGATGCGCGCGGTTGGCCACGACCGGCGCGCCCGCGGCGACCAGGGATCCGAGCCAGCCGGCCCCATAGTAGGTGTCGTCATCCGCGGTCACGATGGTCGCCTCCGGCATCGCGTGCAGGGCCGGAACGATCTTCTTGTAGGAGCGCAGGTCGCCGCAGGGCGCGATCTCCAGCCCCCGGGCCGCAAGGTCGGTGACGGCGCGCGGCAGGGACGCCATGTCGTCCCGCGCGATCCAGAGCACCACGCGGTCCGGCGCGACGGTCTGGCACAGCAGCGCGGCCAGCGTGTGATGCAGGCACCCGAACCGGGCCGGGTAGCTGGTCAGGCTGACCACCAGCGGCGTTTTCAGCCCGTGCGGGCGCGGCGAAACGCGCAACGGACGGGCGGCGATCTCGGCGAGGGCGCGGCGGACCCGCCAGCGGTGCTTTGCGGCGCGGATCAGCTCTGCGGGCCGCGTCATGTTCCGCGCCAGGCGCGTGCCAGCCAGTCCACGTCGCCGATCCGGCGGTACCACTTGCCGCCGGTCCCGTTCAGCACGTCGGACATCTTGGGCGCGCCGGCGAAAACGACGATCCGGGCGCCCTCCGGCACGGCCGGGTCGCGCAGGTAGCTTGCCGCGTAGCGCGGCACGCAGTCGTTCTTGAAGCTGACGCACCAGCCGCGGGGCCAGTAGTCCAGCTCACCGCGCGCGGCGAGCTGGGCGGACTGGAACTGCTGCGAAATCTCGTAATCGCGGGTGGCGGCGACCGGGTCGGCCAGGAAGGCGTCCAGCACATGGGCGTGCTGCCCGATCCGGTAGCGAAACACCGACGAATTGCCGACCATATGCAGGAAGCGGTCCCGCTCTGGGTTGAGGCGGCGCAGAGGCTTGGCGCGGAACAGGTCGTCGTCGCGCAGGATGCGGAAGGTGCCGGGCAGGTCGAAGAACGGATCGAGCCGGTCCACGATCACCAGGTCGAGGTCCAGAAACAGCGCGGTGCCGGACAACCCGCCCAGATCGCGCCGGAACAGCGCCAGCTTGCGCCAGCGCGTGTCGCCATGGCCGGGCGGCAGGCCCAGATCCGGCAGCGGCATCGCCTCGACCTGCGGATCCAGCCCGGCGGCGTCGTCGGTGAAGCACACGAAGCGGTGCGGCCGCGACAGGTGCCGGGCGACGCCGCGCGCCAGGTTGTTGACGTAATCGGCCCCGTAGAGGTTGCCCCATTTCATGCACAACACAAGGACGGGATCGGTGGTCATGGCTCCATGGCCGCCAGGTCCAGATGCAGAGGACGCCGCAGGTGGCGGCCGTCGAAAGTGACGGCCGCGGGATCCTGGAGCGGTGCGTCGGCGCCGACATGAGGATCGGCGTAGCGTCCGCAGGCGATGTCGTCGATCAGGGCGTCGGCCATGACCCGGCACCGGCATGTCCAGTCCCTGCGCAGACGCCGCTCTCGGCCGGTGGTCGCCCCGAGCCGGGTCAGGCCGTGGCGGATCCTGCGCCGCAGCGCCACCGGCAGCGATTCCGGCCTGCGGCAGTCCAGCCGGTCCGGGTCGTGCCCGAGGTGCGCGATCTCACGCCGGTAGAGCGGATGCGGCTGGCCGTGCGGGGTGGCGGGGTCGGCCGCGCCCTGCCACGGCTTGTCGCGGCTGGAGAAATGCAGGAACACCGGCGGAAACACGGTCTCGAACCCATCGTTGAACAGCGCCTGCTGGAAGTTGAAGCGGGGGCTGAGTTCGGTCCATCTGTCCTGGAAGAGCCAGTTCAGGAAGTCCTGGTCGGGCATCATCACGGCAGGACCGCAAAGGGTCGCAAACCGGCCGAGTTCGGCCGACATGTCGATGTCGGCCCATGGCGCAGGGTCGATGAGCAGGGCGCCCGAGTTGAAATAGCGCTGCCCGCGCAGACCGATCGAGGCGAGCCATTCACCGCGGCTCAGGCCGGTCCCGGCCGGTCCCTTGCCGATAGAGGCGCCGTCCTGCACCGCCCCCAGACCGCCCGGCAGCGGAACCGACAGGAGGGCGTCGTCCCGGTCCATCACACAGATATCCGCGTCCAGATACATCACCCGGCCGTAGTCGCGCAGCAGGGCCGGAGCGAACAAGCGGCAGTAGACGATGGCCGGCCAGTCATCCGTCGCCGGCAGCGGCTGCGGCAAAAGCGGCATCAGGCGGTTGTCGTGGCGAAAGACCCCATCGCCCAGCCGCGTGACGCCACCGGACCCGCCGGCCGATTCCACGAAGATGCGGACATCGGCGTTCCACAATCGGCGGATGCGGGACGCCTGCATCAGTGCCGGTGGAACATATCGTTCGTCGGCGACGAAGTAGAAAGCGAGATTGCTCGTATTGGCACGAACGGGCGGGGTTCGGCCGGGGAGCCCCCGAACGCGAAGAGGCATCCGAACGGATGCCTCTCGCTGATGTCGAGCGTCGGACAGGGTTCAGCCCTCGGCGTCTTCCTTGACCATTTCCTGGCCGGTCTCCTGGTCCACCACCTTCATCGACAGGCGCACCTTGCCGCGGTCGTCGAATCCCAGAAGCTTGACCCAGACCTCCTGGCCTTCCTTCAGGACGTCCGACGGATGGTTGAGGCGGCGGCTTTCGATCTGGCTCACGTGCACCAGCCCGTCGCGCTTGCCGAAGAAGTTCACGAAGGCGCCGAAGTCCACGATCTTGACGACCGTGCCCTTGTAGACCTTGCCCTCTTCCGGCTCCGCCACGATGGAGTAGATCATGTCGTAGGCGCGCTTGATGGCCTCTCCGTTGGGCGAGGCGATCTTGATGACCCCGTCGTCGTTGACGTCCACCTTGGCGCCGGACGTCTCCACGATCTCGCGGATGACCTTGCCGCCGGAGCCGATCACTTCGCGGATCTTGTCGGTGGGGATCTGCATGGTCTCGATCCGGGGCGCGTGCTCGGAGAATTCGGCGGTCTCGGAGAGCGCCTTGTTCATCTCTCCCAGAATGTGCATCCGCCCGGCGCGGGCCTGCTCCAGCGCCTTGCGCATGATCTCCGGCGTGATCCCGGCCACCTTGATGTCCATCTGGAGCGAGGTGATGCCGTTTTCGGTGCCCGCTACCTTGAAGTCCATGTCGCCCAGGTGATCCTCATCGCCCAGGATGTCGGTGAGGATCGCGTAATCGCCGTCCTCCTCCAGGATCAGGCCCATGGCGACGCCGGCGACCGGCGCCTTGAGGGGCACGCCCGCGTCCATCATCGACAGCGAGCCGCCGCACACAGAGGCCATGGAGGAGGAGCCGTTCGATTCGGTGATCTCCGACACGACGCGGATCGTGTATGGAAAGTCGGTCGCGGCGGGCAGGACGGCCTGGAGCGCGCGCCAGGCCAGCTTGCCATGGCCGATCTCGCGCCGTCCGGTGAAGCCGAAGCGGCCCACTTCGCCGACCGAGTAGGGCGGGAAGTTGTAGTGCAGCATGAAGTTCGACTTGTAGGTGCCGTTCAGCGCGTCGATCATCTGCTCGTCGTCGCCGGTGCCCAGGGTGGTGACCACAAGGCCCTGCGTCTCGCCGCGGGTGAACAGGGCAGAGCCGTGGGTGCGGGGCAGGATGCCGGTTTCGGCCACGATGGCGCGGACCTCGTCCGTGGCGCGGCCGTCGATCCGCTTGCCGCCCTTGACCACGTCACCGCGAAGAATGGACGATTCGAGCTTCTTGAACGCCGCGCCGAGGTTCTCGTCGGCGGTCTGCTCATCGGACAGCTGGCCCATGACATGCGCACGCGCACCGGAGATCGCGGTGGTGCGGTCCTGCTTGTCGGTGATCGCGAAGGCGGCGCGCATCTTCTCCTCGCCGGCGGATTTCACCGCGGCGTAAAGGTCGGCGTAATCCGGCGGCTGGAAGTCGAACGGCTCCTTGGCGGCGGCCTCTGCCAGGTCGATGATCAGGTCGATCACCGGCTGGATCTGCTCATGGGCGAAGGTGACCGCGCCGAGCATTTCCTCTTCCGACAGCTCGTAGGCCTCGGACTCGACCATCATCACCGCGTCCTTGGTGCCCGCGACGACCAGATCCAGGCGCTGGTCGGGGTTTTCCCGCAGCTTGTGCATGTCGTCGATCTCGGGGTTCAGCACGTAGTCGCCGTCCTCGTACCCCACGCGGCAACCCGCGATCGGCCCCATGAACGGCGCGCCCGACAGCGTCAGCGCGGCGGATGCGGCGATCATCGCCACCACGTCGGGGTCGTTGACCAGGTCGTGGGACAGCACGGTGCAGATCACCAGCACTTCGTTCTTGAAGCCCGGCACGAACAGCGGACGGATCGGACGGTCGATCAGGCGGGAGGTCAGCGTCTCCTTCTCGGTGGGACGGGCCTCGCGCTTGAAGAAGCCGCCGGGGATCTTGCCGGCGGCATAGTATTTCTCGTTGTAATGCACGGTCAGCGGGAAGAAGTCCTGCCCCGGCTTCTGGCTCTTGGCGAAGGTGACGTTGGCCATGACGCTGGTCTCGCCCAGCGTGGCGATGACCGATCCGTCGGCCTGACGCGCGACTTTTCCGGTCTCCAGCGTGAGGGTCTCTTCGCCCCACTGCATCGATTTCTTGGTCTCGTTGAACATCTGTCGTATCCTGTCTGGGCCGCGCGGAGCCCTCTCCGCCGGTCCGTTTGCATGGCGGCCGTATTGCCGCCGACCCCCCTATCGTTCCATGCGCCGGGGTCAGGGCGTCACGTCTCAGATCAGGCGCCCCTACAGGATTTCGCGTTTCAAGGCCAGTGGGGTGTGCGGATGCGGCGCGGTGCGACGGGATCGGTGCATGGGGTCGTCCGGCAACCGTTTTTCGCGCGTCCGGCACGCGCGGCAATCGCGCGCATGTCGCGGCCCGGTTCGGGCCGGCGGCGCTGCGGACGGGGATTGCGCCGGCACCCCGCGGCGTCCGGGTTCTGGCCGGCGGCACTCCGGCACCGGACCCAGCAAAAAGGGCCCGCCGGGGCCCTTTCGGTCTCTCGCCGTGTTTGTGCCGGTATGCCCGGCGGCCGCCTCAGCGGCGGATGCCCAGGCGCTTGATGAGATCCTGATAGCGGGCCTCGTCGCGGGCCTTGGTGTAGTCGAGCAGCTTGCGCCGCTGTGCCACGAGCTTGAGCAGACCGCGGCGGGAATGGTTGTCCTTGGCGTGGGTCTTGAAATGCTCGGTCAGCGCGGAAATGCGGTGCGTCAGGATCGCGACCTGCACCTCAGGCGAGCCGGTATCGCCGTCCTTCGTCGCGTAATCCTTGATGACCTTCTGCTTGTCTTCTGCCGTGATCGACATCGGGCGTCTCCTTCATGGTTCCGGTGTGACGGCGCCGTCCGGGATGTCGTCCAGTCCGGGCCCCTTGCCGCGCGAAGGCGCGACCGGCAGGTGACTAGACCAAGCGCGCGAAAATGAAAAGATCCGCCGTTGACCCCGGCGCATTAACCGCGTCGGTCGAATATATTGGAACAATGAGGGAACATCCAGTAGCGTGCAGGATGTGTGTCGGGGTTGGGGGCAACATGTTCACCGGAATGATTTTGGCGGCGGTTCTGGGCGGTTTGGCGCTGCCGGAACTGATGCGGCTCGGCGATGACGACGAAGAGGCGGAGGCGGCGCCCGACCTTCCGGACGGCCGCAACGGCGACCTTCTGACCACCGCATCCGGTAATCCGGACGGGACCGGCGACCCCGGGGCCGGTCCGACCGGCGCAGGCGACTCAGCGGCCGGTCCGGGCAACGCCGGCAGCGATGCGGCGCTTCACCCGGATGCCGTCCAGGCCGGGGCCGCGCCCGGCGACGCGGAGGCGTGGCTGGACCCCGCGTCCGGCGATGCGCCCGCCGAACTGCCGGACGAATTGGATGTCGTCGAGATCGATCCCGGCGTCCACGATGTGCTCGATTTCGATCCCGACAGCGACGCCCTGGTCGTGCAGGTGCCGCTGAATACGACCGGCTATTTGACCCACCCCGGCAACGATACGGTCGATCCGCCGCTGCCTCCGTCCCTGACGTTCGAGGTTCCCGACGGCGCGGTAACGATGCGCTTTCCCGGCCTTTCCGCCGTGCCGGCGGATGCCGTAAGCATCCGCGGAGACGACGGCGCATCAATTCCCCTGACAGACTTGCTCCTGGACGGGGCCGGCGGGCTGACGGCCGAAAATGGTGAGGCGGCCGCATCGCCCGAAGGATACTCCTGCGCCGTGCCGTCGGACGCCGGGCCGGACTTGGCGGGCGTCGCCGCGGGGGCGGACGCCTCGATCGTGCCGGCGCCGACCGATACCGTCTCCGGACCCGCCGCTGACGGCGCGGAGATCGAAGAGGACCGGCCGCCGACCGTCGCGGTCCAGCAGGTGGTGTCGGAAGAGATTGTCGATCAGGGCGATCCGTCGGCTTTGATCCGGTTCTTCGACAAGGGGGCCGACATTCTGCGGGTGGAAACCGATCTGGACGGTGAGGTGTCCGTCCGTCCGTCCGAGGGCGGCGACGAAGCGCAGATATGGATCGGCAACATGCAGGTCGCGAACGTCCAGAACGCGCCGGATTTCAGCCTGGACGACCTGGACGTCATTCGCGCGCCCCAGAGCATCGACTGGACCTCAACAGTGCGGTGACCCCAGCGCGCCGATGCGGCCGACCCCTCTGTCCGGGGTGCAGACCGGACGGAGGTAGGAAGAAACGGGCTGGACCTTCAAAAAAGCAGGCTTTTCGCCGCGGTCGTTGTATCGCCGACACGAGCTCCGACCGCGATGGCCTGGCGCCACACCACAAGGCCGAATGCGCGCCTCTGGCGCTCGACCAGGGATCGGGACACTCGACTCTGGACAATCCGCCCACCATGGCCTGCGCACCGATGCTATCGCTGGTCTGGCGGCCGCTCAGAAACATCCGGATCGGTCGTCCGATCGCATCGGTGACAGCGTGCAGTTTCGAGTTCAGGCGGCCTTTCGTACGTCCGACGATCCGGGCCATCGAGATCACCGGCAGCAACGTCGGCGATGCGCCCATCCGAGTTGCTCGGCCAGAGCTGCACGAACCCGTCGAGGATCCGCAGCGCTTCATTGTGAGTGACATGCTTCTGGGCCTGCGCCGCGAGGAGGTAGGGCAGCAGGAGATGGATCGCGGCGTCGGACATGGGGGCCTCAGATGGTCAGCGTCACTGTTTTCGGCGCACCCCGCCCGATCAGGGCGGAAAGCTGGAAGATGCGGATAACGAGCGTGTCGCCGGAGCCGAGCGGCGCGCCCCAGTCGGCGGTCTGGGCGGCGGCGGTGTAAATCGCGCTCGTGGTGGCCGCGCTCAGCACGCGTTTCACGGTCGCGCCGTCGAGGATCTCCACCTCGTAGGGGTTTTTGTTGCAGAAAGGCCGCCTGAGGCGTGAGTGTCCCTTTCCCGTTCGGGTTCAGGCCACGCGGACGACCTCGGCGGTGCCGAGCGCGTTGAAGCGATTGATAAGGGCGACACGGATGTGGATTTCGGCGGTCTGGCGGTCTGGGTCTCTCGCGGCGATGCGCTCGCCGAAGGCCTTCAGGCATCGCATCTTGGCCTCCACGCGGCTTCGGGCGTGGTATCCGGTCCACCGCTTCCAAAACGCCCGACCGTAGTGACGCGTGGCGCGCAGGGTTTCGTTGCGTGCCTTGGCAGCCGGACAGTCCTCCTTCCAAGCCCGACCGTTCCTTCGGATGGGTATGATTGCCGTGCCACCGCGTGCGATGACGGCGCCGTGGCAGCGGCGGGTGTCGTAGGCGCCGTCCGCGGTCACGGTGCCGATGTCTTCGTCTTCGGGGATCTGGCCCAACAGGTCCGGCAGGACGGGGCTGTCGCCTTCCCGGCTGTGGGTGAACTCGACGGCCAGGATATCCGAGGTGGCGGTGTCCATCGCCAGATGCACCTTGCGCCATTGGCGGCGACCCTGAATGCCATGCTTCCGGGCCTGCCACTCGCCATCGCCGAGGAACTTGATGCCGGTGCTATCAACCAGCAGGTTCAGTGGCCCGCCAGCACGGCGATAGGGGATCTGAACCTTCAAGGTCTTCTGCCTACGGCACAGGGTCGAGTAGTCCGGAACGGGCCAGTCCAGCCCCGCGAGTCGCAGCAGACTGGCGACCATCCCGGCAGTCTGTCTGAGCGGCAACTTGAACAGAACCTTGATCGATAGGCAGAACTGTATCGCGGCATTCGAAAAGACCGGGGGGCGCCCCGGGCGTCCCTCATGCGGCGCGTGCCAGGTCATCTCCTTGTCCAGCCAGATCAGCAGCGACCCGCGCTTCCTGAGCGCATCGTTGTAGGTGGACCAGTTCGTCGTGCGGTAGCGG
>NZ_JQEY01000014.1 GCF_000743715.1 Palleronia rufa
CACACGTGTTAGCAGAGACTACGATAAGGAGTACTCCGACCGGCTGTTCGGCCTGCGCAAGCGCGCGGCCACGGGCAACCACGAGTTCGACCGCCTCTGTGCCGACCTCGGGATCGAGCATCGCCTCGCACCACCGATGCGGCCGCAAACCAACGGCATGGTGGAGCGCTTCAACGGGCGGATCGAGGACGTCCTGCAGAGTCATCGCTTCCGATCAGGCGAGGACCTTGAGCAGACGATCCTGCGCTATGTCCGCCTCTACAACGGCCAGCTCCCGCAATCCGTCCTGAAGGGCAGAACGCCTATCGACGCCCTCAAGGACTGGCATCGCCAAAAGCCAAGGCTCTTCAAAAAGCGGCCATACAATCAAGCGGGATCTGACAGCTATGTCTGGACCCGCGAAGGCTGGTTGTATCTGGCCGTAATCCTCGATCTGCATTCACGGCGTGTGATCGGCTGGGCCGTGAGCAACCGGATGAAACGCGACTTGGCGATCCGGGCGTTGAACATGGCCATAGCTTTTCGGGCGCCGCCCAAAGGCTGCATCCATCATACGGATCGCGGGTCGCAATATTGTTCACACGACTATCAGAAGCTTTTGCGCCAGCATGGCTTCAAGGTGTCGATGAGCGGCAAGGGCAATTGCTATGACAACGCCGCTGTCGAAACCTTCTTCAAGACGATCAAGGCCGAGCTGATCTGGCGAAGGTCATGGGAAACGCGGCGGCAAGCTGAAGTGGCGATCTTTGAATACATCAATGGCTTCTACAATCCGCGTCGCCGCCACTCAGCACTGGGCTGGAAAAGCCCCGTCGCATTCGAAAGAAAAGTGGCTTAAACGAGCACTTGGGGCGGCACGAAATCGCGACAGGTCCAATAGCGCGTCTCGCATTCGTCCGTTGAAACTCTCGACGAACCCATTCTGCATGGGCTTGCCTGGCGCGATGAATGCCGCTCGATGCCCCGTGTGGCGGCAAAGGTTAAGATCGCGTTGCCGGTCAGTTCGGGGCCATTGCCGGACACGATCATGCCCGGGGTGCCGCGTCGCGCGATCGGACGGCCCAGGTCCCGGGCAACACGCTGTCGGGAGATCGACGTGTCCGGCATCGCCGCGAGACATTCCCGGGTCGCTTCGTCGACGACGTTCAGGATGCGAAACCGGCGGCCGCAGCCCAGCCGATCGTGGACGAAATCGAGCGACCAGCGGGCGTTGGGTCGCGCCTCGACCGGGATCGGGGCACGTGTGCCGATGGCCTTGCGCCTGGCACGGCGTTTGCGCACGGCCAGCCCTTCCTCTCGGTAGGGCCGGTAGATGCGGTCGATCCCGGACACCTCTTTCTCCCGGCGCAGCAGCACGAACAGGCGCCTATACCCGAACCGGCGACGTTCATTCGCCAGATCGCGCAGCCGCCGACGCAGCTCCGCCTCCGGTGGCCGGCACGACCGATACCGGACCGTCTTGCGGTCCCCCCGACGATCCGGCGGGCCCGCCGCTCCGACAGACCCGACCGGGTCCGCACATGCGCGACGGCTTCACGCTCGACGGTGGGCCTTACCATTTTTTTGCCAGCGACTCCTTCATCGCCGCCGCATCGAGCATCTGCTCCGCCAGCAGCTTCTTCAGCTTGGTCTTCCCGTCCGCAAGCGCTTTCAGCCGTCTGGCATCCCACCGAACTTGGCCTTCCAGGCGTAGAAGGAGCCTTCCGACATCCCGTGCTTGCGGCACAGGCCGGCGCAGTTCGCGCCCGCCTCATGTTCGGTCGGAATCCCGATCTGTTCTTCTGAGTATCTCGATCGTTTCCTCATGAAGGAAAAATCCCGTGGCAGGTCAGCGGACGTGGGCGCCGGACTGTTCTGGGGTCGACACCGACAGGCTGGCAGGCCCGGCGTTGCGAGATCTTGTGATCCGGCAGCGCCCCCAACTGCCTCTCGCCGCCTGGCCGTTCGCCATCGTCGCCCGGACCGATGGCGCAATGGCGCATCGTCAGCTCTTTCCCGGAGGGTCGTTCGGAGCAACGTTGTCCAGCGTGGCATCGGCCAGCAGGCGCCTGAGCTCGGCGTCCTCATCCGCCGGCGCCTCTCTCCGGTCAGCCCGTGGCTATCACTGGATCCTCATGTGTGTGCCGACCATCCAGAACGTCGCGCACAACGTCCTCCCACCGGGACAGGACAGCGTTCTGGCAAAAGAGTTCGGCCCGGTTCACCCCTTCTTGTGCCAGACGAAGGCGCAGCACCTCATCGCCCCAAAGGCGTTCCAGGGTGGCGGCCATCGCGCGCGCATCGTCCACCGGGACCATCAGCCCCGATCGGCCTTGTTCTATAAGGTCTTCGGGGCCCCAGTCGCAGCGTGTCGTGGCGATCGCGAATCCATGCGCCAGCGCTTCCGACAAGACGTTGGGAAAGCCTTCATACCGCGAAGACAGCGCGAAGATTCCACCCTCCCCGACCCAATCATGGGGATTGACGGATCGACCGGGCATCGCCACCGCCCCTGAGAGTTCCAAAGTGTCGCGCAGGGCCTCTAGCTCACCCCGCTTCTCACCTTCTCCATAGATTGTCAGCGATAGGTCAGGGACATTCTGGCGGGCGAGCGCGACGGCACGGATGAGCGTGTCAAAGCCCTTCTGGTCGCATAAGCGTCCCACGGCGATCAGGCGTTGCGGCACAGAAATCGGCGGATGCCGGACGATCGGGGGGCAAGGGTTCGGGATGACTCGCGCGCGGCGACGTGCGTATTCGGGAAGCGCGTTCATAGAACCGCTGGTGAGCATCACCACGGCATTCGCCATCGCAAGGGTCGGAGCCATTGCAAGGCGCCAGAGCCAGTGCATGGGCTGCGTCTTGAAATTGTTCCGCTCGGACGCGATCCGGGGAATCGACATTCCGAAACACGCCGCCGTGGTCTGGATATTGATCTTGGTCAGGAAGGATACAATCAGGTCCGGCCGGACGTCCTGGAACGTCTTCCGAAGCCATGACACTCGACGCATGGTCCGTTTGGCCGCGTCGGGGCCCTCTTCCGCCTCCATGCTCCTGACGACCGTTCGCTCCGGCATCGTGTAATAGCCGTTCGCGGGAGACCCGTGGATCGCGAGCACGACGACCTCATGCCCGCGACTGCCGAAATGCCCCGCCAACATGGCGACGATCTTTTCAGTTCCGCCAGAACCCAAGCCGGACTGGACCAAAACGATCCGGCTCATGCCGTGGCTTTCTCCAACACTTCGCAAACGAGTTCAGCGTTCTGCCTGATCTCAGCGGCATCGAGTGTGGGATCGACCCGGAAGGCAAGGCTGGTCCTTCCCAGTTCCTCTGCGACGGGAAGTGGGACCGCGGGACCCAAGCCGCGACTGCGAAAGACATCTTCCCGGTAGATCTCCGGGCAGCTTCCGCTGAAGATGTCGCCGCCCTCGGAAACAACCGCCGACAGGATCCGATCCCTTGTCCAGCCGGGACGCAGCCGATCCGGCCGCACGAAAGCGTAGAACCGATACCAGGCGTGGGTCTCTCCATCGCCCGGAAGGGGCACACGCACCGCCGGACAATCGGAAAGCGCATCGGCAAGAATCGCTGCGTTGCGGGCGCGCACGTCGTACCAATGCGGCATCCGCTCTATCTGGACGCGGCCGATCGCGGCGGCCATGGCCGACATACGCAGGTTGGTGCCCGCATTGCTGTGCAGCCAGCGGAATCCCGGCGGATGATCGTCGCTGCGGACCCGATGGTAGTCCTTGCCGTGGTCCTTGCGCGACCACGCCTCCTGCCAGAGCCCGGCGTCTTCCGTGGTGAGCATTCCGCCCTCACCGCCGGTCGTCATGATCTTGTCCTGGCAGAAAGAAAACGACCCGAAATCGCCGAATGTGCCAACGTGCCGACCGTCGATCCGGGCGCCATGCGCCTGGGCGCAGTCCTCGATAACCCACAGCCCATGGCGTTCCGACATCGCCATAATCGCGGGCATGTCGCAGGGCCAACCGGCCAGGTGAACCGGAAGGATGCCGACGGTGCGGTCGGTTATGAGTGGCGCGATTGTCTGGGGCGAGATGTTCTGCGTGTCGCGGTCCACATCGGCGAAGACGGGAACTCCGCCGGCCAGGATCACCGCGCTTGCCGAGATGACGAAGCTTYGCGGCGTCACGATCACCTCGTCGCCCGGTCGCAGGCCCAGGACATCCAGCGCCAGCGTCAAACTCACGCTCCCGTTGGCCAATGCGATCGCATGGGCGCTGCCCGTATAGGAGGCGAAGGAGGTCTCGAACGCACCCACATCGGGACCGGTCCAGGCGTTGACACGGCCGCTTTCCAGCACACGCCTGACGGCTTCGATCTGGTCATTGTCGTAGTGAGGCCAGATCGGAGCGGACGGATCGCGGCGCCTACTCGGCGTGTCGCCGAAGGTTCTGGATTCGATCACCGTGCCCATGCGCGCTCTTCCTTCATCTCGCGGCGGGCAGGCAGAAGACGGCTCAGCATGCTGCCATCTGATTGCTCCGCCTGCGCATCGGCATCGGTGTCCAGCATTTTATCCGCGCTTTCCGTCGGATCGAACGGGACGTAGCCGGGAACGATCTCGGCCAATTGCGAGACGACCAAGTGTCGTTGTCCGCGCCGGGCCGCACGCTCCAGCGTGGCAATCGCACAGCGCAGAGTGTCCAGGGCGACGCCCTCGGGGATTGCCGCATTTACACCGGGAATACCGGATGGGTGCCGTTCTTCAGCGACATCGAAGAGTTCTTCGAAGAGCTTTTCGCCCGGGCGGATGCCGGTGGTCTTGATCTCGATATCGATATCCGGTTTCAGGCCGGCAAGCGTGATCATGCGGTGAGCGATGTCCATGATCCGCATGGGCGCCCCCATGTCGAGAACCATGATCCTGCCCTGACCGATCCCCTTCTCGATCCCCGTAGCGGACGCGAGAAGTGTCAACTCGACCGCCTCGCGGATGGTCATGAAGAACCGGGTCATGCGCGGATCGGTGACCGTAAGCGGACCGCCCTTGGCGATCTGGCTTTGAAAGAGCGGAATCAGCGATCCCGAAGAGCCAAGCACGTTGCCGAAGCGCACGGTCATGAAGCGCGTGCCGCCGCGACGGTCGAGCGCCTGTGCGTAGAACTCCGCGACGCGCTTGGTCGCGCCCATGACAGAGCACGTGTTCACCGCCTTGTCGGTGGAGATCTGGATCATTGCGACGGCACCGGTCTCACTGGCGATGTCGGCGACATTGCGGGTGCCGATGACGTTAGTCAGAACGCCCTCGCACGGATTGGCCTCTACAATGGGGACGTGCTTCAGCGCCGCCGCGTTGAATACGACTTCTGGCTGATGGCGGTAGAAGATTTCGCGCAGGCGGTCGGCGTCGCGGATGCAGCAGATGTAGGAGCGCAGATCGACATGGGCGAAACTCTGCTTCAGATCCATCTCGATCTGATAGTGGTTGTATTCGGAGTTCTCGATCAGGACGAGTTGCGATGGATCGAGAGCGGCGATTTGGCGAGCGAGTTCGGAACCGATGGAGCCCCCGGCACCGGTGATGAGCACGCGCCGGCCCGCCACCATGCGCTTGATCATGTCGTAGTCGACCCGGGCCTCGGGACGCTCCAAGAGGTCGGAGATGTTGAGATCGGTGAGGCCCAGCCGCTCTCCCTCTTCCAGGGACTGGAACGCGGTCAGGGGCGGCAGCTGGGAAACCGCCATGCCTTCGAAACGCGCCCAGGCGAGGAACGACGACAGATCCTTGGTGCCCAGGCGGGTCAGCGGTTCCGTCAGAACGATCCGGTCGATATGGATGTTGCGCGCCACCAGTTCGGCACGGACCGTTTCGGTGTCCTTGAACGATCCCAGAACCGGAATGGAATGGATGGACGACCCGCGGCTGCCCGAATCCTCAAGGATACCGACGGGATTGTACTTCGGCCGGCTCTCTCTCCGGAGGGACCTGAGGAACAGGTCGCAGGACGGACCCTGGCCGATGAGCAGGATCGACTCCCGATTGTCGTTCTCGATGGCCCTGCGTGGAAACGCGCGCGAGCCTCGTAGGTCTTCGCGCCGATAATAGACGCGCGGCGCGCCGAGAAGGGGCATCAGCGTCAAGAAGAAAACGGCGAATACGGCGAGGCGCGGCCCGCCGTCGGGCACGACCAGCGAGACGGCCGCGAGCGCGACGCTCAGGATGGCCGCCGCGAAGGTCAGCCCGATGAGATCGCCCAACGAGGCATGGCGCAGGTGTGCAGAGTACGTCCCGGCGAGCGGAAAGAGTACCGCGCACAGAACGCCGGCGCCCAGCATCCACGGCAGCAAAAGCGACCACGCGACACCTCCGGGTTCGACGAGCACCAGGGCGATGGCGACGGCAGCGGATGCGGCCAGACCGTCGTACACGGCGAGGATCGACGTCTTCGCTCCGCGCTTGGGCGGCACGCGCCTCGTCGGTTCTGATCTGGACGATCCTGAGATCGACGCGAGATTCGAAAGATCGCTCATATTTTTCCCCAGAAGTAGAAGTACTTCCCCAAGCAAGCAAGCCATGAAGAGCCTAAATTGCTCTCTACTGTCCTCAATGCTGCCACGATTTACGCCCGATGGAAGTGCTCAGTCGGATAGGTCTCGAATGAATCCGGTCGAGCTTGTCGGTGCGTATTCCTGCCATTCGGGGAGGGCAACTGTCCGTAGGACGTACGCGCCCCTACCCCACAACATCAAGCGGCCGATGTCCCCAATCGACATCGCCCGTCACGACGTATGGTTCCGTCAACCCTGCAAAAGAGGCTGATCGAAACCGTTCCTGACGGCCCATACCGCAGCCTGAGTCCGGTTAGAGACTCCCAGCTTGCGCATGATGGCCTTCACGTGGACCTTCGTGGTCGCCTCCGCGATGCCGATGGAGCGGGAGATCTCCTTGTTTGCGTATCCCTTCGCCAGACAGCGGATCACAACCAGCTCCTTTGCCGACAACGGCACGAGCTTGGAGTCTGTCGGGACGCCACCCAGATGTTCCGCAAGGACGGACGGCAGGGCGAACTCTCCCAGCGCGACCATCTGGATCGCGGCGCGCATCACCGACGACGACACCGTTTCAAGCTGATATCCGCGCACGCCCTTGTTGATCAGGGAGACGAGCTTGACCTGATCAAACTTCGATGCGACCACAATCACCTTAAGGCGGTCGTTGTCCAGGCTGAGATCCTCCGCCGCTTCGCTGAAGAGATCGCTTTCATGAATGAGAACGACCATTGACCGGTAAATGTTCGCGGCCTTGCGCGCCTCGGCCAAGGAGTCGAATTCAGTCACATCCTGGTTCTGGATGAGTTGCTTCATCCCGTTCTTGAAGAACACGCTGGTTCCGCAGATTCCGATTTTGTACATAGTCTTTCCCCATTTTAGCCCCGCAATAGAGTTGGACTGCCCTGCAAATTTCAGGACAGACTTAAATCCGTCGTTTCGACGTTGTATTATTTAGCTTCGATTGGCTCGAAATGTCTGTGCGAGCCGGATTATATCACCAATGGTACGTGTCAATGCTGCATTAAGGCGCTAACCTGTGCTCCATGTCCAGAGAATTTTTCGGGAATGGTAAGCGAACGTAGTTAAGATACATCCACTGCGGGAAATCTGAGTCGTCGCGACATAGTTTGGTTGTCCTTCGGTTTAATGATGCGTCCACCGACATAGAGGCGGAGGCGCAAATTTCACCTAATGGATTATCGGTAGCCAGTAAAAACAACTCTAACGGGTGATTCCGATGCGCGCTAATTCGGCTTCGCTCACGCGAAAGTGTTCGGTCATACGGATGCGCAAATCGTCACTGAGAGTGGGATAGTCTGGACGCTTCGCGATCACGGAGCGCGCCGCCTCAAAGGTTCTGCTGCCCCGCAGCGGAGCGACGAGAGGTTTCAGCGGCCCGAGAAACTTGCGCAGGCCCGGCGGGACGACGGCAGAGCGTTTGTCTTTCACCCGTCCCTGCGATTTCGCGGCCACGGCGCGTGGCTCCAGGCCAAGGTGATCCCTGACACCATCCACGACGCCCTGCGGGTCTTTCGCGACGTCTTCATACTGCGCCACGTGGATCGCATCCCGATTGTAGTGTTCGAGCAGCCGGTTGAGATGCGGGGCATAGCGCGACGTGGACAAGAAGCGGCCGCTACCAGCCACGCGTGGGTCGAGGTATCGTTCGATGTCGGAACCGACCTCGCCGCGTCTGAGCAACATACAATAGTCGGAATACGCTCGCTGGACCGGGTCGCGCAGCATGACGACCAGCCTGGCGTGCGGCAGCGCGGCATGAAGCCGGGCCGCGGCTTCCGGGGTGTCCAAGTAGCTGTTTGACTTTTCGCCGACCAGCCGCGTCGTGGGTGTCGGGGCGAACTGGGAAAGGTACCAGGCGTCTCCACGTTCGTACTCGCGCGAGAAGTAGTGGAGCTCCGGGTCCGGCATATGGATGGCGGGATCCGCCTGAAGCTGGACCTGCAACCATGTGGTGGCCGATTTTGCCGCGCCGACGATGACGAAATCTATGTCTGGAAGTTGCACCTGTCTCATCCTTCGATCGCCTCCAGAAGCACCGTGTCGCCGGGGCGGATTCTGGTTTCAAGACCCACGCGCCTTGCGGCCCCGCCCTCCGCGGGGATGATGCTGGCGACGAATTCGGCGGAATCGGCCCGCGGCATGCCGCCGGTGGCGGCAAGATCGGCCTTCAAACCGATGAGGCCAAGCTCCAGGTCTCTCTTGCGGTCGCGCAGGGACGACAGCTCTTCGAGGATCCGGATGTCCCTGCTCTGGCGCAGCTGATCCCGGTCGCGCTGCGCCTCGCTCAGGTCCTTTTCAACGGTCAGAAGCTGAGTGCTCATGTCGACCTTGCGCAACTGCAAACTCGACAGGCGCGATTGCGCGTCGTCCATGTCGGTCGCGCGGATCAGACCGCGTTCCAGCATGGTTTCCCGCCGCTCGACCTCGGCTTCGGCGCGGCCCAGGTCCTCGTCGAGCACCGCCAGCTGCTGCAGCAGACCATCCTTGACCCCCCGCAAGACCCCGATCAAGGCGTCGATCGATTCGGATTGCGATGCGATGGCGTCCCTTTGGGTGGCGAGAAGGCGCCGTTCGCCGGCGACCAGCACCGCCGTCTCCGGGGTGTCGGCCAGAGACGGCGGAACGACCAGCGGCTCCGCGCCATCCAGCTCCGCTTCCAGGCGCGCTATGCTCAAGGCGGTGCGCTGGATCCCCTCTTCCAGCTGCGCCAGGCGACCTAGCGCGGTGGTTATCTGTTCGACCGGCAGGCGCAGCTCTCCGCCGGCGAGGGTCACGGCCTGGCGGACGGTCAGGCCTTCGGTGAACGCATAGGCCCCCGGGGCCATCACGTCGCCGCTGACGAAGACGGGCGCGCGGCTCAGGATCCGGACGGTGACGCTGGGCTGGGTCGGAAGGCCGGTGATCTGCGCCAGTTCGCGCACGATGTCTTCGGAAATGTCCGATAGCGGGCGTGCGGCCGCTTCGACGATGCCGGCCATCGGGACCAGGATCGTGCCATCGGACTGGACGACCGCCTCACCGCTCACGCCGGTCCACTCCTCGAACCGCGTTTCGACCAGGTTCCAGGCTCCGACCCGGATTTCCAGCACGTCGCCGGCGCCGATCCCGGAAGCCGTCTCCGGGTCGCCGGGCTGCGCCTGGGGCTGTTGCGTCATGTCGGCCGGCGGCTCGACTTCCTGCGCCTGGGCAGGCAGGAACAGCGTCGCCGCAACGCAGCAGGCGACCGCCGTTCGGCGGACGCCGGCAGGGCGACCTTTCCGGGTCGATAAACTCATGCACCTAGTCCTTTCGAGCCTTCGAATGACCCCATTGAGGTTTGGCCGCGACGCGGTCTTCCGCGCTACAGTCTGCGCTGAAGATTGCAGAACGAGCGGACATTGCGAATGACCCAAAAGGAGAGGATTTCGAGACGAAGGACTATGCTGCAGCCCTTCGAAGGGATTCTGGGCAATGTCGGGATCGTTCTTTCGTCGAATGCGGTGATCGCGGGGCTGGGTTTTCTGACGCTCGCCTTCGTGTCGCAGGCGCTGGGTCCCGCCGGGCTCGGGACGCTGGTCCTGGCGGAGGCCTATGCCCGCGCCTTCGACACGCTGCTTCGTCTTGAACCCACGCAGGCGCTGATCCGCGAAGGCACCCGTCATCGCGCGGCGGCGGATCGCAGCCCGTTCCTGCGGCTGATCAAGTTCGGGCTGGCGCTCGACGTCATCGGCTCGGTCGGGGCCGCGGTGCTCGCCATGGTGAGCCTGGCCTACATCGGCGGCTGGTTCGGCTTCGGCGACGACGAGATCGGCTATGCGTTGATATTCTGCGCGGCCATGCTGGTCCCCGCGCCCACGACGATGATCGGCCTTTTCCGGCTGTTCTCACGTTTCAAGGCCTACTCAAGGACGCTGGTGCTCTCGGCGGCGCTGCGGGCGCTGGCCTCCGGGATCCTGTTCCTGGCCGGCGCGGGCCTTGAAGCCTTCGTCATCATGACCGCAGTGATGGTGGCGGTTGAGCGCCTGCTGCCCAGCGTCTTGGCCTGGGCGATCCTGCGCGGCCACATCGGCCCCGGCTTGGCGCGGACCCCGCTGCGCGGCATCAACGCCGAGAACCCGGGCCTGTGGCGCTTCATCGTCATGGTGAACATGAACGCCCAGGCGCGAAGCTCCATCCGGCGCTACGATGTCATCGCGCTGGGCACGCTCATCGGCCCTGCGGAACTGGGTCTCTATATCATTGCGCGGCGCATCTCGATGGTGCTCTTCCGAATCGGCGCCCCGCTGCAGCTCGTGGCCTATCCCCGTATCTGCGAACTGGTGAACGACGGTAAGATACAGCGTATGGTCAGGATGGTGCTTGCCGTCTGCGGCATGTTCCTGGCGGCCTCGGCGCTTGCGGTGATCGCCTATCTGGCGGTCGGCCCCTATCTGCTGGTTACGGTATTCGGTGCCGAATATTCCGGCGCCACATCCCTGGTGCTCTACCAGCTCATCGGCGCCTGCCTTCTGCTCAGCAGCACGATCCTGAACGGGGCTCTCCAGGCACTGCGCAAGGAAGGACAACTGCTCGCGGTCTCGATCGTGGCGTCGCTCAGTTTCTTTCTGCCCTTGCCCTTCATCGTGCCCGCGACCGGCGTTGTCGGGGCGAGCCTTCTGCACATGCTTGTGGGACTGGTCTGGTGCGCCGGGGCGGGGCTGATCTTTTACCGTTCCCTGACCATCCCCTCCTTCCGGCCCGGGGACGTCTGAGCGGTCGCCCGTACCGGGGCGCCGTTGCCGGGGTTTGCGGAGCAACCCGCACATCCGCCGGTGTCCAAAGGCAAGGCCGTCGGACAGGCCGAGACGCAGGAACTTGCGACAGGGCCTTCGAGACTCTCGCGGTGCAGCCACTTATCGCCAAATCCGGCGTGCAAGGTTGCGCCGGACGACGCGCAGGATCCCGGTCGTCCATTGTCCGGCGCGATCCCGGCGAAGGCAGGCAATTGCCAGTTGGCCGCGAACATGACCCATTCGGCTAGGGAACGGCCCCCAGTGGCTAGTTGCGGCGCAACCCTTCGCTGATATGTCTCAACATGGTTCTTTAGGGGGAATTTGCGTGCCGCGTTGGCTCGAACTCGTTCTGGTCGGCATCATGCTGGTGGTTGCGCTCCCCGTCGGCGCCCTGCTGGCGGGTCTTGTCGCGCGCGACCTCGGCCGCCCGGTGGTCTTCCGCCAGCGGCGGGCCGGGCAGGATATGACGGTCATCACCCTGGCCAAGTTCCGCACGATGCGCGATGCCGACGGCGCGGATGGAAATCCCTTGCCGGATGCTCAGCGCGTCACCGGTCTTGGTCGGGCCCTGCGCCGCACGCGCCTCGACGAGATACCGCAGCTTTTCGCCATTGTCAGGCGCGACCTTGCCCTGGTCGGACCGCGGCCTCTGCTGCCCGAAACGGTCGCCGGTTTCGGCGCCGATGGCGCGCGCCGCTCCGCCGTGCGGCCCGGTCTGACCGGCTGGGCGCAGGTCAGCGGCAACACCCGGCTTGGTGAGGCGGAGAAACTCAGCCTCGATCTGTGGTACGTGGCGCATCGGTCGCTCTGGCTCGACATCCGCATCCTCTGGATGACGGCGCTGACCATCGTTAGCGGTGAAACCCGGTCCGAACAGCGCATCGCCCATGCCCGGGAGTGGCACGCCGGACGTCGTCGTCAAGAGACGGCACCGTGAGCGCCGCCGCCGTCGGGTCCGCATCGTGAAGGGCTGCCCCGCGGCCCGAGAGCACCACACCGCCGCGCAAAACCATGTCATGGCATCCGATCGGGACAGGTATCGCAGCCGCATGAGCGTCCGATCTATCCATCTGGACAGAAGGACGTCTGCGCGCCGCGTGATAGCCACGAAGGCAACGGTCTTGCGACGGCCGTCCGACAAAACGTGGCTGAAATCCGATCGAACCGATGACCTCATATGACCGGGACATGTCCCCCACGCGGGACAGCATGAACCGTCCCGCTCCGGGCGGCGGGGGCTTCGTGCTGTCTCTGGACCTGGAGTTGATGTGGGGCCATGCGGGCGACCCGCGCGCCCATGAGAAGATGGCGGTCGTACTGGCGGGTCGGATGGCCGTGCCGCCGCTGCTCGACCTGTTGGCCAAGCATGAGGCACACGCGACCTGGGCAGCCGTGGGACTGCTGTTCCACGAGACCCGGGAGAGTCTGTTCGATGCGCTTCCGGTCTTTCGACCCAGCTACGGCGACCCCAGCCTGGCCAGCTACACCAACCTCTGCGATGTGGGTCCGGACGAGGCGAGCGATCCGTTTCACTTCGGCATGGCCCTTCTGGAACTGATCCGCCAGACGCCGGGACAGGAAATCGCAAGCCATACGTTCTCGCAGTATTACTGCCTTGAGGCGCCGTTCGATCACATCGCCTTCGACGCGGACCTCGCGGCGGCGGTGAAATCGGCAGCGGCGCTGGGGCTTGCCATGCGGACGCTGGTTTTTCCCCGCAACCAGATCTGCCGGGAGGCCGTGGAGATCTGCGTGCGCCACGGTTTCGATATCGTGCGCGGTCAGGGCGGCGGCTGGTACGACCGCCCCGCGTCGCGCGGCGGCGATATGGCGGTCAAGCGCGCGGCCCGGCTGGCGCGCAGCTTCTTCGCCTTCGACGGGACCGGACCGGAACGGATCGGCCGCTACGGACCCGCCACCAACGTGCCCGCCAGCCGGATGCTGCTGCCGGTGGGCCAGGCCGTGGGGCCGATGATCATGCGCCAGGCGCGCACCATCGTCGCGGACATGCGCCGCGCCGCCGAGAAGGGTGAGATCTACCACCTGTGGTTCCACCCCAACGCCTTCGGAACGGAGACGGAGGCCAACCTGGCGATCCTCGACATTCTGCTGGCGGAAGCCGGTCGTCTGGGCGCGGAGTACGGCTGGCCATCACTCAACATGGCGGAGGCGGCGGATCTTCACACCCCGGCCCTTCCGCCTGTCACCGATATCGAGGAATTCGCCTGATGGAGCAGACATTGACCTCCGCCATTCGCCCCGCCGCTCCGGCGGCCTCCGTTCGATCCCGTCCGCGCGTCGTGGTCATCGGCTCGCTCACGTCGTCTCTGGTGAATTTCCGCTACGATTTGCTGCGTGCGCTTTCGGAGAAGGCGGAGGTGCTGGCGCTGGCGCCCGAACACGACCCCGCGACGCAAGCCGCGCTGGAAGAGATCGGAGTACGGTTCCGCCGGATCCCCATGGCCCGGACCGGACTCAACCCGGTGCAGGACATCGTCACCCTGGCGGCGATCTGGAAGGAGTTGCGCCGGTTCCGCCCGGATGCCGTCCTGCCCTACACGATGAAGCCGATCATCTACGGCTGCCTGGCGGCGCGCCTGGCGGGGGTCAAGGACCGCGTCGCGCTCTGCACCGGCCTGGGCTATGTCTTCATCGACAGCGACCAGGGCCCGCGCCGGCGCGCGATCCGCGCCATCAGTGCCGCCCTCTACCGGGTCGCTTTGAAGGGGGCCAAGGAGGTCGTCGTCTACAATGACGGCGACGGCCGGGAATTCCGCGACCACCGGCTGATGGATCCTGAGACGCCCCTGGGCATGGTGCCGGGATCGGGGATCAACCTGGACCGGTTTCCGGTTTCCGATCCGCCCCCCGGCCCGCCGGTCTTTCTGATGGTGGCGCGGCTGATGCGCGACAAGGGCGTGCGCGACTACGTAGAGGCCGCGCGCCTTCTGCGTCGCACCCATCCCGACATCCGGTGCCAGCTGCTGGGGCCGCGCGACGCCAATCCCAGTTCCGTCTCCGAAGAAGAGCTTGCCGCCTGGCAGGAAGAGGGCGTGATCGAATATCTCGGCGAAACCCGGGATGTGCGGCCCTTTCTGCGCGCGGCGTCGGTCTTCGTGCTGCCGTCCTATCGTGAAGGCATTTCCCGGTCGGTGCTGGAGGCCATGTCCACCGGCCGCGCCATCGTCACCACCGATGCACCTGGTTGTGCAGAACCGGTGACCGAAGGCGTGACCGGCCATGTCGTTCCGATCCGCGACCCGGAGGCGTTGTCGCGGGCGATGGCACGGTTCGTCGAGACCCCGTCTCTGGTGCAGAGCATGGGCCGCGCGTCCCGCCGGGAGGCCGAAAAACGGTTCGACGTCAAGGTGGTCAACGCGCTATTGCTGTCGAAGCTTGGCCTGACCTGACCGTCAGCGTACGCCGATCTCTGCCAGGGCGGCGGCCAGCGCGGGCGGCAGACCGTCCCCTGCCGCGCCCCGGGCCAGATCGCGTGGGGCGTCCCCGGCGGCCAGGTAGCGCCAGCCTTGAAACGGACGCTTGGGCGTCGCCTCCGTGCGGATCACCTCTGCGTCGAGGAAGATGGCGCAGCGGCGGATCGCGTCCTCTCCGATGACCTCTTCGAAGGCGGTGATCCTCTGCCGCGCCAGAATGACCCCCTGGATCACCCAGTAGATCGAGCCGCCCTCCAGCAATTCGCCGGCGCGCTTCGGCCACATGCGCGTCAGGTGGTAATAGCGTCCGTCCTTTCGCTGCTTCGACCGGTGGCGCTGCCAGTCGATCAGCTGTTCGACCGATTCGCTGCCGACGGAGAGCTTGAGAAGATGGACGTTCGCGGTCATTCTCTTTCCTGCATCTATCCACAAGCAGTGGCGGCTTGCGGTCTGCCTAACACGATATAGACCGCATGTCGTTGACCTTCCATGCGCGGGCCAGTACACGATCCGGCCCTGAGGAGCGTTGCCATGAGCCGTTTCGCCACACCGATCGCCGAGCAGATCTGGGACATGAAATACCGCCTGAAAGAGGCGGACGGCACCCCTGTGGACGAGACGGTCGAAGATACGTGGCGGCGCATCGCGCGGGCAACCGCCTCTGTCGAAAGCGATCCGGCGCATTGGGAACAGCGGTTCTACGCGGCGCTTGAGGATTTCAAGTTCCTTCCCGCAGGACGGATCACCGCGGGTGCGGGGACCGGCCGCTCGGTCACGCTATTCAACTGTTTCGTCATGGGCACGATCCCGGATTCGCTGTCGGGCATCTTCGAGCACCTGCGCGAGGCGGCGCTGACCATGCAGCAGGGCGGCGGCATCGGCTATGATTTCTCGACCATCCGGCCGAAGGGGGCCGGTGTCTCCGGCGTCGCGGCGGATGCGTCGGGGCCGCTCAGTTTCATGGACGTCTGGGACGCGATGTGCCGCACGATCATGTCGGCGGGCGCCCGGCGCGGCGCGATGATGGGAACCATGCGCTGCGACCACCCCGATATCGAGGACTTCGTCGCCGCGAAATCGGACGCGGCGCGGTTGCGCAACTTCAACATGAGCGTCCTCGTCACCGATCCGTTCATGGCCGCCGTGATGGCCGACAGCCATTGGGACCTTGTCTTCGACGGCCGTGTCTATCGCACGGTGGAGGCCAGAGACCTCTGGAACCGCATCATGCGCGCCACCTACGACTACGCCGAGCCGGGCGTGATCTTCATCGACCGCATCAACCGGGTGAACAACCTGTCCTATTGCGAACAGATCTCTGCCACCAACCCCTGCGGCGAGCAGCCTCTGCCCCCCTACGGCGCCTGCCTTCTGGGGTCGGTCAACCTGCCGCGTCTGGTGCGGAATGCCTTCGCGCCCGTTGCCGACCTGGACCTGGAAGCCCTGGAGGACCTCGTCGCCGTTGCCGTGCGCCTCATGGACAACGTCGTGGATACCTCGCGATTCCCCCTGGAGGCCCAGGCGCATGAGGCGCGGGCCAAGCGCCGGATCGGTCTGGGCGTCACCGGACTGGCTGACGCTTTGGCCATGGTCGGGCTGCGCTATGGTTCCGACGCGGCGGCCGAACGCACCCAGGACTGGCTGAAGCGCATCGCCCGGGCGGCCTATCTCGCCTCGGCGGACCTGGCGGCCGAAAAGGGGCCGTTCCCGCTCTTCGACCGGGACGCCTTTCTGGCCTCCGACACCATGGAAGGCATGGATGAGGACGTGCGCGCGGCGGTTTTCGACAAGGGGATCCGCAACGCGCTCCTGACCTCCATCGCGCCGACGGGGACGATCAGCCTGTACGCGGGCAACGTGTCCTCGGGGATAGAGCCCGTGTTCGCCCACAGCTACACCCGCAAGGTTCTGCAAAAGGACGGATCCCGGACCGAAGAGGAGATCGTCGATTTCGCCGTCCAGGCCTGGCGCGACAGGCATGGCGACGTCGATCTTCCGGATCATTTCGTCACCGCCCAGACGCTTGCGCCGCTGGACCACGTCAAGATGCAGGCCGCCGCGCAGGTCTGGGTGGACAGTTCCATCTCCAAGACGATCAACTGCCCTGAGGACATCACGTTCGAGGCGTTCAAGGACGTCTATCTGGAAGCCTACGAAAGCGGGTGCAAGGGCTGCACGACCTACCGGCCGAACGCCGTCACGGGATCGGTGCTGTCGGTGTCGGAAACGGTCGACAGGCCCACAGCCGACCTGCGCGACGCCGAAGCCCAGGGTGAGGTGGTCTATATGTCCGAGCCGCTGGACCGCCCGCATTCCCTGGAGGGGCGCACGTACAAGCTGAAGTGGCCGGCGTCCGAGCACGCGATCTATATCACGATCAACGATCTGCTGCTGGCCGGACACCGGCGGCCGTTCGAGATCTTTGTGAACTCCAAGAACATGGAGCATTTCGCCTGGACCGTTGCGCTGACGCGGATGATCTCTGCGGTGTTCCGCCGTGGGGGGGATGTCAGTTTCGTTGTCGAAGAACTCAAGGCGGTCTTCGACCCCCGCGGCGGCGCCTGGATGGAGGGCCGCTACATCCCGTCGATCCTGGCCGCCATCGGCGGTGTGATCGAACGCCACCTCATCGACACCGGCTTCATCGCCGGCGAAGGTCTCGGGCTGAAGTCCGACCCCAGCGCCGAGGTCGCGGTCATCGGCCAGACCGCCAAGGCCTGTCCGAATTGCGGCAGCTACGAGTTGCGCATGGTCGAAGGGTGCATGACCTGTCTCGCCTGCGGCCACTCGAAATGCGGTTGAGAACCGGGAAGGCGCGTTGATGTAAGGACCACCAATTATTGACCATTTTGGGAGTCACTTGTCCATTCTGACAACCAAAATCTGGCCATTGGGCGCCTTCGGCGGGAAATCGGCCGCCTGAGGCGTATCAGCGGAACAGATGCCCTTGGATTGCCACGAAGGCCTTCCTGATGTCCGCGACGGACCCGAGCACCGCCTTCGCATCGTTCGTGCCGCCATAGCGGATGCGCAGGAAGTCCCGGATCTTGCCCAGAGACAGTTCTTCGACGCCGTGGTCTGCGTAGGCCTGTAGGACGTAGTCAAGGAATTGTCGCATCTCAACTTCGTAGCCGCCGAGACCCGCCAATCGAGCGGCGTCGGCTCGCTGGGTTGGCTTTGTTGCGCAAAGACCGTAAATCCCGGACTTCCCCTTTCCCCGGACGCACTTATCCCGCAGGCTCTGTGATGGGTATGCCGAGCGCGGTGTAGCCGTTCAGCACGGCGGCGCGGACCTGAAGTTCGGCGACCTGGCGATCGAAGTCGCGCGCCAGGAGGCTCTGCCCCAGTAGCTTCACGCAATGCATCTTCGTCTCGGCGCGGCTCCGGCGGTGGTATCCGCTCCATTTTCGCCAGATGGCGCGGCCGAGGTATCTCGATGCGCGCAGAGCCTCGTTCCGGGCAATGGCGGCTGGGGTTGATGGCTTCCACGGCTTGGCATTCTTGCGCGGCGGTATGACGGCATGGGCGCCGCGGTCGGCGACGGCGTCATGGCACTTGCGCGTATCGTAGGCTCCGTCAGCGRTGATCGATCCGATCTCCACGCCGGCGGGGATCTGGTTGAGCAACTCGGGCAGCATGGGCGCGTCCCCGACGTTGCTTCCGGTGATCTCGATGGCTCGGATCTCCAGCGTGCGTTCATCGACGCCGATGTGGATCTTGCGCCATAGACGGCGTTTCGCGCCGCCATGCTTGCGGGCGTTCCACTCGCCTTCACCCTCTGCCTTGATGCCGGTGCTGTCGATCAACAGGTTCAGCGGCCCATCTGAGCCGCGGTAGGGAATAGTCACGGACAAGGTCTTCTGGCGCCGGCTCAGTGTGCTGAAGTCGGGCACCGCCCAGTCGAGGCCGACCAGGCGCAGGAGGCTTTCAATGAACCCGGTCGTCTGTCGGAGCGCCATGCCGAAAAGGACTTTCATCGTCAGGCATGTCTGGATCGCGGCGTCGCTATATAACGGCTGCCGGCCTCGCTTGCCGGTCGGCGGCGGCACCCAGACCATGTCCGGATCGAACCAGATCGTCAGGGAACCACGCTGCTTCAGCGCTTCGTTGTAGGCCGGCCAGTTCTTTGTCTTGTAGCTCGGCGGGATCGGTCTGCTCATGCAGGACAGCTACCACGCTGGATTCACGAGATGAATCCCTCACCCAGTCTTTGCGCAACAAGGTCGAGCAGCGGGTAAAATCGGTTGGCGACTGGCAAATATGGTCCGCATCTTCCTGAGCCAGTTTTCCGTCGAACGTCTCTTACGATCGGATTGATCGGGACGATGCGATTGACGCTAAACCAAAGCCGCGCCCGAAAGATGGCCCCGACGCCAACCGGCCCTGGACGGTCGAGGAACGCGCTGAGGCCCTGGATCGGGCCGCGCCTCACGTGCGAACGCGGATCGGGTCAGGGCGCTCAGGGGCGCGGGGCGGCGGCGCGGCGCAGGCGGTCGTTGATGGCGCGGCCCAACCCCTTATCGGGGATCGGGGCGACGGCGATGCGCGGCGCGTCGGCGGCGTCCAGCGTCTGGAGCCGGGCGAAGAGCGCGGCGGCGGCTTCCGCAAGGTCCCCGGTGGCCGAGAGGGTCGGGCCGGCGGGACCGGGACCGAAGCCCAGATAGACCTCATCCGGCTCGGGCGCGGTGGCGTTCAGGCGCAGCCGGCCGCGCGGCGCGTAGTGCGAGGCCTGCTGACCGGGAGCGTTCGGCGCGCTGCCGGCCGGCGGCGGCAGGAGCGCCGTGGCCAGGTGCGCCTCCAGCGTCTCGGCGGGCAGTCCGCCGGGCCGCAACAGATGCGTGCCCCTGGGCGTCGGCATGAGGATGGTGGACTCGACCCCGACCGTTGCCGGACCGCCGTCGAGCACGGCGTCGATCCGGCCCCCGAGGGAGCGCAGCACGTGATCCGCCGTGGTCGGGCTGACCTGGCCCGATGGGTTCGCCGAGGGGGCCGCGACGGGGCGGCCGGTGCGGAACAGCAGGTCGCGCGCCAGCGGGGCGGCGGGCACGCGCACGGCAAGGGTGGGCAGGCCGGTGGCGGCCAGGTCTGCCACCCTGCTGCCGGCGCGGCGGGGCAGCACCAGGGTCAGCGGACCGGGCCAGAAGGCGCGGGCGAGCGACAGGGCGGCGGCGTCCATGGTCACATGGGCGAGGGCCGTGTCGAGGTCCGGAACGTGGACGATGAGCGGGTTGAACCGCGGCCGGTCCTTGGCCGCGAAGATCCGGGCGATCGCCCGGGCATCGGTGGCGTCGGCGCCGAGCCCGTAGACCGTTTCCGTGGGGAATGCGACAAGGCCGCCCGCCCGCAGGATGTCGGCGGCGCGGTCGAGGTCGTCGGGAGTGAGACGCGCGGTCATGCGCCGGGGATAGGCGACGCGCCGGGCGGGGTCCAGATGCGGCGCTCGGCGGCGGCGGGCGGGAGGAAGGCGGCCGGACGAGAGTGGTCCGTTCCGGCTGGACGAAGGGACCGGCGCCCGTCCGAGCCTCCAAAGGGGCGCGCGGAGCGCCGTCCGGCCTTGCGATGGGTGGCGCGGGTCCGGCGTGCCGCGCGGTCTAACGCCGCGTTTCGCTTGCCGCGCACGCCGGGGCGCGCCATCCTTCCAGTCAAGCCCGGCGCGTGCCATCCGCGGCGCCGCGCATCCGTCCAGGAGGATCCCCATGCCCTATCGCGCGCCGCTTAAGGAGTTCCGGTTCCTGTTCGATCACGTGGTCGGGCTGGAACGGGTCACGTCCACCGACCGCTTTGCCGACGCCACGCCGGATCTGGTCGAGCAGATCCTGACCGAAGCCGGCAGGATGTGCGAGGAAATCCTGGCCCCCCTGCAGCGCGCCGGCGACGCCGAGCCGGCGCGGCTGGAGAACGGGGTGGTGCGGACCTCCGAAGGGTTCGACAAGGGCTATGAGGCGATCGCGTCGGGCGGCTGGGTGGGCATGTCGGCCGATCCCGCGCACGGCGGCATGGGCCTGCCCATGGCGGTGACGACGGCGGTCAACGAGATGATGTCCTCTGCCTGCCTGTCGTTGCAACTCTGCCCGATGCTGAGCCAGGGCCAGATCGAGGCCCTGGAGGCCCACGCCTCCGAAGCGCTGAAGGATCTCTACCTGCCGAAGCTGACCAGCGGCGAATGGTCCGGTACCATGAACCTGACCGAACCGCAGGCGGGATCGGACGTGGGCGCGCTCAAGACCCGGGCGGTTCCGGACGGCGACGGCACCTATGAGATCACCGGCCAGAAGATCTATATCACCTGGGGCGACGGGGATTTCCTGCCCAACGTGGTGCATCTGGTGCTGGCCCGTCTGCCCGACGCGGCGCCAGGAACCCGCGGGATCAGCCTGTTCCTGGTGCCGAAATACCTGCCGACGGAGGACGGCGCCCCCGGTGAGCCGAACAGCCTGCGCGTGGTCAGCCTAGAGCACAAGATGGGGATCCACGGCTCTCCCACCGCGGTGATGGAGTACGACGGTGCCCGGGGCTGGCTGGTGGGTGAAGAGAACAAGGGCATGGCGGCGATGTTCACGATGATGAACAACGCGCGGCTGGGCGTCGGCGTGCAAGGCATCGGCGTGGCCGAGGCCGCCTATCAGCATGCGCTGGCCTATGCGCTCGACCGGGTGCAGGGCAAGGCGGGCGGCACGGGGACCATCGTGGAGCACGCGGACGTGCGCCGGATGCTGGCCGGGATGAAGGCAGAGGTCCACGCCGCGCGCGCCATCGCGCTGATGACCGCCGTGGCCACCGACATGGCCGATGCCACCGGCGACGCGGCGTGGGCCGCGCGGGCCGCGCTTCTGACGCCGATCGTCAAGGCCTTCGGGTCCGATACTGGTGTCGCGGTGGCGCAAGAGGGTGTGCAGGTCCATGGCGGCATGGGCTATGTGGAGGAGACTGGCGCCGCGCAATTCGCCCGCGACGCGCGGATCTGCACCATTTACGAGGGCACCAACGGCATCCAGTCCATGGATCTGGTGGCGCGCAAGATGACGGATGGCGGTGAGGCCGCGTTCCGCCTGATCGACGAGATCCAGCAAGGGGCCGAGGCCGCGCGGCCCCGCGAAGAGGCGTTGGCCCAGGCGGTGTGGGACGCCGCCGAAGCGCTGCGCGAGGGGACCGAATGGCTGGTGTCGCGCGATGAGATGCAGGACCGGTTCGCCGGTGCGGTGCCGTATCTGCGCGCCTTCGCGCGGGTGCTGGGCGGGTCGGCGCATCTGACCTCGGCGCTGGCCGGGGGCGCCGGGCGGCGGGCGCTGGCGGCGGTCTATATCGAACGGCTGCTGCCCGAACATGCCGCGTTGCTTGCGCAGCTCAGGGCGGGGGCGGGCGGGCTCTTCGCGCTGTCGCTGGACGATCTGGCCGCGGCGTAGGCCTTGCCGCTCCGCCGCCCCGCCGATAGGCAGGGCGGCGATGGGGGGCCGCATGGACCGGGGCAAGATCAGCTACGCATGGGACGCAGCGCCGGAGGTGGGCGTTCCGCGGCAGGTGGCCGAAGGCGTCGAGTGGCTGCGCCTGCCGCTGCCCATGAAGCTCGACCACGTGAACTGCTGGATCCTGGATGAGGGCGACGACACCGTCACCCTGGTCGATACCGGATTCGACAGCGCCCGGACGCGGAGCCTCTGGGCCGGGGCGCTGGGCGGGCGGCGTGTGGCGCGGGTGGTGGTTACCCATCACCACCCCGACCATATCGGCCTGGCCGGCTGGTTCCAGGCCGAGCAGGGCGCCGAACTCATGACCTCGCGCACCTCGTGGCTCATGGGGCGGATGCTGCAGCTGGACGAACAGGCGCGCCCGTCGCCGGAGACGGTGGCGTTCTGGCGCGCGGCGGGGATGGATCCGCAGATCCTGGCCGCCCGGCTGGAAGAGCGTCCCTTCAACTTCGCCGACGTGGTGGCGCCGCTGCCGCTGGGCTACACGCGGCTCGTCGACGAGCACATGGTCGAACTGGGCGGGCGCTGGTGGCATATTCACACCGGCGACGGCCACGCGCCGGAGCACGTGACCCTGTGGGAGGAGGGCGGCGACCTGATCCTGGGGGGCGACCAGCTTCTGGCCTCGATCTCGCCCAACTTGGGGGTCTATGCGACAGAGCCCGACGCCGACCCGGTGGCCGAATGGATGGCGTCCTGCGAGAAACTGCTGGGCTATGCCACACCCGACAAGCTGGTGCTGCCGGGCCATCACCTGCCCTATCGCGGTCTGCCCACGCGGATGGTGCAGTTGATCGAGAATCACCAGGGCGCGCTGCTGCGCCTTGAGGACCACCTGCAGGAGCCCGCTCCCGCAAGTGCCTGCTTCCAGACGCTCTTCGGCCGCAGGATCGGGGCCGCGGAATACGGTCTGGCGCTGGTCGAGGCGGTGGCACACTGCCTGCACCTGACGCATCTGGGCCGCGTCCGGCGCGAGGTGAAGGACGGTGTGTGGCTGTTTTCCCGGATCGAGGGCGCGGGTCTTCCGCTGTCCGCGGGAGACGGTGACACCCGCCCGTAAATCGGCTATCAGGCCGGCGATCGACGCAACCGGAGCATTCCCGAATGGCCAAACACTCCCACGGTTCCATGGATATCGAGACCCAGGAAAAGACCTTCAACGGATTCATCACCTGGGTCACGCGCACGGTGATCGCGATCATCGTCGCGCTGATCCTCCTCGCCCTCATCAACGGCTGACCTGACCCATGGGGATAAGGCGGCTCGCCGCGGTCATCATGCTTTTTGCGGCGCTGGCGCTGGCGGGCTGCGCGAAACCCAACCCGCCCAATGCGGATGCGACAGAGGTCGCCCGCGCGGCCTATGCGGATCCGGGTCAGCCGATGATCACGCTCTTCACGGTGCGGGACGCGCGCTCTGACGGGGGGGCGCACACCGGGCTGATGATCAGCGGCGCGCAGCGCGTGCTCTGGGATCCGGCGGGGTCGTTCGTGATGCCGGGGATGCCGGAGGTGAACGACGTGCTGTTCGGGATCACCCCGCGGATCGAGAAGGTCTATATCGACTACCACGTGCGGCCCGAATATTACATGATCCGTCAGGATCTTCCCGTGGACCGGGCAACGGCCGACGCGCTGATCGCCCTGGTCCGCGAGGACGGACGCGCGCCGGCCGCGACCTGCGCGCGGACCACGAGCCGGATCCTGCGCACGGCGGGATTCGACGTGGGTCGGACCTGGTTCCCGGTGGCGCTGATGAATGATTTCGGCGCGATTCCGGGCGTGACGACCCAACGGATCGATGTCAGCAATGTCGACACGGATCACAACGTGATCTTCGGCACGGGCGGCGTGCCGCTGCCGCCGGGCGCCTGAGGGCGGCCCGCACGCGATCCCGACGCGCGGGCGGCGGGTCCGGAGGCTGTATCGGGGTGCGGAGCGTGCACCGGCGCGTGGGGTGCGGGATCTGCGCGTGTGGGTGTATCGCGTCGCGCATCGCCTGCGCGGACCCGCGCCGCGATTGCCGCAGCGACGGGTGGCCCGGCGCGCAGGCGGGCCGGGGGCGGGGGGACCCCCGCGGGCGGGGGGACCCCCGCCGGGCCGGTCAGCCCATCAGTCCGAAGGGTTTGCGCCCGACAGCGTCGTAGGCGGTGAAGCCGGCCTTTTCCACATCCTCGGCGGTATAGACGTTGCGCAGATCGGCCATGCGGGGGCTGCGCATCACCGACGCGATCTGCGCCAGGTCGAGGGCGCGGAACTCGTTCCATTCGGTCAGGATGACCACCAGATCGGCGCCCGTGGCGGCCTCGTACGGGTCCGGCACCCAAGACACGCCGGGCAGAAGGGCGGCACCCTCCCGCTGGCCCTGGGGGTCGGAGACGCGCACTTCGGCGCCGCCGCCGACCAGGGCGGGGACGATGGTCAGGGCCGGCGCCTCGCGCATGTCGTCGGTATTGGGCTTGAACGTGACGCCCAGCACGGCGACGGTCTTGCCGTTGAAGCTGTCTCCGCAGAGGTCCCTGAGCTTGCCGATCATGCGGCGCTTGGCCTCTTCGTTGACCTCGATCACCGTCTCGGTGATGCGCATGGGGCTGGCGTATTCCTGGCCGATCCGGGCCAGGGCGCGGGTGTCCTTGGGAAAGCACGATCCGCCATAGCCCGGGCCGGCATGCAGGAACTTGTTGCCGATCCGCCCGTCCAGACCGATGCCACGGCTGACCTGCTTGATGTCGGCATCGACCTTCTCGCACAGCGCGGCGATCTCGTTGATGAAGGTGATCTTCGTCGCCAGAAAGGCATTGGCGGCGTATTTGATCATCTCCGCCGATTCGAGATCGGTGATGACGATGGGGAACTCCCGCAGGAAGAGCGGGCGGTAGATGTCCGACATGACGTCCGAGGCGCGGTCCGATTCGACGCCGACCACCACCCGGTCCGGGCGCATGAAATCGTCGATGGCGGCGCCTTCGCGCAGGAATTCGGGGTTCGAGGCGACCTCGAACTCCAGGTCGGGATTGGCGGCGCGCACGACCTGCGCGACCTTGCGGTTGGTGCCGACCGGGACAGTGGATTTGGTGACGATGACGACGCCCGGTTCTGCCGCGCGGGCGACTTCCTCAGCCGCGGCCATGACATAGGTCAGGTCGGCATGGCCGTCGCCGCGGCGGGTCGGCGTGCCCACCGCGATGAACACCGCCTGGGTGCCCTTGAGGGCCGCGGTCAGATCGGTGGTGAAGCTGAGGCGCCCCGATTCGACGTTGCGCGCCATGAGCGCGTCGAGGCCAGGTTCATAGATCGGGACCTCTCCGTTCTCGAGCCGGGCGATCTTGCTGGCGTCCTTGTCCACGCAAACGACGTCGTGGCCGAAATCCGAGAAGCAGACGCCCGAGACGAGGCCTACGTAACCGGTGCCAATCATGGCGATCTTCATCGGGATATCCTTTTGCCGAAATCGGGTCGGGCGGATAAACGCCGGAGCGGGTCTGCAAGTCAATCAACCGTCTGGGTAGAATTGACCACCCTGAGCAGGTTCCACCACCCGGAGGGGGCGTTGCGCGCGCGGCGGGAGCGGCGCGCGCAGGCAAAGGGGAACGGCAAGGTCGTGTCCCGGATGGTCGCGGCGCATTCATTTCCGGAGGCCCGCCCCATGTCCGACACCTCGCCGATCCTGTCCCTGCCGCTGATGGCACCCGCCCAGGCGCAAAAGCACGTCACCCACAACGAGGCGCTGGTGCGGCTGGACGTGCTGGCCCAGATCGCGGTGGCGAGCCGGGGGGCGACGGTCCCCCCGTCGGCGCCGGCGGAGGGCGAGGTGCACATCCCCGGCCCGGGCGCCACGGGCGACTGGTCGGGGCAGGACGGCAAGCTGGCCGCCTTTCTGGGCGGCGGCTGGGTCGCGGTAGAGCCGCGCGACGGCTGGATCGCGGTCGAGGCGGCGACCGGGGCGATCCTGGTGCGGCGCGGCGGCGCCTGGGTGGCATCGGCCTCTGGCGGCGTGCCGGACACGGTATCCGCCCTGGGGATCGGCGCCGCGGCGGATCCTGCCAACCCGCTGACCGCGTCCGGTCCGGCGACCCTGCTGACCCACGCGGGCGGCGACCACCGGGTCAAGGTGAACAAGTCCGGGGCCACAGACACGGCGTCGCTGCTGTTCCAGTCCGGCTTTTCGGGGCGGGCGGAGATGGGCCTGGCGGGAGAGGACGCGTTCTCCGTCAAGGTGTCGGCGGATGGCGCGGCCTGGGTGACGGCGCTGCGTCTGGACCCGGCGACGGGGCATCTGGACGGCGCGGCGGTGCAGGCCGCACCCCGCGACGTGACCCCCGGCCGGCTGATGCGGGCTGACTACGGCTACGGTCCGGGCAATCTTTTGGGCACGGTGACGATGGAGGCGGGTGCGCCCGCAGGCGCGGTGATCGAGAGCGGCAGCGCCGGGACCGGGCGGTACGTCCGCTTCGCGGACGGCACGCAGATCTGCACCGGCACCTATGCGGCGACCGGCGTGGCGCTGACGACCGCCTCTGCGGGCGGGTACCGTGGCAAGATGCCGGCGGTGGCCTTCGCGCGTCCGTTCGCCGCCGCGCCGGTGGTGTCGGCCCTGCCGGAGACGGGCAACAACTCCATCCTGCGCGGGGCGACGCCCACCGCCGCCGACTTCACCGCCGAGTTCTGGTCGGCGATCAGCGCCACGGTCAGCGTTACGGGACGCTTCACCGCCGTCGGGCGCTGGGTGTGATCAGCCCAGCAGCCACAGCATGAGGTAGAGCGCGCCGCCCCCGCCGAGAATCGCCGGCAGCACCTGCCGCGTGACGATGCCCAGGGCCAGCGCCACCAGTGCGGCGATGGCCCGGGCCGGATCGAACGCCCCGCCGGTGGCGGCGGGCGACAGCACGGCGGGCGCAACGAGGCCGGGGAACACCCCCACGGCCGTGTACCGCAAAAGCCGCCGGGCCCCGGCGGGCAGGGGCCGGTCGGCCAGAAGCCCCAGGAAACAGAACCTGAGCGCGAAGGTCCCGAGACCGAGCACCACGATCACCAGCCAGATCACGGGATCGGGAACGCTCATCTCTGGCGGTCCTGCCAAAGTTCGGTGGCCGCCCCCGCGCCCATGGCCAGGACCGCGGCCACCATCAGGCCCAGCCCGGTCGGCATCCAGGCGAAGGCCAGCGTCATCACCGCCGAGACCAGCGCCGCGACCACATGGGGCAGTGTCCGCAACGCCGGACCCAGCAGCGCCAGAAAGGTGATCGGAACCGCGAAATCCAGCGCCAGCCCCTCCGGGATCGCGGTGCCCAGCACCGCGCCGAACCAGGTGGACAGGTACCACAGCGGCACGACCGGGGACGCGACGCCGAAGTAGAACGCGACCCTGGCCGCGACGGGTTCGCCGGGCCGCGATTCGTAGCGCAGGATCGAGGCGGCGTAGCACTGGTCCACCAGCATGTAGGCGACGAGCGCGCGCTTCCACACCGGCGCGGCCCCCAGATACGGCGCAAGGCTGGCCGAATACATCGCCATCCTGAGGTTCACGGTAAGCGACGCGGCCAGCACCAGCAGGACCGGCGCGTTGTCGGTCATCAGCTGGACGGCGGTGAACTGCGACGCCCCCGCGATCACCAGCACTGTCATCGCCATGACCTGGGCAAGGTCCATCCCGGCTTCCGTCCCGACGACGCCGAAGAGCATTCCAAAGGGCACGATCACCGCGACGAAGGGCAAGCCCTGCAAGAAGCCGGCTGCGAAAGGCGATTTGCGGGTGGAGGCCGGCATGTCCGCGTCCTAGGATGTGCGCGGCCATGTCCTGCCCCAGCCCGACCGGAGCTGCAAATGCAATCTCGTAATGACGCCTATCTCATCGCTCCCGACCCGGGGGCGCCGCGGCTCACCCGTCATGTGACCGGCACCGACCAGGAGGGCCGCGTGCAGCAGATCCGCGTGGTCGAGGAACGGCCGCTGACGATCTACCTCAACGGCCAGGAGATCGTCACCGCCATGACGATCGGCGACTACCCCGACTACCTGGCGCTGGGGTTCCTGAAGAACCAGGGGATGCTGCGCGACGGCGAGCGCGTGACCGGCGTCGAGTACGACGAGGATCTGGAGGTGGTCGTGGTGCGCACCGACACACCCACCAGCCACGAGGAGAAGCTGAAGAAGAAGACCCGGACCAGCGGCTGCGCCGTGGGAACGGTCTTCGGCGACATGATGGAAGGGCTGGAGGGGCTGACCCTGCCGGCCCCCGAGGTGCGGGTGAGCTGGCTCTATACGCTGGCGAAGCGGATCAACACCACGCCCAGCCTCTACCTTGAGGCCGGCGCGATCCATGGCACGGTACTGTGCCGGCAGGACCGCCCGCTGGTCTACATGGAGGACGTGGGCCGCCACAACGCCGTGGACAAGATCGCCGGCTGGATGCTGTCCGAAGGGGCCGATCCGGGCGACAAGATCCTCTATACCACCGGGCGGCTGACCTCTGAGATGGTGATCAAATGCGCGCATATGGGCATCCCCGCCCTGGTCTCGCGCTCAGGTTTCACCGTCTGGGGGGTGGAGATCGCGCGGCAGGTCGGCCTGACGCTGGTCGGGCGGATGCGGGGCGAGCGATTCACCTGCCTGTCCGGCGAGGACAGGCTGGTGCGCGACGCGCAGCCCCGGGCGGTGGCCCCGGACGGCAGGAGGCGGTCCGCGGATGTCTGACGGCGGCGATCCGACACCGCCCGGCGGTCGCCCGTGACGGCGCCGGTGGGGGTCATCCTGGCCGGCGGTCGGGCCGCGCGTATGGGCGGCGGGGACAAGGGGCGGCTGATGCTGGGCGACCGGTCGATCCTGGCCCGCGCGATCGACCGGCTGTCGCCCCAGGTGGCGGATCTGGCGCTTTCGGCCAACGGCGATCCGGCGCGATTTGCGGATCTTGGCCTGCCGGTCCTGCCCGACAGCGTGGCGGGCTGGCCGGGACCGCTGGCCGGCGTGCTCGCGGGGCTCGACTGGGCCGCCGGACAGGGGGCCGGCCATATCGTCACCGCCGCGGCGGACACACCGTTCTTTCCCGCCGACCTGGTGCCGCAATTGATGCTTGCGGCAGAGGCGCAGGGCAGGCCCATCGCCCTGGCCGCCACGCCCGACCCCGACCGCGGTCTGATCCGCCATCCGACCTTCGGCCTCTGGCCCGTGGATCTGCGCGAGGATCTGCGCCGCGCCCTGGCGGATGGCGTGCGCAAGGTCGTCGCCTGGACCGACCGGCACGGCACGGCGCTGGCGGCCTTTCCCGTCGATCGGGGCGATCCGTTCTTCAACGTCAACACGCCCGCGGATCTGGCGGCGGCGCGGGGCCTGTCGTGAGGCTCTATGGCGTCACCGGCTGGAAGAACGCCGGCAAGACCGGGCTGATGGTGCGGCTGGTGGCCGAGTTCCGGGCGCGGGGGCTGACGGTCTCGACGCTCAAGCATGCCCATCACAGCTTCGACGTGGACCATGAGGGCAAGGACAGCCGCCGCCACCGCGAGGCGGGCGCGCATCAGGTTCTGCTGTCCTCCGCCCGCCGCTGGGCGCTGATGACCGAGCTCGACGACGCGCCCGAGCCGGCACTGGAGGCGCTGCTGGCCCGGATGGCCCCCGTGGATCTGGTGCTGGTCGAAGGCTGGAAACGCGACCGCCACCCCAAGGTCGAGGCCTGGCGGGCCGAGACCGGCCGCCCGCTCATCGCGCCACGGGATCCGACGATCCGCGCCGTCGCCGCGAAGGGAGAGACCGGGCTGACCGACCGGCCCGTGCTCGACCTGGACGACACCCGCGGCGTGGCCGATTTCATCGCCGCGGAGGTCGGGCTGTGAGCGCAGATTTTCGGAACGAAAATCAGCCCTTCGACACCATCGTGATGGTCGACTGGTCCGGCGTTCCCGATCGCGGCCCCGTCCCGAAACCCAACGCCATCTGGGCCGCCGCCCTGCGCGGCGACAGGGTCGAGGCGCCGCGCTACCTGCGCTCCATCGCGGTGGCCGAGGCGTGGCTGATCGACCTGGTCCACGCGGAAACACTCGCCGGTCGCCGGGCGATGATCGGCCTCGACGTCCCGTTCGGCTATCCTGCGGAGGCGGGCCGGACGCTGACCGGGTCGGGCGACCCCCGCGCGCTATGGGCGCTGCTGGCCGAGGGGTTGGCGGCGCTCGGCCCCGGCGAAACCCGCTTCGATCTGGCGGCACGGCTGAACGCGCGTTTCGCGGGGGACGGCCCGTTCTGGTTCAACGGCCATCCGGAACGCGAGATCGCCGGCCTGTCGCGCACCAAGCCGCCCCTTCCCCCCGGGCTCTCCGACCGCAGGCTCGTGGAGCGCCTTGCCAAGGGCAGTTTCAGCTGCTGGCAAATGGGGGGCAACGGCGCGGTCGGCAGCCAGGCGGTGACGGGCATGGCCACGCTGCATCGGCTCTCGCAGACCTTTCCGGATGAGCTGAGCGTCTGGCCCTTTGATCCGCCACGCGCCGTGCAACTGGTCGAAATCTGGCCCTCCTTGTTCGCCGACCGCGCCGCGCGTCTGCTCGAAGAGCGCGACGATCTACCCCGCCACGGGCGCGACCGCGCCCCGATCAAGGACGCAGCACAGGTGCTGGCCATGGTCGAACTGATGAAAGAGGCGCAGGAGGACGGCCGGTTGCGCCGCTGGCTGGATGCCCCGCCGGAGGAGGCGCGCCGGTCCGAAGGCTGGATATTGGGGGTGGAGCGCGCCACGCCGCTTGCCCCTCCCCCGCTCTCAGACGACTGTTTCGCCCTGCCGCCGGGCGTGGCATGGACGCCGGTGGACGTGGCGCTGGGGCTGTTGCGGGAGCGGCTGGGACCGGTGACCGGGACGGAGGTCGTGCCCCTGGACAGAAGCGACGGGCGGATCCTGGCCTCCGACGTGGCGGCACCCAGGGCCAATCCGCCGGGCGCCAACGCTGCGGTGGACGGCTACGGTTTCGCCCATGCCGCCACCGGGGTAGGGCCGCAGACGCTGCCCCTGCTGGCCGGCCGGGCCGCGGCGGGTGTGCCGTTCGGCGGCGCGGTGCCGCCGGGCGCGGCGCTTCGCATCCTGACCGGCGCGCTTCTGCCCGCCGGCGTCGACACGGTGGTGCTGGAGGAGGACACCCGCTCGGACGACGGCTGGGTGGCGTTCAACGGGCCGGTGCGAGCCGGGGCGAACACACGCCGCGCCGGAGAGGATATCGGCGCGGGCGCGCTGGCCCTGCCGGATGGCCATGTGATGCGCCCGCCGGACCTGGCTCTGCTGGCGGCCACCGGGGTGGACCGGGTTGCGGTCCGCCGGCGGCTGCGGGTCGGGGTGTTGTCCACGGGCGATGAGATCGTGGCCCCCGGATCGGACCCGGACCCGTCGCGGACCTATGACGCCAACCGGCCCATGCTGCTGGCCCTGGCGCGGCGCTGGGGCCACGAGGCGGTGGACCTGGGTCACGTCCCCGACGACCGGCAGCGGCTGCGCGCCGCACTCGACGGGGCGCAAGCGGAAGTGATCCTGACCTCCGGCGGCGCCTCGGCGGGAGAGGAGGACCACGTCTCGGCGCTGATGCGGGACGAGGGCACGCTGGCCTCCTGGCGGATCGCGCTGAAGCCGGGGCGCCCGCTGGCGCTGGGGATGCGGCGGGGCGTGCCGGTCTTCGGCCTGCCGGGCAATCCGGTGGCCAGCCTGGTGTGCGCGCTGGTCTTCGCCCGTCCCGCGCTGTCGCTGATGGCCGGGGGGCCGTGGCCGGAGCCGCTGGCGATGACCGTTCCCGCCGCTTTCGAGAAGCGCAAGAAGCCGGGCCGGCGGGAGTATCTGCGCGCGCGTCTGGGTCCGGACGGGGCAGAGGCGTTCCGGTCCGAAGGCTCCGGCCGGATCAGCGGCCTCAGCTGGGCCGGCGGGCTGGTGGAACTGGCCGACGGCGCCGCGCATGTACGGCCGGGCGATCCGGTGCGGTTCCTGCCCTATGCCGGGTTCGGTCTGGGCTGACCGCGCGCGGCACCCTAGCCCAGGGAGGCCTCTATCGCCGCGCCCAGGGCCAGCGCGCCGTCGCGCAGGGCGTTCACCGCCTCCACGTATGCGGCCAGGGCCGGCTCCAGTCCCGGCGCGCCTTGCGCGATGTCCGGCGCGAAAAGGTAGAGCCCGGCCAGGAGCGCGCAGAGCACCAGGACCAGCAGGAAGCCGGTGCCGAATCCGCCGGATCGTTGGCTTGGGGGCGGCTCGGGGACCGGATCGGGGCTCAGGATCACGCCGCCCGATCCGCCGGCGGTGTCCGGCGGCCTCGGGCGCACTCTGTCCTTGTCCGTCTTCGTCGGGATCGCCCCCAGGGCCGCCACGGCGTCGGGTCCGTCCTCCAGCACGGTTCGCGGCGACGCGGTTGCGGACGATGGCGCGGCGGTGGCGGCAGTCGCGGCGGTGTCGCCGGGCGCGGTCGGTTCCGTGGCGGGCGGCGTGGTCGCGTCGCCCGGCCGGTCGGTGCCGTTCGCCGGCCGGGCGGCGGCGCCCTGCGGGGTCTCGGCGGCGTCCGATGCCGGATCGTCCCGCGGGGCGGGCGCGTCGGCGGATGTGTCGCGGGCAAGGCGGGAGCGGCGCAGCGCGGCTTCCCGCTCGGCTTCCTCGCGCAGGATCCGACGGGTGGCGTCGCCCAGTTCCGGCCGGATCGGGCTGTCGTCGGCGGGCGTCCCTTCCGGCCGTTCCGGGTGCACGGGGTCCGCGGCGCCCCGCGGCTCCGGCGCGTCGCGGGCCGCCGCGGGGCCGGGCCCGGCGCCGGGCGACGGCACTGTCAGTGGCGCCGTCCGCCCGTCGGGGTACTGGACCCAGACATGCCCGCAGGCAGAGCATTGGACGTCGCGCCCCTCGTCCGCGATGAGATCCGGACCGATCTCGTACTGGGCCGCGCAGTCTGGGCAGGTGAGACGCATGGAGGTTCCGTCCTTTCGGCCGGCGCGTGCCGGCGGGCCTTTCCACCGGACTCCTACCGGATGGCACCGGCGAATCAATCCCCACATCGGGGCCATGCGATTGCGGATGCCCGCCGGCTGCGTCAAAACGGTCGCGCGCAAAGTGGGACGAGGGACCGTGACCGAATCGGACGATGCCAGATGCAGGACGGGCCGGTTCGCGCGGGCGGGCGGCGGCGTTTGCGAACCGCGCGCCATGAGGCCGATGCGCCGAGCGGCCCGCGCGACACCCCGCGCCCGAAGGAGCGTCCGATGATCAAGTATGCCCGATCCTTCGCCTTCAACGTCTATATGTATGCGGCCATGGCGGTGATGGGGCTATACTGGGCGCCGATCGCCGCGATGACGCCGGACGGGGCGCATCGCGGCGTCCGCGCTTACTGCCGCCACGTGCGCCGGAGCGCGGCCTGGATGGTGGGGCTGCGCTCCGACGTGCGGGGCGCGGTGCCCGATGGCGACGTGATGGTGGCGGCCAAGCATCAGTCGTTCTTCGACATCATCATGCTCTGTTCGGTTCTGCCGGCACCGAAGTTCATCATGAAGAAAGAGTTGAAATACGCCCCGGTCCTCGGCTGGTTCGCATCCCGGATGGGTTGCGTGCCGGTGGACCGGGGCAAGCGCGGCCAGGCCATCGCGCGGATGCTCGCCGATGTGGAGCGGGGGCGGGCGCGGCCAGGGCAGCTCATCATCTATCCCCAGGGCACGCGGGTCGCGCCCGGGGTGGAGCTGCCCTACAAGACAGGCTCCGCGCTGCTCTATGCCCAGCTTCAGCAGGTTTGCGTGCCGGTGGCGGTCAATGTCGGCGTGTTCTGGCCGCGGCTGGGTGTGCTGCGCAAACCCGGCCTGGCCGTGGTGGAGTTCCTGGAGCCGATCCCGCCCGGACTGGGCAAGGATGCCTTCGTGTCCGAACTGCGCCAGGCCGTGGAGGGACGGTCCAACGCCCTGATGGCAGAGGCCGGCTGGCCGGTGCCGGGGCAGGTGCCGTCGTGATCGTCGATCCTGCCGGGCTCGCCCTCCGGCGCGCCCGGCCCGATGACTCTTTCCGGACCATGCCGACGATCTGCTCATCGGCCTGCTCCGGCTTCTCGGTGGTCCGGACGTTCGCAAGCGGCTGAAAGGGATCGCGTTCGCTCTTCGCCGGACTGTCGAGACGCGGCGCGCCGGCCCACCGCTCGTCCGTGCGGTCCCATGGGTCGCGCGCCATTTCAAAGGTTCCGGTTCGTACGAACGGGCCTGTCGCCCATGTGTGCGAACGCGATCGTCAGGTTTTTCCCGTGCGGTCAAGAAACCGACAGGCACCTGCGCTTTGGGCTGAAAATATTGCCCGACGGATCAGACAGCTCCGCGCGGACCACAGCTTGCAAGGGCAGATCCGTCAGTGATCGCGGATGCACGGGTTCGGTTGCCGGTATGGAGCGTGCTCATAGATCGGACAAGTCTTTCGTGAACGCGTTTGAGATGATCGTAACGCCACGATCGCACTCTGGCCGGACGACACGGCCGCCCTGCCGCGCCGGACGGCAGCGTTGGCGGATTGGGCGATTGCGTCCCGCCCTGCGCGAAGAGTGAGAAACGTGCGTCCGCGATCCGACGGACCCCGGCCAATGACCGACGCGGTTTCCCGACCGGAAAAGACGCTTGCCGGTCAGAAGCAAGCCGTGTGCTCAGAGCACACGGCCCGCCACCGCATCCAGGCGGGCGACTAGATCCCGGTCGCGCTTTTCGGGCTGGGTCATGATCGCGTGGTCCAGCGCCCGGTCGCAGCCGTGGGGGCACGCATCGCGGGGCGCGGCCAGAGCGGCCGACACGCCTCGCACCAGCGCGCGCGCCTTGTCCACGTTGCCCCGCAGCGTGGCGATGATCTCGGTGATGTCGACAGAGCCATGCTCGGGGTGCCAGCTGTCGTAATCCGTGATCATGGCGACGGTCGCGTAGCAGAGCTCGGCCTCGCGGGCGAGCTTGGCCTCCGGCATGTTGGTCATGCCGATCACGTCCGCGCCCCAGGCCCCTCGGTACATCCTCGACTCCGCGACCGAAGAGAACTGCGGCCCCTCCATGGCCAGATATGTGCCGCCGTCATGGAGCCGGATGCCCGCCTCCTTGCCCGCAGCCAGCAGCGCCTGGCGAAGCCGCTCGCAAACCGGGTGGGCGACAGAGACATGGGCCACGCAGCCTGTCCCGAAAAAGCTCTTCTCCCGCGCGAAGGTGCGGTCGATGAACTGGTCCACCATCACGAAGTCGCCCGGCGCCATCTCTTCGCGGAACGACCCGCAGGCGGAGATGGAGACCACGTCCGTCACCCCGATCCGCTTCAGCGCGTCGATATTGGCGCGGTAGGGCACGGTGGTGGGCGAATGGATGTGTCCGCGGCCGTGGCGGGGCAGGAACGCCATGTCCGTGTCGCCCAGCCGGCCGGTCAGGATCTTGTCTGACGGATCGCCCCAGGGCGTCTCTATGGTCTGCCATCTGGCGCCCTCCAGCCCGTCGATGTCGTAGATTCCCGATCCGCCGATGATCGCCAGTCTGCCCATGGGACCCCCCTGTTGCCAGATCCTATGGTAGCGGGCGGCGGCGCTTAGGGAAGTGTCCCGCCCCCATGTGGTCTGCGTTCACCGCATGGCTGCCATGCGCGGCTTGCCTGTGGTGTTCCGGGCCGATGCGTGCCATGCCGCGCGAAACATCCGTACAGTGCTGCAAAATGCGCCCGGCGCGTCGGCCCGACGCAGCGGTCGCGTTGCCGTGTGCGGAACCGGACGGCGGAAGACGAGGAGAGACCGATGGCAAGAGCGTTGATGAGTGTGCTGGGCGACGCGATCGCGGTCCGGAGCGTCCCCGGCGGTGCCGCAGATCCGCGTCAGATCAGGACCGAGCTTCTCTCCGGCCTCACCGTCGCGCTGGCTCTGGTTCCGGAGGCCGTGGCTTTTGCCTTCGTCGCCGGCGTGCAGCCGCTTGTGGGGCTCTATGCCGCCTTCATCGTCGGGCTGATCACCGCGCTCTTCGGCGGACGGCCGGGAATGATTTCCGGCGCCACGGGGGCCCTGGCGGTGGTGATGGTCAGCCTGGTGGCCGATCACGGCGTGGAGTACCTGTTCGCCACGGTGGTGCTGATGGGGCTGATCCAGATCGTGTTCGGGGCCATGCGGTGGGGAAAGTTCATCCGGCTGGTGCCGCATTCGGTGATGCTGGGCTTCGTCAACGGTCTGGCCATCGTCATCTTCCTGGCCCAGCTGAGCCAGTTCCAGGTGCCCGGCAGCCAGGAGGCCAACGGCCACGGCGTCGGTGGCGGGCAGTGGCTGCCCGCGGGCGAACTGACGTTGATGCTGGGGCTGGTCGGGCTGACGATGGCGGTGATCTGGGGGCTTCCCAAGGTTTCCCGCGCCGTGCCGGCGCCGCTGGCCGGGATCGGGATCACGGCGCTTTTGGTGATCGCGGTGGGGCTCGACACGCCCGTGGTGGGCGATCTGGCCTCTATCGAGGGCGGTCTGCCGTCGTTTCACGTGCCGCTCGTGCCGCTGACATGGGAAACCTTCCAGATCATTCTGCCCTATGCCGTGATCCTTGCCGCCATCGGCCTGATCGAGAGCCTGCTGACCCTGAACCTGGTGGGTGAGATCACCGGCCAGAAGGGCGGCGCCAGCAAGGAGTGCATCGCGCAGGGGGCGGCCAACACGGTCACCGGCTTCTTCGGCGGCATGGGCGGCTGCGCTATGATCGGCCAGTCGATGATCAACGTGAAGTCCGGCGGGCGCACGCGCGTCTCTGGCATCGCGGCGGCGCTGTTCCTGCTGGCCTTCATCCTGGTCGCGGCCCCGGTGATCGAATTGGTGCCGCTGGCTGCCCTCGTGGGTGTGATGTTCATGGTCGTCATCGGCACATTCGCCTGGAATTCGCTCAAGATCCTGTTTCGCGTGCCCATGGTGGACGCGGTGGTGATCGTCCTGGTGACGGCGGTGACCGTGGCCTACGACCTGGCGACGGCCGTGGTGGTCGGGGTCATCGTCTCGGCCCTGGCCTACGCCTGGCAGAACGCCCGGCGCATCTACGCGACCACGACCGAAACCCCGGAGGGCGCCAAGGTCTACGGCGTGCAGGGGCCGCTCTTCTTCGGTTCGGCAGAGGGATTCGTGGAATTGTTTCATCCCGACACCGACCCCGACAAGGTCATCGTCGACTTCCAGGGCAGCCGCGTGGCCGACCAATCCGCGCTGACCGCCATAGAGACCGTCGCCGCCAAATACGAAGCCGCCGGCAAGACGATCGAGCTGCGGCACCTCTCACGTGACTGCCATCGCCTGCTGGCCCGTGCGGGGCAGCTCATGACCGACAGCGCCGACGATCCCGAATACGGGATCGCGGTGGATTATGGCGTGCGGACGGGGATGCTCTCCGGAGGTCACTAGGTTTCGCTCGAGGCTTTCGGCCGGTGGCTGCGGTCCGGGACTGCCGTTCCGATCTACGCGCCGCGCCATCGCAATGCAGCGACCGGGCGCTCGCGATGGCTCTCCCGCGTCCGATGCCCCGGCATGGCAGATTGGCTATGGTCTGGACGTGAGCGCGGCGTGACGATCGCCGGTGCCTCCGTCGTTTCGCCCCGTGCACCCAGGACCGGGGATAGCCGCGGGCTACTCGCCCGGCCGGGACATGGTGAAAAGCTCGGTGACGGCGGCGAAGTCGCGGTATCCGAGCCGCGACACCGGGTTGAAAGACAGCACGTCGAAGCGCCCGTCCACCAGGCAGGAATCGTCGATATGGATGCCGGTCACCGTTCCGATGACCATCAGGTTCGACTCTCCGGCCAATTCGACGATCTGCGTCATCCGGCATTCCAGGCTGGCGGGCGCCGCGGCGACGCGTGAACAGGCCACGGTCTCGCATCCTGCGCGCTCCAGGCCCGTGTGCTTAAACTCGTCGACCTCTCGCGGCCAGGGGCCGGAACTTTCGTTCATTTGCTCCTTCAGAGCCAGGCTCACGATGTTGCAGCAGAACACGCCCGTTTGCCGGATGTTGGCGACGCTGTCCTTGGTGCCGTCGCGGTCCGGCTTGGTGCTGGTCGACGAAAAGATCACCTGCGGCGGGGTGTAGGCCACCGCGTTGAAGAACGAGTAGGGGGCGAGGTTCTCGCGCCCATCCGCGCCACGGGTCGAGATCCAGCCGATGGGCCGCGGCGCCACGATGGCGCTGAACGGGTTGTACGGCAGGCCGTGGCCGTCTTCGGGGCGGTAGAACATGGAGGCTCCTTCGGTTTGCCCGAGACCTAGCGCCATGCTAGGCGGCGCGCCAGCCGAACGGGGGATGACGGGGCGATGCTGAGCGTGGAAGGCCCTGACGATGGGTGGGAGGTCGAGGCGCTCTTCGACCTGAGCTTCGGGCCGGGGCGAGAGCTGTTGTCGTCCTACCGGTTGCGAAGCGGGGTGGCGCCTGTCGCCGCGCTCTGCCTGGTGTCCCGCGCAGAGGGCGGCGCGGTTGATGGCGCGATCCGCCACTGGCCGGTGCGGATCGGCGGGCGGGCGGCGCTGCTTTTGGGGCCGGTGGCGATCCACCCGACCCGGCAGGGGGAGGGACTGGGCGCGCTGCTGATCCAGGAGAGCCTGTCGCGCGCCACGGACCTGGGACACGAACGCGTGCTTCTGGTCGGCGACGCGCCCTATTACGGACGCTTCGGTTTCGTCCGGCGCGGAGGGGTCGAGATGCCGCCGCCCACGAACCCGGAGCGCGTACTGGGCGCGGAACTGGTACCGGGTGCGTGGGTCGGCATTTCCGGGCAGGTGGAGCGCGCGGTGTAAGGCTTGGCACGGGCGCCGTGGCACCCCATCTTGGCGACATGAACAAGGATCCGATTCCCTATCAGGAGCTCCCGGCCGACACCGCCGCCGAGCTCGACCGGCTGGCCAGGCGGTTTCGCCAGGCCGATGGCGTGGGCATGCAGGTGCTGTCCCTGGTCGGCGGTCAGGCCGAGGATATCCTGGGTCGCCTGCCGCTCGCCGTTCGGGAAGGTCTGGACCGCGCGACGAAGAAGGCGCTGGAGGTCGCGTTCGACGCGGCTTTCGCCAGCCGCGGGCGGGTGCGCGACCGGCCCGATTGGCTGAATACCGCCACAACCACTGCGATGGGGGCCATCGGCGGATCGGGCGGCCTGCCCACCGCGCTGGCCGAACTGCCGGTGACCACAATGGTCCTGCTCCGCGCGATCCAGGGGATCGCCGCCGAAACCGGTTTCGACGTCCAGGATCCGGTGACGCGGGCACAATGCCTGCAGGTTTTCGCGGCCGCAGGGCCGCTGGCGCGGGACGACGGCACGGATCTGGCGTTCCTGTCGGCGCGGGTCACCCTGTCGGGTCCGGCGATCCACGGGATCATCGCAAAGGTCGCGCCGAGGCTCGCGACGGTGCTGGGCCAGAAACTGGCCGCTCAGGCGGTACCTGTCATCGGCGCGGCGGCAGGCGCCGCCACCAACTACGCGTTCACCAGTTACTATCAGGAAATGGCGCGCGTCTATTTCGGTCTTCGGGCGCTGGCCCGGGACAGCGGCAGCGATGTCGAAACCCTGGTACGGGAGTTCCGCGTCCGCGTGTCGCCACCAAAAATGGTGGTCTGAGCCGGCGCGGACGTCGTGCGCCTGTCGCCAGGAGCCTGATCCGCAGATGCGGCTCGGCCGGCGGGGCAGATAGCGGCGGCGGCCCCCCGGTTCCGCGACGCATTCCGCCCCTGATGTGCGGGTGCCGGTGCCCACCGGCAGCGGTCACCCCACCCCACTCCACCCTTCCGGACCGGTTGCGCGGAACCCCATCGGCGGCTCCCCGCCGCGCGACCTCGCGCCCCTCTCCCATGCCGCGCCTCCGGCCTCCCCCAACCGGAGACGCGCCATTCCCCGACGCCGGTCGTGCGGCGCCCCCGCGCCGGTTCCCCAACCGGCGCCCCCCCTGTTCACTGCCGGCCCCTCAACCGGCAGCGCCCTTGTCCGCGGCCCCGACGCGGGACCGACCTCACCCCTGAGGTCCGGATCCCCTGTACCATTCCGGTCCCGGGCCCCCGTCACCCCTGGCGACGGCCCGATCACGGTCAAGCGGCCAGAGGCCGGATCGTCCGGAGTTCCCGCCGAAGCAGCGCCTGGACCTCGTCCCGGCTGAGCGGGTCCGCTTCCGGGGTCTCGCCGGGGCAGGGCCCGCGCCTGGCGAAACGCGTGGAGAGGAGTTTGACGATTTTCATCGGGCGGTCCTTCGGTTCTGCTGCGATGCCCCCCGGCACCGCGTCTGATCCCACTATGCCGGAAACACCTTTCCAGACGCTCAAGAGGAAACGGAGCCTTGATCCTAATGCCGTTAACCCTGACAACCATCTGATCGGACAAAGGAAATAGAGTTCCGGCAATACGCTCGATTCGACAGGATCCAATTCGCGTCACATTGCACGCGTGCCGTTCACCGCGGGGAAACGACATCTCGCCCCGATCTTAACCCTCTGGTGGGAAAACGCCCGCCAGCGCCGGCGCTGCGGTGTCGGCGGCCAGCGCCTCTGCCAGCCATGATTCGACCGGGGCGCGGACGCTCTGCCGACCTTCCTGCCGGGCGCGGTCGATGACCTGCCGGGCCGCGCCAAGGTCGATCCGGCGCAGCAGGTGCTTGACCGGTCCGATGGAGGCAGGGCGCATGGACAACGCACGAAGGCCGATGGCGGCCATGCACAGGGCCTCGACCGGACGTCCCGCATCCTCTCCGCAGAAGCTCACCGGTGTGCCGGTCTCTGCGCAACGGTCCACGATCATCGCCAGCAGGTTCAGGAAACTGACGTTGAGGGTATCGTAGCGCCGCCGCACGCGCTCATTCTCGCGGTCGGCCGCGAAGAAGAACTGTTTCAAATCGTTGCCGCCGATCGAGACGAAATCGGCCTCTTCGAAGAAGGACCGCGGCGCGAATGCCATCGACGGCGTCTCGACCATGGCGCCGATGCGGACCTGGGACGGCAGATCGTGGCCCAGGCGCCGCTCCCGCTCAATCTCGTCGTCCACCATGGCCCGGGCATCGCGGAACTCGTCGAGCTGGGCGATGAACGGGAACATGACCGCCAGGGGACGGTTCTGCGTCGCGCGGATCAGCGCCTGGAGCTGCATGCGCATCACCCCGCGCTTGTCGAGCCCGACGCGGATCGCGCGCCAACCGAGCGCGGGGTTCGGCTCTTCGGGGCGCTTCATGTAGGGCAGCACCTTGTCCGATCCGATGTCGAGCGTGCGGAACACCACCGGCTTGCCGTGCGCCGCGTCCATGACGCGGGCATAGAGCCGCGCAAGGTCGCCGCGGCGCGGCACGGACCGGTTGGCCAGGAATTGCAGTTCGGTGCGGAAAAGGCCCACACCCTCCGCACCGGAGCCGTCGAGCGACGGCAGGTCCGCCATCAGTCCTGCGTTCATGGTCAACTGGATCGTCGTGCCGCAGAGCGTGCTGGCGGGCTTGTCGCGCAGGTCGGCGTAGCGCTCCTGGGCCTTGGCCTGCATCGCGATCTTGTCCCGAAAGGCAGCGACGATGTTGTCCTCTGGGCGAAGATGAACGTTGCCCTGCTCCCCGTCGACCATCACATGATCGCCGTTGAGTGCCTCTGCGGTGATGTTTTCGGCATGGATCACCAGCGGGATCGCCAGGGCACGCGCGACGACGGCGGCGTGGCTGCCGACGGCCCCTTGCTCCAGCACGATGCCCTTCAGGGACCGGCCGTAGTCCAAAAGCTCACCGGGTCCGATGTTGCGCGCCACCAGGATCGGGTCCGGTGGCATATCCGCCCCGGTTTCCCGCCCCTGTCCGGTCAGGATCCGCAGCAGCCGCCGCGACAGGTCGTCCAAATCGTGCATCCGTTCCCTGAAATACGCGTCGGGCGCGGATTGCAGGCGCGTGCGGGCGGTGGACTGCTCCTTTTCCACGGCGGCTTCCGCGGAAAGCCCGCGGTCGATATCCTCGCGCATGCGTTTCAGCCAGCCGCGGGAGTGGGCGAACATGCGATAGGTCTCAAGGACCTCGCGCTGGTCCTTGTCGGTGATCCGGGCCACGTCGAGCATGTCGTCGACACTGACCCGGAGGGTCGCGATCGCCTCCGTCAGGCGTACCTTTTCGGCTTCGGTATCCTCGGCCACCGGATTGGTGACGACCACGCGCGGCTCATGCAGCCAGACACGGCCCTCGGCCGTTCCTTCCTGCGCGACGGTGCCGCGAAACAGAACCGGGTGCTGGTGGCGGGCGGAAAGTGCAGCGCCTTCCCCGACGAAAGCGCCGAGCTCGGTCATCTCGGCCAGGACCATGGCAACGACCTCCAGGGCGTAGACCTCGTCGTCGGTGAAGCCGCGCGCCTCGCGGGACTGAACGACCAGGACCCCCAGCCGTTCCCCCAGACGCTGGATCGGAACGCCCAGAAAGCTGGAATACTTCTCTTCGCCCGTCTCGGGCATGTAGCGAAAACCGCGGGTCGCCGGTGCGTTGGCCGCGTTGATGTTCCGCCCCAGACGCGCCACGCGGCCGACCAGGCCCTCACCCAGGCGCATCCGCGTCTGATGGACGGCGGCGGGATTCAGGCCCTCTGTGGCGCAGAGTTCCAGCGTCTCCGCATCGCGGAAAAGGTAGATCGAGCATACCTCGGTCTGCATGGAGTCGGCGATGATCGAGGTGATGTGATCGAGCCTCTCCTGCCCCTCGCTCTTGTCGGCGAGCGCGTCGCGCAGGCGCTGCAGAAGCTTGCGGCTTTCGCTGTCGGTGCGCTGCGGCATATGCGGACGGTCCGATCCATGGTGTCGCGGGTCGTTATAGTGGAGTTGGCGGCGGGTTGAAAGAATGCGCCATCCCTCAGCGTCGCGCGTCCGAAGCACGGTACGGGTTCGCGCGGTCGCGGGCGCGTCCGGTCCCGGGCTGGGTGCGGCCCGGTCTCAGAGCCCGGTGGGCTGCCCGATCCTGTCCAGGCCGAACGCGTCGTGGAGCGCCTGGACGGCCAGTTCCATGTACTTGCGGTCGATCAGGACGGAGATCTTGATCTCGGAGGTGGTGATGACCTTTATGTTGACGTTCTCGTCACGGAGGGACTGGAACATGCGCGCGGCGACGCCGGCATGGCTGCGCATCCCGATCCCCACGACGGACACCTTCGATACCTCCTGATCCGCGATCAGCTCCGCATAGTCGTAGGCGCCGGCGGCACGGGCCTCTTCCAGCGCGCGGCGGGCACGGCCGACCTGATCCACCGGACAGGAAAAGGTCATGTCGGTCTTGCCCCCCTCGCTGATGTTCTGGACGATCATGTCCACGTTCACCGCCGCTTCCGACAACGGACCGAAGATCGCCGCGGCGATGCCGGGCCGATCCTCCACCCCCAGAAGGGTCATCTTGGCCTCGTCCCGGGAATAGGCGACCCCGCTCACGACATTGCTTTCCAAAATCTCGTCCTCCGCGCAGACCAGCGTGCCCGCGGTCTCGTCATACTCCTCGAAAGAGGAGAGCACCCTCAGTTTCACCCTGTAGCGCATCGCCAGCTCGACAGAGCGGGTCTGCAGTACCTTGGCCCCGAGACTCGCCAGTTCCAGCATTTCCTCGAAGGCGATGCGGTCGAGCTTGCGGGCCTTGGACGTGATCCGGGGGTCGGTCGTATAGACCCCGTCGACATCGGTATAGATGTCGCAGCGCACCGCGTCATGGGCGGCAGCGAAGGCGACGGCCGTGGTGTCGGACCCGCCCCGTCCCAGCGTCGTGATACGTCCCTCCGGGCTGATCCCCTGAAAGCCCGCGACCACGGCAACCCTCATGCCGTCGGCGAACCGGGCGTCCATGTTGGCTGTCGGGATCTCCTCGATCCGGGCCGAGCCGTGGGTGCCATTGGTCCTGAGCGGCACCTGCCAGCCCTGCCAAGAGCGGGCGGGTATGTTCATGTCCTGGAGCGTCAACGCCATCAGCCCGGCGGTCACGTTCTCGCCGGAACTGACCACCGCATCGTATTCCCGGGCATCGTAGAAGGGTGAGGTTTCATCGACCCAGCCGATCAGCTCATTGGTCTTGCCGGCCATGGCGGAGACGACGACGATGACATCGTGCCCGTTCGCGACCTCGCGGGCGACGCGTTTGGCGGCCCGCTTGATGCGGTCGGGCGATGCGACCGAAGTGCCGCCGAATTTCATCACCAGACGCGACATGCGCAAAGCCCCTCTGCCGTCCGGTCGCCTCTTAGGCAGGCGTGCGTCGGGAGGCAAGGGCAGGGCGGTCCCGCCACCGGTCCGCATCGCCCGGGACCGCCGCGCCCGGCATCGGCATCTCCCGCTGATGCCGCAGCGCCCTGTGGCCTGCCATGCGGAGGTCGGGCCGGCATGCCCCGTGGAACTCCCTGCGTCCGGTTCCGCGCGCGCCTCTCCGCCCCGGCGGGTGTTCGAGAGGCGTGCGCCGGTGCCGTCGATGATGGCGCTACCCCGGTGCCTGCATGTCGAGGGCGCCGATGGGTCGACCGGGTCCGCTGGGCAACACGCGTCGCACGCGGTCCCTCGGAACCGTCCGGGAAAGACCTGTCGCCATGCCGCCGTTGCCGCCCGCCACGGCTTCTCCTGTGCGACGGTATGCGATTCCGCAGCGCCGCCTCTCGAACGACGTGCCCCGCGCCCTAGCATCTTCCGTCAAGGAGGGCCGCGCGATGGGAACCGATGACGATGGCGCTGTCACGCGCATCTATCATTTGATCGAGCGTGGAATATCCGCCCTGCTTCTGCTGGGTATGGTCGGCGTGGTGCTGCTGGCGACCTATTCGTTCTTCCGGACGCTCGTGACGGTGACCTTCGCCGAAAACGCGGCCCTCGACTACGTGGAATTCCAGACGCTGTTCGACCGGGTGCTCGCGGCCGTGATCGCCTTGGAGCTGGCCCATTCGATCCGTCAGATGGTGGCCGGCGACCATGGGATCGGACAGCTTCGGACGGTTATCGTGATCGGCATGCTGGCCGTGGTGCGCAAGCTGATCGTGCTGGAGGTGGATCAGGCGACCGGACCGTTCCTGCTGGGTATCGCCGCGACCGTGACGGCGCTGGCCGCTGCCCTCGTTGCGATCCGGTGGGTCGAACGGGACCGGCAGTGACCGCTCCGCGCCCCGTCGTCTCAGACCAATGTGGTACTGGCTGACGCTGCGTCAGACGCGCACCCTTCCCGTCGAACAATCGAGAGGAGATCACCATGCTGGACACCACCCTGGCCGACCGGACCCAGGAATTCCTCGACGATTTTGGGGACGCCCTGGCAAAGCGTGACATCGCCCGCACAACCGACATGTTCCTGGACGAAAGCTACTGGCGCGACCTGGTGGCCTTTACCTGGAACATCAAGACAATGGAGGGTCCAGAGGGCGTGCGCGACATGCTCGAACATCAGCTGGATCACACCGACCCGTCCGGCTTTCGCCTCTCTGACGGCGAATTGCCCACGGAGGAGGGCGGGGTGGTCACGGCCTGGTTCCGTTTCGACACCGCCCAGGGCCGCGGCAACGGTCTGTTGCGCCTGAAGGACGGCAAGATCTGGACCCTCCTGACCGCCCTGTTCGAACTGAAGGGCCATGAGGAGCCGAAGGGCACCGGCAGGCCCATGGGCGCCGAACACGGTGCGGAAAAGAACCGCGCCAGCTGGAAGGAGCGGCGCGACGACGAACTGGCCACTCTGGGCTACGAAACCCAGCCCCACACCGTCATCGTCGGCGGCGGTCAGGGCGGAATCGCGCTGGGCGCGCGGCTGCGGCAGCTTGGCGTGCCCACGATCATCGTCGAGAAGAACGAACGTCCCGGAGACAGCTGGCGCAACCGCTACAAATCGCTCTGCCTGCACGATCCGGTCTGGTACGACCATCTGCCCTACATCAAGTTCCCCGAAACCTGGCCCGTCTTCGCGCCCAAGGATAAGCTCGGCGATTGGCTGGAGATGTACACCCGCGTCATGGAGCTGAACTACTGGACGAAATCCGAAGTCCGCTCGGCCTCCTACGACGCCGAAAAGGCCCGCTGGACGGTAGAGGTGGTCCGCGACGGTGAAACGGTCACCCTGACGCCCAGGCACCTGGTGCTGGCGACAGGAATGTCGGGCAAGATGAACAAGCCGGAGTTTCCGGGTGCCGAGACGTTCAAGGGAGAGATCCAGCATTCCTCGGAGCATCCCGGACCCGATGCCTACGAAGGCAAAAAGGTGGTCGTGATCGGATCCAACAACTCCGCCCACGACATCTGCGCGGCGCTCTGGGAGGGCGGGGCCGATGTGACCATGGTCCAGCGGTCCTCGACCCATATCGTGCGATCCGACACGCTGATGGAGATCGGTCTGGGCGCGCTCTACTCCGAAGAGGCGCTTGCCGCCGGCACGACCACCGAAAAGGCCGACATGATCTTCGCCTCCTTGCCCTACCGGATCATGCACGAATTCCAGATCCCGCTCTATGAGCAGATGAAGGAGCGCGACGCCGAGTTCTACAAGGGGCTTGAAGAGGCGGGGTTCGAGCTCGACTGGGGTCCGGACGGGTCCGGCCTGTTCATGAAGTACCTCCGGCGGGGATCCGGCTACTACATCGACGTCGGTGCCAGCCAGTTGATCATCGACGGCAAAATCAAGCTCAAGAAGGGGCAGATGGACACCTATACCGAGACCGGCGTGCGGCTGAAGGACGGCACCGAACTGCCCGCCGACCTGGTGGTTCTGGCGACGGGATACGGATCCATGAATGGCTGGGCCGCGGACCTGATCAGCCAGGAGGTCGCCGACAAGGTCGGCAAGGTGTGGGGTCTGGGCTCCGACACGCCCAAGGACCCCGGCCCGTGGGAAGGCGAACAGCGCAACATGTGGAAACCGACCCAGCAGCCGGCGCTCTGGTTCCACGGCGGAAACCTGCACCAGTCGCGGCATTATTCGCTGTATCTGGCCCTGCAACTCAAGGCGCGACTGGAGGGGATGGAGACGCCGGTCTACGGGCTCCAGGAGGTTCATCACACTGGGTAGGCAAGGCGCGGAGATCGGTCCGGCGATCCGGTTTCGGCAGCGAACCCGCGCGGCGCCGGAGCCGCCCCTGCGGCACCACGTCCGCAGGCGATGCCGGCTGACCCGGCCTGATCTGGGCGCCGGCTCATCAAGGGCGGCGCGGATTTTCGCCCTAGGTGCCGCGGTTTACGATTCGGAAACATCTGGGTTGCTAGATGAGGCCACGACAGGAACGCACCTGTCTCGGGCCGCCGGTCCGGGGTCCTCGAATGGGATCTCTACGCCTCCCACGGCTCACCGCACAAAGCGTCAGCCCCGGTCACGGGGGCACGACGCGGGGTGAGCGCCTCACTCCTGATCCCAGAGGAGATCCGATGTTGAAATCGAAGACTGCGAACTGCACCCCCGCCGATCCCGTGCCGGAACTGGCGTACGCCGTCACCGCCACCTGGAACGGCGGGTACAACGGATCGCTCAAGATCACCAATTCCACATCCACAACGATGAAGCCCTGGTCCATCATCGTCGAGGCGGAGGGGCTCGATATCCGGAACAGCTGGGGGATGACCGCGACCGATCTGGGCGACGGCACCATCCTGCTTGAGGGATCGGGCTACGGCGAGAAACTCTCGCCGGGGCGAAGCGTCACGGTGGGCTTTACCGGCAAGGGGCAGCCGCCCGCCGATCTGGTCATCGTGTCCGAAACCGCGCCGGAGACCGGCTGGGCCGAAAGTCCCTTCGACGGCGGGGATTACGAAACCGCGCTCGACCTCTCGATGGACTTCTACTACGCCCAGTACTCCGGCGATCTGCCGGACGACCACCCGATCGCCTGGCGCGGCGACAGCGCGCTCGACGACGGCGCCGATGTCGGTCGGGACCTGTCCGGCGGCTTCTACGATGCGGGCGACCACGTGAAGTTCGGCCTGCCGCAGGCCTATACCGCGACGGTGCTGGCCTGGGGCGCGCTCGACTACAAGAAGGGCTATGTCGCGGCCGGAAGCTACAACGACGTGGCTGCGCACGTGGAATGGGTCTCCGACTACCTGCTGCGCGCCTATGACGACAAGGGCACGGCGGACCTGTCGGACGACGTGTTTTACGGGCAGGTCGGCAACGGAAGGATCGACCATGCCTGGTGGGGCCCGGCGGAGCAGATGACCATGGAGCGGCCGGCCTATGCGATCACCGCCGAAAATCCCGGAACGGAAGTGACCGCCCAGACCGCCGCCGGGCTGGCGTCCAGCGCCATGGTCCTGCTGGAGAAGGGCGATGCCGCCGGTGCCGCGACCATGATCGACGCCGCCGAGTCGCTCTTCGCCTTTTCGGAGGCGTATCGCGGCACCTATACGGATGCGATCCCCGACGCAGAGGCGTTCTACGGATCCCATAGCGGCTATATGGATGAGCTTGCATGGGCGGCGACATGGCTCTTCGAGGCGACCGGCAAGGCGAGCTATCTCCAGAAGGCCAAGGAATACTACACGCCCAGCGGCCAGTACTGGGCGATGAGCTGGGACGACCAGTCGATGGGAACGGCGGTGCGGCTGGCCGAATTCACGGGCGAGCAGCGCTACTTCGACGATCTCGATATACATTTCAGCCAATGGATCTACGCTGTCGACCGAACGCCGGGGACGGATACCAACGGCGGACTGGGGTGGATCGACGAGTGGGGCTCTAACCGCTATGCCGCGAACACGGCGTTCCTGGCGCTGCAATACGGCGACGTCCTGAAGGCGCGCGGTGAGGGGGACCGGGCGGCGGATCTGAACGATTTCGCGCGCGACCAGATCGACTACATGCTGGGGGACAATCCCGATAGCTTCAGCTACGTGGTCGGCTTCGGGGAGTCGTCCCCGGCCAGCCCGCATCATCGGGGAGCCTCCGGCACGCTGCATGTGGGCACCACCGGCCCCAACCTCAACCGTCTGGACGGTGCGCTGGTCGGGGGGCCGGGACGGGACGGGTCCTACCGAGACGATCGGACCGATTATGCGGGCAACGAGGTGGCGATCGACTACAACGCCGGTTTCTCCGGCGCGCTGGCGGGGATCCTTTCGGAGGATCAGTTCCTGTTCACCTGACGAAAGGAGGCGGGCGAGCCAGGCCCGCGGCCTCGACCGGGGTTCGCCCGCTGCAAACCGCGCAGGGCCGCGCCGGCGGTGTGCCGCTGCCGCGCAGACCAACCCGGACCCGCGGCGAAAACCGCGGGTCCGGATCTTTCCGGCTCAGTTGCCCATGGTCGCCTGGCGCTGGGCGTCGATCTCGGCGGTGACCGTTTCCACCGTTGCGGTCAGCGCGTCGTAGGCTTCCTTGCCGCCCTGGACGTTTTCGTTGAACCACTCATAGACCGGCTGGGCGGCCTCGGCGAATTGATCCATCTCCTCCGGCGTTGGGACGTAAATGTCGCCTCCCGCCGCGCGGAAATCCTCATAGGCCTGGATCGACTTGCGCTTGGGGGAGGCGAAGGTGGCCTGCTGCAACTGATAGAATCCGTCCACCACGACCCGTTTCTGGTCGTCGTCCAGCCCGTTGAACGCTTCGGCGTTCATGAACCACAGCGCCCCCATGTAGGCATGGCCGTCCAGCGTGAGGTACTTCAGCCCGGCATCGGGAAACTTCATCCCCATGATGTCGGTGATCCCGTTCTTGGATCCTTCCACCACACCGGTCTGGAACGAGGTGAAGAGTTCCGGCCACGGGATCGGCGTCGGCGATGCCCCCAGGGCGCGCACCAGCTCCTGCGGCAGGTCGGCCACGACGGTGCGGATCTTCAGCCCCTCCAGATCGGTAGGTTTCTCGACCCGGCGCTGGGTGTTGGCGAAGTTGCGCCACCCGCCGGTATTGCCGATGGTCATCAGCTTGATGGCGCCGCCGGATGCGTCGTCCACCATCTGCTGCATCGTGGTCACGAACTCCGTGCCGTTGGCAAGGGCGGCCTCCGCAACGCGGTCGTCTGTCATCACGTAAGGAAGGTCCAGAACCTGCACGAAGGGAAAGATCCCCGACGTGCCGCCAGAGGTGGACACGAAGATGTCGATGTTTCCGTCGGCCACGCCCTGCAGGCATTCGGCCCCGTTCGAGCAGAGCTGGGTGCCGATGAAGAGTTCCACGGCGATGGTCCCGTTGGACGCCTGCTCGACGTAGTTCTTGAACACGACCAGACCGTCGTAGTCCTCATCGTTCTCGTTGGAATTCGCGGTGGCGCGGAGCGTCACGTCCTGAGCCAAGGCGGTTGTGGCCATGAGCGCGAGTGCCAGGCCCGCCTGCGTCAGCGTTTTCAGCATGTCTATCCTCCCTGTGATGTGTCCGTTGGGGACCGCGGACAGGAGCATGACAGGCGCGCGAAAGGCCGTCCAGTGGCGGCGCGGCGTCACGCGAACCCGGTGATGCGCGGCACGAACATGGAGATGGCCGGGATGTAGGTGATAAGGCCGATCACCACGATTTCCACGGCCAGAAACGGCAGGATCGCGCGCGAGATCGCCTCGACCCGTTCGCCCGAAACCGACGAGGCCACGAACAGCACCAGCCCCATGGGCGGCGTTGCCAGGCCGACGGTCAGGTTCACGCTCATGATGATGGCGAAGTGGATCGGGTCCACGCCCAGGGAGGTAAAGATCGGCCCCAGGATCGGTCCCAGGATGATGATGGCGGGACCGGCGTCCAGGAACATGCCGACCGCGAAGAGCAGCAGGTTGATCAGGAACAGCAGCATCAGCGGGTTGTCGGACAGGGCCAGGATGAATTCGGCCATGATCTCCGGCGCGTGCGACAGCGACACGACCGTCTTGAAGGCCATGGCCGCCCCGACCAGCAGCAGCACCACCGCAGACGTGGTGGCCGAGCGCGACAGCACGTCCGGAATGTCCGACAGCTTCAGCGTCCGCATGACGAAGATGCCGATGAAGAGCGCGTAGGCGACGGCGACGGCGGCGGCCTCCGTCGGGGTGAAGACGCCGGCCAGGATGCCGCCCATGATGATGACCGGCGTCATCAGCGGAAAGAACGCCTTCAACGACGCCTGGCCGCGCGCCTTCCAGGACTGCTTCTCCGTGGCGACCGGGAAATCGTACCGGTCGGCCATGAGCTTGGTGACGACCATGAGGCCCAGCCCCACCAGGATGCCCGGCACGATACCGGCCAGAAACAGCGCCGCGACCGATTCCCCCATGACGTAGGCGTAGATGATCATGATTCCGGAGGGCGGGATGATCGGGCCGATGACGCTGGACGCTGCGGTGATCGCGGCGGCGAAGCGGCGGGAATAGCCCTGCCGCTCCATGGCCGGGATCAGCATGGACCCCAGCGCAGAGGTATCGGCCACGGCAGAGCCCGACAGCCCGGCAAAGAGCATCGACGACAGGATGTTCACATGCGCCAGCCCGCCGCGGAAATGACCCATCAGCGCCTGGCTGAACTCCACCAGCCGCGCGGTGATGCCGCCGCGGTTCATCAACTCTCCGGCCAGCATGAAGAACGGGATCGCCATCAGCGGAAAGCTGTCCATGCCGTTGTAGAGGTTACGGTAGAGCAGCGTGATCTCGCGTTCCTGGCCGTTCAGGAACAACAGGATCCCCGGCGCGGCCAGGAGGCCGAAGAATACCGGCAGCCCGGCCATGAGGAACACCAGAAAGACGGGGAGGAACCAGATCAGCATGCGCTCACTCCGCCATGATCTCTTCGGTGGGCATTCCCAGGGGCTTGAGATCGCGCACCCCCAGAAGCGTCAGGATCGTGCGCAGGATCAGCTCTGCATTGACGATGGCCAGAAGCGCGAAGCCGACGAGCAGAGAGGCCATCATCCAGGAACGCGGTACGCGGAACCAGCCGTCGGGCAGGGGAAGGTAGAGCGACGCCGTGGCGAACTGCCCGCCGAAGCCGGTGACCTCGGACCAGCCGATCCCCAGACCGATCCAGAGCACGACACCCGAAATCGCCAGAAGCACCAGCGACAGCACCGATGCGGCGATACGCGGAAGGGCGTTCTCCAGCATGTCGATGGCGACGAAGCCGCCGCGTCGATAGGCGTCCGGCGCCATCAGCCCGGTCATCCACAGCATGCAGAACCGCGCCGCCTCATCCGGCCAGGGCAGCGCGTTGTTGAGCACGTAGCGGAAAAAAACCTGCAGCAGGATCACCGCGACCATGACCGCGATCGCCACGATCGAGATCCAGCGCCCGACCGGCAGCACGATGTCGTTGAAGGTCTGGACGGGCCAGAGAAGCGCCTTGAGCGCCATGTTCAGATCCTCCTCCCCTTGCTTCACGACCTAAGCAGGTCGAAGAGCGCTTTCCTAGAGCGCGCTGTCCGGGCCGGTCGGGTGCGGACCCTGCCCAACTCCATGCCCGGCGCGACATGGGCCGTGGCGCGATCCCCCTGGGGCGGGACGTCAGCGTTCCGCGAAGACGCCGTACTGGCCGCCCGAGAAGATCAGCGGGTCGCCCGTCCGGTGCTGGGCATCCAGCACCCGCCCCAGAACGATGGCATGGTCGCCCGCGTCATGGACGGCGTGGGTCGTGCAGTGGAACCGCGCCAGGCAGTCGGAGATCAGCGGCGTACCGTCATCGGCCTCTGTCCAGTCGAGATCGTCGAACAGATCGCCCTCAGATACGAAGCCGGACGAAATCTCGGCCTGTCCGGCGCCCATCACGTGGATCGCGAAGGTCTTGCAGGTCGTGAAGGGCGCGAACCGGCGCGAGGCGCGGGCCGGCAGCCACATCACCAGCGGCGGGTCCAGCGACACCGACGCGAAGGAATTCGCCGTGATGCCCAGGGGCCCGGATTCGGCGCGGGTGGTGACGACCGTCACGCCGGTGGCGAACCGGCCGAAGGCATCGCGCAGCTCGCGGTCCGTGAAGGGCGTCATCCGGCTCATGGAACCTCATGGCCCTGCGCGTGGGTGTAGAGTTCGAACCAGGTCTGGCGGTCCATGGGAACGCGGGCCGCGTCGGCGATGGCGGCTATGCGCGGCGGGGCATTGGTTCCCATCACCGGCACGATGCCGGCGGGGTGGGCCAGAAGCCAGGCCACCGCCACCGCGGCACGGTCGCATCCCGCGTCTGACGCGATCCGGTCGAGCGCCTGTCCCAGAGGGCCGTCGTCGGTCATCAGCGCCCCGCCGCCCAGCGGAGACCACGCCATCGGGGTCACACCGCGCTCCTGCAGAAACGCCAGATCGCCGTTGGTGAAGGCGCCGAGGCAGCCCAGGCTGATCTCGATCTGGTTGGTCGCCAGCGGCGTCGTCATCGCCGATTGCAGCAGCGCCCAGTCGTGCGGCTTGAAGTTCGACACCCCCACCGCCCCGACCTTGCCATCGGCCACGAGCCCGTCCAGCGTGCGCCCGGTCTCATGCGCATCCATGAACGGATCCGGCCGGTGAATCAGCAGCAGGTCGATCCGGTCGATGCCCATCAGCCGCAGGGACGCCTCCACGGAAGCCAGGATATGGTCCCGGGACGTATCGTAGTGCTTGACCCGGGCGCCGGAATGACGACCGGCGGGTGCCACGATATCGCATTTGGTGACGATCTCTATCCGGTGCCTCAGATCCGGCGTCAGGGCCGCGCCCAGCACCTCCTCGGCCATGTAGCCGCCGTAGATGTCGGCCTGGTCCATGGTGGTGATGCCCTGGTCCAGGCAGCTTTCGATCTTGGCGCGGACATGGTCGGGAGAGGTGTCGTCGGCTTCCGCCAGGCGCCACATGCCGTAGGCGATGCGGCTGATCTCGACTTCGGGGGACAGGCGGACGCGGTCGATCACGTGCGGACTCCGGTTCCAAGGGGGGTTGCGGGAGTGCCCTGGGGCACCCGTCCGTAGACATGGGGCAGCGAGCAGGTTGTCAACTCCGGCAGGACACGGGTGCCGAAATGGCGGCACTCGTCCAGATGCGGATAGCCGGAGAAGATGAAGGCGCGGATGCCCATGCGGCGGTAGTCCTCTATCTCCGACAGGACCTGATCGGTAGAGCCCACCAGCGCCGCGCCGCAGCCAGAGCGCGCCCGGCCGATCCCGGTCCACAGATGCGGCTCCACATAGCCGAACCGATCCGCCAGGTCCCGGGCGCGCGCCTGGTGCGACACCCCCAGCGAGGTCGAATCATGCGCCCGGTCCCGGATCAAGGCGCCGTATTCGTCGTCGAGAGCGGCGACCAGATGCTCGGCATACTCCCGCGCTTCGGCTTCGGTGTCGCGGACGATCATGTGAACCCGCAAGCCGTAGTCCAACGTTCTGTCATATTTTTCAGCAACCTGGTGAACGGCCTTCATTCGGTCCGCGATCTGCTCCTTGGGCTCCGGCCACATCAGATAGACGTCGCAATGCTGGCCGCAGAGGTCGAGCGCCGGGGGCGAGTACCCCCCGAAATACAAAAGCGGCCCTCCGGTCTGGTAGGGCGTCGCGGGCGCCGTGGAAATACCTTTGAAATCGTACACTTGACCGGTGTAGTTGATTTCTTCCCCGGTCCAGGCCTGCTTCAGGATCTCGACCACCTCGCGGCTGCGCTGGTACCGGAACGCGCTTTCCGCCGTCTCTCCGGGAAAGTCCGACGAGATCACGTTCAGCGTCAATCGACCTTCCAGCATGTGGTCGAGCGTGGCGATGGTCCGGGCCAGCATGATCGGCTGCATCTCCCCGCAACGGACGGCGGCCAGGAAGTTCATCCGTTCCGTCAGGGGGGCCATGCCGGCCACGAAACTCAGAGTGTCCTGTCCCACCTGGTACGAGGACGGACAGAGGATGTTGCGAAACCCCTGCGCCTCGGCCTCTTTGGCGATGGCCGAACAATGGGCGAAAGAGGCGCGCAGATCGCCCTCCGGCACCCCCAGCTGGCGATAGTCGTCCGAGCAGAGGGCCGCGAACCAAGAGACCTCGACGGCGTCGAGATCGGCAGAGGTGACAGGGACGATCGTCATGGCGGCGGCTCCTTTTCTTCGCTTGCGTAGCAGGTGCCGAACGGTGCATCAATACTGTATCACTTGACCGGGGAACGACGGCATGGCCCTGCCGGTGCATCGGCAGATCAGCGATCACGTGATCCGGGAGATCGCGTCGGGTGCGTTGCCGGAAGGTGCGCGCCTGCCGCCGGAGCGTGAGATGGCGGCGGCTCACCGGGTGTCGGTGGGCACGCTGCGCCGGGCGCTTGCCTCGCTGGAAAAGCAGGGGCTCCTGGACCGGCGCCATGGCTCCGGCAACTACGTGCGCGGCGTGCGCGCGGTCGGCGGGCTCTACGGGTTCTTCCGGCTCGAACGACCCGCGGGCGGCGGTCTTCCGGGGGCGGACCTGCTTTCGGTCGTGCGGGCCGACGCGCCCGGCGCGGCGCCGTTCGCGCAAGGTCACCGCATCCGCCGGCTGCGCACGCTCGACGGCGTTGCCGTGGCGGCCGAGGAGATCTGGCTCGACGCCGCCCGCGCGCCCGACGTCGCGGCCGAGTGTCTGGCGCCCGCGCTCTACGGCGTCTATCTGACCGAATTCGGCCTGCGGATCACGGAGGTCGAGGACCGCTGCGGAACGGCGCCGCTGCCGGACTGGGGGGCGGATGCCCTGTCGCTGGCGGTTGCATCCACGGTGGTCCAGGTCGAGCGGCGGTCCCGCGCGCAGGATGGCGCGGAGGTCGAATATTCGCTGACCTGGTTCGATTCTGAAAAGGCGCGCTACGTCGCGCGCCTCACATGAGGCTGAGAATGTCCGAAAACGTCAATTACGGGATCATCGGTTGCGGCATGATGGGGCAGGAGCACATCCGCAACATCGCCCTGATGGACGGCGCCGCGGTGGTCGCGACTCTCGAACCGGACCCGGCCATGGCGGCCGCAACGGCCCTGCTGGTGCCGGACGCCACCGCGCATGGGTCCGTGGCGTCCATGCTGGACGACCCGCGGCTCGATGCGCTGGTGATCGCGTCGCCGAACTTTCTGCATGTGCCGCAGATCATGGAGATCGCCGAGCGGCGGGCCCTGCCGCTTCTGGTGGAAAAGCCGCTCTATACCGGCACCGATCAGGCGGCGGTCCTGTCCACGATCCGGTATCCCGCGCCGATCTGGGTGGCGATGGAGTACCGCTACATGCCCCCCATCGCGTCGCTGATCGCCCGCGCCCGCGATGTGACCGGTCCGCCCGCCATGCTGACCATCCGCGAGCACCGGTTCCCGTTCCTGCCGAAGGTCAATAACTGGAACCGGTTCAACGCCTTCTCGGGCGGCACCTTCGTAGAGAAATGCTGCCATTTCTTCGATCTCATGCGCCTGATCCTGGACGCGGAACCGGTGCGCGTGATGGCCAGCGCCGGGCAGGTCGTGAACCACCTGGAGGAACGCTATGGCGGGCGGGCGCCCGATATCCTCGATTCCGGCTACGTCATGGTCGAGTTCGACGGCGGCCAGCGCGCGATGCTGGAACTCTGCATGTTCGCCGAGGGCGCGCGCTATCAGGAGGAATTGAGCCTGGTCGGCCCCAGGGGCAAGATCGAGGCGCGGGTGCCCGGTCCCACCCGGTTCTGGCCCGACGCCCTGGGCGCGCCTCCGGTGGCCGAGCTCGAACTCAGCCCGCGTGCGCCCAAGGCGCCGCAGGTTCTGGAAATTCCCGTCGATCCCGCGCTTCTGGAAGCGGGCGATCACAACGGCGCCACGTTCTATCAGCACAGCCGCTTCCGCGAGGTCGTGCTGGGCCGCGCGGAGGTCGAGGTGACGCTGTCGGACGGGATGCGCGCGGTCGAGATGGGGCTGGCGGCCCAAACCTCCGCGGCCACCGGCCTGCCCGTCGATCTTGCGCGGTGACGTGATCGCTTTGTTCTTCAACTCCCCGGCGCGATCCACTAAGTAGAGTACGCTGAAGCCGGGGAAGGGAGATACCCATGCTCAACAATATCGGCCTGCCTGGCCTGCTGCTCATCGCCGTCGTCGTGCTGGTGCTGTTCGGGCGCGGCAAGATCTCATCGCTGATGGGCGAAGTCGGCAAGGGCATCACCGCATTCAAGAGGGGAGTCGGCGAAGGCTCCAGGGACGACGATACAGAGGCGAGACGGATCGAGGACGCCGAGGTGGCCACCCCCGCCGTGCATACCTCCGACGCCGCCACGACCGCCGAGCGCGAGCCCGTCGAGAGCCGCAACAGCTGACGCGCCGCGCGCGCCGGAGGGTCCCATGTTCGACATCGGGATGACCGAGCTTCTGGTCATCGGCATCGTCGCGCTGATCGTGGTGGGGCCGAAGGACCTGCCCGGCATGTTCCGCACGCTGGGCCGGTTCACCGGCAAGATGAAGGGCATGGCGCGCGAGTTCCAGCGTGCCATGGAGGACGCGGCCGACGATGCCGGCGTCAAGGACATCGGCAAGGATCTGAAAAGCTACGCGAACCCGAAGAAGTTCGGTCTCGACAAGCTCAACGAGGCGGCCGACAGCTTCGAGCGCTGGGACCCCATGTCGGAGCCGGCCAAGCGCGGATCGGCCACCAAGGCCCTGAGCGAAGAGCGGAAGGCCAAGGCCGACAAGATCCGCGACGACGCCGCCGAACGGGCGAAGGCGCGCCGCGAAGGCGGCGGCTCCAAGACCGCCCCGACCAGGACGGACGCGGCCACGGCAGCCCCGGGCGGGACCGCCGTCCCTGACCCCGCGGCCCCCGTAGCGCCCGAGGATCCCAAGACATGAGCGCCGCCGACCGTGATGATATCGAGGACAGCGCCGCCCCCCTGATCGAGCATCTGGCAGAGCTTCGGTCGCGCCTGATCCGCTCTGTCATCGCCTTCGTCATCGGCATGGCCCTGTCCTTTACCGTGGCCACGCCGATCTTCAACGTCCTGACCGACCCGCTCTGCCAGCAGCTGGCCGAGCGCGGGCAGGATTGCGACCTGATCTTCATCTCTCCGCAGGAGGGATTCTTCGTCGCCATCAAGGTGTCGCTCCTGGGCGGGCTGTTTTTGTCCTTTCCGGTGATCGCCACGCAGATGTGGCGCTTCGTGGCGCCGGGTCTCTACCGCTCCGAACGGGGCGCGATGCTGCCCTTTCTGGTTGCCTCACCGTTCATGTTCGTGGCCGGGGCGGCCTTTGCCTTCTACGTGGTCACACCGCTGGCCTACGACTTCTTCCTGGGCTTCCAGCAGTTCGGTACGGAGGGCGACGCGCTCATGCCGGACCAAAGCGCCCCCCTGTCGGTGGTCTTCCAGGGATCGGCCCAGGAATACCTGAACCTGACGATCAAGTTCATCGTGGCCTTCGGCTTGTGCTTTCAGCTGCCGGTCCTGCTGACCCTCTTGGGCAAGGCAGGGCTCGTCTCGGCCCGCGGGCTGGCGGACATGCGCAAGTACGCGGTGGTCGGCATCCTGGTGCTGGCGGCCCTGGTCACCCCGCCCGACGTCATCACCCAGATCATCCTGTTCGTGGTGGTCTACGGGCTCTACGAGGTGTCGATCCTTCTGGTGCGGCGGGTCGAGCGCCAGCGCGTAGCGAAGCTGCGGGCCGAAGGCATCCTGGACGAGGACGAGGACCTCTACGACTTCGACGCGGATCCCGAGCTCGACGACGAAGAGCCCGAGGACGGTACCAAGCGCCCATGAGCGATCCGGTGGAGCGCATCGCGCAGGCGCTGGAGCGTCTGGCGCCGCCGCCGCGCCCTGCGCCGGATCTGGCCGCGGTGCAGGCGTTCCTGTGGCAGGTTGACCCCGATCGGCTGGAACCGGTGGCAGAGGTGAACCGGGTCGATCTGGACCTGTTGCTGGGCATCGACCGGGCGCGGGACACGCTGTTGCGCAACACCGCGCAGTTCGCCCGCGGCCTGCCGGCCAACAACGCCCTTCTGTGGGGCGCGCGCGGCATGGGAAAGTCGAGCCTGGTCAAGGCGGTCCATGCCCGCGTGGCACGGGACCATCCGCTGAAGATCGTGGAACTCAGCCGCGAGGATCTGCCGTCCGTCACGCGGCTCCTTGCGCAGTTGCGCGCCGCCCCCGACCTGCGGTTCCTGCTTTACTGCGACGATCTGTCGTTCAGCCATGACGACCAGCACTACAAATCGCTCAAGGCGGTGCTGGACGGCGGCATTGCCGGCCGGCCGGAGAACGTTCTGTTCTACGCCACGTCGAACCGGCGCCACCTGATGCCGCGCGACATGATCGAGAACGAGCGCGCCTCGGCGATCAGCCCTTCCGAGGCGACCGAGGAGAAAGTTTCGCTTTCGGATCGTTTCGGTCTGTGGCTGGGTTTTCACACCTGCGACCAGGACCAGTACCTGGCGATGGTCCGCAGCTACTGCGACGCCGCCGGCCTTGCCATGGACGACGATGCCCTGCGGGCCGAGGCGATCGAATGGCAGGCCACGCGCGGGTCCCGGTCAGGCCGCGTGGCATGGCAGTTCTTTACCGATCTGGCGGGGCGTCACGGCGTTCCCGTCTGACGACGCGCCGGGACGGGCCCGCGGATGCGCCACCTGCCATACGGAAACACGGTGCGGGCGCCATCGCCGAAGCGGGGTGCCCGGCGGGCCATCGGCCGACGTCGCGTGCTTCTGGACCGGTGTCGGATCGGTCTGGCGGCGCCGTCGGACGCGGTCCCGTACGGCTATTCGAGGAAATCCACCGGGTCCACGCTTTCGAACCCCTCGCGGACCTCGAAATGCAGGGCCGCCGGATTGCCGGGGCGGACCTTTGCGATAGCCTGCCCGCGCGCGACGCTGTCGCCTTTGGTCAAGGTGATGTCGGTGACGCCCGCATAGACCGTCAGCAGATTGCCCGAATGGCGCAGCACCAGGATCGGAACCTGGTCGGTGTCGCGGGTGATCGCGGCCACGGTCCCGGCGTCGGCCGCTTTCACCACGGTACCTGCGGGCGCGGCGATGTCGATGCCGTCGTTGTTTCCCTTGGAAAAGGCGCGGACGACCGCGCCCTGAACAGGATAGACCAGACGCGCGTCGCTGGCGGAGGCTGCGGTGGTCTGTCCCGACAGTGCGGCGGAAGGCGGCATCTCCTCGGGCGGGGCCTGGGTCGCTTCCTCGTCGGGAAGCGGCGCGGCGGCAGACGGCGGCGGCGGCGCCACGGTGCCCTGGCCCGGCTGGCTGGTCTCCGGCGCGGCGGCCTGCGGCACCACCGGCTGCGCGACGGGGATCAGCAGATAGGCCCCCTCACGCACCGTCATGTTGCTGTCGAGACCGTTCCAGTCGGCCAGGGCCTGTACCGGGACCCCGTAGCGCCGCGCGATGGAGAATGCCGTCTCTCCGCGCGCGACCTTGTGCCTTTGCGGCTCGGGGCCGGACTGCACCGGGGCGGCCGCGGGCGCCGGGGTGCGGGGCGACGACGTCTCCGCGCGCGAGATCGCGGCATCGGCGCGCTCTTCCAGGGAGGTCGCGGTGATCGGCTGCGGCGGGCGGATCGCGCCCGTCGCGGGGGCGGAGGCAGAGGCCGGCGCGGACCCGGTCACCCGGCGCGGCAGGGCGACGATCTCTCCCGGTCTCAGCGTCACATCGGCGGGCACGCCGTTGAAACCTGCCACCTCCTCGGCCGGCAGGCCGACACGCTGGGCGACGGCGCGCGGCGTATCGCCCCGCCGGGCGATGGCCACCTGATAGCCGGGGTAGGAGATAATGCCACGCGCATCCGGCGCGGGACGGGCGGCGACGCGGGTCTCGACCGCCTGGCTGGTGTCGAAGGCGTTGCCCAGCCGGTCCCGCAGGTCCAAGTCGAACCCCTGGGGCCCGCCCGCGCAGGCCGTCAGCAGCACCAGCGGCGCGGCCATCGTCGATCGGGAGCGGCTCATCATTCTGCTCGTCCTCGTTTGTCCTGTGCGGCGCCTCTTGCCGGGCGATCCGCTTGCCTGCCTCGGGGCGCGCGCATCAGTCGCGTCCCATGCCCTCGACCAGCGGCACGAAGCGCACCGGTCGGAGGTCGTCGTAGTCGTATCCGGTCTCGGTCCGGGTGACCCGGATCAGGGTCTGCACGTGATCGGACTGCCCTACCGGCACCACCATGATACCGCCGATGCGGAGTTGCGCCAATAGGGGCCCGGGAGGGTCCTCCGCCGCCGCGGTCACCAGGATCCTGTCGAAGGGTGATTGCTCCGGCAGGCCGTGGCTGCCATCGGCGGCCAGCACCGTCACGTTGGAGATGTCGAGCCCGGCCAGCACCTCCTTGGCCGCATCCGCCAGGCGTTTGTGGCGGTCGATGGTATAGACCCGCCGCGCCAGGTGGCTCAGCACCGCGGCCTGATAGCCGGAGCCGGTGCCGATCTCCAGCACCTTGTCGCGGGCAGAGACCTGCAGCGCCTGGCTCATCAGGCCCACCACCGACGGCTGCGAGATCGTCTGCCCGCAGGCGATGGGCAGGGGCATGTCCTCATAGGCGCGGTCCGCGAAGATGCCGCGCACGAAAAGCCCGCGGTCGGTGCGCTCCATCGCGTCGAGCACGCGGGCGTCCGTGACCCCGCGTGAGCGCAGCGCGAACAGAAGCTGCATCCGGGCCTGGGCGTCGTAGCTCATGCGCGCGCCTGGCCGTGCGGTGTCATTCCAGCCGGTCCTTGAGCGACGCCACCAGATCGTGCGCGGTCAGGTCGCAGCGCATGGGCGTGACGGAGACGTAGTCATCCAGGTTCGCCGCCACGTCGGTGCCGGGCGCGGTCGGCGTCTGCTGCGGCCCGCCGGTGACATAGAGGAACCGCCGCCCGGAGGGAGAGACATGGGGCGCCATCCCATGGCCCGCGTCCTGGCGCCAGCCCTGGGCGGTCACCTTGAGGCCCTTGACCTCTGCCGCTGAACAGGGCGGGAAATTAACGTTGTAGAACAGGCGGTAATCGGCCGAATCCCACGCGGCCCGGTCCAGCAGCCGGCGCACGGTCTGCACGCCATGCAGGCGCGCGGATTCGAACGGATCCTCCGCGCGCGCGTTCCGGGGGCCGTAGTACTGGCTGAGGGCGACGGCGGGCAGGCCCTGCAACGCCGCTTCCATCGCGCCGCCGACGGTGCCGGAATAGAGCACGTTCTCGCCGGCGTTGTTGCCGCGGTTCACGCCGGACAGCACCAGGTCGGGCCGTTCCGGCATCAGGTCGTAGAGACCGGCCAGCACGCAATCGGCCGGCGAGCCCTCGACGGCAAAGCGCCGCTCTTCCATCTTCTGGACCATCGTCGGGCGCGCATAGGAGATGCAGTGTCCGACGCCGGACTGCTCGAACGCGGGGGCAACGGTCCACACCTCACCCCTGTCGCCGGCGATGGAGGCCGCGATCCGCTGCAGGACGTCCAGCCCCGGGGCGGTGATGCCGTCGTCATTGGTGATGAGTATGCGCACGAATGGCTCCCTGTCGGCCTTGTTCCTAGGGGAGCGGGCGACCTGCCACAAGCAGGCGCGGAACCGGGCCGAGCCAAGCGTTGCAGCGGGGACTCGGCTGCCGGCTCAGATCTGGGCGAGCAGCCGGTCCGCCTCATCACGCGGGGCGGCAAGGGCCGCGCGGTCCTCCCCGGGAAAGAACCGCGCACGCAGCGCCGTGGACATGGGGGCCGGCGACAGGATCGACACGGCGGGACCGATCCGGACCGTCTCTGCCTGCCAGGACCGCACCAGCGCGATCTGCGCCGCCTTGGTGGCCCCGTAGGCGCCGAAGAACTTCGCGCCCGCGCGCGGGTCGTCGAAAAACACGGCCCGGCCGGCGGGCGCGGACAGGAGCAGCGGTTCCACCATGCGGATCAGGGTGGCCGTGGCGGTGGCGTTGACGTCAACGCTGCGCGCCCAGTCCTTCGCGGCCACATGGGCGGCGGGGGTCAAAGGGGCGGCGTGGATCGCCGTATGGCACCACAGGTCGAGATGCCCCCACCGGTCGTGAATGCCGCGGCACAGCTGGGCCATGGCGGCGGGATCGGTCACGTCCATGGGCGCAAGGGTGGCCTGTCCGCCCCTGGACATGATCCGGTCGTCCAGCTCTTCGAGCGCGCCGGTGGTGCGGGCCACGGCAACGATGTGGTGGCCGGGGCTCAGCGCCTCCGCGATGGCGGCGCCGAGACCGCGCGATGCGCCGGTCACAAGGGCAAGCCTGGTCCTGGTTTCCGTCATGGCCCGCGTGATGATCGCTGCGGCCGGGCTTGGCAAGGGGTGCTTGACGGCAGCCCCCTTCGGGTGAAGAACGGGGCGAGTTCTTCGACAGGAGCCGGACATGACCCACGACGCCCCCCTTCTTCACGGCCGCAACCCCGCGCTCTGGCGGCAGGGGGCGCTGATTCTGGCCGGAACGGTGCTGATCGCCGTCGCCGCGCGTGTGTCGGTGCCCATGTGGCCGGTGCCGATGACGTTGCAGGGTCTGGCGATCCTGGTGGTGGGCCTGTCCATGGGGTCGCGCCTGGGCGCGCTCACGCTGCTGGCCTATCTGGCAGAGGGCGCCGTGGGGCTGCCGGTCTTTGCGGGCGGCGGTGCCGGTCTGGCCTACATGGCCGGACCGACGGGCGGGTTCCTGCTGGGCTTCGTCGCCATGGCCTGGATCGCCGGTCTGGCCGCGCGGGGAAGCCTTCCGGCGATGATCGGGGCATCTGCGGTCGCGGCCCTTGCATTGTATGTGCCGGGGCTGGCCTGGCCCTATGCCGTGGCGTCGGGTCTGGGCATCGACGCCGGCTGGGCGTCGAGCGAGGCAGGCGCGCTCTGGGCGGGATGGATGCAGCCGTTCCTTTTGGGCGACGCGGTCAAGGCGGTGCTGGCCGCCGTCCTGGTCCATGCGGGGTTCCGCGCCACCGGGCGCTAGGGTCCGCCGGTCGTCACGGTCCGGACGCCGGTCCTTCGGGGCCGGCGTTTTTCGTTTCGCGTCCGGGAGGGAGGGTGACCGCCGCCGCGCTTCGGGACCGGAAGGCCGAGGTTCGGAGCGCGTTCGCAACAGACCCTTGGGGACCGGCGGTCCCATGGACGATCGGGCGCGCACCCCGGGCGACCGGCCGCGCCGGGACCGGCACGCGCACAGACGTCCGGGGACATCTTGCGTCTTTCGGCAGCTCTCCTGTGACGCCGGATACGCCTGGAGCACATCCGGCCAACCGGTGTCCGCGCTGACGGAACCTTGCGTGGCTATTCCGCGGCTTCCTTGAGGCGAAAGCCCTTTTCGATCCGGTCGGTGGGGATCACCGGGTAGTCGCCGGAAAAGCAGGCATCGCAATATTGCGGATGGGCTTGGTCGCGGCCCAGAGCCTCGCCCACGGCACGGTAGAGCCCGTCGAGTGAGATGAAGCGCAGGGAGTCGACGCCCAGATGGACGCACATCTCATCCTCCGACATGGTGGCGGCGAGCAGCTTTTCGCGGTCGGGCGTGTCCACGCCGTAAAAGCACGGCCACGCCGTCGGCGGCGATGCGATGCGGAAATGGATCGCCGCCGCGCCTGCGTCGAGCAGCATCTCGCGGATCTTGATGCTGGTTGTGCCGCGCACCACGGAATCGTCCACCAGCACGATGCGCTTGCCCCGGATCAGCGCGCGGTTGACGTTCAGCTTGAGCCGCACGCCCATATTGCGGATCTGTTCGGTCGGCTCGATGAAGGTCCGGCCCATGTACTGGTTGCGGATGATCCCCATGGCGTAGGGGATCCCCGACTCCTGGCTGTAGCCGATGGCCGCGGGGGTGCCGGAATCCGGGACCGGACAGACCATGTCGGCCTCTACCGGCGCCTCGCGGGCCAGTTCGACGCCGATCTGGCGGCGGGTCTCATAGACCGACCGGCCGCCCAGGATCGAATCGGGGCGCGAGAAATAGACATGCTCGAAGATGCAGAAGCGCGGGCGCTGGGGGGCGAAGGGGCGGTGGGACTTCACCTCTCCGTCCTCGATCACCACCATCTCTCCGGGTTCGATCTCACGGATGAAATCGGCGCCGATGATGTCCAGCGCGCAGGTCTCCGAACTCAGCACCCAGCCGTCGCCCAACTGGCCCAGCACCAGCGGCCGCACCCCCAGCGGGTCGCGCACGCCGATCAGCTTGGTGCGGGTCATGGCGACGATGGAGAACGCGCCCTCGACCCGGCGCAGCGCGTCCTGGATGCGCTCCGGCACCTTGCGCTGCAGCGACCGGGCCATGAGGTGGATGATGCATTCGCTGTCGCTGGAGGACTGGAAGATCGAGCCGCGGTCGATCAACTCCCGTCTCAGCGCGTCGGCATTGGTGATGTTGCCGTTATGGGCGATGGCCGCGCCACCCATGGAGAACTCGCCGAAGAAGGGCTGCACGTCGCGGATCTGGGTGTTGCCCTTGGCACCGGTGGTCGAATAGCGGACATGGCCGATGGCCAGCGGGCCCGGCAGCGTGTCCATGAGCGATTGCTTGGTGAAGCTGTCGCGGACATAGCCGAAGCGGCGGGCGGAGTTGAAGCCCTGGACCGGATCGTGGCTGACGATGCCGCCCGCCTCCTGCCCGCGATGCTGAAGCGCGTGCAGCCCGAGGGCCACGAAATTCGCCGCATCGACCACGCCGGTTACGCCGAAGACGCCGCATTCCTCACGCAGCTTGTCGTCGTCCAGGGGATGGGATCTTGGCTGGACGGGGGGCATCGCGGGCATGGGGCGGACGGCTCCGGCGAGGGGCGTTGGCGCCGATGTAAGGAGTCGTGCGGCACTTGTCACGTCCCAGCGGTGCGGGGACGGGGGGTCATAGGAACACCAGTACGGGCGACAGCACCAGAAGTGCCGCCATGGTGACGTTGAACGCCCGCAGACGCGCCGGATTGCGAAGCATCCGGCCAAGTGCGCGACCTGCCGCGCACCACACTGCGACGATCGGCAGGCAGACCGCGGCGAAGACCATCGCCGCCAGCGGGGTGGCAGAGGCGGGGACGTAGACCGATACCGTGGTGAGGGCCATGGCCCAGGCCTTGGGGTTGACCCATTGGAAGGCCGCGGCCTGCAGCACGGTCAGGGGCCGTCCCGGCGGCGCGGACGGGTCCGGCGGCGCCGCGGTGGCGATCTTCCAGGCCAGGATCAGCAGATAGGCCAGCGACAGGGCCGCCAGCAGACCGGCCAGCCATGGCAGGGCCTCGAAGAGACCGGCAAGCCCGGCGCCGACCGCCAGGAGCATGACGGCGATGCCGAGCGCGATCCCGACGATATGCGGCACCGTGCGCCTCAGCCCGAAATTCGCCCCCGACGCCATGACCATGAGGTTGTTGGGGCCCGGCGTGCCGGTGGCGACGACGGCAAAGAGGATCAGCGCGGCGAGTCGGTCCGGGGTCATGGCGGCCCCTTGTGGCCGCCCGGCTCACGCGCGTCCAGAGCGGTCCCGCCGTCAGATGAACGGGGTGATCCGCCAGGCGCCCCACAGGGCCGCCGATGCCGCGACCATCGCTATCGCCATGAGGATACCGTCGCCAAGGGTGATGGCGATGCCGAAGAGCGCAATGGCCAGCATCGGGATCGCCGCCGCGAAGGGGACGAACTCCAGCGCAGGGACGGTCAGCGCCAGTCCGATCACTGCCAGAGCGGCGACCCGCATCGCGGGCCTTGAGGTCAGCGCCGAAAGGCGGTGTCCGAAATGGCGATCCAGGAACCGGCCCGGTCCCCGCATCCGGTCGACCGCGCCGGACAGGCGCTCCTCGCGGACCGCGCGTTCGCGGATCGCCGCCGGCATCCAGATCCGCTTTCGTCCGATGGCGGTCTGCACCGCGAAGATCAGCACGATGGCCGCCATCAAGCTGGGCAAGGTCGGGATGCCGCCGAGCGGCGAGGCGCCGATCAGGCCCGGCACGAGCAGAAACACCCCGCTGGAGCGATGCCCTACCTTGTCCATGACGTCGCCGACCGACACCTCGTCGCCGCTCTTCGCCAGATCGTCCAGTTCATCGAGGATGTCGGTGACGCGTCCGCTCATGCAGGCGGAACGTTGCGAAGGGATATCGCGTTCCCGTGAACATGGATGACGCGGACCGCCCGATGCATTACCTCCCGCCTCACCACACGGATGACCGAAGAGGGAGATCGGACATGACCACCAGACGCACGTTCCTTGCAGCCGGTGCGGCGATCGGCGCCTCGACCATACTGCCGACCGCGCTACTGGCCGGATCTCACGCTTCGAACGCGTTCGAGACCGAGGCGGGTCCGATTACCGTTCATCCCGTCAGCCATGCCAGTTTCGTCATGGAAACGCCCGTGGGGGTGATCTACGCCGATCCGGTGGGCGATCCTGCGCAATACGCCGATCTGCCGGAGCCGGATTTCATCCTCATCACCCATGAGCACGGCGATCACTACAACGCGGAGACCCTGACCGCTCTCGCGGTCGGCAAGACACAGATTCTGACCAACCCCGCAGTCTATGACATGCTGCCGGCCGATCTGAAGATGAAGGCCCAGCAGGCCGCCAACGGTGAGACAGTGGATGTCGCCGGCCTGATGATAGAGGCGGTGCCGGCCTACAACATCACCGACGGACGGCTGGAGTTCCATCCGCCGGGCCGCGACAACGGCTACGTGTTCGAGATCGGTGGCAAGCGGATCTACATCTCGGGCGATACGGAGGGCACGCCGGAGATGCGCGCGCTCGGAGACATCTTCATCGCATTCGTGTCGATGAACCTGCCGTTCACCATGGATGCGGGACAGGCCGCCGACGCGGTTTCGGAATTCCAGCCCGCTTTCGTCTATCCCTATCACTACCGGGGACGCGACGGCGGCACCCAGGATCCAAAGGAGTTCGCCTCGCTCCTGGGTGAGACCGATGCAGAGACGGAGGTTCGCATCGGCGACTGGTACAACCCCGACGTGATCTGAATTTTCCCTCCAGATCATCCGGCGGAGGCGTCGCTTTTCGGAGCGGCGCCTCTTTTTTCGCGGGACAGCCAGAGTTCTAGTAGCGCAAGATAGGGAAGGTAGAAGGCGAAGACCTGGACGCGGTCGAAGGGGCCGGTCAGCGCCTCTGTCGAGCCGGCGCCCCCGGTCGCCAGGAACCACGCGGCGTAGTGCAGCCGGAACAGCAGGGAACCCATGGCAAGGGTAAAGAACCGCAGCGCCCAGCGGCGATGCCGGACCAGATCGCGGGCGCGCGCCGCACGGATCGCCATGAGGGCCGCGACCCCGAGAAGCACGCCGTAGAGCGCGAAGGCCGCGTCCATGACCGGCCCCCCGATGGTGCCCCGCCCCGCGATATAGACCAGCCCGCCAAGGGCCGCGGCCAGTGCCGCGCCCACGAAGATCCGGCCCATCCCGCGGTGCAACCCGGGCCAGCGGCGGCGCAGGGCGGGAATGAGCTGGAGCGGCACCAGCGCGGTCAGCACGGCACCCGCTGCCATGTGCAGCGCAAGCGCGGCATTCGACGCAGGGGCGCCCGGCGCGAAGAGATGGCTGTCGGGCGGACGAAGCCCCCGTGCCGCGTCGATCGCCAGCCCCAGCGCATAGAGTCCGAAGGGCAGGGCCACGAGCACGGCCAGCAAGGGCAGCGCCGCGCGCCTCATGCCAGAGGGTAGCTTTCCAGCAGGTCGTATCGCGGCCCGTCCGGGTGAAGGGTGGAGCGGTAGAGATGAAGGTCAGCGGCGACGTCCGCGGGCAGGCGCGCATCGCCGTGGGCCGACAGGAACCGGCCGAGGCGGGCGTGATCCTCCGGTGGCATCCGGTGGGCAAACCGGGCCAGCGTCACATGCGGCACGAAGCGGCGGTGGGGCAGGGCGATGCCGCAGCGCCTTGCGGCGCTGGCCAAGCCTGCCTGGAGGTGCATCAACCGCGGATCGGGTACGACCGCCGCATGGACCGAGCGCGGGTTCGCGCTGCCGAACACCGAAAGGCCCCGGAACGCCACCTGCGCCGGCCCCGGGCGCCGCAGTCCGAGCGTCAGGTCCAGCTCTTCCAGCGCGTCGCGGCCTGCCTGCGCAAAAAACACCAGCGTCAGGTGCAGATCGTCCTCATCCACGATGCGCCCGCAGCGCAGGTGGTCCTGCAGATCCGAAAGCGCGCCGCGCTGATCATCGGAGAGGGAAAGAGCGAGAAAGGCGCGCATGCTGCGCAGATAGTCGCCCCGGCCGACGCGCGAAAGGGTGACGACCGGCCGCGCCCAGCCTATCTGCGGGGCATGGATGACGACGCGCTGACCCTCGAACGCCGGACCGGCCTGCCCGATGCGCTGCGTGTGCTGGAGACGGCACTCCCGCGCGGCACGTGGGAGGCACATCCCGGGTTCTCGCCCCTCACCCGGTTCTGGTTGCAGCGCCATCTGACGTTCCGGGAAATCCTCTCCAACCTGAAGGCCGGCACCGACGCCTACCTGAATGGCGACACCGATCCACGCCGCTACGGCCGCGAGACCGCAAGGTTGGCCCGGATCTTCGTGCAGGAACTGCATGGCCACCACACCATCGAGGACCAGCATTATTTCCCGATGCTCCAGACGCTCGACGGACGGCTGGACCGCGGCTTTGCCTTGCTCGACGCCGATCACGACGCGCTCGACGGACATCTGGTCGCGCTGGCCGACGCGACCGACGCCATGCGGGCGGGACTCGGATCCGATGATCCCCTGAGCCCTGCCGCGATGCTCGGGCGGCATCTGGACGGGTTCGAGCGATACCTGAACCGGCACCTGACCGATGAGGAGGATCTGGTCGTCCCGGTCATCCTGACTTATGCGCCGGAAATCGGCTGACGGCGGTCAGGCCATCCGCAGCCGCCGCTCGCGCCAGATGACGAAGAGGATCGACAGGACCGAGGCGGCGGAGGTCAGCGTCATCAGCCAGATCAGCGGGTGGCTGCTGTCCGATCCGGCCAGGATCACGCCCGCCACGGTCGAGAGGCCCGCGCCGCCGCCGATCATGATCGCGCCGCCCAGCCCCGACGCGGTGCCGGCCAGATGCGGCCGGACCGACAGCATTCCGGCGGTGGCGTTGGGGATCACCAGCCCATTGCCCAGTCCAACGGTCGTCATGAAGCCGAAAAACACCAGCGGCCCGTCCTCCCCGGCCAGGGAGATGACCAGCGACAGACCCAGCCCGATCACGGTCAGCACGGTTCCGATCAGGATCATCGGGTTGGTGCCCACCCGCGCGGCATAGCGGCCGGTCACGCCGTTGCCCACCAGATAGCCGATCGCCGGCGCGCCGAAGTAGAGGCCCAGAACCTCCGGACTCATGCCGTAGACCTCGGAGCCCACATAGGGCGCGCCGCCCAGATAGGCGAAGAACGCCCCCGAAGCGAAGGCCGCCGTCAGCGCATAGCCCCAGAACCGCGGTGCCATCAGAAGCTGCGGGTACTGGGCGACCTGCTGGCGCAGGGTACCGGTGGAGGGGGCGGCGGTTTCCCCCATGTCGTAATAGGCCAGCGCGAAGGCGGCCGCTCCGGCCAGCGCCAGGGCCGCGAAGCTCGCCTGCCAGCCGAAAAGCCCGTCCAGAAGCCCTCCGAAGGCGGGGGCGATCATCGGGACCAGGGACATTCCCATGGTCACGTAGCCGATCATCGAGGCGGAATCGTTCTGCGAGTAGAGATCCCGTATCGCCGCGCGCGGCAGGATGAGTCCCGCGACGATGGCCGCCTGGATCATGCGGAACATCAAAAACACGGCGACATGGGTAGAGAGCATGCCGCCGACCGACGCCAGGGTGAACACGGCGATGGACCACAGCATGATCCGCCGCCGCCCGTAGCGGTCGGACATCGGTCCGATCACCAGCTGCATCAGCGCGTTGACGGCCAGGTAGCCCGTCACCGCCAACTGGATCACCCCGTAGGAGGTGTCGAAATAGGCCGCCATCCCGGGCAGGGACGGCAGAAAGAGGTTCATGCCCAGCGCCCCAAGGGACGTCAGCAGGATGAGCGACACCAGATGCGGGGGCGTGGTCCGGTCGAACGGGATAGCGCGGCGGGCAGGGGGCATGGGTGACAATTGGACTGTATGGAAACGGGAAAGATCGGGCGTTGAAGCCACGAAATGCGCGGAACCTACCATGGTTTCCCGCGTCCGGCAGTCGGAAAATTTCGCCTTTCCCGCGGCGTATGGCGCACATATGTTGCGCCGCACAGGCACCTCACGAAACGAATGGAGCACGCGCCATGAAGGACATCCTGACCCAGCTTGAGGACCGGCGCACAGAGGCGCGCCGGGGTGGCGGCGCACGCCGGACCGAGGCTCAGCATGCCAAGGGCAAGCTTACGGCGCGCGAACGTCTGGACCTGTTGCTGGACGAAGGTTCGTTCGAGGAGTTCGACACATTCGTCGCCCACCGGGCAACGGACTTCGGCATGGACGAGCAGAAATATCCCGGCGACGGCGTGGTGACCGGGTGGGGCACGATCAACGGCCGGCAGGTCTATGTGTTCAGCCAGGATTTCACCGTCCTGGGTGGCTCGCTGTCGGAAACCCACGCACAGAAGATCTGCAAGATCATGGATATGGCCATGCAGAACGGCGCGCCGGTGATCGGTTTGAACGATTCGGGCGGGGCACGCATCCAGGAGGGGGTCGCCAGCCTGGCGGGCTATGCCGAGGTGTTCCAGCGCAACGTGCTGGCCTCCGGCGTGATTCCGCAGATCAGCGTCATCATGGGTCCCTGCGCGGGCGGGGCCGTCTATTCGCCGGCGATGACCGACTTCATCCTGATGGTGAAGGACACGTCCTACATGTTCGTGACCGGTCCCGACGTGGTCAAGACCGTCACCAATGAGGTCGTGACCGCAGAAGAGCTGGGCGGCGCCTCTACCCATACCCGCAAGTCCTCTGTCGCGGACGGGGCGTTCGAGAACGACGTCGAGGCGCTGATAGAGGTGCGGCGGCTGGTCGACTACCTGCCGCTCTCGAACCGCTCCAAACCGCCGGTGCGGCCGTTCTTCGACGATCCCGGGCGGATCGACGACAGCCTGGACACGGTGATCCCCGAGAACCCGAACATGCCCTACGACATGAAGGAAGTGATCGGAAAGATCGCCGATGAGGGCGATTTCTACGAGATTCAGGCCGAGTTCGCCAAGAACATCCTGACCGGGTTCATCCGGCTGGAGGGGCGGACCGTCGGCGTCGTGGCCAACCAGCCCATGGTGCTGGCGGGCGTTCTGGACATCGACTCCAGCCGCAAGGCCGCGCGGTTCGTGCGGTTCTGCGACGCGTTCGAGATCCCGATTCTGACTTTGGTGGACGTGCCCGGATTTCTCCCCGGGACGGGCCAGGAACACGGGGGCGTCATCAAGCACGGCGCCAAGCTGCTCTTCGCCTATGGCGAGGCGACGGTCCCGAAAGTCACGGTCATCACGCGCAAGGCCTATGGTGGTGCCTATGACGTGATGTCGTCCAAGCACCTGCGCGGCGATCTGAACTACGCCTGGCCCACGGCCGAGATCGCGGTGATGGGGGCAAAGGGCGCGGTAGAGATCCTCTATCGCTCGGAATTGGGCGACCGGGACAAGATCGCCGCACGGACCGCGGAATACGACACCAACTTCGCCAACCCGTTCAAGGCGGCGGAGCGCGGTTTCATCGATGAGGTCATCATGCCCCATTCCACCCGCCGCCGGGTCTGCCGCGCCTTCGCCTCCCTGCGCGGCAAGGTGCTGGCGAACCCGTGGAAGAAACACGACAACATTCCGCTGTAGGTCCGGCGTGGCTGCGGCCGTCCGTCTTGCGGCGGCCCGCCGTCCGGGCAGGGGCTTGACGATGCCGCGCCGGCACCGATGTCATGACCACATCCCGGAAAGGCCCCGCCCGGGCCGGCAAGACTGGAGACACACGATGCCGAAGAGAGTCACGATCGTCACGGCCCTGGCTGCCCTGTCCTTCACCGCCGCCTGCGGCAACCGGACAGAAGAGGTCGTCTATTCCGATCCCGCCCCGGTCATCGCGCCTGACCCGACCTACAGCAAGTTCTGACGCAACTGGCGGACGCCTGCCGCCGGTGTCCGACATGACCGGAGGGTTCAATGCTCAAACACAAGGGCTTTCCTGGCCGCCTTCCCGGCACGGACTTCCAGTTCGTCCTGCGGCGGGCCAGTCCGAAAGGGGCCACGCGCCTTGTGCCGCGTGACAGGTTCCAGGACCGCCGCGCCGCCGACCGGGCCGCCGACGAAGGCTTTCTCTGGGCCCTGTGGCGCCATTTCGGCGCCGCACCTTTCGAACGCGGCAATCTCGACGCGGGGCGGTTGTCGTGGCTCTTCGGGCGCGAGGTCGTGCCCGCAGGGGATTCGTTCGATCCAGAGAGTTACGACGCCCTTCTGCGAATTGACATCGACCGCGCCCGCGCGAGTTTTCCGGATGTCTTCGACTGAATTTCACAACTTATGGCGGAAGTCCGCTCCGCTTTCTATCGGCATAGGCGGGAAAAGGCCGATTTTGTACGGGTTTTCAAATTCGTTTTGCGCGGTGCGTGACGTTGAGGCAGTTTGAGCCGGTAGGTCCGAGTTGTCCGGTCCTGCGCAACACCGTTACCCTTCCCCTATGGCCCGGTTCTCCCCAACCGGGCCAATTTTCCGTCTGGCGGCGGAAAAAGCACGCCCCGCCGACGCGCGATGCCGCGGGGCGGGTCCGTCCGCGCATTTCTCGGGACAAACCATTGTGCAGCCCATCGAAAAGGTGGCATCAGGTTCGCAGATGCCGCGGAGGGTGCAATGAAATACGCATGGGTGGTCATGGCGGCCCTGGTCGCAGGATGTGTTGACACCGCCGGTGTCCCGACCAGCGTCATCGATGCGTCCGAGCCGCAATACGCGCCCGACGATCCCTGCAAGGGTGTCGTGCCCGAACTCTGCCCGCGCTGAGGGTCTTTACGCATGTTCGACAAGATCCTGATCGCCAACCGCGGTGAGATCGCCTGCCGCGTCATCAAGACGGCGCGCCGGATGGGCATCGCCACCGTCGCCGTCTATTCCGATGCCGACCGCAACGCGCTCCATGTCCGCATGGCCGATGAGGCGATCCATATCGGTCCGGCCCAGGCCAACCAGTCCTATATCGTCATCGACAAGGTGATGCAGGCGATCCGCGACAGCGGCGCCGAGGCGGTCCACCCGGGCTACGGTTTTCTCAGCGAGAACCCGAAATTCGCGGCCGCGCTGGCAGAGGCGGGCGTGGCCTTCATCGGCCCGCCCCAAGCCGCCATCGAGGCGATGGGCGACAAGATCACCTCGAAGAAGCTGGCCGACGAGGCGGGAGTCTCCACCGTTCCCGGCCACATGGGCCTGATCGAGGATGCCGACGAGGCGGCGAAGATCGCGTCCGAGATCGGCTACCCGGTGATGATCAAGGCCAGCGCCGGCGGCGGCGGCAAGGGGATGCGCATCGCCTGGGACGACGCCGAGGCGCGCGAGGGGTTCCAGTCCTCGAAGAACGAGGCCGCGAACAGCTTCGGCGACGACCGGATCTTCATCGAGAAATTCGTCACCCAGCCCCGCCATATCGAGATCCAGGTCCTGGCCGACACCCACGGCAACTGCATCTACCTGGGAGAGCGGGAATGCTCGATCCAGCGCCGTAACCAGAAGGTCATCGAAGAAGCGCCGTCGCCGTTTCTGGACGAGGACACGCGCCGCGCCATGGGTGAGCAGGCCGTCGCCCTGGCGCAGGCGGTGAACTACACCAGCGCCGGCACGGTCGAGTTCATCGTCGACGGCGACCGCAACTTCTACTTTCTCGAGATGAACACCCGCCTCCAGGTCGAACACCCGGTGACAGAGCTCATCACCGGCGTGGATCTTGTCGAAGAGATGATCCGCGTCGCCGCCGGTGAGAAACTGCGCCTGACCCAAGGTGACGTGCGCCTCACCGGCTGGGCCATGGAGAGCCGCCTCTACGCCGAAGATCCCTATCGCGGCTTCCTGCCCTCCATCGGCCGGCTGACCCGCTACCGCCCGCCGCAGGAGGTCGCGGCAGGTCCGATGCACGACGCCGGCAAATGGCTGCCAGTGGTCGGCGGCGGTGACGCTCCGGTGGGAGAGACCGCGACGCGCAACGACACGGGCGTGTTCGAGGGCGGCGAGATCTCCATGTATTACGACCCGATGATCGCCAAGCTCTGTACCTGGGGGCCGGACCGCGACGCGGCGATCGAGGCCATGCGCCTGGCGCTCGACCGGTTCGAGCTGGAGGGGATCGGGCACAACCTGCCGTTCCTGTCTGCGGTCATGGACCACCCGACCTTCGTCGCCGGTGAGATGACCACCGCCTTCATCGCCGAGGAATATCCCGACGGTTTCGCAGGCGTGGACCTTTCGGACGCCCATATCGACCGGATCGCGGCGGCCGCCGCCGCCATGAACCGCGTGGCCGAGATCCGGCGCACCCGGATTTCGGGGCGAATGGACAACCATGAGCGGCGGATCGGCACCGACTGGGTGGTGTTCGTCCAGGGCCGGGAGATCCGCGTCATCACCGACGCCGACCGCGAAGGCGCGACCGTGCGGTTCGAGGACGGGTCGGAGATGCGCGTGACGTCGGACTGGCGGCCCGGCCAGCCGCTTGCCATCGTCCATGTGGACCGCGTGCCGGTCGTTATGAAGGTGGCGCGCATCACCGGCGGCTTCCGCATCCGGACCCGCGGCGCGGATCTGCCGGTCAAGATCTTCTCTCCCCGTCAGGCCGAGCTTGCGCGCCTGATGCCCGAAAAGGAAGATGCCGACACCTCCAGGCTGCTCCTTTGTCCCATGCCCGGGCTGGTGGTGAAGCTCCACGTCGAGGAGGGGGCCGAGGTCCAGGACGGCCAGCCGCTCTGCACCATCGAGGCGATGAAGATGGAGAACATCCTGCGCGCCGAGAAGAAGGGCGTGGTGTCCAAGATCAACGCCTCCGAGGGCGACAGCCTGGCCGTCGACGAAATCATCATGGAATTCGAGTGACGTGACCCGCGCATGATCCGGCCGGGGCGCCGGGCGGCCCTTCCGTCCGGGCCGGATCCGGTGCGCCGGAACGAACGTGGCCGCACCCGGTCAGCGGCTTTCGCGAATCTCACGCTGGCGGATGGGCATCCCGTCGATGACGCGAGTGAGTTCGCGGACGTCCCAGGGAAAGGGTTTGCGCAGTTTCACGCCGCCGTCCTTGCCGATCAGCACCAGTTGGAACCCGCGCGGACGCAGGCGGCGGCGGATGTCCGAAAGGGTTCCGGGATCCGTATCGGCGATGATCGCCACGTCGCGGGTCGCCAGGTCGCCCGCCTGGGCGCGCAAAAGCTCGATCTGCTCCAGAAAGGCGGGATCTTCCGGGCTGTCGGCAAAGACCACAACCGGGCGCGCGATCCAGCGGAAGTCGTCCAGATCCAGCCCGGCGCCGTCCAGGATCGTGGTCGGATCCGCTTCCCAGATGGCGCGCGCATCCGCGGCGACGTCGCCGACCTGAACGGCGGGGGTGGGGCTGGTGTCTTGCGCAAACACCGGGACAAACCCGCCAAAGCCGACTAATGACAGGACCGAAATGAGCGTGACCTTTGATACCATGGGACGAATATAGGGCGTCCGGCCGGCGAATACGATGACGGAGCTTGCCGGCCCGCGGTCACATCGCCGCAAGGAGAACGAAGGAGAGCCTGCCGATGAACGACTGGAAATCCCGTGCCGAGAAAGAACTCCGCGGCCGTCCGCTGGACGCGCTGACATGGTCCACCGCCGAAGGTATCGATGTGGCGCCCGTCCACGGCCCCGAGGATGCCGAAGGCCACGGCCACATGGGGTCGATGCCGGGCGAGGCACCGTTCACCCGCGGCGTGAAGGCGACGATGTATGCCGGCCGTCCCTGGACGATCCGGCAGTACGCGGGCTTTTCCACGGCAGAGGAGTCCAACGCCTTCTACCGCCGCGCGCTTGACGCAGGACAGCAGGGGGTCAGCGTCGCCTTCGACCTGGCCACCCACCGCGGCTACGACAGCGACCACGAACGGGTCGAGGGCGATGTGGGCAAGGCCGGCGTCGCCATCGATTCGGTCGAGGACATGAAGGTGCTGTTCGACGGCATCCCGCTGGGCGACGTGTCCGTGTCCATGACCATGAACGGGGCGGTGATCCCGATCCTGGCGTCCTTCATCGTCGCCGGCGAGGAACAGGGCGTGGACCGCGCCAAGCTGTCGGGGACGATCCAGAACGACATCCTCAAGGAGTTCATGGTCCGCAACACCTACATCTATCCGCCCGAACCCTCGATGCGCATCGTGGCCGACATCATCGACTACACGGCGCGGGAGATGCCGAGGTTCAACTCCATCTCGATTTCCGGCTACCACATGCAGGAGGCCGGAGCGAACCTGGTTCAGGAACTGGCCTTCACCCTGGCCGACGGAAAGGAATACGTCCGCGTCGCCAAGGATCGCGGCATGGATGTGGACAACTTCGCCGGGCGGCTGTCGTTCTTCTTCGCCATCGGCATGAACTTCTTCATGGAGGCGGCCAAGCTGCGCGCCGCGCGGTTCCTGTGGCATGAGATCATGACCGAGATGGGCGCCAAGGACGACCGCTCGAAGATGCTGCGCACCCATTGCCAGACGAGCGGGGTCAGCCTCGCCGAGCAGGATCCCTACAACAACGTGGTCCGCACGGCCTACGAGGCGATGAGCGCAGTGCTGGGCGGCACGCAGTCGCTGCACACGAACTCCTTCGACGAAGCCATTGCGCTGCCTACGGATTTCTCGTCCCGCATCGCGCGCAACACGCAGCTGATCCTGCAGAACGAGACCGGCGTGACGCAAGTGGTCGATCCGCTGGCCGGCTCCTACTACGTGGAAAAGCTGACTGCAGACATGATCGACAAGGCGCGGGAGCTGATGGCCGAGGTGGACGAGCTGGGCGGCATGACCAAGGCGGTCGAATCCGGCATGCCGAAGCTCCGGATAGAGGAAGCCGCGGCGGCCAAGCAGGCCCGGATCGACCGGGGCGAGGAGGTCATCGTCGGAGTGAACAGGTTCCGGCTGGCCCAGGAAGAGGACCTGGACATCCGGGTGATCGACAACGCCGGCGTGCGCGACAGCCAGATCGCCGGGTTGAAGGCGCTCCGCGACGGCCGCGACCAGCCGGCCTGCGACGCCGCATTGCAGGCGCTGGAAGAGGGCGCGCGCGCCAATGGCAACCTGCTGGCCCTGGCGGTCGAGGCCGCGCGGGCGCGCGCCACGGTGGGTGAGATTTCGATGGCGCTGGAGACCGTCTTCGGCCGGCACCGCGCGGAGGTCCGCACCCTGTCGGGCGTCTACGGCGCCGCCTATGAGGGCGACGCGGGCTACGAGAAGATCCAGAAGGACGTCGAGAGTTTCGCCGAGGAAGAGGGCCGGCGCCCGCGGATGCTGGTCGTCAAGGTCGGCCAGGACGGCCACGACCGTGGTGCCAAGGTGATCGCCACCGCCTTCGCAGACATCGGCTTCGACGTCGATGTCGGCCCGCTATTCCAGACGCCCGAAGAGGCCGCCCAGGACGCGATGGACAACGACGTGCATGTGGTGGGCCTGTCCAGCCAGGCCGCCGGACACCTGACCAACGCGCCCAAGCTGATCCAGGCGCTGAAGGACAAGGGCGCGGGCGACATTCTGGTGATCTGCGGCGGCGTGATCCCGGCGCGGGACTACAAGGTGCTGAAGGAGGCGGGTGTCGCGGCGGTGTTCGGTCCGGGCACGAATATCCCGGAGGCCGCGGCCAAGGTGCTCGACCTCATCCGGCAGTCCCGGCCCGGGGCGGCCGCATGATGCGGACGTCGGTCTGAGACTCCGCGGCCTTCGGCGCGTTCGACCGTCAACGCCTGCTGACGCGGGCTGTGCCGGCGGCACGGCCTTCGACCTCGACGGGCGCAAACCGAAAAGATGACGGCCCGCTGGCGACTGGGGTCGTCCGAACGGGGCGCCTGTATCGCCCATTGCCGGGTCGGTCGCACGGAACCTCCGCGCCGCCACGGTTTGCAATAGAATTCCGCCCATTTTCCCGGAGTTGGCGCCGTTTGCGCAACTGGTGCGGCGCGCACTGCCGGTCTAGGGTGGTGTCCGGCCGAACCGGAGAGACTCCATGGACATCGATCACCTCGTCGTCACCGCCACGTCGGTCGAGACCGGCGCCCGCGCGGTCGAGGCGGCTCTCGGCGTTCCCACCGAAGACGGCGGCGCCCATCCGCATATGGGCACCCGCAACCGGCTGCTGTCGCTGGGACCCGATACCTACCTGGAGGTCATCGCCGTCGACCCCGGGGCCCCCCTGCCGGGGCATCCGCGCTGGTTCGGCATGGATGCGCCGCCCGCCGCGCCGCGCCTGTCGAACTGGGCGGCGCGCGTGACCGACATGATCCGCGCATTGGGAGAGGCGCCGATGGGCATGGGAGAGCGCAGGACACTCAGCCGCGGCGATCTGTCCTGGGACATGGCCATCCCGCAATCGGGCACATGGCCCTTCGACGGCGTCGTTCCGGCCCTGCTGTCCTGGACCGGCGCGATGCCACAGGACCGGCTCACCGACCGGGGCTGCAGGCTTCAGCGCCTGCTGCTGATCCACCCGCGCATGGGCGATCTGTCCACCGCATGGCCGCGCCTTCTCGACACGCCGCGGGTGACGGCCCAGGTCGGGCCGCAGCCCGCCATCGTGGCAGAGATCGCGACGCCCACGGGCCTCAAGATCCTGAGCGGCGCGCTTGCCGCGTGACCGCCTGGCCCCGCTGCGGCCAGATGCAGGGCCGCCATGCATCGAAGCAGCTTTCGAGCCGCCGTCGTCGCGGCTAGGCTAGGCCCATGTCGATCTGGTCCCGAATCCTGGATGCGCTCTCCGCGCTCCGCCACGGTGAGAGCCTGTCCGCGGTCTTCGACCGGCTGCGCAGCGCGCCGGAACGGTCGGTCGGGTTCACCATCGCCGTGATCGCGCTGGGCGCCAAGATGGCCAAGGCGGACGGGCAGGTGACCCGCGATGAGGTCACCGCCTTCCGTGAGGTGTTCCACATCCCCCCTGAGGCGGAGACCGCCGCGGGCCGCGTCTTCAACATGGCCCGCCAGGACGTCGCCGGGTTCGAGGACTATGCCGCGCGTATCACCGCCATATTCGGCAGCGGTGCCGCGGCCCTGTCGGACCTGCTGGAGGGGCTCTTTCACATCGCCGTTGCCGATGGAACGTACCATCCGGACGAAGAGGCGTTCCTGCGCCGGGTGCAGGAGATCTTCGGACTGACGGAGCGGCAGTTCCGCCAGATCCGCGCCCGCCATGTGGCCGGAGCGGAACCGGACCCTTATGAGGTTCTGGGCATCGCTCCGGATGCAAGCGTGAAGGAGGCCCGTTCGGCATGGCGCGCCCTGGTGCGTGAGAACCATCCCGATCGGATGATCGCGCGTGGCGTCCCGGAAGAAGCCGTGCGCATGGCCGAGCGGCGGATGCAGGCGATCAACCGGGCATGGGATGATATTTCGGCAGCAAAGTGAGGGAACCGTTCCGCGATGCGGACCGGTCCGCCGACGGGACGCGTGTTGCGTGACAACGGCGCATGGTCGTTGCGTCGGGGCGGGTTCCGGCCGCTGCACGCGCTCCGGGGCCACGGGCTTGACCTCGGCCGGGACCTCCCCCTGGTTCTGAGGCCGCGTTCGTGATCGAATGCCGCGACACCCCAAGACGGTCCTACCCGCGCGCGATCCGCAGGACGACCCGGCGGCGCGCGACCCGCCGGATGTCCACCGGACCAAACGGGCCGCGTCCGATCATTTCGCCGTGACATGAGAACCAGCGGCGGCTCCGGCGCGTTCCCGTTCCATGTATGCAATACTGAAACCCGCAACTCTCGTCCTTCTGCTGGTGACACCGGCCATCGCACAGGATCCCGAACCCTCTCCGTCCCAGGGCGATGCCAGCGACATCACCGAAGGCGTCGATATGCTGTCGGAGGGGGCGCGGCGTCTGCTGCGCGGGCTGATGGGTGAGGTCGAGCCCGAGATGCGCGACCTGGCCGATGCGCTGAAGGAGTGGAACTTCGAAGGGCTGGACCTTGAGGATCTGGGCGCCTACCAGCCGCCCGAAGTGCTGCCCAACGGCGACATCATCATCCGCCGCAAGGACAGCCGCCCGGTGGATCAGCCCATGGACGATGAGATCGAGCTCTAGACCGCCATCGGGGATCGTCCTGGGCCTGCGGCGTTGACCGTGCGGCTCCGACAAGCGATTGGGTCGCGCGCTGGCCTTTTTCGGGACATGTCGCTTCGATCATCCGACGGCAGCCCTCTTGCGTCATGGTATCAAAGGGTCCGACGGTTGGGGCTGCGGGTGGAGTGCGCCCCGCGGGGTGGACCAATTGAGCGCGTTGGGTTGACCGGGAGCGGGCTTTCAGAGGCGCACAACCCGTGCCGAAATGCCGTCGCAATCGTCGCACCGGGATCAAGCGCCAGGTTGCCGAATATCATCCCGGCGACACCCTGCATGCTCTCGGCCGTCGCCACGAGCTGTCGAGAAACCCGATCCGGATCGGGAAGGCGGAGGCCGGTGTATCGAATGAAGACGCGGCTGCGGCCCGGTTGCTCGCGGATCGTGAGGCGCGCATCGCGGCCCTCGCGCGCCGCGTCGGACGGCAGGTGCTTGAGATTTATAAAAGGCGGCTGCACGCTCCGGACCATTGCAGAAAACGCGCCTGCATCCATGACAACCGGCCCGTCGGCCTTTCCATCCGGAGGGGGCGCGCGCCGATGGGCATCGCGCGATCCAGCTCCCGCGCCGCGCCGGACGGCAGGCACGCTGATGAGGCGATCGTCGCGGAAATCCGTGCCATCGCCGACGGGGTCGAAGGCCATGCCGCCGCGTCGATGCCGAACGCCGTCACCGCGGGCTCATCGTGACCGCAGAGATGGGGCGACGGCTGATGAAGGCGCACGATCCGAACCCGCGACGGCGAAGGCGTTCGTCCGCACGACCGACAGCGATCGCGATGGACCGATCTTGGCGTCGAAAGGGTCGATGGTCCGGATCGGGTTCGGGTGGCCAACCCGACCCACATCGCGATCGCCGGTGGCTTCGCCTGCGCCGCGCTGATCCTCGATGCCCGGTCTCGTCGCGTGGTGGGGTGCGCGATCGGCCGCGGCATCGATGCGCGCCTCGCCGTGGCGGCGCTTCGTCAGGCGATCGCGCTGCGCAGGCCTTTGCCGGGTTGCGCGTTTCACTCGGACCGCGGGTCGCGATACGCTTCGGAGATGCATCGAGCCTGCCTTGCGAGGCATGGCTTCGTCGGGTCCACGAGTCGGCGCGGCACTCCACCCGCAGGCCGGGAGCTTCAGGAGGACACTGAAGGTGGAGGATCCCTCTCCGATGGACTATGAAACCTTCGACGATGTGGCTGAGGGGGTGCCCTGCTTCATCGCCGCATACGACACCCGTCGCCTGCATTCAGCCCCGGAATATCTCGGCCCCGCCCCGTTCGAGTGAACTGGCCCCCTTTTCGACCGGACACTCAGGCATAACCATAGAGGCTTGGTGGACTTGCCCCGAAAAAGTGGAGAGCAGCAACTGGGGAACCGGGAGGTGTTCCATGGGACACGGAAACAGGCTGGACCTGTCGCGGTTTGATGCCGCTCCTTTGATAGCATTTACTGCAACAAAGGAGACGAACTATGGGATTGAAACGGACGGACGAATTCCGCCAGGATGCGGTGCGTATTGCGCTGACCAGCGGGCTGACGCGCAAGCAGGTGGCTGATGATCTGGGCGTTGGAATGTCGACGCTGAACAAATGGATCACAGCGCATCGAGACACGAACGTGGTTTCACAAGAGGATTTGGACCTCGCCAAAGAGAATGAGCGGCTTCGACGTGAGATCCGGCTTCTCAGGGAGGAGAGGGAAATCCTAAAAAAGGCCACCCAGTTCTTCGCGGGCCTAAAGCAATGAGATTTAGGTTTGTCGAGGAACACAGGAACCATTTCCCAGCCAACCGTTTATGCAGTGTCGTTGGCGTCAGCACACGTGGCTTGCGGGCCTTMCGTAGCTGTTC
>NZ_JQEY01000015.1 GCF_000743715.1 Palleronia rufa
GAAGTACATTGAAGAAGGGTCAAGCGGGCGCGCGGCGGCGTTGCGTCTGAAATTGTCGCCAGCGACGGGCGCGCGGTGGGCGCGCCAGGTGAGAACCAAGGGCCATGCGGAACCGSCCCCCCAGGGACCGCCGCACGGCAAGGGGAAGCTGGCACCGCATCAGGCTTTCCTTGAGGAGTTGATCGCACAGGACCCCGACATCCCGCTGTTCGAGTTGCGCGATGCGCTGGCTGAGGCAGAAGGCGTGCGGGTGCACCACTCTTCCATCGCCAACCTGCTGTCCCGGCTCGGGTTCACGTACAAAAAAAGTCACTGGTCGCGACCGAGCGCCGCCGTGCCAAGGTAAGGCAGCAACGGGCCGAGTGGTTCAAACACCGTCTGCCTGCCATTGCGGCCTTGCCGGATCGCGTTGTCTTCATTGATGAAACAGCAGTGAAGACGAACCTCACGCGCCTGCGCGGCAGGGCCAAACGCGGTCAACGACTGACGATGGAGGCGCCTTTCGGAAGTTGGGGCACGCAGACATTGATTGCAGGGCTGACACAAGATGCGTTGATCGCGCCGTGGGTCATCAAGGGCGCGATGGACGGCCCCGCCTTTGCCGCCTACATCCGCGAGGTGCTCGTTCCAGAGATCGTACGCGGCACCGTCGTCATCCTCGACAACTTGGCCACGCATCGGAATAAGGAGGCCGCGCAGGCCTTGCGAGACCACGGCTGCTGGTTCCTCTACCTGCCGCCATACTCACCCGACCTGAACCCCATAGAGCAGGCTTGCTCAAAGCTGAAAGCCCACCTTCGAAAAATCGGGGCCAGAACCTTCACCGAGGTCTTTCAAGCCATCGGCGCAATCTGCGATCTCTACGACCCAGCAGAGTGCTGGAACTACTTCAAGGCTGCCGGATATGTTGCAGGTTAAAACCGAAAGGCTTTAGCGGTTGCGATTCGCGCGCCGGCCTCGCGCTTACCATTTTGCAATCCTGCCGGGGCCATCATTTCAGGCGATGCGCGCCGTCGGTCCCCGCCGTGTCTTCAGGGAAAGAGCCGGCCTTCCATGACCCGCACGGCATGGCCGGAAACCGCGACGCTGCCGGCCTCCGCCGATACGGAGATGACCGACGGCCGCCCCATCTCGACCCCCTGGTCGATGGTCACCTCCACCGGCCCCTGGGCAAGATCTGCCAGCAACAGCCCCAGGGCGGCGGCGGCGCTGCCGGTCGCGGGATCCTCCGGTATATTGTCGAGCGGCGCGAACATCCGGGCGCGGATCCGGTCCCCGCCCATGGAACGGTCGTACGCATAGGCGTAGACGGCGAAGTCGAAGGGCAGGGGACTGGCCGCCTGCGCGCGGCGGAATGCTTCGATTCGGGGGCTGATCCCGGCAAGGGCCGCGGGATCGTGGAGTTCCACCAGACAGAAGGGCAGGCCGGCCGAGGCGATCACCGGTGCATGGTGCCGGGTGAGCAGATTGACCGCGGAAAGCCCCAGGCAGTCGGCGACCAAGGCGGGGTCCGGCGTGCCCAGACGCTCCAGCCGGACGCTGCGCACCAGCGCGCCGCGCCCGTCGCGCGCAAGGCACGGGACCGGTCCCGCCCCGGTCTCGATGAGCATCCGCGCGGGCCCGCCGTCATCGGCCAGCGCCACCGCGGCGCCGATCAGCGGGTGGCCGGCAAACGGGATCTCCTGCGTGGGGGTGAAGATCCGTGCCGCCCGCGTGCCGCCCGCGCGCGGCGGCAGCAGATAGATCGTTTCCGAATAGCCGAACTCCCGCGCGATGTCGGCCATCGTCGCGGGATCCAGCCCGGACGCATCGGGGACGATGGCAAGCGGATTGCCCCCGAAGGCCCGGTCCGTGAACACGTCATAGACCAGATAGCCCGTCGCCGCCCTCACACCGTGTAGAGCGGCGGCTTGCCCTGGGCAGCGTGGATCTCGTTCACCACCTCCTGGCGCAGGCCCAGCGCGCGGGCGAGCCGGTCGAGATGCTCCGCCTCGGCCCGGTTGTCGGGTTCGATGGCGACGACGGAGGCGGTGTAGACCTCTACCTCATGGCCTTTCGGCGTGTCTTCGGCCAGTGCCTCTGGGTTCACCGGCTCTGTCATCTGCCGCTGGATGAACGCGGTCTCCTCGGCGTCGGCGTCGTTGGTCACCTCCAGGATCGCCTTGCGCTCCTGTTCGTCGATCTCTCCATCGGCGCGCGCGGCCTGGATCATCGCGCGGATCATCAGTCCCGACACCTGCTCTTCCTCCGCGCTGCCCTCGGGGGTTTCGCGCGTCGTGTCCAGCAGCCCCTTCATCCGGGTGCCTGCCGCAGCGCCGCCGGACGCGCCGGCCAGACCGCCCAGAAGCCCGCCAAGCCCGGAGGACCCGCCCGATCCGCTGTCCTGGATGCCAAGCTGGCTCAGCAGCCCGCCGATCCCTCCGCCGGTCCCGCCTCCGGTGCCGCGTGCCCCGCCGCCCTGCTGGCTCTGCGCCAGCTTGTCCTTGACGCCCTGGAGTCCGCCGGCCTTCTGGAACGCCTGGACGCCCTTCGCCGCGGCCATCGCCAGCGCCATCTTCACCGCCATGTTCTTGAGCGACATCGTTCGTTCTCCTTGTGGTTCGCTGGTTCCCAATCTGGGCATTGCGCGCGCGACGACAAGGCAACGCGCCTCAGACAGTGTGGATCCGTCCGATCAGCGCGGCGGTGTCGATGCCCGCCGCCGCGCCGTGGATGCGCGGCGCCCCGGCGATCCGGGCGGCGACGTAGCCTTCGGCCACGGCGGCGGGCGCGGTGTCGATCAGGGCCGCGGCGGTCAGAAGCTGGCCGGCCGTCTCGGCGAAGGCCCGCGCCTCCTGCTGGGGCACAGGGCCGGGCCACCGCGCGCGCATCAGGGCCAGGGCGGTGTCGTAGCGGCGGTCGGTGCCCGTCGCACGGTCGAGCTCGGCCCCCAGCGCCGCGGCGGCATCGGCATCGCGGGCCAGGGTGCGCAGGATGTCCAGGCAGATGACGTTGCCCGACCCTTCCCAGATCCCGTTGAGCGGCGCCTCCCGGTAGAGCATGGGCAGGGGCGTATCCTCGACATAGCCCATGCCGCCCATGACCTCCATCGCCTCGGCGATCACCGCCGGGCAGCGCTTGTTGGCCAGGAACTTCGCCAGCGCCACCCCGATCCGCGCGAAGGGCGCGCCATCGGGGGCGTCGAAGGCCTGCGCCACCCGCAGCCCCAGCGCCAGCGCCCCCTCCCAGTCGAGCGTCAGGTCCGCCAGGACCGCCCGCATCAGCGGCTGGTCGATGAGTTTCTTCTGGAACGCGGTGCGGTGCTCACACCACCACACGGCCTCGGCCAGGGCCGCGCGCATCAGACCCGCGGGCGCGATGGCGGTGTCCAGCCGGGTGTGGTGCACCATGGTCAGGATGGCGCGGACGCCGTTGCCGGGGGTGCCGACCAGGCTGGCCAGGGCGCCGTGATACTCGATCTCGGCCGAGGCGTTCGCGTGGTTGCCCAGCTTGTCCTTGAGGCGCATCAGGTGGATGGCGTTGCGCGTGCCGTCCTCCAGCCAGCGCGGGACCAGAAAGCAGGTCAGCCCGTCGCCGGTCTGCGCCAGGGTCAGGAACCCGTCCGACATCGGCGCGGAGCAGAACCACTTGTGCCCGGTGAGGCGCCAGAGATCGCCCTCCGGCGCCGCGCGGGTGGTGTTGGCGCGAACGTCGGATCCGCCCTGCTTCTCCGTCATCGCCATGCCCAGCGTGGCGGCGCGCTTGGCCGACAGCGGGGCCACGGCGGGATCGTATGCGGCGGTGGCAAGCTTGGCGGCCCAGTCGCCATACCCGCTGCCGGCCAGCGCGGGGACCCCGGCATAGGTCATGGTCATCGGGCAGCAGACGGCCGGCTCTATGCCCGACATCATGTGCACCATCGCCGCATGGGTGACATGGCCGCCCAGGACGCCCCCCCAGGGATGGGCGGCGTAGCCGTGCGACAGGCCGATCCCCAGGAGCGCGTGGTAGGCGGGGTGAAAGCGGACCTCGTCCAGCCGCCGGCCGTCGCGGTCGAATATCCGCGCCTCCGGCTTCTGGCGGCGCGCCTCCTGGCCAAGGGCGGTCGCGTCGGCCCCAGTGAGCGCCGCGCCGAACCCCGCCAGGTGGGCGCCGTCCCCGCCGCGGGCGGCCACATGGCCGCGCAGCGTGGGATCCGCCGCCCAGGGGTCCGGGTCGCGGGACCCGGCGGGCCGGTTGGTCACGTCATGGGTGGCGAGTCTGTCGGTCGGCTGCATGGCGACATGCTAGCAGCGAGCGCGCGGATCGAAAGGGCAAGACGCGCGGAATGTCGGAGCGGGCGAACGGCACATCCTTGGTCGCCATGCGGTTCGGTCCACACGGACAACCATCCGCACGCAGAGAAAACGCGTCTGCCGGCTGCGTGGCGCTTCCGGTGCCGCCGGCCTCGATTTCCGGGACACCGACTCCCGTGTGGTGGTTTGCTCCGCGATCACTCAACCTGCCGCGGCGTACCGAATGCCCCGCAAGGTCCGCTCCAGCCTCTCGGTCCTCCCGCGCGGCTGGCACGCGCCCCGCAGGCCCGGCCGCGAAACGACTCATGCCGGAGGGACGAGCGCGGCGACCCTGCGGGAAGCGCCGTTCACCCGATCCCGGCGCCTCAGTAGAGCCCGTTGATCTCAAGCGGAAGGCGGCGGATCTCGGGCGTCTTGGTGCCGAGCCGGGCGGGCGGCGGGCGGTCGACCTGGGCGGCGTTCAGCCGGTCCAGACGGCCCTGCGCGACGCCCTGGATCTGGCGCTGGTCGAGCAGCACCCGCGGACGCATGAACACGAAAAGCGTGCGCCGCGTCACGTCGCGGCTGCGGGCGCGGAACAGATTGCCGACCACCGGCAGATCGCCAAGCCCGGGGACCTTGCTCTCGGTGTTCTGCCGGTCGTCGGTGATCAGCCCGCCAAGGACGATGGTCCCGCCGTTCATCGCCTCCACCGTGGTGGTGATGACCCTGCGGTTGGTGATGAGATCGGCGGCGCCGGCAAGGCTGGTATTGACCAGGGACGAGACCTCCTGCGCGATTTCCAGCCGCACGATCCCGCCGGCGGTGACGCGGGGCAGGACCTCCATGGTGATGCCCACGTCGCGCCGTTCGATGGTGGTGAACGGGGCGACCGTGTTGCCGTCCGTTGCGAAGCTGCCGGTCCGGAACGGCACGTTCTGGCCGACGACGATGGTGGCGGGGCGGTTGTCCAGCGTGGTGATCGACGGTGTCGAAAGCAGGTTGGCTTTGGACGATCGCGCCAGCGCCTGCACCAGCATCCCGAAGTCGTCGCCGCCGGCCGCGACGGACAATCCGGTAGAAAGCGCGGATCCCCCGGTCGCGCCCAGCGCCACCAGGATGGATTGCAGCGACGTTCCGCCATTGCCGAAGGATGTCGCGGCCAGCCCGCCGCTCGGCATACCGCCGCCGAGCCCCAGCTGAACGCCGAGCCGGTCGGCCACGTCGCCCGAGACCTCGACGATCGCCGCCTCGATCATCACCTGCGGGCGCTGCACGTCGAGCGCGCGGATCAGGCTGCCGACCTCCTCGATCTGCCGGGCGGTGCCGCGCACCACCACGGCGTTGGTCTCGGTCGAGGCGGTCACGGCGATCTCGACCGCCTCTGCGGGATCGATCTGCAGGATCGGCTCGGCGCCCTCCTCGCCGACCGACTGCGCGACCGCGTTGGTCAGGTCGGCGCCGCCGCGCAGGGTCTCCTGCACGATCCGGGCGACGGTCTCGGCATCGCCGTAGTTCAGCCGGAAGATCGACGTGCTCACCGCCTCGCGCGGGTTCGCGCGCGGCGCCACGTCCATCTGCGCGGCCAGGTCGCGGATCTGCGCCACGTCGGCCGCCGAGCCGCGCACCAGCAGCGTGTTGCTCTGCGGATCGACCGAGATCCGCGCCGTGCCGATGTCGCCCAGGACCTCCACGATGGCGGCACCCACGACCTGGGCGCTGGAAAAGGCGAAGCGGATGACCTCCGTGCGGGAGTCGGCGTCGCTGTCGAAGGTGCGCGCGATCTCGAACAGGCGGTCGACGTTGGCGCGGGTATCGGTGACGACGATGGCGTTCGGATCGGCGATGGCCTCGATATACCCGGCCTCCGCCACCAGCGGTCCCAGCACGCGCACCGCCTCGGCAGAGGGCAGACGGTCGAGCCGCAGGAGCCGCGTCACGAAATCCTGGCTGCCGATGTCGGGCCGCGCGTCGCTGGCGCCGATGGTCCGGGCGTCGCCCTCCGGCACGACCTCCCAGATCGCGCCGCTGGGCACGGCCACGAAGCCGCGGGACCGCAGGATCGACTGGAACAGCGCCCAGACGCCGTCCTCGTCCAGCTCCTCGGCCGAGATCACGGTGACGTCGCCGCTCAGCCCCGGGTCCAGGATCAGCGTGCGGCCGGTGATCGCGCTGACCTGCTCGGCCAGCACGGCGATGTCGGTGTCGCGCAGATTGAGCACGTAGCTGCCGCTGGCGGTCGGGGTCTGGGCCCCGGCCACACTTGCCCACAGCGCCCAGAGAGCGAGAAGCCCGAGCCTTATGCCCGCCGTCCTGTCGAAGCGCCGCATCGCAGCCGCCTTCCTCATTGGAGCGGAAACGACATCGTCATCGTCTCGCCCCCCCGCTCGATTTCCACCCTGGCCAGTCCGGATGCCGCAATGTCATCGTAGAACCTGCGGTCTTCTTCTATGTCCCCGACCTGCTGGCCGTTGACCCTCCGGACGACATCGCCTGCCTTCAATCCCACCAGCCCAAAGGCGCTGTCGTGGGTTTCCGCGACCGTATAGCCTTCGTCGCCCGCCACCAAACCTATCGAATCGAGAAACTCTCCCGGATTGCGTCTGATGCGGTCGCGCCACAATTCCACGTAGTCGAGGGTGGTTTCGGGGGCCCTGGCGGGTGTTTCCGGGCGCGGCACGGCGGCGACGATGGCCGCCTTCAGCCGGTCGAGGGGGGATTGCGCCGCTTCCGCCGGCGCCGGTTCGTCGCCCGACGGCAACACCGTGGTCGGAAAGGCAAGCAGCTCCTCGGTCCCGTTCACGTCCAGCCGGACCAGACCCGGCTCGATGGCGGTCAGCGTCACGTCGGGCTCGATCGCGTCTCCGGCGGCGTAGCGTTCGGTGCGGCCGTCACGGGCGATGAACGCCGCCGACAGCGCCGGGTCGGAAGAGATCGCCACCCCGCGCAGCATCAGGTCGCGGCTGGTGGGGACGCTGGCCTGCGGTGCCTCCGGCGTCGGCGCCGGACGGCCGAAGGGGGCCAGGACGGCGATCGGCTCCAGGTCGGGCTGCGGCGGCGCTGTTTCCGGGCGGCGCTCGGCGAGGGGACGCGCCGGGATCGCGGTGTCGCCCGACCAGTGCCACAGCGCCGTGGCGAGCGGTCCCGCGATCCACAGCGTGACCGCGACCACGGCCGCGGCACGGACGGCCGTGACGCGGAGGGTCATCGCCCGGCCCCGGGTCGGGCGCCGCCGATATCGAGAAACCCGGTCAGCCGCGCCACGGGGTCGGCGTTCGACCGGTCATCCGGGCCATAGACCGACACGTCGATCCGCAGCAGGTCGGGATCGGCGGTGGCGCGGCTTTCGTCCACCACCCGCCACGCGCGCCCCAGCATGGAACTGCGCCCCGCGTCGGGGGCCAGCCCCAGCGACAGCTCCGAAAGCCGGTTCTCGGCGGCCCAGCGCGCCGCGGTGCGGTCGATCAGCCCGTCGGCCAGGCGCACGTGTCGCTCGACCGCGCCCAGAAGGGCGATGGCGCCGACGGCAAGCACGGCCATGGCGACCAGCGCCTCGATCAGCGTGAAACCCGCGTCGCTCCTCATCGCTGCGGTTCCGTGCGCGCGGCCAGCCCGTCGAAGACCACCGCGATCCGGGTCGCCCCGTCGGCAAGCACCCAGCGCAGCGGGCGTGCGCCGGACGGGGCGAGATCGGCGGCGATCAGGGCGCTCGCGCCGGTGTCGGTGCCGGCAAGGCGCATCTCGCCCAGCCGTTCGACCCTGCCCATGCCCGGCAGGTCGTGCGGCTGCCAGGCACCGTCGCGGAATTGCAGGAAGCGGTAGCCCTCCGGCGCCCAGGCGATGGCGGCGTCCTCTCCGGTGAGCGCGGCGCGCTCGGCCACAAGGGTGAGCCGCGAGGCCATCAGGTCGGCAACCCGGGTCAGGGCAGAGGCCGACCCCCGCCCGCCCACGGCCAGAGAGGTCAGACCCGCCATCGTCCCGATGATGACCAGCACGATGAGGATCTCCAGCAAGGTCACGCCCAGTTCGGCGTCGCGGTCGCCCATGTCCGCGCCTCAGTTCGATGCCGTGTCGCGCGCGGCGTTGCCCAGGTCCGCGGCGGTGCCCTCTCCGCCCGGCGCGCCGTCCGCGCCGAGGCTGGTCAGATCGAAGGGCGCGTCGCGGCCCGGCGAGGCATAGACATAGGGCGTGTCCCACGGGTCGCGCGGCACCTCGTTCAGGTATCCGCCCGCGGCCCAGTTCTGGGGAACCGGCGCCGACACGGGACGCTCGACCAGGGCCGAGAGGCCCTGCGCGGTGGTCGGATAGGTGCGGTTGTCGAGGCGGTAGAGCTCCAGCGCGCTCGAAATCGCGCGGATGTCCGTCTCGGCCACGGTGACGCGCGCCGCGTCGGGGCGGTCGATCACATTGGGCACGATCATCGCCGCGACGACGGCGATGATGACCAGGACGACCATCATCTCGATGAGGGTCACGCCGGCCTCCGGGTCGCGCCGGCTGCCGCGGGGCGCCACCGTCTGGAACTCTGGACGTTTCATGAAACTCTTGCTCCTGCTTCAACGTATCTTCGCTTGCTGGACAAAGACGGCGCATCGACAGTAGGGATGGTATAGACGGACCGGGCCCGGACACAAAGGGCTTATTTCATGACCGATCAGAAATCTGACCCGGCGGCGCCCGACGGTTCCGCAAAGGACGGCGGGCCCGCCTTCGCGTCCCTGCGCGACCGGTTGGTGGCCGCACGGCCCGGCGCCGTGGTGATCGCCGCCGAACGGGTCGGGCTGATCCGTTTCGATCTTCCCGTCAGGGGCCGGCGCCGGCGGATCCAGGCGGCGCCCTTCGCGATCGAGGACCGGCTCTCCGAACCGCCCGCCTCCCTGCATTGCGCGTTGCACCCCGGGATCCGGCCGCCGGAGGCGCTGGCCGCCGTGGTGCGGCACGATGCGATGCCGGATCGTCCGGCCGCGCCGGTGCTGGTCGAGACGATGGCCGTTCCCGCGCCCCCGGCCCGGGACGGACGCACCGCCTGGGCGGCGTGGCGTGAGGGTCCGCGGGTCGTCGTCCGCGTGTCGGACGGCTCCGGCTTCGCGGCGCGCAGCGACCAACTGGCGATCCTGTGGCGGATCGCCGGCCGGCCCGCCCTGACCAGCCTTGCCGGGCCGTTGCCCGACCCGTTGGAAGCAGAGGACCTTTCCCACGCCCCGCCGCCGCCGGATGCCGCCGACCTTGCGTTCGACCTTCGGCAGGGCGCGCTCTCGGCCGACGCGCGCGACTGGCCGACCGTCGCCCGGATCGCGGCGGCGGCCGTGGTGGCGGGACTGGTCCTGCATCTCGGCATCGCCGCGCTGGACCGCGCGGCACTGGCCCGGATCGCGGCCGCGGATCGCGCCGAGGTAGAGATCCGGCTGGCCGAACGCTTGCCCGGCGCGAGTCTGGGGATGGGAGTGCCCGCGCTGGTCGAGCGGCTGGCGCCGGCGCCGGCCGCGCCCTCCGGCAGCGCCTTCCTGCCGCTTCTGGGCGCGAGTGCCGCCGCCCTTCTGGGCGACGCGCCCGATCTGGACGTGCAACGGCTGAGCTGGGACGCCGCGTCCGGGGATCTTGTCATGGACGTCACCGCGGCCAGCCTGGAAGATCTGCAACGGATAGAGCGGCGCCTGTCGGAACGCGGCCTGGCCGTTTCCAGCGGTGCGGCGACCGCCGGTGACGGGACCGCGCGTGCGGACTTGCGGATCGGGGCCGCGCCATGATCGGGTCGCTGTCGGGGCGGGAGCGGGGTCTGCTCGGGATCGGCGGGATCACCGTCGCCGCGGCGCTGGGCTGGACGCTGCTGTGGCAGCCGCTGTCCCGCGAGCGCGGCGCGCTGTCGGACCGGATCGCCGCGGCGCGCACCGTGCTGGCCGCTCTCGACACCTACCCCGAAGGCACCGCCGCCGCCCCCGCCCCGGTGCAGGAGGCACCGATCGCCACCCGGGTGACCCGGTCCGCCGAAGCCGCGGGCGTCGCCCTGACGCGGATCGAGCCCGCCGGCGACGGGCTGGCCGCACTCGTGGACGAAGCGTCCTTCGACGCGGTGATCGGCTGGATCGCGGACATGGAAGCGACCGGCGGCCTCCGCCTGCGGGCGATCGAGATCGGCCGGCGCCCCGTGCCCGGCGTCGTTTCCGCCCGGCTCGACCTGGAGACCGCGCGATGACCGGGTTGCCGCGCCTGGGCTACCACTTCGCCCATGAGGCCGGCGTTCTGATCGATCCCGGCGGCGACCTGGCGACGATCCTCTATCGAAGCGGCGCCTCGGTCGAGGCGATCGTCGAGGCCCAGCGCGCCGCGGGCCGGCTGTTGCCCTTCGCCGAACTCGACCCCGCCGCCTTCGAGGACGCCCTGTCGCGCCTCTACCGCGATTCCGCAAGCGAGGCCGCCGAGGTCGCCGCCGCCGTCGACGACGACCTGCACGCCCTGGCCGAAAGCGCCGCGTCGGTGGACGATCTGCTGGACCAGAACGACAGCGCGCCGGTGGTCCGCCTGATCAACGCGCTGCTGCTGGAGGCGGTCAAGGAGGGCGCGTCGGACATCCATATCGAGATGGAGGAGCGCCGGCTGGTGGTGCGGTTCCGCGTCGACGGGGTGCTGCGCGAGGTGATCCAGCCCAAGCGCAGCCTGGCGCCGCTGCTGGTCAGCCGGCTCAAGGTGATGGGCAAGCTCGACATCGCGGAAAAGCGCCTGCCGCAGGACGGGCGCGTGTCGCTCCGGGTCGGCGGGTACGAACTGGACGTGCGCCTGTCCACGATCCCGTCGCAATATGGCGAACGGGTGGTGCTGCGCCTTCTGGACCGGGGCCAGACGCGCCTGGGTCTGGCGCATCTGGGCATGGCGCCCCGCGATCTGGAGGCGTTCGCGCGGATCCTCGCGCGGCCCGACGGGCTGGTGCTGGTCACCGGGCCGACGGGATCGGGCAAGACCACGTCGCTCTATGCCGCGCTCGACCGGCTCAACGACCGCTCGCGCAACATCATGACGGTCGAGGATCCGATCGAATACGCCATGGACGGGGTCGGGCAGATGCAGGTGGACACCCGCACCGACCTGACCTTCGCGCGCGGCCTCCGCGCCATTCTGCGACAGGATCCCGACGTCATCATGGTGGGTGAGATCCGCGACGGCGAAACCGCCCGGATCGCGGTGGAAAGCGCCATGACCGGGCACCTCGTGCTGTCGACGCTGCACACCAACACGGCCGTCGGCGCCGTCTCCCGGCTGGTGGACATGGGGGTGGAGCGGTTCCTGCTCGCCCCGATGCTGCGGGGGCTGGTGGCCCAGAGGCTGGTGCGCCGTCTCTGCCCGGACTGCGCGGCCCCCCATGCGGTGACCGAGGCCGAATCGGCGCTGCTGTCCGGCGCGGTGCCCGCCGGGAGCGGGATCCGCCGCGCGGTGGGCTGCGACGCCTGCCACGGGCAGGGCTATCGGGGCCGCCTGCCGATCTACGAGGTGATCGAGACGGACGCCGGGATCGAGCGGCTCATCCATGACGGCGCGGCCGAGTCCGAGCTGACCCGCACCGCGCGGGCCAGGGGGCCCGGGATCCTGCAGGACGCCGCCGACAAGCTCCGGGACGGGCGTACCAGCGTCGAGGAAGTCGCCCGCGCGGTGCGCGACGACGGTGCCGCCATGGCCGGGGTCTAGGGCGATGGGCGCCTATCTCTACCGCGCCGTCGATCGGCGGGGAAAGAGCACCAAGGGCGTGGTCGAGGCCGCGAACGCGGCCGGTGCGCGCAAACAGCTGCGCGACCGCGCGATGGTGCCCCTCTCGGTCGAGGCGACGGCGCCGGGGCAGACCGCCGGACCCGCGGCGCGCACGCGGATCGGGGCGCGCGCGCAGGTGCTGCTGACGCGCCAGCTCGCCACGCTGATCGGGTCGGGCGTCAGGATCGACGACGCGCTTCGGACCGTCGCGGACCAGAGCCGGCAGGCCCGGCTGGTCTCGCTCTGTCTGGATCTGCGGGCCGCGGTGATGGACGGGCAGAGCCTTGCGTCCGCGCTCGACGGCTATCCGGGCGTGTTCGACCAGTTCTACCGCGCGTCGGTCCGCGCCGGAGAGGGATCCGGCACGCTGGGGCAGGTGATGGACCACCTTGCCGACCATGTGGAAAAACGCGCCGAGAACCGGCAGACCGTGCAGTTGGCGCTGCTCTATCCGGTGCTTCTGGCGATCGTATCGCTCGGCGTGATCGTGGCGCTCCTGACCTTCGTGGTGCCCGACATCGTGCGCGTCTTCTCTGCGCGCGGCGCGGAATTGCCGATGTTGACGCGGCTCCTGATCGGCGGATCGGAGAGCCTCGGGACATACGGCCCGGCGCTGGCCCTGGGCGCGGCGGTCGCGGTGGCGTCGGGCGTCGCCCTGCTCAGGTCGCCGGCGCGGCGGCGCGGATGGCACCGGGCGCTGACGGCCGCGCCGGGCATCGGCGGCGTGGTCCGCCAGATCGCCGCGGCGCAATACGCCTCGACCCTGGCCACGCTGGTGGTCAGCCGCGTGCCGCTCTACGACGCCCTCATCGCGGCGGCGGCGACGGTGGGCAACCTTCACGTCCGCGCGCGGGCCGAGCGCGCCGCGATCCGGGTCCGCGAAGGCGCGCCGCTGGCCCGGTCCCTGCGGGAGGCCGAGGTCTTTCCACCGCTTCTGATCGCGATGGTCGCAAGCGGCGAATCCTCCGGCACGCTGGGCGAAAGCCTGACCCGCGCGGCCACCCAGCAGAACCGCAGCATCGCCGCCACGGTGGCGACCATCGTCGGACTGGTGGAACCGGCTGTCCTGCTGGTGATGGGCGGGATCGTCATGCTGCTGGTGCTGGCGATCCTGATGCCGATCATGGGCCTGAACCAGTTGGCCGTATGAGCGGGCCCGGCTCAGAATGCGGTGTCGACCTCGATCGGGGCAGAGGACGGCAGGCCGGCAAGCGCCGCGCCTGCGGGCTCGATGCGCAGCAGCAGCCGGCGCCCGGGGGTGATGCGGGCGCTGGCCAGCGCCGTTCCGGACGCCGCGGTTGCGGTGATCAGGATCGCGTCGCCCGCGCCGGTCAGCGCGACCCGCGTATCCGGAAGATCGCGTTCGCGGCCCGCGATGACGCAGGGCCCGCCATCGACATCCACCTCTCCGTCCGCAACGGCGCGGCCGCGGTCGAGCACGAGCTTCCGCAGATCGACGCTGCCCCGCGATGCGCAGGGCGCGCCGACGATCGACGCTGCAAGGTCGGGGCCGAAGCGCCCGGACACGTCGCCCAGCGTCATGCCCCCCGGCCGCAGCGCCGCCGTTCCGGCAACGCGCGTCTCTGCACCGCCGAGGCGCCACGTCCCCCCGACCCGCGCCGTAAGCAGCAGCAGCGGGTCCAGCGACCACGAAAGCGTGGTGCCGCCGGCCAGCCGCGCGCGTCCGTCCCGGGCGGATCCCTCCAGGGCGACGATGCGTGGCGGGAGCGGGGCGAACCGTGATAGCGTCTGCGCGGGCATCGTCCACAACAGCGCCGCAGAGAGCGTGAGGAGACACAGGCATGCAACACCCGTCCACAGCATCAGACGGCCCCATCGCGGGCCGGCCCGGGATGGGGCGGCGGGCGCTCCTGCGCGGTCTGTCCGCCGCATCGGCGGTTCCTTTCCTGTCGGCCTGCGGCGCGCGGCCCATGCCCGCGCCGGGGACGCGGGGCCGGGCGGCGCTGCTCCTGCCGCTGACCGGGCCGCGCTCCGACTTAGGCCAGATCCTGAGAGGTGCGGCAAGCCTCGGCGGCACCACCGTGGGGGCAGGATCGGAGATCGAGGTCCTCGACAGTGGCGACGACGCGGCGGGGGCCGTCCGCGCGGCGCGCGCCGCGGTCGATGGCGGCGCGCGGATGCTGATCGGTCCGCTGTTCGCGGAGCAGGCGCGCGCCGTCGCGGAGGTCGTCCCGCGCGGCATCCCGGTCGTGGCGCTGAGCAACGACGACAGCCTCGCCGGGGGGCCGGTGTTCGTCTACGGGGTCACGCCGCGCCATTCCGCCCGTGCGGTATTCGGCTACGCGGCGACGCGCGGGATTGCAGAGACCGCCATGGTGGTCCCGCCCGGCGCCTTCGGACAGCGCGCGGTCGAGGGCGCGGTGGCGGTCGCCCGGGAGGTCGGCGTGTCCCTGCGCGCCCCGGTCACCGGCACGGACGCGTCCGCCGTGACGCGGGCGCTGGGCGGATCGGCGCGGGCGATCTACCTGCCGGCGGCGGGGCCGGACCTGCCGGGACTGGTGCAGGCGGCGCGGTCGGCGGGCGCGCAGCCGCTCGGGTCGGTGCAGTGGTCGTCGCTCGATCTGGCGGGGCGGGCGGAGTTCGACGGCGCCTGGGTCGCGGCGCCCGATCCGCTGCGGTTCGCGCCCTTCGCCCAGGCGCTCGCGGCGCAGGGGCTTCCGGCCGGAGTCGTGACGGGGCTCGTCTTCGACGGGGTCGAGATGGCGCGCACGCTGGGCCGGGTCGGGCAGCAGGACCGCAAGGGCCTGCTGCGCAAGGAGGGGTTCCGCGGCGTGCTCGGCCCGTACCGCATCCTGCCCTCCGGGCTGACGGCGCGGGGGCTGGCCGTGCTGGGGGTCGAGAGCGGCGGCCTGACGCTGCTGAGTTCGAGCGGCGTATGAGCCGGCGCGACCCCGAGGCAGGCGTCACGCTGATAGAGACGCTGGTCGCGGTCGCGCTCTTCGGGCTGATCGGCGTCGCGGGCTTCACCATGCTCGATGCGATGTTGCGTGCCAACGGTCGCGCGGAGGCGGCGCTCGACCGGGTCGCGGCGCTCGACCTTGCTTTCGCGGTGCTGCGCCGCGACCTGCTCGAAACCGATGCGGGCGGGCTGCGGCTGGACCAGACCGGCCTGCGCCTTCCCGGGGCGCGGCCCTTGGGCTACCGGGTCGAGAGCGGCAGGCTCGCGCGGACCGTGGGGGATCCGGGGGTCGAGCAGATCCTGCTGCCAGAGGTCCTCGGCGCGGAGTTCCGGGTGCTCGACGGCGCGCGCGACTGGCATTCCGACTGGCCGCCGCAGGACGGCGCCGCCGTCGCGGCCGCGGTCGAGCTGACCGTGGAGACCGCCGCCGGAGAGGTGGCGACGCGGCTCTTCCAGCCGCTCTCGACCGGTGCCGGGCCGTGACGGGCCGGGACGGCGAGGCCGGCGTCATCCTGGTCAACGTCCTGGTCGTTCTGGCCATTGCGGCGGGCCTCCTGGTGGTGATGCTGGACGCCCAGGACCGCGCGCTGTCGCGCGGGCGCCTGGGCGCCAACGTGGCCCAGGCCGAGGCCCTGGCGCTGGGTGCCGAAGCCTCTGTCCGCACGGCGCTGCGCCGCGACATGACCGATGCCGCCCGCGAGGATCACCTGAACGAGCCGTGGGCCACCGCGCTTCAGCAAGAGGTGACGCTGGACACCGGGCGGTTCCGGGTCGCGGTCCGCGACGCGAACGCGAAATTCGACATCAACCGCCTGTCGGAGCGGCGGATCGAGGATGCGCGCGCGTTCCTGCGCATCGGTGCGGCGGCCGGTCTGGACGAGGCCGCGGCAACCGCCGTCGCGGCCCGCATCGTGACGGGGGGACCGATCCGCAGCCTGAGCGATCTGGCCGGCTCCGGGGTTCCCGCGCGCGACATCGCCGCGTTGCGGCCCCTTGTCGATGCGCTGTCCGGTGAGGAGCGGGTGAACCTCAACACCGTGGGCGAGGCGGCGCTGTCGGCGCTGCTGAACAACCCGATCGCGGCCGCGCGCCTGGTGCGGATACGCACCTCCGCTGGCCGGATCGATCCGGCGGATCTGGAGAGGGTCGGGGTGGTACAGCCGGTGGGAACGGGCTTCACCTCGGATCTGTGGGACATCGACGTGGCGGCTCAGGTCGACGATGCAGAGGTCCGGATGGTGTCGCGGGTGCGGCGGATCCGGGGCGTCGGTGCCAACGCGGTGGTCGCGGTGCGGCGCAGACGCGGCCCGGACGTCGGCGAACGTCCCGACCCGCCCGCTGGGCTGGGGGACCGGTCTGTTCGTTGAGGCGACCGGCGGCCTTGGGGCCGCCGATCCGATCCTGGCGCCGCGACGGCCCTACGGATCGAAAGGTTCGATCCTGGGCGTCCGCGTCAGCTTGATGTCCTGGGCGTCGAACGGTTCGGCGTTCGGAGCCTGGTTGAACGCCTTGACGAAATCGGCGCCGAGCGTGGCGATGCCCTTCTTGGCCGGGACCCCGCCGCCGCCGCCGGAGTCGTTGCACCCCGCCAGGACCGTGACCAGGCCGAGGCCGAGCGAAAGGACGAGCGTCTTGCTTGACATGGGTTGTCTCCTTTGCGCTGGGGTTACCGGGTGGCGCCGGGCAGGGGCGTGTTCAGATAGGGGAACACGTCCTGCAGGTCGGTCGCGGCGAGCGGGGCGCCGTCGGTGAACGGCTCGTCGCCGACGGGGGCCTGGTCGGGCGTGCAGTAGCCGAGGTTCACCAGATCCGAGGGCTGGTCCTCCACGGCGCCGGCCACGCCCAGTTCCGCGCCCAGCGGCAGCGGATAGCACAGCACACCCATGACGACCCGGAGCGCGATGTCCACGGTGTCGTCGCCGGGCCGGCGGCCGTTCGGGAAGCCGGCCAGGTCTTCGCCCGCGACGCCGAAGTTCGACTGCTTGTCGCGCGGCGTCGGCGGGATCGCCGTGTTCAGACGCAGCATCTCGGACGCGGTGACGCCCTTGGGCTGGTTGAGACCGGGCAGGCCCGTCAGGAACGCCGCCACCAGGTCGGTCCGCGGCAGGTTGACGGGCGCGATGTTGCCGTCGTTCGCCTGAACGTCGGACTGGCCGGAAAAGGCGTCGCCGAAGAGGATGTCGAGCAGGGCGGGCAGGGTCGGATTGGTCACGTAGGTGGCAAGGGCCGCGTCCTGCATCGGCTCGGCCGCGTTGAACAGGTTCTTGTCCGGCAGGCCGATGACAAGCTCGTTGACCAGCGGTGCCGACAGGCGCGACTGCTGTACCCAGGCGCCGCCGAAGACGGAGTCCGTGTCGTAGGTGGGCGACGGATCCTCGATCTGGGCCTGGGGAAGGCTCGATGTTGTCCAGGCGCCGAAGATCGGATTGTCGCCTTTGGTCAGGCACTTCGTCGGCACTTCGAGCGCCAGAGAGGTGACATTGGCCTTGCCGACCAGATCGTCGTTGGCCGCCCGGTCCTGGTCGATCGCGCCTTCCAGCGGCACGAAGTTCACCAAGTCGAAGATGGGGCCGAGGTTGACGGCGAAGGCTTCGGCGCGCTGGCCCACGAAGACACGGCCCTGACGGCCGCATTTGGGGATCTCGATGTCGTAGATGAACGATTCCGCATAGCCGGCGTAGTTCGGAAAGGTCTTGTCGCCGATGTAGTCGGCCGGCTTGACGAAGTTGACCCTGTCGCCCGACTTGACCGACGCGCGGCTGCCGCTGCGGCGGTCGCCGTCGATCCGGGTCAGGGTGTAGCTTTCGGTCTCGTTCAGGGCGCTGCGGTCGTTGGCCTTGATGACTCCGGCCTGCCGCAACGGGATGGCGACGGTCTCGTCGCCGATCTCCAGCGCGATCCCCGCGCCGTCCATGGCCAGTTTATTGTCGAAGTCGAATTGAAAGGTGATGTCCTCGATCGCGTCGCCGTCGTTGTCGATGTGGATCTCGTAGATCGCATCGGGATCCATGGTGAAATAGTTCGGCCCGCCATAGGGCGCCTGGACGGGACCGTAGTTGGCGATGAGGGTCGTGTAGCCCGCGCGCCCGGTCTCATAGGATCGGAACATGTAGAAATCGGTGCCGTCGAGCTTCGGCGTCTCCGTGATCGCGGGGGCCTCGCGGTGCGACGCGGCCATGGCCCCGACCGCCACAGAGGCCAGCAACAGCGCGGCACCTCCGGTACGCAACGGTTTATTGAAGAAGCTCATCACTGTATCTCCCTGTTGACGCCTTTGACCGTCCGGGACAGTCCGGACGGCGGCGTCTGAAGCTACGGGACCCTCGATCGGGAAGTTTCAACAAATGGTAAATATTTCCGGAACCATCCGGCGGGTCCGGCCGCGATGAGCCCGTTCCACGTCGTCGGATCGATCGTTCTGCCGCCGATCCTTGCGGCCCTCGCCGTCATCGACATCCGGTCGCATCGTCTTCCCGACCTGCTGACAGTGCCGTTGGTCGCGCTCGGCGTGCTGGCCTCGGGACTTGCCGGAAACGGCCTGCTGGTCCCGTCCCTCGCCGGGGCGGCGGTGGGATACGCGGCCTTCGCGGTTCTGGGCGCGTTCCACCATCGCCGCCGCGGAACCGAAGGGCTGGGGCTGGGCGATGCCAAGCTGCTTGCCGCGGGGGGCGCGTGGCTCGGTGTTTCCGCATTGCCCTTCGCCGTCCTGGGCGCGGCGCTTCCCGCTCTTGTGTTCGCCGTCACCCGAGGCGCGTCCGCGTCGACCCGGATCGCGTTCGGCCCTTGGATCGCACTGGCGATCATGGTGCTCTGGGGAATGGATGTCCTGGGGCTCGGTCCGGCCGGTCCCCGCACCGGATAACAGGGCGCAACAGACCCGATGCGGCGCGGCCGGGCCATGCTTTGCCGGCGCGAACGCGTCGAACCCATCAGATCCTGGCCCGCTCCGGACATGCCCTGTGGCGATGCGGCTTGCCTGCGGCTCCGGCCGCGCCGGGCGCCATGCCGGCCTATGGGGTCGGACCGGCCCCGGGGTCTCCGCCGCGGGGTCCGGACCACGGCTCCAGCGCAACCGGCGGGATGTCGCGAAAGAGCCAAGACAGCGTCGGACGATGGGACATCGAACCCCCCGCGACGGCGACGTCCTGTCGGAACAAATCCTGCGAAACACGGGCGAGTTCTGGAGCGGGTGAAGGGAATCGAACCCTCGTCTGGAGCTTGGGAAGCTCTCGCTCTGCCATTGAGCTACACCCGCCTCGGCATCCGGATTACGCCCAGGCGGGATGTGTCGTCAAGCGAAAGGGCCGCAGCGCGCCGCGGCCCCTCCGGCCGGCCCGCGCGCGGGCCGGCGGCGCCGCAGCACCCCGTCGATCGCATGGATGTCACCGGTCGGCTGCCGGTCATCCGCGTTCGCCGCGCAAGAGGCATAGCCGCGGTCGTCGAAACCATCGGCTTCGCCCGATGCAACATCTGCGCAGAATGCGCGCCGATCGGGCGAGCGGTCGGGACAAGGGTGATACGTTCGGCGGATCTCGCCGCGTTTTCGACGATGGTCCGGTCCGCGAACATATCGGCGGCACCTACCGTCGGGTGCGGGACCCCAAGGGGCGCCGAAAGAGCCTGAGCGGCAAAGGCAAGGCTGGCCGGGCCGCTGCGAAAAAACGGGTCTGCATCGTCATCGAAACCCGCCCCGTGGCGCTGCAAGCTGCCTGTCAGGGGGCACCCGGAGCCGCGGGACAGGCGCAAGGATTTCAGCCGCGCTTTCGGCGCCTGGGGCGGCCGCCGTCGCCGCCGGTGTTGAAGGACACGTCGGGCAGGGGCGCTATGGCGCGCAGCTGCGAAAACGGATCGGTGGCGTGGGGCAGGGCGCTGGCGGCCACGAAATGCTCCTGAAAGCGCGGCTCTATGGCGGTTTCGACCTTGTGGATACGGGTGACCGCCGCTTCGATCTCCGCGCGCGCGGACCGGTTCAGAAGTGCGATCCGTGCGCCGGTTCCGGCGGCGTTGCCCGCGCTGGTCACATGGTCGAGCGCGACGTCGGGGATCATTCCCAGCACCATCGCGTGCCTGGGAGAGATATGCGCGCCGAAGGCGCCGGCCAGCACCACGCGGTCCACGTGGTCCACGCCGCGTTCGTCCATGAGCAGGCGCGCCCCGGCATAGAGGGCGGATTTGGCCAGCTGGATGGCGCGGATATCGCCCTGGGTCACGCTGATGACCCGGTCGCCGTCGCGATGGAGCACATAGGCGTGGGTGCGGCCCTCGGCCTCGATCCGGTCGGTGCCCACCTGGGCGGCCGAGCCGATGAGCCCGGAGGCGTCGACGATCCCGGCCATGCGCATCTCGGCCACCGCCTCGATGATGCCGGAGCCGCAGATGCCGGTGATCTCGGCGTCGAAGGCCGGATCGTCCGACCACAGGTCAGACCCGATGACGCGGAAGCGCGGGGCGCGGGTTTCGGGGTCTATCCGTACCGCGTCGATGGCGCCGGGGGCGGCGCGCTGGCCGCTGGAGATCTGCGCGCCCTCGAAGGCGGGTCCGGTGGGCGAAGAGCAGGCCAGGACGCCGTTGCGATCGCCCAGCAGGATCTCCGCATTCGTGCCCACGTCCACCACCAGGGTGAGTTCGTCGCGGTCGCCGGGGGCCTCTGACAATGCCACGGCGGCCGCGTCAGCGCCCACATGGCCGGCGATGCAGGGCAACAGATAGGCGCGCGCGGCCGGGTTGAGGCTGGTCAGCCCCAGTTCGGACGCGGCGCACTCCACGGCCTCCGACGTGGCCAGCGCGAACGGCGCCTGACCCAGTTCCACCGGGTCGATCCCCAGCAGGAGGTGATGCATCACCGGGTTGCAGACGACGACGGTCTCGACGCAGGCCTCCGGCGCGATACCCGCGTCACGGGCGGTATCGCGCGCCAGCGTGTCCATCGCGTCCCGCACGGCGGCGGTCATCTCGGCATCGCCGCCGGGGTTCATCATGGCGTAGGAAACGCGGCTCATCAGATCCTCGCCGAAGCGGATCTGCGGGTTCATGATCCCGGAGGAGGCGCGGACCTCGCCGGTGTCGAGATCGCACAGATGCGCCGCGATGGTGGTCGAGCCGAGGTCGATGGCAAATCCGAAAAGCCCGCTTTCGTAAAGGCCGGGCCAGATGTCGATCAGCCGGGCCGGGCCGCGATGGGCGTGGTGTATGGCGACGGTGACGCGGAACCCGCCGCGGCGGAGCGCCGGCTGAAGCTTGCGCAGCAGCGGCAACGTGGCCTCGACCGGGCCGACCTGCCACTGATCCAGCAGCGCGCGGTTCAGGCGCTGCAGATCGCCGGCGGGTTCGTGCATGTCGGGTTCAGGAACCTCGACGAAATAGAGGCGGGTGGCGGGGTCCATGCGAATGTCGCGCTGCGCCGCGTCCTTGCGGACGACCTGACGGTGCACCTGGCTTTCGGGGGGCACGTCCAGGACCACGTCGCCCCGGATCTCCGCCTGGCACCCGAGCCGGCGCCCGGCCTTCAGACCGCGTTTTTCGTGGTAGCGCGCCTCGACCGCGTTCCATTCGGACAGGGCATCGGCGGCGACGGTCACGCCGTGCTTCGAGTGCTGGCCGAATTGCGGGGCGACCTGACATTTCGAGCAGATACCACGCCCGCCGCAGACAGAGTCGAGATCGACCCCCATGCGCCGGGCCGCATCCAGAACGCGGGTGCCCGAGGGCACGCGGGCGCGCTTGCCAGAAGGGGTGAAGATGACAAGGGGATCCAGGGTCACGAAAGAAAGCCGATTTTTGTTCCAAAAATCTGCGTTGTCCCGATTTTCGGAACAAAAATCGTGCTCAACAGACCACTTCGATGAAGCCCCGATTGCAGATGACGACATACTGGCCGCCGCATCGGATCATGTGAAAGCCGCGTGCCTGCACCTCGCGAATGAGACGGTCGCGCCCGATCTGCTCGTCCGCCCAGACAACGGAGCGCCGCACCACGCCGCCGCGGCTCACCGCTTTCGCGGAGAACATCAGGCGCAGATTTGCTTCGATCGTCATCGGGGTAAGCATGTCGCGAACCCACCATGAAAGTGCTTACCATCCGGTTACCCCCGGCGTCGACGTCCGCCGGAGCGCCCGCCGCGCCCGCCGCCCGCCGCCTCCGCGACGCGGGCGGCATCCGCAAAACTTTCCCCTGCCTCGACGGCATCCAGCACCCGGGAAAAGCTGATCCAGGCGCCGCCGTTCGGATCGTGGTTCATCAGAAAGTTCGCCGCCCGGATCGCCTCCATCTCCACGGGGCGGACCGGGTTCATGATCGCGCTCGTCATGCCGGCAGCGATGGCCATGGGCAGGAAAGCTGCGTTGATCCCGTGGCGATGGGGCAGCCCGAAGGAGATGTTCGACGCGCCGCAGGTGGTGTTCACGCCCAATTCCTCGCGCAGGCGCCGCACCAGCGTGAACACCTGCCGTCCCGCGCCGGCCATGGCCCCCACGGGCATCACCAGCGGATCCACCACGATGTCATGCGCGGGAATGCCGAAATCGGCGGCGCGCTCCACGATCCGCTTGGCCACCGCGAAGCGCACGTCGGGATCCTCGGAGATCCCGGTGTCGTCGTTCGAGATCGCCACCACGGGCACGCCGTATTTCTTGATCAGCGGAAAGACCAGCTCCATGCGCTCTTCTTCCCCGGTGACGGAGTTGACCAGCGGACGGCCCTCGGCGGCGGCCAGACCGGCCTCCAGTGCGCCCGGAACGGAGCTGTCGATGCACAGCGGCACATCCACCAGCCCCTGCACCAGCTCGATCACCGCGCGCATCAGCGGCGGCTCGGTCTCGTTCGGATTGGGGTTGGAATTGTAGACCACGCCCGCGTTCACGTCGAGCACCATGGCCCCGCAGGCGACCTGCTCCAGCGCGTCCTTCTCGACGGTCGAGAAATCGCCCGCCTCCAGCTCGGCGGCCAGCTTCTTGCGCCCCGTGGGATTGATCCGCTCTCCGATCACGCAGAACGGCTCATCGAAGCCGATGGTGACGGATTTGGATTTCGATTCCAGAACGGTGCGGGTCATGCTGTCTCCTGTTGGATACGGGCGCGCCAGGGCGCGAATCCCGGATCGGTATAGTCGTGAATGCTGGCGACCGCACCCGCCGCCCGCAGTGCCGCGTCGTCGAGCGAACTGCGGATCCCGACGGTGGCGATCCCCGCGCGGGTCGCGGCCGTGACGCCGGAGACGCTGTCCTCGAAGGCCAGCGCCTCCTCGGGGGCCAGCCCGAGACGCTCCAGACCGGTGACGTAGGGCAGGGGATCGGGCTTGCCGCGGGGCAGGGCGTCGCCGATCACCACGGCATCGAACCGGTCGGCAAGCCCCATGGCCGAAAGCATGGCGTCGGCGTTCCTTGCCGGAGCGTTGGTGACCACGGCCAGGGCCAGGCCCGCCTCAGCCGCCTCGTCCAGAAGGGCGGGAAGGCCACGCACCGGGGCGGCGCTGGTCCCCAGCCGGTCGCGGAACCGCGCCTCCTTGAGGTCGGCCAGGGCCGTGCCGTCCTCGTCGGGGAAGAACTCGGCGAAGATATCGGCGTTGAGACGCCCCTGGATGCGGTCGCGGAAGAATTCGGCGTCGATCCGCCGTCCGCGTTCGGCAAAAAGGTCCGCAAAGACCGCGACATGCAGCGGATCGGACAGGATCATCGTGCCGTCCAGATCGAAGAGCAGTCCGCGGATCATCGGCTGGCGCGGCCCGGCTCCGGCGTGGCGCGCTCCCGGGCCCAGTCGGCCGCCGCGGCGATCCCGCCCAGCGGAAAGATGTGCAGACCGTCGATGGGGAACGCGGGATCGGCGGCCCGGGCGCGGGCCAGATCGGCCAGCATCTCGTCGGGCGTGTAGGGCAGCACCAGCTTGGTGACGTCGAGCGCGCGCTTCTGCAGGACCTTCAGCGACGGACCGACCCCGCAGGCGATGGCGAACTTCAGCAGCGTCTGGAGCTTGGCCGGACCGGCAAGGCCCAGGTGGATCGGCAGGTCGATCCCGGCGGCGCGCAGACCCCGCGCCCAGGCCAGCGCGGGGCCGGCCTCGAAGCAGAACTGCGTGACGATGGCCATCCGCGCGTCGGTGCGGCGCGAGAAGTCCTGCTTCCAGCGCAGCGCGTCCGACACGTTCCTGTCCGAACCGTCGGGGTCGATGTCGCGGTTGCCCTCGGGGTGGCCGGCGACGTGCAGATCGGTGAAGCCCGCCGCATCGAAGAGTCCGGTTCCCAGCAGGTCCATGGAGGTGGCGAACGCCCCGCTGGGCTGGGCGATGCCGCCCGCCAGGATCAGGCCCTGCGTCACGCCCGCCTCCCCCTGGTAGCGCGCGATCCAGTCGGCCAGCGTGGCGCGGTCGGGGATCGAGCGGGCCGGAAAATGCGGCATGACCCGAAAGCCGTCCCGGGCCAGCCGCGCGGCGGTGGCGACCATTTCCTCGATCGGGGTGCCGTCGATATGGGCGATGTAGACGCGGGTGCCGGGGGCGAGGAGGGCGGTGAAATCCTCGACCCTGGCGGCGGTGCGGGGCATGACCTCGATCGAATGGCCGGCCAGCAGATCGGCCCCGGCGTGGGCCGCAGGGACGGCGGGGCGGGAACGGCGGAACGAAAGGATGGACATGAGCGCCTCCGGCAGCGATGTGGACGTTGCGGGGCAGCGCATCAGTCGCGGCCGCCCCGGTCGATGAGTGCCCTGAGGCGCCCGGTGTCGTACTCGGCCTCGATCCGCGCCGCGGCGGCCCGTGCCGCGTCCGCATCCGTGCCCTCGACCGTGACCGGCGCCGCGCGGCGCCAGTCGGCCAGGTAGGCGTCCGTGCCCTGCGCGCCAGAGGCCATGGCGGCCCGGTCGATCGCCTGCTCGAACCGTTCGGACAGGGGCACCTTGGTGCCCCTTCGTCCCTTGCCCGCGATGACCTGCGCGGGGATGTCGCGCCAGTAGACGATGGTGATCTCGGCCATGGAACCCTCTCGGCTCGGTGTCTTCCTACGCGGGTCCGCACCGGGTTCGATGCCCGATTTCGACCCATTCCCGCGCCCCTGCGACGCCTATGTAGGCAATCTTCGCGCCGCCGGCCACGATCGGTTGCGGCAATTCGGTTCATGATGATCGTGAAACGGTCGCGGGCCCCCGACGGCACGGTCACGGCTTGCAACACGGGCGTGCGGGCCCTACCGTAACCGCAACTGATTGGAGGGCGGCCCATGGCGCCCAGGCGTCCCGAAGGTGCGGGCGCGTTCCCGAAGCCGGTCGAGCCGCCGCGCACCACACATGTCGATCCGGCCTCGCTCTACGCGGCGCTCGACCTCGGCACGAATTCGTGCCGGATGCTGATTGCCCAGCCCAAGGGCAACCAGTTCCACGTGGTGGACAGCTTCTCGAAGTCGGTCCAGCTGGGCCACGGGCTGGAGGCGACGGGCCGGCTGTCGCGCGCCTCCATGGACCGGACCGTGCACGCGCTCAAGATCTGCCGCGGCAAGATCGACCGCCGCGGGGTCAGCCATATGCGGCTGGTCGCGACAGAGGCGTGCCGGAGGGCCTCCAACGGCGCGCAGTTCCTGGCCAAGGTCGTGCGCGAGACGGGGCTGCGGCTGGACGTCATCGCCCCGGAGGAAGAGGCGCGGCTGGCGGTGATCTCCTGCGCGCCGCTGGTCTCGACCCGGACCGAGCAGCTGCTGGTGGTGGACATCGGCGGCGGGTCCACCGAGCTGGTGTGGATCGACCTCACGCGGGTGCCGCGCCACGACCGGCCGCGCGCGATCATGCGCCTGCACGCGGGCTTCAAGCCAGCGGACGGATCGCCGTTTGCGGCCGCCCGGGTGGTGGACTGGATCTCCGTGCCGCTGGGTGTCGCCACCCTGCGCGAGCAGTTCGACGACGTGCGCAACGATGCCGCGCGGTTCGCCCTGATGAGCTGGTTCTTTGAGGAAAACCTTGTCAATTTCGCGCCCTATGCCAAGGAGCAGACGCGCGACGGGTTCCAGATCATCGGCACGTCGGGCACCGTGACCACGGTCGCCGCCAGCCACCTGGGCCTCAAGCGCTACGACCGCAACCGGGTGGACGGGCTTCGGATGACCTCCGACCAGATCGACGCCGTGATCCGGGACTATCTCAGCCTCGGCCCCGAAGGCCGGCGCAACGATCCGCGCATCGGCCGGGACCGCCACGCGCTGATCATGTCGGGCTCCGCGATCCTGCAGGCGCTGTTGCGGGTCTGGCCGACGGACCGGCTGTCGGTGGCCGACCGCGGCCTGCGCGAGGGGCTGCTCTATGCGCAGATGTCCGCGGACGGGGTGCTGGACGACGGGCCCTACTGACGCGCCTGGGGCCGGGTCCGACAGCCGCGCGGCAAACGTCAGGCCGATACGGTGACAAGCTCGGTGAACCCGCCGAAGATCATGCGCCGGCCGTCGAAGGGCATGTCGCCCATCCCCTCGCCCCCGCCGGACATCATCTTTTCCCAGCCGGCGTCCCGGGTCGCCTTGTCCGGCCACAGGATCCGGCTGGCGACGACGGTTTCCCCCGGCGCGGCTTTCACCGCCATGGGAAGGGACGTGACCTCTCCGTCCGGAATGTCGTCGCCCCAGTAATCCGCGACCTCCAGGGCGCCAAGGCTCAGGATGTAGCTGCCGGCCTTTTCGCAAAAGGCCCTGTAGGCGTCCCGCCTCTCGTCCGGCACCGACGCGATGCTGATGTCCGCATAGGCCATGATCCTGTCTCCCTGCGCTGTGTGAACCGCGCCCCGATCCTGCGCCGGGATCCCGCGCGGGACAAGCGCCGGGTCGGGCGCGGCCGATGCGGCACGGCCGGCCCCTCCGCGCGCGACAGGCAGGCGGGGCGCGTAGTGCTTTCGTTTGAGTTGCATCGCGCGCGCCGATGCGCTGGAGTGGTCCCGGTCAGGGAGGACATTTCACATGACACGTTCAACGACTGCACTTGCCGCGATCCTCGCCCTCGCTTCCGCGCCGGTCCTGGCGCAGGACGAGCCCGAAAAGGGCAGCCCGCTGGAGGGACGGCCCGACACCCCGGCCGCCCAGGAACTGGCGCCCGAAACGCCGCCCGCCCTGCCCACGGCAGAGGCCGATCTGCCGCTCGACATGCTCAAGGCGCCCGAAGGCTTCTCGGTCGAGGTCTATGCCAGCGGCATCGACAACGCGCGCACCCTGCGGGTCGCCGACGACGGGACCGTTTTCGTCGGCAACTGGCAGGGCAACGACGTCTATGTGATCCCGGCCGGCGGCGGCGAGCCGCGGAAGATCTACGAGGATCTGGACTGGCCCAACGGGCTCGCGCTGCATGACGGCGATCTCTACATCGCCGAGCACACCCAGATCTCGGTCGCCGAGAACATCATGGACAACCTCGACAGCCCGCCGGAGCTCAAGGTGATCTACGACGAGCTGGGCGAGCCGCGTCCCCACGGCTGGCGGTACCTGGCCGTGGGACCGGACGAACAGCTCTACGTGTCGAATTCCGCGCCCTGCAACATCTGCGCGCGCGAGGAGGGGTTCGGAGAGATCCGCCGCATGGGACTCGACGGGTCCGGCGCCGAACCGATCCTGACGGGTATGCGCAACACCGTCGGCTTCGACTTCAACCCGGAGACCGGCAACCTGTGGTTCACCGACAACCAGCGCGACTGGCTCTCGGAGGACATCCCGGAGGATGAGCTGAACGTCCTGACCGAAGAGGGGCAGGATTTCGGATTTCCCTACTGCCACAACGGGCTCTACACCGATCCTGAATTCGGCTGGGGCCGTCAGTGCAGCGAATTCACGGATCCCGTGGCCCTGCTCGGGCCGCACACGGCGCCGCTCGGGATGCGGTTCTACACCGCCGACGCCTTCCCCGAACAGTACCGCGGCCAGATCTTCATCGCCAAGCACGGCCCATGGAACCGCACCCGGAAGGAAGGGGCCGAAGTCGCCGTCGCCTATCTCGACGGTGAGACGGGGATCGAGCGGACCGAGCCGTTCCTGACCGGCTTCATCCAGGACAATGAGTATGTCGGGCGGCCCGTGGACGTGGAATGGCTGCCCGACGGCTCCATGCTGGTCTCCGACGACTGGAACGGCGCCGTCTACCGCGTGAGCTACGATGGCTCCTGAGGGATGGATCGCCGCCGGTCTCGCCATTCTGGCGGGGCCGGCGGTGGCGCAGGGGTTCGAGGAGACGAAAGAGCAATGCGTGGCCTGCCACGCGGCCGAATCCGCCGCGCCGGAGACGCCGCTCCTCGGCGGGATCGACGAGAAATACGCCCTTCTGCAACTCGTCGCGTTCCGCGAGGGCAACCGCGCGGGCGACGTCATGCCGGCCATGGTGGACGGGTTCTCCAACGACGATCTGCGCGCGGCCGCCGCATGGGTGGCCTCGCTCGATCCGCCCGCCGCGCCCGAGACGGGCGCTGATGTGGACATGGAGGCCGGCCGTCGGCTGGCCGAGAGCAATCGCTGCAACGTCTGCCACAAGGCCGACTACCGCGGGGGCGACCAGATCCCGCCGCTGAGAAACCAGCACGCCGCCTATCTCGAGTCGTCGCTGCTCGACTACAAGGCCGAGCGCCGCATCGGCGACCGCGCCGCCATGGTCGAAATCGCCCAGGCCCTGTCAGACGATGAGATCGCCACCCTCGCCGGGTTCCTCGCGACCCTGCCGGCGGCATCCGAATGAGATGACGGCCCCGGCCGCGGGGATCGCGGCAGGGGGCGGCCCGCCGGGCCACGGCCGCGCGCGGGGCGCTGTTGACCGGATCGCTGTAGGCGTCGCTGCTCGACGACAAGGCCGAGCGCCGCATCGGCGACCGCGCCGCCATGGTCGAAATCGCCCAGACCCTGTCAGACGATGAGATCGCGACCCTCGCCGGGTTCCTCGCGACCCTGCCGGCGGCATCCGTATGAGATGACGGCCCCGGCCGCGGGGATCGCTGCCGGGGGGCAACCCGCCGGGCCACGGCCGCGCGCGGAGCGCCGTTGACCGGATCGCTTTACCTGTCCTGCGGGGTGCCGTCACGCGGGGCGCCGTTGACCGGAACGCTGTACCGGTCCTGCGGGGTGCCGTCGCGCGGATCGCTGTGCCGGTCCTGCGGAGGTGCCGTCGCGCGCGGGGGCAGCCGGCCGTTCCGTCCGGCGTTCCCGGGCGCGACCGGATCCAGGGGGCCGGTCCGCAGGGTGCGGACGTCCGCCCGGACCCGCCTCCCGGAAAGGCCGGGTTCCGGGACCCGGCCCCGGCGCCTCCGGAACGCCCCTCAGCGCCGGGCGCGGGTCACTCGCCCGCCGTATTGGCCTTCGCCACGGCGTCGTAACCGGCGGTAAAGCCGGACAGCGAGATCGTCAGCTCGATCTGCTGGTCCGGCGCGGCGGCGGGCACGATGACCATCGTCGCGGCGGATCCGCGCTTGAACTGGTCCACTTCGGCCTGCGTGAACCCCACCCGGGCGAAACATCCCTGCTGGGCGCAGAAGTCGAACGGATAGCGCCGCGACTGGCCGCCATCGACAGAGATCGTGACGGCGCGGGTCAGCAATGTCTCCAGCGGTGTGATGATGGTCGATCCGGCCGCCGCCTCGCGCCCCTGGGGCAGGGGAAAGACGCTCATCTCCGCCACCGCGTTGCCGTTGTCGTCCTTGAGAAGCTGGTAGAGCTGGCAGGGATCGGTGCCCTCTGCGGTGCGGACGCAGCGCTGCTCCCAGTCGCCGAAGGTGCCGGCGGCGTAGGAGGATCCCGGCCCGGCCTGGGGCGCGTCGGCGGGCTCTCCCATGTTCAGCCCGTCGGTGCCGGACGGCTCGACCACCTGCGGCTGGTCGCCCGTGGCGGGCGCCTCCGGGCTGCCGGCGCCGTCGGCGGCGGGGGTGTCGGCCTGGGGGGTGTCGGCCTCCTGCGCCTGCGGGGCGGCGGGCGGGGTCTCTGCATCCTGGGCTGCGACAGGTCCGCCGCCGGCCAGCAGCGCTGCCAGAAAGATCGGCTTCAGGAGATCGGGCATTGTGGGTCCATCGGTTGTTGCTCGAATTGAGGGGCCATGTATCAGGAAGCCCGCGCCCTGTCAGGTCTCATTCGCGGCACCGGCCGGACGTGAAAAAGGCCCCTCAAGAGGGGCCTTTTCCCTATGCTTTCTCCCTGGCGGACTGGCCAGTTATCATTGATTGCGCGGACGCTACGGACTTCGTTTCATTCCGTCAACAGCGAAGTTCCGCCGATAGGGCGGCCGGCGCGCTTTGCGCGCGGGGCGCGAAGATCCGCCGTCCCGCTCGCCCGTTTTCCGGGCCGCGGGCCCGCGCACAAGGCTGGCGGACGGGCGCCGGGCCTGTATGCTGGGCCGGACCATCCGCAAGAGGGCACAGGGACGATGGAGAGCGTTTTCGCAGGCGGCGGGCCGGAGCGCGCAGGGCCGCAGACGCTTTCGCTGCCCGGTGGACCGTCTCCGGGGCGGTCGTCACGCAACCTCGGGGGCGCCACGGGCAGGCGGATCCTGCGCCGTCTCCCCGGTTCGCTTTCAAGGGACGCCAGCAGATGAACAACGACGAACAGCGCGCCTACTGGAGCGGTGAGGTGGGCACCCGCTGGGCCACGCTCGGCTCTGTGATCGACACCAGCTTCGCGCCGGTGACGGAGGCCATCGTCGCAGAGGCCGACCTGACCGGCACGCACGCGGTTCTGGACGTGGGCTGCGGCGGCGGCGCGCTGACCCGCGCGCTGGCCGCGCGGGCGCGGCAGGTGACCGGCGTCGATGTTTCCGCACCGATGCTGGCGACGGCCCGCGCCGCCGCCGTCCCGAACACGCGGTTCCTGGAGGCCGACGCGCAGATCCATGCAGCGTGGGACGACCGGTTCGACCGGATCGTGTCCCGCTTCGGCGTCATGTTCTTTGCCGATACCGTCGCCGCCTTCGCCAACCTGCACCGCGCCGCGGCGCCGGACGGCCGCCTGATCGTCGCCGCCTGGGGCCCGGCCGAGGCGAACCCGTGGTTCACCGTGCCCCGCGCCGCCGCCGTGGCCAGGCTGGGACCTGTGCAGGACGATCCGGACGCGCCCGGCCCGTTCCGCTTTCGCGACGCCGGCCGGGTGGTGGACTGGCTGTCCCGGGCCGGCTGGCGCGACGCTGCGGCCACGCCGCTGGACCTGTCGCTGACCCCGCCCGGCTCTCCGGCCGAGGTCGCGGCCTTTTCCACCCGGATCGGCGGTGCGTCCCGCGTGCTCTCTGCCCACGGCGCCGATGAGGCCGCGCGCTCGGCTGTCGCGCGCGACCTGGAGCCTGCCTTCGCCGCGATGACCGGCATGGGCGGCACCCGCGTGCCGGCCCGGATCAACCTGTTCACCGCCCGGGCCTGAGCCGGGCTTTGCACTGGCGCGCGATTTGCGGCACAGGGGCGGCATGGGATTTTCCTTCAGCCTCCATGCCACCGACGGCGCCGCCCGCACCGGCGCCGTGCGGACGCCGCGCGGTGAGATCCGCACCCCCGCCTTCATGCCGGTGGGCACCGCGGCGACCGTCAAGGCGATGCTGCCGGGCAGCGTCCGCGCCACCGGGGCCGACATCCTGCTGGGCAACACCTACCACCTGATGCTGCGTCCGGGGGCGGAACGGATCGCCCGTCTGGGCGGGCTTCACCGTTTCATGAACTGGGACCGGCCGATCCTGACCGATTCCGGCGGCTTCCAGGTGATGAGCCTGGCCGACCTGCGCAAGCTGACCGAGGACGGGGTGACCTTCCGCTCGCATATCGACGGTTCGCGCCATGAGCTGACGCCGGAGCGCTCCATGCAGATCCAGAAGCTGCTGGGCTCCGACATCGTGATGGCCTTCGACGAGTGCCCCGCGCTGCCCGCCACGGATGCGGCCGTCGCCGCCTCCATGCGCCTGTCCATGGGCTGGGCAGAGCGGTCGCGCGACGCCTTCGGCGACCGCCCCGGCCACGCGCTCTTCGGGATCATGCAGGGCGGCGTGACGCGGGACTTGCGTGAGGAATCGGCCCGCGCGCTCACCGCCATCGGTTTTCACGGCTACGCCATCGGCGGGCTGGCGGTGGGAGAGGGGCAGGAAGCCATGTTCGGCGTGCTCGACTACGCGCCCGGCCTGCTGCCCAGGGACGCCCCCCGCTATCTGATGGGAGTGGGCAAGCCCGACGACATCGTGGGCGCGGTGAAGCGCGGCGTCGACATGATGGACTGCGTGCTGCCCTCGCGTTCCGGGCGGACCGGACAGGCCTGGACCCGGCGCGGGCAGGTCAACCTCAAGAACGCGCGCCATGCCGACGACCCGCGCCCGCTGGACGACGCCTGCGCCTGTCCGGCCTGCCGCGGCTATTCGCGCGCCTATCTCCACCACGTCCACCGCGCCGGTGAGATGATCGCGGGAATGCTGCTGACCTGGCACAACCTGCACTACTATCAGGACCTCATGGCCGGGATGCGCGACGCCATCGCCGAAGGCCGGTTCGGCGCGTGGGAGGCCGGGTTCCACGCCGAGCGCGACGCGGGCGACATCGCCCCCCTGTGATCCGCGCGACCGCGTCAAACCGGGCCGGATTCCGGCGCGCGGCGTACGGATCGCGTCCGAAAACGTCCCGCCGTGTACAGAAGTCCCGGCCCATCCGTGCAAACCGCCGTCTCCGGCGCCGGTCCGGACGGCAGTTGCAGTCCGCCCGCGGAAGCCCCACATTCCCATCGTAAGCCGGAGGGCCGAGCGCGTTGCCGCATGACGGGACCGACCGCGCCCTTGCCAAGAAGGAAAACAGATGACCGAGCATACTTACCCCGTCCTGCCCCTGCGCGACATCGTCGTCTTTCCGCACATGATCGTGCCGCTCTTCGTGGGGCGCGAGAAATCCGTGCGCGCGCTGGAAGAGGTGATGGCCGACGACAAGCAGATCCTGCTTGCCAGCCAGATCGACCCCGGCGTGGACGACCCCGACACCGATGGGATCTACCGCGTCGGCGTGCTTGCCAACGTGTTGCAATTGCTGAAACTTCCCGACGGAACGGTAAAGGTTCTGGTCGAAGGCCGGGCGCGGGTGAAGATCAGCGAATTCATCGAGAACGCGCGGTTCTTCGAAGCCCGTGCCGATGAGCTGGCCGAGACGTTCGGCGATGAGGACACGGTGTCCGCCCTGCTCCGTTCGGTCGGAGAGGAATTCGAGCGCTACGCCAAGGTCAAGAAGAACATCCCCGAAGAGGCGCTGGCGTCGGTCGGAGAGACCTCCGATCCGGGCAAGCTGGCCGATCTCGTGGCCGGTCACCTTGGCGTGGAGGTCGAGCAGAAGCAGGACCTTCTGGAGACGCTGGAGATCGCCGGCCGCCTTGAGAAGGTCTATGGCTTGATGCAGGGCGAAGTGTCTGTTCTGCAAGTGGAAAAGAAGATCAAGACCCGCGTCAAGAGCCAGATGGAACGCACCCAGCGCGAATACTACCTCAACGAGCAGATGAAGGCGATCCAGAAGGAACTGGGCGACGGAGAGGACGGCGCCGGAGAGGTGGCCGAGCTGGAAGAGCGCATCGCGGCCACCAAATTCTCCAAGGAAGCGCGCGAAAAGGCCGAGGCCGAGCTGAAAAAGCTCAAGAACATGAGCCCGATGTCCGCCGAGGCCACGGTGGTGCGCAACTACCTCGACTGGATGCTGTCGATCCCGTGGGGCACCAAGTCCCGCGTCAAGAAGGACCTGAACCGCGCCCAGAAGGTGCTCGATGACGACCACTACAGCCTGGAGAAGGTGAAGGAGCGGATCGTCGAGTATCTGGCCGTGCAGCAACGCTCGAAAAAGCTGAAGGGGCCGATCATGTGCCTCGTCGGTCCTCCGGGCGTGGGCAAGACCTCTTTGGGCAAGTCGGTCGCCAAGGCCACCGGGCGCGAGTTCATCCGCATCAGCCTCGGCGGCGTGCGCGACGAATCGGAGATTCGCGGCCACCGCCGGACCTATATCGGCTCCATGCCCGGCAAGATCATTCAGGCGCTGAAGAAGGCCAAGACCACCAACCCGCTGATCCTGCTCGACGAGATCGACAAGATGGGCCAGGACTTCCGTGGCGATCCCGCGTCGGCCATGCTGGAGGTGCTCGACCCCGAGCAGAACGCGACCTTCGTGGACCACTACCTTGAGGTCGAATACGATCTCAGCAACGTCATGTTCCTGACCACGGCGAACTCCTACAACATGCCGGGTCCGCTTCTGGACCGGATGGAGATCATTCCGCTGGCCGGCTATACCGAAGATGAGAAGGCAGAGATCGCCAGGCGGCACCTGATCGCCAAGCAGATCAAGAACCACGGCCTGAAAAAGGGTGAGTTCGACATCGAGGACGCGGCGCTGACCACGATCATCCGAACGTATACCCGCGAGGCCGGCGTGCGGAACCTTGAGCGCGAGCTGGCCAAGCTGGCGCGCAAGGCGGTCACCAGGATCGTCCGCAAGGAGGTCGACAAGGTCGTGGTGACGCCCGAAAACCTCGGCGATTTCCTGGGCGTGCCCAAGCACCGCTACGGGCTGGCCGAGGAAGAGGACCAGATCGGCGTCGTCACGGGACTGGCCTATACATCGGTCGGCGGCGAGCTTTTGCAGATCGAGGCGCTGCGTCTGCCGGGCAAGGGCCGGATGAAGACCACCGGCAAGCTGGGCGACGTGATGAAGGAGTCCATCGACGCGGCCTCAAGCTTCGTGCGGTCGATCAGCCCCCGGATCGGGGTCAAGCCGCCGAAGTTCGACACGCTGGACATCCACGTGCACGTGCCCGAAGGCGCGACGCCGAAGGATGGGCCGTCCGCCGGTCTGGCAATGGTGACCTCCATCGTCTCGGTCCTGACGCAGATCCCGGTCCGCAAGGACATCGCCATGACGGGTGAGGTCACGCTTCGCGGCAATGCCCTGCCCATCGGCGGGCTGAAGGAAAAGCTGCTGGCGGCCCTCCGGGGCGGCATCAAGACGGTGCTGATCCCGGCCGAGAACGAAAAGGATCTGGTCGAGATCCCGGACAATGTGACGAAAGGCCTGACGATCATCCCCGTCCGCCACGTAAACGAGGTGCTCGAGCACGCGCTGGTACGAAAGCCCGATCCTGTGGAATGGGACGAGGCCGCTCAGGAGGCCGCGGACGCGGAGCATCGCGCCAGGCTTCAGGCGGCCGAAAGCTCCATGACCGTCACCCACTGACGCGACGGATATTGGCAAAGCCCCTCGGTCTGCGTCCGATGCGGTCCGCGGGAGGTTCCGGATCCTGACCTGTCGCGTCCGTCGCGGCAGGTCTTTTTTTGTTGGCCTGGTCGTGCCCCCGGAGTGGGACGGTCAGTCGTTGCCGGTCAGCAGGACCGCCAGCAGCGCGAACACCAGGATCGGAACGGCCGGGCCGTCCATCACCGACGTCGTCGGCTCATAGATGACCGTGGGCTGCGTCGTGGCGGGGGTGGCGGCAGCAGGCGCGGCGACAAGGCTCAGCGCTACGAAGGCAATGGCGGTTCGGGTCAATGGGTCAGGTCTCCTGGGGGACGGTTTCCCCATAGACGGACGCGGCGGGGCCTCTGTCAACGTCTCCCGCGCATCACTCCAGCGCAGAGAGGAACGCGCGCATCACCGCGGCGCTGTTGCCGGCCGCCAGTCCCATGAAGGTGCCCATCTCGTTCTCGGCCGCGCCGCCGCCGGCCAGGTCGGACAGTGACCGAAAGGCGATGAAGGGCGTGTCGTTCGCATAGGCCACATGGGCGACCGCAGCGCTTTCCATGTCCAGCACCCGCGCGTCGAACGTGTCGAACGCCCAGTCGCGCAGGTCTGCGTTGTCGACGAAAGCCGCGCCGGACACGCCGTTGCCGCCGGTCACGATCCGTGGCGGTGTGCTCAGGCATTCGGCGCCCGCGACGCAATCGGGCAGGGTCACGTCATCCGCCACGCCGCGCGCGACCTCCAGCATCCGCGCATCCACCGGGAACCAGAAGCGCCGCTCCGGCTCCGCCGCGCCCGCGCGCTGAACCTCCTGGCTGCGGACGAACCGCATCCCCAGGTTCGGGAACTCCGACGACATCCACGGCGGAATGGCGAAGCCGTCCGCGGTCTCTCGCGCCATGATGGCGTCCAGGTACTGGCCCCACCGCTCCGGCACCACCACGTCACCGATGCCCAAGGCCGGATCGACCCCGCCCGCGATGCCGGAGAACACGATGCCCTCAATCTCGAACCGGTCGAGCGCGATCTGCGTGTTCATCGCCGCGTTCACCATCGACACGCCGGAGAGCACCAGCACCACCTCCTTGCCCTCCAGCACACCGGTCACGAAGGGGCTGCCGTTGATGTCGTAGGTCTTGGCACGCTCCAGCCCGTCCTGAAGGATCTCCCATTCGGGCGCGAACGCCGACATGACCGCAAGGCGCGGCGTCGGGTCGACAGGATCGGCAAGGGCCGGGACGGCGCAGAGAACGAGGACGGGAAGAACGGGCAGGTGGCGCATCCGAAGAACTCCTGGCGGGGACACCTCACCCTAGTCGTGCGGACCGGGGCCGGCCACCGCATCGACCTGCCGGATTGGCGGCCTGCACGCATTTTGATCGCGAAACGCTCCGGTGATGACCTGTTGGGCGCAGGGTGTGACGACCCGATAACGACCGGCCGTTCGGGCGACGAGGAGGGCCTTGCAGACGCGGTCGAGGACGGCTAAACGCGCTGTCACCGGGCGATTAGCTCAGCGGTAGAGCACTTCGTTCACACCGAAGGGGTCACTGGTTCGATCCCAGTATCGCCCACCATCCTTCCGCGGAAAGCGCACGATGCCGTGCGTTTTTCCGTCGGGGGAACGGGCCCGGTCGCCAAAGCGAGGTGCGCGATGTATCTGACCATGAACCGCTTTCGGGTGATGATCGGGCAAGAGCGCGCGTTCGAGGATATCTGGTCCCGCCGCGACAGTCATCTCAAGCAGGTGCCGGGGTTCGTGGCCTTTCACCTTCTGCGCGGCGCGACCGGAGACGATCACACGCTCTATGCGAGCCACACGGTCTGGGAGACGAAGGCAGCTTTCGAAGGCTGGACCCGGAGCGATGCGTTCCGCAAGGCCCATGCCGGTGTCAGGCCGCAGACGGACCTCTACCTGGCTGCCCCTGAACTGGAAGTATTCGAAAGCGTCCAAGCCGTGACGTGACGGCCCCGTGATCCCGAACCCGTGGGCCCTCCGGCTCAGGAACTCATGCGCTCCTCGAAGCTCTTCTCGATGAAGCCCGGCAGATGGTCGCCCATGCCGATCACCTGATCGTTCTGACCGCGCCCGCGGGATCCGCCGCCGCGTCCACCGGACGGCGGGCGCCGGTCGTGCTGTTCGGGGGCCGGCCGCGCCTCCGGTTCGGGGGGTGTCGGCGCGGGGTCCGCGGATTCCGCCGGTCCGGGCGCCGCCACCGTGGTGTCGGCAGGGGTACTGCGGCTGCGGCTGCGGCTCGACCGCGAGCGGTTGCGAGCCGGTTTCGCCTCCGCCTCTGCGGGGTCCGCGATCTCTGGCGCGTCGGTCGAGGCCGGGGCGGATCCTGTCGGGTCGGCCAGGCGGGCGATCTGCTTTTCCAAAAGCCGCTCCACATCGTCGAGATTGCGCTCGTCGGAGGTCTGGCAGATGGTGATGGCCTTGCCCGCGCGGCCCGCCCGTCCGGTCCGGCCGATCCTGTGGATGTAATCCTCTGCGTGGGACGGCACGTCGAAGTTGAAGACATGGCTCACCGACGGCACGTCGAGCCCCCGCGCCGCCACGTCGGAGGCCACCAGGATCCGCAACTCGCCGGCGCGGAACCCGTCGAGCGTCCGGGTCCGCTGGGACTGGTCCAGGTCGCCGTGGATCGGGGCGGCGTCGTAACCGTATTTCTTCAGGCTCTTGGCGACGATATCCACATCCGTCTTGCGGTTGCAGAACACGATGGCATTTGTCAGCCCATCCCCCTCCGCGTCGATCAGTGCGCGCAGCGCATTGCGTTTCTCGGACGCCTGGCGGTCGCGGCGCGAGGCGCGGAACATCAGAACGCCCTGGTCGATGGTCTCGGATGCGGTCGCCTGGCGCGCGACCTCGACCCGGTGGGGGTTCGACAGGAAGGTATTGGTGATCCGCTCGATCTCCGGCGCCATGGTGGCCGAGAAGAACAGCGTCTGCCGGGTGAAGGGCACCAGGCTGAAGATCCGCTCGATATCGGGGATGAACCCCATGTCGAGCATCCTGTCGGCCTCATCCACGACCATGATCTTTACATCGGTGAGCAGCAGCTTGCCGCGTTCGAAATGGTCGAGAAGGCGGCCCGGCGTGGCGATCAGCACGTCCACGCCCTTGTCAATCAGCTGGTCCTGCTCCTTGAACGACACGCCGCCGATCAGCAGCGCCTTGGTCAGCTTCACGTGCTTGGCGTAGGTGTCGAAGTTCTCCGCCACCTGGGCGGCGAGTTCGCGGGTCGGCGCCAGCACCAGGCTGCGCGGCATCCGCGCCTTGGCGCGTCCGCGGGCCAGCTGGGTGATCATCGGCAAGGTGAACGACGCCGTCTTGCCGGTGCCGGTCTGGGCGATCCCCAGCACGTCGCGCCCTTCGAGCGCGGCGGGGATGGCTTGTGCCTGGATGGGGGTGGGCGTTTCGTAGCCCGCCTCGTCGATAGCTTTCTGAACCTTGGGGCCCAGCTTGAGGTCGCTGAATTTCGTCATGTACGTCCGAAGATTGGGCCGACGCCGCCGGCCAGGGGTTGGGACGTACCCGTTCGACGCCCCGCCTCGGGCGCACGCGCATCGCCGCCCGCGTCCCCTCTAGCGACAGGAGGGCCCATCGTCAATCTTCGCCGTCAGGACAGCCGCGCGGTCACGTCGAGCGAAATCCGCAGGGCGCGCGACATCGGGCAGTCCGCCGCCGCCTCCGTCACGATTTCCTGAAACATGTCGTCGGTCAGATGCGCGACTCGACAGTCCAGGTTCATGCGGGTGCCGGAAATCTCGACGCGGCTTTCGCCGATGCGGTCGAGCTGAACCGAGGATGAGATCGCCAGTTCCTCCAGCGGCGTGCCGTTCTGGGCCAGCAACAGAGCCAGATGCGTGGCGAAGCAGGACGCATGGGCCGCGGCAAGAAGTTCTTCGGGGTTGGTTCCGGGTTCGTCGAGAAACCGGCTGCCGAAGCCGAAAGGCTTCTCGCTCAGCGCCTCCGATTCCGTCGTGATCTGCCCGCCGCCGTCGGTCAGGTCGCCGACCCACTCGATATTCGCCAAACGTGTCTTCATGTTGTCCGTCGCCCGTCATGCCCTGTCGTTGCATTTCGACGGATGTATCGCAGAGGCAGGTTAAGGCTCGGCTAATGCGGTTCAGACCATCATCTCCTTGGTCGCGGAGAGGGTCAGGTCGGGGTGATCGCGCTCGACCCTGTCGATGTCCCATTGCAGGCGGGTCAGGAACACCAGGTCGCCGTCGTTGTCCGTCGCCATGTGGCCCTTGTTGGCCTGCGCGAAGGATTCCACCTTGTCCCGGGGGCCGCTCACCCACCGGGCGGAGGTGAATTGCGACGCCTCGAAGCGGACCGGCAGACCGTATTCCAGCTCGATCCGGCTGGCCAGCACCTCGAATTGCAGCGCGCCGACCACGCCGACGATGAAACCGGCGCCCAGCATCGGGCGGAACACCTTGGCCGCGCCTTCCTCGGCGAATTGCATCAGCGCCTTGTCGAGATGCTTGGCCTTCATGGGATCGCCCGCGCGGCAATTCTGTAAAAGCTCCGGCGCGAAGGACGGAATGCCCTGGACACGCAGCGACTCGCCCTCGGTCAGGGTGTCGCCGATGCGCAGCTGACCGTGGTTGGGGATGCCCATGATGTCGCCGGCCCAGGCTTCCTCGGCCAGTTCGCGGTCCGATGCCAGAAACAGCACCGGGTTCGACACCGCCATCGGCTTTTTCGTGCGCACATGGATCAGCTTCATGCCGCGTCTGAAATGCCCCGAGGCAAGGCGGACAAAGGCCACGCGGTCGCGGTGCTTTGGATCCATGTTCGCCTGAACCTTGAAGACGAACCCCGCGACGGCCTCCTCATCGGGTGAGATCTGGCGCGGTTGCGCCTTTTGCGGCTGGGGCTGGGGGCCGAAGCGGCCGATTCCGTCCATCAACTCCTTCACGCCGAAGGAGTTGATGGCCGAGCCGAACCAGATCGGCGACAGTGTTCCGTCGAGCAGCGCCTGCTGGTCCAGCGCCGGCATCAGCGCGCGCGCCATCTCGACCTCTTCGCGCAGCTTGGCAAGGAGGGCGGACGGGACGTGCTCTGCCATTTTCGGGTCGTCCAGACCGTTGAGCCGCACGCTCTGGGCCACCTTGTTGCGGTCGGCGCGGTCCATGAGGTCCAGCCGGTCGTTCAGCATGTCGTAGCAGCCCAGGAAATCGCGTCCGGTCCCGATCGGCCAGGAGGCGGGCGTCACGTCGATGGCCAGGTTCTCCTGGATTTCGTCGATGATGTCGAAGGTGTCGCGGCTTTCGCGGTCCATCTTGTTGCAGAACGTCAGGATCGGCAGATCGCGCAACCGGCAGACTTCGAAGAGTTTCTGGGTCTGGCTTTCCACGCCCTTGGCGCCGTCGATCACCATCACCGCGGCGTCCACGGCGGTCAGCGTGCGATAGGTGTCCTCGGAAAAGTCGGAGTGGCCGGGCGTATCCACCAGATTGAAGCGGAACGCGCCGAAATCGAATGACATCGCCGAGGCCGAGACCGAAATCCCGCGGTCCTTTTCCATCTGCATGAAGTCGGACCGGGTGCGCCGTGCCTCACCCTTGGCGCGGACCTGTCCGGCCATCTGGATCGCGCCGCCGTAAAGCAGGAACTTCTCCGTCAGGGTCGTTTTCCCGGCATCGGGATGGGAGATGATCGCGAACGTCCGCCGCCGCGCGATTTCGGGCGGCAACGGGGCGGCGTTGTGGGTTCTGTCCAGCATGGGGCGCATATAGCCCCGCCGGTGGGGCGGCGGAAGGGGGCGCGAGGTCGGGCTTGGTCGGCGCGTCCGATCGGCGCCTTATCTTGCGACAAAGCCGGAGGAGAGCGCGATGACGTTGAATGAGATTGCCAAGGATCTGGTCGATGGCTGCCGCGACGGACAGGCGGCGCGGAACCTGGACCGCCTCTAAGGCCCTGACGCGATATCGGTTGAAGCGGTGTCGCCCGACGGACGGGACCGTATCACGCGCGGGCGGGACGGCATCCGGCAAAAGCACGTCTGGTGGGACGAGAACGCGACCGTCCATGCCTCTGCCGTCGAAGGGCCGTTCATCGGCGGCGACGACAGCTTCGCCGTGGTGTTCGAGGTGGACGCGACGCTGTTCGGAGAGCGCGCGAAAACGCGGGAGGTCGGACTTTATACCGTGAGGGGCGGCCTGATCGTGCGCGAAGCGTTCTTTCATGCCGCGCCCTGACCGATGGCCTCAGAGGACGGCGGCCCGGTCGCCCGGGCCGGCTGACGCGGAATGGATGCGGTCCGCTTCCGCGTCGGCCACGTCGGGACGGTGGCCGTGGCCGGGACCGAACCGGCGGAAGATCCCGTCGGGAAAGGCGAAACGCGTTGCCTGGTCGAGAAGCAGCGTCTCGACCGGGATCCCTTCGGCATAGACGACCACATGGCGCTCGAAAAGCATCTGGAAGTAGTCCACGAATCCGCCGCCGGTCTGCACCACGGACCGCCCGTCCAGCAGGTCGCGGGCGCGCGACAGCGCTCCTCCGGTCCCTGCGTCCGAACGATCATCGTCCGCAACATGGACGCGATGGTTCGGGCTTACCAGCAGGTCGCCGAGGTTGCCGAGCGCGCCCGCACGGATGCGGACCGGGGCGAAGTCGCCCACGGCGCGGACGGTTCGGTGCCCGATCCACCGGATCGGCTGTACTCCGTGGTCTCGGGTGAGCACCCTGTCGCCCTCCCGCAGGTCCTCGACCGCCACCTGCGCCCCGCAGGCCATGGCGATCCGCGCCCTGCGGGTGAAGGACACGCAGCAGAACTCCGCGAACCGGGACCATCCGCGGGCAGTGTCGATCTCTACAATGGCGTAATCCGTGCGTGGTGAAATCTCCGCCAGCGCAAACAGGTGGATCCGGGATATGTCCTGGGTGATGCGGTCGAGTTCGACCAGGATCAGGGCTTCCAGCGTGGTGCCGTCCGGCGACATCAGCGTAACGCAGCAGTCGATATGGAGCACCGCGCCGGATTGCCCAGTGGGGCATTTGCGGGCGACGCGGAAGCCGGGCGCGTCGGGCCGGATCGTCACGTTCAGCGGCACACGCACCGCGTTCGGCGACAGATGGTAAACGTCCCCCTCGACCAGTTCGCCGGCGATGGAGATCGGGTCGCCCATATGGGCGCCGTCGACCACCGCGAAGGCAGCGGCCGGATAAACGGCGAGCGACTGGAGCGCGCCGAACTCGAAACCTGCGATGCTCATCGACCCTGACCCCTGTCCCCCAACCCGGCCTGGCAGACCCGGTTTCCGTGCGATGCGTCCCGAAGTTATGCGCAGGGCACACGTTTAGCGGGAACTTCTATCACCAACTATCGTTTGAATCAATTAAGGGCAAATTCTCCAGTTTGCGCTCTCTCCCCAAAAAACGCCTGTCGATCCGCGGCGCGGACACTGATGGCAACTGGCCCTTGGCCGTGCGCGGTCTATGCTCTGGGACAGTGGCGAAACAGAGGCGGAACCGGTATGGATCTGGGTATAAGCGGGAAAAAGGCGCTGATAACGGCCTCTTCCAAGGGGCTGGGACTGGGGTGCGCCAGGGCGCTCGCGGCGGCGGGCGTGGATGTGGTGATGAATGCCCGGGGCGCCGACGCCCTGGCGGAGGCGGCAGATGCGATCCGCGCGGAGTTCGGCGTTTCCGTCACCGAAGTCGTGGCCGACGTCACGACCGCAGAGGGATGCGCGCGGGTGCTGGACGCGGCCGGCGCCACGGATATCCTGGTCACCAACGCCGGCGGGCCGCCACCGGGCATGTGGACCGACTGGAGCAGGGACGACTTCATCGCCGCACTCGACGCCAATATGCTTACCCCCGTGGCGCTCATGAAGGCCTGCCTTCCCGAGATGATGGCCCGGGGCTGGGGACGGGTGGTCAACATCACGTCGCAATCGGTGAAGTCTCCTATCGCCGTGCTGGGCTTGTCGAACGCCGCGCGCGCCGGGCTCACGGGATATGTCGCCGGAACCGCGCGCCAGGTGGCCGGGAAGGGCGTGACCATCAACAATCTGCTGCCAGGGATCCACGACACCGACCGGGCCACGTCGCTGGATCGGGGCGTGGCAGAGCAGAAGGACATCTCCCTAGAGGAGGCGCGGAGCGAACGCGAAGCGACCATTCCCGCGCGCCGCTACGGCACGGCGGATGAGTTCGGCGCGGCCTGCGCGTTCCTGTGCTCGGACCGCGCCGGGTTCATCGTGGGACAGAACATCCTGCTGGATGGCGGCGCGGTGAATCTGACGATCTGAGCTTGCGGCTCCCCGCCGCCAAAAGCCGTGCCGTTCCGGCGGCAGCGTCGGCAGCGTCGGCGGCGCAATGGCGGGCGGGGCCGCCTTGAACGCGATGCGGCGCGCTGTTAGCTGCGGACCTGAGTGTTCCTGTCGGGAAAGCGGATCGCACGCGTGTCTCAGAGACTGGATATCGAGGGTCTGACCTGCGCGTTCGACGGTCAGACTGTCGTCGAGGACGTGTCGCTATCCATCGCCGCGGGGCAGGTCCTGTGCCTTTTGGGGCCGTCGGGTTGCGGCAAGTCCACCACGCTGCGCGCCATCGCCGGTGTCGAGGCGCCGGTTGCGGGGGTGATCCGCATCGACGGCCGGGTGCTGTGCGGCGATGGGCCGATGGTTCCTCCGGAGCGGCGCGGCGTCGGGCTGATCTTTCAGGATTTCGCGCTTTTCCCGCATCTGTCGGTTGCCGAGAACGTGGCCTTCGGCCTCAAGGGCACCCGGGCGGCCCGGCGGCGGCGGGCGGGCGAACTTCTCGAACGGGTGCACCTGTCGCCGTATCTCGATTCCTACCCCCATGAGCTGTCGGGCGGCGAGCAACAGCGTGTGGCTCTGGCCCGCGCGCTGGCGCCGAAACCGCGGGTCATGTTGATGGATGAGCCTTTCTCCGGATTGGACAACCGCCTGCGCGACGGGATCCGGGACGAGACGCTGGGGCTGTTGAAGGAAGAGGGGACCGCCGTCCTTCTGGTCACCCATGAGCCCGAAGAGGCCATGCGCATGGCCGATGAGATCGCGTTGATGCGGGGCGGCCGGATCGTCCAGAGGGGCGCGCCCTACAATATCTACAACAATCCTGCCGACCGGGCGGCGGCGGCGTTTTTCAGTGACATCAATGTGATAGAGGGGGAAGTGAATGGGGCGCTGACGGCTACCCCGTTCGGGCGGTTCCTGGCGCCCGGGGTGCCGGATGGCACCCGGGTGGACATCGTGATCCGTCCCCAGCACGTGCGCATCGATTTCGACCGGGCCGGGCGCGGGCCGAACCCGACGCCGCAGGACGGCTCTCCGGCGCGGGCGGTCGTCACGCGGTCGCGCTTCATCGGCAAGGAGAGCCTGGTGGAGTTTCGCCTGGACGAGGGCGGAGAGATGAGCGCCACGGTCCCCTCGGTTTTCCTGCCCAAGCCGGGCACGCCGATGTGGCTGGCGATCCGGCGCGACCGCTGCTTCGTGTTTCCGCAACCCTAGTAGGTGAGGTCGACGGCCACCGGGTAGTGATCCGACGGCCATTCGCCGCCGAACCGCGACCGCAGCACCATGGGCTCTGACACTTGGCGCGCATTGGCATATCCCACATGGTCGATCGCGCCGAAAAGGTTGATGCCGCGATTGAAGTGATAGGTTGCGCCGCGCACCCCGGCGAAGGTCAGGCCCGCCTTTTCCAACCGGCGCAGGGGCCCCATGAACGCCAGGGCGTTGAGATCGCCGGCCAGGATCACCGCGGTGCCGTCGGCGATCCAGGGCGCGATGCGCCGCGCGATCAGATCTGATGAGAGCCGCCGGTTGAGTCGGCTGAAGGCGTCGAGATGGACGTTGACCACGGTCACGGGTTGGCCCGTACGCCGGTCTTCGAACGCGGCCCAGGACGCGAAGGCGGGGTAGGACCCGTTGAAGGTCTGCGAATAGATCACATCCGGCGTCTCCGAAAAGAAGAACCAGCCCTGGTCGACGGGACGCAGCACCTCCGGGCGGTAGAAGATCGGCTGGGTTGAGGGAAAGCTTCGCCAGTCGCCCGTGGCAGCGGCCGCGAGATCCGGTATCTGGTCCAGCAGCCAGTCCCGCGCGAGGTTGACGCTGCCGTCCGAGCCGCGGCGAAAGCTCTCCATCTCCTGAAATGCGATCACATCCGCAACGGTCGCGCGCACCGCGCTGGCAAGCGGTCCGCGCCGCCGCTTCCAGTCGGCCACCGACCACGGGCCGGTCTCCTGCCCCAGCACGATATAATGAACATTGTAGCTGGCGACGCGCAGCGCACCCTCCGGTCGGGGCGGGAGCCTGTCCGGACCAAAGGCGCAGGCGTTGAGAAGGGCAAAAAGGGCGAGTGCGCGGACCATGGTCGCGACCTTCGCAGGTCGCCCCCGGTTGGCAAGCGTCTTGCGGGTGTCCTAATCTGCGCCGGCACCCGGACGCGAAAGGACGCCCATGACCGCCACGCTTGCCATCGGACCCTACGGGCGCGGGGATGCCGCCGCCCTGGAACGGGCGTTCGACGCAAGGCGCGTTCCGTCGCTGGCGGAGGCGGGGGCGCTGGACGCGGCGGTGCGACAAGACATCCGCGCCGTCGCCTACCGCGCGCATGATCCGTTCGATGCGGATGCGATGGCGCTCTTTCCGTCGCTGGGGCTGATCGCGAATTTCGGGGTCGGGCACGATGCCATCGACGTAGGAGAGGCCGCACGCCGCGGCATCCGCGTGACCAACACACCCGATGTGCTGAACGATGACGTGGCGGACCTGGCCGTTGGGCTTCTCATCGCGCAGTTCCGCGACCTGATCCGGGGCGATGACCATGTCCGCGACGGCCGCTGGCCCGGCGGATCCCCGCCGCTTGCCCGCAGCCTGACCGGCGCGCGGATCGGGATCCTGGGGTTGGGGCGCATCGGCGGAGAGATCGCCGCGCGGCTGGCGGCGTTCAAGACGGAGCTTCACTACTGGTCCCGCTCACGCAAGACCGCGCCCCCCGGGACATGGCACGGCACGCCGCTGGACCTGGCCCGCTCTGTAGAGGTCCTGATCGTCTCTATCGTCGGGGGCGCCAGGACCAGGGGGATGGTCTGCGCCGAGATTCTCGATGCCCTCGGACCGGGCGGCGTGCTGGTGAACGTCTCCCGCGGGTCCGCGGTGGACGAGGATGCGCTGATTTGCCGGTTGCAGGACGGGCGGCTGGCGGGCGCCGCGCTCGACGTGTTCCGGAATGAGCCGCGGATCGATCCGAGGTTCATGGCGCTGGGGACCACCGTACTCCAGCCGCACATGGGGTCCGCGACACAAAAGGCCCGCAGCGCCATGGCGGCCGTCCAGCGCGACAACATCGCGGCGTTCCTGGACGGCCGGGACCTGCCGACGCCGGTTGTCTGAGCGCATGTGAAAACGCCCGCGCGAGAGCGCGGGCGTTTCGTGTGCTGATAATCGTCGGGCCTGGATCAGACCTTCCGGTCGTCGCGGGTCTCCTTGTCGACCTGTTTTTCGGCGGCGTCGGCCACACGGCGCGCGGCATCCTCCACCTTGTCCACCGCCGCGTCCGCGGCACTACCGTCACCAGGCGTTTCATTGTCGGCCCGATCCTTGAGATCGCGCGCCGCCGAGTCCATGGACCCCTTGGCCTCTTCGCCGACGCGCCGCGCTTCGTCGAGGGCGGCACCGGCCACCCGCCCGGCGCGGGCCTGCTCTTCACGGAACACGCGCTCTGCCTCGTCGTAGAGCGCGTCGCTTTCCTCACCGAAATACTCGTCCTCGGTGCGGGTGCGGGGCAGGGCGCCCGCGATCGCCGCGCCCACGGCAAAGGCGAGCGCGCCCGCCACGATGGGGTGGTCCTCAAAGAAGTCCTGCGCGCGATCGGCACCCGCCTGCATGTTCCGTCCGGCACGTTCACTCGCCTCGATGGCGCGTTCGCGGGCGGCGATGATCCGTTCGCGGGCCTCCTCACTCATCCGCTCGGTGCCTTCGGAGAGCCTGCGTGCCGTGTCCTCGGACCGATCGCGGACCCGACCCGCCACCCTTGACGCGCCACTGCCGACCGACGCGGCGCCGCTGGACGCGGCTGCACCACCGGCTTGCAGCCGCGCACCGGCCGATCGCCCGGCATCGCCTGTGGACCGCGCGACCCTTGTCCAACCGGCACGCATCCGTTGCGCGGCGCTGGGGCCCCTGTCGGCGTCCGACACCCACTCCGGCCCGCTGCCTTGCGGGCGCGGCCCGCGCGCAACCATGCCGGCCTCCGCCCCCTCGCCATAGGCACGGGCGCGGGTGACGCCGGTGCGGACCGGCGTCTGCGCGCCATACGCGCGGTCATGGTCATCCGGGTCGCCGGACCGGCCGACGGACCGGGCGCCGTGCTCGATGCGCCCGGCGCTTGGACCGTTGCCGAAAATCAGCCAGCCAAGGCCGATACCGGTGACGGCCAGCGCCAGCGGATTGTCCCTTGCCGCGGCCGAGATCGACCGGCCCATGTCGCCGCCATGGGTTCTGAACGTCTCGGTGACGCTGCGGACGATATTGTCGGCCGAAAACGTGTCCTGGAGGGTATTGATGGTCGAGGTCAGCGCTTCGCGATCCTGTTCGATGTCGCGCTCGATCTCGTCTGGTGTGCGAGTGTCGCTCATGTCAAATGGCCTTCTTCACGGCTTCGCCGTCGCGGCGCACGTTCTTTGCGGTCCGCGTGGGGGCGAGCGATGTGGTTTTCAGTTTGCCGGTTCCGGATTTCGCCAGGATCGCCGCGATGACCGCGAGCGAGATGCCGACGATCAGCGCGGACCAGCCTGCGTCGATTCCGATTTCTGTCAATGCGACCACCAGCGCGCTCGCCAGCACGTTGAGCGCGACCAGCATGATGACGACGCCGCCGACGATCATGCCCAGGCCGGCGCCGGCCTCTTTCACGTTCTGGTCGATTTCCGCGCGGAACAGATCCATCTCACCGCGCATGAGGCTGGTGACCTGGGTCAGGGCGTCGCCGACCAGCGATCCCGTCTCGCGGATCTGCTGGCGCGGGGTATCGTCGGTGGTACGGGTGTCGGCGGCGGGTTTGGTATCGGTCATGACCGGTCCTCCGGGATGGTGGTGACGGGCGCCGGGCGGATCGGGTCCGTGGTGCTGTCCGCTCCGGGAACGGGGCTGGTGGCGGGACCGGGGATCGTGTCGGAAGGCTGGGCCGCACCGACTGTCTCCGACCGGCCGACGGTGGTAGAACCGGAGGCAGCCGATCCGTACCCGGTCCGGCCAGACCGCTGCGACCCGTAATCCGATACTTCGCCGCCGTCGTTGTATCCGCTCGCGCGCGGTGTGCTGGCCGACGCCTTGGCGAACCGCGTTGCGGCAAACCCGGCCAGAGCCGCGCCGCCCAGGAACGCCATCGGGTTGCGGCGTGCAAAGGCGCTCACGTCGCCCGCTATTTCGGACATATCGCGGTCACGGATCGCCTCGGACGCATCGGCGAGCGTCTCGGCGATCTGGCCCAAGGTGCGCTCCTGGGGAGATCCCTGGCGCATATCCTGCGCGGCCTTGCGCAGGCTGTCGGCGATGCTTGACATCTCCGAGGCCGCCGCACCCTTGGCGCGATCCGCCTGGGATTGCGCCATGCGTTGCGCCTCATCCATCGCTTCACGTGTCACGCGCGACGCATCGTCTCCGAGCCGCTTGGCGGCGCGCTCTGCATCCGCGCGGGCCTCGGCGCCGGCCGTCTGGTTATTCTTTTCGTCTGACATGATTTCACCCACTAATCTCAAGCGATGATACCGAGGACGATCAGGATGACTGCGATCAGTCCGATGACGTAGATGATACTGTTCATTCTTTACACCCTGTGTTTCTTCGTTTCGGTCACTCTGAGCCGCGCGCCTATTCGCGCAGTACCGATCAAGAACCGGTGAAGTGGTTAATGGTTCCGCGAATTCGCCTGCTCTATCGCAAGGACTTTCAAACTTTGCCAAAGACGCTATGCTTTGAGTTGCAACGTTTTTTGACACTCTCGGGGGAAAATTGAATGAGCGGACTCGTCGCCCTGCTGGACGATGTGGCGGCGATCGCGAAAGTCGCCTCTGCCTCCGTCGACGACGTAATGGGACAGGCGGTCAAAGCGTCATCCAAGGCGGCGGGAGCAGTCATCGACGACGCGGCCGTGACGCCGAAGTATCTCACCGGGTTCTCGGCCAAGCGCGAGCTTCCGATCGTATGGAAAATCGCCCGCGGATCGCTGTTCAACAAGCTGGTGATCCTGCTGCCGGTGGCGCTCTTGCTGGCGGCCTTCGCGCCCTGGGCGATTTCGCCCTTGCTGATGCTGGGCGGTCTCTACCTCTGTTTCGAAGGGGCCGAAAAGGTCTGGCAGAAGATCAATCCATCGGACCATCATGCCAAGGATCTGGTGAAAGAGAAGATGTCCGCCGCCAAACTGGAGGAAAAGAAGGTCAGGGGCGCGGTAAAGACCGACTTTATCCTGTCGGCGGAGATCATGACGATCGTGCTGAACGCCCTGCCGCAGGACGGGTCGATCTGGATGACAGCGCTGAGTCTCGCCATTGCCGGGGTCATCATCACCATCGCTGTCTACGGGTCTGTCGCGGTGATCGTGAAGGCGGACGACGTCGGCCTGCACATGGCCGCACGGGGCGAGAGCGGTGTCATTCCGGCGACGGGCCGGTTCATCGTCAAGGCGATGCCGGTGTTTCTGCAAGTTCTCGTGGTGGTAGGCACCGCGGCCATGGTCTGGGTCGGCGGGTCCATCATCATGCACGGTCTGGATGTGCTGGGCTGGTCGTGGCCCTACGACACGATCCACGCGATCTCGGTGGCGGTCGCCGGCGCGGTCGGCACGTTCGAGGGCGCCGTTCAGTGGTTCGTCACCGCATTCCTGGACGGGGTGATCGGCCTGATCCTCGGATTTGCCATGATCCCGATCGTGACGCGCATGATCTCTCCGCTGGTCGCGGCGATCCGTCCCGCCTCCTCGGACGCCACCTGACGCCTTGGCGGGCAGCCCGCAGGGGGCCGCCCGTGCCGGGGATCAGCGCAGGATCGACCTGCCGGCATAGACCGCGGTTTCGCCCAGGATTTCCTCGATCCGGATCAGCTGGTTGTATTTCGCCAGCCGGTCTGAACGCGACAGCGAGCCGGTCTTGATCTGTCCGCAGTTCGTGGCCACGGCAAGGTCGGCGATGGTGCTGTCTTCCGTCTCTCCGGACCGGTGCGACATCACATTGGTGTAGCGCGCGCGGTGGGCCATATCGACGGCGCGGAGCGTCTCGGACAGGGTGCCGATCTGGTTGACCTTCACCAGCATCGAATTGGCGCAGCCCTTCGCGATCCCGTCGGCCAGGCGCTCCGGGTTGGTGACGAAGAGGTCGTCGCCGACAAGCTGCACACGGTCGCCCAGACGGTCGGTGAGCATCTTCCAGCCGTCCCAGTCGTCCTCGGCGCAGCCGTCCTCGATGGACAGGATCGGATAGTCGGCGACCAGCTGTTCCAGGTAGTCGACGTTCTCCTCTGACGACAGTGAGCTGCCCTCGCCCTTCATCTCGTAGCGGCCGCCCTCGAAATACTCGGTGGAAGCGCAGTCGAGCGCCAGCATGATGTCCTCGCCCGGCCTGTAGCCGGCCTTTTCGCAGGATTTCATCACGAAATCCATGGCATCGCGGGTGGACTTTATGTCGGGGGCGAACCCGCCCTCATCGCCGATGCCGGTGGCAAGGCCGGCGGCGGAAAGCTCTTTCTTCAGCGTGTGGAAGATTTCGGCGCCCATGCGCACGGCCTCTCGGATATTCGGAGCCGACACCGGCATGATCATGAATTCCTGAAAGTCGATCGGGTTGTCCGCGTGCTCACCACCGTTGATGATGTTCATCATCGGCACCGGCAGGGTCCGGGCCGAGGTGCCGCCGATATAGCGAAACAGGGGCTGCGTGGTGAACTCGGCCGCGGCCTTGGCGGCCGCAAGGCTGACGCCCAGGATGGCGTTGGCGCCCAGGCGCCCCTTGTTGGCGGTGCCGTCCATCTCGATCATCGTGGCGTCGATCGCCTCCTGCTCGGTGGCGTCCATACCCAGCAGGCCTTCGGCGATCTCGCCGTTGATCGCGGCCACGGCCTCGGTCACCCCCTTGCCCAGATAGCGCCCCTTGTCGCCGTCGCGCCGCTCGTGCGCCTCGTGCTGGCCGGTGGACGCGCCGGACGGGACGGCGGCGCGGCCCATGCTGCCGTCCTCCAGGATCACGTCCACTTCGACGGTGGGATTGCCGCGGCTGTCGAGGATCTCGCGGCCGTGGATGTCGATGATCGCGCTCATATGCGCCTCCATGATGTGCTGTCGCCCCTAGCTACCGCAACGGCCCCAAGGGTGAAACCCGAGCCCGCGCGATGCCCTCGGCGCGCTGCCGCCGCGGCCCAGATCGCTGCAAACCCGTCATCGGCCGGCGGTTGCGGCGCCGGGCGGTCGAAACCCGTTCCGAACCCGGAACCCCGCGGTTCCGCCGCACATTGTCATAATGTCTGGGTTTTGCGGCAAAGGATACCGAGATGGCGCACACGGTTGGTGATTTCATTCTGTCGAGACTGCACGAATGGGGGGTGCGCCGGATCTACGGATTTCCCGGCGACGGGATCGGCGGCCTGGTCGCGGCTCTGGGGCGGGACGACAAGATCGACTTCGTTCAGACCCGACATGAGGAAGAGGCCGCGTTCATGGCCTGCGCCCATGCCAAGTGGACCGGTGAGGTCGGCGTATGCCTGGCGACATCGGGGCCCGGTGCGATCCACCTTCTCAACGGGCTTTACGACGCCCGGCTGGACCATCAGCCGGTGTTGGCGATCGTCGGCCAGCAGGCCCGCGCGGCCATAGGCGGCAACTATCAGCAGGAGGTCGATCTTCAGACCTTGTTCAAGGACGTGGCGCGGGACTACGTGCAAACCTGCATGGCCCCGGCGCAGACCCGGCACCTGATCGACCGCGGGATGCGGATCGCGATGTCCAAGCGAACCGTCACCGCCCTGATCTTTCCCAATGACGTGCAGGAGGCGAAGGCGGTGGAGACGCCGGCCCACGCGCATGGCACCGTTCATTCCGGGATCGGGTTCTCCGCCCCGCGGGTCGTTCCCGAACAGGCCGATCTGACGCGCGCGGCGGAGGTGCTGAACGCCGGCAAGAAGGTGGCCATTCTGGCGGGCGCCGGCGCGCTGAATGCGGCCGAGGAACTGGTGCAGGTGGCCGATCTGCTCGGCGCGGGCGTGGCCAAGGCGTTGCTGGGCAAGGCCGTCCTGCCCGACGACCTGCCGTTTGTCACCGGGCAGATCGGGCTTTTGGGAACAGAGCCGTCCGACTGGATGATCCGCCACTGCGACACGTTTCTGATGATCGGGTCGCGGTTTCCCTACTCCGAGTTCCTGCCCAAGGAAGGCCGCGCGCGGGCCGTACAGATCGACATCGACCCGGCGATGGAGTCGATACGCTATCCGATGGAGGTCAACCTGGTCGGCGACGCGGCGGCGACGCTGCGCGCGCTGGTGCCGCATCTCAAGGCGCGCGACGACACATCCTGGCGCAAGGACATCGAATCCCGCGTCGCCAAGTGGTGGGAGGACGTGGAAGCCCGCACGATGCTGGATGCCGATCCGATCAATCCCGAGCTGGTGTTCTGGGAGGCGTCGTCGCGGATGCCCGACAATGCGATCATCTCGGCCGACTCGGGTTCTTCGGCGAACTGGTTCGCGCGCGCGATCAAGATCCGGCCTGGCATGAAGGCGTCGCTGTCGGGCACGCTGGCCACCATGTGTCCGGGGGTTCCGTACTCCGCCACCGCGAAGTTCTGTTTTCCAGAGCGCGTCGCGGTGGGTTTCGTCGGCGATGGGGCGATGCAGATGCTGGGGCTGAACGCGCTGATCACCATCGCCAAGTATTGGCGCGAATGGTCGGACCCCCGACTGGTGATCGCGGTCCTGAACAACAACGATCTCAACCAGGTGACATGGGAGCTTCGGGCCATGGGGGACAGCCCCAAAGTGCCGAAGACGCAGGAGGTTCCCCGCTTCGACTATGCCGGGTATGCCGCCTCGCTCGGGCTTCTGGGCCTGCGGGTGGAGACGCCGGAGCATGTCGGCGCGGCCTGGGACAAGGCATTCGCCGCCGACCGCCCCGTGGTGATCGACGCGCATGTGGACCCGGACGTTCCGACCCTGCCGCCGCATATCACGATGTCCCAGGCCAAGAGTTACGCCAAGGCCCTGGCCCAGGGCGATCCCGATCAAGCCGGGATCCTGTGGCAGACCTTCAAGCGCGTGACGGCCTGAGGGGCGGGCGATGAGCCGTATCGCATCGCTCGACGTCGCGGCCTACAGGGTGCCGACGGACGCGCCCGAAAGCGACGGCACGCTTGAATGGGACGCGACCACCATGGTCCTCGTGTCCGTTGCGGCGGGGGGGCAGACGGGCATCGGCTATACCTATGCCGATGTCTCCGCCGGTCGGTTGATCGCGTCGGTGCTGAAACCCTTGGTGGCGGGCCGCGACGCAATGGAGATCCCGGCCATCTGGCACGCGATGGTTCACGGGATCCGCAATCTGGGACGGCCGGGCGTCGCCTCGATGGCCGTTGCCGCCGTCGATGTGGCGCTGTGGGACCTCAAGGCCCGTCTGCTGGGTCTGTCGGTGGCCGACCTTCTGGGCCGGGCGCGGCAGAGCCTGGCTGCCTACGGCTCCGGCGGGTTCACCTCTTATGACGACGCCCAGCTCGAAAACCAGCTGGGCGGCTGGGCGGCAGAAGGGTTCGGCATGGTGAAGATGAAGGTCGGACGAGACCCGGATGCGGACATCGGGCGGATGCGCCGCGCGCGGCAGGCGATCGGTCCGGATGTGCAGCTCTTCGCCGATCTGAACGGCGCGCTCAGCCGCAAGCGCGCCCTTGCCTTCGCGGAACAGGCCGCCATGCAGCGCGTCGCCTGGCTGGAAGAGCCGGTATCGTCCAACGACCTGGCGGGCTTGCGGCTGATGCGGGACCGCGGACCCGTGGGCATGGACATCACCGCCGGAGAATACGGCTTCGACGCGCGCTATTTCCGCGACATGCTGGCGGCGGGTGCGGTCGATGTATTGCAGGCCGACGCCACCCGATGCGCGGGCATCACCGGGTTCATGTTCGCCTCGGCCCTCTGCGATGCGTTCGAGACGCCGCTCTCTGCCCATTGCGCGCCCGCGATCCATCTCCACCCCTGTCTTGCCGCGCGAAAGGCGGTGCATCTGGAATGGTTCCACGACCACGTGCGGATCGAAAACATGCTGTTCGAGGGCGCCCCGGTCCCGTCTGGCGGGCGGATCGGCACCAATGGTGCGGCGGGGCTGGGGCTGACGTTCAAGCAGGCCGATGCAGAGCCTTACCGCGTCGCGATCTAGCCGGACCAGGCGATCGTGCTGAAGATGGCGTTTTCGGCCTGACGGGAGTCGAGCCGCGTGTGCTGCACCACCACCGGCCGGTCGGATTCCAGCACGCAGGCATAGCTCAGGTTGGCGGGCACCGGCGCGGGATCGCTCAGATCGTTCAATCGCTGGTGCAGGGTTCGGCATGCGGGCACGTCCAGCCGATAGGGACCCACCGGATCGCGATCGGCGAAATAGAGGGTCAGAGAGATCCGGGCCACCTCGTCGCCGGCGTTGAGGATACAGACGGCCTCATGGCTCAGCATCTCGGGTCCGGGGCCGTTGCTCCAGGCCGGTACGTATCCGTCCGCGAACACCCACCGCGTCTTGCCGAGATTCTCCATGCGATCGCCCTCCGTACTCCTGGGATTTACGGGTCAGGAGCCGGTCGGTTCCCAAGCATCGCCAGAAAGTCCTTTCAAGGCCTTGTGTTCTGCGGAACCGTCGTGCCGCCGACGGTTTTACGAATACATGCGGCGCACGACAGCGCCGCCGAGTTGAGAGCGTTTCGAGGGGTTCGTTACATGCCCACGATCGTCATCAGCGGCGCCTCGGCCGGCGTGGGTCGCGCGACCGCCCGCAGGTTCGCCGCACCCGGCGCGAGGATCGCGCTCATCGCGCGCTCAGGAAGACGGCTGGAGGCCGCTGCGCAGGAAGTCCGGCGCGCCGGGGGACAGGCGCTGGTGCTGCCGCTGGATGTCGCCGACGCCGCCGCCGTCGAGGACGCGGCTGAAAAGACCGAACAGGCGTTCGGACCCATCGACATATGGATAAACGTCGCCATGGTCACGGTTCTGGCGCGAGTCATCGACACCGAGCCTGACGAATACCGCCGGGTCACCGAGGTGACTTATCTGGGCACCGTCCACGGAACGCTCGCCGCGCTCAGGCGGATGAGCGCGCGGGACCGGGGGGTGATCGTGCAGGTCGGTTCGGCACTGGCCTATCGCTCGATCCCGCTGCAGTCGGCCTATTGCGCGGCGAAGAGCGCCATCGTCGGCTTTACCGACAGCTTGCGGTCCGAGCTGATCCACGACCGTTCGAACGTGCGGATCACGGCGGTTCAGCTTCCCGGTGTCAACACCCCGCAATTCGACTGGGCGCGCAACAAGATGGGCTATCGGCAGATGCCGGTCCCGCCGATCTTTCAGCCGGAAGCGATCGCAGAGGCCATCTGGCGCGCCGCTCACAAACCGCGCCGGGAGTACTGGCTGGGCTTTTCGTCGTTCAAGGCGATCATGAGCGAGAGGATCGCGCCGTCCATCGGCGATCGCTACGTGGCGCGCAAGGCGTTCGAGAGCCAACTGACCGACGAACGGTTGCGGGACCGGCCCGACAACCTCTACGACACGGTCGATGGCGATCCCGGCGCCCATGGCCGTTTCGACGGGCAGGCAACCGAGCGGTCGCCGGCGATCTGGGCGTCCGAGCATCGCGACGCGCTCGTGATCGCGGGCGGCCTGGGTCTCGTCGGACTGCTGGTGGGCATGGTCCTGAGACGGCCACAGCAGACGCGGGACCGACCGCGAAGGCTGCCATGAGGGCGCCGAGCCATCGGGAGGTGCCGACCGCGCCGCGCACCCGTCGCCCCCATACCGGGCTTGGCCGGGTTGTCGTGGGCCTGGGGATCGCGCTGGCGGGCGCGGCCCTTGCCGGGCGCGCGATGCGGCCGCGGCCGGAAACCGGGGTCCACCAAAAGAGCATCCGCCGGACCCGCGACGGCGCCGCCATCCTCGGCGCGTCGGTGCTGTTCGACAGTGCGCTGGAGCATCTGCGCGGCGGGTTCGAGAACCGCGCGATGTATGTCGCCCCGACCATGGCCGCCGTGTCTGTCGCGGCCTCGCTGGCCGAGCCCGGATCGGGGGGACGGGAACGCGGCGCGCGTTTGGCCCATATCGTCAGCCTGGCGACGGGCGTGATCGGCACCGGCTTTCACCTCTACAACATCACCAAACGGCCCGGCGGGATCAGCTGGAACAACCTGTTCTACGCCGCGCCCATCGGCGCGCCGGGCGCGCTGGCTGTGGCGGGTGCTCTTGGCATGTCGACCGAGGTGCTGGCCGCACAGCCGCGGAACGGCCGCCGGAACGGTCGCGCGCTGGCAGGGCTGACGGGCGCCTTTCTGCTGGGCGAGACGGCGGAGGTAGCACTGCTGCATTTCCGTGGCGCATTCCACAACCCCGCCATGTACCTTCCCGTCACCGTGCCGACCGCCGCAGGGATCGCCCTGATCTCGCTGGCCCTGCATCCCGACGGGCGTGATGATCGGGTCGCACGGGCGCTTCTGGGGACGGTTGGCGCGCTGGGGCTTTTGGGCACGGCGTTCCACATCTACGGCGTCGGCCGCAACATGGGCGGCTGGTCGAACTGGCGTCAGAACGCGCTGGTAGGCCCCCCGACGCCGGCGCCGATCAGCTTTACCGGGCTGGGGCTGGCCGGACTTGCCGCGGTGGACCTGTTGCAAGGCACGGAGGATCGACGATGACCGAACGTTTCTCGGCACCCTATCGCGGCTACGACGTGCTGGACAAATGGGACACGCCGTCCTTCAACGATCAGACGCGGCGGGTGCTGCGCGGCCGGATGGACCCGCCGCCCCGCCGATTTTTCAGCGATACCGAGTGGCGCGTGCTGCTCGCCCTCTGCGCACGGGCGATGCCGCAGCCGGAGCGGACCGACCCGGTGGCCATGGCCCCCTTCATCGACGCCGATCTGCATGCGGGCCGCGGCACCGGCACGCGCCGCGCCGACATGCCCGAACCGGGCGCGGCATGGCGCCGGGGTCTCGCCGCGCTCGACGCGGAGGCCGTGGCCCGTCACGGGCGCGGCTTCGCCGATCTGGACGCGGCGGCCGCCAATGCCATCCTGAGGGCCGTCGACAGCGGCGATCTTGCAGACCCCGCGGCATGGGATGGCCTGCCCGCGCAGCGTTTTCTGCGCGAGACGGCGCTGAAACACATTGTGTCGATCTACTACAGCCAGCCGCAGGGCATGAGCGAGATCGGCTACGGCGGACCGGCTTCGCCGCGCGGCTACGTGCGGCTCGGCACCGACCGGATCGACCCTTGGGAAGCGCCGCACGGCCAATGGCCGGACCGATGAGCGCCGGCGCCGTTTCACACGTCGCAGAGGACCGCCCCCGCGCCACGGGCGGGCGCGCGCCCGATGTGTTCAGCCGTTCGGGCTGGGTCCCGATGCGCGAGCATGCGCTGGGCGACGAGGTCGATTTTGCCATTGTCGGTTCCGGCTGCGGCGGCGCGGTGCTTGCCACGAAACTCGCCGAGGCAGGTCATTCGGTCGTGATGTTCGATGCCGGACCGTTCTGGCGCCCGTTGTCGGATTTCGCATCCGACGAGCGCGAGCAGGACAAGCTCTACTGGCTGGACCCGCGCGTGTCTGACGGCGACGACCCGCTGGAGCTCGGCGCCAACAATTCCGGCCGCAATGTCGGCGGCTCCACCACGCATTTCCAGATGGTGTCGCTGCGGTTCCGTCCGGACTGGTTCAAGTCCCGCAGTAAGCTGGGCTATGCCGTGGACTGGCCGGTCGATTGGCACGAGATGTGGCACTACTACGCCGAGGCCGAGCGGGCGATGGCGATCTCCGGCCCGATCTCCTATCCGTGGGGTCCGAAGCGCGGCCGCTATCCATACCGCGAGCATGAGGTGAACGCCGCCGGCCTGGTTCTGGCCCGCGGCGCCGAGGCGCTGGGCGTGGCCTGGGCCCCGACGCCCCTGGCAACCGTGTCGGCGCCGCGCGGCAAGTCGCCGCCTTGCGTTTACCGGGGCATGTGCAAGATCGGCTGCTCGACCAATGCCAAGCAGTCGATGCTTGTCACCTACATCCCCCGCGCGCTGGCCGCAGGGGCGGAGATCCGCGATCTGGCGATGGTGGGGCGCATCGATACGGGGCCGGACGGCCGCGTCACCGGCGTGGAGTTTCACCGCGACGGCGGATGGCATGTCCAGAGGGCGCGCAACGTCGTGGTGGCGGGCTATTCGATCGAGACGCCGCGGCTGCTTCTGAACTCGGCCTGCGGCCGCTATCCGAACGGCCTGGCCAACGGATCGGACCAGGTGGGGCGCTACCTGATGGTCCATTCGAACCACGCCGTCTGGGCGGAGATGGATGAGGAGATCCGCTGGTACAAGGGCCCGCCGTCAATGGCGTGCTGCGAGCACTGGAACTATGACGACGACGATCCGTCCCGCGATTTCCACGGCGGCTATTCCTTCATGAGCCAGGGGCCGCTGCCTGGGGATTTCGCCGGCACGCTGGTCACCGCGACCGGCGCGTTCGGGCTGGACCTGCGTGAGCGGATGGCCCGGTACAACCGAATGGCGGGGCTGAAGATCGTGGGCGAGACGATGCCCCAGGCCGACAACAGGGTGACGCTGAGCGACGAGAAGGATGGCTTCGGCCTGCCGCGCGCGCGCATCACCTTTGGCTATTGCGACAATGACCGCCGGCTCTATCGCCATTCCCTGCGGTTCATGTCCCGAATGCTGCAGGCCGCCGGCGGGCATGACCTGCTGGAGACGTCCAGCACGGCACATTTGATGGGCGGTTGCCGGATGGGCAGCGATCCCGAAACCTCGGTGACGGATGCAAACGGGCGCAGCTGGGAGATCCCGAACCTGTGGATCTGCGACGGATCCCTGATGCCCACCGCCGGCGGCGTCAATCCGGCGCTGACCATCGTGGCCAATGCCGCACGGATCGGCGACCGCATCGTGGCGATGGGGCGGAAGGGGACGATATGAACGCCACGGAAGCAATCCTGCCGGAGCGCGACCGCGGCTATGTGCCGATCGCCGACTATGCGATGATCGGCGACACGGCGACCGGCGCGCTTATCGCCCGCGACGGCGCGCTTGATTGGCTGTGCCTGCCGAACTTCGACGACGGGTCCGTGTTCGCGGCGCTGCTCGACAGTGAGCGGGGCGGACGCTTCTTCGTCGGATCTGTAGCGCCGACGCGGATCGAGCGTTCCTATGTCGAGACCTCCGCCGTGCTGCGGACCCGCGTCACCTGCGATGGCGGGATCCTGGAGATCACCGACTTCATGCCGCTGCCTCTTGATGGGTCCGGCGCGCTGGCGCCCTTGCGCCGGGTGCTGCGTCTGGTGGAGGCGGTCGAAGGCGCGCCCGAACTGGCGGTCAGCGTCTCACCCCGGCCGGGATACGGGGCCCGCGTTCCGCACCTGCAGCGGGCCGGGCGCGGCGCGTGGCGGCTGGGCGACGGGCGCGAATGGATGCTGCTGCAATCCGGGGTGCCGCTGGAGCAGACCGCACAAGGCACGCTGACCGGGCGCGAGACGCTGCAGAAGGGGGACAAGCGGCAGCTTTGCCTGTCCTACTCCCGCGGCACGCCGGGCATCGTCCCGCCGTCAGGCGCGGGCCCTGAGCGGGATCTGGAGGCGACGCTGGACTGGTGGCGCGGCTTTGCCCGGCAGATCGACTACGACGGACCGTTCCGCCACGCATTGATCCGGTCGGTGGTGACCTTGCGGCTGATGACCTTCAGCATGTCCGGTGCAGTCCTGGCAGCGGCCACGACATCCCTGCCCGAAGCGATCGGCGGCGGCCGGAACTGGGACTACCGCTTTTGCTGGCTGCGCGATTCGTCCTTCATCCTCAACGCGTTCGTCGCCGTGGGTTGCATGGACGAAGGCGCGGCATTCCTGCGCTGGCTCCTGCACGCCACGCAACTGACGTCACCGCGGCTGAATACCTTCTACACCGTGTTCGGGCGGACCGACATCTCGCAGCACGAAATCCAGTCGCTTGAGGGTTATCGCGGCTCCGGCCCGGTCCACCGCGGAAACGCCGCCCAGCCGCAGCTCCAGCTCGACGCCTACGGATCGATCATCGGGGCGGCCCGCACCTTTGTGGATCACGGCGGCACCCTGTCCACGCCAGAGGCGCAGAGGCTCGGAGGTTATGCGGATACCGCCGCGCGGGACTGGTCGCTGCCCGACGAAGGGCTCTGGGAAATGCCGGGGCCGCGCTGTCACAACATCTATTCCAAGGTGATGTGCTGGGCCGCGCTCGACGCTTATTGCGACCTCTGCTGCCGCGGTGCGGTGGCCGCCGACCCGGAGCATCACCAACGCGAGCGCGACGCGATCCGCGAGAACATCCTTGCGCGGGCCTGGAATCCCCGGCTGGGCGCCTTTTCGGGCGCCTACGGGCGGGACTGGCTGGACGCGAGCCTTCTGCTTATGCCGCGGCTGGGATTTCTGGACGCGAACGACCCGCGCATGGTCGCCACCTATGAGCGGACGCAGGAGCGGCTGGGACACGGCGCGCAGATGCGGCGCTACGCCGATGGCGTGGACGGCATGGACTCCGTCGAAGGGACGTTCACCGCCTGCGGGTTCTGGGCCGCCGACTATCTGGCGCGGAAAGGCGATTTCGACGCGGCAGAGGCGCGGATCGCGGCACTTGTCGGCACGGCCAACGATCTGGGCCTGATGGCCGAGGAACTGGATCCGGAGACCGGCGCGCAGCTTGGCAATTTCCCCCAAGGGTTTTCGCACGCGGGTCTCATCGGTGCGCTGCTGGCGCTGCGGGATGCGCGGGCCGCAGGCAAGGAGGTCCGATGACGGCGCTTGAGCTTGCCTTGCAGAACTGGCCCGCCTGGGTGCTCTGGGGTCTGGTCGCCAGCACCGGCATGGCGACGTTGATGGAGGGCGCGCAGCTTGCCGGCGCCTCCCGGATGAGCCTGCCGTTCCTGTTCGGCACGTTCCTGACCGGCGACCGGCGTCGCGCGATCGTGGTCGGTTATGTCGCCTATCTTCTTGGCGGCTGGGCCTTCGCCTTGCTCTACGCGCTGATGTTGGGCAGTTTTGCCGGGCTGGGACTGTGGGCGTTGACCGGCATCGGCTTTCTGGCGGGGCTCGGTCACGGGGCCTTTCTGGTGACCGTGTTTCTCACCGTTCTGCCTCTCGTTCATCCGCGACTGGCCAGCGATTACGACACGATGCAGGATCTCGGCCGGATCGAGCCACCGGGCGCCTTCGGGCTGAATTACGGCCGCGCCACCCCTGTCGTGACACTGGGCGCGCAGGCCGTTTACGGGGCGGTGATGGGGTTGGGCTACGGGGCGGCCATCGCGTCATGAGCGGGCCAGCCCATCCGCAAAGGCGTGAGAAACGTGAGGTCGGCGTGTCGGATGGCGCCGCTGGGTCAGCCCGGTTGGCCCCGGGGAGAAATGCGGCCCGTCACCATTCAGCGACGCTTCCGTCGCGATGCCGCCAGACCGGATTGCGCCACGCATGGCCGGTTTCCGCGGCGCGTGCCACGGCGGTTTCGTCCACTTCGATGCCCAGCCCCGGGGCGGTGGGAATGGCAACCATGCCATCGCCGTAGTCGAACACCGACGCATCCACCAGATAGTCGAGGATGTCCGCAGCGGCATTGTAGTGGATCCCCAGGCTCTGCTCCTGGATGAAGGCATTGTGGGCCACGGCATCGACCTGCAGCGACGCGGCAAGGGCGATGGGGCCCAGCGGACAATGCGGAGCCAGTGCGACGTCGTAGGCTTCGGCCATCGCGGCGATCTTGCGGCATTCGGTGATGCCGCCTGCGTGGGACAGGTCGGGCTGCACGATATCCACCGCGCGGCCTTCCAGAACGGGCCGGAAATCCCAGCGGGAATACAGCCGTTCGCCCAGCGCGATGGGAGTGGCAAGCCCGGCGGTCAGGGCGGGCAGGGCGTCGATCTGGTCGGGCAGAACGGGTTCCTCGACGAACAACAGGCGCAACGGATCAAGCTCACGCAGAAGCACCCGCGCCATGGGCCGCTGCACCCGGCCGTGGAAATCCACGGCAAGTCCCACGTCCGGCCCGACCGCCTCGCGCATGGCGGCGATCCCGGCGACCGCCCGGTCGATGGCCGCGTGGCTGTCGACGATCTGCATCTCGGCCGTGGCGTTCATCTTCAGCGCGGTGAAGCCAAGCGCCACGTTTTCGCGTGCCTGATCGAGCGCGTCCTGCGGCCGGTCGCCACCGACCCAGGAATAGACCCGGATCCTGTCTCGGCAGGGGCCGCCCAGAAGCTGATGGACAGGCAGCCCCGCCGCCTTGCCCTTGATGTCCCAGAGCGCCTGGTCGATGCCCGCGATCGCGCTCATCAGCACCGGCCCGCCGCGATAGAAACCGCCGCGATACATCACCTGCCAGTGATCCTCGATCCGGGACGGATCGGTGCCGATCAGGTAGTCGGACAGTTCCGCGACCGCCGCGCGCACGGTGGCCGCGCGGCCTTCGACCACCGGTTCACCCCAGCCGGTGATGCCGTCGTCGGTCTCGATCTTCAGAAACAGCCAGCGGGGCGGCACCTGATAGGTGGTCATGCGCGTGATTTTCATCGGCGTTGGACCTTCCCTTGGGCAAGGATGTTATCGTCTGGGGGCTTGATGTCGGATCCATATGTGATCAGGCAATGATCAGAGGTCAAAATCTATCTGGGAGGAGTACCATGACATATCTGAAAGCCGGACTGCTGGGCGCGCTCGCGCTTGCGGGGACGACCGCGCTGGCGCAGGAGCAGACGTTGAAGTTCCAGTCGTCGGATCCATCGGGGAACCCGAACTTCGAGTTGCAGCAGCAATGGGCGGATTCCGTCAGCGAGAAAACCGATGGTGAGATCACCATCGATCTGCTGCCCGTCGATTCCATCGTCGCCCATAACGAGACGCAGGATGCCATTGCCGCCGGAATTCTGGACGGCCACGTGACCGACACATCGTATTTCGCGGGCAAGGATGCCGCCTTCGGCCTGATCGCCAACCCGGTGGGCGCCTGGTCCGACCCCGAAGAGATGTTCACCTTCATGGAAGAGGGGGGAGGCAAGGAGTTGATGAACGAATTGCTCAATCCCTACGGTCTGCAGTTCATCGGCGCGACGACCCCGGGACTGGAAGCCTTCGTCTCGGACGTGCCGCTGGACGGCGTGGACGATCTGCAGGGCCTCAAGATGCGCGCGCCGGAGGGGCTGGTGCAGCAGGTCTTTGCCGCCGCCGGAGCCTCGCCGGTCAACCTGCCGGGATCCGAGGTGTTCACCTCGCTCGACAAGGGCGTGATCGACGCGGCCGATTACTCGGTCTTCTCGACCAACCAGGCGCAGGGCCTGCATGATGTGGCCGAACATCCGGTCTATCCCGGCTTCCACTCGATGCCGCTGGTCGAGATCTCCATGAACAAGGCCAAGTGGGACGCGCTCAGCGATGAGAACAAGGCAGCGCTGACCGAGTCGGTGCAGGAGTTCAGCCGCAACCAGGTGGCCGCGCTGAAAAAGGCGGACGAGGCCGCCGTGGAGGAGGCGAAGAGCAACCCCGACATCACGGTGCACGACTGGTCGGACGAGGAGCGGGCCAAGTTCCGCGAGATCGCCACCGGCGAATGGGAGAAGGTCGCCGCGAAGTCGGAGAACGCGCAGAAGGTCTATGACACGCTGACCGCCTATCTCCAGGAGGCCGGTCTGCTGGGCAACTGACCGCATCCGTCGGGCCCCGGCACGCCCGGGGCCCGGCACGGGCAAAGCCGCGTCGAGGTGAGGTATGGCCGGAATCGATGACCCCGAGGCGGGGAGAAAGCACGAAACCATCCCGGAAGAGCAGGGCATGGCAGAGGGTCCGCCGCATGCGGAGGCGGGTCCGGTACGCGCCGCGGGATTGTTGGGGCGGGTGATCGACCGGGGCGGCTATCTGTTCGCCGCGGGCATCTTCCTTGCCATGCTGATCCTGATCCAGGAAGTGGTGCTGCGCTACGTGTTCAATTCGCCGACGATCTGGGCGCATGAGACGACCGTGTTCCTCAGCGGTATCGCTTTTGTCTACGGCGGTCTGTTCTGCGCCGCGCGGGACGAGCATATCCGCGTGGTGCTGATCTACGACGCGGTCCCGCCGGCGATCAGGCGGGTGTTCGACATCGTCATCTCGATCGTCTGCGCGCTGGCCTCGGCCTTTTTCGCCTATGCCGCCTGGCTGATGGTAGAGCGCGCGGCGTTCCGGCCGGACGGGTCGATCCGGCTGGAAAGCTCCGGTTCGGCCTGGGATCCGGTCTATCCGGGGCTGCTGAAGATCTTTCTGATGCTGGTGATGGGAGTCCTTACACTGCAGTTCCTGGTGCTTGCCTGGAACCACGCCCGCGGGCGCCGCTGATGGAGCTTTTCGGATCGCTCCAGGGGATGCCGATCGAGACGGCGACGCTGTGGATGTTCGGGATGTTGCTGGTGCTGCTGGTCACCGGCATCCCGCTGGCCTTCGTCACGCTGCTTGTCGCGCTGATCTTCGCACTCGGGTTCTTCGGACCCATGGCGGTGCCGTTGATCACCAGCCGGGTCTATTCCTTCGTCTCGTCCTTCGTGTTCGTCAGCGTGCCGATGTTCGTGCTGATGGCGGCGATCCTGGACCGGTCAGGGATCGCGCGCGACCTGTTCGACGCGATGCGCCTGGTGGGCGGGCGGCTGAAAGGGGGCGTCGGTATCCAGACCATCGTGGTGGCGGTGATCCTGGCGGCGATGTCCGGGATCATCGGCGGTGAAATCGTGCTTCTGGGGCTGATCGCCCTGCCGCAGATGCTGCGCCTGGGGTACGACCGGGATCTTGCCATCGGCGTGGTCTGCGCGGGCGGGGCTTTGGGGACCATGGTGCCGCCGTCCATCGTGCTGATCATCTACGGTCTTTCGGCCAATGTCTCGATCGGGGACCTGTTCTTGTCCGCGTTCATCCCGGGTCTGATGCTGGCCAGCTTCTACGCGATCTACGTGGTCGCGCGCGGTTATCTGACGCCGGGCGCCGCTCCGGCGATCGAGGGTCCGCCGATGCCCAACGCGGACAAGATCCGGCTCATGAAGGGTCTGATCCTGCCGATCCTGGTGGTGATCGCCGTGATGGGGTCGATCTACGGCGGCATCGCCTCGGTCACCGAAGCGTCGGCGGTGGGGGTCATGGGCGTGCTGATCTCGACCCTCGTGCGGGGCGAGCTTACCTTCGATCTGGTAAGGGGCGCGTGCATGCGCACCTTGCAGACGGTGGGGATGATCGTCTGGATCGGCATCGGCGCGTCGGCGTTGGTGGGGGTCTTCAACCTCATGGGCGGCATCGATTTCGTGACCGCGCTGATCACCGGCATATCCGACAACCGGACCGTCGTTCTTCTGTTCATGATGGCGATCCTGTTCGTTCTGGGGATGTTTCTGGACTGGGTCGGGATCGCGCTGCTGACCATGCCGATCTTCGTGCCCATCGTGCGCGAACTGGGCTATGATCCGGTCTGGTTCGGCGTGGTGTTCGCCATGAACATGCAGGTCAGTTTCCTGTCGCCGCCTTTCGGACCGGCGGCGTTCTACCTCAAGTCCGTGGCCCCGCCCGACATCAGCCTTGGGATCATCTTCCGCGCGCTGCTGCCCTTCATCGCCATGCAGGTCCTGGCGCTGGCGATATTGATCATCTTTCCCGGTCTTGCGGGAGGGTAGCGTCTTTCGGCCGTCCCGCTTTGCGACCGGACGCAGACAGCAGGGGTTCCGCGCCGTCCCGGCGCGACGTTCTTCGGGATCGGAGGTTTCCTGCGCCATCCCGGGACCCATCGGAACGGGTGTTTCGACGCCGCATGGGTACCGGTAGCCGGGGGGGGCGCAACGGCCCGAGCGGGTCAGGGCCGAAGCCGCGGACTGCACCAGTTGAAATCCTGCATCGTGGAGTCGCCGTCTTCGATCAGGCCGAACCTGCGGGGCGCCTGGACCTCCACGGTATCGCGGAAGGTCCGTTCGCTCCCGTCGTAGGTGGCGGTGCAGGTCTGCTCGATGACGTAGCGGGTGCCGTCCGGCGCTACGTCGACGATCCTGCAACTCCGGCTCTGCGCGCCGAAAAGGCCGATCCCGTCATAGACGCGCCACGATGCGTTGGCGGGATCTTCGCAATCGTCGCCGGCAGCGACCCAGAACCCGGTCGGGATGGGCAAGGCGCCGGCATATTCCCCAAGCGGGTCTTCGGGGTGGGGCGCGTTTGCGGAACCGCCGGGATCAGGGGCGCAGCGGACCAGATCGACCGTCTGGACGTCCTTCCATATCAGGTTCAGCCGATCCGGCCCGTCGCGCTGTGTCAGGCGGAAATATGTACGTTCGAGCGTACCCGGTTCGGCGATGCCTTCCCGTTGCAGAAAGTCCGCCGCGACGAAAGTGACCGGGCCGGACCGGTCGACCTCTCTCACGATCGCGTCGCCCCCATAGGTGTCGATCCTGTCGGCGGCGATGTCGACCTGGGTCATCGACGTTCCGGGCGCCTTGCACGCCTCGGACGACACGTCCCAGTGTCCGCGCACCCCGGGCGGAAGGGATTGCCCGACGGCGGGAGCGGCAAGACAAAGCGCCGCGGCGCTCGAAAGAAAGACGGAAGGGACATTCATGCCGCGCAGTGTTCCTTGCCGCGGGCCGTCGCGCAAATCACAAACCGTCGTCCAGCCGCGTCGAGTATGCCGCCTAGACGGAACGGCAGTTTCCCGCCGAATTGCAGGTCCTGCGGCGCGCTGGAACGATGTCGTCCGTCGCGCCCTGGGGCGCCCGAGACCGGGGCGGAACAAGGGCGCGGACCGAACGAACCCTCCGGCGGGGCGGTACGGGGCCTTGCGGTCGGACGATGCGCGCGTAAGTGACAGACAAAGGGTGGTGCGATGGCGAAGAACACGAGCGGGCGCGGTCAGCGCGATCTTACGGTCAAGGTCAAGACCGCCAGGGGGCGAAAGCTGAGCTCGACCCGGTGGCTGCAGCGGCAGTTGAACGACCCCTATGTGAAGCGGGCCCGGGACGAGGGATTCCGCGGGCGGGCGGCGTTCAAGATCCTGGAGCTGGACGAGAAGTACCGGTTCCTCGTTCCCGGCGCGCGGGTGGTCGATCTGGGCTGTGCGCCGGGGGGATGGTGTCAGGTGGCGGTGTCGCGGGTCAACGCCTTGGGAGAGCGGTCCGGCAAGGCCCGCGGCCATGTGCTCGGGGTCGACCTGCAGGAGGTCGAGCCGATCGCGGGCGCCGAGATCCACCAGCTCGACTTCATGGCGGACGGGGCCGACGAACAAGTGAAGTCCTGGCTTGACGGTCCTGCGGATGTGGTCATGTCGGACATGGCGGCGTCATCTTCCGGGCACAAGGCGACGGATCACCTTCGAATCGTGGCACTGTGCGAGGCGGCGGCCCATCTGGCCTTCGACGTTCTGCAGCCGGGCGGAACATTCGTGGCCAAGGTGCTTCAGGGCGGGGCAGAGGACAGCCTCCAGGCCGAATTGAAGCGGCGGTTCAAATCCGTGGCCAACGTCAAACCGCCGGCCAGCCGGTCGGATTCTTCGGAAAAGTTCGTCGTGGCACAGGGGTTCCGCGGCTGACGCCGGGCCGTATTGCACGCTGCATGGTGCGTGAACCGGACGCTGCGGGTCTCCGGACCGAAGCGATCGCCTTGCGGCCGCCGGTTCCGCGCATGTCCTCACCGTGCGAGGATGAGATCAGCCCGCAGGCCACCCAGCGCGTCGGACTTGTCGAGCCGCAGCGCCCCGCCGTGCTGTCGCGCCACGTCGAGCGCAATGGCCAGCCCCAGCCCGACGCCCGCGCCGAAGTTCTGGTTGCGTGCGGAATCGAGCTGCGTAAAGGCGCGCATGGCCTCCCCGCGCCGGTCTTCGGGTATGCCCGGGCCGTCGTCTTCTATGGAGAAGACCAGCGCGCGAGGCGTCGCGGCAAGCGATATGCGGACTTGGGTGCCATGGCGCGCGGCGTTCCCGACAAGGTTTTCCAGCGCGCGGGACAGGGCCAGGGGGCGGATCAGGCTGGCGGCGCCGAGCTGGACGGGGCCAAGCTCGACCAACGTGCCGGCGCGGCGGGCCTTCTCGGCCACATCCTGCAATATTGCGGCCGGATCGGTCTTGACCGGATCGTCCAGTGCGCCGTCGCGCGAAAACTCCAGAAAGGCGTCGAGCATACGGCGCATTTCCTCGACATCGGCGCGCAGGGGCGCGGATTCCGGGTCGTCGATCATCTCCAGCCCCAGCTTGAGACGCGTCAGAGGCGTCCGCAGGTCGTGGCTGATTCCGGAGAGCATGGTCGTGCGCTGTTCGATCTGCCTTTCGATCCGGCCGCGCATGTCGAGAAAGGCGGCGCCTGCGATACGGACCTCGGTGGCGCCGCTGGGGCTGTAGGGAACAGAGCGGCCGCGTCCGAAGGCGGTGGCGGCCTCGGCAAGCCGCGCGATGGGCCGGAGCTGGTTCTTGAGAAAGAGGTAGGACACCAGTGTCATCAGCAGCGCGGTGGAGAGCATGATCACCGGAAGCTGATGCGGGTTCTCGACCGACACCCGGTCGCGGTCGAGATCCAGTCCGAGCGGACCCGCGGGGGTCGCAATGGTCATGTCCACGCGGCCGTCGTCGGTGGACAGGTCGATTCCCTGCACCGCCGGCAGGTCGTCGGTCAGGGTCTGGATCACCAGCCGCCCGGAAAGATCGTAGAAGCGCCGCGCCATGCCCCGGACCGGGTCGGGGTCCGGAAGGGTCGCGTTCAGTTGCAGCGCATCCGCCAGGGGCAGGATCGCGTCGCGCGCGGCCTTCGGGGAGGGGGCGGCTTCGATCACGGTCAGGATCTGGGCGATCTCTAGGGTGACGGCGGTGGTGAGCTGTGCGGTCACCCCCTCGAACAGGCGCTGGACGAAAGCCACGGACAGCACGATCTGCAGAGCCACGACCGGCAGCAGCAGGATCAGCGTCGCCCGCAGATAGAGTGAGCGAGGTGCGTAGCGCTTGAGCCAGCCGAATGTCATGGTGCCAATGTAGGCCGCGTAGCGCGAAGGAGAAAGCCATGACCAGGCCCGAGCCGGTTGAGCCGGGGGTGCTGCGCGTGCTGGCCCCGAACCCGTCGCCCATGACCGCGGAGGGAACGAACACCTACCTCCTGGGAACGTCCGAGGTGACGGTGATCGATCCCGGTCCGGCGGATGCGGCGCATCTGCGGGCGATCCTGGCGGCCTGCGCGGGCCGACCCGTTGCACGGATCCTGGTGACCCATGCGCATCTGGACCACTCGCCACTGGCCGGGCCGCTGTCGCGAGAGACAGGAGCGCCCGTTCTGGCCTACGGCGATGCGGGGGCGGGACGGTCGCCGGTGATGCAGGGACTGGGCCGGATCGGCGGTGGAGAGGGGGTCGATGCGGGGTTCGTGCCGGATGAGATGCTGAAGGACGGTGCGATGATCGACACTGCGGACGGCCCGATCCGCGCGCTGTGGACGCCGGGGCATTTCGGCAATCACATGGCGTTTCTGTGGCGGGACATGGGCTTCGTCGGGGATCTGGTGATGGGATGGGCCTCGTCGCTGGTGTCGCCGCCGGACGGCGATCTGACGCAGTTCATGGCGTCCTGCCGAAGGCTGAGGTCGGAGCCGCTGCGGGTGCTCCATTCCGGCCACGGCGCTCCCGTCGGCGACCCTGCGGCGCGCATCGACTGGCTGATCGCACACCGCGAAAGCCGCGAGGCAGAAATCCTGCACTGCCTCGGCCAGAAGGCCGGCGACGCCGCCGACCTCGCACGCCGCATCTACGTGGATACACCGGCCGCGCTCCTGCCGGCAGCCAGCCGCAATGTACTGGCGCATCTCATTGATCTTGAAACGAGAAATCTGGTCCAAGTCTCGCGACCAATTGGCATCGAAAGCACCTTCCACCGGGCGTGATTTCCGATCCGAACCGCCTTGAAGGCAGGAAGGAGCCTTGCTATACGCCTCGTCAGTGGTCCGGCGTAGCTCAGCGGTAGAGCAGTTGACTGTTAATCAATTGGTCGTAGGTTCGATCCCTACCGCCGGAGCCAAAAAAATCCATACAGAACAAGGCGTTGCGACCCCGATCGGTCCGACGCCTTTCTCGTCCAGGCCCGGTGGCCCCATCGGGGCCAAACGCGGCCAATCCTCCGGGTCCGGGGGCGTCTGTCGCCGTATGACCTCCTCCGTGGGCCACGGCCAGGTTTACGAGTCACGTTAACCTGACGTATAGAACAATCATAGAACAAAGGAATCGTGCTGACACGGGCGCCCGCCCGGTCTACACAAGGAAATGAGGCGAGCGCGGGAGGAAGTGCTATATGTTGACGTCGGTGGAGCTATGCGCAGGCGCGGGCGGTCAGGCGCTCGGACTTGAACAGGCGGGCTACGAGCACGAGGCCCTGGTCGAGGTGGACGCCCACTGCTGCAACACCCTACGTCACAACCGCCCGCAATGGTCCGTCGAAGAGGACGACCTCAAGCTATTCAAGGACAGGGCCGCGAAGCTCAAGGGAGCCGACCTCGTGGCGGGTGGCCTTCCGTGCCCACCCTTCTCCGTGGCCGGGAAGCAGCTCGGGGCGTTGGACGAACGCAACCTCTTCCCCGATGCCCTCGACGTCATCGACGCGGTTCGACCGAAGGCTGTGATGATCGAGAACGTCCGCGGCTTCCTCGACGCCGTCTTCCACGACTACCGGGAGGGTCTCAAGCGCCAGCTCAAAGCACTCGGCTACGAGACGGACTGGCGCCTCCTGAACGCCTCGCACTTCGGCGTCCCGCAGCTCCGCCCCCGCGTCGTGATCGTCGCGGTGCGGCGCGAGGTCTCGGACCGGTTCGAGTGGCCGGAGGAGCGGCACCAGAACCCGCCAACGGTCGGCCAGACGCTCCACGACATGATGGCCGCCCGGGGGTGGCGCGGCGTCGACGCCTGGAGCCACCGGGCGGACGAGATTGCGCCCACCATCGTCGGCGGGTCCAAGAAGCACGGCGGCCCAGACCTGGGGCCGACCCGTGCCCGGCGCGCCTGGGAGACCCTCGGCGTGAACGGCAAGACCATCGCGGAGGAGGCCCCGGACCCGGACTTCGTCGGGATGCCTCGGCTAACGGTCCCAATGGTGGCGCGCATACAGGGCTTCCCCGACGATTGGCACTTCACCGGACGCAAGACGAACGCCTACCGCCAGGTCGGCAACGCCTTCCCACCGCCCGTGGCGCGCGCCGTCGCCGAGCAGGTCTCCGCAGCGCTCAAGTCGCGGCCGTTGCTCAAGGCCATCTAGACAACAGACGCACCGCCTGCGACAATCGCCGGGAGTGAAGCTCCCGGTGTAAGTCGTTGAAGAAGAAGATTCCCCCGAGCGTGGTCGTGCCAGGCCACCGAGACCATGTCCTGCTGTCCGACATAGCTACCGACCTCGAACGCCGTGCCACGTCTCGAAAGCGCCCGCAGGTGCCGGGGCCGCTCGTAGAGATACTCCCACCGCTCTACAGGGTCGAGATAGACGGCGTGATCCGGACGCCGCTGACCGGCCGGCGGAGCTACGCGCAGCTAGAGAAGGTCGAGCGGACATACATAGGCATGTTGGTCGAGATGATGCTACGGGCAGAGCTCGAACTCCCGCGCGGGCAGAAGCTAGACACGCGGCTCTGCGGCCACGAGGTCGACATCAAGCACACGATGGGCTCGGGCTGGATGATACCCGGCGAGGCAGTCGGGCACCCGCTCATATTGAGCGCGGCAGACGAGAAGACCTCGCTATGCTATCTCGGCTTGGTCGTCGCGCGGCCCGAATATCTCCGCGGCGGCCAGAACCAGGACAAGAAGACGAGCCTTCGCGCGGACGCCTGGGAGAACATCCTGTGGCTATACCAGTCTCAACCATACCCGCCGAACTTCTGGCGGGGCATGACCGACGCGCAGGCGGACCTCATCATGGCTGGCAAGTCTGGGAACGAGCGGATGAAGCGACTGTTCCGAGCGGTTCAGGGCGTGCCGATAACGCGGGCTACCATCGAAGACGTCGCTAAGCAGAAGGACCCAACCCGGCGCATCAGGGCCGACGGCCCCAACGGCACGCGCAACACCCTGCTGCGCGAGGGCATCCTCGTTCTGACGAAAGAGTTTGACCGGCCTTTAATGCAGGCCCTAGGCCTGCCGGTCGGCGACGTCGTGGCTTACACGCCGAAGGACGCCGCCGAGAGGCAGACAGCGCGGGGCCACGGTCACGCGCTGCCTTAGTCCGCAGATCATTCACTGGGGCGGGAACTCTTCGCTTTCGACCCAGGTGTGGACGGCTTTGAAGAAGAAGAGCCTGCAACCCGCCTCTTCATAGACCTCGGTGCGCTCTATCTTCATCTCTTCCAGTTCGTAGCGTAGCCGCTGCGTCACTTCTAAGACTACGCGACGTCGCTCAGCGAAGCTAACGTCCTTCATGCAACTCGCCTCACGCGCGAGCTTTGGCAGCGGCATCTCACACACCTTCGCACCCAAATCCGTCTTGGTGAGGACGTGCAACTCGAACGCTGCCACAGTAAGGCGAAACGTCGCGAACTCGCGGACCGCTTCAAGGGCGTCACTCGCGCCATTCTCGTAGACCTCCGCCATTTCTAGGATGATGCTTCCTACGTCTTGGGGGCCGACCCTGAGGAGGTTGTCGGAGTTGAAGGCCCCGTCGGCTGCCTCGTGCCAGAACTGGTTCAGTTGCGGCGCCCATTCCTCAGGTAGAGGATAGCCTTCGAAGGCCATGAAGTCCGAGAGGCTCCTCGCTGCGGTCGGCTTCGGGTCTTGGCCTTCGTCGGCTTCCAAGCCCTTGGCTATCAGGTCGAGCCTGACTGCGCGGTATTGGCGAGCGAGACATATGGCTGCCGCGAGCGGCAAGACCTCGCTCTCGGACCTGGACCTGTCGCGATTTCGTGCCGCCCCAAGTGCTCGTTTAAGCCACTTTTCTTTCGAATGCGACGGGGCTTTTCCAGCCCAGTGCTGAGTGGCGGCGACGCGGATTGTAGAAGCCATTGATGTATTCAAAGATCGCCACTTCAGCTTGCCGCCGCGTTTCCCATGACCTGCGCCAGATCAGCTCGGCCTTGATCGTCTTGAAGAAGGTTTCGACAGCGGCGTTGTCATAGCAATTGCCCTTGCCGCTCATCGACACCTTGAAGCCATGCTGGCGCAAAAGCTTCTGATAGTCGTGTGAACAATATTGCGACCCGCGATCCGTATGATGGATGCAGCCTTTGGGCGGCGCCCGAAAAGCTATGGCCATGTTCAACGCCCGGATCGCCAAGTCGCGTTTCATCCGGTTGCTCACGGCCCAGCCGATCACACGCCGTGAATGCAGATCGAGGATTACGGCCAGATACAACCAGCCTTCGCGGGTCCAGACATAGCTGTCAGATCCCGCTTGATTGTATGGCCGCTTTTTGAAGAGCCTTGGCTTTTGGCGATGCCAGTCCTTGAGGGCGTCGATAGGCGTTCTGCCCTTCAGGACGGATTGCGGGAGCTGGCCGTTGTAGAGGCGGACATAGCGCAGGATCGTCTGCTCAAGGTCCTCGCCTGATCGGAAGCGATGACTCTGCAGGACGTCCTCGATCCGCCCGTTGAAGCGCTCCACCATGCCGTTGGTTTGCGGCCGCATCGGTGGTGCGAGGCGATGCTCGATCCCGAGGTCGGCACAGAGG
>NZ_JQEY01000016.1 GCF_000743715.1 Palleronia rufa
GGGTGAGCAAGCTCCGCGACCTCACACCAAAGGCGCCGAAGCCTGCGCACAAGCCTTTCAGGGCCTATGAGCCCGGCTATCTGCATGTCGACGTGAAATACCTGCCGCAGATGCCGGACGAGCAGCGGCGACGCTACCTCTTCGTGGCGATTGACCGTGCGACCCGATGGGTCTTCGTCCGCATCTACCCAGCGAAGACGGCCGCCAACGCGCGCCGCTTCCTGCGTGACCTGGAGCGCGCCGCGCCGATGAAGATCACACGTGTTCTCACCGACAACGGCAAGGAGTTCACCGACCGGCTGTTCGGCCTGCGCAAGCGCGCGGCCACGGGCAACCACGAGTTCGACCGCCTCTGTGCCGACCTCGGGATCGAGCATCGCCTCGCACCACCGATGCGGCCGCAAACCAACGGCATGGTGGAGCGCTTCAACGGGCGGATCGAGGACGTCCTGCAGAGTCATCGCTTCCGATCAGGCGAGGACCTTGAGCAGACGATCCTGCGCTATGTCCGCCTCTACAACGGCCAGCTCCCGCAATCCGTCCTGAAGGGCAGAACGCCTATCGACGCCCTCAAGGACTGGCATCGCCAAAAGCCAAGGCTCTTCAAAAAGCGGCCATACAATCAAGCGGGATCTGACAGCTAGGCTGATGGCCAGACGCGCGCCCGGCCGCTTGCCGGGTGCCCATACATTCAAGGGAGGATCGACATGACCAGGACAGGACTGCTTTCCGCGACGATTCTGGGCGCCGCGCTGGCGCTGAGCGCTCCGGCCGCCGCGCAGGACAAGCCAGAAAGCCTCAAGATCGGCATCACCACGTTTCTGACCGGGCCGGCCTCGGTCTTCGGTGTGCCCGCCCGGGACGCGGCCGAGATGCTGATCGAACAGATCAATGCGGACGGCGGCATCGGCGGTGTGCCGGTCGAAGCCAGCTTCATCGACGAGGGCGCGGGCGGCGAGGCGCTGACCACCGAATACCGCCGCCAGGTCGAAGACGAGGGCGCGGATGTCATGCTGGCCGCGATCTCCTCGGGCAACTGCACGCAGCTGGCCCCTCTGGCCGAAGATTTGCAGGTCATCAACCTGATGTGGGATTGCGGCACCCAGCGGATCTTCGAGGAGGGCGACTACACCTACGTGTTCCGCACCCAGGCCAACGCCACCCCGGAGATGCTGGCCAGCGTCCTCTACCTGCTCCGGCAAAAGCCCGACTTCCAGACCATCGCCGTGGTGAATCAGGACTACGCCTGGGGGCGCGACAGCTGGGACATCTTCTCGACCGCGCTGAAGGCCCTGAAGCCGGACGTGGAAATCGTCGGAGAGTTCTTTCCGGCTTTCGGCGCGCCGGACTATTCCACGGAAATCTCACGCCTGTCGGCCATGCGGCCGGACGTGATTCTGTCCACCTCATGGGGCGGCGATCTGGATACGTTCGTGCAGCAGGCCGCGCAACGGGGACTGATGAACCAGTCCACCTTCGTGCTTCCGCTGGCGGAAAGCTCGCTGGAGCGGCTGGGCACTGCGCTGCCCGACGCCGTCATCGTCGGCGCGCGGGGCGACCACTATTTCCAGCACCCCGAAATGGTCGGCCAGGAGGGGTTCGACAGTTTCGTGGCCGATTTCCGCGATCGGACCGGCGCCTACCCGATCTATTCGGTCTTCCACATGGCGCAGGCCCTGTCGGCGCTGGAAGCGGCCTATGAGACGGCCATCGAGCAGAACGGCGTAGAATGGCCGACGGAGGAACAGGTGATCGCCACTCTCGAAGGGATGGAGTTTCAAGGGTTCGGGCGGCCGGTGACCATACGTGCGGATCACCAAGGCGTCGAGGCGCAGCTTCTGGGGACGACCACCACCGACAACGACCTCGGATTCGCTTCCCTGACCGATATCGCCATCTACGACGGCGGGCCGCTGACGACCCCGGTTGGCGAGAATTCGATCGAATGGATCGAAGCGCTCGACCCGTCCTTCGTGGATCAGGTCACGCCGACGACCTTCGACTGATCCCGGACCCCCTGACCGGGACCGGACACCGAACCATGGCCGGCCCGCCCCCCCGGGGGGGGGGCGGCCCCCGGGCGAAAGCAGGACCACATGACCGGCGCGACCATCCTTTTGGCCATCTTCGACGGCGTCGCCTACGCGGCGCTGGTCTTCATGGTGGCGGTGGGGCTGACGCTGATCTTCGGCGTGCTCAGGATCCTCAACGTCGCCCACGGCTCGCTCTATGCCATCGGCGCGTATCTCACGGCATCTATCGGCGGTGCGATCTTCGCGATGGGCTGGTCGCCGGTGCTGGCCTTTCCGCTGATGCTGGTGTCGGCCGCGCTGGTGGGCGTCCTGCTGGGCGCACCGATGGAGCGGCTGCTCTTGCGGCGGATCTATCACCGGCCGGAGGTGCTGCAACTGCTGGTCACCTTCGCGGTGTTCATGATTCTTGAGGACGTGCAGCGCCTGGTCTGGGGCAACCAGCCCTATTTCGAAAGCTCGGCGCTCGCGCTTCTGGGCAATGTGCAGGTCTTCGGCGTCTATTACACCGTCTATCAGCTGATCCTGCTGCCGCTTGTGGCCATCGCCACACTGATCGGGCTGCGGCTCTTCCTGCGCCGGACCCTGACCGGCAAGCTCATCACCGCCGTGACCGAGGACCGCGAGGCCGCGCAATCCATCGGCATCGACGCCGACCGGGTCTATTTGCTGACCTTCGTTCTGGGCGCGGCCCTGGCCGGTCTGGGCGGCGCGCTGGCGTCTCCGACAACCTCCGTGCTGCCCGGGATCGGAGCAGAGATGATCGTGCTTTCTTTTGCCGTGGTCGCCACCGCGGGACTGGGCCAGATCGAGGGGGCCGCGCTGACCGCGCTGATGATCGGGCTGGGCCGGTCCTTCGCCGTCTATCTCTTCCCGGAGCTGCAGGTGCTGGTGCCGTACCTCATCATGCTCGCGGTCCTGCTGATCCGCCCCGAGGGGCTGTTCGGCAGCCCCGCGGCGCGCAAGATCTGAGGTCCAGCACATGTCCGTCCGCCTGATCCTTCCAGCCCTTGCCATCGTCGCCCTGGCGCTGGTCCCGCCCCTGGCGCCATTCCTCCAGGTGCTGCTGACGCTGGCCATGGCCAAGGGTATCGCGGTGATGGGTGTGACCCTGCTGCTCCGGGCCGGACAGGTCAGCTTCGGACACGCGCTGTTTTTCGGCATCGCCGCCTACGGGGCCGCGTTCCTTGCCGCCTCGCCGCTGGACGACCTGCTGCTGCTCTTGCTGGCGGGCGCGCTGGGCGCCGGGATCGCGGGGGTACTCGTGGGCCTGTTCGTGGTCCGCTACCGGGGTATCTTCTTCGGGATGCTGAACCTGGCGTTCTCGATGATCTTCTGGTCGATTCTGGAGAAGTTCTATTACGTCACCGGCGGCGCGGACGGGCTGCGCCTGCCGCGCCCGTCCGTCGCGTTCATCGAGATGGACCGAGGTCCCTATGAGGTGCTGCTTTACTATGCGTCGCTTCTGCTGGCCATCGCGCTCGGCTGGTTCGTCGTGCGGTTCCTTGCCAGCCCCGTGGGCCAGCTCTTCCAGACCGTCAAGACCAACGAGACGCGGCTGGAATACCTCGGCGTCTCGGCCCGGCGGACGCTGCTGAAGGGCTACGTGCTTTCGGCGGTGCTCTGCGGTGTCGGCGGCGTGCTGATGGCTGCTGCCCAAGGCATCGTGACGCCCAGCTACGCCTACTGGATCCGGTCGGGGGAAATGGTGTTCATCGCCGTCCTGGGCGGGGCGGGGTCGGTCGTGGGCGCCTTCGCCGGGTCCATCGCCTATGAACTGGTGCGCAGCTACGCCGCCGCCTTCGCGGCCGATGCCTGGCAGATGGTGCTGGGCGGATTCCTGTTGGCCATCATCCTCTTCGCGCCGGGCGGTCTGGTGGGGATCTACGCGGCATTTGCCGACCGGATCGGGGCCAGGCGCGCCAAGTCCGCATCGAAGAAGGAGGCCGGGACATGAGCGACGCCTTGCTCGAAGCCCGTGGGCTTGAGATCCGGTTCGGCGGCGTGGTCGCGGCGGATGACGTGAATCTGCGCATCGAGGAAGGCCGGAACCTTGCGATCATCGGACCGAACGGCGCGGGCAAGACCACGTTCCTGAACATCTGCACCGGCTGGATCAAGCCCACCAGGGGCACCGTCCTGTTCCGTGGCAAGGACGTGACCAGGCTTGCCCCGCGCGACATCGTGCGCCGTGGCGTGGCGCGTGCATTCCAGATCCCGCAGCTGTTCACAGAGCATACCGCGATGGAGAACATGCTGATCGCCGCCTCCGCCCGCACCGGACGGCAGTCGCCGCTTCTGGACATGCACGACATGCCGGAGCGCGAGGAAATGGCGCGGCTGCTGGAGATGGTCGGCTGCGACCGCGTGGCCGACCGCCCCGTGGTGGAACTGTCCGAAGGCCAGCGCAAGCTGATCGACATCGCCGTGGCGCTGGCGCTGAAACCGGCCCTGCTGCTGATGGACGAGCCGACCTCCGGCGTGGCGTCGTCCGAGAAGTTCGAGATCATGGAGATCCTGGTCAAGGCGCTGGGCAGGGCCGACGTGACGGCCGTTTTCGTCGAGCACGACATGGGCATCGTCGAGAACTACGCCGATGAGGTCGCGGTCTGGAACGCCGGCGCCGTGCAGATGCGCGGCACGCCCCAGGAGATCCTGAAGCACCCCGACGTGATCCGCGACGTCATCGGTGAGGAGATCGCCTGATGCTGCGCATCGAGAACGCCGACGTGTTCATTGCCAACGTACCGATCCTGCGGAAGCTGAACGTGGATATCGCGGATTCGGACACCGTGGCGCTGATCGGGCGCAACGGGGCGGGCAAGACCACGACCCTGCGCTCGGTCATGGGGTTCACGGATGTGCGCGGAAAGGTGTTCATCGACGGGCAGGATGTGACCAGGATGAAGCCGTCCCGCCGCCCGTCGCTGGGCGTCGGCTACGCGCCGGAGGACCGGCGGCTGTTTTCCGGCTTCACGGTCGAGGAGAACATCACCCTTCCCGGCGCGGTGGCGAAGCTGGACAGGGCAGAGGTCGCCGCGCGGCTCGACAAGATCTACACCATCCTGCCGGAGCTTGCCGAGATGGCCGACCGCCCCGCCGGTGCCGTGTCGGGCGGGCAGGGCAAGATGGTGGCGCTGGGCCGCGCACTCATGGTCGGCACGCGATTGTTGATGCTGGATGAGCCGTTTCAAGGCCTCGCCCCGGCGCTGGCCCAGCGCTATGCCGAGGCGCTGGGCAAGCTGCGCGACGTGGACCGCGATGTCACACTCATCATCACCGAATCGAACCCGGCCCTGTTGAAGACCATCGCCCGCCGCACGCTGGTCATCGAGCGGGGCGAGATCGCCGAAGCGGCACCGGAAACCGCCTAAACCCCTATCGGGAGAAACAGGATGCGACTGAAAGACAAGATCTGCCTCATCACCGGCGCCGCCTCCGGCTTCGGCGAAGGGATGGCCCATAAATTCACCGACGAAGGCGCAAGGGTCGCGGTGGTGGACATGAACGGCGACGGGGCCGGCAAGGTCGCGTCCGACGTGGGCCGCGGGGCCATTGCCGTGACCTGCGACGTCACCAGCGGCGAAGAGGTCGAAGCCGCCGTCGCCCGCGTGGCAGAGGAATTCGGCCGCATCGACGTGGTGGTGAACAACGCCGGCTGGTCTAACAAGAACGCGCCTCTGATGGAGACCGACGAGGCCACCATGCGCAAGCTCTACGACGTCAACGTCATGTCGATCTTCCACATGACCAAGTCCATCGTGCCGCGCTGGCGCGACGGGTCCGGCGGGGTGATGGTGAACATCGGCAGCACCGCCGGCATCCGCCCCCGGCCCGGCCTGACCTGGTACAACTCCTCCAAGGGTGCCGCGAACCTGATGACCAAATCGCTGGCCGTTGAGCTGGCCCCCGACGGGATCCGCGTCTGCGGTATCGCGCCGGTGATCGGCGTGACGGCGCTGCTGGAGAACTTCATGGGTTTGCCCGACACGCCGGAGAACCGCGCCAAATTCCTGGCCACCATCCCGCTGGGCCGCATGTCGGAGCCGCGCGACGTGGCCAATGCGGCGGCGTTCCTCGCCTCGGACGAGGCAGCGTTCCTGACCGGCGTGGTGCTAGAGGTCGACGGCGGACGCACGGTCTGATGGACGCGGCGATCCAGCAGGAGTGCAAGGCCTACGTGGGCCGCCGCCGCGTCGCGGAGGATCCGATGCCCCCGGCACCGGCGGAGAAGCTGGCGACGATCCTGCAAAGCGGGATGCCCGCCGACGGTCTGCCGCCCACCTGGCACTGGGTCTATTTCACCGCCGCCGTTCCGCCCGCCGACATCGGCCACGACGGTCACGAACGGCTGGGACTGTTCCTGCCCCCGGCGCCATTCCAGCGCCGGATGTGGGCCGCCGGCAGGATCGAGATGCACCGACCGCTGGCGCTTGGGCTCCGGGCGCAGCGGGTCTCGACCATCGAGGACGTCTCCTTCAAGACCGGCGCCTCGGGCGATCTCTGCTTCGTCACGATCCGCCACGACATCTCCCAGGGCGGGCAGACCCGTATCACCGAGCATCAGACGGTGGTCTATCGCGACAGGGGGCTTGCCGTCTCCGCCCCACGCCATCCGGACGATCCGGTGCCGCAAGGCTACGTTGTCCACCCCGATACGACGCTCGTCGCCTATTCCGCGGTCACCCAGAACGGCCACCGCATCCACTGGGACCGGGACTTCTGCCGCGACGCGGAGGGGTATCCCAGCCTGGTGGTCCACGGCCCCTTGATGGCGACAGAGCTATGCGACGCGATGCGCGACGGGCTGGCGCCCTGCCGTTTCGCGTTCCGCGCCACGGCGCCGGTCTTCGACACGACGCTCGTGCGCCTGATTCCGGGACAGCCCGGCAGCCCGCGCCAGGGCCGGATCGAGCGGTCGGACGGCGAGACGGCGATGACCGCCACATGGGAGGCGATCTGAGGCTTGTGGGACGGGCCGCGCTGGGGAACCGCAAAGCCTTGCGGGCTGCGGCGGCTCCCGGGAGGTCTGGGAACGACCGGCGTGATTGAGCGCGGTGTTGTGCGGGGCGATACCGGTCATGCGGTGCGTGCCCACGTGGCCAGAGGGTGTTCGAGCCGGACGATAACCAAGTCGCGCCGGCGGCCGCTGCCGCCCCCCGGCCGCATGGATCGACCGGGCGGGCGTGTCCCGCTCACCCTACCGCGCCACTCTTCATCACCGTCTCGATCTTCGCGTCAGAGTAACCGAGTTTTCGCAGGATCGCCGGGGTCTGTGTTGCGGCATCGGGCATCTGCGGCGCGCGTGTATCCAACCCGTCGTAGCGCGGGGCCGGAGCGGGCTGCGTCACGCCAGAAACCTCCACGAACGTGCCCCGCGCCGCGTTGTGGGGATGGCACGGCGCCTCGCGCAGGGACAGGACAGGCGCGTAACAGCCGTCCGAACCATCGAAAACCGCATCCCACGCGTCCCGGGTCCGCGTGCGAACCCGCGCGGCGATGCGGTCCTTGAGCTCGCCCCAGGCCGCCGGATCGTCCCTGCGCGAGAAGCCGGGATCTTCGGCCAGCCCCAGCCGCGCCAGCATCTCGTCGTGGAACTGGGGCTCGATCGCGCCAAGCGCGATATGGCGCCCGTCCGCGGTCTCGTACACGTCATAGTAGGGTGCGCCGCCGTCCAGCACGTTCGCGCCGCGCCGGTCCTGCCAGCGTCCCTGTCCCAGCAGCGTATGCATCATTGCCGTCAGCAGAGCCGATCCATCGGTCATCGCCGCGTCCACCACGCAGCCCCGGCCGGTGGCCTGCGCGCCAAGGATCCCGGACAGCAGGCCAAAGGCCAGCATCATGGCCCCGCCGCCGAAATCGCCCAGCATGTTGAGCGGTGGCACCGGCGCCGCGTCCCGTCGCCCGATGGCGTGGAGCGCGCCGGAAAGTGCGATGTAGTTGATGTCATGCCCGGCGCGCCCCGCCCAGGGCCCGCTCTGCCCCCAGCCGGTCATGCGCCCGTAGACGAGCCGTGGGTTGATCCGGTGGACCGTTTCCGGGCCCAGCCCCAGCCGCTCCATCACACCGGGACGGAAGCCTTCGACCAGCGCATCGGCCGTGGCCAGCAGATCCAGCAGCACGGCACGCCCCGCCTCGGACTTCAGGTCCACCGACATGCGGCTGCGAGAGCGCAGCAGGATGTCGGTTTCGGCCGCGCTCTCCAGCCCGCCTTTCGTGCCGCCGGGACGCTCGACCCGGATCACCTCCGCCCCATGATCGGCCAGCATCATGCAGGCGAACGGTCCCGGGCCGATACCGGCGAATTCGACGACCCGGAGGCCCTCCAGCGGATATGCCATGGCGGTTCCTCCCGGTTTGCGCCCGAGTATTCCGGGACGACGGCCCGGGTGCAAGATCGACACGCGCCCGCGTCAGGCCAGCATTGACACGCGCCCGCGTCAGGCCAGCATTGACGCGCGCCTGCGCCCGGGCAAACTGCGCCCATGGATGCCAGAACCCTCCTCCTTGCCGCCGCCGCGCTTCTGGCCGGTGCCGCCGGGCCGGTCCCGATCGACCCTGCGGATTTCCCCGATCCGCCGATGGCAGAGGTCCGTCTGGGCCAGCTGCTGTTCTACGATCCGATCCTGTCGGGCAACCGCAACATCTCCTGCGCGTCCTGCCATCATCCGCGCTTCGCCACCGGGGACGGGCTGTCGCTGGGGGTCGGCGAAGGCGGCATCGGCCTTGGCCCCGCCCGCCGCGCCGATCCGGCCAACACGCCCGAACAACGGGTCCCCCGCAACGCGCCACCGCTCTTCAACCTGGGCCATAGCGCCATCACGACGCTCTTCGCGGACGGGCGGATCGAGGCCGACACCACCCGCGCGTCCGGGTTTCGCACCCCCCTGGAGGATGAGATGGTCGCCGGCTTCTCCGGCATCCTGTCGGCGCAGACCATGTTCCCCGTGCTCTCCCCCGACGAAATGGCGGGCCATTATCAGGAGAACGACGTGGCCAAGGCCGTCCGGCAGGGTCGGCTGACCGGCGACGGCGGTGCCTGGGACATCATCGCCCGGCGCGTGGCGGCGATCCCGGCCTATCGCGCTCGGCTCGGTGACGCCTACCCGGAGATCGGCGCGGGTCGCAGCGTCGGCTTCGCCGACATCTCCAATGCGATCGCCGCCTTCATGGCCCACGAGTGGCGCGCCGACGACAGCCCATTCGACCGTTACCTGAGGGACGGAACGCCGCTGCCGCCGGACGCCGCAGAGGGGATGGCGCTGTTCTTCGGCGATGCGGGCTGCGGAACCTGCCATTCCGGCCCGCTGCTCAGCGACCAGTCCTTTTACGCGATGGCCGCGCCGCAGCTCGGTCCCGGCAAGGCCGAGCGCTTCGAGAGCCACCGCCGCGACACGGGCCGGATGCGCGTGACGGGCCGCGATGCCGATGCCTACGCGTTTCGCACCCCGATGCTGCGCAACGTGACGCTGACCGGCCCATGGGGTCATGCCGGCGGCCACACGGACCTGCGCGGCTTCCTTGCCGACCACGCCGACCCGGCGACAGGGCTCGCCCGCTACCGGCCCAGCGCCGTTCTGCCGCGGATCGCCGGGCTGGGGCCCGACTGGACGATCCTCGACGATCCCGGGGAACGCGCCGCCATCGCCCGCGCCGCGAAGACGCCGTCGCGCCGCCTGACCGGGCCCGAGCTCGACCGCCTGATGGCCTTCCTCTCCGCCCTGACAGACGCGGCCTCGCTCACAGGTCGGCTCGGCATCCCCGCCACCGTCCCGTCCGGCCTCCCGGTCGAGCGCTGACCGTCTTCATCTTTCTATAAATATCCCGGGGTCTGGGGCAGAGCCCCAGTCCTCTTCACGCTTCACCGCCTCAGGGTCACGCGCCCGTCCGCCGCTACGTCCTGCCAGGCGCCGACGGTCCCGTCCGGCCAGATCACCCTGACATCGGCCCGATCCGCGTCACCCAGCCCGAAATGCACCGGTCCGGCCTGCCCGCCCGCATGTCCGCCGCCCACGGTGACTTCGCGTGTCTGTACCCCGTCACCGGTCCGCACCTCCACGATCGCGCCCACGGCGCGGGTATTGGCCCCGGTCATCCGCGGCTCGACCGCGAGCCAGCGCCCGGTGCCCTCCGTCACGTTCTGCCACACCTTCAACGGGGCGCGTCTTGCGCTCACCACCAGATCCAGCCGCCCGTCGCCGTCGAAATCCGCCAGCGCCGCCCCGCGGGAGCGTACCGGGTCGGCCACCCCCGCAGCGGCCCCGGCTTCGCTGAACCGTCCGTCCGGACCCTGCATCAGCAGGTTGTTCGGGTCGGCCATCGCGTTCGATGGCATCTGGTCCACATTGCCCTTTGCGATGAACAGATCCAGCCGCCCGTCGTTGTCCACATCGCCGAACTCTGCGTGCCATCCGGTCGAGGGCCGCCCGTCGTCGCCCGTATAGGGTCTCTGCGCGGCTGTCCCCGTCTCGAACGGCGCGTTGCGCCAGCCGTCCCCTTCGTTGACCTGCAAAAGCTGGTCGCCCATCGACGTCAGCATCACCTCCGGCCGGCCATCCCCCGTCAGGTCGGCAGAGGCGATGCCCATGCCCCAGAGCGACACCTTTTCCCAGCCGTCGGCTTCGGTCCGGGGGGCAAGCGGTGAGAGGCGCCACATCTCTTCATAGCCGCCTTGCAGGTAATAGTGCCGGTCGTTCGAGATCCTCAGTTCCGGCGTGCCCGACCGCTGCCAGTCAGAGAACAGCATCGACAGCGCGCAATAGCCCGGCGCGATCGGCAGGGGCGCATCGTAGCCGTCCGGGCCGGGCCGGTGAAGCTCATTGTCGTCGCAGGCGCCGAACGGGCCGTCCGGATCCTTCCTGTCCACGTAGTTGCCGATGGCCAGCGTCGGTCCGCCGCGCCCCGCCTCCCAGGTGGCCGAAAACGCGGTGCTCCAGGCATCGCCGCCGGCAAAGCCCCAGGCGGCGCTGGCGTCGGCGAAGCCGCAGGCTCCGTCGCCCCGCAACAGCAGGTTCGCGCCGACCCGCAACACGGCAAGGTCCAGCGTCCCGTCGCCGTCGATGTCCAGGGGATAGAGCCCGGTCACGCCGGTCAGCGATGGCAAGTCGCCCCGGTCGAACCCGATCGGTGCACCGGGGGCGGGGGTGGCGTTGACGAAGAGCCGCGCGGGTGCGGTTCCGCCGGCGGCGGCCACGTCGGGCCGCGCGTCGCCGTTGCAATCGAACACCGCGACGCCGCCGCCCACGAAATGCTCCCACCCCCCGGTATAGACGTGCTCCACCGGAAACGCGTCGGGACGCTGGACGAAGGCCGGGTCGGCCGCGGCAGAGCCGGCCATCACCGTCAGGGCCAGCGTCCTCACGGGCCCGCATCCCGCGCCGCGCCCAGGGCCGCCTCCGTGGCCCGGGACAGGGCCAGCGCCCCCGCCCCGTAGGCCCAGAGCAGCGTGCCCCATTCATGCACCTTGAGCGGCGGCACCCCGTTGCCGGTGTTCAGCGCCAGGGCGCGCATCTCGGCCAGGGTGTCGTCCACGAACGGACCGTCATAGCGCATCCGGTCGCCCGACAGGATCAGCAGGGACGGGTCGAACAGGTTCACCAGATTCGCCAGCCCCAGCGCCAGATAGCGCCGGGACCGGTCGAAGATCGACTGGGCGGCGGCATTGCCGGCGCGCGCCTCGTCGTGCAGCCGCGCGATCAGGTCCGCCACGGTCCGGGGCTCCCCGTCGGGCGCGCCCAGCGCCACGGCGGCCTCCCGCGCCAGCGCATAGTCGGAAATATAGGCCTCCAGGCAGCCGCGCTGGCCGCAGCGGCAAAGCGCACCGTCGAGCTGCACCTTCGTGTGCCCCAGCTCCAGCCCCACGCCGTGCGCGCCACGAAACACCCTGTGATCCAGCACGATGCCGGTCCCGACGCCGTGTTCTATCGTGACGACGGCGAAATCGGGCCGGTCGCGCCCGACGCCGAACCAGAGCTCGGCCAGGGCCACCAGGTTGGCGTCGTTGTCCACCACCACGGGCCGGCCGATGCGGCGCCGGGCGGCGGCGGCGAAACCGACATCGCGGGTGTCCAGCACGGGCGACCAGAAGACGTGGCCCCGTTCGTGGTCCACGAACCCCGGCAGGCCCACGCCCACGGCGTCAAGCGCGCCGGAAGAGACGCCCGCGTCGCGGCACAGACTCTCGACCACCTCGGCCAGGGTTTCGACCTGCTGCGCGAGGGGCAGGGCCCCTGGTGTCGCCTTGCGCCGGACCGACGCAAGCTCACCGCCCGCGCCGTCCAGCAGGATGCCGGTCAGTTCCCGGTCGGCGAGCTTCACGCCCGCGACGCGGAACGACTCGGGGCGGACGCCCAATGCCACCGGCGGGCGCCCGCGCACCGTGTCGGTCGACGCGCGCGCCGCGGTTTCTTGCAGGTAGCCCTGCTCGATCAACTCGGCAGTGAGGGTCGAGACGCTTCCCGCGGAGACGCCGAGATCCTTGGCGACGCCGGCCCGGGGGACCGTCCCGGCGGCACGCACCGATTCGAATATCCTCAGTCGCAAGGGTCGCGCGCCCGCGCCGGTCTCACCCGTAAGCGGTCCGCAGCCTGACACCCTCGGGATTGCGACCGGCGCATCCATATAGTTCGCCTCCCGAACAAAAGACCCGGCGGACCTATTTCTGCACCTGCAAAAACACCGATGGAAGGGGGTCATGGCCGGAAGGATAGGGCCGGCAACGGAGGATCGGCAAGAATTAACTTTGACAACCGAAATAAACCGGTCATCATGCCGCTGATCCGGCGGGCGGACCCGCACCGGACCATAAGAAACTGTGGGAGGATTCCATGCAAAGACGTACCCTGCTGGCCGCGGCCCTTGCCGCGACAAGCCTGACACCGGCCGCCGCGCTGGCCCAGGACGACCTGACCATCGGCGTCAGCTGGTCGAACTTCCAGGAAGAGCGCTGGAAGACCGACGAGGCCGCGATCAAGGCCGCGCTTGAAGAGGCCGGAGCGACGTATATCTCCGCGGACGCGCAGTCGTCGTCGTCCAAGCAGCTGTCGGACATCGAATCGCTGATAAGCCAGGGTGCCGACGCGCTGATCATCCTGGCCCAGGACAGCCAGGCCATCATCCCCGCCGTGGAGCAGGCCGCGAACGAGGGGATCCCCGTCGTCGGCTACGACCGGCTGATCGAGGACGACCGCGCCTTCTACCTGACCTTCGACAATATCGAGGTTGGCCGGATGCAGGCTCGCGCCGTTCTGGAGGCCCAGCCCACCGGCAACTACGTGATGATCAAGGGCTCTCCGACCGATCCGAACGCCGATTTCCTGCGCGGCGGCCAGCAGGAAGTCCTGCAGGAGGCCATCGACGCCGGTGACATCACCATTGTCGATGAGGCCTACACCGACCAGTGGCTGCCCGCCAACGCCCAGCGCAACATGGAACAGATCCTGACCGCCAACGATAACCAGGTCGACGCGGTCGTGGCCTCGAACGACGGCACCGCCGGTGGCGCCGTGGCCGCGCTCCAGGCGCAGGGGCTGGCCGGGATTCCGGTGTCCGGACAGGATGCCGACGGGGCCGCGCTGAATCGCATCGCGCAGGGCACCCAGACGGTGTCCGTCTGGAAGGACTCGCGCGAGTTGGGCAAAGCCGCCGCCGAGATCGCAATCGCCATGGCCGACGGCACGGAGATGAGCGCGATCGAGGGCGCCGAGGAATGGACCTCGCCGGCCGGAACGACTCTCTGGGCAAAATTCCTGGAGCCGGTGCCCGTGACCGCGGACAACCTGAACGTGGTGGTCGACGCTGGCTGGATCAGCAAGGAAGAGCTCTGCCAGGGCGTATCGGGCGGCCCCGCCCCCTGCGAGTGATCTGCTGACCGATCCCGCCCCGGCGCAGGCACGCGCCGGGGCGGTGCCCCACGATCCACTTCCCGAAGGAACGTCCCGATGGCCGACGCCAGCGCGCCCTCCGCCTCTCCGCCTCGCAAGTCCCTCATGCAGACCCTGGAGGTCGACACCCGGCTTCTGGGAATGATCGGCGCCTTCGCCATCGTCTGCATCGTGTTCAACGTCATGACGGACGGACGCTTTCTGACGCCCCGCAACGTGTTCAACCTGACCATCCAGACGGTGAGCGTGGCGATCATGGCCACCGGCATGGTGTTCGTCATCGTCACGCGGCATATCGACCTCAGCGTCGGATCTCTCCTGGCCACGGCGTCGGCGATGATGGCGATGATGCAGACCAGCATCCTGCCCGGCATGGGTCTGGATCTGGGCGACCCTTGGATCGCGCCCCTGGCGATCCTGGCGGGTCTTGCGACGGGGGCGGCCATCGGCGCCTTGCAGGGCTACCTGGTCGGCTACCTGGCCATTCCGTCGTTCATCGTGACGCTGGGCGGTCTGCTCGTCTGGCGCAACGTCGGCTGGTATCTGACCAACGGCCAGACCATCGGCCCGCTCGACGAGAATTTCCAGCTTCTGGGTGGGATCGGCGGCACCTTAGGGACCACCGGCAGCTGGATTCTGGGGCTGATCGCCGTGGTCGTCGCCTGCATGGCGATCTGGTCGGCGCGGCGGTCGCGCATCGCGCATGAATTTCCGGTCAAACCCGTCTGGGCGGAGGCCGCGATGATGGCCCTGTCCGCGGTCGCGATCCTTGGCTTCGTCGCGGTGCTGAACGCCTATCAGGTGCCGTCCCGCGTGCTCCAGCGCGACTTCCAGGCGCGTGGAGAAACCATGCCGGAGGGCTTCACCCAAGGCTACGGCGTGCCTTATTCGGTGCTCTTGCTGATCGCCGTGGCGGTGGTCATGACGGTGGTCGCCCGGCGCACGCGGCTGGGGCGCTACATCTTCGCCACCGGCGGCAATCCCGACGCGGCAGAGCTGTCGGGCATCAACACCAGACTTCTGACCGTCAAGGTATTCGCCATCATGGGGATGCTCGCGGCGCTGGCCGCGGTCGTGGCCTCGGCGCGGTTGTCGTTCCACTCCAACGACATCGGCACCCTGGACGAGTTGCGCGTCATTGCCGCCGCGGTCATTGGCGGCACGGCGCTGGCCGGTGGCATGGGCACCATCTACGGCGCGATCCTGGGCGCGCTCATCATGCAGTCGCTGCAATCGGGCATGGCCATGGTCGGTGTGGACGCCCCGTTCCAGAACATCGTGGTCGGCGCGGTGCTGGTTCTGGCGGTCCTGGTGGACATCCTCTACCGCAAGCGCATGGGAGCACGATGATGGTCGATCGCAGCGGAACGCCCCTGGTCGAATTGCGCGACATCCACATCGCCTTCGGGGGCGTGAAGGCGGTGGATGGCGTGTCGGTCGACCTTTTTCCGGGTGAGGTCGTGGGGCTTCTCGGCCATAACGGCGCCGGAAAGTCCACGCTGATCAAATGCCTGTCGGGCGCCTATCGGCAGGATTCGGGCGATGTTTACGTCAAGGGTGAGAAGGTCAACATCCAGACCCCCCGCGACGCGCGCGACTACAACATCGAGACGATCTACCAGACCCTTGCCTTGGCAGACAATCTGGACGCGGCTTCGAACCTGTTTCTGGGCAGGGAACTGACGACGTCCCTGGGCTTTGTGGACGATTCCGCGATGGAGGCGGAGACACGCAAGATCATGGGCCGGCTCAACCCCAATTTCCGCAAGTTCGCATCACCGGTCTCGGCGCTGTCGGGCGGGCAGCGCCAATCCGTCGCCATCGCACGGGCCGTCTATTTCGAAGCCAAGATCCTGATCATGGACGAGCCGACCGCGGCCCTTGGCCCGCAAGAGACGCAGATGGTGGCCGAGCTGATCCAGGAGCTGAAGAAGGACGGTTTGGGCATATTCCTGATCGACCACGACGTGCATCAGGTCAAGCGGCTCTGCGACCGGGCGGCGGTGATGAAGAACGGCGAACTGGTGGGGATCGTCGATGTGGACGATGTGTCCACCGACGACCTGCTGGGGATGATCATCGCCGGCAAGACGCCGGACCATCTGGCCGCCTGAACGTCAGGACACCAGCATGGCGGCCAAGGCGGACCGCAGGCCCGCCCAACCCCTCGGCCGCCAACCCAGGGTGCGCAGCAGAGCGCAGTCCATCTCGGATACCGTTGTGGGATCGGCGCGGTCGGGCAGGGTGCCGCCCTGGCCCGTGACCTGCGCATAGGTCCGAAGCAGGTCGCGCCGGTCCAGCACGATGTCCGACACGTTCAGGACCGGCGGTGCGGGTCCGCGCAGAACCAATGCCACGGCGGCCGCCAGGTCGTCGACATGGAGTTCCGTGCCGACGCGGGGCGCGATGGGATGCCCGGCGGTGAAATCGGCAAAGAGGTCCGCCCATTTGTGATCCCGCCCCGGCGGCGGCGGTCCATAGAGGCCCGTGGCCCGCAGAGTCACCCCGCCGCGCTCGGCAACGTGGCGCTCTGTCTCAAGTTTCAGCCGGCCGTAAAGCGTGTCGGGACGCGGCTCCGTCACTTCCGTCAGGCGCGTGCCGGGGGGCCAGGCGCCATAGACGGCGCGCGACGACAGGAACACGACCCGTACTCCCGCGGCACCGTCCAAAAGACGCCGCGTCCCGTCGCGGTTCAGTGTCACGAAGCTGGCCGGATCGTCCCCTTCGCCGCCCCGGTACCGGCCGGGTACATGGGCGAACGCGCAATGCACCAGGGCATCCGCGTCGAGACGGACGCTGTCGCCCAGCCGCCACGGCACATGCGCAAGGCCCGGCACCGGCTCGCGGCCCAGCGCGACGACGCCATGGCCCAGCGCGGACAGGTGTCGCGCCACGGCAAATCCGGCCCGCCCGGTCGCCCCGGTCAACGCGACGCGCACGGACGCGGCAGAGCGGAAAGGTCCGGTGTGTCGCCGGCCTCATACCGGCGCCAGAGGTCGATCAGGGGCCGAAGGCGATCCGCCCGGGAATGATCCTGCCATGGCTTTTCGTATTGATAGTGAAGCACGTGTACCGCGTCCCATGACCACAGTTCGGGCAGATTGAACCACACGTATTGCAGCATGTTCATTGTCACCGGCAAACCGTGCCAATCCGGGAAGAATGCCTGCAGAAAGCTCTGATCGGTGCGCCGCCAGAATGCCCCCGGCGTGTCCAGCCGGGTCAGCATCGCCTCGAACGTTGCCTGTGACGGTCGCGCCGTGAACACGCCCGAGTTCATGCGGTGGAAATCCGACAGGCTTTCGTAGACATTCGGCGCGGCGCAGAACTCGGGGTAGGCGAAAAGCTTGTCGATATTGCGCAACACCAGCGTGTCGGCATCCAGGAATACCACCCGGTCGTATGGCAATTGCCACAATCGAAGCTTGGCGAAATTGTCGAGCGGGGTATGAAAGGCAGGTTTTTCGCCTTTGGTGAAGGGCGCGGCGCCGTGCAGAGCGTTGCGGGCATGGGCGGCGTTGAAGGCAGCCGAGGTTGGCAGCAACTCGATCCGGAACGGACGCGCACCGGCCCGCGCCAGGTGCGCGACCGCGGCGGGGTCCACCCCGTCGGTGTGCATCACAACCCGGTCCGCCCGTGTTCCCGTCAGCTTCAGCGAGTGCAGCAGCGCGAGGCATCCGCGCGCGAAATCGGCGTTGGTGACCAGCGTGACATAGGCGTGGCGCATATGCGATTTTCTCGGACGAAAGATCGTCTCCTCAGGACACCGACTTCAGGGACCGCCCCTCCGGGTCGTGCTCCACCGTCGCGCCCAGGTCCCTGGTCCAGGCCGACACCGCCGGCACACGGCTGCGGTCGATCCGATGGGCGAACTTCCGCGCGACATCGACAACCTCTTCCAGAAGCCCCTCGGCCAATACGGTGGGGTTCAGCCCCAACGCCAGGAACTGGTCGTTCTTCACGACCAAGTCGTTCTCTGGCGCTTCCTTCCGCGGGTTGGGCAATGTGGCGATCGTGGCCCCGGTAAGCCGCGCGACCATCTCTGCCAGGTCGCGGACACGGTGCGTTTCGGTCATCTGGTTGAAGATCTTCACGCGGTCGCCCGCCGCGGGCGCGTCCGACAGCGCAAGCTCTATGCAGCGCACCGAGTCGCGGATATGGATGAAGGCACGGGTCTGCCCACCTGTGCCATGCACCGTCAGCGGATAGCCGATCGCGGCCTGGATCAGGAACCGGTTCAGCACCGTGCCGTAGTCGCCGTCATAGTCGAACCGGTTGACGAGCTGCGGATGCAGCGCGGTCTGCGATGTATGGGTGCCCCAGACGATGCCTTGGTGCAGATCGGTGATCCTGAGCCCGTCGTTCTGTGCGTAGAACTGGAACAGGATCTGATCCAGGCTCTTGGTCATGTGATAGACCGATCCTGGGCGTGTCGGATAAAGGATTTCCTGTGCACGCTCGCCGTCCGGCGTGTCGATGCGGATGTTGAGGTAACCCTCCGGGATCGGCGCGCGGACGCTGGAATAGCCGTAGACACCCATCGTGCCGAGATGGACCAGATGCGCGTCGATGCCGGTCTCGACCATTGCGGCCAGCAGGTTATGCGTCGCGCACGTGTTGTTGGTCACGGTATAGACTTTGTGGCGGTCGGATTTCATCGAGTATGGCGCGGCGCGCTGCTCGGCCAGGTGAACGATCGCGTCAGGGCGATGCTCGGCCAGCCAGGCCTTGAGCCGGTCGTATTCCTTTGCCAGGTCCAGCAGGTGGAAGTGGATCGTCCGGCCGGTGACCTCGCGCCAGATCCGGCAGCGTTCCTGGATCGAGTCCATGGGCGTGAGAGATTGCACGCCAAGTTCGGTGTCGATCCAGCGCCGGGACAGGTTGTCGACGACGTGGACCTCGTGGCCGGCGTCGCTGAGGTGAAGCGTGGCAGGCCATCCGCAGAAGCCGTCTCCGCCCAGGATCGCGATCTTCATCGGGGATCTCCTGCGTTCATGCCGCTTGCTCATCTGAAACCATGAGACGCAGCATCGAACAAGTCTCCTGCGCGCGCACGTCGGCGGCGACCCGCCCGGGATTACCGATAGTAGCGGGCGAGCACGTGCTCAGCCTCGGCGAAGAAGAGCCAACGCGTAAGGGCGGTGCCCGCCAGATGCAGCGCCGCGGCAAACGCGACCGCGACGATGTGCGGCGGTATGAGCAGCACGCCGACCGGTGCGAGATAGGCCAGCGCCAGGGCGAGGGCCCGCAGCTTGACCGCGTGTTTGCGGCCGATGACGAAGACCATCTCTTTCGTCAGGTAGCTGTTGCCGGTATGGGGCGGCTCGAACGGACGCACATGGCCGATCGGACCCAGCCCCGTGGCGCTCTCACGCGTGGTGGGGCTGGCGGCGGCCCGCGCGTCGCCGGTTTTCCACGCCACGAACTGCGCCAGGGCGGTGGCCATCAGCAAGACGATCGCAGGCCAGCGGAACCCGGTCAGCACGGTGCCGGCGGTGACCGCGTGGGCCAGGAAGATCGCGGGCGTGGACCAGTGGTGCCAGCGCGGCACGGTGCGAAGCTGGGCGTAGATCATTGCCGTGGCGGCGACCGTGAAGAGGGCAAGCGCCGCCCCGAGGATGCCGACCGGAAGCGCCGGAAGGTTGGCCAGCCGCAGTGCCGCGAAAAGCGTGAGGGTCCCCAGCGCGGCCAGGGCGAGCCACGCCTCACGCGACAGCCAGGACGAACGCCATTCGCGGAACGCCTTGATCGCACGCTCGGGCCGGCCCAGGTGGGCGGTGGACGCGGCAAGGCCGGTCAGCGCCAGGCCGAAGCCCAGGGCGAAGAGGCCCGCACCCGCCCAGCCCCGACTGACACCGAGGCCCAGGCCCATGAAGGCGAGCAACCCGAACCCCGCGCCCGAGAGCGTCGTGAACGCGATGAGGGACGCCGCCGGGTGCATCAGCCGCCCCCCGGGGAAAGATTTTTCTGCGAAAAATCGCCACCCCTCATCCCAGTTTCTCCAGCGCCCGGTCAAGCCAGCCGAGGAACCCTTTCGGCCCCTCCGTCACCGGCGTCAGAAGGGGCGCGAGGATGTCGAGCTCGGTCTCCTTATCGCGCGGCGGCAGATAGCGGTTCACTGGCCCGGTATCCTGTTCCGGCATCAAAGCCATGCCTCCGCGCTCGGCCACCAGCCGCGACACCGCGCTGTCGGGATCGCCCAGGTCGCCGAAATGCCGCGCGCCGGTGGGGCAGGTGCGCACGCAGGCCGGGATGCGGTCGATCTCGGGCAGGGCCGGGTTGTCGATCCGGTCCACGCAGAGGGTGCATTTCTTCATCACCTTCTGAGCCGGATCCTGTTCCCGCGCGCCGTAGGGGCAGGCCCAGGCGCAGAGGCCGCAGCCGATACACTCGGCCTCGTTCACCAGTACGATGCCGTCCTCGGCCCGTTTCCAGCTTGCGCCCGTGGGGCAGACAGTCACGCAGGGCGCGTCGGTGCAGTGCAGGCAGCTTTTGGGGACATGTACGATGCGGGGCGCGGTGCCGTCATGGGGCGTGACCTCATAGGAATGGACCCGGTTCAGGAACGCGCCGGAGGGATGCGCGCCATGGGCATCCATGTCGGCCAGCGGGCTCTGGCCCTCTTCGGTGTTCCACGCCTTGCAGGCGATCACGCAGGCGTGGCAGCCAACGCAGGTGTCGAGGTCGATCACCAGCCCAAGGCGCTTTCCCGTAGCCTGCGGAAGATCCGTCATCGTCCGATCCTGTCTTTCAGGGCGGCCATCGCGCCACGCAGCACTTCTCTGGCCGATGGCGGCGGGGCGGGGACGTCGCCGGTCCGCCGCGCGACGACTTTCCTGCCCTGCCCCACGGGGCTTGTCTGGCGCGCGATGGCCGGATGCGACACCCCTGATGGCGGCACCCTCTCGACCTTCACCCGGCAGTCGAACCACGCTGCCTGACCCGTCACCGGATCCGAATTGGACCAGCGCAACCCGTCGCCCTTTTCAGGCAGAAGCTCGTGGATCAGGTGGTTCAGCAGAAAGCCTTGACGGGCTTCCGGCGCGCCCGGCGACAGCGCCCAGGCGCCGCGGCGCTTGGCGATGGCGTTCCAGGTCCAGACGGTGTTCGGGTTCAGCGCGTCCATGCGCGCCACCGGCACGGTGATCTCTCCGTGCGCAGAGGTCACGCGCGCCCAGTCGCCGGTCGCGAAGCCTTCGGAGAGCCACAGATGCGTGGGCAGGAACAACGGGTTCATGCCGTGGATCTGCCGCAGCCACGGATTCTGTCCGCCCCAGCTGTGATACATGGCCGCCGGGCGCTGGGTCAGGGCGTAGAACGGGTATTCCACCGGGTCGGCATGGCCGTCCTCCAGCGGCGGATACCAGATGGGCAGCGGATCGTGGGTGATCCGGATCATCGCGCGAAGATGCTCCGGGGGCTGGTGCTCTCCCCGCCCTTCCGCCGCCGCCTGGAACCTGCGAAGCGGTTCGGACCACAACTCGAACAGGTAGGGCTGGGGCGCGTCGGTAAAGCCCATCCGCTGCGAGAACTCCCACCAGGCGTCGTTCCAGGGCCGCATGAACCGCGCACTTTCGGGCACGTCGAACTGCTTGAACCCGCCGGCGCGGATATAGTGGTCAAGCTGGCCGCCGTTCGGATCGCCCCGCCCGTCCACCAGATGGGTCTGACCCAGCCGCCACCCGGCGAGCGGGCCGACGCCGGGGCGGCGTTCGTGGAGGGTGATGTATTCCGCGTAATCGGCATAGAGGGGCGTCCCGTCGCCTTCGGTGAAGCCCGGCAGCTTCAGCCGGTTGGCCAGATCCACCAGAACGCTCTGGAAAGCGCGCACATTGCGGTCCGGCTGCACGACCGGATGGCGGATGGCGTCGGCCGCGTGATCGGGCTCGGAGATGGGGCGGTCGAGCAAAGAGATGCAGTCGTAGCGTTCAAGGTAGGTCGTGTCCGGCAACACCAGGTCGGCATAGGCGACGGTTTCCGACGAATAGGCGTCCGCCACCACCACGTAGGGAATGACGTAATTCCCGTCCTCATCCGCATCGGCCAGCATTCCCATGACACCGCTGGTGTTCATGGACGAGTTCCAGGCCATGTTCGCCATGTAGAGAAACAGCGTGTCGATGGGGTAGGGGTCGCCCGCATAGGCGTTCGAGATCACCATGTGCATCAGGCCATGAACCGATAGCGGGTTCTCCCACGAAAACGCCTTGTCGAGGCGGAGCGGACGATTGTCGGCATCCACCAGCAGATCCTCCGGGCCCGTGGGAAAGCCCAGGTGCGGTCCGTCCAGAGGCGTGTCCGCCGCGGACGTCGCGCAGGGACGCGGATGGGCATGGGCGGGCTTGGGGTAGGGGGCCTTGAACCGCATGCCGCCGGGACATTCCACCGCGCCCAGCAGGATCTGCAGCAGATGGATCGCGCGGGCGGTCTGGAACCCGTTGGAGTGGGCAGAGATGCCACGCATGGCGTGGACAGAAACGGGGCGGGCGGTGACGGTCTTGTGCGTCTCGCCGCGGAAGTCGGTCCAGGTCTGTGCCACCTCGTAGCTCTTGTCGAAGGCGGCATGGGCGAGGTCGGCGGCCAGGCGGTGGATCTGGTCGGCCTCCAGCCCGGTCTGCGGTGCGATGCGCTCGGGCGCGAACTCATCCGACAGATACCGCTCCGCCAGTATCTGGAAGACCGTGCGGTGGGTGATGCCCGCGCGCCGGATCCGCCCCGACAGGTCCGGCCGCACGCCCTGTGCGTCGAACGGCATCGCCTTGCGGGAGGCGCGGTCGATGACCAGCGGCTTGCCGTCGTCGCCCCTCAGCAGCAGGCCGGGCATGTCCGATTTCGGATTCTCATCCACCAGGCAGGGCGCGTTGGTCCAGCGCGACAGGTAGTCGAGATCGACCTTGCCGGCCTTCAGCAGGCAGTGGATCAGCGACAGCACCAGCAAGCCGTCGGTCCCCGGCGTGATGCCCAGCCACCGGTCTGCCACCGCGTTGTAGCCCGTGCGGATCGGGTTGATCGCCACCACCGGAACGCCCCGCGCCTTGAGCCGCCCCAGTCCCATCTTGATGGGGTTGGAATCGTGGTCTTCGGCCGTCCCGAACAGAAGGAACAATTCGGCGCGCTCCCAGTCCGGGGACGAGAACTCCCAGAACGCGCCGCCCATGGTGTAGATGCCCGCCGCCGCCATGTTGACCGAGCAGAACCCCCCATGCGCCGCGTAGTTGGGGGTGCCGAACTGCTGCGCCCAGAAGCCGGTGAACGATTGCGACTGGTCGCGCCCGGTGAAGAACGCAAGCTTGCGCGGATCGGTCCTGCGAATCCCGTCCAGCCGCGTGGCCAGCTCTTCAAGCGCCTCGTCCCAGGTGATCTCCTCGAACCGGCCCTCTCCGCGCGGCCCGACCCGGCGCAGCGGCGCCCGCAGCCGCGCGGCCGAGCGGTGCTGCATGATCCCAGCCGCCCCCTTGGCGCAGAGCACGCCCTTGTTCACCGGGTGATCGCGGTTGCCCTCGATATAGGCGACCTCCTTGCCGGAGGGTCCGTCCTTGATGTGCACGTCGATTCCGCATCGGCACGCGCACATGTAGCACGTGGTCTTGCGGATCTCCCGTCCGGGCGGGCCGGGGGGGCGTTGGGTCTGGTCGCCGTCCATGGCCACATGTTTCGCAGAGCCCGGGCCGGGACGGAAGCCCCGCCATGAAGCCGGGGCCGTCCCACAGTCGCCAGGGTGTCGGTTTCGCGCGGCGTTTGGTCGGACGGACGCAGGGGGGCGGGTCCGCGGGTGATACCACCGGCCAGCAGCAGCGCAGGAGGCGGACGCGATGAAGACCCATGTGAAGGCCCTTGTGGTCGGCGGCGGCGCGGTCGGGACCTCGATCGCCTATCACCTGGCGCGCGCGGGCTGGCAGGACGTGATGCTGCTGGAGCGCGATGAGCTTACCGCAGGCTCGACCTGGCATGCCGCTGGCCTTCTGCCTTATTTCAACATGTCCTACGCCACCACCCACATCCACGACTATTCCATCAAGTTCTACAAGACGTTGGAGGAGGAAACCGGCCTCAACGCCGGGTTCTACGTGGTCGGCAACCTGCGCATGGCCCAGTCCAGGGCGCGGATGGACGAATACATGCTCTATGCCGCCACGGCCGAAAACGTGGGCGTGCCCTTCGAGTGGCTCAGCCCGGCCGACATCAGGGACCGTTTTCCGCTGGTGCGGACCGACGATCTGGAGGGCGCGATCCTCCACCCAACGGACGGCTACATCAACCCCGCGGACGTCACCATGGCCATGGCCAAGGGTGCGCGCCAGCGCGGCGTGACCGTCGAGCGGCGCTGGCAGGCCGACGGCTACGAATGGACCGGGGATGTCTGGCGCGTGACGCTGACGAAGATGGTCGAGAAGGGCGGCAACCTCGTCGCGTCAGACGAAACCGCCGTGATCGAGGCCGAGCATGTCGTCACCGCCACCGGCAACCACGCCCAGCGCACCGCCCGCCTGCTGGGGCTGAAAATCCCCGCCATCCCGGTCGAGCATCAGTACATCGTCACCGAACCCGACCCCGCCCTGGTCGAGTGGCGCAAGACCAACGACCAACACCCGGTGCTGCGCGACGCCGATGCCAAATGGTACGTGCGCGAGGAACGCGGCGGCTGGATCCTCGGGCCCTATGAGCGGAACGCCCCCGCGCGCTTCGCCTACGGCGTGCCCGACAGCTTCCGCGCCGATCTCTTCCCCCTGGACCTGGAGCGGATCGAGGCGGAATACATGTCCTTCATCCACCGCATTCCCTCGTCCGAGGAGGTCGGGCTGAAGGACGATTTCAACGGCCCGATCTGCTACACCCCGGACGGCAACCCGCTGATCGGCCCCGCGCCGGGCCTGCGCAACATGTGGCTGGCCGAGGGATTCTCGTTCGGGATCACCGCCGCGGGCGGCGCCGGCAAGTATCTGGCCGACCTGATGGTCGAGGGCGAGGCCGAGATCGACATGGCGAGCCTCGATCCCCGCCGGTTCGGGCCGTGGGTCACCACCGACTACGCGGTCAAGAAGAACGAAGAGGCATACGATCACGTCTACGTTCTCCACCACCCCGATGAGGAACGTCCCGCCGCCCGCCCGCTGCGGACCGCGCCCTGCCATGACCGCATGGCCGCCCGCGGCGCGCAGTTCGGCTGCGTGAACGGCTGGGAGCGGCCGAACTACTTCGCCAGCATCGACTTCGACGACCATGCCGCGCGCAGCTTCCGGCGCGGCGGCTGGTGGGACCACGCCCGCGACGAGGCGCAGGCGATCCGTTCCGCCGCGGGTCTCATCGACGCGACCGCGTTCGCCAAGCATCGTGTCAGCGGCCCTGGGGCGACCGCGTTTCTGGACTGGTTCACCTGCAACAAGCTGCCGAAAGTGGGCCGGATCAACCTGACCTATGCGCTGACCACTGCCGGCACGGTCCGCACCGAATACACCATCGTCCGCACCGCCGAGGACGACTACACCCTGATCTCCGCGGGCGCATGGCATGCCTATGACCAGGATTTCCTCTACCGGGCGATCGCGGAGAAGGAGGGCCAATTCGGCCGCATCGACAAAGAGGACGTCACCGTGAAATGGGGTGTCTTCGCCCTTGCGGGACCGAAATCGCGCGCTGTCCTGAACGAGTTGATCCGCGATGCCGATCCCGCCACCGCCCTGTCGAACAAGCGTTTTCCGTGGCTCTCGGTCCGCGACATCGAGCTTGGCATGGTTCCGGTCCGCGCCCTCCGCGTGGCCTACACCGGTGAGTTGGGGTGGGAGCTGCATCACCCGATGGAGATGCAGAACCATCTTTTCGACCGTCTGATGGAGGCGGGCGCCGCCCATGGTCTGAAACCCGTCGGCGCACGGGCGCAGAACTGGCTGAGGCAGGAGAAATCCTACCGCGCTTTCGGCAACGAGCTTGGCCGCGACGCGACCCCCCTTGAGGCCGGGCTGGACCGGTTCGTGGATCTGTCCAAGGACTTCCAAGGCAAGCAGGCAATGGAGGCCACGGGCATCCGTTCCAAATGCGTGACGCTGCTGGTGGACGGGCCGGATGGCGCTGATCCCTGGGGCCGGGAGGCGCTGTACCTTGGCGATGACCGTGTCGGGCGGCTGACCTCGGGCGGGTATTCGGTGGCCTTCGGTCGTTCCATCGCCATGGGCTACGTGCGTCCGGACCTCGCCGCGCCCGGCGCGCGGCTGAAGGTACGCATGTTCCGCGATCTCTGGGACGCGGAGGTGACCGAGGACAGCCCCTACGACCCCGGCAACGCCACGATCCGGCAGGACGGCTGAGGAACCCGGCGCGCGGTCACCGAATCTTCACTCCTGCTGGTGCAACCTGCGTATGTACCCTGCCGGAGAAAGTCGCGTGAGTCTCATCGCTCCTCTGTCGGTCGAAACGGTTCCGCCCCTGACCGGGGTCGGTGCGCTGACGCCCGTTCGCACCGCCTGCGGATTTCGCCACGCGGAGCGTATCCGCGAGGGCGATCTGCTTGTGACCCGCGACAATGGGTTGCAGCCCGTCCAGCTGGTGATCCGCGGCTCGATCGCCGCCGCCGTGCGCCTGTCGCCGGAGAATGCCGCCTTGCGCGTCGCGCGCCGCACCATCGGCCCGATGATGCCCAGCGCGGACATTCTCATCGCCCCGGACCAGACGATCCTGACGCCCGCCTACCTGATCCGCACCGCCGTCAACGGTCCCGCGGCACTTTTGCCAGCGCGGGCGCTGGGCGGCACCTCCGACGCGGTGTGGCGCGACAGGACTGCGGACGACCAGCCGTTCTACGCGTTCGCCTTCGGCCGGCATGAGGTCCTCTCTGCCGCCGGTCTGTGGATCGAAAGCTACCGTCCCGTGGCCGACCGCCTGGGTGCCATCGACGACGAGCTGCGAGAGGCGCTGCTCCGCCGCTATCCCCAGCTTCGCGACAAGCGCGACCCGTTCCCGCCCTGCCGGTGGGACAGCGTGCCGCCGGACTCCTATCTGCCGCAGGCGACCTAGACCGGAACAAAGCTCGGCCAGACACCCAGGCGCGCCGGTCCTATGGGCGGATCGGAGGTGCGGATGCGCAGCCGGGCGCCAAGGCAGACAGTGCCTGTCGCCGACGTACCAGCCCGTTGGTGCGGGTCTCTCGGCACCCGTGGAAGATCGGTGGCGCCCCGCCCTTTCCGGGGCTGCCACGGGGTCAGTCCTCCCGGAAGACACGATGTCCTTCTGCTGTGCCATGCGCCTGTTTCCTCGTCGGCGCGCTCGATCTTCGGTCCCGAGTTCCGTTTCCGCCCGGACCTGCGGTCGTCCGCCCCGATCTTTCGTCCCGCGCCGCCCTTGCGTTGTCGTCCGGTGGTTCAGACATCCGGCGCGGGCGAACAGATTAGCGGTGTACCTGCGCCGCCGCAGCGGCTATCCCCCGCCCCTGACCTTGCGGACCGCCCGCGCCTTCGGCGGGTGCCGCAAACCGTCCCCCCACGTGGAAGACCCTGACATGATCCAGACCATCGCAGATGCCCTTTCCGCCCGGGGTTACGACACCCTCACCCCGGTCCAAAAGGCCGTCACCGCGCGCGAACTCGACGGCGCCGACCTGCTGGTTTCCGCCCAGACCGGATCGGGAAAGACGGTCGCTTTCGGTCTGGCCATCGCGCCCACGCTTCTGGACGGCGCGGACCGCTTCGGTCCGGCCGCCGCCCCTGCCGCGCTTGTGGTGGCCCCGACGCGGGAACTGGCGCTGCAGGTCATGCGGGAACTCGGCTGGCTCTACGCCGGGGCCGGTGCGCGGGTGGTGTCATGCATCGGCGGCATGGACGCACGGGATGAGCGCCGCGCGCTGGAGCGTGGCGCCCATGTGGTCGTCGGCACGCCCGGCAGGCTCCGCGACCATATCCAGCGCGGCGCGCTCGATCTCACGCAGATCCGCGCCGTCGTGCTCGACGAGGCCGATGAGATGCTGGACCTGGGCTTCCGCGAGGATCTGGAATTCATGCTTGCAGAGGCGCCCCGGGCCAAGCGGACGCTGCTGTTTTCCGCCACGGTGCCGCCCATGATCGCCACGCTGGCCAAGACCTACCAGCGCGATGCGGTGCGGGTGAACACGGCCCAAAGCGGCACGCAACATGCGGACATCGACTACCAGGCGCTGCGGGTCGCCCAGCGCGATGCAGAGAACGCCGTCATCAACGTCCTTCGCTACCATGAGGATCAGGTCGCGCTGGTCTTTGCCAACACCCGCGCCGCGGTGACGCGGCTGGCCACACGCCTGTCGAACCGGGGCCTGTCGGTCGTCACCCTGTCCGGTGAGCTGAGCCAGGCCGACCGCAGCCACGCGCTCCAGGCCATGCGCGACGGACGCGCGCGGATCTGCGTGGCCACGGATGTGGCGGCACGCGGCATCGATCTGCCCAAGCTGGAACTGGTGATCCATGCCGAACTGCCGTCCAACGCGGAGGCGCTGCTGCACCGGTCCGGCCGAACCGGGCGCGCCGGTCGCAAGGGCGTGTCTGCGCTGATCGTGACGCCCAAGGCCGCGAGCAAGGCGGCGCGGCTGCTGAAATTCGCCAAGATAACCGCGGAATGGACCACCGCCCCCTCTGCCGAGGACGTGCTGCGCCGTGACGAGGAGCGGCTTCTTTCCGATCCCGCCTGGTCCGAGGAGCCCTCGGACGAGCAGCGGAGCTTCGCTGAGAAGCTTTTGGCACGCCATACGCCCGAACAGGTCGCGGCGGCCTACCTGCATCTCTACCGCGAACGCCATGCCACGCCGGAGGACCTGACCGACCCCGGCGCCGCGCCCGAGCGCAAGGAGCGGGCGCCCTTCGGCCCCGCGGGATGGATCGCGCTGTCCGTCGGCCGCGACGACCGGGCCGAGGCGCGCTGGCTGCTGCCGCTTCTGTGCCGCGCGGGCGGGGTCGACAAGGACGCCATCGGCGCGATCCGGGTCCAGCAGAAGGAGACATTCGTGGAGTTGACCGAGGCAAGCCTGCCGGGGTTCTTCACGATGCTCGGTCCGGACGCGCAACTGGAAAACGGAGTCGCGGTCCGCCGGCTGAGCGGCCCGCCGGATCTGGCGCCGCGCGGCCCGGCCCAGAAGAAAGGCCGGTCCCCCGACGCCGATACGCCGGCCCCGCGCCCCCCGCGCACCGAGGCTTCGCCCGCACGAGGCGAGCCTGAGCCGACCCCACCCCGGCCTCGGGACAAACCCCGTCACGACCCCGGGCCCGTCGCCGCGCAAATGCCGGAGAGCGCCACGGCGGACCGCCCGCGGGACGCGCCGAAGCCGGCAGCCGCAAAGCCTGCCGCACGCGGAGAGAAGGGCCCGTCGCCGTCCCAGAAGCCGAACCGCTATGCCAAGCCGGGCGGCAAACCCGGCGGAACGCCCGCAGGACCGGGCGGCAAACCGACGCGACACCCCGGTGCCGCGGGGCCGAAAGGCAAGCCCGCCGGGACCGGCAAGCGGTTCGACAAGGCAGGGGGGCCGGGCGGCAAACCGGCATCCCGACCGGGGGGCAAGCCGTCCGCAAAGCCGGGACCGAAACCCGACGCGGCGGATACGTCGAAACGGATGGAACGCCCGGGCAGGCCGGCCAAGCCGCGCGGCAAACCGACGGGAAAACCAAGCGGCGCCAAGCCGCCCCGGCGGGGCTGATCGCGCCTACTGCCGCCGGCGGGCCAGCCACGCGGCCCAATCCCCGGTCCGCCCGTTGAAGACGTTCAGATCCACGTCTCCCGCTATTCCATCCACGCGGCCCGTGGCGCTGTACTGCCAGACGGTCCAGCGCGCTCCGGGATAGACATCGGTCACCGGCTCGGCCGTGGCGCGCAGCCACAGGTCGGTCCCAAGCTGGCCTATGCCCGTCTCTCGATAGAATTCCCGCGTGGTGTAGATGACCGGGCGCTGGCCATAGTGCCGCTCGACGATGTCCAGGAACCTGCGCGCCCGGTCGCGCACCTCCGCCGCCGGAGGGCGCACGGTGCAGGTCGGCGAGAACGGTGTCCATTCCAGGTCCAGCACCGGCGGCAGGTCGCCGGCGCGCCGCGGCACGTTTCGGATGAACCACGCCGCCTGGTTCTCGGCGGAGCTGCACCAGTAAAAGAAATGATACGCCCCGATGGCCACCCCGGCGGATTTCGCCGCATCGTGGTTGACGGCGAACATCGGGTCGACCCGGTCCGCGCCCTCCGTCGCCTTAATCCAGGCAAAACTGGTTCCCGCCCGTCGTGCGGCGGCCCAGTCGAGCTGTCCTTGCCAGCGCGACAGGTCCACTCCGTGGATCGGATAGGCGTCAGGGCCCCGGCCGCCCCAGTCCACCGGGTCGCGGTCGCCGAAGGTGACGCGGGGCGCCGGAACCGCGTCGGTCGCGACCCGGGAACCGCCGCATGAAGCAAGCAGGAGGCACAGGAGGATCAGGCGCGTCATCGGGCTGGCGGGTCCGGGATCAGGACTCTTCCAGCCGATCGGTCGCAGGCGGCGGCGTCCGCGTCAAGGCGGTCAGACGCGTGTCGATGTCATCGTCATAGGCCATGGTCAGCGCCTCCAGCGACGGCACCAGCTGCTCGACCGACCGGGCCGAGATGATCGGCGCGGTCACCCCCGGCCGCCGCATCGCCCAGGCCACCGCCAAGGTGGCGGGATCGACCCGGAGCTGATTGGCCACCGTGGCAAGATCGGCGGCGGTGTTGTGCATCCATTCCTGGCCGTACCGCTTCGAATACATGTCGCTGTCCTTCAGCCGCCCCTCGCCGCCGGCGCGGTATTTGCCGGTGAGCAGCCCGCCGCCCAGCGGCGAATAGGAATAGACGTCGATGCCGACGTCCCGCGCCATCGGCAAAAGCTCGACCTCCACCTGACGCTTGACCAGGTTTAGCATCGGCTGGATGGCGTCGATCCGGGCGTTCGCGGCCTCTGCGGCGGGCTGCGCGCGCATCACCTGCCAGGCGGCGTAGTTCGAGACGCCGACATACCGGATCTTGCCCGCGCGCTTGAGTTTGGCAAGGGCGGCAAAGCTTTCCTGTGCAGGAACGTCGGGGTCAAAGCTGTGCAGGTAATAGAGGTCGATCACGTCGATCCCCAGGCGCGACAGGCTCTCGTCGCAGCTTTCCTGGATGGCTTCGGGAGAGTTGCCGCGGTTGAAGTTCGCCTTGGTGGCGATGATCAGATCGTGCCGGTCGTCGCCGAGGCACTGGCCCAGGATCTCTTCGGACCGGCCGTCCGTATAGACATGGGCGGTGTCGAACATGTTGATGCCGCGATTGCGGCAGGCGTGATAGAGCTTCTTGCTCTCATCCACGTCGGCGTTTCCTCCGAACTGCATGCAGCCGAAGGACAGGGCGGAGGGCGGGCTGCCGTTGGGCGATGTCACATGGGTCATGGCGCGAAGGGTGGTCCGTCGGCAGCCCAAGGCAAGGGGGACGGCATGTGATCGGCGGCGAGCCCGCGACAGAAAGGCGCGCGTGCCTGCCGTCGCCGGCCGGACGATGCCCGACGCGTCGCCTGCGCTCCGAAACTCTTGGTGCCCAGACCGTCGGCACCGAACCTCTGGCGCATCCCGGCCGCCCTCCAGGATCCCGCCCCGCGGAGGAGAAACGCATCGGAACGCCCCCCGCCATTCGCGGGGGGCCGCCCAGCCGCGGAGCACGATGGGTCAGTTCGGGATGTCGCCCGTCAGGCCCTCGACGTAGAAATCCATGCCCAGCAGCACCTCATCGGTCGCGGTCTCGCCGTCGGCCAGCCATTCGGTGCCATCCTGCCTGTTGATCGGCCCGGTGAACGGGTGCATCTCTCCGCTGGCGATCTTGTCCCTGATCTCCAGCGCCCGGGCCTTCACGTCCTCGGGCACGGCGTCGGAGATCTCACCGATCTCGACCATGCCGTCGCCGATCCCCTGCCAGACCGACTGGCTTTCCCAGGTGCCGTCCATCACTGCGCCGACCCGGTCGATATAGTAGGGCGCCCAGTTGTCGATGATGGAACTGACGCGCGGCTTGGGCGCGTATTCCGCCATGTCTGAGGCCTGTCCGAAGGTGATGACATTGCCCGCCTCGGCGGCCGCCGCCTGCGGCGCGGTGGAATCGGTATGTTGCAGGATCACGTCCGCGCCCTGTTCGATCAGGGCCTTGGCGGCGTCGGCCTCCTTGCCGGGGTCGAACCAGGTGAACGCCCAGACGACCGAGAATTCGATCTCCGGGTTCACCGCCTTGGCCGCCAGATAGGACGCATTGATGCCGCGCACGACCTCCGGGATCGGAAAGGACGCGATGTAGCCGATCTTGTTCGTCTGCGTCATCGAGCCGGCGATGAAACCCTGCACCGCGCGCCCCTCATAGAAGCGGGCCGAGTAGTTGGACACGTTCTCGGCGGTCTTGTAGCCCGTCGCGTGTTCGAACTTCACGTCGGGGAACTTCTGGGCCACGTTCATCGTCGGATCCATGTAGCCGAAGGACGTGGTAAAGATCAGGTCCGCACCGGACAGGGCCATCTGGGTCATCACCCGCTCGGCATCCGCACCCTCGGGCACGTTCTCCTGGAACACGGTCTCTACCTGGTCGCCGTATTCGGCCTCAACGGCCCGGCGGGCCTGATCGTGTTCGTAGGTCCAGCCGCCGTCGCCCACCGGGCCGACATAGACAAAGCCGACCTTGGTCTTGTCGTCTTGCGCCCAGGCGCCGGGTGCCAGCGCGAGGGCCGCCGCCGCGCCGAGAAGTGTCCTGCGTGTCGTCATTGGTCCGTTACTCCCTATCTGTCCCCGTTTTCAGTAGCTTTCGCCGTCTCGCAGGTCCAGCCGGCGGGATCGCGCCAGTCGCCGCTACCATCGAACTGCGCCCTGGCCGGCCAGGCGCAGACCGGGCGCGACCACAGCGTTTCGCCCTCTGCCGTCTTGGCGGTGTCCAGCCGCTCCGGAGCCTCGCCCCGCTCGACCCAGGCTTCGAGCGCGGACAGCGGATCGAAGCCGGACTGGTCGATGCCCGGTCCGGTGGCCTGGATGCCGCAATGGTCCATGCCGGGGATCATGAAGAGCCGGGCAAAGTCGCCAGTCGTCTCGGCAGTCATCTTGTCCCAGTAGTCCAGCGTCTTGCCCGGAAACACGATCGCGTCGGCCCAGCCGTGGTACATCAAGAGCTTGCCGCCCGCGTCGCGGAACGCCGTGAGGTCCGGGTCGTCGGAATTGTAGACCTCCTCCATCGGGGCCATGCGCGCGGGATCGGTGTCGAAATCGAACTCGGACACGCTGTAGCCGGCGCCCGGATCGTCAGGAAACGCCATGTATTTCAGGAAGTTCGGGCCGAAGGCTGTGGGCACCAGCGCGCCGCCGCCGCCCTCCAGCCCGGTCAGCCATAGGGGCCAGAACGGCTCTGACCCCACGGGCACGGACGCGGGGTAGAGCACATCTCCGGCGGCGTTGACGGGTTCGGAATACCAGGCGTCGAGCACCGCGATCTTGTCCTCGGACAGGTCCAGCGTGGCAGGGTCGAAATTGCACGACAGCGGGTCCGACACCACACCGTCCTCGACCCCGTCGCCGGCGTCGCAGGCGGCGATCACCGCGTCGCGGACCACGGCGGCGTCGGCGGGCGTCAGGATCGGGCCGTCGGGACCGGCATCGGCCTGGGCGATCCAGGCGAAGGAGGTGCCGACCAGGCCGGGATAGTCGAGCGCGGGCGCGCCGGAAATGATGCCGTCGAAATCCTCGGGCTGGCGCAGGGCGGCCATGTTGGCCATACGCCCGCCGGTCGAGCAGCCCTGGAAATAGGAATATTCGGGATCGCCCCGATAATAGGCAGCGATGATGGTTTTCGCGGCTTTCGTCGTCTCCGCGACGGCGCGGTATCCCCAGTCGGCCTCGGCCACCGGATTCGCCAGCGCCCAGCGCGCGTCGGTCGAGCCGGTGCCCCAGTGCCCCCCGTTCATGGTGGCCGCGGCATAGCCGCGGGCGAGCGCGTGGTTGATCGCGTTGACCGTGCCCGGCGCATCGGCGCCCAGCGTGCCGCAGAACCCGCCGCATCCGGCCATGTAGAACTTGCCGTTCCAGTCCTGGGTCGGAAGTCGGACCTCGAACCGGGTTTCGGGCAGAATCGTGCCCTGCACCCGGCAATAGGCGGGCAGGTCGCCAGTGGCCGCCACATCGACGGCAAGGGTGATGTCGGCATCGGCCAGGGCGGCGGTATCGAGCGCGGTACAATCGCGGCCCTCCTGCGCGCTGGCCGCGCCGCTGTCCATGGGCACCTCGGCGACCTGCGCGGTGGCGGGCGCGGCAAGGCACAGCGCCGAGAGAGCGGCAATCGTGGCTTTCATGTGGCATCCTCCCCTTCGGTTCGACGCCCACCCTGTCGCGGACCGGGCGGCTGGGCAAGGGACGTATCCTGATGCGGTTCGTTCCGTCCGGGACGTCCGGAACCGACGCGGCCATTCCGTCGGACGTTCCGCCATGGTCACTGAAAACAGGGGCTAGTGCGGCGACCGCAGCCGGTAGAAATAGCTGTCGCGCGAGGTATCGCCGTCGCGGACCCGGTCGGGGTGCAGGGCCACCCGTTCAAATCCAAACGATTCGAAAAAGCGGATGGCGCGCGTATTGTTCGTATCGACGAACAGCTCCAGTTGCGCGACGCCGTTGTCCCGCGCTGCGCGGATCACATGGTCCAACAGAAGGGCGGCGGCGCCGCCGCCCTGACGGTCGCGCGTCACGAAGACCGGGCCGATCGTCGCCCTGTGGCGGGTCAGCTTCCATCGCTTGCGGCTGAGACCGCAGAATCCGATCAGATCCTCGCCATCGAAGACGCCGTGCATGGAGCCCTTTTCCAGAATGCGCCGCGCCTGCTTTTCGCTGGTGGCCCGCGCGCGCGCCTCGCTGAACAGAAACGCCAGGGGGAAGTCGCGTGCGCCCTCCTCGCGCAGGGTCAGCCAGGGCGCTGCGTGGTCCGGCCGCAGGATGTCGCAGACAAGCGTCATGTCACCGGGGTCCCTCCCGCGAAAAGTTCTAGCACGGTGCCGGGCCGGTGCGCCAACACGGCCCGTTCAGATGCGCGGAAACTGGAGCATCTGGCGGGTCCGGAATGGTGTGTGTCGCCGCCCGGACGCGCACCTGTCAGGCCGTGGCGTGGAACGGTTTGCCAAGGCTCGCCGGGGCCGCGGTGGCGCGCGAGCGACGGGCGGACATGATGACCAGCACCAGGATGGTGATGACGTAGGGCGACATCGACAGGTACTCTACCGGCAGCGCCGACCCCGCCGCCTGCAGGTTCAGCTGCAGCACCGTGACGCCGCCGAAGAGATAGGCACCCAGCAGCACCCGGTCCGCCCGCCAGGACGCGAACACCACGATGGCCAGGGCGATCCATCCCGCGCCTGCGGTCATCCCCTCGGTCCATTGCGGAACGCGCACCAGGCTGAGGTACGCGCCGCCCAGCCCCGCCATGGCGCCGCCGAATCCGATGGCGGCGAAGCGGATCGCCACGACCTTCAGCCCCAGCGCATGGGCGGCATCGTGGTTCTCGCCCACGGCGCGGAGTGTCAGCCCGGCGCGGGTGCGCGTCAGGACATACCAGATGGCGACGGTGAGCCCCAGGCTGACATAGACCATCCAGTCGTGGCTGAAGACAGCGCGCCCCAGGAACGGCAGGTCCGACAGCGGTCCGAGGTCGAGCCGGGCGGTCGCCGGCGGCTTGATCCCGACGTAGCCCTGTCCCAGCATCGACGACAGGCCCAGCCCGAAGAGCGTAAGCGCCAGTCCGGTGGCCACCTGGTTGGCCAGAAGCACCAGGGTCAGCACGGCGAACACCATGCTGAGGGCCGCGCCGCCGGCCATGGCGGCAAGGAAGCCCAGCGGGGGAGAGCCGGTCTCGACGGCGATGGCGAAGCCGCAGATCGCGCCGGTGATCATCATCCCTTCGACACCCAGGTTCAGCACGCCGGCCTTTTCCACCACGAGTTCCCCGAGGGCTGCCAGCAGCAGCGGGGTCGAGGCGACCATCAGCGACGCGACGACGAGGGCGGGTGAGATCGAGGAAAGGTCCATGTCAGCTCCTATATCTGCCGACGGAAGAGAGACTGACCAGGCGTGGTGCGGGTCCGCCCGGCGCCGCGGCGGAGGTCTTGGCGGCGGGCCGGGGGCCTGCCGGGTCCCGGGGCGGGATCGTCGCCGCTGGCGTGGCAAGGGTCCGCAGGACGGCAAGCCGCGTGAGCGGGCGGGTCATGCCGCCGCCCGGACGCATCGTCCGCGGCATGGCGGGATCCATGACTGCGTCCATCGGGATCTGCAAGGTCACGCGCTGGCCCCTTTCCAGGTGCGGATACGGTAGTTGGTCAGCACGTCGACGGCCAGCAGGAAGAACAGCAGCATCCCCTGGAAGGCCTGGATCGCGGCCGCGGGAATGCCCAGCGTGAACGACGCAAGCTCCCCGCCGATATAGGTCAGCGCCATCAGCAGGCCCGCCAGCACGATGCCGACAGGATGGAGCCGCCCGAGGAACGCGACGATGATGGCCGTGAACCCGTAGCCCACGTTGAAGTTGATGGTGATCTGTCCCGCCGGGCCGGTCGCCTCGAAGATGCCGGCAAGCCCGGCCAGCGCCCCCGACAGCCCCAGGCAGAACACGATCAGCCGCGACGGGTTGACGCCGGCGAACCGTGCCGCGCGCGGGGCCTGCCCGGCCAGGCGGATATGGTGGCCCATGAGGTGCCGCTGCAGCAGCACATAGGCCAGGATCACCGCGATCATCGCGGCCACCACGCCCCAGTGCAGCCCGGTGTCGGGGATCAGCTCGACGTTCCGGGAGGAGCCCCACTGCGAGAGATTGCGCGACCCGGGAAAGCCCCCGCCGTCGGGGTTTCTGAGCGCGCCCACGGCCATGGAGGCGAGCAGGTTCTCGGCCACGTAGACCAGCAGGAGAGAGGTCAGGATCTCGTTCGTGTTGAATCGCGTCCGGAGGATCGCCGGAATCATCGCCCAGGCCCATCCTCCTGCCGCGCCCGCGACCACCATGAGCGGAAAGATCAGCCGCAAATCGAGCGGGTAGAGCGCCAGCCCCGCGCCCGCGCCGCAGAGCGCGCCGATGATGTATTGCCCCTCAGCGCCGATGTTCCAGATGCCGGCGCGGAAGCCCAGCGCCAGACCGGTGGCGATCAGGATCAGCGGCGCCGCCTTGACCAGAAGCTGCGGGCGGGAGTAGCCGGCGAACAGGGGGTTGAAGAGCGGGTCGTAGAAGATCGTGCGGATCGCCGCGATCGGATCCGTTCCGAGGGCGGCGAACATCAGCCCGCCCGCCACCAGGGTCAGGGCCACGGCCAGAAGGGGCGTCGCCCAGGCCCAGGCACGCGACGGCTGCGGGCGTTTTTCCAGCAGGGTCAAGCGGTTGCGCCTTTCTTTCGGGACGGGAGGCCGGGATCTGCGGGCGCCATGTCATGGGCGCCGCCCAGCATCAGGCCGATCTCTTCCACGCTGAGGTCCGAGGTTGAGCGGAAGGACGACAGCCTGCCGTTGGTCAGCCCGGCGAACCGGTCGGAGACCTCCATCAGCTCGTCTAGGTCCTGACTGATGACGATGACGCCGGCGCCCTGCGCGGCCAGGTCCAGCAGCGCCTGCCGGATCACCGCCGCCGCCGCCGCGTCCACGCCCCAGGTCGGCTGATTGACGACCAGCACCATGGGGTTCTGCACGATCTCCCGTCCCATCACATATTTCTGAAGGTTGCCGCCCGACAGCGCCCGCGCCGCGGTGTCCGGGCCCGGCGTGCGCACGTCGAAGCGCGCGATCACGCTTTCGGCGAAGGCCCTGGTGGCCGACCAGTCGATCAGACCGCGCTTCACCATAGCCGGATCGTAGGAGACCGACAAAAGCGCGTTCTCCGTCAGGCTCATGTCGGGGGCGGCGGCATGACCCAGCCGTTCCTCCGGGCCGGTGAGCACGCCGGCGCGCCGGCGCGCGTCCGGACCCAGACGCGATATGTCGCGCCCGCCCAGGAACAGGGTTGCCTCTGGCGCCAGGATTTCGCCCGACAGCGCGGCCAACAGTTCGTCCTGGCCGTTTCCCGCCACGCCGCCAATGCCCAGCACCTCGCCCTCGTGCAGCCGGAGCGAGACGTTCGTCAGCGGCGTGCCGAAGGCGTGGGCAGGGGGCAGGGACAGGTCCCTGACCATAAGCGCCAGACTGTCGAGCGCGCGACCCGCCCGCGCCGGGGCGTCGAGCTTGCGGCCCACCATCAGCTCGGCCAGCCGCCCCGCGGTCTCTTGCGACGGTCTGCAGGTGGCGACCACCTCACCGTCGCGCAGGATGGTGGCGCGGTCGCAGAGCGCGCGGATCTCCTCCAGCTTGTGCGAGATGTACAGGATCGCCACGCCTTCGGAGCGTAGCTGCCGCAGGGTCCCGAACAGCAGCTCGACCTCCTGGGGGGTCAGCACGCTGGTCGGTTCGTCCATGATCAGCAGGCGCGGCTTGCCCAGAAGGGCGCGCACGATCTCGACCCGCTGGCGCTCTCCGGCGGACAGGTCCCCGACGGTGCGGTTCGGCTCCAGCGGCAGACCGTAGGCGCGGCTGACCTCTGCGATCCGGGGGGCGAGCGTGGCGCGGGGCGGCGGGTCGGACATGCCCAGCGACACGTTCTCTGCGACGTCGAGCGCATCGAAGAGCGAGAAATGCTGGAATACCATGCCCACGCCCGCCGCCCGCGCGGCCTCGGGCGAGTTCGGAGCATGGGGCTTGCCCGACAGCGTCATGCGCCCCTTGTCCGGGGTGACCAGGCCGAAGATCATCTTGACCAGGGTAGACTTGCCCGCGCCGTTCTCGCCCAGCAGGGCGTGGACCTCCCCCGGCGCGATGCCGAAGGACACGTCGCGGTTCGCCACCACGCCGGGGTAGGCCTTGGTCAGGCCATCGAGCGTGAGCAGGTCGTCCGTCATCCGGCGATCCTTCTGGCATGCGCTGCGTCCTGCCGGGAGATGAGCGCGGCCGCGACGCCGATGGCGATGGCCTGCGGGTGCTTGCCCAGGGCCGGATCGCCGATCGGGCAGCGGATACGGGCGATGGCGTCGGATGCGTGACCCAGCGCGGCCAGTCTGCTGCGGAAACGCGCCCATTTCGTGGCCGATCCGATCAGCCCGACAGAGGCGACACCCGCCGTCAGCAATGCATGGCAGAGCGCAAGGTCGATGTCATGGGAATGTGTCAGGATCACGTGGTGGCTTTCGGGACCGGCGCGCCGGGCGATAATCTCTGGCCGGGCGGCGTCCAGACGCGTGACCCCTGCCGGTATGTGATCTGGGAACTTGCCGGGCAGATCGACCCACAGGATCGCGACGTCCGGCATCGGGGCCAGCACCGCGACGAGCGCACGGCCCACATGCCCCGCCCCCCAGACGGTGATCGGCAGTGCCGGGTCCGCGGTGGATTCCAGAACGAAGCCGTCGATGACCCGCGGAAGCGGCCCGGTCGGGTCGCAAAGCGCGGCGCGGACGGCGTCGGTCGGCGCGCCGGGGCCGTGCGCGCAGACCCCGGTGCCGGTATGAAGTGGGGTGTCCTCGGTCCAGCGCGACAGGTGCAGCGTCACCGACCCGCCGCAGCATTGCCCCAGCGATGGGCCCAGCGCGACCGTGCGCAGCCCGGTCCTGTCGTCCCGTGCCGCCGCGGATGCCTCCCACTCCAGCCGGCCGCCTCCGATCGTCCCGTCCTGCCCGTCGCCCCAGACGAACATCGCCGTGCCGGCCTGGCGCGGCACGGATCCACGGGTATCCAGGATTAGCACCCGCCAGACCACCGGGTGATCCCGCAACAGCGACCGCAGCCGGGAGGCATCGAAGCTCATCCCGCGGCCCTCCGGCAGGCGGCCAGGACCCTTTCGGGCGTCGCCGGCGCGTCGAGCGCCGGATAGACCGGCCCGCAGGCGGCGCATGCGTCCGACAGCGCCATCAGCACCGAGATCCCCAGCATCAGCGGCGGCTCGCCCACGGCCTTCGAGCGGTAGATCGTGTCGGCCTGGTTCTCGGCGTCCCAGATGGCGACGTTGAAGACCGGCGGGCGGTCGGAGCAGGCCGGGATCTTGTAGGTCGAGGGTGCGTGTGTCGAGAGCCGCCCGGCCGCGTCCCAGACCAGTTCCTCGGTGGTCAGCCAGCCGGCGCCCTGGACGTACCCGCCCTCGATCTGGCCCATGTCGATGGCCGGGTTCAGCGACCGGCCGCAGTCGTGCAGGATGTCGGTGCGCAGGATGCGGTTCTCGCCGGTGCGTGTGTCCGCCGCCACTTCGGTCACGGCCGCGCCATGGGCGAAATAGAAGAACGGCGTGCCGCGGCCTCGGATCCGGTCCCATTCGATGCCGGGCGTGGCGTAGAAGCCGGTGGCCGACAGGCTGACCCGGCCCTGATAGGCCAGTTCCACCGCGCGCGCGAAGGGCATCGCTTCGGTGCCGACACGGACCTTGCCGTCCTCGAACACCACGCCGGCAGGGTCGGCCTGGTGCAACTCTGCCAGGAACGCACCGATCCGGTCACGGATCGTGTCGCAGGCGATGCGCACGGCCATGCCGTTCAGATCCGCGCCGGACGACGCCGCCGTGGCGCTGGTGTTGGGAACCTTGCCGGTGTCGGTCGCGGTGATGCGGACGCGGCCGGTGTCGATGCCGAAACGGTCGGCCGCGACCTGTGCCACCTTGCGATGCAGCCCCTGGCCCATCTCGGTCCCGCCGTGGTTCAGTTGCACGGACCCGTCCTGATAGACATGCACCAGCGCGCCGGCCTGATTCAGATGGGTCAGCGTGAAGGAAATCCCGAACTTCACGGGCGTCAGGGCGATGCCGCGCTTTATTCCGGAATGCGTCGCGTTCCAGGCCGCGATCGCCGTCCGGCGTGCCATGTAGTCCGATGTCTCTGCCAGCCGGTCGACCATTCCGCCCAGGATGAAATCGGTCACCGGCATGTGATAGGGTGTCGTCTGCACGCCCGACGGGACAGCGGCCACCGGGCCGTCCGGCTCGGCCATCTCGTGCAGCGCGCCGCGGCTGGCGATGTCGCCCTCCCCCTCTACCGCCGTCTCGGCACCCACGTGCCCTTTCATCTTTCCCGAAATATCCTCGGGGGGGCGGGCTTGCCCGCGGGGGGCGGACAGCCCCCTTCTGGCCTCCGTTCCCGGCGCAGCGTCGGCATAGAAGTTCGTCCGCCGCACCGCCAGCGGATCGAGATCCAGCCGATGCGCGATTTCGTCCATGACCCGCTCGATCCCCACCATCCCCTGCGGCCCGCCGAAGCCGCGGAAGGCGGTGGCGGACTGCGTGTTCGTCCTGAGACGGTGCGACACGATGCGCGCGTGGGTCAGGTGGTAGGCGTTGTCGGCATGGAGCATCGCGCGGTCGGCCACGGGCAGGGACAGGTCCTGGCTCCAGCCGCACCGGCAGAACTGTTCGAACGCAATGGCCTCGATCCTGCCGCGGCGGTCGAAGCCCACGTCGTAGGCGATGCGGAAATCGTGGCGCTTGCCGGTGATGGTCATGTCGTCGTCGCGGTCATAGCGCATCTTGGCGGGTCGGCCCGTGGCGGCCGCGACCATCGCGCAGGCCACTGCCAGCGCGTTGCCCTGGCTTTCCTTGCCGCCGAACCCGCCGCCCATGCGGCGCATTTCGACCCGGACCATGTGCATGGGCACGCCCAGCGCCTCGGCCACCTTGTGCTGGATCTCGGTCGGGTGCTGGGACGAACTCATCACCACCATCTCGCCGCCCTCTCCGGGCAGCGCCAGCGCCGCCTGCCCTTCGAGGTAGAAATGCTCCTGCCCGCCGATCTCCACCCGGCCGGACAAGCGGTGCGGCGCTTGCGCCAGAGCGCCGTCGGGGTCGCCCTTCTGGTAGGTGCGGGGGCCGTCCTCGAAGATCCAGCCCGCCGACAGCGCGTCGTCGATCGACAGGACCGGAGGCTCTTCGGCGATCTCCGGGCCGACAAGCCGCGCGGCCCGGCGGGCCGCCAGATGGCTGGTGGCCGCGATCAGGGCGAGGGGCTGGCCCATGTAGTGGACCGCGCCATCGGCGAGCAGCGGCTCGTCATGGGCCGATGGCGACACGTCCGCCGGGCGCGGCAGGTCGCTCCAGCCCCAGGCCAGCGCCACGCCGGGCGCGGCACGGGCGGGCCCCAGATCGGGCGGGGTCAGGGTTCCGCGCGCCTTGGGCGAGAGGGCGAAGGCCAGGTGCAGCGTGCCCGGCGGCACGGCAATGTCGTCCACGTAGCGCGCCTGCCCGGTGACATGGAGCGCGGCACTGTCATGGGGGAGGGGGGTGGCAACGCTCATGCGCGCACCTCCAGGATGGCCGGACCGCGGTCTGCCAGCCGGGCCACCATGCCGCGCGCGGCAGCCAGCCGGTAGTCGGCCGATGCACGCATGTCCGACAGGGGCGCGAAATCGCGCTCCAGCGCCGCCTGCGCGGCGGCGACGCCCTCCGCGGTCAGCGGCTGGCCGATCAGCGCGGCTTCGGTCTTTGTCGCGCGTTTCGGCGTGCCGGCCATTCCCCCGAAGGCGATCCGTGCGTCGGTCACGGTGCCGTCGGCGGCGGCGACGTTGAAGCAGCCGCAGACGGCCGAGATGTCCTGGTCGAAGCGTTTCGACAGTTTCTGGCAGGTCAGCCGGTCGGGCTGGCGGGGAAGGGTGACACGCTCGACGAATTCGCCGGGCCTGCGGTCCTGCTTGCCGTATTCCAGAAAGAAGTGTTCGAGCGGCAAACGGCGCCGGTCCGGGCCCCGTCGCAGGTGCAGGGTGGCGCCGAGCGCGATCAGGGCGGGCGGGGTGTCGCCGATGGGCGATCCGTTGGCGATATTGCCGCCGACGGTGGCGGCATTGCGCACCTGGGTCGATCCGTAGCGGCGGATCAGCTCGGCGAACGACGGATGATGCGGGGCGATGGCGGCGCGCAGATCGCTGAGGGTGGCGCAGGCGCCGATGCGGATCTCCCTGTCGGTGACGGTGATCGTCCGCAGATCTGCGATGCCGCCCAGAAAACAGACCGGCCCGAGATCGCGCAACCCCTTTGTCACCCAAAGGCCCACATCGGTGGCGCCGGCGATGAGGGTCGCGTCGGGGTTCTCCGTGTACCAATCGGCCAGATCGTCGGCGGAGGAGGGGCGGAACGCGTCCTGCGGCGCACCGGTGTCGCCGTCGGTGTCGGCCCCCGTCGCGGAAACCGGATCGCGGCCGCCCCATCCTGCGGCGGGGGCGTCGGATGGGCGCGGGGGGCGCTGCCCCCCGTCCGGCGCTGCCGGACTCCCCCCGGGATATTTGGAGAAAGATGAAGTCAGCGGGGTATCATGCATCCAGGCGGGAACGGGCAGCGCTTCGGCGGCCCGGGCGGCGCGGACGATGGGAGCGTAGCCGGTGCAGCGGCAGAGGTTGCCGGCGAGCTGGTCGTCGTGATCGGTGGCACCGTTCAGGTGCGCGGTGGCCATGGCGACGACGAACCCCGGCGTGCAGAAGCCGCACTGGCTGCCGTGATGGTCGATCATGGCCGATTGCACGGGGTGAAGAGCGCCGTCCGGACCGCCGATCCCTTCGACCGTGCGGATCGCCTGGCCGTCGAGCTGGCCCATGAACAGGATGCAGGCGTTGAGCGCGCGAGCGCCGGCGGCGTCGGTGAGCATGACCGAGCAGGCGCCGCAATCGCCTTCGTTGCAGCCCTCCTTGGTGCCGGTAAGTCCGCGCATCTCGCGCAGCCAGTCGAGCAAGGTCGTCGTGGGGGCGATCTCTGTCGTGACGGCTGCGCCGTTCAGTTTGAATCTGACCTTCATGAGTCGTCGTCCGCCGCGTTACCTGTGGTCCCCGGGGCGCCGCGACCGATGCGGCGTAGAGCGCGGCGCCCGGGGGCGAGTGAACCCGTGCGGATCGCCTTTGGCAACCCTCTGGCGTGTGGCGCGCTGGTGCCGATGCAGAAGGGCAGCGTGGCGGTCTTCACAACATCGGGGGTTTCTCCGCGGGTCGGCCCGACATATCGTGCCGACCATGGGCAATCCGCGATTCATCCACCTCCGATTGCATACGGAATATTCACTGCTGGAGGGCGCCATGCGCCTGAAGGCGCTGCCTGGACTTGTGGCCGGCATGGGTATGCCGGCCGTCGCGGTCACCGATACCGACAACATGTTCTGCGCGCTGGAGTTCTCCGTGGGGGCAGAGGCCGCCGGGGTGCAGCCGATCGTGGGCTGTCAGCTATCGGTCGGCGGCTTCGGGGCCGAGGGCCAGCGCGGACAGGCTTCGGCCCCGGCGCCGGTGGTGCTGCTGGCCCAGTCGGAGACCGGATACGAGAACCTGATGCGGCTCAACTCTCGCCTCTACCTGGAGGGTGACAGGTCCATGCCGCAGGTGTCGCTGGACGATCTGGCCGCCCATGGCGAGGGGCTCATCTGTCTCACCGGCGGTCCGGATGGGCCCGTGGGGCGCCTGCTCCGGGCCGGGCACCGGGGCCGGGCCGAGGCGTTGATGGCGCGGCTGGCGGCGATCTATCCCCGGCGGCTCTATCTTGAGCTGCAGCGCCATCCCGGCGAGGGCGGCGCGTTGCCAGAGGCCGAGCGGCTGACCGAGCGCGGCCTTGTAGAGATGGCCTATGCCATGGAATTGCCGTTGGTCGCCACCAACGACGTCTATTTCCCCAAGCCGGACATGCATGCGGCCCATGACGCGCTGATCTGCATCGCGGACGGGGCTTATGTGGACCAGAACGAGCCGCGGCGTCGGCTGACGGAACAGCATTTTCTGAAGTCGCCGGCGGAGATGTGCGCGCTTTTCGCCGATCTGCCCGAGGCCACGGCGAACACGGTGGAGATTGCGCGGCGGTGCGCGTTTTCCGTCGCGCGCCGCGATCCGATCCTGCCGCGCTTTGCCGAGGACGAAATCGACGAGCTGCGGCGTCAGGCGAAAGCCGGGCTGGAGGCGCGACTGGCGGTGATCCCGCATGCCGGCCCGGTCGAGGCGTACGAGAAGCGACTGGAGTTCGAGCTGGGGATCATCGAGGGGATGGGCTTTCCGGGCTATTTCCTCATCGTGGCCGATTTCATCAAATGGGCCAAGGAGCACGACATTCCGGTGGGCCCGGGACGCGGGTCCGGCGCGGGGTCGCTGGTGGCTTATGCGCTGACGATCACCGACCTGGATCCGCTGCGCTATTCGCTGCTGTTCGAGCGGTTCCTGAACCCCGAGCGGGTGTCGATGCCGGACTTCGACATCGACTTCTGCATGGACCGGCGCGAGGAGGTCATCCGCTACGTGCAGCAGAAATACGGCCGCGACCGGGTGGGGCAGATCATCACCTTCGGCGCGCTGCTGTCCAAGGCCGCGGTGCGCGACATCGGCCGGGTGCTGCAGATGCCCTACGGGCAGGTGGACCGGCTGTCGAAGATGATCCCGGTGGAGGGGGTCAAGCCGGTCTCCATCGCCCAGGCGCTCCGCGACGAGCCGCGCCTGCGCGAGGAGGCCCGCAGCGAGGAGGTCGTGGAGCGGCTTTTGACCTATGGCCAGCAGGTGGAGGGGCTGCTCCGGAACGCCTCGACCCATGCCGCGGGGGTGGTGATCGCGGACCGGCCGCTCGACGCGCTGGTGCCGCTCTACCGCGATCCGAAGTCCGACATGCCCGCGACGCAGTTCAACATGAAATGGGTCGAGCAGGCGGGGCTGGTAAAGTTCGACTTCCTGGGCCTCAAGACCCTGACGGTGATCCAGAACGCGGTGGACCTGATCAACCGCACGCGGCCCATCCATGTCGGCCCCGACGGTGCCGAGCTCTATGCCCCGGCGGAGGGGGCCGAGAACCAGATCAACCTGATCCCGCTGGACGACGCGAAAAGCTACGATCTCTACGCGCGGGCGCGCACGGTGGCGGTGTTCCAGGTGGAATCCACTGGCATGATGGACGCGCTCAGGCGCATGAGGCCGACCTGCATCGAGGACATCGTGGCGCTCGTGGCGCTCTACCGGCCCGGTCCGATGGAGAATATCCCGACCTATTGCGAGGTCAAGAACGGGCAGCGCAAGATCGCCTCGATCCACCCGCTGATCGACCATATCCTGGAGGAGACGCAAGGCATCATCGTCTATCAGGAGCAGGTGATGCAGATCGCACAGGTCATGGCGGGCTATTCGCTGGGCGGTGCGGATCTGCTGCGCCGGGCCATGGGCAAGAAGATCAAGGAGGCGATGGACGCCGAGCGGCCGAAGTTCACCAAGGGCGCGATGGAGAACGGCGTGTCCGAGGACAAGGCGCGCGAGGTCTTCGACCTGCTGGAGAAATTCGCCAACTACGGCTTCAACAAGTCCCACGCCGCCGCCTATGCCGTGGTCAGCTACCAGACGGCATGGCTGAAGGCGAACCATCCTGTCGAATTCATGGCGGGCGTGATGAACTGCGATATTCACCTGACCGACAAACTCTCGGTCTATATCGAGGAGGCGCGCCGGGGGCTGAAGATCGACATCGTGCCGCCCTGCGTGAACCGCTCGGCAGAGACGTTCAGCGTGGACGGGAGCCGGATCCTCTATGCGCTCGGAGCGCTGAAGAACGTTGGGCTCGAGGCGATGCGGCTGATCGTCGAAGGCCGGGGCGGGCGCGCGTTCTCGACCCTTTTCGACCTGGCGCGGCGGGTCGATCTCAAGCGGATCGGCAAGCGGCCGATGGAGATGCTGGCGCGCGCGGGTGCGTTCGACGAGCTCGATGCGAACCGGCGGCGGGTGTTCGACAGTCTGGACCAGCTCGTTGCCTATTCGGCCGCGATCCATGAGCAGAAGGCCAGCAACCAGGTGTCGCTTTTCGGTGAGTCCGGCGACGATCTGCCCGAACCGCGGCTGAGCCCGGTCGCCGACTGGCTGCCCACCGAACGCCTGGCCGAAGAACACACCGCGATCGGCTTCTATCTGTCGGGCCATCCGCTGGACGACTACATGGTTCCGCTCAAGCGCAAGGGCGTGATGACCCTGGAGGAGGTTGCCGTGCGCGCCGAGCGGGGACCCTTCGTGGCGCGGATGGCCGGCGTCGTGGCAAGCCGGCAGGAGCGCAAATCGGCGCGCGGCAATCGGTTCGCCTTTGTCGGGCTGTCCGATCCCACGGGTCTCTATGAGGTGACGATCTTCTCCGACACGCTGGAGGCCGCGCGGGAGCATCTGGAGCAGGGCACCAACATCGTCGTGCAGGTCGAGGCGACGATGGAGGCCGAACAGCTGAAGCTGCTGGGCCGGTCCATCGCTCTGGTGGACACCGCCGTGACCGATGCCGGCGGCGCGGGGCTGCGCATCTACGTGGAGGCGGCGGGCGCGGTGGGGCTGGTCGCGTCGGTCCTGGAGCGGGCGCGAGAGGATGCCAAGATCCGGATGCGCGGACCGGTGAGCCTGTGCCTGATGGACCGCAGCCTGCCCGGAGAGGTCGAGGTCACATTGGGCGATTTCCCGGTGACGCCGCAGATCAAGGGCGCGCTGAAATCCCTGGGCGGGGTCATGACGGTGGAGGACCTGTGACCCGGCCCTGCAACAGGCGCCGGCAGGGCGTTGCGCTGCTGTTGGCGGCCGCTCTGGGGATTGCCTGGGGCGGCGCGGACAGGGGCGCTGCCATGGAGCGCCGGGCAACTACGGCCGCAACGTGCCGTGGTGCGACCCCCGACATCGCCGTACCGCCAGATCTCTGCGCCGCGTTCCGCCAGCGCATCGCCGCCGCGTCGGACGTTCCGGATGCGGCGACCCTGGTGGTGGAGAGCCTCTCCGACAGCCGGATCGTGGCACGCGTCGACATCGCAGGCGTGCCGGGTGAGAGCCTGGGCGCCGCATTGCGCGATGCACCGCTGGACGGCCGCACAATCGCCGGATTCCTCGATCGCCTGGTCGGATCGGCCGCAAATTAACGATTTGTTAGGTTAATCCCGCATTTAGGCTGGCGTTTTCCGAAACGCCTTGATTCGGACATGCTCCGTTAGACGCCCAGTGATCCCGACCTGCCAGATTGCTTCCTGCTTGGGGAAGCAATGTGGGGATGAGGTCGATGAGCGTTGCTCTACGGCATGTGGATACTGTTGCCAGCGGCATATTTTCGGATCCTTCGGGGGCAGTGTCGATCACCGTCACCGGTGAGGGTCGCTTTGTCATCAACGACTTCTCCGACAGCCGAACGATAACCGCAACCATCGATGGCAGCGGGATCGGCGGCTTTTCAGGTGCCGTGAACCATAGCGCGCGGGTCGATCTTTCGGTCGTTCAGTCCGGCTGGAGCATCGCCTCCGGCGCTTTCGATGCCGCGCTGGCCGCCGGGCCGATCAGCCAGGAGATCTATCTCAACGCCCGTGCCCGATATGGCGACAGCGGCACGCTGATCGCGGCCGATATCGGCCAGAGCAAGGTGGGCGTGCTGGCGGCGGTGGCATCCGACGGGTTCACGGTCCTCAACCTGGACGGCGCGACTCCGAAAGTGCTGGGCCGCGTCTTTGACACCGAAAACACCCATGCGGCCGGCATCACCGATACGGCGATGATCTCGAACGGCAGTTCCGCGATCCTTGCGACGGTGTCCGGCAGAGAGGACGGCATCAGTTTCTACACCGTGACGGCGAACGGCGGCGTTGCGCATGTCACCTCCGCGGGGATGCTCGACAGCCTGCCGGTCAACACCCCCACGGCCGTGGAGGCGGTGCGGATGGGCGGGAAGGACTACTTCGTCGTCGCCTCTGCCGGCAGCTCAAGCCTGACCGTTCTGGACCTTGCCGCCGATGGTCGGCTCACCGTCACCGACCACGTGCTGGACAGCCGCGATACCCGTTTCGCTGGCGCCACCGAGCTGGAGGTCGTTACCAAGGGCGGCCATGCCTTCGTCGTCGCCTCCGGATCCGACGACGGCATCAGCGTCTTCCGGCTGACGGCATCCGGCCGGCTGGTCCATGTGGCGACCATGGAGGACACGACCGCCGCGGCGCTCGGCAATGTTTCCGGACTGGCGGCGGAATGGCGGGCGGACGGGCTCGACATCGTCACGACGTCGTCCGTGGATGCGGGGCTGAGCCACCTGCGGCTCGACATCGGCCCTCTGGGAGAGGTCATCCAGCAAGCGTCCGGTTCTCTGACCGGCACCGATCGCGCCGATGTGCTGGAACTGACAGCCGGGAACGGGACGATCCGCGGCGGTGACGGAGACGACATCCTGATCGACGGCCCCGGAAGCGATCGCCTGGCCGGCGGCTCCGGGTCGGATCTCTTCGTCATGACGCGCGACGGTATGCGCGACGTGATCCTGGGGCTGCGGCTGGGAGAGGACCAGATCGACCTGTCGCTGATCGGCCGACTCTACGACCTGTCGCGGATTTCGATCGAGCCGACCAAGACCGGCGGGATCCTGACCTTCCGCGGCGAGGAGGTGGAAATCCATACCGCCGATGGCACGTCCCTGACCGCCGCCGACCTGGCCCGGCTCATCCCCACGATGACCAGCCATTTCGACATCGCCCTTAAACCCCTCGAAATCGCCAGCACACCGACGGCGTCCACGCCGACACCGCCGCGGCCTCCCGTCTATGTGCGGGATGAGCCGGAGAGCGGGGAGGACGGTACCGATCCGGGGTCCGTCTCTCGCCCCAGGCTGGACCCGATTCACGTCCCCGCGCCGCCGGGCCTCCCCGTTCCGGCGCCCGTGCCGACACCCGTGCCGCCGGGCCTGCCGGTGCCGGCCCCCCTTCCGCAGCCCGTGCCACAACCTGGCCCGGCGCCGATGCCGGCGCCTTTGCCGGTGCGCGAAGAAGGCCTGACCGCGAACGGCACTCCGGGGAACGACCTGATGGATGGCACGTCCCTCAACGACAGAATGGACGGGCGCGCCGGCAATGACACCCTGCGCGGCGGCGCCGGTGACGACGGGCTCAAGGGTGGTGCCGGCGACGATCTCCTGGAGGGGGGCGCCGGAAACGACCGCCTGCCGGGTGAGGATGGCAATGACCGTGTCTTCGGCGGCGACGGCAACGACATGCTCGGAGGCGGCAATGGCAACGACTACATGTCCGGCGGCGACGGGGTGGACCGCGGGGGCGGCGGCAACGGCCGGGACACGATCCTGGGCGGCGCCGGCGACGACTGGTTCAGCGGCGGCCCGGGAGAGGACCACGTCGATGGCGGCGCCGGCAACGACCGCCTCGCGGGCAGCTATTCCAACGACACGGTCCTTGGCGGCGCCGGCAACGACACCATGGGCGGCGGTGAGGGCAAAGACCGTATCCTTGCCGGCGCAGGAAACGACGTCGTGGGCGCCGGCGGCCATGACGACTACGTCAATGGCGGCTCGGGCGACGACTTCCTGGGGGGCGGCGACGGCGACGACCGCATCATCGGCGGCAGAGGCAACGACACCATCAACCCCGGCTATGGAAACGACATAGCCTCCGGAGGGCCGGGCCGGGACCTGTTCGTCTTCAACGCGCTGAGCGGCGGCGGGCAGACGGTCGTGACGGACTTCACCCCCGGAATGGACGAATTGCGGCTCGTCGGTCTGCGAGGTCTCGATCATATCGGCGAGCTGGAGATAGCTGCCATCAGCAATCGGGGAGCCGCCTCGACGGAGATCCAGTACGGAGATCATTCGATCATTCTCAGGGGTGTTGCGATGAGCGAAATCGACAACGGAGACCTGCTTTTCAGCTAGGGCCTGTCGAGGTGTGAGAAGTACCATATCGGGTGCCGAGCGACTCAACGTCCCCGAATGGGCGGCAGCCTTGATCCCCACGACGTTGACCGACCCCCGATGCCGATCGTCACCCCGCAACGTCTTGGCCGGAAATAGGGCCCCGGCTGCATCGGCCCGGCTCCCCGGTTTTCGTGCAGGCCGTGCTCTGGAGCGCACGGACCGGCTGTCCCTGGCGCGACCCACTGGCGGAGTCAGAAAAACGGAACGCGGTTCACGCTCAGCGCAAAAGGGGGGTCTCGGAGCCAGGCCATCGGACGTTCCTGCGGCGGCATGACCACGACGGCTCTGACCGACGCGCTCGGCGATATGGTCGGCCTCCGCTCGGTGGCCGGACAGACCTGCACGGGGTTCCTCGCGGATCGCGCCTTCGACGCCAATCGGCGGCGCGATGCGCTGACCGGCGCAGGGATCTCCCCGACGATTTCGACCGATACCCCCGAAAACGTTGGCATCCGATGGCTATGTTGCAAAGATCGAACAGAAATCCACGCCGTGAATCCGGTCTGGGAACTGATCCGCATGAGAGAACCGACATCGCCTTCCTGGAAGGCGACGAACGGGACGGCCTGTCTGAAGGCGCTGAAGCGGCGCGTGTCGCTGACGATCTGCTTCGATTGCGAGATGGACTGAGGCGGCGACCCTGGACGACGGTCGCTCTCACGCCAGCGCAACGCAGCCGATAGCGGCCATCCGCGCCAAGTAACGGCGACGCGTCACCGCCGGCGGGAAACGATGCTCTGGCGTCTTGGTCCCGACCGCGCAGTGCCGAAGTCATTCGTTCCGATCGTGACCCCTGGCGCGGACGAACTGGCGAAAATCCATCGAACATGCCGCGAAAAAGCCACCATCAGGCGATGCGCATGTCCAGTCGAAGGGAGATCGATCGGGGATGAAGGGTGTCCTCGGACCAGGACGTTGGCCCGATCAGCGAATGGATGCAGCATATGACCCAGTTCCATCACACGTCGACCGCAAAAATGGCGAAAGGCGTCGCCGTGCCTCTGGTGTCCGCGACGAAGTCCGGCAGCCGCAGCGAATCCGGGGACGCGGCGGACGGCAAGGGTTCTGCCGTTCCGATCAAGATCGGCGATTCCTTCAGCGGCCGCGTCACCTCCGGCGACGTAGATTTCGTGAAAGTCGATTTACAAGCGGGCCGTGATTACGTCTTATACGTCTACGGCACCGGCGGCAGCAATGCGGGGCTGAGCGATACCAGGCTGACTGTCTACGGCCCGGACGGAATGTTGTCGAGTGGCGATGTCGGCAGCAACCCGTTCTCTCTGATTCAGGTCGATGCGGCGACAACGGGCACCTACTACGTCAAGATCGAAGGCCAGCGCAACCAGACTGGAAACTACGTTCTGCAGACCTCAGACGACACGTTCACGCCGGCCCAGGTGGCCAATTACATGACCCGCTTCGACTGGAGCGAGGCGACTCCGATCAGGTTCGACATGCGCAACGACAGCGCGATCAAGGTCGATCTGACCGATCTTGGCGCGGAGGGGGCCAAACTCGCGCGCTGGGCGCTCGACGCTTGGAGCGTGGCGACCGGGATCGACTTCAAGGAGGTGGCGACCGGTGGACAGATCGTGTTCGACGACGCCGGGTCCGGTGCCTTCGCCGGTCCGCAGGCCTATTCTCCCGTCACCGGCTACAATGCTCGTTCTACCGTGACCGTCGGCACCGGCTGGGTGGAGTCCTACGGCAACACCGCCGACAGCTACAGCTTCCAGACCTATCTGCATGAGATCGGCCACGCGTTGGGGCTGGGTCATGCGGGGCCGTATAACGGCGCCGCGGATTACGGCACCGACAACATCTTTCAGAACGATACGACGCAAATGAGTGTGATGTCGTATTTCTCGCTTGCCGACTCGTCCTCGGGGGCCGGGAACCCGTCCATCATCACGCCGATGATCGCAGATCTTGTCGCCATTCATCAGCTCTATGGAAAGCCGCAGGCCTATGCCGGCAACACCGTCTGGGGTGCGAATTCCAACGTCTCGGGCTATCTCGGCGCCGTCTTCGGGGCGGTATTCGACGGCAAGCCCGTAAGTCCCGGCACCTATTCCGGCGACGCCGTGGCCTTCACGATCTTTGATACCGGCGGAAGGGACACCTTGAACACCGGCCCCGTCACCGCGAACCAGACCATCGACCTGCGGGCCGGCAAGGCGTCGGATATCGGCGGACAGGTCGGAAACGTCGTGATCGCGCTCGGCACCCGGATCGAGAACGCGATAGGCGGCTCCGGCAACGATGTCATTTTCGGCAATGCCGCGAACAACAGGATCGCCGGAGGTCGGGGTAACGACACCATCCGCGGCGGTGGCGGGACCGATACGGCGGTTATCGGCGACAGCTATGCCGATGCCAAGATCAAGAAGAACGCCAACGGATCGATCACGATCACGTCCGACGACGGCAGGGATGTCTTCGTAAGCGTGGAGCGATTCGAGTTCACGGATCGTATCGTCTCGGTCTCTGACCTTTTCGGAACATCCTCGAACGTACCGGAGTCATTGAGCGACAACGGTGATGTCCTGCAAGGCACCGCTTCGGACGACCGCATCACCGGCTCGTCCGGGGACGACACCATTCTGGGCGGTGCCGGAGACGACGGACTCAAGGGTGGGAAGGGTGACGATCGGTTGTCGGGCGGCGACGGCAACGATCGGCTGCCCGGCGAAGACGGTAACGACACCATCTTCGGAGAGGATGGCAACGACCGTCTGGGCGGCGGCGACGGCCGGGACGTCATGTATGGCGGCGCGGGCGACGATCGGGGCGGTGGCGGCGACGGCGACGACTGGATCAGCGGCGGTTCTGGCAACGACGTGTTCAGCGGCGGCGCAGGCGACGACCGGGTGGACGGCGGCGCGGGCAATGACCGTACGGCGGGGAGTTTCGGCAACGACACGGTCATCGGCGGCTCCGGCGACGATACGATGGGGGGCGGCGCAGGCCGCGACCTGATGCACGGCGGCGCCGGAGACGATGTCATCGGCGCTGGATCCTTCGACGATACGGTCAATGGCGGGGCCGGGGACGATTTCATCGGAGGCGGCCATGGCGACGACCTCCTGCGTGGGCAGGACGGTGCGGACACCATCAATCCCGGTTTCGGAAACGACACGATCACCGGCGGCGATGGGCGCGACACCTTCGTCTTCAACGCAACCTCCGGCGGCGGCAGGACGGTGATCACCGATTTCCAGGATGGATTCGATACTCTGCGCTTTACGGGCCTGCCGGATGTCGCGCAGGACATCCAGCGGCTCGACCTGACGGCGATCACCTTCCAGGGCGATACGGCCGTCCAGATGAGCTACGGGCGCCATACGGTCATCGTCCTGGATGCCAGGGTCTCCGATTTTGCCGCCCCGGACTTCGACTTCGCCTGAGCGGGGGGACGACGCCGTGCGGGACTTGCCTCCCGCATCCGCCTTCCATAAGACCCCGTAAGCCCGGCACGACGTTCGCCCGGGCAGTGACTCCTGGGCGGAGACGGGCTGGACATGCCACGAACACTCTACCTGCATATCGGGATGCCGAAATGCGCGTCGAGCACCATACAGGGCGCGCTGAAGGCCAGGTCCGGGGAACTTGCCGGGCACGGTCTTTCTTATGCTGTCACGGATTTCGCAGGCACGGAAGGGCAGGGGAACGCGACGTTGCTGGCCGCCCATATCCGATCGGAACAGATCCGCGAAGCGACGGCAGAGCTCGACCAGCTTCTGGCCGGCGACCAAGACGCCATCCTCAGCAGTGAGGTGATGGTCGGCCTCGCCCGGACCCGCAACGCGAACTGGCTGATCGACAACGCCGCAGCGCGCGGCCTTGAGACCCGGATCCTCTGCTACGTTCGACGTCAGGACCACTGGATCGAATCCGACTTCAAACAGCACATCAAGGGCGGTTCCGATTTCTCGGATCCCATCCGGACCCTGATCGGAAACCGCACGCGATCCCGGGTCCTGGATTACCACTGGCTGCTGTCGAATTGGGCGCGCGTCGCGGGTCAGGAGAATATCGCCCTGGTGCCGCTGTGCAGTGGGCAGACGGATACCTACGCGCTTGAGCAATTCGTCGCGTGGACGGGACGTGACCCCGCTTTGGCTCAGCAGCTTGTCCTGCCAAGGCGCAACGTCAGCCCGCCCGTCGCCCTGGTCGAGCCGGCGCGGCACCTCAAACGGGTTTTGCAGCGGGACGGAAAGTCCATCGCTGAGATCCAATCTGCCCTGAGGACGTTCCTGACGAACGCGCCCGCGATGCTGGACCTGCCGAAGCGCCGGTTCATCCTTCCCCGGCAGGACCGGCAGGCGCTGGTTGCCAAATTCGCAGACTCGAACGCACGTCTCAGCGCCGATTTCTACGATGGAAAGCCGGTTTTCGACGACGAATTCGAACCGGATGCCGAGGGCCTGAGCGCGCTACAGGAAGAGAACGCGCTGGTTCTCGCGGAATGTGCCGTGCGGATGGGCCTGTTCAAGCCGGCTGAACACGTGGTCGAACCGGCGGCGGCGCCAAAGCGGTCGATGTCGCGCCTGATGCATCGGGTTCGCGACCAGTTCACCCAGACCCGCGGCTGATCGCGAATGCTGGCCACCGGACCCCTGACCGACGGGGAAGCCCCCGCCAATCCCGATGCCGCGCTCGTCCTGGTCGTCATGGCGATCTATCGCCCCGATCCGGCGCATCTGGCCGCGCAACTGGATTCCATTTCCGCGCAGACACACCGCAGGACGCGGCTGATCGCGGTAATCGCGGATCTGTCCAGCCAAGGTCTGGTGGCCGAGGCAACCCGCGCCGCGGGCCTCCGCGATGCCGTCATCCTGTCGCCAGAGCAAGAGCTCGATGCGGTGCACGCCTTTGAGGCCGGGATCGCCGAGGCCGTCCGCCTTGCCGCGACGGAATCGGCGCCGAGCCTGATCGCCCTGTCGGACCAGGACGACATCTGGCACACCGACCGGCTCTCTGCCGGGATCGACGCTCTGCGGAACGGCGCCGATATGGTCCATAGCAACGCGCGGCTGGTGGACGAAGCGGGAAAGGTCACCCACGCCTCGATGTTCGCGTATGAGCGGCGACAGAGGCGCCCCGGCCTCAGGGGGCTTCTCTATCGCAACAATATCACCGGCATGACGCTGATGATGCGCGTTGAAGTCGCCGAGATCGCCCTGCCGTTTCCCGCGCAGTCCGGGGTGCATTTCTACCATGACCTCTGGCTGGGCTTGATCGCGCAGGGCATGGGCGGCATAGCCTTCATCGACCGACCCCTGGTGGACTATCGCCAGCACGGCGCCAATGCCGTAGGTGCGGTGGACCGGCAAAAACCGCAGTACGGTCGCTGGCGTCGGCCGAATGCGGAATGGCTCCGCCAGAACGCCGCCGCGTACGGGCTAGCGCGCTACCTGGCGCACAGTGCCCGCGCGCGCCTGGCCGAGGCGGAGGCGTCCGGCCGGATCGCGGCGGGGCGCGCTTCGACGGCCAAGCTCGGGCCCTATATGCGCACGCTGTCCGGGCCGATCGTCCATGGCTGGGACAGCCTGCGGCTTGCCGTGACGGGTCACCTGGCTCTGTCCAGAACGGCTGCCGCATTCGCTGTCGTTTCCGCCGGGCGGGCGGTCTGGGCGCTGCGGCAGGCTCTGGGGCCGGGAGTCGCTGCCGCCATGCGGACCTTCGACGCCAGACTCTACGCCATGTCGCCCGGTGTTGCGCCTGCGATCGCAGCGGACGCGGGCGACGGCGCGCCCGCCGCCGTGGAATGGTCCACGCTTGCGGACGGGCGCAAGTCCCCGCTCTGGGCCCCGGTTTTCGAGGCGGAGCATCCGGCGGTCACGGTCCTGGTGCCGTCGCTGAACCCCGCTGAGATGTTCGCCGGCATCGCCACGGCCATCGACATCGGCGTTGGCCTGGCCGAACGCGGCCACCGGGTGCGCTTCATCGCGACCGACCTTCCGGTGTCCTCGGCGCCCGTATCTCGCAACTTCATCCTGCGGCGCATCTCCCGGACCGCGCCGGAGGGGACGCAGGCGCGCATCTCGATCGCCTGCGGTCGCCGGGACGGGCGTATCCCGGCCCACAGGGACGACGTTTTCGTGGCCACCGCCTGGTGGAGCGCCCATGTGGCCCGCGCTCTGATCGACACGCACGGCTACCGCTCCGGCCGTTTCCTCTATCTGATCCAGGATTTCGAACCGAACTTCTATCCCTGGGGCCCTGAGTTTGCAGGGGCCATGGAAAGCTATGCGATGGAGTTCGATCCGATCTTCAACACGACCCTCCTGCGCGACCATTTCGCGGATCTCGGGTTCGGTTTCGCGACCGAACCCGCTCTGGCCTTTCACCCCGCCATCGACCTGGCGCGCTACACCGCGACGCCGCGCAGCGGTGCCAGCCCACGCCGCCTGGCGCTCTACGGCCGTCCGGAGGTGTCGCGCAACATGCACGGCACCGCGATCGAGGCGCTGGCCCGGTTCGTGGAGGCCGAGGGGCTGGGGCGAGGCGATATAGAGCTCATCTCCGTCGGGCTGCGCCATGCGCCCGTGACCTTACCCGGCGGGACAAGGCTCGACAGTCTGGGCAAGTTGCCGTGGGATCGCTATCCGGCGTTCCTCGGCTCGGTCGATGTGGGGCTGTCGCTGATGTATTCTCCCCATCCCAGCCATCCGCCCCTGGAAATGGCTGCCTCCGGGGTGCGCGTGGTGACGAATCATTTCGGTCCCAAGGATCTGAGCCGCCTGTCGCCTGCCATCCTGTCGGTTCCCGCCACGCCGCAGGACTTGGCGGAGGCGCTGTCTGCGGCGTGGCACGCGCCGGCGGTGACGGCGGCCGAGCGTCAGGTGGACCTGCGCCAGTTGGGCGCGCCCCTTCCGGAGGCGCTGGACCTTCTGGCGAAGCGGATCGCCCTTGGCCCGCGCGGCTGACGCCTACCAATGGGGCGGACGCTCGTCCCCGATGACCACGCCGCCGCCCCCGTCGCCCTCTCTGCTCCGTTCGCGTTCGGTCAGCAGGGCGACCTGCCGTTCCAGCCGGTCGATGCGCCGTGACTGCGCCGTCACCACGTCGCTCAGGTCGTCAGTTGCGCGGATCAGGTGGGCCAGCTTCTCCTCCATCGCATCGCGGTCCATAACACCCTCTTTCTTGAAGTGGACATGCGGTTGACCTACACGACCGGCGAACCCGAGGGGAGCCGTCATGGCGAAGCAAAAGAAACAGCCCCGCCCCAAGGCCGCGACGCCGAAGGGCTTTCGCGACTATTTCGGCGCAGAGGTGACGCGCCGCCAGACGATGCTGGCCGAGATCGCGCGGATCTATCACCTCTACGGGTTCGACGCGCTCGAGACGAGCGGGGTCGAGATGGTCGAGGCACTTGGCAAGTTCCTGCCGGACGTGGACCGCCCGAACGAAGGGGTCTTCGCCTGGGACGAGGACGGCGACTGGCTGGCGCTGCGCTACGACATGACCGCGCCGCTGGCCCGCGTCGCGGCGCAGTACCGCAACGAGTTGCCGTCGCCCTATCGGCGCTACACAATGGGTCCGGTCTGGCGCAACGAAAAGCCCGGTCCGGGGCGGTTCCGGCAGTTCTATCAATGCGATGCGGACACGGTGGGCAGCGCATCCATGGCCGCGGATGCCGAGATCTGCGCCATGCTGGCCGATGTGCTGGAGGCGGTCGGGATCGCGCGGGGCGACTACATCGTGCGGGTGAACAACCGCAAGGTTCTCAACGGGGTCATGGAGGTGGCCGGGATCGGCGGTCCCGAGCACGCGACCGAGCGCGGCATCGTGCTGCGCGCCATCGACAAGCGCGACCGGCTGGGCGCGGACGGCGTCCGCGCGCTGCTGGGCGAGGGGCGGCGCGACGAAAGCGGGGATTTCACCAAGGGGGCGGGACTAAATCGCGAACAGATCTCCGTACTCATGCGGTTTGTAAACGCTGGTACGAATATTGATAAACGGCTTTCGTCAAGTATCGCGGAACTTGATCGCTTGAAGCCGAATACGTCTTTTCCCCTTGTGGCCGCAAAGTACACGCTGTCGCCCATCGCAAAACTTTTTGGCTTAGACAGGGTGGAAGCTCGTCGAAGCCGAAATCGCATTACGGTCGACTATTTGCGGGAGATTGTTGAGGATTCTGAGACTGGCGCTTCCGGCGTTCTGGAGCTTGAAGAAATAGCGGACCTTTTGTACGCCCAAGGCTACGGCCCCGACCGGATCGTCATCGACCCCTCCGTGGTCCGCGGCCTCGGCTATTATACCGGTCCGGTCTATGAGGCAGAGCTGATCGGCGAGGATCTGGGCCGGTTCGGGTCGGTCGCCGGCGGCGGGCGCTACGACGATCTGGTCAAGCGGTTCACCGGACAGGAGGTCCCGGCCACGGGCGTGTCCATCGGCGTGGACCGGCTCTTGGCCGCCCTCACCGCGCAGGGCCGGTTCGACGCAGAGGCCGAGGGCCCGGTCGTCGTGACCGTCATGGACCGCGCGCGGATCCCGGAGTACCAGGCGATGGTCGGCGAATTGCGACAACATCGCATCCGCGCGGAACTCTACCTCGGCAACCCCAGGAACTTCGGCAACCAGTTGAAATACGCCGACAAGCGCGGCGCGCCCATCGCGGTCATCCAGGGCGAGGACGAGGCCGCGCGGGGTGTCGTCCAGATCAAGGATCTCAAGCTGGGCGCGCGCCTGGCGGGTGAGCTCAGCCACGAGGAATGGCGCAACCAGCCCGCCCAGGTCGAGGTGCCGCGCGACAGGCTGGTGGACGAAATCGCCGCGCGTCTTCGCGTCCACACCTCCCCCCGTGCGTCCACCGGGTCAGACGGCCCCGCATGGGAATGAGGCCGGCGAGATCCGCCGAAAGGGCGGAGGCGGCGCGGCTGCTGTCCGGATTTCTCAGTGCCGGCGCGGAACTGGTCGAGGCCGATATCCTGCAACCCGCCGAAATCTTGCTCGACCTCTATGGTGAGGACATCCGGGCGCGGGCCTTCACCACGCAAGGTCCGGAGGGCGAGGTGATGTTGCGCCCGGATTTCACGGTCCCGGTGGTCCAGATGCACATGGCCAGAGGCGGCGCGCCGGCGCGCTATGCCTATGCCGGTGAGGTGTTCCGCCGCCAGGCCGGCGGAGCCGATCGGCCGTCGGAATACCTGCAGGTCGGTTTCGAACTCTTCGGCGGCGACCCGGCGGCGTCGGACGCGGAATGTTTCGCCCTGTTCCACCGCGTGCTGGCGCCGCATGCTCCGCGGGTGCTGACCGGGGATATCGGCATACTGACCGCAGCGGTTCGGGGGCTGCACACATCCGATGCGCGCAAGTCCGCGCTTTTGCGCCATATCTGGCGCCCCCGCCGCTTCCGCGCATTGCTCGACCGCTATGCCGGCAAGACGCCCCCCCCGCCTGCCCGGACGGCGCTGTTGCAGGCCCGCGATCCCTTCGCCGGTGCAGGACCCGAGATCGGCCTGCGCGATCGCGCGGATGTGGAGGCGCGGATCGCCGCCCTGCGCGCCGACGCCGCGGAACCGCACATCTCCTCGACCGAGGTCGCGCTGATCGACGACCTGCTGGACCTGCGCGAAGGATCGTCCTGCGCGCTCGGCCGGCTCTGGGATCTGGCCGTGGACATGCCGGCGATCGGTCCGGCGGCCGACACCCTGTCCCGGCGACTCGACGCGCTGGATGCCGCCGGGATCGCGCCGGAGAGCCTCCCGTTCGAGGCAAGCCATGGGCGGTCCACCATGGAATATTACGATGGTTTCGTCTTTTCCTTCTCCCTGCCGGACCGCCCGGACCTGCCGCCGCTGTCCACCGGCGGTCGCTACGATGCCCTGACCCGCGTTCTGGGGCAGGGCCGCGCATCGCCCGCCGTCGGCGGTGTGCTCCGGCCCGCCTTGCTGCTGGAGACCGCGTCGTGCTGAAACTCGGGGTGCCGTCCAAGGGGCGGCTCATGGAAAAGACCTTCGACTGGTTCGGCGAAAGCGGTCTTGCCATGGGCAAGGGCGGCGGGGACCGGGAATATGCCGGAGTGGTGGAGAACAGTGACGACATCGCGCTGGTGCTCCTGGCGGCAGGTGAGATTCCTCGGGAACTGGCTTCGGGGCGCATTCACCTGGGCGTGACGGGATCCGATCTGGTGCGGGAACGGATCGGCCACTGGGACGAGGCGGTTGAGGATCTTGGCCAGATGGGCTTCGGCCATGCCGATCTGGTCATCGCGGTACCGGATTTCTGGGTCGATGTGGACACGCTGGACGACCTCGACGCGGCCGCGGCGGCATTCCGGCGGCGGCACGGATTTCGTCTGCGGATCGCCACGAAGTACCATCGCCTGGTGCGTGATTTCCTGCAATCCCATGGCGTCGCGGACTATCGTCTGGTGGACAGTCAGGGTGCGACCGAAGGGACCGTACGGCACGGCACCGCAGAGGCCATTGCCGACATCACATCCACGGGCGAAACGCTGAGGGCGAACCATCTGCGGATGCTCTCGGATGGACCGGTCCATGCAAGCCAGGCCACGCTCTACCGCGCACGGCACGCGGACTGGAATGACGCAACGCAAGAGAGTCTGCGACGCCTGAAATCCCGCCTGGGGCCTGCGCTCACCTCACGATCATAGCGGCGCCATTTCGCTCTTTGGCGCGAGCGTTCAACATGCTGATACCGGATTACACGGGAAACACGGCCTGGTTCGCGGTCATGAACGCGAAGACCTCGACGCGCCGCGCTCGTCCCGAGCACACCGGCCGTCGTCCACTGGGCCCCCACCAATGGCGCCGTCAATGAACGCCCCTTCGAGAGAATGTCGCGCTCCATCCAAAGCCGACGGTTTTCCTTCGCAGGTGCGCCAGCTCTTCGCGTTCAGACTGGTGGGGCCGTCATCCCCGACCCCGGCATCAGCCCCAGCCTGTCCCGGCCATGGATCGTCGCGGCACAGGCTCGAACTCCCGCGCCAAGCTCTCAACGCTGCGGCTGGCACGCGCCAGCGCGATGATCCGGTCCCTGAAGTCCGCAGGTTACGGGTTTCTCGTTCTCGGCATGCGGACACGAAAGCCAAAATGTGTCCACGAAACGGCTCTGTTGCACAAACCCGGTGAGGGATTCATGTCGTGAGTCCAGCGTGGTAGCTGGACGACATGAGCAGACCCACACCGCCAACCTACAAGACCAAGAACTGGCCGGCCTATAATGAAGCGCTCAAGCGCCGTGGCTCGCTGACGATCTGGTTTGACCCAGAGATGATCTGGGATGCTGCGCCGACCGGCAAACGCGGCCGACAGCCAACCTACAGCGATACCGCCATCCAGACATGCCTGACGATGAAGGTTCTGTTTGGCATGGCGTTGCGCCAGACGACCGGGTTCGTCGAGAGCCTGTTGCGTCTGATCGGTTTGAACTGGGCGGTGCCCGACTTCAGCACGCTATCGCGCCGCCAGAAAACGCTGGCCGTGAACATCCCGTATCGTGGCTCCAACGGCCCAGTGCATCTCCTGATCGATAGCACGGGCATCAAGGTCGAGGGTGAAGGCGAGTGGAACGCACGCAAGCATGGTGGGCCCAAGCGGCGGGTTTGGCGCAAGATCCATCTTGGGATCGACGACCAAACGCTGGAGGTTCGGGCGCTCGAGATTACCGGAAGCCACATCGGTGATGCGCCGGTGATGCCCGATCTGCTCAACCAGATTCCGGCGGACGAGGGGTTTTGTTGCAGAAAGGCCGCCTGAGGCGTGAGTGTCCCTTTCCCGTTCGGGTTCAGGCCACGCGGACCACCTCGGCGGTGCCGAGCGCGTTGAAGCGATTGATAAGGGCGACACGGATGTGGATTTCGGCGGTCTGGCGGTCTGGGTCTCTCGCGGCGATGCGCTCGCCGAAGGCCTTCAGGCATCGCATCTTGGCCTCCACGCGGCTTCGGGCGTGGTATCCGGTCCACCGCTTCCAAAACGCCCGACCGTAGTGACGCGTGGCGCGCAGGGTTTCGTTGCGTGCCTTGGCAGCCGGACAGTCCTCCTTCCAAGCCCGACCGTTCCTTCGGATGGGTATGATTGCCGTGCCACCGCGTGCGATGACGGCGCCGTGGCAGCGGCGGGTGTCGTAGGCGCCGTCCGCGGTCACGGTGCCGATGTCTTCGTCTTCGGGGATCTGGCCCAACAGGTCCGGCAGGACGGGGCTGTCGCCTTCCCGGCTGTGGGTGAACTCGACGGCCAGGATATCCGAGGTGGCGGTGTCCATCGCCAGATGCACCTTGCGCCATTGGCGGCGACCCTGAATGCCATGCTTCCGGGCCTGCCACTCGCCATCGCCGAGGAACTTGATGCCGGTGCTATCAACCAGCAGGTTCAGTGGCCCGCCAGCACGGCGATAGGGGATCTGAACCTTCAAGGTCTTCTGCCTACGGCACAGGGTCGAGTAGTCCGGAACGGGCCAGTCCAGCCCCGCGAGTCGCAGCAGACTGGCGACCATCCCGGCAGTCTGTCTGAGCGGCAACTTGAACAGAACCTTGATCGATAGGCAGAACTGTATCGCGGCATTCGAAAAGACCGGGGGGCGCCCCGGGCGTCCCTCATGCGGCGCGTGCCAGGTCATCTCCTTGTCCAGCCAGATCAGCAGCGACCCGCGCTTCCTGAGCGCATCGTTGTAGGTGGACCAGTTCGTCGTGCGGTAGCGGGCGGGCTTGGGCTTGCTCATGCTGCTCGTCTAAGCGCATGAATTCCCGATGTGAATCCTTTACGGCTAGAGTTCTGCAACAACGCCGGTCGACCAGCTCTTTGGCAGTTCCACGAACTATCGTGGGTCACAGCATTAGCCTACTTCACAGACGGAGTAAGTTCACAGAACGCTTGGTTTTCTTTTTCTAGAAAACCCGCTCTGCCTGCTCCCCCCACGGTTCTGCCGCTAGAAAACACAGATCGTAAAGACTGACCGCCGACGCCTCCCGCCCGCAGGTCAACAGCTTCAGCACCTCGGGGGCGAGATACGCGAGCCGCAGCTGCCGGCTGACATGGCGCTCGGCCAGACCGACAGCCTCAGCCAGTTCTTGGATCGTGGCGAACTCCCCTGCCTCCATGCGCCGCCGCCAAGCCCATGCCCGGCCGATGGCGCGAAGGATGTGGGGATCCTGTGCCTGATCCGCACTCGGGCCATGGTCAGCGGGCGGCAGGATCTTCGGTCGCCCGTTTTTCTTCCGCACTTTGAGAGGGATCAGAATGCGGATGGTGTCATTGGAATTGGTCATTCGGCGGCCTCTATCTCGCGCGGGGCGAACATCTCGCGGATGACCCCGGCGATGCCTTCGCGCCGGATATCGACCTCGAGCCCCGCGGCAGTCACCGTGCAGCGTCKAACGAGGAGCTGACAATCCGGCC
>NZ_JQEY01000017.1 GCF_000743715.1 Palleronia rufa
CCTCAAGGCCATTGATGAGGCCGAATTGGGGGACGACTCCAAGCTCTACGAGGTGCCATGGCTCATCGTGTTCGACCGGTCCCACTGGGACGGTTACGAACGCGACATCAGCACGTTTGCTTCTCAGATCGCCGCGGCCGGACGGCGAGTCTGCATCCTTCTGGTCACGGACGCGCTCCTCCCACTTGCCGTTCACTCCGAGCGGCGGCTCATCGAGCTTTGCACCCTGTCACATGAGATCGAACAGAGTGACGCGCTTGCTCTAGGGAGGCATCTCAACAGGTTTCTCCGACCGAAGGGCTCGGCTCGGTCGGATCACGAGTGGCAGAGCTTCCTGGAGACGTCGCTCGTAGCGCCAGGTCTGGGGCGGTCCGTGTTCTGGATCGCCCTGGCCTTCTGGCTGCGGCGTCAGGTCGACATGAACGAGACCCTGCAGGGATGGCTCTACGCCCGCTTCACAGAAGGTGTCGCAGACGAAACCTGCCGGCGAGCGATCGTCGATATCGCGGCGATGAGCAGCGTTCGGAGGCTACTTCCGGAGACGCTCTTGCCCCCGTCGTCAGACTTTCCCACACGCGACAAGCTCGGCGACTTGCAATCGGTCATTGGAGCCCTTGGCGTTACCCGGCAGCGGGACGGCACAATTAGCCATTGGGCGATGATCCACGCTGAGATGGGACGATACCTACTGATCGAGCTGTTCCACGACGCGACTACGGTCGAGGCGATGGGCCTGGGCGGCATGCAGGACCCAGACAGTCTTAGGCTCGAGGTGCTATCCCAGATCGCGGTCGACCCCCGGATCGCTCATCCTGACCTCAGGCCCTTGGCAGAAGCCTTTGCCACCAGCGTGTTCAAGATAGATCCGGGACAGGGCTATTCACAGTTCGCTCAAGAGTGGCGCGCTGCGCTCGCCGCCCTGGATGCAATGCCGGAGACCGTCCGTCTGACGAGCCGGACCTTCCTCCATCACAGCGCTATTTCACGTCGGAGGATCGCGAAGGACGAGGGTCTCTTCCCCGTGGATATAGAGGAGCGCGCCACGCTCCTGACGAGGGCGGCGGTAGACATCGAACGGGCACTTTCCATTGAGGCTGAGCCTGGCGGCGAGACCGACCTCAATCTCTTCAACTCCCTTGCTCACGCCTATCACGACCTTGCCGAAGTCGAGACGGCTCGCGGCGCGGCTCCGGACGTCGTCGCCGAACTCCGTATCAAAGCTCATCGCGCGACGGGGAGGGCTTATGCCCTCGATCCGGACAACTCCTTCGTTATCGAACTCTATGCCAGGGACCGGCTCGAGGGGGCGGAGAATGATCCCGACGGCGCGGCGAGCGTCGCGCTCGAAGTGCTGGGTATCGTCTATGGCACCATGGCTCGCGAGACCGCCAGCGCTAGGCGCAACGCGCTTTCCGCGCTCGCTGATCGGGCGTTCGACCTCATGATCCGCACTACGCGGACCTTGCCCGATACTGAGCCCCGGGACCCTGGAGAAGCGATCGTCCAAGCAATTTCTGCCCTAACGCGGAACATGCCTCACCGAATGGGGATGACGTTGGAGGATTTCCCCCGGCCCAACAGGATCGAGGCTGCTGAACGGCTGGGAAATGGGTTACTGCGCACCAATCCCCAAGCCGTTCGTCTGCGTTACGTCCTCACGCGACTGGACCGTCCCAAGGACCTCGCCATTCAGCTCGAGTTGCTGCAGATGCTCGACGGTACGAACACGGTATTGACACCGCAGCTTCGTCTCGAGCTCGCCATCCTTGAGCATCAGAACGGCCGACATCATGAAGCCGCCCGACGTTTCTCCGGCCTCAGACGGCTCTGGCGGCAGGGGGCCCATTTCGTCGAGGTGCCTAGTCATCTCCATTGGCTAGTGGACCCGGCGACGGGACAACCGCGAGAGGTACGGGCCCGGGTCGCATCGGGCAGCGATGGCGTAAGGGGCTTCGCGAACGTCGCGGAGCTTGCTAACGAGCGGATACCCTATCGTCCGGGCGAGATCGAGGATAGGGCGCTTAAGCCAGGCGCAATGATGACCGGACGCGTCTCCTTCGGCCACAACGGCCCGCTGCTTCGCCCCCTTACGGCGCGCTGATCCATGGCTGGGCAGTTCGAGCGATACGCCGCGGACAAAAAATGGACACCGGGCACGGCTAACGTCCTCGTCGAGGGTACGACCGACGTCGCCTATCTCCAGTTGGCCAAGGAGGCTTGGCAGCGCGAGAGCGGACATGACCTCTTCGGCGACGGGTTCGCCGTATTCGCAGCCGGATTGAAGGACGATGGCGGGGTGCAGGGTGTCACTCGTGAGCTGACGACTTGCCACAACCTCGCCCGCAGAGACTTCGAGAATCGGATGGGGGAACGCCGCATTGTTGGCTTGTTCGACGACGACCACGCCGGACGAAAGCAGATGGATCTGGTCTGTCAGCTAGATTTTCGGATCAAGCCCTACCGAGACGTCTTTCTCCTGCATCCGGTGATGCCTACCGTTCGAACATCTGACTGGCAGGCCTTGAGGAACAACACACTGCGGGACAATCGACCCTTTGAGGGCCTTGATCATGAGATCGAGGACCTTTTGTCTGAGGACCTGCTGCGCGAGTTTGAGCACGCCAATCCAGGAGTGGTAACAAGTCGCCGCGAGAGAGCCGGTCGCGTGCATCGCGATCTGACCCCCGAAGGCAAGCGGCTCCTGCGCGATCATGCGAAGCGCGAGGCGCTGATGGAGGATCTGCTGGATCTCGTTAGACTATTGTGCACTCTTCGTGCCTATCTCGGACTTCCTTTCGATGGCATGCGTCCTTAGGTTGCGCCGTATGGGAGGATCTTTTGGACCATGTCAGCCGTTTCAACGGCCTCCCTTCTGGATTTCGAAGCATACAGTTGGGCAGGTCCAAACTTATTCGAGCACAGTGCTGCCACAGCAGAGTATTCCCTTTAAGCCGTCATTCGTGCATCGTGTAGCATCAGGTGAATAGGGCTCAAAGCCGCCTGCCGCCTTGCGGCGAGTGCGCCCTGCGTCTGGGATTCCTGACCGGTCGTTCGCGACTGCGGGTAAACTCGACGGGTCGCATGGTGTCGACGTTTGGGCGGGGAGGGATGGATGGAGGAAACCTCATGTCCAGAATCCAACTCCCCGCCGTCAAGTCGAAGCGCCGCCCCTGGAACCGCGGTAGGCTCGTCGGGCAAAAGCGCCCCTTGCTGCCTAAGCAGGTTTGGGCGATCCGAGCCCGCCTCGAGCTCTCCGGCAATCTACGCGATTTGGCGCTCTTCAACCTCGCGATCGACAGCAAGCTGCGCGGCTGTGATCTTGTCCGGCTGAAAGTCGCCGACCTGATCGTCGGCGACCGCGTCCGCGAGCGCGTCACAGTGATCCAGAGCAAGACGCAGCGTCCAGTTCAGTTCGAAGTCACGGAAAACACCCGTGCTTCGATCTCGGCCTGGGTGGCGCGGCCAGAGATGATCGGCTGTGCCTTCCTGTTCCCGAGCCGCTTCCACGACAGACCGCACGTATCGACCCGCCAGTACGCGCGCCTCGTCCGAGACTGGGTGACGGCGATCGGGCTCGAGCCGAGCGGCTACGGCACCCATTCGCTGAGGCGGACCAAGGCCGCGCAGATCTATCGCAAGACCGGCAACCTGCGCGCGGTCCAGCTCCTGCTTGGCCATACGAAGGTCGACAGCACGGTGCGATATCTGGGCGTCGAGCTTGAAGATGCCCTGAGCATCGCCGAGGGCGTCGATATCTGAACGCCGGGGCGAACGGCCCTGCCGTTCGCCTCCCAGGACCGGACGCGCGCGAGATGTGGACCGGCGACGGGATTGAGCCCAAACTGGCCCGAGAGCGGTATCACCCTCTAGCGGGTGGTGTTACCAGTTTCGAACACTGATCAGAAGAGAGCGCATTCTGTGATCGAATTGGTAGATTGGACCGTCCGCCCGCAACCCGCGCACATTGCGCTGGAGGGGCGTTACGTGCGGCTCGAACCTCTTGGGTTTGCCCATGCCGATACATTGTTCGCCGCAGCTTCGGCACCCGGATTGGAAGACCGATTTCGCTGGCTTCCCGAGAGTCCTCAGAGCCGCATGGAGTTCGACGCGTGGCTCGACAATGCTGCAGCGTCGACCGATCCTATGTTCTTTGCCGTAATAGACAAGGCAAGCGGGCGCACGGAGGGACGGCAGGCCTTGATGCGGATCGACCGGGCCAACGGTGTCGCCGAGATCGGTAACATCATGTGGGGCCCGGCTATGCAACGGACCCGGATGGCGACCGAAGCTCTATTTCTATTCGCAGATTACATTTTCGGCCTTGGGTATCGTCGCTTCGAATGGAAGTGCAATGACCTGAATGACCCTTCGAAGCGCTCGGCCGAGCGCTTCGGCTTTCATCCAGAAGGAGTGTTTCGCCAGCACATGGTCGTGAAGAACGCAAACCGTGACACCGCTTGGTTCGCGATGACGGACGGTGACTGGCAGCGCATGAAGCCCATTTACGAAACTTGGCTGTCGCCCGACAATTTTGATACCAAAGGACATCAGCGGAAAGCTCTGCAAATCTGATTGTGTAGCGACCGTCCCGACTGGGGTAAGGTCGGCTTTGTCCGCATCGGCGGCGCTGGGTAGAAGCGCAGCGAATGGTGGGTTTAGATTTCCCGGCCCGGCACAACATTCAACGACTGCTTCCGTGATCTTTGCCGCGGCGCAGAACTCCGCTTGCTGCGGTCGCAACCCTCTCCATCTTCATGCTGCAGTTGCATCGTTTGGCTGGCGAACAACCGGAAAGTCCGCCTTGCGTCTGTCGGTGGCAGGTGCAGCGAAGGGCCGTCAGCGCTGAAGCGGCCGCTGGTGACGCCTGCGGCGAAGGTACCGGCCGAGCCCATTGCAGAAGTGTCAAATGCTCGCTGCGCGCGCTCGCAGAAGAACACCTGTCGCGGTGCGGCAGATCTTCATGCCGCATCGCAGCTGTAAATCCGGTCGTTCGAGCGCCGCGCAGCGAATTCCTCAGGAGCAGCGACTGCACCGCGGGACGAACCGGGCGTTCGGTCGGTATTGGCAAGCGACCGGTTTCAATTTCATGCAAACCGCGCTCCCGATCTCCGCTCGCTTGCCACTGCTGGCCGGTAGTATCTGCGTTCAGTGGCCGACCAACGTTTCATGCATCAAAGACAAGAATCACGTGCACGAACCCGGGACCATGCGCCCCGCGGACGTAGCTTCCCTCGATGTCGGTCGTCCCGCTGGGACCGGTGATGAGGACGGCATTGCGGGGCGAGGTTTCGTGTCCCACAAGCAGGGCGGCGTAATCTTCCAGATGGGAAACGATGCTGGCCGCGCGCAGGACGACGATGTGATGAAGTGGCAGGAATGCGAGCAGGATCCGCGTCTCCTTGCAGGAGTGAATGACGAGCGATCCGCTCTCGGCGATGCCGTGGCGAGCGAGCCCGACGGCGGCGGGCGCATCCGGCGCCACGGCAAGGCGCGGTCGGATCTCTCCCCAGTCCATATCGCGGAACAGCGCGGCGGACTCGACGGCGATCTCCGTCGACAGCCCATGGCTCTCGACATAGCGTCCGATCGAAGCGGGAACCTCATCGATGCTCCCGATCCGGTCCAGCGTGGTCCCGAGCGCCTCGGACTTTTCGCAGAACGCGTCGACCGGCGTCGCGGCAACCAGAGGCGGGCGGATCGTCTCGGGCGCGGCAAGAAGTTCCGCGGCCTCCGCGGCGATCGCGGCCGGGTCGTTTCGACTTCCGCCAAGGCCCGTGCGTATGGCCGACAGAATGCTGTCGCGCGTCCTCATCGTCGATCCTCCGATCGCTTGCCGCGTTCGGCCTTGTAGCGCTCCATGAAGGTGCCCCCGGTAGGACCGGGCAGGTCGCGGTGCCGGGTCCAGCCACCGGCGAAAGGCAGAGATCCGATCCACCCGCTGCGACCGAGCAGGCGCAATGCGCGCACGCCGATCCCGCTGGCCATTCGGTAGAGACCCGGCCGACGGGCAAGGCCCGCCCAGGCCGCAAGGCCAGCACGCATCGTCGCGCCCTCCAGCCCCGCGCGCCAGCTTCGGCCCCGCCAGGCACGCAGCAGCGTGGGAAGCGGGATCTCGACCGGACAGACCTCGGCGCAGCGCCCGTTCATGGTGCAGGCGAAGGGCAGGTCGCGAGACTGTGCCAGCCCGTCGAGGACCGGGGTGAGTACGGCGCCCATCGGGCCCGGATAGGTGCCGCCGTAGGCGTGGCCGCCGATCTGCCGGTAGACAACGCAGTGGTTCATGCAGGCGCCGCACCGGATGCAGCGCAGCATGTCGCGGAACTCGTTTGCGATCATCTCCGATCGGCCGTTATCCACCAGGACGATATGCATCTTCTCGGGGCCGTCGGCGTCGCCGGGACGCTTCGGGCCGCAGTGAAACGTGGTGTATTGGGTCAACTCGCCCCCGGTGGCGGAGCGCACCAGAAGCCGGAGCAGCGCCATGGCGTGCGACGTGCTTGGGACCAGCTTCTCGATGCCCGCGGTCACGATATGGACGCGCGGGGGTGTCGTCGTCAGCTCGGCATTGCCTTCGTTGGTGACGGTGCAGGTTGCGCCCGTGTCGGCGATCAGGAAATTGGCGCCGGAAATACCGACATCCGCGCTCAGGAACTTCCCGCGCAGCACATGGCGCGCACTCTGAACCATGGAGGCCGCCTCGTCATCGGCCGGGGGCGGCTTGTGGTCGGCGTTGAAGAGTTCGGCCACCTGTTCGCGAGTGCGGTGCATCGCCGGCCAGATAATATGCGAGGGATGCTCGCCGGCCAGCTGGATGATGTGTTCGGCAAGGTCGGTCTCGACCCGCTCGATCCCGGCCGAGCCGAGCGCGTCGGGCAGGCCGATCTCCTCGCCCAGCATGGATTTCGAGCGGGTGACGCGCTTCGCGCCGGCCTCCCGGCAGAGGCGGATGACGATGTCGCAGGCCTCGGAATCGGTGGCTGCCCAATGGACCTCGGCGCCCGATGCGGTGGCGTTGCGCTCGAACATCTCGAGGTAGTGATCGAGATTGGCAATCACATGGTCCTTGATCGCGCTGCCGCGGGATCGCGCCGGCTCATATTCGGCAAACCCGGCCAGCGCGGCGGCGCGCTTGCGCTCGGCGGTGCCGGTGGTGCGGTCGATGGCGGTCTTCAATGTGGGGTTCGCGAGGGCGGCGTCGCTGCGGGCCTTGAAGCCGGGCCGGGTCGTGGCGTTCATGGTTTTTCTCCGATGGCCGGTCCGTTCCCGCCACCCGCAAGGATTTCGATGGTGTGGAAACAGCGCACCTTCGATCCGCGCCGGTTGAGCTTGCCCGCCATGTTCATCAGGCATCCGAGATCGCCCGCAAGCAGCATGTCGGCGCCGCTCCGCTCGACGGTATCGGCCTTTTCGCCGACGATTGCGTCCGAGATCGCGGGATACTTGACGCAGAACGTCCCGCCGAAGCCGCAGCAGACATTCTCACCGTCAAGCGGTCGCATCTCCAGGCCGTCGACCGCCGCCAGAAGGCGGCGGGGCTGCTCGTGGATGCCAAGCTCCCGCAGACCGGCGCAGCTGTCGTGATAGGTGGCGCTCCCCTCCAGCCGCAGCCCGCCCGGTGTATAATCGCGGATATCGACCAGATAGCTCATGATCTCGTGCGTCTTTTCGGCAAGGCGGGCGGCTCGTGGCCCCCAGTCGGCATCCGAGGCGAGCAGGGCGGGGTAGCCGTGCCGGATCGTTCCCGCACAGGATCCCGAGGGCACGATCAGATGGTCGAACGGCTCGAACGCCGCGATCACCTGCCGGGCCACCGCCGCCGTGCTCGCGTCGTCACCGCTGTTATAGGCGGGCTGCCCGCAGCATGTCTGCCGCGTCGGTACCTCCACGTCGCACCCGGCATCTTCCAGAAGCCGTATGGCGGCAAAGCCGATCTCGGGCCGCATCGCATCGACCAGGCAGGTGACGAAGAGGCCGACGCGGGGACGGGTTGCCCGGGTCATGATCCCGCCGCCTGCGTGTGCTTCGCCTTGCCGCCCGCCCGGCCGCCGCTCATCGCCATGACGGTGAGCACGCCGGCCGCCCAGACGATCGCTGCGATCCACCACAGATTGAACCCGCCGGCGATCAGCGCCGTCGCGATCAGACCGCCCTGAACGACGTAATAGCCGAGCGGGATCAGGACTTTGCGTATGATCTCGCCTTCACGGTCCACAAGGCCGACAGTGGCCGATGCCGCGACGACATTGTGGACGCAGATCATGTTGCCGGCAGCGCCGCCGACCGCCTGTGCGGCGACGACGATCGCGGCGCCCGCCGAACCCAGTCCGATCTGCTCGGCCGTCGAGAACTGGAACAGCGAGAACATCATGTTCGAGATCGTGTTCGACCCGGCGATGAACGCCCCCATCGCCCCGATCAGCGGCGCGAAGAGCGGCCAGGCCTCTCCGGCGGCCGCCGACATGCCCTCGGCGAGGACGATCGGCATGCTGGCCAGGCGCTCCGAGGCGGAGTTCAGGAAGACCTGCACCATCGGCACCGCAAGCAGAAGCGCCGGGGCGGCGGCGATCATCGTCGATCCCGACGATTTCAGCGCCTGCCCGTAATCCCTCATCGACATCCTGTGCAGGAAGAAGGTGAAGAGCGAGGCGAGGATCAGGACGGTGCCCGGCAGGTAGAGGATCTGGACTCTCGACGTGATGCCCGAGCCGAACAGATCCTCAAAGGCGATGGTGGCCGCGGGCGAGGTCAGCCAGGCCTTCACCGGCGCAATGGTCCGGGTCAGGACAAGCAGCACGACCACGAATATATAGGGCGCCCAGGCTTTCAGCAGCGCCATGTTGGGCGAGTCGCGATGGTGGTCCTCCAGATCGTCGAGCTTGCCGATCCAGCCCGGATCCCACTCGTCGCGGACCGGAAAGGCGAAGGAATCCTTCGGCATGAAAAAACCGCGCTGCGTCGCCGGTATGACGATCGCCAGTCCGATGATGCCGCCGACCAGCGAGGGAAATTCCGGACCCAGCAGCCACGCGACGAGATAGTAGGGCACCGTGAAGGCGAGGCCCGCAAAGAGCGCGAACTTCCAGACCCGAAAGCCCTCGGAGAAGGACCGGTTCGCGCCGAAGAAGCGGGTCAACATGCCGACCATGATGAGCGGGATCAGGAACCCGATCAGGCCGTGGATCATGGCGACCTTGGTCGCTATGCCCAGCAGATACTCGAAGAACGGTATCCCGATCGTGGATTCGACGAGATCTTGCCCCGACAGGCCGGTCTGGACGCCAACGAGGATCGGGGTGCCGACCGCGCCGAAGGACACCGGCGTGCTTTGAATAATCAGCGACACCATGACCGCTGCCATGGCCGGGAAACCGATCGCCACCAAAAGCGGTGCCGCGATCGCCGCCGGGGTGCCGAAGCCTGACGCGCCCTCGATCAGCGAGCCAAAGAGCCAGGCGATGATGATCGCCTGCACGCGGCGGTCGGGGGAGATGCGGGTGAATCCGCTGCGAATGGACCGGATGCCGCCGCTTTCCTCAAGCGTGTAGAGCATCAGGATCGCGCCGAAGACGATGTAGAGCAAGCTGGTGGCCGTGACCACGCCGTTGACCGTGGCGCCCAGCACCTTGGCCGGCTCCGTGCCCCAGATCAGCAGCGCGGTCAGCGCGGTGACGACATAGGCGACGAGCATCGAGAACTTGGCCGATCGCGCGAGCACGACCAACAGCACGAACACCGTCGCGATCGGCAGCAGCGCCAGCAGGAACGTGATTGGGCCTGGCATGTCTTCCTCCCTCATCGGGCGCGAGGCGCGCGCCGGAATTGCGTCAACCTCGAATTGGGCAGCGGCCCCGACATGTTGGTCGCGAAGAGCGAGAAGCCGATCATCGGCCAGATGAAATTGCGTCCGCCGAGGAAGAAGCCATCGGTGTCCTTGGCGCCGCCGCGGGTGAGCCAGAGCGCTAGAACCCGACTCAGAATACGGTAGCCGATCAGAATCGACAGATCGATTGCGGAGACTTCGAACTGTCCCTGCATCACGCTCCTCCCTGTTCTTCGGACAGCTTCAAAATCGGTTTCACCCGACCGGACCGTCCGAGAATTTCATCGAGCGCGCGCTTTTCTACTAATGCGCAATTTTCCACGACGAAGCTCTCGTTCAATAAGGTGCATGGCGAATGCCGCCACGTCAACCGACCAACCGCCAAGTGGTTCTAAACCGACAGTAGGCTGAACGGCAGAAAAGTCCGCATCGGCGGCGCTGCGTCGAGCCGCAGCGAATGTTGGGTTTAGATTTCCCGGTCTGGCGCAGCCTTGAAAGACCGCTTTCGCGATCTGCGCGGCGGCGCAGAACCTCTGTCGCTGCATCTGCGAGCCCCTCGATCTTCATGCTGCAACTGCATCGGTTGATCGCCGGATGACCGTATAGTCCGCAGTCCTGTCGCTCGGGCAGGCCGCAGCGAATGACTGGTGTCAGCCTTTATTGCGCTGAGATGCGGCCATCACCAGCCAGAGTAGTCCGATAATCGGCCTCTATGCGATCTACCGATCCTGCAGGCCGGCAGCCTTCCGAAATGTCGCGTCGATGCGGGTCTGCCAACCAGGACCGCAGGCCCTAAAATGCGTGACCAAGTCCAGATCGAGGCGGAGCATCGTCGAGACTTTCGGTGCCGGTGACGTGTGCCGCCCCGGGCGAACCGGCGTCTTATTCAGGGCATCCGACCATTCCGGTGACGTCGGGCACTCCAGCGCTTTCAGCACCAAGACAGGCGGCGGCCACCATCGTAGGGCCGGGCCAATCCCTCATCCACCATCAGCTCCGCGACGTCGCTGGCTCCGATGAAAAGCCGGGCCAGCCCGCGATCGTAGCGGTCGCGCTCGCCCGTTCGGGCAAGCCGAACGACTTCGCCGGACGCCAGGAAGTCCTCGAGCCGTCGCGTGGCGCGCCGGGCCTTGTGTTTCTCACCCATGCATCGCGGTTCCGATGCCTCCGGTGTGTCGTAGCCGATGAGCCGCAAGCGCTCGCCTGAGAGCTCGATCGTATCGCCGTCGATGACACGGATCGACGCTGGATCGATGCGCTCGCCCTCCGGCCCGCAGGACACCATCAGGCACAGGCACGCCAAGGCAATCGGCCGTTTCAGCCACATCTTCGATTGACCACGTGCAGGCTTCCCGGCTTCCGAACACAACGTGCAGATCAGGGCATACTGCACGATGCCTCCTGCCTTTTCGTGAAGGCGGTTCCGATACTCGGCCGTGCGGCCGCGGGCCCGGTGTTGATCACCACCCTACGCCGCCGATGCCTCCGACCAGGCGCGATCCGATTTCACGTCCTCTCCCCGTTGATGGACCGTCATCTCGGAGGCGGGGAACGGCGCGATCAACTCGAACGCTGCCTCTGCGCTGCCAGCGAGCCACCCATCGTAATCCTCCGGCCGGAGAATGACCGGCATCCGGTCGGGGTGGGTATCGCGCACGAGGTCGTTCGGTGTCGTGGTGACGATCGAGGAGGTCACGAGCTCGCGGTACTCGCCGCCGTAATCGCCTTGGAACCTCTGCCAGATGCCGGCGAAGGCGAAGGGCGGCCGATCTTCGTCGCCTTTCAGACCGAACCAGACATAGGTCGCGGGGTTGCGGCCTTTCGCTTCGCAGAAGCTCGTCGCCGGGACGAGGCATCGGCGCTCCTTGAAGCTTGGCTTCCAGAACCGCGACGTCCGCAGCTTGTCGTCCCGGGCGTTGTTCACCGCCTTCGGCTGGATCGGCTTGCCGGTCTTCTTCGACACCTGCGGGAGAACGAAGCCCCGATGGGTGTTCTGGAGCGTGCGCGTCCCATCGTCGTCGAGAATGACTGCCGGGGCTCTGCCTTTTGGAAATATCGCGGGAAGCGGTTCGGCGTTGCCGAGGCGGTCGTTGCCGGGGTCGACCTGGAAGAGCCGGCGCATTGCCTCCTGGGGCATCGTGTTCGCGAAGAGATTGCACATGCGCCTGCCTCGACATCGGACCTGACTGGCCCCTGCCGCCAGCCTATCGCCTGGCAGCACCGCGCTCTAGTCGGGCCGGGTCCGGCCCTCCCCGAGCCCCGGCCCCCTGCCCTCCCTGCGGCCTGAAGAGCGCCCGGCCCCGTCTCTGACCGAGCCGGATCCGGGCGCGGCCCGCATGGTCGTTCCGGCCGCCGGCTCTCGGCCCGTCCGGGTGACGATCGCTGGGGCGGGTCGGATCTTCGATCCTGTCCTTTCCGGTCCCTTGGGGTTCGGGCAAGCCGAACGCCGCTGCGGGACGATCGGGAACCGCCGGTTCCCCCGGGCAAGGCCGTCCGCTTCACGGGGCGAAGGGGTGTCCCCGACGACGGTCCCTCCCTCCGGTCGGGCTGCGTCGCCGGGCGATCCCCCTCCCCTTCGCCCCTACGGACAGCCTTGCCCGGGCCCCCCTCCTGCCCTCGCCGGGAGGCAGGGTTTCAGGAGAGGCGCCGCGTTCGCGGACCTCGCCAGAACCCCCGCCCCGATTTTCGGCACCAGACCGGAGCCGGGGCACCACGACGAAGGAGGGCCAGACATGGCGACCCGCAGGAAGACCACCGCGAAGTTCGATCCCGAAGCCGAGATCACCTCGAAGATCATCGCCGCCATCGAGGCGGGCACCCCGCCGTGGCGCTGCCCGTGGACCGGCCAAGGTGGCGGCGCACCCTTCCCCCTCCGGCATGGTGGCGAAGGTTATCGCGGCATCAACGTTCTGATGCTGTGGCTCACCGCGAGCGAAAAGGGCTACGTCTCGCCCTACTGGATGACCTACCGGCAGGCTCAGGAGATGGGCGCGCAGGTCCGCAAGGGCGAGACCTCCACCATGATCGTCAAATACGGGACCATCGAGAAAGAGGACGAGACCGGCGAGGAGGTGAAGCGCCCCTATCTCAAAGCCTACCGCGTCTTTTGCGCCGACCAGATCGACGGTCTGCGCGACAGCTACTACCGCGAGCGCGAGGCGGCGGCCGACCTCGGGACGAAGCCGATTGCCGAGATCGAGGCATATTTCGCGAAGCTGGGCGCGACCATCGAGACCACCGACGAGCCGCAAGCCTACTACCACACGGGCCGCGACGTGATTCACATGCCGCCGATCGCTACCTTCCACGAGGCGCAGGGCTATTACGAAACCCTCGGGCATGAAGCGATCCATTATGTCGGCGGGAGCCCGCGACTAAACCGGATCAAGAAGTTCCCGACCAAGGAAGACCGGGCGCGCGAAGAGCTCGTCGCGGAGATCGGCCAATGCCTGCTCTTCGCGAGCATCGGCCTTCAGCCGACCATCGACCAGAGCGCGGCTTACGTCGAAAGCTGGCTCGCCGCCTTGAAGAACGACAAGAAGGCGATCTTCAAGGCCGCGCGGGAAGCGCAGAAGGCGGTGGACTACATCACCGAGCGGTGCGGCGAGACCATCGAGGCGAAGGCCGAGGGAGTGGCCGCCTAGGCGCGGTGCGTCATCCGTCCCGAAGGCGGGGAACACGATCCGGCTGGCTTTTCAGCGCCGGCCGGATTGACGGAAATTCTCTCAAAACCCTGTTTTCATTGGGTAAGGACACGGGCCGGATGCTATGCTGTGAACACGCAAACGCCGTCGAAAGGTGATCGCCGTGACCATTCCCGCCCGCGTCAGATCGGCATGGAAATCCGCCCAGCTCCTGATCGCCTTTCATCGGGACCGGCATGGCACCCAGCGCGACGAGCCGCGCCTGTGGCGTCCGAACGATGCCTGCGCCGGGCTGCCCGACGACCCGAGGCAGAAAGAGGCCTTCGTCGTCCTGCGCGGCGACGGCGATGCCGGCGACGTCCAGATCAGGATGCACCCGGACAAGATCATCCTTCGCCGGGACGACGAGGCGCTCGGGTGGACCGGAATCCAGGCGGACCATCATGGCGTCTCGGTCCTCGTCGGGACTGTCTGGATCACCGTGCAGGGCGACGGCTCGATCCGGCGGCAGGTGGACGGCAACGCCGACGATACGAGCTGGATGGAGGCCGATGGCTCGTTCATTCGCATCGCACCGGACGCTCAGATCGTCGTGACCGGCGACGGGGCGCGGCTGTCGCGCCGGACCGATCGTCGACTCGACGCCATTACCGAAGACGGTGTGGTGAGCCGCCGCCGGTGACGGGAGGACCAATACCGATGCGACCCCCTTGCTTATCCGCCATCGCCTGCGTCGCTTTCTCGGCCGGCCTCGCGCTCGCGCCCGCCTCCGCCCGTGCGCAAAGTGCCGACGTCTCCCAGGCCGATTGCAACGCCATGGTCGCGGCCATGACGGACATGACCATGGCCAACGCCGCGAACCTGGCGCTCGGCCGCGCGATCATGACGCGACAGGTCGAGTTGTTCGCCACGCTCGACGAGGCGGCGTCCCCGGCGACCCGACAAGCGGTGCGGAACATGGCGGAGACCATCGAGACGTTCCAGGCCATCGACCCCGAGACGGCCACGGCCGGGCTCGCTGCGCTGCGGAGTATCTGCCCAGCCAACTTCCGATAGCCCGGTATCGGCGTTCGCCGTCAGCGCGCGGTGGACCGGACGCTGCGTGCCGCCTCACGATCCAGCCAAACGATCCTTCGGGTTCCGTCCGACCATTCATAGACCGTCGCGATCTCCACGAACCGGCCGTCCACCATTCCCACGACTGCCGCCACCGGCATCCCGAACCATCTCATATTCATCGCCCTTCCCAAGAGAGGCGCGACACCAGCCGTCCGCCCCAGACCGTCCGCCATGGCAAGACCGCCCGATTTGGTCGGCCGATGCTCCCATGCATCGGACCGGACAAAGGAGGGAGGGCGACGCCCGACTGACGGCTCCCCGGATGCGAGACAAGGGGGCGGAGCCGGCCCTGGCGCGGCCCGCAGGCGTAGCCGAGGACACGGGGCCGGTAGAGCCGACCGCGGCACGCGGGCGCTTGCCCCTTTTCTCGGAGCCGGGGGGATGGCAGCGGACCCATAAAGGAGAAGGGTCGTCAGGCGATCGATCGCCTGTCTTTTCTCATCGAACGGCGCCATGCGCCGTTCACCGTCGATATTCTTCTCGCAAGCAGCAATGCCATGACGTATCGTTTGCAATCAAGAGAAGGTGTCCTGTCATGATCCGGCTTACCGCCATCGCCGTTGCGATCGTTGTCGCCGCCTCGGCAACGGCGGCGGAGTGGATCTATGACCTCGAGCGCGGTCTCGACTCCTACACGATCACGGGCGATGGCGGCGCCGTCGTCCTGGTCTGCGACCCGGACCGCGCCTATAACCCGGACAAGAGCTACGCCAATTTCGTGGTGGAAATGCCCGTCGCCCGGGATGTCACGCAGGTCGTGTTCCTCGCGGAGACCGGCGAGCAGGCCGCGTTCACGACCCGCGAAGGCATCGCCACCCAGCAGGATGCCGACGCGGAGGAATGGTCGGATCTGATCGCGATGGCGCAGGCCGGCGGACGGATCGCCGTCGTCACCGAAGATGACAGCTTCACCGTGACGGCCGATCCCATGCCGGAACTGCGCTGCGACTAGGCATCGTTGCGGACGATCTCGGTCTCCGCCGCGAACGCCGCGTCGAAATAGGCGTTGAGGACGAGCGTGTCGGACAGCACCCCGAGAGGATCACGGATGGGGGCCGTGGCCTCCCGCAACTCGGCGTCGCTCAGCGCGATCGACGAGTGCTTCGCCCGCCTGCCGTCGTCGGTCCGGCGGCTCGTCACGATCAGGGCACCGGAAAGCTCCCGCCACTTGGAGGCATCGCGGAGGGCGGCGAGGCGATGCCGCGCGCGGGTGGCGAGACCGTCGATCAGGTAATCGACGTCAATGTCGAGCTCCTTCGCCAGCTCGCGAAGCTGCGCCTCCTGCATCCGGGTCAACCAGAGGCGGATGCTGCGTGGCTTGCGGGGCCCGGCCGCTTTCCGACTCTGCGGTTGCCGTGTTTCGGGTTCAGGTTCGGCCGGCGCAGGCGTCATCGCCTCCCCTGCCCTCTCGTCCACCTCCGTTCGAGGCGGCGCCACGGCCGGGGATGATGTCTCGACCGTCGCTTCCGAAATTGTCTCAACCGGAAGCTCTTGCTCGGATGCGGGTGCCGCCTGGGTACGCCTGCCTTTCGGCGCGATCGGCGTGTCTGGCTCCACGTCGTTTCGATCCACTAGCGTCGCGATCGGCAAGGGGCCTGTCCGGGAGACAGGTGCGAGCTTCGCCCGCTTCTTCTTCTCTTTCGTGGGATGCTCGGGGTCCTGTGGCGTCGGGCTCTTCCGGGCAGGCGGGACTCTAGGCATCGGCCATCTCCTCGGCTGCCTTGTTTGTGGCTTTCACGGCATCCATCACGTCGTCGGCAAGGTCGGCGCACATCTCGATGTCCTCCTTGAAGACATGCGCGTGCCGGGCGGTCCCCTGCCCGCTCAGAAACGTGTCGCGCGCGACCGTGAGCGGTCCCGTCGCCGAAATCCGGAAGAGCTGCTTGGTGTCCCTGATCGGCGTCGGAAGGCATGGCAGTTGGCGCAGGAAGTCGATCATCGCGCGGTCGGCATTGGCGACCTTGGCGGTCGCCTGTGCGATCTCCTCCGGCGTTCCGGCCGTCAGCAGGTTGTAGAACGGCGTCGAGAGCTGGGTTACGACGCACCGGAAGATCGGCGCGGGCTGTCCTTCTTCGAGGGTGGCCACCGTCGCTTCGGCCCATCGCAGCGTGCGCTCCGCCATCTGATAGTCCGTGTGCTCCGGGCGGACCGGAAGCAGGACGATGTCCGCGGCCAGGACCACGTCCTCGTTCTCTTCGAGGTTGCCGGGACGGTTGTCGAGAAGGACCACATCGACGCCCCTGCTCTCCAGTTCGTTCAACTGGGAGTAGACATCCTCGATGGCCACCGGCGCGACAGAGAGCGTCAGCGCGTCGGGCCAAGACACGCGCGGGGCCGTCTCGTCCCAGGCGAACCTGTCCGAGTTCTGTTCCCAAAGCGCGATCTGGCTGTCGTTGTCGAAATCCATGATGTGCACGCGCATCCCTCTCTCGAGAAGGCCCGTGGCCAGCGCCATCATCAGCGTCGTCTTGCCTGATCCACCCTTGGTGGACATCGCGGTCACTACGATCATTGCTCATCCTCATCGTTTCTCACCGAGCGGGTCTGGCCGATCGGTGCAGCGTATTGTTGGCCGGTTGTTCTCATGGCCGCGTAGTTGAATGGCCGCCCGGCATCTTGACGTGATGGCAGGATATCTAGTTGGCCGTGCGGCGGTCTAGGCAGTTTGGCCGCCCGGGCTCTCGGTCGTATGGCCGCGTGGCCCATTTGCCGCTTGTCATGTCGGCCCTTCGGCATCTTGGTGAGATATTCGCTTGGCGCGATGTTCGATATGGTCACAAAGTGCATTTGGCGCGTTGGCGTGATGGCCGCCTATGCTGGGTGGCCCCGAGTTGCGATATGAAATATGGCCGATTGGCCGTGTGGCCCAACGTCCGTGTAGCATGGTTGATAGGTTGTCATCATGGACGCGTGGCCGTTTAGTAGGGTTGGCTTTGCAACGACGGCGCTGGAGGGCCCAGAAAGTTTCTGGGCGTGAAAGGGTGAGGAAGATGTATGGCGCCCTCCACCGGCCTCCGTAGGAGCCGGAAGGGGCATTCTCTCCGACGGACCTATGGTCCGTCTGCGCGCCTCGCCATCTGGCGAGACTTGCCGCCCGGCATCCGAGTGCCCCACGAGCGGGTCACGCCGGGCGCTGGTGGAGTCCCTTCAGTCTGTTCGCTGTCGCACGCCATCCTTCTCCGAAGGAGCGACAACGGACTGAAAGAACGTTGACAGGAACAGTATTTTGTATGACATATTATGAACGCTCGTCACTTCCGGTCATACCATGCCGAAACGCTTCACGTTCAAGACGAAGCAAGACATCCTGCGTCTGGTCGCCGAGGGGCGGAAGGACGCGGAGGTCGCCGACATCGTCGGATGTTCAAGGCCGACGGTCTCGCGGCTGCGTCGGCGCGGGATCTCGACGGATCGCACCACCCGCGGCCGCGTCCTTCAGGTTCGGGTCTCGCAGCGGGAGGCCGACGCCTTCGATGCCGTGCTCGACGCAGAAGACATGTCCGCATCGGAGATGCTTCGCCGGTTGATGCGGCTTTCGGCCGGGCTTGCCGACTTCCGCCGCGAGGAAATCGACGCGCTGCGTCAGAGTTCGAACCAAATGAACGCGCTGGCGCGGAACCTCGTGCAGATGCTCCAGCTCGCGCGGGCGGGCCGGCTGCGCTGGAATCGTCGCGACGGCGAGCTTGTCGTCAGGCTTCTCGATCGGGTCGAGGACGTGGCAAGAGACCTCCAGGTTGTGAAGGCGGCCGGCGCGCGGGGTGCCGTCAGACGCGTTGAAGACGTAAGGGAGGGGGCCGATGCCTGACTGGAGAACAGTCCAGCAGGCCGTCATCGGAGAGGTTCTGCCCGATATCGGCCGGCGCAATCGCTCGATGGGCGCGTTCCCGAAGCCCCGATATAGAAAGTCCGATGCCGGTCGGGGCAGGGCAGACAAGGCCGTCGGGCTGACCAAGAACGTCGCGCGGGTGCCCCAGAGCGTCGTGAAGCGCGTATCCGCCGGCGGCTGCCACAGCCGCAAGGAGCTCACCCGGCAGATGTCCTATATCCTCCGCGACGAGGCGCTGACGGCCTCCTGGTCGAACCAGATCGGCATTGAGCGGAGCTTTGAGGAAGACGGGATCGCGCGCGTCGTCGCGGACTGGACCGGATCCTGGGTCGGTGCGCCGAAGCGTGGGCATACCGACCACATCATCCTGTCGTTCCCGAAGGGCACCGATGCCGGGCTGGCCGAGGAGATCGCGCGGGAATGGGGGCAGGAGGTGTTCGGGAGCGGCTTCTACGCCGATCGGTTCCGTTACGTAGCCGCGCTGCACCACAACACCGAGCACGTCCACGCGCATTTCGTCGTGGACAAGGTGGGCATGGATCATGAAGCGTTCCTGTCGATCAGCCGTCATTCGGAGATCAACTACGACATGATGCGCGAGCTGCACGCGCAAATCGCGTCCGAGCACGGTCTGGCGCTCAATGCGACGCCCCGCCTGTCGCGCGGGCTCATAGAGAACGCGCCTCGTGAGACGGATGTGCAGGCTGCGCTGCAAGAGGGACGGGAGCCCTATGTCGAGCCGCTGTCCTTCGTCCAGCGCATCCAGCGCGAGGCATCCCTTCGGTCCTACGCGGCCGACTACCGATCGCTGGCCGGGATCGCGTCGATGCTGGACGACACTGAAGGCGACGGGTTCGCGGCCCGCCTGTTCCAGGGCGCCAGCGCGGCCGCCGCGCATCTTCTGAAAGGAGAACCGATCGTGTCCGATTTTGCCGATGTGAACGACATTCCCGCCGACACGATCGACCCGGCGGGCAGGATCGCGGCCGCGCGCGAGGCGCTGATTTCCGAGGCGCAGATGGCCTGGACGAAGATTCGGAACATGGAGCCGGGTCCGGAGCGTGTAGAGCTTGAAGGACAGTTCGCGGACCAGGCACGGTCCACCACGCAGCTCATCGGGCAGGACGCGTTCTTCCAGTCCCACGCCCGGGGCCCGGGCAGGGAGGTCGATCCCTACGCCGTCGCGCCGGTTGCGCTTCTTCAGGAGCGCGCGCGAGGTGACGGACGCTTCGCGGCCGAGGCCGATGCGGCGCTCGATGCCATCCGGGACCGGCTCGCCGACGCCTTCGAGCGGTTCGAGAGCAGGTTCGAGTGGGGCGACACCAATGCCGAGGAGATGGCGGCGCGCTTCGCCGCCGCCGATCGGAGCGCAGCGCAGATCCATGAGTGGCGCCCGGACGATCCGGATCGCCGGGCCGAATGGCTCGAGATGGAACGCGAGATGCGCGCCGAGGCAGAAAAGGTCGTCGCGTCCATCCCCGTCGGCCGCGACCTTCTCGAGGACTTGGCGCGGCAGGAGCTGATGGAGGCCGAGCGGACCGACCGTCTGTCCGATATCGCCGCGCTTGACCGCCTGGCGAAGGAGGTTCGCGCCGACATGAGCGACGGCGATCTGGACCGGGTGGGGCGAGGGGAAATGGACCCGCTCATCGAGAAGATCAACGATCCGGGTCTACGCGCCGCCGTCGGATCGGAGCTGCGGAACATGGGGCGCGTCGAAGATGGCCAGGACCTCGACGTGCGCGACAGCGAACCGGTCGGACGGTATCGTGATCTCGCGAGTGTCCATGAACGCGCGGCCCATCGGGCCGAGCGGGGCAGGGGGCGTGACGAGGACATGGACCACGTGATCGACTTCTAGGGCGAAGGAGCCGCGACATGCTGCAATCCATGGACAGCGCCTGGCGGTTCCCGATCGCCGCCACGGTCGGACTGGCCGCCGGCACTTATATCGGAGCGGTCCTCGCCACGCTCTACGCGATTTTCGTCTTCGGGGACGGCGTGAACACGTGGAATGTGCTGGAGCCCTGGTTCCTGCGATATTCGCCGGCGCGGATCGCTGCCAATCCGGATGTTCGATACACGATTTGGCTCATCACGGCCTTTCCGGCCGTCGTGCTGGCAGGCGTCGGCATTAACTCGGTCCAGCGCGGGCGCCTCTCGTCCTACGACGATTCCCACTTTCAGACCCGGACCGAACTCAAGCGGAACAAGATGACCGCGCCGGTGGAGCGTCCCGGGTTCGTTTACGCGAAGATGACGAAGCCGCAGCGGCCGGGGCCGTTCGTGTCGGCAGAGCCGAACCGGTTCCCGCACGCGATCATGATCGGTCCGACCGGCCGCGGTAAGGGCGTGGGGTTCGTCTCGCCGAACCTCCTGAAGTTCGGTGGCAGCGCGATCGTCCTCGACCAGAAAGGCGAGAATTTCGAGAACACCGCGATCCATCGGGAGCGCGGGCTGGGCAACAGGATCTGGTATTTCTCGCCCTTCGACTACGTGATGCCCGAAGGGACCGACGACACGACCCCGGTCTATACACGCACGCACCGGTTCAATCCGCTCGCCCGCATCGCCGCGCTGCCGAGCTGGGAGCAGCAATACACCGCGATCAACGCGATGGCCGACCTGTTCCTCATCGTCGAGAGTGTGAACGCGCAGAGCTTCTTCCAGGCCGGCCGCAGCCTCTTTGTCGGCGCCTGCCTCTACGCGATCGAAAAGGGCCGACCCACGATCGGCGAGGCGTTGCGGCTGATGACCGGGGGCGGGTTGAAGAAGGACAGCTACGTCGCCATCGCCGAGTCCACGTCCAACCCGACCGTTGCGGAAATTTTCCTGACGATGGCGGACGAGACCGACAAGATCCTCGACAGCTATGTCAGCGTGATCCGCGGGGCAGGGCTGGAGCTCTGGCTTGACCCCGCCGTCGATCGGGCCACGAGCGAGAGCGATTTCGACTTCTCGACGTTCCGATCCGAGCCGCAGTCGCTTTACATCGTCGTGCAGCCCGAGCACCTGAAGACGCTAGCGCCGCTCATCCGCCTCCTCTTCGCCGATGCGATCGCCAGCCTGCAACGCAAGCTGCCAGGGCCGGACGAACCGCATCCAGTCATGTTCCTGATGGACGAGTTCGACCAGCTCGGCCGCCAGCCGATGGTCCTCAACAGCATCAAGACGATCCGGCAATATGGCGGCCGGTTCTTCATCATCACGCAGTCGATCCCCGGTCTCGAGAGCATCTACGGGGAGACCGACCGCCGAGCGCTTCTCGCGGGGGCCGGGGTGCAGATCTACATGACGCCACAGGACGACCGGACCGCTCAGGTTCTGTCCGATGCGCTCGGCAAGCGGACGACCGTCAGCACCACCCGATCGCAATCGGTCATTCGGAAGTTCGACGAGAGCGGTAATGTCAGCCGTCGGTCGGAGGAACGCCCGTTGATCTCGCCAGCCGAAATCCTGCGCTTCCCGCTCGATCGCGTCCTGGTGCTGCCCGAGGGACAATACCCGATCCTGGCCCACCACATCCGGTATTTCGAGGATCATCACTTCGAGCGCATCTATGCGGCCCGGGTCGGCCACGAACTGCCCTATCCGCCGCTCACCGAACCCGCCAAGCGGGCCAAGAAGATTGTCACCGCAGCGCCTGCCGAGACGAAACCGCTCACGCAGGAGCAGATGGTGTCCGGTCTCGCCGAACAGCAAAGCGGCTACGCCAGCCTCGCCGGTCGGGCGGAGCAGAAGCAGCGGCTCACATCCTCCGCCTCAGCTGGGCGTACCGCACCAACCAAGCGAGTCGATGCCCCTAACGCAAAAGAAGTCGCTGCCGAGTTCGAGGACGCGCGAGAGAGTGAGACTCGTCCGTCGTCGTCTCCTGTTCAGAGCGAGCGCGCACAACCGTTAGCACGTCCGACCCCGGCAACTCACAAAGGCCGCCGGCCGCCTTCAAAGCGGGCCGATGCACCGAGCGCCGCGACAGTGGCGGCGCCGTTCGAGACAGAAGGGCAGAGGCGCGATAAGCGAGAAGCCGTCAGAGAAAGCGGCGCGGCAGATACGACGATTGAAAGAGATCCTTCGCGACCCGCCGGAACACGTTCTCGTCCCAGAAGGATCGCGGGCTCTTCCTGACCTGGGCCAGATGCAAAAGGGTTTGAAGACTTGCGGCAACCCGAGAGCAGTCGTTCGGTCAGCGCGCGGCGAAAGCTGGCTTAGAGCCCACTTTGCCGAATGCTGCGCAGTGCATGAACAGCGGCTCTGGCGGACCGCGCTGCGGCGGCAGCACACTGTTCCATATGTTCCTAGACCTGCAAAAGGGAGTGTTCCGAACGCCTACGAGGACGCTATTGCAACGACCGAAGCGTTTCATCCGGTCGTCCCGCATGGGCGCAGCTGAAAGGGACAGCGATGCGGCCGCGGCCGGTCTGAGGCGAGGCAACCGCATCACCCTGTCGCCCGTTCGTACCAGTAGGCGCACCTTCACCAGCCAGCACGAGAAAGGAACTATGGCAGACATGACGCTTGAAGACGTGGCCGAGGCGATGCGCAACATCGACTTCGGCATGCTCTCGACCAAGACGGAGGGCGGCGGCGTCGCTAGCCGGCCGATGAGCAACAACCGCGAGGTCGCCTACGCGGGGGACTCGTACTTCTTCTCGGACGAGGACACGCGCACGGTGGATGACATCAAGCGCGACCCGAACGTGGCCGTGACCTACAAGGGCTCGCCCGTCGCGGGCGTGGCCGAGGTCATGGGCAAGCCGCCGCTCTTTCTGGCGATGGAGGGCAAGGCCGAGCTGATCCGCGACAAGGCCGCCTTCGAGCGGCACTGGGCGCCCGACATGGAGCGCTACTTCGGGCAGGGGATCGACACGCCGGGCCTTGTGTTCATCAAGGTCCACGCCGAGCGCATCCACTACTGGGACGGCGAGGACGAAGGCGAGATCGTCCTCTAGGTCGCGCACCCGCCCGCGCGGACGCGACGCGATTGCGAGACCGCTCCCGCATTCCCATCTCCATCATGTAAACGAGGATCCTCCGCATGCGCCATTCCGTGCTCGACCTCGCCCCCGTGCCCCAGGGGGCCGACGCCGCGCAGGCCATCCGCAACAGCGTCGACCTCGCGCGGCATGCGGAGGGCTGGGGCTACCACCGCTACTGGCTGGCGGAGCATCACAACATGCCCGGCATCGCCTCGGCCGCGACCTCCGTGCTGATCGGGCACGTGGCCGGAGCGACGCGCACGATCCGTGTGGGCGCGGGTGGGATCATGCTGCCGAACCACGCGCCGCTCGCCATCGCCGAGCAGTTCGGAACTCTGGCCACGATCCACCCGGGGCGCATCGACCTCGGGCTGGGCCGCGCACCGGGCGGGGACTTGGCAGTGGCGCGCGCGCTGCGGCGCGGGCTGGGCGAGGACCGCTTCCCCGAGGACGTGGTCGAGTTGATGAGTTACCTCGGCGAGGCCGAGCCGGGCGCGCCCGTGGCCGCGCATCCGGGGCAGGGGACGAAGGTGCCCGTCTGGATCCTGGGCTCGTCGCTCTACGGCGCGCAGCTCGCGGCGCATCTGGGCCTGCCCTACGCCTTCGCCTCGCATTTCGCGCCCGACGCGCTGGAGCAGGCCGCCGCGATCTACCGGGACCGCTTCCAGCCCTCCGCACAGCTTGACCGGCCGCACTTCATGCTCGCCGTCAACGTCTTCGCCGCGGCGACCGATGCGGAGGGGGCCTTCCTGCGCACCTCCATGCAGCAGGCCTTCGCGCGGCTGCGGACGGGGCGTCCCGGCAAGCTGCCGCGCCCGGTCGAGGATATCGACGCGGCGATCGGGCCCGAGATGCGGCGCATGGTGGACCACGCGCTGCGCGTCTCCGCCGTGGGGTCGCCCGAGACGGTGCAGTGCGCCCTGGCCGCTCTGGTCGCCCGCCATCGGCCGGACGAGCTCATCATCACAGGGCAGATTCACGACCACGCCGCACGGCTGCGCTCCTTCGAGATCGCGGCAGAGGCGCTGGCCGGCCCGGACGCGCGGGACGCGGCCTAGACCGGGGCTGCCGGACGACTAGGTCGTCCTCCGGGCCCCTCCCGGTCCCGCGAAGGATCGCCGCCCTGACCGACATCGCCCGCGCCCCCGCTCCGTCCGAAGCCGGCCCGACCCGGCTGACGCTCTTCGCGCTCCTGGCCTCCGCCACGCTGACGGTGATGGCGGGCGCGACCATATCTCCATCGCTCCCGGGCCTCGTGGCGCATTTCGCGGACGATCCCCGCGCCGAATGGCTCGTGCCCTTCATCCTCACGGCCCCGGGCCTCGCCATCGCGGTGGCCGCGCCGCTCTCGGGCGTGCTGGTCGACCGGACGGTGAAGCGCCGGGTGCTGCTCGCGGGCATCGTCCTCTACGTCCTCGCGGGATCGTCGGGGCTCTACCTCGATTCGCTCGACGCGATCCTGGTGGGGCGCCTCTTCCTCGGGCTCGCGGTCGGCGCGGTGATGACGGCGTCGATGGCGCTCATCGCCGACGTCTGGGAGGGCGAGGCGCGGCAGCGCGTGCTCGGCTGGCAGGCCGCGTCGATGGGGGTGGGGGGCATCCTCTTCATCGGGGCGGGCGGGCTCTTGGGTCAGCTCGACTGGCGCGAGCCCTTCGCCGTCTACCTCGCGCCGCTCGCCCTGCTCCCCATCGTGCTGAAGGCCGTCCCCGCGAAGGCCCCGCGACGACGGGGCGAAGGCGACGCGACGGACGCGCCGTTCCCCTGGCGCCATGCGCTGCCGATCTACGCGGTGGCCGCCGCGGGGATGCTGACCTTCTACGTGATCCCGACGCTCATCCCCTTCGACGTCGCGGACCTCGTGGGCGTCGCGCGCGCCTCGGCCTGGACCGGCGCGGTGGTCGCCGCCGCGATGGTCGCCTCGTCGCTCGCCTCGACGCAGGTGGCGCGGCTGCGCCGGCGGCTCGCGCCCCAGGCCATCGGCGCAATCTCCTTCGGGATCGTGGCGATCGGCTACCTCGCGATCTCCACGCACCTGTCGATCCTCCCGCTCGCCGTCGCGCTGGCGGGGATCGGGGCGGGGCTAGGGCTCTTGATGCCGACCAACAACGCCTGGCTGCTCTCGCGCGTGCCCGACGCGATGCGGGGGCGCGCCTCGGGCGGCATGACCATGTGCCTGTTCCTGGCGCAGTTCTCCTCGGCCTTCGTCGGCGGCGCCCTCGTCGCGTGGGGCGGGCTCGACTTCGTCTACCTCGCGATGGGGGTCTTCGCGACGGCCGTCGCCGGGCTGCTGGCGCTCTGGGCACGGCGGTAGGGCGCCGCCGGGCCGGGCGCGTCACGGCGAAGGTCGTCCCTATCCCGGCCCGCCGCCGTCCTGCGAGCCGATGTCCCAGAACAGCCCGGCCATCATGGCGAGCCCCTCCTCGAAGAGCGGGATCAGACCGTGCTCGTTGGGCCCGTGCTGGCCGCAGCCTCCGTAGCTCTGCGGCAGCCACAGGACCGGGACGCCGAGCGCGGCGCGGAAGATCTCGGACGGGCCCGAGGCACCGATGGTGGGAATCACGTTCGGGGCCCGGCCCGTGGTCCGCGCGATGGAGGCGGCGACGCGAGCTACCCAAGGGTCTTCCGGGTCGGTGCGGGACGGGGGAAAGGCGTCGCGGCCCTCGACGGGCTCCACGGCGACCTCCGGAAAGCCCGCCGCGTCGAGATGGCGCCGAAGGGCGGGGACGACGTCCCGAGGCGGCGTATCGACGACATGGCGCAGCTGCAGCCGGGCGCGGGCCGTCCCGGCCACGGCGGGGACGGGGTTCTCCGGCTGGCCGGCGATCATGGCCAGGACGATGGCGCTGTTCCAGGCCGAGATGCGCTCCGTCCGGGACAGGCCCGGCTCGCCCCAATCGGCGTCCGGCTCGGGCGTGCCGGGGGCGGGCGCGACCGAGACGGCGCGGGCGGCGGCACGCACCGCGTCCGGCACCTCGGGGCGCCATCCTTCGACCAGGATGCGCCCGTCGCGCGAGACGATGGAAGCGAGGGCATGGGCCAAGACCACGGCGGGGTCCTTCAGCAGTCCGCCCCAATGGCCCGAATGGTGGCTGCCCGGGCGCAGGTCGACCACGAGGTCCATCGCCAGCCCGCCCCGCGTGCCCAGCGTGATGTCGGCCACCTCCATGCTCTGGCGCGGCCCGTCGAGCGCGACCATGACGTCGGCGGCGAGCAGGTCGCGGTTGGCCCCGACGAAGGCTTCCAGCCCCGGCGAGCCCGCCTCCTCCCCCATCTCGATCAGCACGGTCGCGTCGAAGCCGAGCCGCCCCCGCGCCCCGATCACGGCGCGCAGGGCCTCGATGGCGATCAGGTGCTGGCCCTTGTTGTCGACGGTGCCGCGCCCGTAGATGCGGTCGCCCTCGCGCGTGAGCGTCCAGGGGTCGAGCCCGTCGCGCCAGCGCTCGGGCATGGCGCGCACGACGTCGCCGTGGCCGTAGACCAGCACCGTGGGACCCGTCCCCTCGTGGCGGCGGGCGACCAGGAAGGGACCGGCCTGCGGCTCGGGGTTCGGGTGGATCTCCACCTCGAAGCCCATCGCCGACAGCAGCGGCCCAACCCCTTCCCGGCAGTAGGTCTCGAGCGCGGGCAGGTCGGGCGGGTTGCTCTCGGACCGGATCGCCACAAGGCGGGCGAGCGTATCGAGGAACGCGTCGATCCCATCCCGCGCACGGGCGACGACTGATGCGCGGTCGATGTTGGTCATGCCGTCCTCCCTCGGGCTGGTGACAGCAGGTGGAGCGTAGCTTAGTCATCTAAGACGTGTCATCGCCCCATCCTAAGGACGACCCATGACCGACCCCTGCGACGTCGACGCGACCGAGGCCCGGCGCATGATCGGCGCCAAGGCGCTCTCCCCCGTCGAGCTGGTGAAGGGCTGCCTCGCCCGGATCGAGGCGGTGGACCGGCCCCTGAACGGCGTCGTGGCCATCGACTCGGAGGCGGCGCTGTCGGCGGCCCGCGCGGCCGAGGCGGCGGTCATGGCGGGCGAAGCGCTCGGGCCCCTTCATGGCTTGCCGGTGGGGATCAAGGACCTGGCCGACACGAAGGGGCTGCGCACGACCTACGGCTCTCGGATGTTCGAGGATCACGTGCCGGCGGCGGACGAGGGGCTGGTCGCGAACCTTCGCGCCAAGGGCGCCATCGTGTTGGCCAAGACGAACACGCCGGAATGGGGCGCGGGCGGCAACACGTTCAATCCGGTCTACGGCGTCAGCGGCAACCCCTTCGCGCCCGAACTGACTTGCGGCGGTTCTTCCGGCGGGTCGGCCATCGCGCTCGCGACTGGTATGGTGCCGTTGGCGCACGGGTCCGACAACGCCGGCAGCCTGCGCATCCCGGCGGCCTATTGCGGCGTGGTCGGCTACCGCCCGACGGCGGGGGTCGTCGCGTCCGAGATGCGGCCCTTCGGCATGTCTCACTTCGCCGTGCAGGGGCCCATGGCGCGCAGCGTGGCGGACGTGACGCTGATGTTACGCGCGATGGCCACGGCGCACGCGTCCGACCCGCTAGCGGCCCCTCTGGTCGAGGCGCCGGGCGCGGCGGACCTGTCCGGCCTGCGCCTCGCCGTCTCCGAGGACCTGGGCTTCGCCGCCGTCGACAGCGGGCTGCGCGCGGTCTTTCGAGACCGGGTGGCGGTGTTCGGCGACGCCTTCGCGTCCCTCGCGTGGACCCATCCCGACTTCGGCGCGACGCGCGAGGTCTACGAGACGATCCGCGCATTCAACTACATCGGCATGTATGCCGAGCGCGCCCGCGACGAGCCAGACCGCTGGGGCCCGCTGGTCGAGCAGAACCTGGAGCATGCCAAGCGCTTCTCGGTCGAGGAGATGGCCGTCGCCCATGTCGAGCAGGCGCGCATATATCGCCGGGTCGCGGCCTTCTTCGACGACCACGACGTGCTGATCACGCCGACGGTCGGCGCCTATCCCTGGCCGAAGCACGAGATCTATCCCCGCCGGATCGCGGAGGCTGAGATGGCGAACTACTTCGACTGGGTCGGGCTGACCTATGCGGTCACGCTGGTGAACCATCCCTCCGTGTCGATCCCCTGCGGGCTGGACGACCGCGGCACGCCCTTCGGCATCCAGCTCGTCGGGCGGCGCAATGGCGATCTCGCGCTCCTGCGCGTCGCCGCCGCGCTGGAGGCGCTGCTGGCGCAGGACCCGGACACGGCGCGGCCCCGCCCCGACCTCGACCGGTTGGCAACGATGCCCGGCGGGGACGAGATGGACCCGGTGACCTGACGTTTCGACCGCCGATCTGGAAGACCGCGAGTTGACGGAACCGGATCTGGCGACACGTCTCACGGTGTAGAAACTGAGAGGTCTAAGTATGTCGGACGCGAACTTCACCCTGGACGTCCCCGGCATCCCCGCGGGCGGCACCATTCCCGAGCGCCATGTCTACGACGACTGGGGCTGCACGGGCGACAACGTCTCGCCCGCCTTGGAGTGGAAGGACGCGCCCAAGGGCACCAAGAGCTTCGTCGTCACCGTCTACGACCCCGACGCGCCCACGGGGAGCGGGTTCTGGCATTGGGTGGTTTTCGACATTCCTGCGCACGTGACGCGCATCCCCGAGGATGCCGGGAACCAGGGCGGCATCCCCGACGGCGCGGTGCAGGGACGCACGGACTGGGGCGCGCCGGGCTATGGCGGCCCCGTGCCGCCGCCGGGGGACGCGCCGCACCGCTACGTGTTCACGGTCCACGCGCTCGGGGTGGAGTCGCTCGGACTCGACGATCAGGCCTCGGCAGCGATGGTCGGCTTCATGACCCACCAGAACAGCCTCGGATCGGCGACCTTCGAGGCGTTCTACGCCCGCTGAGGCGAGGCGGTGCCCGCGGCGCCGATGGTCAGGTCGCCGACGACCTCGGTGGCCAGCGCCGTCGCTCGCATCGCGACGCGGGCCAGCGGCGGCAGGGTGAGCCATTCCAGCGCCCAGGCCGCGCCGGAGCGTTCCTGCTCGTGGAGGCCCGCATGGAGCATGCCGCCCGCGAGGGTCGCGGCGTGGCGGGCGAGGGCGGCGAGGATCTCGGCGCGCACGGGGTTGGCCTTGTGCGCCATGGCCGAGGAGCCACCGCCGCCCGCCAGCCGCGCGTCGTCAACGCCCTGCTGCACCATCAGGCCGACGTCGGTGCCGATCTTGCCCAAGGAAACGCAGAGGTTCGCATAGGCCGCCGCAACGGCGACCGGCCCGTCGCGCTCGGCGTGCCAGGCGGGGCCGTCCGCCAGGCCGAGGGCCTCGGCCATGCGCGCGGACACGGCGTCTGCGCTCGGGCCGAGCGTCGCGCGGTCTCCCACGGGCCCGCCGAGTTGCAGCCGGGCCGCGTCCTCCGTGGCGGCTGCGATGCGGTCGCGGTGGCGCGGGATCGGTCGGCGCCAAGCCGCGATCCGCTGCGCGGCGCGGATCGGCAGGGCGGCCTGCATCCGGGTGCGGCCCATGATCTCGCGCGCGCCGTCGCGGGCCGCGAGCGCGTCGAGCGCGTCGGTCAGCGCCGCCAGCCGGGCGTCCAGCGCCGCGCCGGTCTCGCGCAGCGAGAGCGCGAGCCCCGTGTCCATCACGTCCTGCGAGGTCGCGCCCGCATGGACGAGCGGGGCGTCCGCGCCCGCCATCGCGCGAAGCCGCGCGACGAGGGCCGGGACCGGCACGCCGTCGCGCGCGGTGCCATCACGCAGGTCCGCGGGCGCGATGTCGGCCGCTTCGATCAGGTCGGCGAGCGGGTCGGCGCGATCCTCGGGCGCGTCCCCCTCGGTGGCCTGCGCGCGCAGGAGCGCGACCTCGAAGGCGAGCATGTGGCCGAGCTGTCGCTCGGGCGACCAGATCGCCGCGGCCTCCGCGTCGCCGAAGAGGCCGCCGAGCCACGGGTGGTCCAGCGCGTCCGTCACCCGATCCGATCCCGCGCGGCGAGCACGGCGCGGGCCATCGCGGCGGGCGCCTCGATGGGCGGCAGGTGGCCGACGTCGTCCAGCACCTCCAGCACCGCGCCGGGGATCGCGGCGGCCAGCGCCTCGACCACGGAGGGCGGGGTCGCGCCGTCCCGCGATCCGGCGAGGCAGATCGCGGGCAGGTCCAGCCCTCCGGCCGCCGCGCCGAGATCGGCCGCCGCGATGGCGGCGCAAGCGCGGGCGTAGCCCTCGGGCGGCGTGCGTTCCAGCATCAGGCGCCAGCCGCGGTCGGCCTCCGGATTCGCGGCGCGCCAGGCGGGCGCGAACCAGCGCCCCAGCACGGCTTCCGCGATGGCGGGCAGCCCGTCCCGGCGCACGGCGTCGATCCGGGCCTGCCAGGCCTCGGGGGTGCCGATCCGCGTTCCAGTGCAGGCCAGGACGACGGCGCCCGCGAGGTCGGGGCGCGCGGCGGCCAGGGCCTGCGCGACCATGCCGCCCATCGAGACGCCGCAGACCACCGCGCGCGCCAGCCCCGCGCGGTCCATCAACGCCGCGAGGTCGGCGGCGTGGTCCTCGATCGTGGCGGGCGGCCCGTCCGACAACCCGTGGCCGCGGATGTCACAACGGAGGAGCGGCATGTCCGGCGGCAGCGCCGCGCAGGTCGCGTCCCAGAGCCGCAGGTCGGTCCCCAGCGAGTTGGCGAAGGCGACGCCCGGTCCTGCGCCGGGCCGCCAATGGACGTGGAGCAGCGCGTCGCCGTTGCGCTGGAACGACATGCCGGGGGTCACGCCGCCCGGAGCCCCAGGATGGTGCGCGCCTCCGCCGGGGTGGCGGGGCGGCGGCCGTGGCGGACTGCGGCCTCGGCGGCGCGTTCGACCAGCGCGGCGTTGGACGGGGCGAGGGTGGCGCGGTCCATCCGCACGTTGTCCTCCAGCCCCGTGCGCAGGTGGCCCCCGGCCTCCGCCGCCCAGTCGTTGAGCACGGCCTGGCCGGCGCCGATCCCGGCGGCGCACCACGGGGCGTCATCGCCGAAGAGATGGCGCTTGGTGGCGAGCATCGCCTCGAAGGCGTGGCGGTCGACGGGCAGGGCGTTCCGCACGCCCATCACGAACTGGACGTAGGGCGGACGGCCCGCGTCGTTGCCGCCGGTCCCGGTCGGCAGCCGGCCGTCCCGCCACATCGCGTGCGCCTGGTAGAGATGGCTCAGGTCGAAGCACTCGATCTCGGGGACGACGCCGTGGGCGGCCATCTCGCCCGCGAGCCAGTCCACGAGGTCGGGCGGGTTCTCGTAGACGCGGGTGGGGAAGTTGTTCGAGCCGACGCTGAGCGAGCACATGTCGGGGCCGAGCGGGATCATCCCGCCGCGCATCCGGCCCGCCCCCGACCGGCCGCCGGTCGAAAGCTGCACGATCATGCCGGGGCAGGCCGCCTCGATCCCCGCCTTGAGCTCGGCGAAGCGGCCGGGGTCGCTCGACGGGGTGCCGTCGTCGCCCCGCACGTGGCAATGGGCGATGGTCGCGCCCGCGTCGAAGGCCTCCCGCGTGCTGGCGACCTGCTCGGCCACGGTGATCGGCACGGCGGGGTTGTCGGACTTCTGCGGCACCGATCCGGTGATCGCGACGCAGAGGATCGCCGGATCAGACATCCAGGAACACCGTCTCGCCCGGACCCTGCAGGCGGATGTCGAAGCGGAGCCCGCCGTCCTCCTCGCGCGCGACCAGGGTCTCGCGGCGCTCCCGCTGCTCGATGCGGGCGAGCATCGGGTCGCCGTCGAGGTCGGCGCCCGGCCAGTACATCCGCGTGTGCAGCCCGAGGTTGATGCCGCGCGCGAAGACCATGAGCGTCACGTGCGGGTGCTGCGGGCGGCCGTCGGCGAAGGGGACCGCGCCGGGGCGGGTGGTCTCGAAGGTCCAGACCCCGTCCGCGTCGCAGCCCGACCGGGCGAAGCCGTGGAAGCCCGGGGCGGCGTCGGGCGGGAAGCGGCCCTCCGCGTCGGCCTGCCATGCCTCGACCATCGCGTCGCGCAGGACCATGCCCGTCCCGTCGATCACGCGGCCGCGCACCGTGACCCGGTCGCCCTCGAAGCCGTCGCCCAGCATGCGGGCGCCGAGATTCGCGCCGCCATACATGGGCAGGCCGACATCGTTGGGCAGGCAGCCGATATGGACGTAGGGACCGGCCGTCTGGGAGGCGGATTCCAGCAGGTAGGGATGGGTGTTCGGGGGGGTCATAGCGCCTCCGGGCGGTTCTCGAACGGCGTCTGGCGTCGCCCGCGCAGCACGATGTCGAAGCGGTAGGCGCGCGTGTCCATCGGGATCGTCGCCTGCCAGTCGAGCCGAGCGGTCAGCCGGTCTACCGCGTCCGGGTCGGGGATGGTGCCCACGATCGGGCAGAGCGGGATGTGCGGGTCGCCCTCGAAATACATCTGGGTGATGAGGCGCTGACCGAAGCTATGCCCGAACAGGCTGAAGTGGATGTGGGCGGGGCGCCAGTCGTTCATGCCGTTGGGCCAGGGATAGGGGCCGGGCTGGATGGTGCGGAAGGCATACGTGCCGTCCTCGCCGGTCATGCAGCGCCCGCAGCCGCCGAAGTTCGGGTCCAGGGGGGCGAGGTAGCCGTCGCGCGCGTGGCGGTAGCGGCCTCCGGCATTGGCCTGCCACACCTCCAAGAGCGCGCCGGGCACGGGGCGCCCGGTCTCGTCGCGCACGGTGCCCGTCACCACGATGCGCGGGCCGATCGCCTCCTCGCCGGTGAAGTTGGTGATGAGGTCGGCGTCGCGTTCGCCCAGGAGGTCGTGGCCGAAGACCGGCCCCGTCTCCTCGGCGGGGCCCGAAGGGAAGGACAGCGGCGCGAGCCGCGGGCTGCGTGTGACGGTGGTGCGGTAGGCCGGGTCGTGGGCGGGCGGGTGGACGCCGCGCGCGCGCTGGATCAGGCCGCCCTTCGCCCCGGGGGTCTTCGTCATCTCGCGCATCACGCGTCCTCCTCGGCCCAGACTTGCTTGGCGAGCTTGATGGCATGGTTCGCGCGCGGCACGCCCGCGTAGATGGCGACGTGCTGGAACGCCTCCATCACGTCGCGCTTCGATGCGCCGGTGCGTGCGCAGGCGCGGACATGCATCGGGATCTCCTCGAAGTTGCCGGTCGCCGCCAGCAGCGCCAGCGTCAGCATCGACCGCTCGCGCAACGGGATCGCGTCCGAGGCCCAGACGGTGCCCCAGGCGCCCTCGGTGATGAGGTCCTGGAAGGGGGCGTCGAGCGCGGTCTTCGCCGCCTCGGCGCGGTCCACATGCGCCTCGCCCAGGACGGCGCGACGCACCGACATCCCGGCCTCGCGTCGGTCGGTCATCTCTCTGTTCCAGTCTTCATAGCGCCTGGGAAGCCGGCCCGCTGGACCGCGGTCCGGCAATCTCGGATCGTCGTCGCGATCACTCGGCGGCGTGTGCCTCCGGTCCCTCGGCGGCGACGAGCGTGCGCCAGTCGGTCTCCTTCGGGTAGACCCCCTCGTGGGAGGCGATGCGCGCCTGCGGGATCGGGCTGTCCGTGCCGATGGCCCGTCCGCCCTCAGCCACCTTGGCGGCGGCGTCGGCCATCAGGCGGCGGAATTCCACGATGGCCAGGTCCGAGGCGCCCAGCACGTCGGTATGCCGCTGGACGCGGGCGCCCATCGACACCCACATGATGATGTCCTCGTTGGGGATGCCCTCGACGCCGGTGAAGTGCCCCTCCTTCATCTTTTCCCGGTCCTGGTTGAAGTCGTTCTCGAGCGTATTCACGGTGCGCCACTTGTGGTCCACGTCCACGCCCGGCACCGCATGGTTGAACGCGCGCCACTCCTCGGTGGAGGGCACGTTCGGGCCGCCGAAGGCGATGAAGTGGAACGCCGTCTCGGTGTCGTTGATGGGCACGATGACCGAGGCGACCTTGTAGTTGTTGTTGGGCGGGATCAGCGAGTAGTAGGGCGCCACGAACTCGGTGATGCGCAGGTAGTTGTGGGTCCCGGCCCGCTTGATCGGCTTGCGGATCGCCGCGTAGTGGAAGCCGTAGGCGGTGGTCTCGGTCTGCATCTTCGGCGACTTGTCGGTCGAGGGGCGGTACCAGGACCTCTCGTCGGCCGCCGCGCCCTCCACCCGCGCAGGCTTCATCGTCGACGAGTGCAGCGACGACGAATGCGCGCTGTCGATCTGGCCCTCGTGGATCTGCGCCCAGTTGGCGGGGATGCGGATCTTGAGGATCGCGACGGGCGTGTCCTCCTCCGGCGCGAAGGCGGGGGGCTGGAACTCCGGCGCCTCGTCCGCCTCGCCGAGCCAGGCCCAGACGAAGCCGCCCCATTCGCGGACCGGGTAGGCGCGCGCCTTGACCTTGTCCATCAGCGGCGAGCCCTCGGGCTCCGACGACATGGCGACGACGTTGCCGTCCACGTCCATCTTCCATCCGTGATAGAGGCAGCGCAGGCCGCATTCCTCGTTGCGACCGTAGACCAGCGAAGCCTTCCGGTGGGGGCAGAGCTCGTCGAGCATCCCCAGGCGGCCCTTGCTATCGCGGAAGGCGACGTAGGTCTCGCCCAGCACCTCGACGCGCAGCGGCTTGCCGTCGGGCTCGGCCACCTCTTCCATCAGACAGACGGGGGTCCAGTGCTGACGCATCAGCCGCGCCATGGGCGCGTCGTTCTCGACGAGGGTCAGCAGGTCGTTCTCTTCGGGCGTCAGCATCGCTTTCCTCCTGATGGCGGGCCGCACGGGCTTGCATCTGTATATCTTAGCCGTCTAACTTCTTCAACAGAGTTTGCCGGACGCATCGCCATTCGACGTGACTGCCGGGTGGTCGGTCGGCGCGATAACATTAGGTATCGAAGAAGTTTCGGCCACGCGAGGGAGGAAAAATGGACGCCATCGAGGTGACGGTCGCGGATCGGCGCGACCTGACGGATCAGATCGCGGAGTTCACGCTCGCCCCGGCCGACGGGGCCGAGCTGCCGCCTTTCGAGGTCGGATCGCACATCACCGTGCGCACGCCCTCGGGCGCGATGCGGCGCTATTCCCTCGTCAGCGACGGCCAGGACACCGACAGCTACCGCATCGCGGTGAAGCGCGAGGCGGAGTCGCGCGGCGGCTCGGCCTCGATGCACGACGACGCGCAGGTCGGCACCGCGCTGCAGATCGAGCCGCCGGAGAACACCTTCCCGCTGTCGGAGGCCAACGAGTATCTGCTGATCGCGGGCGGCATCGGCGTGACGCCGATCTACGCCATGGCCCAGGAGCTGGAGAAGCAGGGCAAGCGCTTCAACATCATATACTGCACCCGCTCCAAGGAGGACACGGCTTATCTAGATGAGATGGTCGAGGCTTTCGGCGACCGCCTGTTGATCCATCACGACGACGGCGACCCTGACAAGCTCTACGACTTCTGGGACCATTTCGCGGAGCCGACGACCACACACGTCTTCTGCTGTGGTCCGAAGCCCCTGATGGAGGAGATCGAGGCCGTGTCCGGGCACTGGCCCGAGGGACGCATCCATTTCGAGGACTTCAAGCCGGTCGAGGTCGTGCGCGACGACGACACGGCCTTCGAGGTGGAGCTTCGCAAGTCGGGCGAGACGGTCACCGTGCCCGACGACCGCTCGATCCTCGAGGCGTTGCGCGACGCGGGCCACGCCACAGTCTCCTCCTGCGAGAGCGGGACCTGTGGGACCTGCAAGACCGTCCTGCTGGAGGGCGAGGCCGACCACCGCGACATGGTGCTGATGGACGAGGAGAAGTCGGACCGGATCATGATCTGCGTGTCTCGGGCGAAGTCGGAGAAGCTGGTCCTTGACCTCTGAGCCGGTTCGCCTGGGCGTGGCCGGTCTCGGCCGCGCCTTCATGCTGATGCTGCCCACGTTCCGCCAGGATCCGCGCGTGCGTCTCATCGCGGCCGCCGCGCCGCGCGCCGAGAGCCGGGAGGCCTTCGCCGCCGAGTTCGGTGGGCGGGGGCACGAGACCGTCGAGGCGCTGGCCACCGATCCGGAGGTCGAGGCGATCTACGTCGCCACGCCGCACCAGATGCATGCCGACCACGTCTGCGCCGCGCTCGAGGGCGGCAAGCACGTCCTCGTCGACAAGCCGCTCGCCGTGTCGATGGCGGACGCGGACCGGATGGTCGACACCGCCGAACGGACCGGACGCCATCTGATCGTCGGGCCGTCCCACAGCTTCGACGCGCCCGTGGCCCTCGCCCGCCGCCTGGTCGAAGGCGGCGATCACGGCGCGGTGCGGATGGTCCAGGCGCTGAACTACACGGACTTCCTCTACCGTCCCCGCCGCCCCGAGGAACTTCGGACCGAGGAGGGGGGCGGCGTGCTGTTCAGCCAAGGGGTCCACCAGATCGACGTGGTGCGCCTGCTATGCGGAGGGCTGGCCAGGAGCGTCTTCGCGATGACCGGCGCCTGGGACCCGGAGCGTCCGACCGAGGGTGCCTATTCCGCGCTGGTCGCCTTCGAAGGCGGGGCCTTCGCGACGCTGACCTATTCGGGCTACGCGCATTTCGACAGCGACGTCTGGATGGACGGCGTGGGCGAGCTGGGCGCGCCGAAGGACCCGACCGCCTACGGCAAGGCCCGCAAGGCGCTGGCGGGTCTCGACCCCGAAGCGGAGGCGCGGCTCAAGACGACCCGCACCTTCGGGCAGGGGGCCGACCCGGCGCCCGCCACGCATCACGAGCATTTCGGACCCGTCATTGCGCTCTGCGACCGGGCCGACCTGCGGCTGATGCCGTCGGGCGTCGAGGTCTCCGCCGACACGGAGCGGTGGTTCGAGGAGGCGCCGCTGGGCGTTCCCCGCGCCGAGGTGGTCGACGCGCTGGTCGACGCGGTGCGCGAGGACCGCGCGCCCGTCCAGTCCGGCGCCTGGGGGCGGGCCAGCCTGGAGCTCTGCCACGCGATCCTGGCCTCGGCCGAGACGGGGCAGCCGGTGGCGCTCCACAAGCAATCCGATACCGAAGGGAGGACCCGATGAGCCTGAACCTGTCCCTGGCCATGGGCCGTTACGACCGGACGGCGGCCATCGTCGACGGGCGGGTGCAGATCGACGGAGTCGATCCGATCCCGATGCTCCAGACGCCGGAGGAGATGTTCTTCCGCGCCTTCCGGCACCAGGCCTACGACATCTCGGAGCTGTCGCTCAGCTCCTACGCGATCTCAGTCGCCCGCGGCGATCCGCACTACGTCGCCGTGCCGGTCTTCCTCTCCCGCGCCTTCCGCCACACCTCGGCCTATGTCCGCACCGACCGGGGCATCGACCGGCCGGAGGACTTGAAGGGGCGGCGGATCGGCATCGCGGAGTATCAATTGTCGGCCAACGTCTGGCTGCGCGGCATCCTCGAGGACGACCACGGCGTGAAGCCCTCCGACGTGACCTGGGTGCGCGGCGGCATGGACACGCCGGGGCGGCCCGAAAAGATCAAGGTCGACCTGCCCACCGACGTGACCGTCGAGGCGGCACCGGAGGGCGCGACGTTGAACCAGATGCTCATGGACGGCGAGATCGACGGCTTCATCGGCCCGAGATGGCCACGCTGCTTCGCCGAGGGCCACCCCCATGTCGACCGCCTCTTCCGCGACAGCGTCGCTGCTGCGGAGGACTACTACCGCCGCACCGGCATCTTCCCGATCATGCATGTCCTCGGCGTCCGCCGGACCTTGGCCGACGAACACCCGTGGCTGCCCGGCGCGCTGCTCAAGGCCTTCACCGAGGCCAAGAGGCTGGCGCAGGAAGCCTTGCAGGATACGTCCGCCACCAAGGTCACGATGCCCTTCGTCGAGGACAATCTGAACCGTGCCCAGGCGATGATGGGCCCCGACCCCTGGACCTACGGCGTGACCGACGCGAATGCCCGCGTGCTCGACACCTTCCTCGGCTACCACGCCGCGCAGCGCCTCTCGCCGCGCCGCGTGACGGTGGACGAGCTGTTCCACCCGTCCACCGTCGAAGCCTACAGTCTTTGAAGGAGCCCCCGATGTCCGAATTCGAACCCGGAGAGGTCGTCGAGATCCGCACCGAGGCGGGCCTGCGCTACGCCGTCGTCACCCACCGCCATCCGAGCTATCCGGTCGTGGTGTGCCTGATCGCCGGGGCGCGGGACGCGCGGCCCGGGGACCTGTCGGAGGTCGCGGGTGGTGAGGCCGCCGTCACCGCCATGATCCCCCTGCGCGGCGTGCTGGAGAAGCTCGGGCTCGATCACGAGGTGGCGGGTCGCGTCGATCCGGCGGAGGAGGACTTCCCGACCTTCAAGATGCCGATCCGCGACAAGCAGGGCGAGATCGTCTACTGGTGGTTCTGGGACGGGCAGGGCCTGACCTACGAGGTCGACCCGTCCACCGAGCGGGACGCGCTGCCGCTGCGCGAGGTCATGTCCGCCGCCCGCTTCAAGGAAAAGTTGGACGAGAGCGTCTAAGTGCCCTTCCTCGGCGAGGCGCTCGCCCTCGCCTCGGCCTTCCTCTACGCGGCGAGCGCCGTCGCCATCGCCAAGGGTTCCGAGACGCGGCCCGACGACGGGGGCGCGGCGCTTCTGTCGGTCGTCGTGACCGGGGCGCTAGCAGGCGGGCTATGGCTGCTCCTCGGGCCGGAGGTGCCCGGGTGGGACGGAATGGCCTGGCGGGGCGTGGCCTTCTTCGTCCTGGCCGGCGTGTTGGCCAACCTCATCGGCCGTGCCCTGATGTTCCGCTCCGTCGCGCTCGCGGGTGCCATCGAGACCGGCATCCTGCGCCGCCTTATCCCGGTTTTCGCCGCGATCCTCGCGATTCTGCTGCTGGGCGAGCGGATCACCCCGGCCACCGCCGTCGGGGTCGCGCTCGTCTTCGCCGCCGTGGCGATCACGGTCCTGCGCCGCGGCCTGCCCGAGAAGGGCGGCCCCGCGCGGGGCCGGGGGCGCGTTCTGGCCACGGTATCGGCGGCGGGCTTCGGCGGCGCCTTCGTCGCGCGCAAGGCGGGGCTCGCCGCGCTGCCCGATCCGTTGCTCGGCACGCTGGTCGGGGCGGCGACGGGAGCGCTGGCCTACCTCCCGCTCGCGCTCCGGGGCGGCATGGCGCGCGGCCTGCCGTCGGGCTGGCAAGTCGCGGCGGCGGTCGCGATCTCGCTCGGCCAGATCGCGCTGTTCTTCGCGCTGAGCTTCACCACCGTGACCGCCGTCGCCGTGATCGGCGCCTGCGAGATGTTCTTCTCGGCCTACCTGGCCGCCTTCCTATTGCGGACGGAGCCCTGGCCCGGCCCGGCCTTCGTGCTGTCCTCCCTGCTGGCACTCGCTGGCGCGGCGGCCATCGCGGTCGGATAGCGGTTGCGGCAATGTTCTTAGATGTCTTACGTTCTGAGCGAGCAGAGGGAGGATCGAATGCGTGACACGGAGCTGGGCGAGGTGCTGCCCGAGCATCGCGACCTCTACATCGGCGGCGCCTGGACGCCGCCGCGGGACGGCGGCTACGCCGAGACGGTCAACCCCGCCGACGGGTCGGTTCTCGCTCACGTGGCCGAGGCGCGTGCGGTGGATGTCGACGAAGCCGTGAAGGCTGCCCGGGCGGGCTTCCTTGAATGGCGCGAGGTCGCGCCGCTGGAGCGGGCGCGCGTCCTCAGGGAGATCGCCTCGATCCTGCGCAAGCATGGCGACGAGCTCGCCCTGATCGACGCCGCCAACTGCGGCAACCCGGTCACCGAGATGAAGGGAGACGCCACCATTGCCGCCGCGCAGATGGAGTTCTTCGCGGGCCTCGTCACCGAGATGAAGGGCGACACGATCCCGATGGGCCCGGACCGGGTCAACATGACCGTCCGCCAGCCGATGGGCGTCGTGGCGCGCATCCTCGCCTTCAACCATCCCTTCATGTTCTGCGGCGGCAAGATGGCCGCGCCGCTGGCCGCAGGAAACGCGGTGATCGTGAAGCCGCCCGTGCAGGCGCCCCTTTCCGCGCTACGCCTGGCGGAGCTGGTCGGTGGGCTGCTGCCCGCAGGCGTCTTCTCCGTCCTGCCGGGCGGGACCGAGGCGGGGGCTGCGCTGGCCTCACATTCCGGCGTGGCCAAGGTCACGCTGATCGGCTCGGTCGGCGCGGGGAAGGCCGTGATGAAGGCCGCTGCCGACACGGTGAAGCTGGTGCTGTTGGAGCTCGGCGGCAAGAACGCCCTCGTCGCCTATCCCGACAGCGACCCCGACGCGGTGGCGAACGCGGTGGTGGCGGGCATGAACTTCGGCTGGTGCGGGCAGTCCTGCGGCTCGACCAGCAGGGCCTTCCTGCATGCGGACATCCACGATGCGGTGGTGGAGCGGCTGGCGGAGGCGGTGCAGCGTTTTCGCCCCGGCCTCCCGACCGACCCCGCGACGACGATGGGCGCGCTGGTGAGCCGGGAGCATCGCGACCGGGTGATGGGCTACATCGAGACCGCCAAGGCCGAGGGCGCGCGCGTGGTCGCGGGCGGGCACGCGGTCTCAGACGGCGCTTTGGCGCAGGGCTGCTTCGTCGCGCCCACCATCTTCGCGGACGTCACGCCCGAGATGACCATCGCGCGCGAGGAAATCTTCGGCCCCGTCCTCGCCGTCCGCCGCTGGACCGACGAGGCGGAGATGCTGGCCGAGGTGGACGGGCTCGATGTCGGCCTCACCTGCTCGATCTGGACGCGCGACCTGGCCACCGCGCACCGCGCCGCGATGCACGTCGAGGCGGGCTTCGTCTGGGTCAACGAGGTCGGACGCCACTTCCTCGGCGCGCCGTTCGGCGGGGTGAAGCAGTCCGGCATCGGGCGCGAGGAAGGGATCGGGGAGCTGCTGGCCTTCACCCACGAGAAGAACGTCCACCTGAACCTAGCGGGGCAGCCATGACCGAGATCGACCGGCCGGAGCCGAGCGGCCACGAGACCCTCTACGGCAGCGATGCGCTGGCCGAGATGCTGCGGTCGCTGGGCGTTCCTTTCGTCGCGCTGAACCCCGGCAGCAGCTTCCGGGGCCTGCACGACAGCCTGGTCAACCACCTCGGCAACCGCGACCCGCAGATATTGCTGTGTCTGCACGAGGAACACGCGGTCGCCATCGCGCATGGCTGGGCCAAGGTGACGGGCAAGCCTCTGGCGGTGATCCTGCATGCCAATGTCGGGCTGATGCATGCGGCCATGGCGCTCTACAACGCGTGGTGCGACCGGGTGCCGATGTTGGTGCTGGGCGCGACGGGGCCCGTGGACGCGGCCAAGCGACGGCCCTGGATCGACTGGCTTCACACCTCACGCGACCAGGGGGCCATTGTTCGGCCCTACGTCAAGTGGGACGACCAGCCCGCCTCGCTGGAGGCCTCGCTGAGCGCAATGATGCGCGCCGCGCGGATCACGGCGACGGCCCCGATGGCGCCGACCTATGTCTGCTTCGACGTGACCGTGCAGGAGGCGCCGCTCGACGCCATGCCGGTGCTGCCCGCCCCGGACCGCCACGCCCCGGCGCGCTTCCCCGAGGTCGCGGCGGCGGACGTGGCCACCCTGCTCGACATGCTCCGCGCCGCGGAGCGGCCCGTTTTCCTCATGGGCCGGATGTCGCGGGAGCAGGCCGACTGGGACCGCCGCGTTGCCTTGGCCGAGCATTTCGGCGCGCGCGTCGTCACCGACATCAAGACCGCCGCCGCCTTCCCGCCCCAGCATCCGCTGCATGCGGGGGTGCCGGGCTACTTCCCGTCTCCCGGCGCCAAGCAGGCGATGGAAGAGGCGGACCTGATCGTCTCGTTCGACTTCGTCGACCCGGCGGGCACGATGGGGCCGGGGGACCGCAAGGTCGCGCTCGTCTCGCTCGACCCGCTGCTGCAGAACGGCTGGTCGCTGGATCACCAGGCGCTGCCACCCTCAGACCTGAACCTATTGGCCGACCCGGACGCCGTGGTCGCCGCGCTCTGCGCGTCCGCCGGCGTCGGTGCGCCCGAGGCAACGATCCCCGCGCCCGACCGCTCCCCCGACCCCGCGCCGGACCGGCCCATCCCGATCCCGGCCCTGGCCGACGCGCTGGCCGACGCCGCAGGCGAAGACGTCACCTGGCTGCGCGTCCCGCTGAGCTGGGACGGCGCCAAGTGCGGCTGGCGGGGGCCGATGGACTATCTGGGCTACGACGGGGGCGCGGGCATCGCGTCCGGTCCCGGCATGTCGGTCGGCGCGGCGCTGGCGCTGAACGGTTCGGGGCGCCTGCCACTCGCAGTGCTGGGGGACGGGGACTTCGTCATGGGCGCCACCGCGATCTGGACGGCTGCGCGGCACGACGTCCCCCTTCTGATCGTCGTCGCCAACAACCGCTCCTACTTCAACGACGAGGTCCATCAGGAGCGGGTCGCCCGCGACCGCGGCCGCCCCGTCGCCAACAAGCATGTCGGCCAGGCCATCGCCGACCCGGACATCGACATCGCCGCACTGGCCCGCGCGCAGGGCGCGGTGGGCCTGGGCCCCGCGATGACGGCGGGCGAGGTGCCCGCGCTGCTGGCCGACGCCGTGGCGCAGGCCCGCGCGGGCTGCGTCGTCGTCGCCGACATCCGCGTCGCGAGCGGCTATTCGGAAGAGATGTCGGAAGGCATGACCGAGGGCTGAGCCGTCGCAATCCTTTGCGACACGGCCGCCTTCCCGCTACGGTCTGCCGGAGGCAGGCAGGACGGAGCGGGACATGAGCGACGGGCAAGGGACGGACGGCGAGCCCGTCGATCCGCGTCTGCACGAGGAGCGGCTCGCGCGGCTGATCCGTCTCGCCGCGCGCGCCTTCAACCGGTCGCTGACGCTGCGCCTGTCCACCGAGGGCGTGACCTTCGGCCAGTGGATCTTCTTGCGCATCCTCTGGCGCGAGGACGGGCTGTCGCAACGCGAGCTGAGCGACCGGGCCCATCTCACGGAGCCGACGACGCATACCGCGTTGTCGCGTCTGGAGCAGATGGGACTGATCACCCGGCGCAACGTCGAGGGCAACCGCCGCCGCCAGCACGCCTTCCTGACCGACGAGGGCTGGCGGCTCCGGGACGTGCTTGAGCCGCTCGCGATCGAGGCCAACGACCTCGCAGTCGAGGGTCTCGACGCCGAGGAGCAGGCGGTGCTGCGCCATGCCCTCACCGTCATGATCCACAACCTTGAGCGTGACGAGGCCGAGGCCGCCGCCCGCGGCCAGCGCGTGCCGCCAACGCGCGTGCAGAACGCGGTCTAGGCGATCCTCCACCCGGTCGACGATCCTGAAGGCTTTCGACCTCGACGGGCTTCCCATGGCGATCGATTGCATGGTCGACCGGTGCATCCGGCCTGTGATGCGCCAGGTCGCCTCCGGTGACGAACCCAGACCCATGAGCGTCTCGGCAGGGTCCGAACGCCGCTGCCGCCAAGGATTATGAGACATCTAATTTATTGACGGCCCCTATCCGGCATCCTAAGAAACGTAGCTATCTAAGGATGTGCCGCTCGCGGGTTCTCGACGCGCGGGTCGCAAGGGCGGGAGGCCCGGCGCGTCCACGTTCTGGGAGGAACTCGATGAGACATTTCTTTCTCGCCGCGACGCTCGGCGCCGCACTCGCCGCACCCGCTCAGGCGGAGCCAGTCAACCTGACGCTCTCCGGCGGCAACCCCGGCGGGCTCTGGTCCCTTCTCGGAGCCGGGATCGACCGTGCGGCCAAGGCCGACGACGAAGGCTCCGTCGTGACCTATCAGGCGACCGGGGGCGGCTTCGCCAACATCGCGCTTCTGGGCCGCAACGCCACCGACCTGGGCCTCGTCCACGACGCCGAGGCGCAGATCGCGCTGCAAGGGGGCGAGCCGTTCAACGCGCCGATCGAGAACATGCGGGCCATCGGCTACATGTACAACTGGGCGCCGATGCACTTCTTCCTCGATGCCGGCATGGCCGAGGAATACGGCATCGACAGCCTCGACGACATCGCGGGCTCCGGCGCGCCGATCCGCATCGGCATCAACCGCTCGGGCAACATCACCTCGAACGTCGCGCTCGCCATGCTGGAGCAGGTCGGCATCACCGAGGAGTCGCTGTCGGAGGCGGGCGGCCAGTTCGTGCGCGCGGGCGCCAACGAGCAGGGCGAGCTGATCCAGGACGGCCGTCTCGACATGATCACCAACGGCATCTTCATCAACCACTCCTCGTTCCGGGCCGTCGACGAGAATTCGAACGTCGTGCTGCTGAGCGTCCCACAGGAGGTGATCGACGCCACCAACGAGATGTTCGGTACCGGCACGATGACGATCCCGGCGGGCAGCTACAGCAATCAGGAAGCCGACGTGGCCTCGGTCGCGCTCGGTGCGGTGCTGGTCGCCACGGACGCGATGGACGACGCGACGGCTGCTTCCCTCGCGACCTCGCTCGTCAACAACATCGACGAGGTGCGCGCCGTGCACGGCTCGATGGCGTCCCTGACGCCGGAGCTGCTGACCTCGGTCGACGTGCTGGAGATCCACCCGGGCGCGGCCCAGGTCTACCGCGACGCCGGTTTGCTGAATTGATCGGATCGCTCGTCGCCACCGGCCGCAGGCGCAAGCTTGCGGCCGGAACCAAGGTCGGCGTCACCCTGGCGGCGGCGGCCTTCTCCGCTTGGGTCATCTACGCGAACCTGTTCACGATCTCCGACCCACTCGTCCTGGGGATCCTGTTCGTCTCCGGCGTCTACGCGATCATGTTCGTGGCCATCGGCGCGACGCCGGGCGCCCCCGACCGCGTGCCGTTCTACGACTGGGCGCTCAGCGCGCTGAGCCTCGCCTGCGGCGTCTTCTTCTTCGTCAACGCGACCGCCATCGCCGACCGAATCAGCCTTCTCGACCCGTTCACGCCCGCGCAGTTCGCCTTTGGCACTGCCCTGATGCTCCTCACGCTCGAGGCCACGCGTCGTTCGACCGGCATGGGGCTGACCGGCGTCGTGCTCGCCTTTCTCGCCTACAACTGGTTCGGCTACCTGCTGCCGCCGCCTTTCGGGCACGGGGTCAGCGATTTCAGCTACCTGCTCGACATCCTGGTCTTCACCACCGACGGCATCTTCGGCGTGCCGGTGCAGGTCGTGGCCAGCTACGTCTTCCTCTTCGTCATGTTCGGCACCTTCCTCGCGAAGGCCGGGGGCGGGGACTTCTTCTTCAATCTCGCCGCCCTCGTCACCGGACGCGCGCGCGGCGGACCCGCCAAGATCGCCGTGATCTCCTCGGGCCTCTACGGCACGATGTCGGGCAGCCCGACCTCGGACGTGGTGGCGACCGGCTCGATCACCATCCCCGTGATGAAGCGCCTGGGCTACACGCCCCGCTTCGCCGCGGGGGTCGAGGTCGCGGCCTCCACCGGCGGCAGCGCGATGCCGCCCATCATGGGCTCCGCCGCCTTCATCCTCGCCGAGTACACGGGCACCGCCTACAACGAGGTCGTCCTCGCCGCCATCGTGCCCGCGCTCCTCTACTACGTGGGCGTCTTCGGTCAGGTCCATCTGCGCGCCGTCAAGGACGACCTGCGCCCGTCGGAGGACGAGGTGCCCTCCGCGCTCGAGACCTTCCGCGAGGGCTGGGTCTTCGTCATCCCGATCGTCGGTATCGTCTGGGCGCTGCTCTCGGGCTACTCGCCGACCTTCACCGCCGGGATCGGGGTGCTGGTCATGCTGCTGGCGTCGATGCTGACCAAGCGCACGCGGCTCACGCTCTGGCAGTGGATCGAGGGGCTGGGGGAGACGACGCTGCGCATCCTGCCCGTCGCGGGCGCCTGCGCGGCGGCCGGCCTCGTGATCGGCGGGCTGTCGATGACCGGGCTCGGCATGAAGGCCGCGAACGTCATCCTGGTGATCTCGGACGCGGAGCCGCTGGTGACGCTGTTGATCGCCGCCATCGTCACCATCGTGCTCGGCCTGGGTATGCCGACGCCCTCGGCCTACATCCTGGCCGCGGTGCTGGTCGGCCCGGCGCTGGCGCAGCTGGGCTTCCCGATCCTGCAGGCGCACATGTTCCTGCTCTACTTCGCGGTCCTCTCGGCGCTCACGCCGCCTATCGCGGTCGCGGCGCTGGCCGCCGCCGCCATCGCCGACGAGGACCCGTTCCGCATCGCCTTCACCGCCGTGCGGCTGGCCGCCATCGGCTTCTTCCTGCCCTTCGCCTTCGTCTGGAACCCGGCGCTGCTGCTGCTCGGCGGGCCGCTCGCCAACGTGGCGGCGGTGGTCTGCGGCCTGCTCGCCACCTGCGCAGTGGCCGCCGCCATCGAGGGCCATCTCGGCCGCGCCGTCCCGGCATGGGAGCGGGCGCTGCTGGCCGTCGCCGCCGTCGCCGCCATCGCGCCGGTCCCGTGGCTCGCGCCCCTGGGCGTCGTGGCGATCCTGGCCGTGTTTGGGCGGCACGCGATGCGGATGCGGGCGGAGGCGGGGCAGGCGAAGACGATGGGCTGACCGCTTCGGCCGGGCGGCCCGCTGGAGGAGACCGACGACGCACGGCCCGACGGTCGGGCCAATCCGAAGGGAGGATGCCATGAACGGACCCATCACACGGAGACCGGCGCGCAGGCTCTGCGCCACGCTCTCGACCCTTGCCCTGCTGTCCGGCGCGGCCGCCGCGCAGGACGACCCCGCGATCCGTCAGCATGATGGCGTGCTGCCGGACGGCACGGCCTGGATGATCCGCGTGCCCGGGGAGTGGAACGGCGTGCTGCTGCGCGACCTCGACTTCGTCAGCAACGCGGATTCCGGCAATGCCGGGCCGCGCTACGACGACCTCCTGGGCCGCGGCTACGCCTTCGCCGGGCTCGCCCGCCATCCGCTGCGCACCTGGCAGTACGACCCCGCGCGCGAGATCGCCAACCTGGAGCGCGTGCAGGAGATCTTCGCCGAGACCGAGCGCGCGCCCGACCGGGTGCTGCAATACGGCTGCTCGGGCGGCGGGCTGGACGGGCTGGCCTCGGCCGAGGCCTTCGCCGGCCCGATCGACGGCGCCGTGGTCCTGGCGGCGCACACGCCGGTCTGGATCATGAGCAGCTTCCTCGACGGCTGGTTCGCGATGCAGGCCCTGCTGACCGACACCTATGTCGGTTCGGGGCAGGGCGCGGCGGACGACCTGCGGATCGTCGGCCTGCCGAACGCGGGCGCGGGCGACCCGTCCTTGCCCGACATCCAGGCCGCCTGGCGCGCGGCCATAGAGGCGGCGGGCGAGACGCCCGAGGGGCGCGCGCGCCTGGCGCTTGCCTTCGCGCTCGGCCAGTGGTCGCCCTGGATGGTGGAGGGGACCGAACTGCCCGATGCCGCCGACACGCAGGCGATGGCGGACATGATCGTCGCCTCGGCGCTGCGCATCGCGGGCAATGTCGGCGGCAGCTCGCGGCTCCTGTTCGAGAACGCGGCCTCGGGCCAGCAGCTCTCGGGCAACGAGGGCATGGACTACGCCGCCTTCTACGACAACGCCGCGCCCGCGATGAAGGGCGTGGTCGAGGCGCTGATGGCGGAGGCCGGGCTCGACCTCGCCGCCGAGATCGCGCGCGTCGACGCCCATCCCCGAATCGCCGCCTCGGATTACGCGCTCGACTGGTGGGCCGAGCCGGGCCGCACGACGACCGGCGCGCTGGAGGTTCCCGCGATCCGGCTGCACATGCTGGGCGACTGGGCCATCCCGTACACGCTCATGCAGGGATACGGCATGCTCGTGGAGGAGGTCGGGACGGACGACCTCTACCGCCAGGCGCTCGTGCAGGGCACGGGCCATTGCGAGTTCATGCCCGCCGAGAGCAGCGCCGCAGTCGAAGCGCTCGTGGAGCGGCTCGATACCGGCGCCTGGCCCGAGACCACGCCCGAGGCGCTCAACGCACGCGGCGCCGCGCTCGAGACCGGCACCGAGCCGCGCTTCGTGGAGATGGGGGCCTGGGCGGTCGAGGCGTATAACCGTCCCTGGACGCCTGGTGGCTGAGCCGGACGACCGCGCCCGCGATTCCTACCGCCCTGGATGACGGCGGCGGCGCGCGCGGCGCGACTCCTCTCCGACAAGCGCTGGCGAGGCTGGATGATCCAAGCGCTCGCGCTTGCCGGGCTGACGCTCGTCCTGGGCTGGCTGCTGTCCAACCTGACCGAGAACCTCGCGCGCTCGGGGCTCGGCTTCTCCTTCGACTTCCTCGGAAGGCCGACGGGCTACGACATCAACCAGCGGCCAATCCCCTACGACGCGGCGGACACGCATCTGCGCGCGGCCCTGGTCGGCGCGGTCAACACGATGATCGTCGCCGTCCTGGCTTGCGCGACCGCAACCATGTTGGGCGTCGTGGGCGGCGTCCTGCGCCTGTCGGGCAGCTGGATCGTGGCGCGCCTGATGGCGGTCTACGTCGAGGCCTTCCGCAACGTCCCGCTGCTGATCTGGATCATCGTGGTCTTCACGGTGATCGCCAACGTCCTCCCCGCCCCGAGCGCCTTTCGCGGCGACGACCCGGCGGCCGACATGCTGCTGGGCCTCATCGCCGTCACCAACCGCGGCGTCTACGTGCCCCTGCCCGTCCTTGCGGCGGTCGAGTCCCAGGGGTGGGGCTGGATGGTCGTGCTGGGCGTGCTGGCAGGCTCCGCCCTCCTGACCCGCGCGCTCGGCCTTTGGGCCGCGAGGCGGCAGGCGGTGTCGGGCCTCCGCCCGCGGACGTGGCCCGCGATCCTCGCCATCTGGGCCCTGCCGCTCGCGGCCGCGCTCTGGGCGCTCGGCCTGTCCTGGGACCTGCCTGCGCTCCGGGGCTTCAACTTCGTCGGCGGCCTGCAGCTCCGCAACTCGCTCATCGCGCTCTGGCTCGCGTTGTCGCTCTATACCGGGGCCTTCATCGCCGAGAACGTGCGGGCAGGCATCCTCGCCGTCGATCGCGGCCAGGCGGAGGCCGCGACCGCGCTCGGGCTGACCCCGCGACGGACCATGCGCGTCGTGATCCTGCCGCAGGCGCTGCGCGTGATCGTGCCGCCGCTGATCTCGGCCTACCTGAACGTGGTCAAGAACTCGTCTCTCGCGGTGGCCGTCGGGTATCTCGACATCACAGGCACGCTGGGTGGCATCACGCTGAACCAGACGGGCCGGGCGCTGGAATGCGTGCTGCTGTTGATGGCCTTCTACCTGACCGTCAGCCTCGCAATCAGTGCTGTGATGAACCTCTACGGCCGGTCCGTTGCGCTGCCAGAGCGCTGATCGCCGAAATAGGGTCGGTCGGGCAGCTCGCGTCCGACACCTCCGAGCGCAGCCATTCCGTCAACGCCTTGTAATCGCCAATTCCCTGGATCGCAGATAGGGTAATCGAACGGCAGGCGATCAGATAGACTAGGACTAGTCTACCGATTGTATGCAAGCACCGAACGGGTCGCGGTTCGCCGGCCGATCATCCAGGTTACCCAGGTTGGCGCGCACGCCCGCTCCGCAGGAGCAATGATTGGGAACCTCCATTAAGGTGGAAGGACTACGCGTATCGTGGAACGGTTCTATAAGTATGCCGCCGCTACGCCTATGCGGCCTTCTCGACGCCGAGCTTCACGGCGAGCCCGGCGCGAGCCGACAGGTCGACGAGGGCGTCGAGGCTAAACTTGGCGATCTTCCCGCGCAGCAGGTCGTTCAGCCGCGGCTGGGTGACCCCGAGCCGCTCGGCGGCCTTCGCCTGCGTCAGGCCCCAGGATCGGACCTCCTGTTCGACGACGGTCAGGAGTTCGGAGCGCAACCGCATGTTGGCCGCTTCCTCGGGCGTGTCTTCGATGGCATCCCAAACGGAGTTGAAGGACTGCACTTCCATATCGTTGTCAGTCATCGCTTCTTCTCCTTCATCCGCATTGCGGTGAACATTCGTAGCCGATCGTTCGCCAGATCAAGGTCGCGCTTCGGGGTCTTCTGCGCCTTCTTCTCGAACGCGTGCAGCACGACGACGGCGTCGGCGAGCTGAGCTACGTACAGGATGCGGAAGGCTCCGCCGTCCTCGCGGATGCGGATCTCCCGGACGCCAGACCCGACCGTGGCCATCGGCTTCCAGTCGCTTGGCTCCAGACCCTGCTGGACCTTGTGCAGCTGCACGCCTGCTTCCTTCCGCGCGCCTTCGGGAAAGGATCGCACCTGGTCGAGGGCGTCGCCGAGGAACACGATCTGCTTCATGCAGTCTCTATATCGAATCAGATATAATCAGGCAAGCTGATCCGGGTTCAACCCCAGAGGAGAACCCGACGATGAGCATTTCATGGAACGGCGAGAATGCCCCCGTCCCGCCAGGCAGCAGCTACGGCTACGCCAGGGTGTCGACCACGGACCAGGATCTCGATGTGCAGTACGATGCGTTGGAAAAAGCGGGATGTCGCGTGATCCGCGCCGAGAAGGTCTCCGGCACCTCGGTGCGGGGCAGGGACGAACTGCGCACGCTCCTCGACTTCATCCGGCCCGGAGACGAACTGGTCGTCACGCGCGTGGATCGGCTGGCGCGGTCGATGGGTGATCTGCAGGACATCATCCGCGAGCTGAAGGCGAAGGGCGCGACGCTCAGGGCGACAGAGCAGCCGATCGACACATCCACGCCTGCCGGCAAGGCGTTCCTCGACATGCTGGGTGTCTTCGCCGAGTTCGAGACCAACCTGCGCCGCGAACGCCAGATGGAGGGTATCGCCAAAGCGAAGGCCCGGGGCGTCTATAAGGGCCGGAAAGCATCGATCAACGTCGAGGAGGTCCGCCGCCTGCTGGCCGAGGGCGTCCGGCCGAGCGCAGTCGCACGGCAGCTCGGCATCAGCCGAACGAGCGTTTGGCGGGTGAGCCGACCTGTCTCGGCCGACGCTCCAATCGAAGCGACGCCCGCGACCTGATCGAAAGCCGGGACCGTTCCGCAGGGGTCGGTCCTGGCCGCGTCACGGGATGAGACCCGTAGGGAACGGTGCTGAGCCGTTTCCGAAGTGCACGTTTGCGAGACGATGAAACAGCCAAGCCCGGGCCGGCATGCGAACCCGAACGGGCGTCGGGGCGTGCGACGGTCGCGCCCGGACGGGGCCGTCACGGCGTGAGCACGCACTTGATGCAGTCGTCCTTCTTGTCGCGGAAGGTGTCGTAGAGGGCGGGGGCGTCCGCGAGCGTGCCGCGATGGGTGATGAGGAAGGTCGGATCGACGTCGCCCTCGCGGATGTGGTTCAGCAAGGTGTCGGTGTGCTGGAGCACGTGGGTCTGGCCCATGCGGAAGGTCAGCGCCTTGGCGAAGGCGGCGCCGATCGGGAACTTGTCCATGATCGCGGCATAGACGCCGGGCACCGAGACGATCCCGCCCTTGGAGCAGCACATGATCGCCTCGCGCACGACGTGGCCGCGGTCGGTCTCTTGAAAGGTGGCGGTCTTGACGCGATCGTAGACCGTGTCGATCAGCCCCGATCCGTGCGCCTCCATGCCCACGGCGTCGATGCACTTGCCCGGAAGCAAGCCCTTCGTGGCCTCCATGAGCGCGTCGTAGGGCTTCGTCTCCGAGGGGTCGATCACCTCGGCGCCCCGCTCGGCGGCCAGTGCGCGCCGCTCCGGCACGTTCTCGATGACGAAGATGCGTTCGGCGCCCAGCAGCTTGCACGATTCCAGGGTGAACAGGCCCACGGGCCCCGCGCCCCAGATCGCGACGGTGTCGCCGGGGCCGACCTCGGCGTTGATCGCCGCCTGCCAGCCGGTCGGGAAGATGTCGGTTAAAAAGATGACCTGCTCGTCCGCCATCCCCTCGGGCACCTTCATGTGGGTAGAGTCGGCATAGGGGATGCGCACGTACTCGGCCTGGCCGCCGTCGTAGCCGCCGTAGAGGTGCGAGAAGCCGAAGAGGCCGGCGCCCGCCTGCCCGGCCAGGGTCCGAAGCTTCTCGGGCTCTCGGTTGGTCTCGTCGCAGAGCGAGTATTCCTTGTTGCGGCACCACAGGCAGGAGCCGCAGGCGATGGTGAAGGGGACCAGGATGCGGTCGCCCTTCTTCAGTCCGCCACGCGCGGCGGCCTCGGGGCCGACCTCCTCGACCACGCCCATGAACTCGTGGCCCAGGATGTCGCCCTTCTCCATGCCCGGCACGAAGCCGTCGTAGAGGTGCAGGTCCGAGCCGCAGATCGCGGTGGTGGTGACGCGGATGACGGCGTCGCGGGGGTGCTCGATGCCGGGATCGGGGTGTTCGTCGACGCGGAAGTCGTGGGTCCCGTGATAGGTAACGGCGCGCATGGGTCGGCTCCTTTTGCCACTGGGCGCGGGGGCCGGAGCCCCCGCGCGAGGGTCACATTTGCTGGGTCTGGGCGCCGGACTTCTCGCGCGCCTTGCCCAGATCGGGCGCCTGGCCCTCGGGCTCGACCCTGTCCTTCGCGGTGTAGGTCCCGCGCCCGTCCATGGCCGGGCCGCCATTGGTCCAGACGCCCTGGGGCGTGGGCTCGTCCACGGAGGTGTTCAGGAAGTAGTAGCTGTGCGCCATCGCCTCGTGATCCTCGGGGGTGGAGTTGGGGATGGGCATGACCGCCTCGACCCCGCCCAGCTCCTCGATGACGGCGAGCCATTGCTGCTGGTGCATGGTGTCGCGCGCGATCAGGAAGGACAGCATGTCCTTCATCCCGGCATCGTCCGTCATGTTGTAGAGCCTGGACGCCAGCACCCGGCCCGAGGACTCGGCCATCGCGTTGGCCAGCATGTCGGCGCCGATGTTCCCGGTCGCGTAGACGTGGCTCATGTCGAAGGGCACGCCGTTCGAATTGACCGGCATCGCCGCCAGCCCCGAGGACAGGACGTGGCGCGGGTTCATCCCGCCCATGATGGCGCCGACCACGAGGTCCTCGGCCGCGGCCTCCTGCGCATCCAGGGGCGCCTTGTCGAGGTTCAGCGCGACGGCGTGTCCCAGGAACTCGATATGGGACAGCTCCTCGGTGGCGGTCATCATCAGCATGTCGCGGAAGCGCTTGTCGCCCCGCGCGCCCATGGCCTGGAACATGTACTGCATGGCCACGCGGATCTCGCCCTCGACGCCGCCGATGGCCTGCTGGAGGTACTTGGCGAAGACCGGGTCGGGGGTATCGACGCGGACCTCATACTGAAGCTTGGACTGGTGCAGGAACATGGGTTTCTCCCGTTCGCAGGTTGGGGTTGGAGAGGTCCCGCGCGAGCGCGCGCACCTCGGTGGCCAGCGCGGCGGTCTCGGCGCGCAGGTCCATGGCCGTCCGTGCCGCGATGGTGTCGGCCATGCCGCCGGGCGCGCGGCCCGTCAGACGGCAGGAGGCGTGGACGACCGCGTCCCACGGTCGCGCCACGCGGGCGCCGGTCGCGACGAGGGCGGCGGCCATGCGCCTGTCCTCGTGGCAGGGCATCGGCGCGATGCCGCCCGTGGCGGCATAGGCCCCGGGCCGCCAGGCGATCAGCGCGCCTGGCGACTGGTCGTGACAGGGGGCGGGGTTCCAGGGCAGGCTGGCCCGCCGGGCCGCGAGGGCGGCCCGCAACGCGTCGCGGCGGTCCTCCAGCGCGCCGTGGACGCGGACCGCCTCGGGCAGGGCCGCGAACTCGTCCGGGTCGGGCTCGACGCGGCCGAAGACGGCGTCGGCGCGGGCGAGGCCGAGCGCCACCGCCTCCGCCGCGCCGGGGGCCAGCACGCAGTCGGCATCGGTGGTCATCAGCCAGTCGGGGCGCGCCGCCATCGCCGCGGCCAGTCCGATCCGCCGGGCCGCGCCCACGCCGCCCGGCAGCGCGGGCGTCTCGATCACCGTCGCGCCGTGGGCGCGGGCGACCTCGGCCGTCGCGTCGGTGCAGCCATTGGCGACCACGATCGCGGCCAGCCCCGAGCGGCGCAGCGCGGCCAGCGCGGCGGGCAGGCGCGCGGCCTCGTCGCGGGCGGGGACGACGGCGATCGGACGGGTCATCGGGCGGCCCGGCAGAGCGGGGAGAAGACGACGATGCGATAGCCCTCGGTCAGGCGCGCCGTGCGCCAGGACCGGGTCGTGGCGCGCATGAAGGCCGCCAGCGCGCCCTCGCCGTCGAGCGCGTGGCCGGTCGGACCGCGCCAGGTGACGGTGACGACGTCCGCGTCGGGATGACCCCGGTCGATGCGCGCGGCGATCTCGGCCACGCCGTCCGCGTCGAGGAAGTAGAGCACTTCGCTCAGCAGCACGAGGTCGTAGCCCGCTTGCGACGGCGCGGGCGGCAGCGCGCAGGGCAGGAAGCCCTGGGCGAACCGTCCCTTCGGCACGGCCCGACGCGCGACGGCGAGCGCGGTCGGGACCGCGTCCAGCCCGGTGTAGGTGTCGCAGCGCGGCGCGACGCGGCGAGCCAGCTCGCCGTTGCCGCATCCCAGCTCCAGCGCGGCGGCGTAGCGCGGGCGCGGCAGGGCGCGGGCGACGGCGTCGAGGCGCTCCGCCTCGTAGGGCGCGGTGCGGAAGTTCCAGGGGTCGTCCGTTCCGGCATAGAGGCCTTCGAGGTGGGCCAGGTCCGCGGCCCTCATGCGGGCACCGGCAGGTAGGCCTCGGGCGCGGTGCAGAAGCGCGCGGCGAAGCCCGGCGGCATGGCGAAGCCGTCCGGGTCGTCGTCGACCACCAGCCCCATCTGGCTGCGATGCGCGGCGACGGCATCGGTCTTGGCGGCGCGCCATTCGGGCAGGTCCAAACGCAGCCCCGGCACGCGGCGACCCGCGCTCCATCCCTGCCAGCGCGACCAGACCGGGTAATCGTAAAGCGCGAGGCCCGGCCGCGCGGCGGCCACGCGGCGCGCCGCCGCGGCGCAGGCCTCGTGGTCGCAATGCGGGTCCGCGCCCGAGGCCGCGACCAGCACGCGCGCGCCCAGCCGGTCGACCAGCCGCGCCACGTCGCGGCCGAGGTCGGCGCCCGGCCCGTGCACGCGGTGCAGTCCGGCATCCGGATGGCTCAGCCAGGTCAGATCGCGCGCGGGGAGGCCGCCCAGGCGGGTCACGGCCGCCTCCAGCTCGGCGCGGCGCAGCGCGGCGAGACGGGGGGCGGGCCATCGGCGAGAGCGGGGATGCGACGCCGCGCCGTCGGTCAGGCAGGCGACATGCGCGGGCAGGCCCTTGCCCCACCGCGCCGCCAGCATCAGCCCGCAGGCCAGCGACTCGTCGTCGGCATGGGGCGCCAGCACCAGGACGGGTGCGCGGCCCTCGATCAGGGGCGCCAGGTCGCCGGTCATCTGAGCCCCCCCGGCCCGACGGTCTCCGCGCAGCGAAGCGCCCGGTCCAACTTGGCGTCCGGCGCCGCCTGGCGCAGGAACAGCGACAGGTCGCGGCGCATCGCGTCGACCGGCCCGCGCCCGTCATGGGCGGCCATCCCCAGGCTACGCTCGCAAAGGGTCAGGATACGCGTGCAGGCGCCCTCCACGGCTTCGCGCACCATCAGACCGTGCGCCACCGCGCGCTCGACCGCGTCGGGGGGCGCCTCGGCGGCCGCGGCGACGGCCTCAGCGGCGGCCTCCACTGCGGCGCGCGCGGCGACGGCCTCGGCCGTGGCGCGGCCCAGCCGGTCGCGCTGCACCGGGTCGTCCAGGCGGTCCATGCGGCCCAAGMGGTCGGTCCAGCSCCCGAYCAGCCCTTCCGCGCCGCCCACATGCGCGGCGCAATAGCGCCAGCCGCCCCCCCCGAACCACGGCCCGACCATCAGCCCGCCGGCCGGGCCGACCACCCCCCCCCCCCCCACC
>NZ_JQEY01000018.1 GCF_000743715.1 Palleronia rufa
GTGCCTATGATACCCGCAAATGCCACGACGCCATCGCTGACCGCGGGGCGAATGCCGTCATCCCACCCCGCAAGAACGCCAAGCCGTGGAAGACCGTCACTGCGGGTGCCGTGGCCAGAAACGAGGCCCTGCGAGCTTCGAAATATCTCGGTCGMGCGATCTGGCGAAACTGGAGCGGATACCACCGCCGAAGCCGCGTCGAAACCAAGATGCACTGCGTTAAATTGCTGGGGCAGCGCCTCATGGCGCGGGACTTCGACCGACAAGTCGCGGAAGTCCAGGTCCGCATCGCCGTCATGAACGGCTACACCGCCCTTGGCATCCCTGTCACAGAGGCCGTGGGATGAATCCGTCCGGGGAAAGGGGAATCTCGGGTATTAAAAGCTTTGTGCAACAGAGCCGATTTTTTACACAAGAGCGATTCGCTGTATAGCGACACAATCCAAGCGATAGTTCGATGTGGCGTATTAGCCTCACGTTAGGGAGCGGGCGATAGGCCTTGGCCATCCCGCGGCGCCCGGTTCGGGACGACCGCATCCTGCCGGAGGTTCGTCCAATGACCGTTGCAAACCTGTTTCTCCTGGCGGCGTCCGGCATCTTTTTCGGGACGGGCCTTGCCGCAGCGCTGGGCGATCTCCGGCGGCGGCGGATCGCCAACCGGCTGGTGCTCGCCTTGGTGCTCGGAGCGCCCATCCTGGTGATCGGAGGGCAGATGGCGCCGTCCGTGTTCGCCGGCGCGCTGGCGCTTTCGGCCACCATGCTGATGCTGGGCACCATGCTCTTTGCGCGTGGCTGGATCGGCGGCGGCGATGTGAAGCTCATCTGTGCAATGGCGATCTGGTTTCCGCCGGGCGATGCCCTCTGGTTCGTCTACCTGGCGCTTTTGTTCGGCGGCGTGCTGGCCCTGGCCGTGCTTGCGCTGCGCGTCCTGTCCCGGCGCGGGCTGGTTCCGATCGCCGCGTCGCAGCGTCCGCTGATCGAAGCCACGCTCTGCGTGCCCTACGGCCTATCCATCGTGGCCGCGGGGGCGGTCGTGTTTGTATCTGTATGGCTTTGAATCGAATTCGGTTTTTAAGGCGATGTTATCGTGACGGCGCGATGATCGGGGAATGTTGAGAATCATCATCCTGCTCGTGGCGCTCGGTGCCGGCGGTCTCGCCGCCTGGATGTCGGTGCGTTACCTGGGCCAGCAGCCCCAGGTCGTGGAGGTTGCCGTGGACGTGCCCCGGGCCGAGGTTCTGGTGCTGGGGCAGGCGTTGCCGCGCGGATCCGTCATATCGGCCGATGACCTCCGCTGGCAGCCTCTGCCGATCGAGGGCGTTCCGGAAATGGCGATCCTGCGTGAGGAGCGGCCCGGCGCGGCGGAAGAGCTCGTCGGACGGGTCGCCCGCGCCGACCTGTTGAAGGGCGACGCCCTGCGCGCCGAAAACCTGGTGGATGGCGGTGCCGGACTGATGTCCCTGGTCCTTCGACCCGGAATGCGCGCGGTCGGTGTCCGCATCACCGAGGACAATACCGCCGGCGGTTTCATCCTGCCGGATGACAAGGTCGATATCCTGCATACGGTCGTGCGCGACGTCGATGGCGACGGTCAGGCGACCGGGCTCAGCCGCACGATCCTCACCAATGTGCGGGTCTTGGCCATCGGGCAGACCTCCGCCCGGAGTGCCGCGAAGAATGTCGAGACCGGCGCCACGGTCAGGCCGGGATCGGACGTGACCGCCTTCGGCGATACGGCAACCGTCGAACTCACGCCCGAACAGGCAGAGATCCTGACGGCCGCCCAGTCCTCCGGTGCGCTATCGCTGTCGCTGCGCGCCGTTTCGGATTTCGGAGATACCGCAATCGGCGCGGATGCGATCATCGAGGCGACCGGCTCGGACCGAAAACAAGCTGAGGCGTCGGGGGCCGCTCGCGGAAAGGGCCCTCAGCCGGGGCCGGGATCCGTCAGGGTCATCGACGGAGGAGAAATCCGCACCGTGAGCCTTCAAAACTGATGCTCGGACCCGCCAGAGGGCAGCGCCCGAAAGGAAGATAGACGATGAGCAAGTTCGAGAAGATCGATACGGCAACGGCTCCGGCGGTTCCGGAACTCAGGCCTGCCGTGTTCATGCCGCAGATCACCGTGGGGGCATTTCCAATCCTCGACGAAACCCGCGACACGCTTGCGGCCGTGATCGCCGATCGGCGCATGTCACGGGTTACGCTGGGCTGTGAGATTGGGGGACTCGACACGGCGATCCGGAAGTACGCTGAGGAGCTCACCCCGAAGCTCTTGCTCATAGAGGTTGAGGACAGTTCCGAAACATTGATGACGAAGCTCGACCGTCTGGCCGCGCTCTGCCCGCCCGAAACGATCGTGGTCCTGCTGGGTGCTTGCAACGACGTCACACTCTACCGGGATCTCAAGCGCAGAGGGATCGCCGAATACCTGCTGACGCCGGTTACCGCGCTTGGCCTGATCAATGCGCTCGGCGACGTTCTGAACGACGAGAGCGTGGATCGTCGCGCCCCGGTCACGGCGTTCTTCGGCGCTCGGGGCGGGTGCGGAACATCGACGCTTGCGCAGAACGTCGCCTGGGAGCTGGCGCACAGGTGCGATACCTCGGTGATGCTGATCGACTTCGACATTGCCTCCGGGACATCGGCGCTGCGCCTCGATCTCGAAGGGCCCGGCACGGTCGTCACCGCGCTGGACGAAGGCGACCGGCTCGACATGGCGGTGCTCGACCGAATGCTTCTGCGCAAGGGGTCCCGGTTTGCCCTGCTCCCATCTCCAGCAGATCTTGCGGATGTGGGCGATTATCAGACCGCCGACTTGCGGCGGGTCGTCGATGTCGCCCGGCAGACGACGTCGCATGTGGTTCTGGACCTGCCGTCGGGCTGGTCGCGCTACGTGCAGGGCTTCCTGGACCTCGCCGACACGACGATGATTGTCGCAACGCCGGATCTGGTGTCGCTGCGAAACTGCGGCAAGATTGTGCAGGGCATGCGCCGGGCGCGGCCGAACGACGCCGCGCCGCGCCTGGTGCTGTCACAAGTGGCCGTACCCCGCAGCCAGCAGATTTCGCCTGAGAAATTCGCAAAATGCGTGGGCATTCCTGTGCACGAGCAAATCGCCTTTGACGCAGCGGCATTCAGTAAGGCCGAAAACGAAGGACGTCCAGTATCGGACAGCGCGCCCAAAAGCATCGCGGCCAAACAGATCGTCTCCCTGACCAGGTCTCTGAGCAGTCAGGGAGCGGCGAAACCCTGGTCCGGGCACCGTCGCCTGCTTCCAAATCTGCGGGGATTGTTCTCATGACCTCAACTGCGAAGACCAATCCTGGTGTCCGGCTTCTGAACCGGATTGCGGAAGATCGCCGAGGCGGTTCAGCGGTCGAATTCGGGCTTATCGCGCCGATGATGCTGGCGGGGCTCCTCGGTGTGGTCGACGTCGGGGGGGCTGTGAACGAGCGAATCAAGCTGGACGCGATCCTTCGGGCCGGTGCCCTGGTCGCCATGACAGACCCCGGCGCAGCGGCTGTCAGCGACACGCTCAGTGTCGTCGACGCCGGACAGGGAGCGACCGACCAACGCGCGAGCCTCACGCTCGATGTTCAGCGCTACTGCGCTTGTCCTGGCGATACAGGGGCGACAGTGGCGTGCAGCACGACCTGCCCCGGCGCTCAACCGACCGCGATCTTCTATCGGCTTAGCACCGGTACGACCTATGACGGAATGGTCCTACCACGCATCAGCCTAGGCGCGGAAAGCCGGGTAAGAATTCGATGATACGCGCCTTTCGGGCAGCGCGCTGCCTGCTACGTGACAGGATCGGCGGATCTGCACTGGAATTTGCGCTCGTCGCGATGCCGTTCGTTCTGGTGCTGCTCGGAACACTCGAATTTGCCCGACTGGTGTTTTATCAGAATGCCCTTGCCAATGCGACGACGGCCGCGGCACGGATTTTGCTGCTCGACACGACCGCGACACCAGAGACTTTGAAGCAGTACATCGCCGCCCGAATCCTGAACGCAGATCCGGATCGGCTTACGGTGACGTTTTCCGATGCGTCAGACGGCGGGGTCACCTATCGCACGATCGCGACCACCTATGCGTTCGACTTTGTCGCCTCGACCCTATTCGACTTTGAAATCACCGTGGGGAACGATACCAAGGTGCCAATTTTCTAGCTGTTTAGCCAACGTCATTCGGGGGCGGTGGCCTTGCGGCGGATGGTATGACTGGTTTCTCGCAATAGGGTCTTCGTATCGGATCTGGCAGTGACGCCGGTCGCCCCGTCGACAGAGTCGCAGGCGATCAGACGGAGGTTTGGATGTCCGCTCAGCTTCGGCGCGGCAGCCAGTGCGAATTCGGTCTAGGGCGGCCGGTGCTGTCGGTCGGCTATGTCGCACAAAAAGACCCGCATGAGAGAACCGACATCGCCTGACTTGAAGGCGCCGAAGCGCCGCGGGTCGCTGACGATCTGGTTCAATCCAGAGATGGACTGGGGTGCCGACCGGCTTTGTTGCGCAAAGACCGTAAATCCCGGACTTCCCCTTTCCCCGGACGCACTTATCCCACAGGCTCTGTGATGGGTATGCCGAGCGCGGTGTAGCCGTTCAGCACGGCGGCGCGGATCTGAAGTTCGGCGACCTGGCGATCGAAGTCGCGCGCCATGATGCTCTGCCCCAGTAGCTTCACGCAATGCATCTTCGTCTCGGCGCGGCTCCGGCGGTGGTATCCGCTCCATTTTCGCCAGATGGCGCGGCCGAGGTATCTCGATGCGCGCAGAGCCTCGTTCCGGGCAATGGCGGCTGGGGTTGATGGCTTCCACGGCTTGGCATTCTTGCGCGGCGGTATGACGGCATGGGCGCCGCGGTCGGCGACGGCGTCATGGCACTTGCGCGTATCGTAGGCTCCGTCAGCGGTGATCGATCCGATCTCCACGCCGGCGGGGATCTGGTTGAGCAACTCGGGCAGCATGGGCGCGTCCCCGACGTTGCTTCCGGTGATCTCGATGGCTCGGATCTCCAGCGTCTGTTCGTCGACGCCGATGTGGATCTTGCGCCATAGACGGCGTTTCGCGCCGCCATGCTTGCGGGCGTTCCACTCGCCTTCACCCTCTGCCTTGATGCCGGTGCTGTCGATCAACAGGTTCAGCGGCCCATCTGAGCCGCGGTAGGGAATAGTCACGGACAAGGTCTTCTGGCGCCGGCTCAGTGTGCTGAAGTCGGGCACCGCCCAGTCGAGGCCGACCAGGCGCAGGAGGCTTTCAATGAACCCGGTCGTCTGTCGGAGCGCCATGCCGAAAAGGACTTTCATCGTCAGGCATGTCTGGATCGCGGCGTCGCTATATAACGGCTGCCGGCCTCGCTTGCCGGTCGGCGGCGGCACCCAGACCATGTCCGGATCGAACCAGATCGTCAGGGAACCACGCTGCTTCAGCGCTTCGTTGTAGGCCGGCCAGTTCTTTGTCTTGTAGCTCGGCGGGATCGGTCTGCTCATGCAGGACAGCTACCACGCTGGATTCACGAGATGAATCCCTCACCCAGTCTTTGCGCAACAAAGCCACATCGCGGGCTCTTCAGGGATACGTTTCGCTGCCACAGGCGTCTTGCAGGACAAACCGACGCGCGGCTTTGACACCCGAAGGCTGTCGCTGGATGTTGGTGCGCATGAGTCGCTTTACCCCTGATTCTGACGACCTGGCCCATGCCACCCGTCTGCGGCGCAGGCTGCACCGCAACCCCGAGCTTTCCGGGCGGGAGGCCGGGACGGCCCGTCTGATCGCCGCCGAAATGCGTGCTTCGGGTGCGGATGAGGTTCTGACCGGGTTGGGCGGTCACGGCGTTGCGGCGGTATTCGGGACCGGACCGGGGCGGCGGGTGCTGATCCGGGCCGAGCTCGACGCGCTTCCGATCCCCGAAGAGACCGGCGCGGCCCACGCGTCCGAGGTGCCGGGCGTCGCGCACCTGTGCGGCCATGACGGCCACATGGCGATTCTCGTGGCGCTGGCCCGGGCCCTGGGGCGCGACCGGCCGGACGGTGCGGCGATTCTGCTGTTCCAGCCGGCCGAGGAGGACGGTGCCGGCGCTCGTGCCGTTCTCGCCGATCCGCGGACCGCCGGACTGCGCCCGGATCTGGTTGTGTCGCTCCATAACCTTCCGGGGTTGCCTCTTGGCCATGTGTCGCTCGCCGCCGGTCCGATGGCCTGTGCGTCACGTGGGATGCGCGTGCGCCTCAAGGGGCGTGCGGCTCATGCGTCGCAGCCCGAAACAGGTGTTTCACCCCGTATGGCGGTGGTCGATCTGCTGCAATCGCTGCCCGCGCTTGGCTCCGAGGCGCCTTTCCCGGACGACGATTTCGCCCTTGTGACCGTCGCCCGGGTCGCCATGGGGCAGAAGGCGTTCGGCGTCTCCCCCGGAGAGGCGGAGGTCTGGGCGACGCTGCGCTGCCTTCACGACGACCGGATGGCGGCGCTGGTCCGCCGCGCGGAAACGCTGGTCCGAAAGGCTGCTGCTGCCGCCGGCGTGACCCCCGCGATCGACTATCAGGAGGTCTTTTCTGCCGCCACCAACCACCCCGCCGCGGTGGCCGCCCTTCGCGGGGCGCTGGACGATTTGGGCGTGGCCCACGGACCCACGGGCCAACCCTGGCGTCCGTCTGAGGATTTCGGACTGCTGTCCCGGCTCGGCCCCGCCGCCATGCTCTTTCTGGGGTCGGGGCAGCTGCAACCGCCCCTGCACGACCCGCAATTCGACTTTCCAGACGCCTTGATCGCCCACGGCGCGGCGATCTGGGCGCGGCTTATCGAGCGGGATCAGAGCACGTAGCGGCTCACATCCACCGACCGCGACAGCTCGCCCAGATGTGTCTCGACGAAGGCGGCATCCACCGACACCTCTGTGCCGCCCTTGTCCGGCGCCTCGAACGACAGTTCCTCGAACACCCGCTCCATGACGGTGTAGAGCCGCCGCGCGCCGATGTTCTCGACCGACTCGTTCACCTCTGCGGCGATGCGGGCCAGGGCGGCGATGCCATCCGCCGTAAAGGCGACGGTCACTTTCTCCGTGCCCAGAAGGGCGGTGTACTGACGGGTCAGGGCATTGTCCGTCTCGGTCAGGATGCGGATGAAATCCTGTTCGGTGAGCGCGCGAAGCTCCACGCGGATCGGCAGGCGTCCCTGCAGTTCTGGCAACAGATCCGATGGCTTGGCCACGTGAAACGCACCCGAGGCGATGAACAGGATATGGTCCGTGCGGACCGACCCGTACTTTGTCGTCACCACGGTGCCCTCGATCAGCGGCAGCAGATCGCGCTGCACACCCTCACGGCTGACCTCGCCGCCGCGGGCGTCCTGCCTGGCGCAGACCTTGTCGATCTCGTCCAGAAAGACAATGCCATTCTGCTCGACCGCCTTCAGCGCTTCCTTTTGGACGCTCTCGTCGTCCAGAAGCTTGTCGGCTTCCTCTGCCAGCAGGACGTCGTAGCTGTCGGCCACGGTCAGGGTCTTGCGGACGGTGCGGCCCTGGAACGCCTTGCCGAACAGGTCCCCGAGATTCATGCCGCCGGCCTGTCCGGGCTGCATCCCCGGCATCTCCAGATTGCCAAGCGGGTTCGACGTGTCCTGCACCTCAAGCGTGATTTCCGTGGCGTCCAGCTCACCGGCCTTGAGCTTCTTGCGGAACATGTCGCGGGTGCCCTCACGCGCGTTTTCTCCCGCGATGGCGTCGATCACCCGGGCCTCCGCGTTGGCTTCGGCACGGGATTTCACGTCCTCGCGCATGTGGTCGCGGGTCATGGTGATCGCCTGCTCGACCAGGTCGCGGATGATCTGCTCCACGTCGCGGCCGACATACCCGACTTCCGTGAACTTGGTTGCCTCGACTTTCAGGAACGGCGCGCGGGCCAGCTTGGCCAGCCGGCGCGAGATCTCGGTCTTGCCGACGCCGGTCGGGCCGATCATCAGGATGTTCTTGGGATAGACCTCTTCCTGCATCTCCTGTGGCAGTTGCTTGCGCCGCCAGCGGTTCCGGAGCGCCACGGCCACGGCGCGCTTGGCGTCCTTCTGCCCGATGATGTAGCGGTCCAGCTCCGAGACGATCTCGCGGGGGGTCAGGTCGGTCATGGGGTCCTCTCGATGTAGATCTGGCAGGTAGCGAGTCCGCCCGCGGATTTAAAGGCGACCCGTCTCAAGACCGGCGTGGCGTCTTGGGGAAGCGCGCGCCAGCGGGGACAATCTCCGCGCAGACCGCAAATCGCTCCGTGGTGGCCAGTCCGGCCGCCGCGCGGACGCATCCCGGCGCGGCTAGGCCTGCAACGCCTCTACCGTCAGGTTGCCGTTCGTATAGACGCAGATGTCGGAGGCGATCTCCATCGCGCGCCGGGCGATGGTTTCTGCATCCATGTCCGTGCCCATGAGCGCGCGGGCGGCGGCCAGCGCGTAGTTGCCGCCAGACCCGATGCCGGCCACGTCATGCTCTGGCTCCAGCACGTCGCCGGCGCCCGTGATGACATAGAGTTCGCGACCGTCCGAGACGATCAGCATGGCCTCCAGCTTCTGCAGATACTTGTCCGTGCGCCAGTCCTTGGCCAGTTCGACGGCCGCACGCTGAAGCTGGCCCGGCGTCGCCTCCAGCTTGGATTCCAGCCGCTCCAGCAGAGCAAAAGCGTCCGCGGTCGACCCCGCGAACCCGGCAATCACGTCGCTGCCGCCCGGCGACAGCCGCCGCACCTTGCGTGCCGTTCCCTTGATGACCGTGTCGCCCAGGGACACCTGCCCGTCGCCGGCGATCACCACCTTGCCGCCGCGCCTGACGCCGATGATCGTGGTGCCGTGCCAGCCGGGGAACCTGTCTGAAGCCATGTCTCGCATCCCTTGGGTTTTGCGGGCATATGGGGCCAGAGGGTGCCGTGGACAACAGCCGCCGAAACGCGGAAAGGATCGCGCGGGCGCAGCGCGACCGTCACGGGTCCCGATCGGTAGCGCGATGGCGGTCTGGACGGCGCTGGCCGCAGAGATGGGTGCCGATACCGCAGCCAGGCCGTCGGGGGTAGGGAGGCACGCAAGGGCAAGACGACGTTGCGGACGTAACTGCGTTTCTCGCGAGAGGGTGAGGCACCAACCCGGAAGTCGGGCCGGTCTAGCGGAGCCTGAGCCTCACCACATGGCCGCGGCTGACCGGCGACACCAGGAAATTGACCGTCTTGCGGGCGCGGCGCCTGCACGGTCTGCGGGCGCTCGCGCGGATCCTCTCGGGGTCAAAGTCCGAGCGGATCAGATCTCTTCCTTGATCCAGCTTTCGAGGGATGCCTTCGGGGCCGCGCCGATCTTGTTGGACACCACCTGACCGCCCTTGAACATGAACAGCGCCGGGATGCCGCGGACGCCCATCTGCGCCGGGGCGTTGGGGTTTTCGTCCACGTTGACCTTCACGATCTTCACCCTGCCCTCGTATTCCTCGGACAGTTCTTCCAGCGCCGGGCCGATCTGCTTGCATGGACCGCACCATTCCGCCCAGAAATCCACTACCACGGGGAGGTCGGATTGTTTCACTTCGGCGTCGAAGGTCTCATCGGTGACGGCGACGGTGGCCATGGTATTCTCCTGATTGGTCAGGGGCGGAACCTATGTACCGGCCCCGAACCCGTCAAGGTTCCGACCGGGCGAAGGCCGCGGCGGCGAGGGCCGCGTCCAGAGGCGTCAGGCGCGGCACGCGGGTCCACAGCAGCGCCGTTTCAACGATACGGCCGGGATAGATCTGGGCAAGCGCATGGGCATAGGCGCCCATTTGCCGCAAAAGGCCCTCCGGCGTTTCCTTTGCCGTGTCCGGGACCGTACGGTTCGATTTGTAGTCGATAGCCAGAACGCGGTCCGGTGCCACGATCAGGCGGTCCACAGACCCCACGATACGCGCGCCGGACGGGTGGTCCGCGACCAGCGCCACCTCCGTCAGTGCCGGACGGGCGAAGAGGCCCGAAAGCTCCGGCGCGGACAGGACCGAGCGCGCCTCGTCCAGCAGGTCCGCGATCTCCGGCTCCGCCACGCCGTCGCCGGTCAGAAGCCGGCGGGCGGTCCGGTCCCAGGTGTCCGGCGTCGCGCGGGGCAGGTGCTCCAAAAGCAGATGGATGCGGCTGCCGCGCAAGGTGGCCCCAGCCTCTGGGCCGGTGTCGGCCTCCAGATTCGGGGACAGGGTGTCCAGCACCTTCGCCCCGCCAAGGCCGGAGGGCGACACCAGCCGCAGCGGCTCTGCCGGCGGGCCGGGAGGGTGGTGCGCCCAGTCGTGCAGGGCCACGCGCGGAGCGCCTGCGTCGCGCGTGGCCGGCAGGTCTGGCGCGGGACCGGCATCCCAGCTCCCGGACGCTAGCCGCCGGCCCGCGCCGTTCGGCGTCTCCAGCGCTGCGGTGTCCAGCGTGTCCAGTCCACGGGCGATCTGGCCGTACCAGCTTTTGGCCGCGTCGGCGGGCTGCCCCGCGCCACAGACGATCAGCCAGGTCTCCGCCCGCGTCATCGCCACGTAGAGCAACCGGTCGTATTCCGCATCGTCCGCCGCAGCGGCTGCCTCTAGCAGCGGCGTCACCGCCGGCACACGCTCTTCCCTCGCGGGCCGCCAGAGCACCGGCCCATCCGGCACCGTCAGGAAGCGCGGCACGTGGCCGGATCCGCCATGGACCGTGTCGGGCAGGATCACGACGGGTGCCTCCAGTCCCTTGGCGCCATGCACCGTCATCACGCGCAGGTTCCGCCCGCCGGCTTCGGCCTGCCGCTTCACCGTGGCGTCGCCCGCGTCGAACCAGGACAGGAATCCGGTCAGCGACGGGACGTCCATCCGCTCGTAGTCCAGCGCCTGGGCCAGAAGCGCGTCGATGGCGTCGATGCACTCTGGCCCCAGCCGTCCGATCAGCCTTGCCCGCCCGTCGTGGCGCCGCAGGAGCCGGTCGATCAGTTCGAACGGGCGCAGGAAGTCGGCCTGGGCCATCAGGTCGTCGATGATCGCCATGGCGGTCGGATGGGCAGCGCTGTCGCGCAGGTTCTGCCACAAGAGCCGCCCGTCGCGGCCCTGCGCCAGCCGGTAGAGGTCGTCCTCCGACAGGCCCAGAAGCGGGGAGCGCAACGCCTCGGCCAGCGAAAGGTCATCCTCCGGCAGCGTCAGGAACCGCAGCAACGACAGGATGTCCCTCACCGCCAGATCGTCGGCCAGGGTCAGCACATCCGCGCCGGCAATGGCGATGCCGCGCGCCTTGCAGGCCCGGATGATCGGATGAAAGAGCTTGTTGCGGCCCCTAACCAAGATCAGGATATCGCCGGCATGGATCCTGCGGCGGCCTCCACTGCCATCCGGCACGGTCTCATGCCCGTCGATCATCCGGGCGATGGTATCGGCCAGATCGCGGGCCAGCGTCCCGGTCGCGCTGACGGGAGACGGCCTGTCGAGCGGATCCTCCCAGTCGGTGTCCTGGGGTGTCTCCTGCTCTTCGTGGAGAGACCACAGATCTACCCGACCCGGCAGCGCGTCGTGAAAGGCAAGATGCCTGACGCCGCTGCCCAGCCCGGCCGAAAACACCGCATCCACCGCCCGAAGGATCGCCGGAGAGGACCGGAACGAGTGCTGCAATTCCAGCCGCGCCATCCCTTCCGCACCCAGCTGGGCGGAGAAATGGTCGTGCATCCGGTCGAACCCTTCCGGATCGGCGCCTTGGAACGAATAGATCGACTGTTTCTTGTCGCCCACGACAAAGATCGACCGCTCACCCGCGCCACGTGTGCCGTGACCGGAGGCGAATTCCCGGGCCAGCGCCTCGATCACCTGCCATTGCGCCGGGCTGGTGTCCTGCGCCTCATCCACAAGGATATGGTCGATCCCGCCATCGAGGCGATAGAGCACCCACTCCGCCACCTCCGGCCGTGTCAGGAGGTGCCGCGCGCCCAGGATCAGGTCATCGAAGTCGAGCCATCCGAGCGCTTCCTTCCGCGTCCGGTAGAGCGCCAGCCATGGGACCGCGAAGCGGTTGAGCGCCAGCGACCGCTCCAGGGTGGTCAGCGCCAGCCGGGCCGTCCTGGCGTCCTCTACCCTGCGCATCAGATCGTTCAGCGCGGCGCAGTCACCGCCCAGGGCCGCGCGGGTGGCCCTGGTCGGGTAGGCGTCGATCTTGGCGGTGTAGGGCGATCTGGCTCCGGCGCCGGTGAGCAGACAGCCCTCCAGGATCTCCAGCGTGCTTGCGGTCCAGGGCGGGACAAGCCCTGCGAACCGGCCCGCGTCCTTCTGGTCGTTGACCGATCCCTGTCCCATGGCCCCGGCCAGCCTGGCAAAGAGCGCATCCTCGCCGCCCAGGAACACGCGGGCCGCCAGATCGTCCCGTTCCAGCCCGTCCGGCAGATCCAGCACGCGACGCAGATCGGCCTCCGTCACCGCAGCGAAGCGGTCCCGGGACGCGGCGACGGTCTGGGCAAGCTCTTCCAGCGGTCCGTTGCTGAGCCGCGCGGCATCGCGGACCGCCTCCGGCGCGGTCTCGGCCAGCGCCTCCAGGCAATCCGCGCGAAGCTGCGCCGCGGTCCGGTCGTCCATCTCGGCGAAGTCGGGCGATACGCCGGCCTCCAGCGGGAACCGCCGCAACAGCGCCGCGCAGAACGAATGGATGGTCTGGATCCGCAATCCGCCGGGCGTCTCTATGGCCAGCGCGAAAAGGCGGCGGGCGGCGGCCAGATCCGCGTCCCCCAGTGCCGGCTCTCCCAGGTCCGACAGGGCGGTGCGCAAGGGGTCGTCCGGCATCATGGCCCAGACGCCCAGGCGCTTGAACAAACGGTTCTGCATCTCGCTCGCCGCGGCCTTGGTGTAGGTCAGGCAAAGGATGTTCTGCGGCGGCGTTCCCTTCAGCAGCAGCCGGGCGACCCGGTCGGTCAGCACCCGCGTCTTGCCGGATCCGGCGTTCGCCGACAGCCAGGTGGAGCGGTCCGGCCGCGCGGCCTCGATCTGGCGGCGGGATGCGTCGTTCATCCGACATCTCCGGGGTCGGCGGCATCCGCGTCGGTCCATTCGCCGTAACGGGCCAGGTGGTCGTAGTCGTAGGCGTACCCCATCCGCTGCATGGCGCGCCGAGAGACGTAGCCCTGGCCCCGGGTGCGGTAGCTGCCGATGAGCGCCTGCAATTGGGCCAGGGTGACGGCGGGATCCAGAAAGTCCTCTCCGCCCGGATCGCGGAGCGGATGGGGCGTGTCCTTGCGGGTGCGGCCAAGCCCGATATGGCAGATCGCGGCGACCGGGGCGGCGGGGGCGCCGTCGAAGGCACCGGCCTCTGCCATGATCGCCTCAAGCAAAAGTTGCCGGTCGTAGTGGCGCATGACCTTCAGGCTGGGCGGCATGCCGGTCTTGTAGTCGTAGATCACCAGCCGCCCGTCGTCCCGCCGGTCGATCCGGTCCGCCTTTCCCGTCAGGACGAAGCCCCGCAGGCCCGGTACCTCGTACCGGCCGGAACATTCCTGGACAAGCGGTGCCGCATCCGATCGCCGGCGCACCTCTCCGGCCAGCACCCAGTCGGCCACCGCCGCAAGCTGAACCTGCCATTGCAGGCGCGTCGTCCGCCAGGGCACTTCGGCCAGCACGTCGTCGGCGATGGTCAGGAATGCGGCACGGGCACCTGGGTCCGCGGGGTCCGGGATCTCGTGGATCGCGCGCTCCATCACCGCGTGAAAAACCGTGCCGCGCAGGGGCGCGTCGGCGGTGGGGCGCGGGGGCTGCAGCGCGCGCAGGCCCAGGACGCGGCGCGCGTAGATGGCGTAGGGGTCGCGACTCAGCCGCTCCAGCTCTGTGACCGACAGCTCTGCGGGGCGTGTCGCCAGCGGCGGGCGCGGGGCAGGCCGTCGGGCGGGGGTGCCCGGGACGACACGGGTCGTCGCGGCGCGGGCGGCGTCGATCCAGACGCGGCCCCGGTCGCGCATCTCCTCCAGCGCCGCAGGCCCGTCGGAGCCGGTGAGTCCGGCCAGAAGGTTGGTCAGCCGGTTCAGCCAGCGCGACATCACCGTTTCCGCCTCCGCGTCCCGCGCGGACCGGCTGAGCACCACCTCAGGGGCGGCGATGGCCTGCTGGAAGTCATGGGCCGAAAGCCCGATCCGCCGTTCCGGCAGCAGCAGGCCCGCCGCCTGCCGCATGGACCGGTTGAGCCAGGGATCGGGCGCCGGCGCCTCAGGCCAGGTGCCTTCGGACAAACCGGCAAGGATCACCAGGTCGGCGCCTTGCACACGTGCCTCCAGCGTGCCCCAGATCATCACGTCCGGACGGCCCGCGTCCGGGCGGCGGACCTCTTGGCCGGACAGATGCGCGTCGATCAGGATGCGGTACTCCGACGGCGTCATCGCCCCTGCGGCACCGGCAGCGTCGGCAAGCGCCCGCATCGCCTCCTGCGCCGTGCGGCCCGGCGCCTCCTGCCAGAGATCGGGGGCCAGTCTCTCGGTCTCGGCGAGGTGCCCGGCGACCAGCGCGGCGGTCTCCGCCGCGCCCATGGCGGCCAGCCGGTCGAGAGATGCGGCCAGCGCCTCCGCCCATCCTGCGTCGCCGCCGCGCGCGCGGTCCCGCGCCGCCCAGCGCCGCAGATCCGCGCCCGACAGCTCCGGCGCGCCTTCCTTGCGCAACCACAGATCCAGCGTCCGGCTTCGCAGAAGATGCGCGCGCCGGTCGCCCCCGGTTCCGGTGAGGGGGTGCTTCAGAAGCGCCAGCAGCGCTTCCGGGTCGGGACGCGTCCCGATCAGCGCGGCCGTCTGGCGCAGCAGCCGTCCCGGCGCGGTCAGGTGCAGCGGCAGCCCCGCACTGTCATCGGCCACGATGTCCCAGCGGTCGAGCGCCGCCTGCACCCGCCGCGTCAACCCCCGGTCCGGCGTGATGAGCGCGGCGATCCGGTCCGCATCCACCGCGCCACGCAGCCGCATGGCGATGGCCTCTGCCTCTTCCGCCGGGTCCGCGGCCTCGATCAGCGTCATGTTCGTTGTGGCGCGGCGCATGTCGCCCAGCGACGGGCCCTCTCGCATCCACTGGTCGGTGACCGGGGCAGGCCGCAGCGCCATCGAAACCAGGGCGTTGCGCGCCGGAACCGGCACGCAGTCGCTCCACCGCGAAATCGCGGCCGGTTCCATGTCCAGCGCGCGGGCCAGCCGGGCGAAGCGGTACTGAGGATGATCCTCCGAACTCATCGGATCGGACAGCCGGTTCCAGATCGCGGCGGGCATCGCGAAATCGACGCCCGGCAGGACCACGGCGCCCTGGGGCAGGCGGGCCACCGCCTCCATCAGCAGCGCCACCGGCCCGCGGGAGCCGGTCGAACCGGCCACGATTACCGGATGCGCGGGCGGCGACAGCGCCCAGCGGGCGGCCAGGGTCTCTGCCGCCAGCCTGAGCCGCGCGTCCGCGCCGGGCAGGGTATCTTCTCTCAGGAATTCCCGCACGATCGTCAGAAATCGCAGCGCGCGCTGCCAATGGCTGGAGTGGTTTGCGACGTCCAGCCGCTCCAGGACATCGGGCGAGACGCCTTCAGCCCCCATTTCGTCAAAAAGTTGCGCCAGGCTGCCTGCCAGGTCATGGACCGCGCTGACCGGGGCCAGCGTCGGGTCCGCCTGGATCATGCGGCGGACAAGCTGGGCCAGGGCCAGCCTGCGGCGCAGGGCGGGTTCGGGCGGGGGCAGGTCCGTCAGAAGCGGGTCCGCCGCCAGCCGGGTCAACAGGCGGATGCGCGGCAGAAGTCGCGGTGGGCCGGCCGCGAAGAGCGCCGTCAGGCGGCGCTGCATCCGTGCCGTGTTCACGAAGATCTCGACCCGCGCCCAGTCCTCTGGCGGCGCGTCGCCCAGGCGCGATTCAAGGCCTCGGATGAGTTCGGCGGGAAAGTCGGCGCCGGGCGGCAGGCCGAAGACGCGCGGCGTGGGCTGGGCCTCAAACACGGGAAAGAAGATCCTCGGCGATGGCGACGCCCTCCGGGCGGCCCACATCGGCCCAGTGGCCGGGATGGACGATGCCTCGAAGCTGGTCCGCCGCGGCAAGGCGGGTCCAGACTTCCGACAGGGAAAAGACCGGCGCGGGGTGCGGGGCCAGCGTGTCGGGGTCGATGATCTGCGCACCCGTATAGACCAGATCCCCGCCGCGGCTGAGCCGGCCCATGGCATCGATGGCGAAATCTCCGCCCCCAGCGCGCCCCAGGGCGCGGGACAGCGGCACCAGCATCAGGAGTGCGCCGATTCCGCCCGTCCAGGCGCCGTCGAGCGCGCAAAGCGGGTTCGGCCCGGTCCAGACGGCGTCCGAGTTCAGCGTATAGACAGGGCCGCCGCCCAGCATCGGCAGCGCGTGGCGCAGCCCGCCGCCGGTATCGAGCAGCGCGTCGGTCTCTGCGGACACGACGACCGACCGGGCGATCAGATGCGGCTCTATCCGGTCGCGCAGATGATGGATGTTGGCGACGATCGGCGCGGCGCCCGCCGCGCGGCCCAGGTCCAGCGCGTGGTCGAAGAGCGGGCGACCCGCGACCTCGACCATCGGTTTCGGCCGGTCCCTTGTCAGCGCGCCCATGCGCGTGCCGCGTCCGGCGGCGAAGATCATCAGCGGGCGGGTCACCCGGCCACCCCCAGCGCGCGCAGGGGCGCGTGAAGCGGTCGGGTCGCCGGATCGGCCAGGCAGCGCCGGATGAGCGCGCGGACGCGCGGGACAAGGTTCAGATAGCCAGGCTTGCCGCGCGTCGCGGCGAGACGGGAGAAGATGCCCAGAATCCGCAGGTGCCGCTGCAGCGACTGGAGCGCATAGGCCGTCCGGAAGGCGTCCGGCTCCTGTCCCGTGGCGGCGGTATAGCGCGCGATCATCGCGGCCTCCACCTCCGGCGACACGTCCCTGCGCGCGTCCTGCAGAAGCGAGGCGAGGTCATAGGCCCGGTGCCCGGCCAGCGCGTCCTGAAAGTCGAGAAGCCCCACCCGGGCGATGCCCTGCCGTTCGGGAAGCCAGACGAGGTTCTCTGCGTGGTAGTCACGGTGCAGCAGCACGTCGGTTTGCCGCGCATGGGCGAAAAGCAGATCGGTCAGGGTCGCGGTCAGGTCGACGACGGCCGCGGGGTCCGGGTCGGCAACGTGATGCTCCCAAAGCGGGGCGAGGAACGCGGCCATCTCTTCCGGCCCGTAGGGCGAAGCCCAGTCCGGTGCGGGTTGGGCATGGAGCGTCGCCAGCAGGTCGGTCGCGGCGGCCATCAGCGGCACCTCGCGCGCCGGATCGGCGGCGATGCGGCGCGCGAAGATCGCATCGCCCAGGTCCTCCATGAGGATCAGGCCGCGCCGTGTGTCGCTGGCAAGGATCTCCGGGACCGACAGGCCAAGGCCGTAAAGATGGTGGGCGGCGCGCAGGAATGGCGCGATGTCGCCCGCGGGATCCTCCATCAGTACGGCGGTGGCCCCAGGTCGGCTGAGCCGCGTGTAGCGCCGGGCGGAGGCATCGCCGGCCAGCGGCGTCCGCACGGCATCGGCCCAGGCATCGCCCGCCGGTCCGGCGATCATCTCAGCCACCCAGAGCCCCTTTCAACCGGGACAGGCGCTCGGCCCAGGCCGCATCTGGGCCCGCGATGGTGATCCGCCGTCCCTCACCCTCTGGCGTGAGGGTGACGTCGAGCGCCAGAGCGGGGGAGATGTCCAGCCGGTCGGGCCATTCGATCAGCGCGATCGCCTGTCCCAGGGCGTCGTCCAGCCCCAGTTCGGCCAGTTCCGACGGATCCGCCAGACGGTAGAGATCGGCGTGGATCATCTCGACCCCGTCCGCCTCATAGGTCTGGACGAGCGTGTAGGTGGGTGACGGCACGTCCTCGACCCGGCCATGGGGGGCTTGGCGGGATTGGATGATCCGGCGTGCAAGGTGGCTTTTGCCCGCCCCCAGATCGCCGGACAGCAACACTGCGTCGCCGGCACGCAAAAGCGGCGCCAGCGCCGTGGCCAGGCGATCCGTGGCATCGGGATCCGGCAGGTAAAGCGTCATCGAGGCCATGGCCGCAGGATGACGCCGCCGCGGTCGGCCATCAAGCCGATTACGCCTTGAGCCGGGTCTCTATCAGCTGATGGGCACGGGTCGGCATCAGTGCGCTCACTTTCGCCTCCTGCGCACGGAAGCGAACCAGAAGCGCGCCGGTCCGCAGCGTCGTGGCGCAAAGCGAAATTCGGCGGCCGTCGTCCAGCCGCAGGTCCAGCCCGTCGGGATTGACGCCGTTGCTGCCCAGCCGCGTGGCCATGTCCGCCCAGATGGGATCCGGTTCGCACCGGCTGCGCCAGCTTTCCAGCGCGTCGCGGAGCGATAGCTGGCTCACGCTGTCGGCCGTCTCGACCCCCCAGAGCAGGTCATAGGCCCCGTTGGTCAGGGTCAGCGTACCCGCCGTGTCGAAGACGGCAACGGCGTCGGGCAGGGCGTCGAGCGTGGCGCGGCCGGTCTCGATCTCGCTGCGGAAGCGCCGGGTCAGGCCGATCTCGGCGCTGATGTCCTCCATCAGAAGGGCGAAGGCGCCGTCGGGTTGCGGCCGCCCGGTGATCCGGTAGGTGTGCGACCCGGGCAGATGCCATAGCTCGCAGTAGGTGCCGTTCTGGGCGGTGCGCTCCACGTCCATCACCTTGTCGCGCCAGGATGCGTAATCGCGCGGCTCGGGGATCATCTGTCGCGACCGCAGCGCGTCTAGGAAACTCTCGACCGTGGGGCGGGCGATGAGCATGTCGATGGGCAGGCGCGTGAGATCGGTCAAAGCGGGATTGAAGATCGTCAACCGGCGGTGGCGGTCGAAGATCGCCAGACCCACGGTCAGATGCGCGAACGTGTGGGACATGGTGGATTTGAACGTCGCAAGCGAGGTCTCCGCCGCAACCAGCGCATCCGCCGGCACCGCCGAGACCATGAGTCCGCCTTCCATCTGCACCGCGGTGCAATCGAACCAGTTCTGGTCGAGTTGCACGCGGCGGGTTTCGCCGGCCGCAAGATCCAGATCCAGGAATAGCGGCGCGGGGGGCCATGTCGGCTCTGCCCGGGTGACGGTCCGAAGCTGCTCCAGATAGGCGTTGTTGACCCAGTTGATGCGTCCGGTTTCGTCCTGCCGCCAGATCGCGTGCGGCATGCTGTCCCCCATCCGCCGCAAGCTGTCGAGCTCCTGCTGCGCGGCCTCGTGGCAGGCGCGGTCCAGCTCTACCCGCAGGTGCGGGTCCTCGCTCAGCGTCAAGCGGATACGGTCGCCGTCGAGCCTGAGAGACAGCCGGCCGATCCCGTCACGCGCCGCCAGCGTGCGGTCGCCCCGCTCGGCAAGGAAGCTGAGCGCACGGGGAAGTTCGGGAAAGCGGTCCGACAGCCACTGCACGAGCCTGTCGGCAGAGCGTCCATCCTGTCCCAGACGGTCGAGAATCTCACGGGCGGGTTCGGTGGCGTCCAGGATCGCACCCTCGTCCAGTACGAAGGTCGTGGCGGGCAGCGGCTCCCCGATCAAACGCACACGCCCCAGGGGCCGCATCAGCCACGCCGCCGCCGCAAGGCCGGCGGACACGGAAACGAGGCCCGGCACAAGGCCGAGCATGAGAGCATCCATCAGCAACACATCCGTCCCCCATGCGTTTTTCTTCTAGGGATTCGCATACTAAGCTTAATGGGGTGTTAATTCGCGCTTGCGTGCTGCGATCAGCGGGTCGGGAGGTTTGGGCCCAGCGGACTCCGGTCCGCCGCGACCGCCAGGGTTTCACGCGGCCAGACCGCCGAGGCGATGGCCCCCGACCGCGCGGTATCCGGAATGGCGTGGCCGAACCCGTCGCGGGCGTTCGCGAAAGTGATCTCGGCGCCGGATCGCTCCAGCAGCGTCTTGGCAATGAAGAGTCCCAGGCCTAGCCCTTCATATCCCGGCCGGCTGTCGGGGTGCGTGCCGTCCTTTCGGTGGCGCAGGAACGGATCGCCCAAGAAGGGCAACGCCTCCGGCGGGAAACCGGGGCCGTCGTCGGAAATCCTGAGCGCAACGACCGTGTCGCTCCAGCGGATGTCCACCCAGACCCGCACCTGCGCGAAATCGACTGCGTTCTGGATCAGGTTGCGCGCGCCGTGCACGATCTCCGGTCGGCGTTCGATACTGGGCTGACTTGCGTCGGAGCCGGCCTCTGCCCGGCAGTCGAACACCAGGTCGATGCCCCGGCCCCGATGGGGCTCGGCCGCTTCCTCGATCACTGATGAAACCGGGGCGATCCGGATGTGGCGATCCTGGTTCCCCGCTTGCCCCATGCTGCGCAGGATCTCGCGGCACCGGTCGGCCTGGGCGCGGATCAACACGGCATCATCACGCAGGGTGTCGGTTTCTGCCTCGTCGATCATCTCACCTGCCACCAGGGCAATGGTCGAAAGCGGCGTGCCGAGTTCGTGGGCCGCCGCGGCCACCACACCGCCCAGATCGGTCAATTTCTGTTCGCGCGCCAGCGCCATCTGGGTCGCTGCCAAGGCATCCGACATGGTGGAAACTTCGGAAATCACCCGCCGCGCATAGGCAGCTTGAAACACGATACCGATCACGATGGCGGCCCAGAACCCCGCAAGGAATAGCGGTGGAAGCTGGAGTATCCGGCCTTCGACATCCTCTAGCGGAAGGTGGAAGAACAGCAGCGTCGTGATCAGCCCGACCGCGATCGCGCAGACGACGATCGTGCTGTTGCGTCCCAGTGCGGTGGCCGAAATCGCAACCTGTGCCAAGATCAGCAGGGCGAATGGGTTGTTGAGGCCCCCCGTCAGCGCAAGCAGAAGGCTCAGCTGCACCATGTCGAGGATCAGCGCGGCCAGAAGCTCGGTCTCCGACAGGCGCTTGTTTTGCGGAAAGATCAGCACCGCCATCAGGTTGGTGATGATCGCGGCGCCGATGGTGGCGTAGATCAGCCCGATTTCGAACTGCAGAGAGAAGGTGGAGCGCCCGACGATGACAGCCACGATCTGACCGGAGATGGCGATCCAGCGCAGCAGGACCAGCGTACGCATCCGGACCCAATTCGCACGCCGGTCGAATGCATGGCGCGGGTCGAGCGCATCCGTGGCGGGCAGAAAATGCGGATTGGCCATGGCTCCGGCTTGTAATGCGGCACCGGGGGCTGGATCAATGCGGCGTGTGTGGTCCCCTATTGTCCGCCGGGTATGCCGCGTCTCGGTCCCGGTCCGGCCGGTCATGGGGAGGGCAAAGATTACGGTCATCGGACCGACTCCACCGCGACGTCGGCCTTGCCTTACAGGGCCGGCGCGCGCATCCGGCCATGATCCGGCACAACGCGAAGTCTGCGGCAGGGATCGGACGATTGTCGCCCCGATGCTGCCGGATGCCGCCTTTGCCACGCCGGTGCGCGGTGACCGGCAGTCGGACTGCCGCTGCCGGGCGGGGGTGTGCCGCTCCGTCCTCCGACAAGGCGTGTATGCGGGCACGATTGACGCGGCGGGACCGTCGCCTAGCTATCCGTTGGAGAGAACCTCCGGGAGACGGCATGGAGAACGCAGCAAGCAAGGAGATCGGGCCGGACACGTCCCTTCTGCTGGTCGATGACGATGAAGCCTTCGTGAAGCGCCTTGCCCGCGCAATGGAAAAGCGCGGGTTCACGGTCCAGACGGCGGAAAGCGTTGCCGCGGGTCGCACCATGGCGTTGCGCAACCCGCCGGCCTATGCGGTGGTCGATCTGCGGCTGGAGGACGGCAACGGACTTGATGTGGTCGAAGCGATCCGCGAGAAGCGGGCCGATGCGCGGGTGGTGGTTCTGACCGGCTACGGCGCCATCGCCACGGCGGTCGCCGCCGTGAAGATCGGCGCGACCGACTATCTTGCCAAGCCGGCCGATGCGAACCAGATCACCGCGGCGCTGCTGGCGACCGGCGACGACCTGCCCCCGCCGCCGGAGAACCCGATGTCCGCCGATCGGGTGCGCTGGGAGCATATCCAGCGCATCTACGAGCAATGCGACCGCAATGTGTCGGAAACTGCCCGGCGGCTGTCGATGCACCGCAGGACGCTACAGCGTATCCTGGCCAAGCGCAGCCCGCGCTGATCGGCCCGCTCATTCCGCCTGCCGCCTGAGCCAGCGCGTCAGGGTCCGCAGGTCCGGCGACAGGCGATCCTGCCGCGTGACCAGATGATAGGCCAGGGCGGTCCGGCCCTCCTCCAGCACCACGTGCAGACCGCCGCGGGCGATGTCCGCCTCCGCTATGACACGAGGCAGGATGCCGACCCCGTGACCGGTGCGGATGATCTCCAGAACCATGGTGATGGTCGGCATGCTCCGAAGCCGCACGGTCGCCACCGGCAGGCCGCACTGCTCGGCCCAGAGAAGATCTTCGGTATTGTTGGCTTCGGTGAACCATTCCAGATGGGCGAGTTCGGCCAGGCTGGCGACCGGTCCGGGCACGAGTGCGGGAGATGCGACGACCGCGTGGCCCGCGGCCATCAGCCGTTCGGAGTGAACGCCGGACCAGGGCCCGCGTCCGTAGCGCACCGCCAAGTCGAAGTTCTGCACCCTGAGATCGACCATCTCGGGAGAGGGCACCAGCTCCAGCTCGATCCCCGGATGGCGCGCCCAGAAGTCCCCGATCCGGGGCATGAGCCAGTTCGCGGCGAAAGACGGGGTCAGCGATAGCCGAAGCGGCCGCGCCGCATCGCGGTCCTCCAGATCGCGCGCGGCGGCGGCGATGGTCGAGAACCCGTCGGTAAGGGCGGCCGCCAGGCTCCGGCCCTCTGGTGTGGGGCGCATGGACTGTCCGTCGCGCAGCAGGAGCGGGCAACGGAAATGGCTTTCGAGCTTGCGGACATGCTGGGCGATGGCGGGATGGGTGACGTTGAGTTCCCGCGCTGCGGCAGACAGCGAGCCGTGCCGAACCGCCGACTCGAACGCCCGCAGGGCTTGCAGGGACGGAACGCCGGCCCAGTCCATTGTCACCTCATCTAACAGGTCTGAAGACTTCCTGACTCGCGCCGTCGGCGCAGGCGGACTACTCCCTGAGCATAAGACACGGTTCGAAGAAAGCGAGACTTACGAACCGGTCTGTCCAGCCGTCTCGCAAAGGAGAGTCCTTATGTTCAGCATCTTCGCCGCCACATTCCTGACCGCCACGGGTCAGAACCGCGCGGAATCCCCCCTTGTCGAGCGGCGCCGGCTGCGTCCCCGCCGCCCTTTGAGCATCTTCGCGGTGACGGACCGCCGCTAGGCCTGATCCAGAAGCTCCCGGTGCCGCGCGGTGAAGGCCGCGCGGACCTCCCGCGGCGGACGCAGCACGATGTCGAGCCCCTGCATGAGCCCGTTCGACGGCCGCCCGAAGAAACGCGTGGCCTCCGGTTCGGCGAAGCCTGCGATCTGCACCGCCTCCATCCAGGCCGAAACCCGGTCCGCCGCCTTGATTTGCCGCTTCACCTTCAGGGGCAGTGTCGCCGGCAGGCCGAACCTTTGATGAATCGCCGCTGTCAGCCGGTCGTCCAGGGTTCCGTATTCGGCCCCGACTGCCGCCTTCACCGGGGAAATCATGTCCCCGATGACGTACTCCGGTGCATCATGAAGCAGGGCGGCCAGCTGCCATCGCGGCTCAGGCCGCGTGGCCGATCGGGTGAAGATGGACTCAACCAGCAAAGAGTGTTCGGCGACTGAATAGGCGAAATCCCCGCGGGTCTGCCCGTTCCAGCGCGCGACGAACGCCAGACCGTGGGCGATGTCCTCGATCTCGATATCCATGGGCGTGGGGTCCAGCAGGTCGAGCCTGCGCCCAGACAGCATGCGCTGCCACGCCCGTTTCGGCCGCGCCATGCCCTCAGGCCCTCCGGGCGCCCATCGGTTGCGTGAACTTGCGTGCGCCGCAGGCAGCACCGGCACCGGGATCGCCAGGGGACTGCAAGCGGACCAGGTGGCCGCGCTCGCCGCCTTGTCGTGCGATCCGCAATGCCTCGTTGGGATCTGCGTTCCCGCCCATCCGTTCAGCTCCGTCGTCCTGCCGCCGATGCGTTTGCAGCGGGGCGCCGATCCTCGTTGCCTGCCGGTCCATGCGCTGCTACGTCGCGAGCGCATTTGCATACGCTAGCGGAGAGACGGACAATGGCCAAGGACTACGTCGTCAAGGATATCGCGCTTGCGGCCTACGGGCGCAAGGAGTTGGACATCGCAGAGACGGAAATGCCGGGCCTCATGGCGTTGCGCAGTGAGTTTGGCGCAACCAGGCCGCTGGCGGGTGCGCGCATCGTGGGCAGCCTCCACATGACCATTCAGACCGCCGTCCTGATCGAGACGCTGACCGCCCTGGGTGCCGATGTGCGCTGGGCGTCGTGCAACATCTTCTCGACCCAGGACCATGCCGCGGCGGCCATCGCCGAAAGCGGCGTGCCGGTGTTCGCGGTGAAGGGTCAGACGCTCGTGGAGCACTGGGATTATTTGGACAGGTCGTTCCAGTTCGCCGACGGCGCGAACATGATCCTCGACGACGGGGGCGATGCGACACTCTACGTTCTTCTGGGGGCCCGCGTCGAGGCCGGCGAGACCGACCTGATCGAGGTGCCTCAGTCCGAGGAAGAAGAGGCGGTCTTCGCCCAGATCCGCAAGCGGATGGAAGAGACCCCCGGCTGGTTCACCAAGACCCGCGATGCGATCAAGGGCGTGTCGGAAGAGACCACGACGGGCGTCCACCGCCTGTACGAGCTGAAGAAAAAGGGTCAGCTGCCTTTTCCCGCGATCAACGTCAACGACAGCGTCACCAAGTCCAAGTTCGACAACAAGTACGGCTGCAAGGAGTCGCTGGTGGACGGGATCCGGCGTGCCACCGATACGATGATGGCCGGCAAGGTCGCGCTGGTCTGCGGCTACGGCGACGTGGGCAAGGGCTCTGCCGCATCGCTGCGCGGCGCCGGCGCGCGGGTCAAGGTGACGGAAGTCGATCCGATCTGTGCGCTCCAGGCCGCCATGGACGGATTCGAGGTCGTGCTGCTGGAAGATGTCGTCGCCAGCGCCGACATCTTCATCACCACCACGGGCAACCGCGATGTCATCCGCATCGAACATATGCGCGAGATGAAGGACATGGCGATCGTCGGCAACATCGGCCATTTCGACAATGAGATACAGGTCGCAAGTCTGAAGAACCACAAGTGGACCAATATCAAGGACCAGGTGGACATGATCGAGATGCCTTCGGGCAATCGGATCATCCTGCTGTCCCAGGGGCGGCTCTTGAACCTGGGCAACGCGACGGGACATCCGTCCTTCGTGATGTCGGCGTCCTTTACCAACCAGGTCCTGGCCCAGATCGAGCTGTGGAAGAATGGCGGTGAGTACGGCAACGATGTCTACATCCTGCCCAAGCATCTGGACGAGAAGGTCGCGGCCCTGCACCTGGAGAAGGTCGGCGCGCGACTGACCAAGCTCGACCCCGAACAGGCGGCCTATATCGGCGTGACGCCGGACGGCCCGTTCAAGCCCGAACACTACCGCTACTGAGAAGAAGGAAAGGGCCCCGCGGGGCCCTTTTCCGATGTTCGAAGGGCACGGATTTTCTATGGACGTCCGCGCCGCGCCTCACTCGTACTTCTTGATCTCGCCCGAGCGCAGTCGACGCTGATAGCTGGTGAGTTCCCGCTTCACGATCGGCATCAGCAGGTAAAGCGCGATGATGTTCACGATCGCCATGGAAAAGAGCATGGCATCCGAGAAGTCGATGACGGGACCGAGGCTTGCAGCCGAACCGATCACGATGAAGAGGCAGAAAATCGTCTTGAATGTGAACTCCTGCACCTTTCCCTCACCAAAAAGGTAAGTGGTCGCCTTCATGCCGTAGTAGCTCCACGACAGCATCGTCGAGAAGGCAAAGAGCACCACCGAAATGGCAAGGAGCGGCGGGAACCATGAAAACGATGCCGCATAGGCCGCGGACGTGAGCTCGACACCCTGCACGCCGGCGTCGGTCGCGATGCGCCCTGCCTCTGCGTTCCAGATATACAGGCCGGTCTCAGGATCCTGGTTCAAAACGCCGGTGATAACGATAACGAGCGCGGTCATCGTGCAGATCACCACCGTGTCGATGAACGGCTCCAGCAGGGCGACGTAGCCTTCTGTCACCGGCTCCTTGGTGCGGACGGCCGAGTGCGCGATTGCCGCCGAACCGATCCCTGCTTCGTTCGAGAAGGCCGCGCGCCGGAACCCCTGGATCAACGCGCCGGTAAAGCCGCCTGCGACACCGAGTCCGGTGAAGGCTCCCTCGAAGATCTGACCGAATGCCCAGAAGATCTCGTCGTAGTTCTTGAACAGGATAGCCAGCGACACGAGGACGTAGAAGATGCCCATGAACGGCACGACCTTCTCGGTCACCCGCGCGATCGACCTGATCCCGCCCACGATCACGATAAAGACGACCCCGGCCAGGATTACCCCGGTGATCCAGCCCGGATAGCCGCCCAACACGCCCGAAAGCTGCGCATGGGCCTGGTTGGCCTGGAACATGTTGCCGCCGCCGAGCGCGCCCAGAATCGTAAAGACGCTGAAGACGATGGCGAACAGCTTGCCGCCCGGCAGGCCGCGTTCCTGGAAGCCTTTCGTCATGTAGTACATCGGGCCGCCCGACACGCTGCCGTCCGGGTATTCGTTGCGGTATTTCACGCCCAGAGAGCATTCGGTGAATTTCGTCGCCATTCCGAAGAGGCCCGCGACGACCATCCAGAACGTGGCGCCAGGGCCGCCGATGCCGACGGCCACCGCGACGCCTGCGATGTTGCCCAGACCCACGGTGCCGGAAAGCGCTGTGGCCAGGGCCTGGAAATGGCTGACCTCGCCCGCGTCGTTGGGGTCGGAGTAGTCGCCCTTGACCAGCCGGATCGAATGCATGAAGCCCGAGAACTGGATCGCGCCGAAATAGACGGTGAAGACGACCGCGCCCACCACCAGCCAGAGGGCGATCCAGGAGAAATTCGTTCCCGGCAGGTTCGCGAAGATCAGGCCGACGTACCAGCCGGTGTAATCGGCGAAAATGTTGTTGATGGTTTCGTCGATCCCCTGGGCGGCCGCCGGATGGGCGAGTGCCAGAAGGAACAGGGTCAGTAGAAGTCTCATGAAATCTCTCCGGCTCAGGGAACGATGACGGTGGGAACGGTCGCGATCTGGGCGATGGCCAAGGGGACGGATCCGAAGATCCTGGCTCGCGCTTCGCCGCTGCCCGAGCGCCCGACAAAGATGAATTCGGCCTTTTCCGCCGCAGCTGCCTTGACCACAAGATCCGCGACCGAACCGTGCTTGACGATGCCCGTGGCTTCGACTCCGGCTGCTTTCGCGCGTTCGAGCGCCGGCGTGATCACGTGGCTTTCGGCGCGGCTCAGCTCTTCCGTGCGGCGCTTGTGGCGTTCGGCCAGCTCTTCATTCGACAGAAAGCTGTATTGCGACCATTCGAGCACGTGGATGATGACGAGCTTTGCGCCGGCTTTGGACGCGCGTGCGATGGCGCAATCCAGCACGGCGGTATCGCTCGTGTCGTCGTCATAAGCGACGACGAAGGTCTCCTGTCCCATTATCCCTGTTCCTTTCCGGTAGTGTCACAGGTTTGTGACATGCTTGTCTTTTCACGCTGGCGTCCCGGCGGGCATCGGTCAAGCATGGTTAACAGGGCAGCGCGCCGCTGGCCGACGCTCAAACGCCGTCACGCAGCGAGGGGGCAGGCGCCAGGGAGTGCCCTTGCGGAACTTCGTGCAGGCCCGGGGGGATTGCGAAAGTCCGGTTCGACCTGGTGGACATGCACAAAACCTGCCCGCATGTGACTCTGCGCGCCGGATGAGTCACGAGAGACAGGCCATGACCGAGCGCGCGGTGAACCAAGCCTTGCGGCGCCCTCGTCCCGCCGATCAGCGGGCTATATCCCGCGCATGCTTGCCACTTTGAAACGACTGTCCTTCGAGAGCGACACACCGATGCCTTGGCGCAAGGTCGGAATGATGATCCTGGCCATGGTCGTCCCGGCGGTCGTGGCGGTCAGCGTGCTGGGGCGGCCGGGCACCATCGCGTTCGTGGCGGCCATGCCGGCTTGCCTTGCCGCAATGGATGGCGGACTGAAGGTTTCGACCTTGGTCACGCTGGTGATGGGGATGGCCGGACTCCTCAGCCTCGGCCAGCCGGACATGGCGTTGATCGTCGCCCCGCTTTTGGGCGCGATGGTCGGGATCTGCGGCTCTTTCGGATTGGCCAAGCCGGCGATCCGGGGCTTGCTGACCTGGCCGATCTTCACGTCGCCGATCCTTGGGACCGGACAGATGCCGCTCATGTTCCTGGTCTTTCTTCTGGCGATGGCTTGGGCGATCGCGGTTGTCTGGCTGTTCGGTGAGGTGTGTTCCAGCGGTGCGGAAGACCGCGAGAGTGAGCCCTATGCGATGGTTTTCGGCGCAGCACTGGCCATCGGTCTGACCGTGTCGGTCTGGGTCGGAAACCGCTATTTCGGCGAGCACGGGTTCTGGTTCCCGCTGACCTTCGTGATCCTGGTGCTGCCGCCGCATGGGCAGCTCTTCTCCCGGACCGTGAAGCGCAGCGTGGGGACGGTGATCGGCACGGCCCTGGCGCTGTTGGCCGCAGCCGTGACGGATCAGACTTGGATCATGGTGGCGCTCGGCGGTATCAGCCTGGCGCTCGGCTTTCGGATGTTGCCGCGCAACTACACGGTCTTCACCGCCCTCGTGACCGTCGCCGTTCTGGAAGTGCTTGCACTCGTCTCTTCCGTGGATCGTCTGGCGTTGGAGAGGATCGGCACCATGGCGGCGGCGGCCGGCATGACGGCGGCGCTGGGCCTGTTGGGCGGTGGGATCCTGCGACTGGTCAGGCCCGGGGCGCTGGAGGCATTGCAGGAAACCGGGGTTGAGGACCCGCCTGTGTCGGGTCAGCGGCGCCGGGACAGCCGCGCCTCGGCCAGCCGTGCTGGGTGACGGCCGGGCTCCGGCGCAATGGACACGCGTCGGCCGCTTGCCCGACGCATCTTTCTGCCGACTGCGGAGACGCTGTCCGGCGGCGGTGCCATCGGCCCCGGCTGATCCGGCCAACCAGGTAACGCGGACCTACGGATGGCGTTTTTCAAGCCGGCCGCGGCTGATCTCGACCGCCACGAGAAGTCCGTGGACGGCGACAGCCGCGCCGAGGATCATCGCCAGAAGGCGCCGGAAGAATGCCGCCGGATCTGCCGCCATCTGCAAGAAGTCCCCGCCATAGCGGAATGTCAGAAAGTCCGGCAGTCCGAGAGCGAGCGTGCCCTGCAGACCGGCCATCAGCAAAAACGCGCCCGGGATCCATAGAAGGCGGCTCGCCTTGAGGGAGGCGATGGTGCGGACCCGCGGCCAGTGCAATCCGACATGCGCGCCGGCGATCACGACGGTCCACCAAGCAACGAACCAGTGCAGCTCTCGCAGGGCGAACCTGCCGGGAAGAGGGAGGTCGGCATAGAGCCCGCGCGAAATCGACAGGCCTGTTGCCAGAAGCGTCAGGACAAGGAGCAGAAGGGCGATGTTGAGGACCACGCCGACCACGCGCCGCAGGTCGTGCCGGCCCCGCGCGAACCATCTGTACCAGGCCCTGTTGTTGATATTGTGCCAGATAAGCACCAGCGCGAAGGCCGTGCCGAAGAGTTCATGCGCGATGTTGCCCTGCCAGAAATACGCCATCGCCAGCAGAAGGCAGAGCGCGGCGCCGCAATCCAGCAAAAGGCGGAACGGCTTGAACATGCCGATCACTCGGCCTCTCGAAGCTCGTGGAACGTGTAGAGGTAGTCGCGGCCGCGCCGCTGGCGGTGGCAGGCGCTGCAGGTGGCAAGGTCCGCTTCGGTGTTGACGGTGCCGTCGGCCTGGAACCACTGGAACCGCCAGTCGCCTGCCCGCAGCTCTTCGGGAATGTCCTGCGTCTGTTCTGCGCTTTTCTCCATCACGAAGTAGCGCCTCAGCGTTCCGTTCTTGCGGAACGACAGTACGACGGGGGTTCCGTCGGGGATGGGCAGGCCGCTCTGGACGGCCTCGATCGCCTCCCGCGTGGTCAGAGCCGTCTCGATCACGGGACCGCGATCAATCGAGAGGTACGGCTCCAGGGTCGAGAGATCCGGAAATCTGATCTGGTTCGGTTCGGCCACGGCCGGCAGACACGCAAGGCTCAGGACCGTCGCCACGAGGATTTGCGCGCAGGAGGTCATGAATGCCAGGAAGATGGAGGATCTAGGCGCATCACGCAACACACACCAAAACTGCGACAGAACCACACTATAGGGCTTGGCTTCGATAGGTGCGGGCCAATTCGGATAGAGCCATCGTTCGAACGGGTCAGTTCACTTGTCTATTCGCCTTCATCGGACTTCGGATCATGTCGCATTGCTCCCTCCCGCCGCTGGGTCGTCGTCGTGTTGACCCTGCCGTCGGCCGATCACGACGAGAAGGCATTCGCATGTCGCTTGCGCAATTCCGCCTTCTGGACCTTGCCCATCGTGTTTCGGGGCAGTTCCGCGGCGATGACGTAGACCCGCGGTTGCTTGAATCGGGCAAGCCGTTCCGCCGCGGCATCGCGCAGGGCGGACAGGTCCGGGGGCGTATCGCCGTCCGGAACGACGACCGCGACGAGCCCCTCTCCCATATCTGCATGCGGGACGCCGACGACCGCTGACTCCAGGACGCCCGGCAGCCCGTTCAGCACCTCTTCCACTTCCTGAGGATAGATGTTGAACCCGCCCGAGATCACCAGGTCCTTTTCCCGCCCGACGATGGACAGATAGCCATCTGCGTCCCGCCGCCCCAGATCGCCGGTGACGAACCAGCCGTCCTTGCGCAGTTCTGCGGCCGTCTTCTCAGGCATCCGCCAGTATCCGCGGAACACGTTCGGTCCCCGGACCTCGATCATTCCGGTCTCTCCTTCTCGGACCGGATCGGCCGTTCCGGGTTGACAGATGCGCAGATCGACCCCCGGAAGCGGCAGGCCGACGGTTCCCGGACGCCTGTCGCCATCATAGGGGTTGGACGCGATCATGTTGGTCTCTGTCATGCCGTAACGTTCCAGGATGCGAAATCCGGTCCTGTCGGTCCATTGGCGGTGCGTCTCAGGCAGCATGGGCGCAGAGCCCGACACGAAGAGCCGCATATGCGCCGTAGCGTTCCGCGTCAGGCCGGGTTCGGCAAGAAGCCGCGTGTAGAAGGTCGGCACGCCCATCATGGTTGTCGCAAGCGGCATCGCCGCCAGCACGGTGTCCGCCCGGAAGGTCGGAAGCCAGATCATCGCCCCGCCGCCGGCCAGAGTGATGTTCACCGCCACGAACAGACCGTGCGTATGGAAGATCGGCAGCGCGTGGATCAGCACGTCGTCTGCGGTGAACCGCCAGGCATCGGTCAGCGCCCGCGCATTGGAGAGCAGGTTGTCCTGGCTCAGCATGGCGCCCTTGGAGCGTCCGGTCGTTCCCGACGTGTAGAGAAACGCGGCCAGGTCGGTCCCAGCGCGTGCCACCGGCGCTATCGGTTCAGCCGAACTGGTGGCCTCTGCCAGGGCGCCGGATCCGTCCGGACCCAGGGTCATCAGCCGGGTATCCGCAGCGGCGGCGACGGGGGCCAGCGCTTCGGTATCGCCGGGGTCGCAGATCAGCATCGCAGCCTGCGCGTCGCTGACGAAATAGGCGATCTCCGCCGCCGTATAGGCCGTGTTGAGGGGCACCAGCACCAGACCGGCCCGTACCGAGGCCGCATAGAGCGCCAGGGCATCCGCCGATTTTCGGATCTGGCAGGCAAGGCGGTCGCCGGGGCGCAATCCGTGATCGGTCAGGGCACCGGCCATCTTCGCCGCCCGCGCGGCAAAGTCGGCATGGGTAAGAACGTCACCGCCGGGCAGGTGCAGCAAGGTCTCCGTGCGCTCCTCATGGGGGGCAAAGAGATAGTCGTGAAGCGGATTGCTCATGGCCGATCTTCCGCAATCTGCGCCTGGGATTGCAAGGTCCGGGACGCCTTGCTGATCAAAAGGTTGCCGAAAGACACCCCCGTCGGCCCGGGCTGAAAGTCGGAGCCCCACCGGCGGTGAGATCAGACCGATCTGCACGTTGATCGTCAGGATGACGGCAAACCAGTTCGGATCCGGCCAACAGGATGATCGGCAGCCGTATCGGGCGACAAGGAGCGACGCCAGCATGTATGGAAAGACACCGGCGGCGCCAATGCGAACACGATCAGCACCGACCCGCGGGTGAAATTGCGCAGCACTGTCCAGATCCCGACCGGCGACCGGTGTCGGTAGATCGCCCTGGCGATCGGCGGGCCCAGCAACGCGCCGGCCGCCACCGTTTTGGACGGTGTGGCGATGCCGCCATACATCGCGTAGCGCACGCCGAAAGTTTCAGGGCCTGGAATTTCTCACTCCATATGCAATCGGTGGTGTCAGGAGTGCGGCGCAGCTCGCAGGCGCGGATTTCGACATGGCGGGAAGGTACGCAGGCCAGCAGAGTCGATACGATCAGCCGCCGGGGCGCGCGTCAGCGATGACCTGGCGCGTCATGGAGATCCGCACCCGCCCTCATGGACGCGCCCCATGCATCGGGATGGCCAGGACGGCGTAGTGCTTGCCCGAGAGTATCCGCGCCACCGGTTCAGAAGAACATGGCTTCCGCCGCGATTGTCATTTCGCTGCCTCTACATGTGCGTAGAGGCTATATCCGGTGACTGCGACCTCAGCCATGCCGTCGTCCATGTTCGAGACCGCAGTGCCGGTCTCCTTCTTCGACAGCACGGCCGCAGCCGAAGCTTGGGTTCATGCGGATCGCCACGCTGCGGTCATCAGTCCGGATGCCGTACTCCGGCGGTGCGCGCGGGCATCGCCGATGCGAACCGCCGACGCGCCCTGAAAGCCGCGCCATTCGGGTTTCGACGCGTTCGAGACCGCTCGGGTACAGTCGAAAGGTGCGCATCCAAGGCGGCCCCGGAGCACGCCGCTCCTGCCTTGCTATTCTGCTTGCGCTGCAATATTCAACGCGCGGTGGTTCGTGCGGAGCCCTTTGCGCGTTTGGGACCTGCCCTTTCCGACACGGGACCAGGCGAACGGTAGCGCGGACGACAGCAGACGGCGCATTCGCGTGGCGGGTGGTGACGTCTGCCCCTTGGACCGCCCAAGAACCCGGAGGCCGGCTTGGCTGCATTCCGCAACATGGATCCGGCGGTTTTGGTCCCCGATGCCCGCCGCACCCTGCGCGCCAAGGTCGATGACTTCGTGGGGCGGCATTTTCGTCTTGCCGGAACCCTGAAACTGCATGGCGCGGCATTGGGCTGGGATCTTCTACGCGCGCCGGTCAACGTCGCCCTTGCGCCGGTCTTCCTGCTGACCAAGCTGGCAGCGCTTCTTTTCCGGTCCGTGGGCCTGCGCCGTCCGGCGGCGTGGCTGGGGGCGCGGCGGGTTCTGCTGCCAACTTCGGTTTCCAGGGCGGTTACCGAACGCATCAGGTTGGATCTGCTTCAGGGTGCGGAGCTCGATCCGAAGATCCGCAAGCTGATCGAGGACTATGCCGGCGTCCGCTCCGCCGTCTCGGAGATCACGACGACTCTGGTCGTGCTTGCGGCCGGAATTGCCCTTTTCGGGTCCGCGACGCCCGGTATCGTCTCTCTTGCCCCCAATGTCTCGGGGTATGTGGTCTATTCTTCCGCGGTAGAGAACTTCCCGTTGGGGGCAAGGCTGGGAAAGGTCTGGTACGGCACCTTTCCCGTGACGCAGCCGCTCTGGTTCGTGATGGCGACGGGCGTGGCGCTGGCCATGGCCGCGTCCGTCCTAACCACCTTCGCCGGCATCGTCGCCGATCCCATCCAGGCCAGGCTAGGCATTCACCAGCGCCGGCTGATGCGCCTTCTGGAGCGCATCGCCCTGGCCGAGGGCGCGTCGCCCCGCCTGGCGCCGGAACACATCCTGGCGCGGCTCGCGGACCTGGCCGATGCCGGTGTAAGCCTTGTCAGGGTATTCCGCCCGTAGGATCTGTCGGGACATGCCGAACCACCGCTGCCGCCCCGGGCAATGGCTCGGATGCGGTTCGCGGTTCCCGGCCGGCTACAATATACGGCGCCTCAGAAAGGCCGAGACGATCTCTCCGACGATCACGAGCGCGAGGATCGCGATCAGGACGGTTGCCGCCTCGGGCCAGTTGAACGTGTCGATCGCACCCTGCAGGATGATCCCGATCCCCCCGGCGCCGACAAGACCCAGAACCGTCGATTCGCGCAGGTTGATGTCCCAGCGCAGGATCGACACTGCCCAGAAGGTCGGCATGACCTGCGGCACGATGGCGTAGGCGATGACCTGAAAGCGCGATGCGCCGGTGGCCTCCAGCGCCTCGACCGGGCGCTTGTCGATCTCTTCGATGGCCTCGCCCAGCAGCTTCCCGATAAATCCGATGGACCGGAACATGATCGCCACGATCCCCGCCAGCACGCCCGGTCCGAAGATGGCGACGAAGAGCAGCGCCCAGATGATCGTGTTGACCGACCTGGATGTGACCAGGATCAGCCGCCCCAGCCACAGCGTCGCACGGTTCGGCGTGGTGTTCTGCGCGGCAATATAGGCCACCGGCAACGACATGAGGACAGCGATGGCGGTGGCGATGGTGGCGATGTTCACCGTCTCCAGCAGGATCCGCAGGATCGCGCCCAGGTTGGACACGTCGGGGGGATACATTCGGCCGAAGAGATCGCCCATCTGCGTGGGCGAATCCCAGACCCAGGCCCAGACGACCTCGATCGACGTCAGCGCCCAGGCGATAACGGCGGCGCAGACGGCGAAGATGGCGAAGCGGCGGGCCTTCTGTTTCGGCGTATGGCGGGACCAGTCCTCACGCCCGAACTGTTCGGCGATGCTGGTCATGCCAGACGCTTCCGGATGTAGCCGCTGACACCTTCGGAGACGAGGATGACAGCGACGATGACGATGGTGATGGCCAGGGCGAAATCGTAGTCGTAGCGGCCGAAGGCGTTGGCCAGTGTCGCGCCGATGCCGCCAGCCCCGACGATTCCCACCACGGCAGAGGCGCGCAGGTTCGAGTCGAGCTGGTAGATCGTCAATCCGATCTGGCGCGGCATGATCTGCGGAAAGATCGCGTAGAACAGCGTCGAGAAATACGGGGCGCCAGCGGCGCGCAAGGCCTCGACCTGACCGAAGTCGATCTCTTCGATGCGTTCGGCCAGCATCTTGGCGACGAAACCGACGGAATAGACCACCAGCGTCAGCACGCCCGCGAACGGGCCGAAGCCCACCGCCTTGACGAAGATGATCGCCACGATCACGGGGTGGAAGCTGCGCGCGACGATGATGATGGCCCGACCCAGGTAGAAGACCGGCATCGGGGCCACGTTGCGCGCGGCCATGAAGGCGATGGGGATCGACAGGGCTACCCCGCCGGCGGTCGCGAGTACGGCGATCTTGATGCTTTCCAGAAAGCCGTCGATCAAAAGGCCGCTGCGTTCGAAGCTGGGCGGGATGGCCCCGCCGAATATCCGGCCCGCCCGCTCCACGCCTTCGACCACCCGCGCCCAGTCGACCGGAATCGTCGCCAGAACCCAGACGACATAGGCCAGAACCCCGAGATAGACGGCCCAGCGCAACCAGGGGTTGGCGATGAAAGGCGGCCGGCTCCAGGTTTCGGGATGGTCGCTCATGACGCCTCCTGCAAATCGCCGCTTCGGTCGGCATGGGGGCTGCCCGAATAGATCCGGTCCATTTCTTCCTGATCGAGCTTGCCCGGCAGGTCGTCGAAAATGATCCGCCCGTAGCGCATACCGACGATCCGGTCGGTGTATTCCTTTGCCTCGGTCACGTTGTGGATGTTGATGAGGACCGGCAGCTTCAACTCTCCCGCCAGATCGCGCAGAAGGCCCATGATCTGCTCTGAGGTCTTGGGATCAAGGGATGCGGTCGGTTCATCGGCCAGCAGAATGTCGGGATCCTGCATCAGCGCGCGCACCACGCCGACCCGCTGACGCTCGCCGCCGGAAAGCTGGTCGGCGCGGGTGTCGGCGTAATGGGCGATGCCCACGCGCTCCATCAATTGATAGGCGCGGCGGATGTCCTCTTTGGGATAGCGGCGCATGATCGCGGCCCAGGTCGAGATATAGCCCAGCCGTCCGGACTGGACGTTCTCCATCACGGTCAGGCGATCCACCAGATTGAAGCCCTGGAACACCATGCCGATCTTGCGCCGGGCCGAGCGCAGCTTGGCGCCGCGCAGCTTGGTCAGCTCCGTGCCGTTCAGCACGACGCTGCCCGACGTCGGCTCCACCAGCCGGTTGATGCAGCGCAGAAGCGTCGATTTTCCGGCTCCGGAGGACCCGATGATCGCCACCACGCTTTCGCCTTCGATGGTCAGGTCAAGGTTTTTCAGGACCGGATCTCCGCCGCCGTAGCGCTTGACCAGATCGGTTATCGTCAGCATCCGCTCGCTCTCCGATGGGGCCGGCCCCGCGCGGCGCCGGCCCCGTGGTTCTGGCGGATCACTCTGCCGCCAGGCCCTGGGGCGTGTATTCGACCCCGTTGGCCTTCTGGATCTGGCGGATCACCTTCCACTGGTCCTTGTAGGTGATCGGGATGAACTTGCTGACGCCGGTGAACTCCTCTCCCAGCGCCGTGCCCTCGAAATCGAAGCTGAAGAACGCCTCTTCAATCTTTTCCTTCAGCTCAGGCGTCAGGTCGTGGGCATAGGCGTAGGAGGTCGTCGGAAACGGCTCGCTCTCCCAGATCATGCGCACGTCGCCGGGATCGTAGAGACCGCGCTCGGCCATGCGGTCCACCACCTCCGAGGCCACCGGCGCGGCGTCGTAGTCGCCCGCAACGACACCCAGCATCGACTGGTCGTGGCTGCCCGAATAGGTCACTTCGTAGTCTTCACCCGGTACGACGCCCAGATCGGGGAACAGCGCGCGGGGCGCCTGATTGCCGGAATTCGACGTGGGCGATGTATGGGCCACCCGCTTGCCCGCCAGGTCGGCCACCTCCTGAATGGCGCTGTCTGCCTGGGTATAGACCTGCAGCTTATAGCCGAACTGGCCGTCGTCTGCCCCCATGATCGCGAATGGCACCGCGCCGGCGAGGTTCACGGCGAACGGCGTCGGACCGGTGGAGAAGCCCGCGATATGCAGGCGGCCGGAGCGCATCGCCTCGACCTCGGCGGAATTGGACTGCACGGCGAAGAACTGGACGTCCTTCCCGGTCACCTCCTCAAGGTGGCTGATGAACGGTGTCCAGATGTCCTCATAGATCGCCGGATCCTCAACCGGCGTATAGGCGAAGACCAGGGTATCGGGATCGCGCAGCGCGCTCTCGTCTTCCGGCGCGTCGGCGACGAGGTCCCCGTCGGCATCGCTGTACTGGCTGTCGAGCGCCGCCGTCTCTTCCTGCGCGAACGCCGCGCCGGCCGTCAGGGCGATCGCCGCCAGCAGCAGCGCCGTCGCGCGTGTCAAAGTCCTGAGCATCATGTCCTCCTCCCAGTGGATCGTTCGCCTGCGGCCGTCAAAGCGCCACAGTTGCGACGATGACAACACCGAACCAGGTCACGTGCAACATCAGACGTTCGATTGCCGGAAAGACTTTCCCGGCACCGCCGTTGCGGCCCTGTCGCCACCTGCCCCGCCCGAAGATACGGCGAGCGGCCGCCTAAAGGATCAGGGATGCGCGGATCGCGACGCCGAGCGCCGCGGCGACGAAGACGGCCAGAAACACGGTCTCGGCCAACAGCAGCAATGCGGCGCCCATGCCGACTTTCAGTACGTCGCCAGGCACGGTTTTCAGCCCGACCGCTGCGATGGCGGTCAGCAGGAACCAGCGCGACAGGGTATCGCCCAGATCCACGACCGGTGCCGGGATCAGTCCCAGGGCCGACAGGACCGCCAGGCAGACGAAGCCGATGACGAAGACCGGCACCAGGGGCGGGCGGACGTCCGAAATGTCGGCGCGGGACGCGGAACTGCGGATGACGACGGTGGCGATCATCACCACCGGAGCCAGCAGGATCACGCGCAAAAGCTTCACGAACGTCGCTGTGTCTCCCGCCTCGACCGAGATCGAATAGCCGGCGCCGACCACTTGCGCCACGTCGTGTACCGTCGCGCCGATGAAGATCCCGGCGGCCCGGTCGTCCAGTTCGAGCCATCCCAGCATGACCGGATAGAGGATCATGGCCAGGGTCGACAAGACGGTCACACCCACGACGGTGAAGACCAACCGGTCCTCCGACCGCTCATCCTGGGGCAGGATTGCGGCAATGGCCAGCGCGGCGGAGGCGCCGCAGATCGCCACGGCCCCGGACGACAGGAAGGCGAACCGGTGCCGGAAGCCGAAGGACCGGCTGACGGCAAGACCGAAGCCGATGGTCGCCACCACGCCGGCGATCACCATGGCGATCACGGCCGCCCCCAGGTCGGTCACCAGCTCCAGCGTGATGCGCAGACCAAGCAGCGCCACTCCGATGCGCAGCAGGGTCCGCGATGCCCAGGCGATGCCCGGTCCGGTGCGTGGCTCGGCCGACAGGAAATTCAGCGCGATGCCGAAAAGCAATGCCAGCAGCATCGACGGCGCGCCGTACTGGTTCGAGATGAATTGGCTGGAAAGCGCGATCAGCAGCGCGACGAGGAGTCCGGGCAGGAGCGCGCGCGTCCCCGGCAGGACGTCATTGAGGGTCACGGGCAGGACTCCTGGTGCGGTCGGGCGGGCGGTGAGGTCGCGGCGCGCGCGGCCGAATGGGCGGCGCGCGGACGCGTCGGCGCGCCGACGTGCGCGTGCGAAGCGGCGGTGGGGCCGCTCCGGTTCCGGTCAGGCGCTGCGATATAGCTTGGTCATCGAGAACTCCCGGTGCCCCAGCGCTTCCGCCGCTGTGCTGCGCCCGTTTGCCGTGCGCAGGATCATCTCGATCAGCGCGTCTCCGGCCTCGTCTATGGTCTGCTCGCGCCGCAGGATGCCGGACACGTCCAGATCCACATGTTCGGCCATGGTGCGTACGGTGCGCGGATTGGCAGTGATCTTGATGACCGGCACGATCGGGTTGCCCACCACGTTGCCCTGACCGGTGGGGAAGGTGTGGATCACGGCCCCCCCAGCGGCCATCAGCGTCACGCACTCGGCCGCCGCCGAGGAGCTGTCCATGAAGTAGAGACCGTTGCCCGTGCCCGGCGCCTGCGCCGGTTCCAGGATGTCGATGAACTGCGACGTGCGGCCGATCTTTTCCAGATTGCCCAGCGCCTTTTCCTCGATCGTGGTCAGACCGCCCTCGATATTGCCCTTGGTGGGCTGGCTGTCGGACAGGTCGTCGGTCTGGTGGGCGAAGATCACGTCGTCCTGGTAGGCCTTCCACATCTTGTACCAGCGTTCGCCGACCTCTGCATTGATGGCGCGCTTCTGGCAGATGTGCTCGGCGCCGGTGATCTCCGACGTCTCTCCGAAGAAGCCGGTGATGCCCTCTGGCAGGAGCTTGTCGTACATGTTGCCGACCGTGGGACAGGAGCCGAGCCCGGTGGTCGTGTCGCTCTCGCCGCACTTGGTGGACACCCAGAGGTCAGAGATCGAGCATTCCTCGCGCTGCTGCTCGGTGGCGATGTGGACGAATTCCTTGGCCTTCCAGCTTGCGGCGCGGATCGTCTCGAAATCACCCTTCTGCTCGATGGAGAATTCGGCAACCGGCTTACCGGTCTCGCGAATGCCGTCGGCGATGCGCCTGGTCCAGCCCGGCTCGATCCCGATCACCACCACGGCGGCGACGTTGGGGTTGGCGCCGGTGCCGATGATGGTGCGGAAATGGACGTCGAGATCCTCACCGAACTGCAACCGGCCATAGGCATGGGGGATGGCGAGCGTGCCCTTGACGTTGTTGGCCACGGCCTCGCAGGCGGCGTTCGAGATGTCGTCCACGGGCAGGATCAGGACGTGGTTGCGCACGCCGACCCTGCCGTTCTCACGCTTGTAGGCGCGCACGGTCATGTTGGAATAGCTTGTCATGTTCGGGGTTCCTTACCAGCGCTTCGTCTTGACGTTGTGGGTGTGGACATGTGCGCCCTTGGCCACGTCCGCGATCACCTTGCCGATGTCCTCGCCGTATTTTACGGCGGTGTCCCCGGTCTTGAGGTCCCTGAGCGCGATCTTGTGGCCGATGGGAACGTCGGCATTGGCGGTCAGGCGGAAGGTCGAGTTGTCGTGGGTGACGCAGCACAGCATGTCGGTGCCGGCGGTCAGACCCTCGACCACCACGACACCGACGTTGTCGGCGTCCTCATGCACAAGAAGATGGGGTATTTCGGCCATTGGGGTCTCCTGTCAGGGTTTGAGTACGATTTTCGGTGCGGACACCCGGCCGGCGCGAATGTCCGCGAAGGCGCGCGCACCTTCGGCAAGCGGGCGGGTTTCGATCCAGTCGAGCAGGCCAAGCCGGCCGTCGAACATCGCCTGCGCCGTGGCGCGGAAATCGTCGGCGGTATAGGTATAGCTGCCGATGAAGGCGATCTCCTGCAGCGTCAGCCGCCGTATATCCAGCCCGCCGTCGCCACTGCCCAGGCCGATATGCGCGATTGCGCCCCCGGGGCGGGTGAGGGCAGAGGCCTGCGCGCGGGTCGCCGCGATCCCGACGCCGTCGATTGCGATATCGAAGCTTTCGGCCGCGACGGTTTCCGGGGCCACGGCGTCGAGTCCGCAGGTGTCGCGGATATAGGCGCGGCGGTCGGCGCTGGGCTCTACCAGGCGGAGGGCCGTCAGGCCGGCCGCCTTCAGCACAAGCGCCGCGCCCAGCCCGATCGCCCCGCCGCCGATGACCAGCGCGCAGTCGGCGTCAGGTACATGGGCCCGGGCCAGGCGTACCGCGTGCCAGCCGCAGGCCAGGGGTTCGCAGAGCGCCCCCTGGTCGGCGGTCATGTGCGGCGGCAGCGCCACGAGGTTCCCGGCCGGCAGCGCCACGGCCTCGGCGAAGCCCCCCTCGCGCGGGGCCATGGAGATGATCTGCCGGTCGGGGCACAGATTGTCGCGGCCCGCGATGCAGGCCGGGCAGGCCCCGCAGGTTACCAGCGGATTGACGGTAACGCGGGCGCCGGCGGCGACCCCAGCCACCTCATGTCCCAGGATCAGCGGCGCCGTCCGGCGCGCGTCGTGTCCGAGATAGGCGTGCATGTCAGAGCCGCAGATGCCCACGCTTTCGACGCGAACCAGCTCCTCTCCCATCGCGGGCAGCGGATCGGAAACATCGCGCAGGACCAGTGTCTCCGGCGCGGTATAGACCAGTGCTTTCATTTCACCGTGAACCCCCCGTCGACCATAAGGACTTGTCCGGTGACGTAGTCGGACGCGGGCGCGCTGAGAAACAGCAGCGGCCCGTCGAGATCGTGCGGCGCGCCGTTGCGGCCGACACAGGTCCGCCGGGCGTTGTCGGCGGCGCGCTCGGGGTCCGCGAAGACCGCCGCCGTCAGTTCCGTCCGGAAGAAGCCCGGACCGATGGCGTTGACGCCGATGCCGCGGGGCGACCAGGCTTCGGCCAGGGCGCGGGTCAGCTGGGCGATGCCACCCTTGGACGCGCCATAGGCCACGCCGCCGGGAAAGGCGCGGTAGGATTGCAGCGAGGCGAAGAGCACGATCCGGCCCCAGCCCTTTTCGGCCATGGCAGGGGCGAGCGCCTGGGAAAGGAAGAAGGGCGCGGTCAGGTTCAGGGCAATCGTCGCGTCCCAGCCCGCTGGCGTCACCGCATCGGCGATTTCGCGGGTGTTCAGCCCGGCGGCATGAACGACGATATCGGGCGCCCCGAACGGATCCGAGACCGCGGCGGCCAGATCGGCCAGCCCATCGCGGTCGGCCACATCGGCGGCGACGGCGGCCGTCGGTCCGGGGGTCTCCTTCCGCCAGTCGGTCAGCGCATCGGCCCGGCGGGCCACGCCCACCACCGACGCGCCGGCCGCGGCCAGGACGCCGGCCGCGCGCCGTCCCAGCCCCGCGCTCGCGCCTGTGACGCAGGCGACGCGCCCGGTCAGGTCGAACAGGTCGGTCGATATGTCGGGGGTGTCACTCATGCGCGGTCAGGTCGAAATTCTCGCCGGGGAAGTATTTCGCCAACCGGATGTCGGCGGTGCGGGCGTGGCCCTCCATGCCTTCGAGCCGGGATATCCGGGCGGTGGCCTCCGCCACGGGCTTCGCACCATCGCGGGTGGCGCGTTGCCAGGTGACGATCTTCATGTATTTGTGGACCGACAGCCCGCCCGTGTAGCGCGCGGCCCCCGAGGTCGGCAGCACATGGTTGGTGCCGGACGCCTTGTCCCCGAAGGCAACGGTCGTTTCCTCTCCCAGAAAGAGAGAGCCGTAGCAGGCCAGCCGGCCAAGCCACCAGTCCAGATCCTCGGCCTGCACGGTCAGGTGTTCGGGGGCGTAGCTGTCCGAAGCTTCCGCCATCTCCTCGCGGTCGGCGCAGACGATGACTTCGGCGTAGTCGCGCCATGCCTTGCGGGCGTTGTCGGCATTGGTCTGGGGCAGATCGTCGATGAGGGCGGGGACCAGCTCCATCACCCGCCCGGCCAGGGCGCGGTCGTCGGTGATGAGCCAGACCGGAGAGTTGTATCCATGCTCGGCCTGGCCTACCAGATCGGCCGCCACGATCTCGGGGTCGGCGGTCCGGTCGGCCAGGATCAGGCTGTCGGTGGGACCGGCGAACATGTCGATGCCGACGCGCCCGAAGAGGATGCGCTTGGCCTCTGCCACGAACTGGTTGCCGGGACCGACCAGGATATTTGCGGGCGGCAGGCCGAAGAGGCCGAAGGTCATCGCGGCCACGCCCTGCACGCCGCCCATGGCCAGGATGTGATGCGCGCCGCAGAGATCGGCAGCATAGACGATGGCGGGCGCGATGCCGATGCCGGGGCGCGGCGGCGAGCACGCAGTAATGGTGCGGCAGCCCGCGACCTTCGCGGTGGTCACGGTCATCACCGCGCTGGCCACGTGACTGTAGCGCCCGCCGGGCACGTAGCAGCCCGCCGCGTCCACGGGGATCGCCTTTTGCCCCGCGATCAGGCCCGGCAGGACCTCTGTCTCGAAATCGGAAACGGTGGCCAGTTGCGCCGCGGCAAAGCGGCGCACGTTGTCATGGGCGAAGCGGATGTCGTCCTTGAGCCGTTCGGGCACGCGGGCCGTGGCGGCGTCGATCTCCTCGCGGGTCAGCAGCACGTTGCCGTCGTAGCGGTCGAACTTGGCGGCGTATGCGCGCGCCGTATCCTCGCGCCCGGTTTCGATGGCGTCCAGGATGTCCTTGACGATGGCCTGGGTCTCGCCCGCGTCGCTGGCCGACGTCAGGGTCGCTTTCTTGAGATACTCTCGTGCCATGGTCAGCGTCCTATTGGTAGATGTCGGGAAGTAAGGCGGTCGAGATCATCGGCACATAGGCGATCATCAGCGTGACCAGCAGCATGAAGAACACGAACGGCATCGCCCGGTAGGCGATCTTCAGGATCGATTCCCGGGTCAGCCCAGCCACCACGAACAGGTTGAGGCCCAGGGGCGGTGTGATGAACCCTACGCCGAGTGCGGTGATCATCATGATGCTGAACTGGATCTCGTTCATGCCGATGTCATCCGCCAGCGGCTTCAGGATCGGCGCCAGGATGACGATATTTGGTGTCGTCTCCATCACGCAGCCGGCGGCGATGAGGATCAGGATCATCATCAGGATCAGCACCCAGGGCTGTTCGCTGACCGTCGTCGCGGCGCTGACGAACCCCTGGGGCACGCCCAGGATCGCCAGCGCCTGCGCCAGCGGCAGGGAGAAGGCGATGATCGGCAGGATGATCCCGTTTACCTTGGCCGAATTAACCAGCATTGCCGGAAAGTCCGAGAACCGCAGCGTGCCCAGGATGAAGCCCATGACGATGGTCACGACCACCGCCGTGGCGCCGGCCTCTGTCGGTGTCAGCCGCCCCGAGAAGATGCCGTAGAAGATGATGCCGGGCACGATGAAGGCGTACCAGCCGGATTTCAGCGCCCGGCCCAGCTGGCTTCCCCATTCGCCGAAGGTCATCGGCGCGCCGCCCTCCCAGGCATAGAGACGGTTCATGATCAGGTTGGTGACCAGGATCGACACCAGGATGGCGATGCCGGGGATCACCGCGGCCAGGAACAGGGTCGATGCCGAGATGCCCAGCACCAGGCCGATGATGATGTAGGCGATCGACGGCGGGATCAGGATGCCGGTACAGGCACCGGCAGCCACCAGCGCGCAGGCATAGGGTCTGGGATAGCCGCTCTCGACCAGTCGGGCGATGGTCATGCGGCCCACCGCGGCCGCTCCCGCCGCATCCGAGCCGGAGATTGCCGCGAACATCCCGCAGACCAGCACAGTGGCCGAGCCGAAGCCGCCCTTGGTCCAGCAGGTCAGGGCCTCGGCGACGTCCAGGAACTTGCGCGACAGGCCCGTTCGCACCAGCACGTCGCCGGTCAGGATGAAGAGCGGCACGGCCGTCAGCGCGAAGGCGTCGATGCCCTGGAACAGGCTCTCTCCCACCAGGCTGAGCGGCAGCGCGCCAGAGATGACCAGCATAGCGATGGCCGCGGCGCCGATCGCCGCCCAGACCGGGACGGCCAGGGCGATGAGACCCACGAAGAGCAGCACCGGGCCGTAGAAGTCCCAGCCGAGTTCGACGGTCTGGGCCTGTAGTTGGTTGAACAGCATGGCCCGACCCTCAGTCGAAGAGTTTGTCGCCTTCGTACACGGGGCGCCCGTGACGAAGGTCGGCGACATCGCGGATCAGCGATTGGACGAGGCGCAGCATCACCAGCCCGAAACCGATGGGCACGGCGGCGAGGAACCAGACCTGGCTGATCCGAAGGCCATGGGTGACAGACCCGAACCTGGCCGAGACCAGTACCGTTTCGAGCGACCAGTAGAAGGCCACCAGCGCCACGGCGAGCATCACCAGATCGCCGAAGATATAGAGGGCCGCCTTCGCCCGCGGTCCCACGTACTGCATCAGCACATCTATGCGGATATGGCCGCGTTCCTTGACCGCCGCTGCGGCACCGATCCAGGCAAGGTAGATGAAGGAGTAGCGGACGACTTCCTCGCCCCAGATCGAGGAATAGGACAGAAGCTCGCGCCTTAGCACCTCGATGAACATCGTGGCGACGAGCATCACGTAGAAGACCAGCAGCAGCCAGCGCTCGGCGTTCGCATTCAGCAAGGTGATCAGCCGCGACATGGAATCCTCTCTCTCCCCCGGACACGGTTGGCGTTCGTGCGGGCCCCGGCAGGGCTGGCGAATGGATCGTGGTCTCAAGGGTCGTGCGGGGCCGCGAAAGGCCGCCCCGCGCGGCTCCGGTCAGGCGTCGTTCACGTAAAACCGGCCCATGGTGTCGGCGGCTTCCTCTAACTTGGCGAAGGCCTCCATCGAGCCGGCCAGGTCGGTCTTGTAGGCGTCCCACTCGGACCGCTGATAGCCGCCTGCCTCCGTCCATTCGGCCATCTGGGCGTCGTCGAGCGTATGGAACTCGACCCCGGCCTTGCGAAGCTCCGCCATGGCATAGGCGCGCGCGGACGGTACCTTGGCGAGGTTCTGGTGCATGGTCATCTCACCGGCGAATTCGATCCCCTCCTGCACGTCGGCAGGCAGGCCGTTGAACCATTCCAGGTTGAGCGAATAGACCTGACTGTCCGGCACCGCCTGGGTAAAGGTCACGTGGCTGAGGATGTCCCCGAACCCGAAGACGTAGAGCGCGCCCACCGCCGGGTCGAGCGCATCGGCCACGCCCTGCTTGATCGCCGACGGAGTCTCACCCCATGCCACCGGCGTCGGATTCGCGCCGACCATGCGGTAGTATTGCTGCAGCATCTCCGATCCTGGAACGCGGAACTTCACACCCGCCAGATCGCCCGGCGTCATCACCGCGTTGCCGCCCCGTCGCACGGCGACGACCCGGGGGTCGATGACAACGTAGAAGAGCGGCTTGAAGCCCGAGGCCTCGACCTTGGGATTTACCTCGGACTTCCAGGTGTCCGACGATACCAGATTGGTGAAGCGTTGGTTCGAGCCGCAGAAATACGGCAGATTGATGAGGTCCACCACCTTGGCGAAGGGCGCGAAATTCGCCAGCGAATGCTGCGCGCCCTGGATCGTGCCCGACTGCACGGCCTGAACCAGCGCACCGCCTGCGCCAAGCTGCCCGCCAGGGGCAAGCTTGACGTACACCTTGCCGTCGGTGGCGTTCTGGATGTTCTCCTTGAGGTCCAGCTGCATGATCGGATAGCTGCGAGACGCGCCCAGCACATAGGCTGTGGCGATGGTCATCTGGACCTCCGCGGCGGCTTCGCGCTCCCGCTCCTCCTGCTGGGTCTGGGCCACGGCTGCATCCGACCACAGCATCCCCGCCGCACCGGCGACCATGGCCGCGGTAAAGCCGCCGCTGCCCGCGAGTTTCAGGAAATTACGCCGACCCGCCCGGTCCAGCTCCTTCGTTTCGGTGTCCATGGTGTCCTCCCTCATGGTTTGTCTTTTTCTGCCGGAAGGCGGGTGGCCGGTTGGTCAGGATCGACCGCCGCCTCGCGCTTCAGAATCGCCACCGTGAATACGATGGCCGCCACGAAAAGCACGAGCGCTTCTGCCAGGTCGCTCAGGACCGGTGACGCGAACAGGGCGCCGGCCAGCACGTTGAGGATGTAGATGGCAAAGATCGCGGCGGCGGCGATGAGAAACACGTGGCCTACCCCCCTCCCAAAGTGTGCGATTCGAGATCACTGTAAGTGCTTACATTTCGTCCTGCAAGCGCTTACATCACGCTACGTCATCTGTCGCCTTGCACTTTTGCGCGGCGTTGGCGTAAGGCGCGGCAGCGAAGGGAAAAATCGGTGACGAGAAAGCGCGATACGCACCGCCGCAGAGCGGGCAATGCCACACTAAGCGATGTGGCCGCGGCCGCCGGCGTGTCCACGGCGACCGTCTCCCGGTGCCTCAACGCGCCGCAACTGGTGCAGCAGGCAACGCGCGCCCGGGTTGAGGATGCTGTCAATCGGCTGAGCTATGCGCCGAATTTCGGCGCCCGCGCCCTTGCCGTTCGGCAGACCGACACCGTCGGCGCAATCGTGCCGACGCTTGACAACGCGATCTTCGCGCGGGGCCTGCAGTCATTCCAGGAAGAGCTCGGCAAGGCGGGGGTCACGCTTCTGGTCGCAAGTTCGCTCTACAAGGCCGATCTTGAGAACGCGCAGGTCAGAACCCTGGTCGCGCGCGGCGCCGATGCGCTGCTGCTGATCGGATACGACCGCGAACCGGCGGTCCATGAGTTCCTGAACCGCCGGAACGTTCCGCATCTGGTCGCCTGGGCACATGATCCCGACCGGGCCGTGCCGTCCGTCGGGTTCGACAACCGCGCCGCGATGCGCGGCCTGGCCGCGCGGGTTCTTGCCTTGGGTCATCGCAGGTTCGGCCTGATCACGGCCCAGCGTATTGGCAACGACCGCGCCCGTGGCCGCTGGCTTGGGGTGCTCGACGTGCTCCGGGAGGCGGGGCTGGACGACTCCGCTCTGACAATTCACGAAACGACCTATTCATACGAGAACGGCCGCGCGGGGTTGAGGAAGATCCTCTCCGCAGCCGATCCGCCAACGGTCGTGATGTGCGGTAACGACGTTCTTGCGGCGGGAGCGTTGCAGGAGGCGCGAGAGATGGGGCTGAGCGTTCCGCGGGACCTGTCGATCACCGGCTTCGACGATATCGAAATCGCCAAGATCACGCATCCGCGGTTGACGACGGTGCGGGTTCCTCACCGAGAGATGGGACGACGCGCGGCGCGGATGCTCCTGTCCCTGCGCGCCGAACCTGAAGAGCCCTGTAGCTATCGGCTCGATACCAGCATCCGCATGCGCGACTCTCTGAGCGCCCCCGGAGCGTCTTGATTGCGGCGTTCTGCGGAACTTGCCGAATGTAGGCATCGGCAAGGTCACCGGCCGGATAGGGGGGGGCGGGCCGGCGCGTCGGAGTTTCGCATCTTCTGGTCCGTCGACTTCTGTCGGGCCAGCCCAGCGAGTGCCGCCACGAATTTTTCTCCCGGAGGGCCGGTTCGACGATCCCGTCCAGAAGTCGCTGCAACAGCTGGCGCTAGCCATCTCGGTCATGCCAGTGACGAACTTGTTTTCGGTGCGGCGCAAACTGGGCAGCGGGCTGGCGGCCGGCCGATGCTGGCGCCCCTTCCTACGCGCGATCCGCAACCGGCCGGATCTCTGGGCTCACTCCCAACGGCTCTGCCATGTCGATAGCATCGTCAGCGCCCAGAGGTGGCGGCCCCAGTTGCGGCTGCCGGCCATGTGCTCGGAGAACTTCTTCACGGCGCAGTCGGGGTCGAGCACCCCGATCCGCGCAAGGCTGTCAGGGCTGACCGCGTCGCCGACCATGTCCCGCAGCGGTCCCCGTATCCAGGCATCGACCGGAATGCCGAACCCTTTCTTCGGACGATCGTACAGCTCTTTCGGAAGCCTGCGCTCAAGAAGCTTGCGAAGCGCGACCTTGCCGACCCCGGCGTTCAGTGTGAGGTCGCGTGGCATTGCCCAGGCGAATTCCACCACATTGTAGTCGAGCAGGGGCGAGCGCACCTCAAGCGATGCGGCCATGGAGGCGCGATCCACCTTCACCAGCACATCGTCCGGAAGATAGATCGCGGTGTCCAGCGCCATCATCTGATCGACTTTCGAGCGCAACCCGGAGACGTCCTGCGTCTCGAACGGCCCGCTCGCGCCAAGGCGCGCGTCGGCGTTGAGATCCGCATCAGACCACATCGTGAAGGATCTGTCGTACCGGGCGCGAAAGCTCGGCGCCGCGGCGATGGTGGCGAGCTTCTTCAGTCTGTCCGAACTGATCTGCCGGCCGATGCGACCCGGCAGCGCCGCCCCGGCAAGCGCCACGGCGCGTTCCATATGCCGATCCGGAAAGCGCTGGATCGCCCCGAACGCGCCGCCCGGAAGGTATCGAAGGTATTTGTCGAGCTTCTGCGCAGCCCAGTAACGATTGTATCCTCCGAAGGATTCGTCGCCGCCGTCGCCCGACAGCGCCACCGTGACTTCGGACCGGATCAGCCGCGAAACCAGAAGTGTCGGAAGCTGCGACGGATCGCCCAGCGGTTCATCGAAAACGTCCGGCATCTCCGGGACAAGGGCAAGCGCGTCAGCGGCCGTCGCGGTCATCTCTGTATGGGCCGTTCCCAGGAAGGCGGCTGTCTTGGCGGCAGCATCGGCCTCATTCACGTCTTCGTCGTCGAACCGGATCGTATAGGTCGACACGGTTCGCGATGCCTGTTCGCACATCATCGCGGTGATCAGGCTGGAGTCGATGCCGCCGGACAGAAAAGCGCCAACCGGCACGTCCGACACCAGCCTCTCCGCCGTCGCACGGGACAGCAGGGCATCCAGGCGCTCCAGCGCCTCACGCGGGTCGGTGATCGGTTCGGACCGCCCGCGCTCAACCGCCGCGTCGAACGACCAGAAGCGTTTCGCGGTGTCCAGGACATCCTGGACGCCGCGGGGGGGCGCGTCGACCGACAGCTCGACCCAATGACCGGGCGGCATCTTGATGACGCCCTCATATATTGAGTGGGGGGCCGGAACATAGCCATAGCGCAGATAAAGCGCCCGGGCACGCCGGTCTGTCGTCGGCGCGGCGAAGGCCGGATGGGCACGCAGTGCTTTCAGTTCGGACGCAAAGCAGAGGCTGCCGCCGGAAACGCCGACGTAAAGCGGCTTCTTTCCCAACCTGTCCCGGGCAAGGATCACGCGTCGGGTCTGCCGGTCGAAAACGGCGAAGGCAAACATTCCGTTCGCCTTGTGCAACGTCTTTTCGACTCCGTACCTTTCGATGCCGGCCAGAAGCGCCTCCGTATCGGAATGCCCGCGAAATACCGCTCCCTGTCTTTCGAGATCGGCCCGCAGGGCGGCGAAACCGTAGATCTCACCGTTATAGACGATCTCGAACCGGCCGCTCTCCGAGCGCATCGGCTGCGCACCGGTCTCCGACAGGTCGATGATCGCAAGGCGACGATGCCCAAGGGCGACGCGGCCCTCGGGATCGATCCAATGGCCGTCGCCGTCAGGGCCGCGATGCCGGATCGCGGCCGTCATCGCGCCCGCGATCGCACGTGCCTGTCCCCGGTCGCGTGATCTGGACTCCATAAAGCCGGCAATTCCGCACATGCTATCGGATCTCCAGCGGGTCGCGCGCGGGGCTCACAGCCGCCTCCCTGTCTTCCATGACACTTTGGTACTGGGCGATGACGTCGGGCAGTGCGTATCGGCCGCGAATTCTCTGCGTTGCCCGGCGGGACAGATCTGCGTACCGTTCGGGCGAGATCTGCGCCATCCGCCGCATCGCATCGGCAAGCATCCCGGCGTCCCGCGGCGGCACGACCGTTCCCGTGTCCCCGACAATCGCGGACGCGTCGCCCACATCGGTCGTCACGACGGGCCGTCCAAAGGACATGGCTTCGGCGACCACGTTCGGAAACCCCTCAGTCCGGGATGACAGGACGAGCACGTCGATTTCGGTGTAGAACGCGCTGATGTCCGAGACCGGTCCCCGAAGATCGACGCGCGACGGATCCAGGCCGGCGCTTCGGATCTGCCTTGCGAGTTCTGGATTGTCCGGTGTCATTCGGGGCCCCACCGCGATGAACCGGGCATCGGGCATCTCACGCGCCAGTCTTGCCGCTGCGGCCAGGAAGGTCGGATGGTCCTTCTGCGGATTGTGGCGCGCGGCGATACCGAAAACACGTGGTTGCCGCGCAGAGTGGTCAGGCGCGGAAGGGATTTCGACCCCGTTCGGGATGACCAATGCCCGCCGGTCGTCAAATCCGGCCGCCGCGTGCTGGCTGCGGGCCCGTTCCGAATTGTAAACGATCCCGTCGCAGCGACGCGACAGCCGCGCGGCCACATGTACAGCGGACCGCAATCCGCGCCCCATCGAGCTTGTATCGTCCAGCGCCTGTCTCACGGTCCATAGAATCCGGCCACGATGACCGGCGAGGCGCGCCGCGACCAGACCGAAGATGGCAGAGTGATACATCCAGCACAGGATCGTCGCGTGGCGATGGCGCCGGAAGATTCTGGCCAGCTTCCACAGGCCTGCCGGTGCTGTCGAGACACCCACGATGTTCAAGGCGTGGAACTGGATGTCGGGATTGGCGATCCTCTCTCGCGCCTGGTCCGACACGGTGTTCAAGGACACCACCACGACTTTCGACCCCGCGCCGTCGCGCAGGATGCGAGCGAGCATTGTCTGCGCGCCGTCCATCGAGTCGAAATCCGTGATAACGTGAATCTGCATATGGCGCCCTTCGCTGCACGATCCTCGTCAGTACCTGAAACCTTGCAGTGTACACAGCCACTGTTCATCGGGCCGGACCCCTATCCGAAAGACGTACTGGACCACCGAGCAGGCGATTTCCGGCTCAACACGAATAAGATCGGCAGATCTCGCCTACCGTGAGCGCACAAAGGACAAATCCCTGCGAAGGCGGCCGGGACCCAAGGATTTCGGCAATCGCGGCCCCGCGCTGGAGCCGGGGCGCGAGGTGCGCCGCGGAAACCCGTCGACCGCGGTGCGACGGCTCGTTTTGCCGGTCGGTCGGGAGTGCATGGCCAGACTGCCTGTGTGGTTCTCTACGCGGCCAGGAATGGGATGGGAATGCCGAACACAGCCGCAAGCAGGACGAAATTCAACGCCAGAACCGCACAGGCCCCCAATCTTGCCAGAAGGCGCAAGGTTACGCCGGGGATGAAATCGCCCATGATGTCCCGGCGCGACGAGAAGATGATCAGAGCGATCATCGGGACCGGAAGCGCGATGGAAAGGACGACCTGACTCATGACAAGCGCCTGCGTCGCGTTAGCACCCATGCCGACAACCGCGAAGGCGGGCACCATGGTCACCAGACGGCGTATCCAGATCGGAACATGGAAATGCAGGAATCCCTGCATGATCATCTGCCCGGCCATGGTCCCGACGACAGAACTGGATATGCCCGAAGCGATGAGAGAGGCCAGGAACATGCCAGCCGCCGCCGCACCCAGCAGCGGCGTCAGGGTGTGATACGCGGTCTCGATCTCGGCGACCTCAGAATATCCCTGGTGAAAGGCACTGGCGGCCATGATGACCATCGCGATATTGACCATGCCCGCGACAGCCAGCGCCAGAACGACCTCCACGTTGGAATAGTTGAGGATTTTTCGCCGATCCCGATCGTTTCGGATGTCCGCGCGCGATTGCATCAAGCCTGAATGCAGATAGATCGCATGCGGCATCACCGTGGCCCCGATAATTCCGACGGCGATGGTCAGGGCCGCGGCGTCGGGTACCATCGGTTGCATCAGGCCAAGACCCGCCGCAGCCCAGTCGACCGGGGCAATGAGCATTTCCGCAAGGTAGGACAGGCCGATCACGCCCACCATCGCACCGATGATCAGCTCCATCGGGCGAAAGCCCTGGCCTTCGAAGATGAGGATCGCGTAAGTCACGATCGCGGTGATGACCATGCCGACGAGCAACGGCAGCCCGAACAGAAGCGACAGCCCGATCGCGCCGCCAAGAAATTCCGCCAGATCCGTGGCCATCGCCGCCACTTCGCTGATGACCCACATGATCCACACGACCGGTTTCGGGAAATTGTCACGCGACAGTTCGGCAAGATTCTTGCCTGTCACGATGCCCAACCGCGCGGAAAGCGCCTGGAACAGCATCGCGATGAGGTTCGCAAGAAGTACCACCCACAGCAGGGAATACCCGTATCCCGCACCCGCCTGGATGTTCGTCGCGTAGTTGCCCGGATCCATGTAGGCGACCGAGGCGATGATCGCCGGTCCGGCGAAGACCAGTTTGCTCCGCCATCCCCGGCGCTCCCCGCTCAGGACACCCGCGATGCCGCTGCGTGTTCTGTTGGTAAGGTTCTGCATGGCATCTTCCGGCAAGTTTCGAAGACCGAAACATAGCTATGGCTATAATTACTGCAAGGGGCACTATATGGTCGTGTTATGTTCTGATCCAGTTTCGGTTGGTGAAATACTCAGCCATGGCTATAGGGTAGCTCCGCCAACACCGTTCGCTGACAGGACACATGTCGAACACACGCCCTTCCGATAAAAAGCAGGCCGACCATTTCGCGCGCGCGCGCGAAGCCCAGTCCGTCGCGCTGCTTGAGGACTACGTGGAGATGATCGGGGATCTTCACGAGGAGTTGGGGGAGGCGCGTGTCGCCGATCTGGCGCAGAGAATGGGGGTGGCCCAACCGACCGCGACCAAGGCGATCGCCCGGCTCAAGCGCGAGGGGCTGGCCACCTCGCGGCGGTACCGTGGCGTGTTCCTGACCGAAACGGGCGCGGCGCTGGCAATGCGGGTCAGAGCGCGGCATCGTACGGTCGTCGCATTTCTCGTGGCTGTCGGGGTCCCCGAGGACGTCGCCGAAATGGATGCCGAGGGGATCGAACATCATGTGTCCCGCCATACGCTGACCGCGTTCGAGGATTATCTGGCGAACCGGCTCGCGGCAGATCATCGCCCCTAGGTCTCGTACGCTGGCGCTTATACAGCGTCGCATAAGCTACATGCCGCTGTTTTACTTCGATCCTTGACCGCATCTGGAGGGCACCGCCGCGACCCGGTCGCGGCTCAACCCGAAAGGATAAGACATGCGCAAGTTTTTGATTGCCACCGCGATGGTCGCCGCCCTGCCCGCTCTTGCCGCGGAAGTCACAAAGGACGCCCAGCTTGGTACGACGATGGACGAGGTCAAGGCCAGCCTTGTCGACATGGGCTATGACGTCCGCAAGGTGAAGATGGAAGATGGCGAGATCGAAGCCTATGCCGTGATGGGCGACACGCTCAGCGAAGTGTTCGTCGATCCGGCAACAGGTCAGGTCACGAGAATCGTGGCGAAGTGATCCCGTCATGCTGAGGGAACACTATCTTGGCAGCGGGCGCGACAGCGCCCGCAGCGGCAAGACGATTCAGGTCTGGGATCCGTTGGTCCGCCTGATCCACTGGGGCGTCGTCCTCATGGTTGTGATCAACGCCGCCATCGTCGCGAAAGACAGCCAACTCCACCTTTGGGCGGGCTACACGATGCTGGTGCTTGTCGGGGTCCGACTGCTCTGGGGGGTGATCGGCACTCGGCCCGCGCGGTTCGCGGCCTTCCCACCGAATCCGTTTCGGGCACTGGACTACGTGAAAAAAATGCGACGCAGTGACAAGACCGTGCATCTGTCACACAATCCGCTCGGAGCCTTGATGGTCTACAATATCTGGACGACGCTGCTGTTGATCGCAACGACCGGCTACATGATGGGCACGATAAGGTTCTTCGGTGTCGTCTGGGTAGAGCGGGCGCACGAGCTGGCATATGACTGGTTGCTGGTGTCGATTGCAGCCCATATCCTGGGGGTTGCCTTCGATATATGGCGTTCGGGTGTCCCGCTTGTTCAGGCGATGATACACGGCGCCAAGCGCATCCCGAACGATACGCCGGTCGAATGAAAAACGGTCTGCAACTCTCCAGGAACGACAGGCGGCGGGCAGCGACGCTCGCCGTCATCATTCTGGTGCAGGCGCTCTGTGCCGCATTCTTTTTCAGCGATGTCGTTTCCGACTTCAAGTCCGACAAGTATCTGAGTGAGGTCCATTTCTATATGGAGGCGATTGCAACGCTCGTACTGATTGCCGGCGTCGTTTTTCTTATGATCGAATTGCGCAAGATCATGACCCGTATGGAACAACTGGATCGCGGGCTGCGTGCCGCCCGCGGCGAGATGGCAGAAATCATAGATGCGTTTTTTGAGGAGTGGGATCTGACGCCATCAGAAAAAGACGTTGGGCTGCTCATTCTCAAAGGATTCGACAACGAGGCGATATCGCAACTTCGCGGGACCGCGGCGGGAACCGTCAGGGCACAATCGACGCGCATCTATTCAAAGGCCGGTGTCGAGAGTCGCGCCCAGCTGTTCAGTGTGTTTCTCGATGAGTTGCTGGCCGGTGAGGGTCGGCAAGACGGAGGGGATCTCAAGGCATGACGGCACGGCATCGAAAGAGCCATACCCTGTCACGTATTGGGTAGGTGCGGCCCGGTGGGCTCGACGCAGACAACGGCAGCGGTTCTGCAGCCGGCCCGTTTCTCGGCGTGGCGGCTGCGGTCATCAAACCGAGCGCAAGGCTGCATAGAAATTCGTCTCCATAGGGGCCCTGAGGTGGCGCCCGGTTCCCGGACAGGTTGGCGGCGCTGCCAGGCTTGCCGGTTGATCGTGCCGCCTTCAGACCGGGGCCCTGGTGGGCCTCTATCGGTCCGCCGAGCGCGGAGTGTGGGCGCTCGGTGTTGTGAACGTCGATCCACCTGCCGATGTCCGCCCGTGCCGCGGACCCTGTTTCGAAGGCGCGCAGGCAGACGCAGTCGTGTTTCGGGGACCGCCATGGCCGCTCGATCGTGACGTTGTCCATCCGGAGCGCGGCCGTCCACCCAGACCTTCACCGCCGCATCCGGCAGGGCTTGCGTGAACCGCGGGCTGGTGAATTGGCTGCCCTGGTCCGTGTCGAATCCGGTCGCCCGGAGCCGAAGAGCCCCGGAAGAGCATCGTCCGGTGCCTCGATGCGAAACTCGGCGTCCATGGCGTTCGACAGCCGCCATGCCGGCACCCGGCGTGTCGCCCGGTCCACGATCGCGACCGCCGCATCGGAATGCAGGCGATATCCGCGCACCAGGCTTGGTTTGGCCGGTCGATCGGCAGACCCCGGAGCAGAGATCTTATACAC
>NZ_JQEY01000019.1 GCF_000743715.1 Palleronia rufa
GGAACTTGATGCCGGTGCTACCAACCAGCAGGTTCAGTGGCCCGCCAGCACGGCGATAGGGGATCTGAACCTTCAAGGTCTTCTGCCTACGGCACAGGGTCGAGTAGTCCGGAACGGGCCAGTCCAGCCCCGCGAGTCGCAGCAGACTGGCGACCATCCCGGCAGTCTGTCTGAGCGGCAACTTGAACAGAACCTTGATCGATAGGCAGAACTGTATCGCGGCATTCGAAAAGACCGGGGGGCGCCCCGGGCGTCCCTCATGCGGCGCGTGCCAGGTCATCTCCTTGTCCAGCCAGATCAGCAGCGACCCGCGCTTCCTGAGCGCATCGTTGTAGGTGGACCAGTTCGTCGTGCGGTAGCGGGCGGGCTTGGGCTTGCTCATGCTGCTCGTCTAAGCGCATGAATTCCCGATGTGAATCCTTTACGGCTAGAGTTCTGCAACAACGCCGCGTATTGCGCTGACCAGCGGGCTGACGCGCAAGCAGGTGGCTGATGATCTGGGCGTTGGAATGTCGACGCTGAACAAATGGATCACAGCGCATCGAGACACGAACGTGGTTTCACAAGAGGATTTGGACCTCGCCAAAGAGAATGAGCGGCTTCGACGTGAGATCCGGCTTCTCAGGGAGGAGAGGGAAATCCTAAAAAAGGCCACCCAGTTCTTCGCGGGCCTAAAGCAATGAGATTTAGGTTTGTCGAGGAACACAGGAACCATTTCCCAGCCAACCGTTTATGCAGTGTCGTTGGCGTCAGCACACGTGGCTTGCGGGCCTTCCGTAGCCGCCCTGCCAGTCGCAGACAACGATCTGATATGGTCACGCTTGCACACATCAAAGAACAGTCCCGCCTGAGCCTTGGTAGCTACGGCAGGCCGCGAATGACCGAAGAGTTGAAGGAGATCGGCCTGGACGTCGGTCATCGCCGTGTGGGCCGTTTGATGCGCCAGAACGGCATATCTGTCGTCAGAACCCGCAAACACAAGGTGACGACCGATAGCGATCACAAGTTCAATATCGCGCCGAACCTGCTGGATCGAGACTTCAACACTGATGCGCCCAACCAGAAGTGGGCCGGTGACATTAGCTATGTCTGGACCCGCGAAGGCTGGTTGTATCTGGCCGTAATCCTCGATCTGCATTCACGGCGTGTGATCGGCTGGGCCGTGAGCAACCGGATGAAACGCGACTTGGCGATCCGGGCGTTGAACATGGCCATAGCTTTTCGGGCGCCGCCCAAAGGCTGCATCCATCATACGGATCGCGGGTCGCAATATTGTTCACACGACTATCAGAAGCTTTTGCGCCAGCATGGCTTCAAGGTGTCGATGAGCGGCAAGGGCAATTGCTATGACAACGCCGCTGTCGAAACCTTCTTCAAGACGATCAAGGCCGAGCTGATCTGGCGCAGGTCATGGGAAACGCGGCGGCAAGCTGAAGTGGCGATCTTTGAATACATCAATGGCTTCTACAATCCGCGTCGCCGCCACTCAGCACTGGGCTGGAAAAGCCCCGTCGCATTCGAAAGAAAAGTGGCTTAAACGAGCACTTGGGGCGGCACGAAATCGCGACAGGTCCATTGGTCCTTCGGCCAGCTCTCGAGCCTCGTCGGTGCGCCCGCAGCCTATCTGCGGCAACTGCCCGCGCCGCTGGCGGGGATCAACCTGCAGTACGGCCTGACCAACCACCGGGCCGAGCAGATCAAGACGATGGAGGTCGCGGATGGCCGAACGGAGTTGCGCGCCGTGACCGGCCCCGACTACGGCCGCATTTATGACCATGAACTGGTCTCCGCTGTGCAGCGGATCGCAGGCAACGGCATTGGCGACACGCGCTGGAAGGTTCCCGGCGTGCTCGATTGGTCGACTGGTATCTACAACCCGCGCGTGGACGTGACGAATGAGACGACGACGCTCTACGCCTCGGACCGTGACGTATTCCTGTTCCTCGTTGACGATCTCAACCCGATCGAGGCGGGGCGGCTGCCCGACGGCTCGCCTGACCTCTACTTCCGGGGGTTCTATTGCTGGAACTCCGAGGTCGGGGCCAAGACGCTCGGCATCGCGAGCTTCTACCTGCGCGCGGTCTGCCAGAACCGCAACCTCTGGGGCGTCGAGGACTTCCAGGAGATCACGATCCGGCACTCCAAATACGCCGCCTCCCGCTTCGCCCACGAGGCCGCGCCTGCGCTGAGCCGCTTCGCCGAGTCCTCGCCCGCACCCTTCATCGAGGGCATCCGCGCGGCGCGCGAGAGGATCGTCGCACGGTCGGACGAGGACCGGCAGGACTTCCTCCGCAAACGCGGGTTCTCGAAGGCGGAAACGGGGCGGATCGTCGAGACGGTTCTGGCCGAGGAAGGCCGTCCGCCGGAAAGCGTCTTCGACTTCGTCCAAGGGATCACCGCGGTGGCTCGGTCGAAGCCGCAGCAGGATGCGCGGCTCCAGCTCGAAGGCAAGGCTAGAACGCTTCTGGCGCGGGCGGCCTGATCGTCCCTCCCGGTCGCTCGGTCTATTCCGCGGTCCACCACTCCAGAGGGAGAGGGGGGCCGTGGACTTCGTGACGGGTTTGGAGGTCGGGAGAGAGGCTCCCGGCTGGCCTGTCGCGGAGAATCCCGATGACCAATCAAGCGAAGATCACCCTCAGCGCCTCGCGCGACATCCCCTTCAACAAGCTGATGCTGAGCCAAGCGAACGTGCGCCACGTCAAGGCGGGCGTGTCGATCGAGGAACTGGCCGAGGACATCGCGCGGCGGACGCTCCTGAGTTCTATCACCGTGCGGCCCGTGCTGGACGAGAGCGGCACCGAGACCGGCATGTACTCGATCCCGGCGGGCGGACGGCGCTACCGCGCGCTCGAGCTTCTCGTGAAGCAGAAGCGGCTCAACCGCACCGCGCCGGTGCCCTGCATCGTGCGCACTGACGGGCTCGCCGAGGAGGACAGCCTCGCCGAGAATGTCCAGCGCGCGCCGCTGCATCCGCTCGACCAGTTCCGCGCCTTCAAGGCGATGCGCGAGAGGGGCCGGACCGAGGAGGAGATCGCCGCGGCCTTCTTCGTCGCGACATCTGTCGTGAAACAGCGCCTCAAGCTCGCCGCTGTCTCGCCATCGCTCCATGATGCCTATGCCGAGGAGGAGATGACGCTCGACCAGCTCATGGCCTTCACGGTCAATCCAGACCACGCTCGCCAGGAGCAGGTCTGGGAGGCTTTGCAGCGGCACTATTCCCGGCAGCCCTACGAAATCCGCCGCATGCTGACCGAGGGTGCGGTGCGGGCTTCGGACAAGCGGGCGCAATTCGTCGGGCTCGACGATTACGTCGAGGCCGGGGGCGAGATCCTGCGCGACCTGTTCCAGCAGGACGACGGCGGCTGGTTGCAGGATGCCGCCCTGCTCGACGTCATGGTGCGCGAGAAACTGGCCGAAGAGGCCGAAGCGATCCGTGCCGAGGGCTGGAAATGGGTCGAGGTCGACACCGAGTTCCCCTATGGCCACACATTCGGGATGCGCCGGGTCCATGGCGAGGCGGTGCCGATGAGCGACGAGGAAGCCGCCAGCTATCAGGCACTGAAGGCCGAATACGACGCGCTCGAGGCCGAGCATGTGGAGGCCGACGAGTTGCCCGACGACGTCGATGCCCGGCTGGGCGAGATCGAGGAGGCAATGGAGGCACTCGAGGCGCGTCCAATCTGCTACGAGGCCGACGACCTCGCGCTGGCAGGAGCCTTCGTCAGCATCGACAGTTCCGGGCGGCTGCGGGTCGAACGCGGCTATGTGCGGCCCGAAGATGAGCCGGCCGAGGAGGTGGAGGATATCGGTGAGGTCGCAACAGAAACGGCGCCGATCGAGGACGCTGATGACACCGTCGTTTCTGCCGCGGACGAGGAGGAAGAGGACGACGGCCTGAAACCGCTCTCCGACCGCCTCGTCATGGAACTGACGGCCCATCGGACCCTGGCGCTGCGCAACGCACTGGCCCAGGACCCGCAGGTCGCCTTCCTCGCGGCCCTGCACGCGATGGTCCTGCGGCTCTTCTATCGCTACGCCGTCGACAGCTGCGTCGAAATCGAACCGCGCAACGCGGGGTTCGGATCGCAGGTGCCGGGCCTCGGCGACACGGCCTACGCGCAGGCCATCGACCAGCGTCACGAGACCTGGGCAGGGAACCTGCCGAAGGCATCCGAGGACCTCTGGGAGGCGCTGACCGAGTTTGACAGCTGCAGCCGCGAGGCGCTCTTCGCCCATTGCGTGGCGATGAGCGTCAATGCCGTCCACGATCCCTACCAGCGCCGACCGCGCGCCATCGCGCACGCAAATGTTCTGGCCGGAACCGTCGGGCTCGACATGGCCAAGGCGGGCTGGACGGCCACGGGTGACAGCTACCTCGGCCGCGTGACCAAGGCGCGCATCCTGGAGGCCGTGCGCGAGGCGAAAGGCGAAGACGCCGCTGACCGGATCGCCGGGCTGAAGAAGGCCGAGATGGTGACGGCAGCAGAGGACCGGCTCGTCGGCACCGGCTGGCTGCCCGAACCGTTGCGCACGCCGCCGCTACCGGAAGAGGACGCACCGGAGATCGAGCTGGTCGACGAAGCCGACCCCGCTGACGATGACGCTTCGGACGACGATCGCGACACCGGCGAAGCGCAATCGGCGGAAGACGGCGGCGAACCGGCTATCGGAGACTCCGACCCGATGGAGGAAAATGATCCCGTCGCCGGTGACGCCTTCGTCCAGACAGCCGCCGAGTGACCTACGAGCAGCACGGGACCTTCCCCCAAGGTCCAAAGTCAGGGGCCCGTCACTAGAGCGGGATGAAATCAGCCTGAATCGATAGAGGATTCACAGGCCTGCATTTTGGTGATTCACTGTTGCCGACCACAAGATGGAGGGCGAGTAGTGGGTAGAGCACTTTCAATGGACCTTCGAGAGAGGGCWWTGTTGCRCGGCYCGKCTGSSGGGCGGACTGCSYCWKKYCSCWGACGGACTTATCCTACGGRTTTCGTGRCKSSGATTCCGAGTGYGGTATAACGGTTGAGCACGGCGATGCGGACCTGGAGCTCGGCGACCTGTCGCTCGAAATCCCGCGCCATGAGGCGCTGCCCCAGTAGTTTCATGCAATGCATCTTCGTCTCGACGCGGCTGCGGCGGTGGTATCCGGTCAGGCGTCGCCAGAGGGATCGGCCCAGGTACTTCGACGCCCGCACGGCCTCGTTTCTGGCCATGGCGCCTGCGGTGTCCGGCTTCCATGGCCGCGCGTTCCGACGGGGCGGAATGACGGCATGGGCACCGCGATCGGCAATCGCATCGTGACAACGGCGGGTATCGTAGGCGCCGTCGGCCGTGACCGAGCCGATCTGCTCGTCCGCAGGGATCTGACCGATCAAGTCCGGCAACACGGGCGCATCGCCAACATGGCTGCCGGTGATCTCGACGGCCCGGACCTCCATCGTCGCTTCGTCGATACCCAGATGAACCTTGCGCCAAACGCGCCGGCGGGCACCGCCATGCTTGCGGGCATGCCACTCGCCCTCCCCGCGGACCTTGATCCCGGTGCTATCTACCAGCAGGTGCAGCGGCCCTTTCGAGCCTCGGTAGGGCAGCCTGACCGCCAAGGTCCGCTGACGCCGGCACAACGTACTGTAATCCGGCACTGTCCAGTCCAGCCCGGCCAACCGCAACAGGCTCGCGACGAATCCCGCCGTCTGACGGAGCGGTAGGCCGAACAGGACCTTGATCGTCAGGCAGGCTTGGATCGCCTCATCGCTGTAGGCCTGCTGGCCGCCCCGCCTGCCGGTCGGTGCCGCCTCCCACGTCATCTCCGGGTCGAACCAGAGCGTCAGCGAGCCACGCTCACGCAGTGCGGCGTTGTAGGCATGCCAGTTCAGGGTGCGGTATCGGGTCGGGGAAGGTCGGGTCATGCGGACCGGCTATCCCGTTGACCAGCCAATGTGAATCCTAGTACGGGTCCGTGCAACAAAGCCGTGAGGACCCAGTAGATGTTTTTTGATACATGGTACGACATCTTGCGTATGATTGTTGTCGGTACGGTCGCCTACGCCGGCCTCGTCGTTCTCTTGCGGGCTTCGGGCAAACGTACGCTCGCCAAGATGAATGCCTTCGACCTTGTCGTTACGATTGCGTTCGGCTCAACCTTTGCGTCCGCACTCCTGAGCAGCGACATAACGGTGGTTGAGGCGCTGTCGGCCTTCGCACTGCTTTGTGGACTGCAATACGGTGTCGCCGTGTTGTCGGTCCGCTCGCATTGGTTTCGGAACCTGATCAAGTCGGAGCCTACCCTGCTTTTCTACCGGGGAAATTTTCTGGAGCCGGCCATTCGCACGCAGCGGGTCACGAAAGAAGAAGTTTTCGCTGCAATGCGCAGCGCGGGAGCCGCAAGCCCCGCGGACGTGGATGCGGTGGTTCTGGAGACTGACGGCTCTTTCAGCGTCGTAGCCGGATCGAAAGGTAGCAATGTGGAAATACTAAAATACGTTCAAGGAGTCGAGACGATCGGTTAATGTAGTTGACAGAGACGTTCGCAAAGAGAACCAGCCATTCTGGCAAGGTCCCGAACGTGTCGATTTCATCGTAGGTATTACCGAAAATCGACGACCAAACGAGACACACCATTCGAACCTTTGCGTGGCCCTTTGGGGCTGCGCGATCTACGACGGCTTGTTACGAAGGACATGACGCCGATGAAACATTCGCTGCCGATGCATGTCGGATTCATTCCGGACGGTAATCGCCGGTGGGCCGTACAGAACGGTTTTTCGAAGGACGAAGGCTATCGTTTTGGAATAGAACCGGGTTTGACTATGTTCAAGATTTGCAAGAAAATGGGCATTCCTGAGATATCGGTCTTTGGCTTCACTCAGGACAATACCAAGCGCCCAACCTCGCAAATTCAGGCATTTCGATCGGCTTGCGTAGATTTCGTACTCGAAATCGCCGACCAGGGCGCAGCTCTTTTAGTGTGGGAAATGAGAATAGCCCGCAATTTCCTGATGAACTTCGTTCTTTCCGAACGCGGCAAGGAAACGGGATCAAGGTCAAATTTCTAGCGAATTACCATTGGGAATGGGACCTGGCCGGGCTCAAGAACGGAAATGTCCGTTCACATGACGTATCAAGGCTCGACTTGATCGTACGGTGTGGCGGCGGACGGCGATTGAGCGGGTTCTTACCGGCTCAATCGGTCTACGCCGACATCTTGGTCGTAAAGGAATACTGGCCCGACTTCCATCCAGCACACCTTGATCAGGCACTCGACTGGTTCAAGTCGCAGGACAGGACGCTGGGGGGCTGAGGAAGACGAAGCGACAGTGGCGATCCCCGCCAACTTGGCAGGCCGAGCTACCTGTATCGGCATCTGCAAAAGCCGAAAATCACCTTGGATGTCCCAAAAACGCCCCCTCGCTAGGTTCGGCAAGGGGGCGATTCTACAGATGGGCTACGGTGCCTAATCAGCTGCCACCAAGTTGAACCTGTTGATCGTCGGCCATCTCCAAATCGCTATCGTATTCGAAATCGTTCGCGGCCTCGATGTCGGATTCGGTCATACTGTCGATGACCAGCTCCTCGCCCTGCTGGGTTACACGCGACATGGGCACGGGCACCTGCTTGCCGCCAAGGCCAAGGAAACCACCGCTGCTCAGGACCAGGTTCGGCTCTCCGTTGACCTCCACGATGGCCTCGGGATTACCAAGGCCCTCCCCATCGGCTGTCACGATTTCCATGTCCAGAAGATCGCCGACACTCATCATTGCACCACTACCCGAGGAGGCGTCCGGAGCCGAAGCTTCCGTTTCTTCGGTCTGCGACGGTTGTTCGGAAACCGCCTGCGCAGATTGCTCTGCGGGGGTTTCCTGATTGGACTGCTGTTGAGCCATGCGTTGCTCACGCTCTTCGGGCGTCTCAATCACGACATTCGGCTCGCCGGTCTGCTGAATCTCGATTGTCGGCTGTTCCGCCATCATAACGGAGACGTTCGGCTCCGAGCTCTGGTACGAGACGTTCGGCTCGCTTTCCTCGATCGAGACCTGGGGCTCACCCTCTGCCTGCACGATCTCGACCTGGGGTTCGGAACTTGCCACTTCGGTATCGCCAGAAACGCTTTGAGCCTGCCCGTCGGAACTGCTGTTGCCGTCCTGATCGGTCTCCGCCGAGGTCTCGTCGGTGTCGACACCAAGGTCGACGTTCAGTTCGGGATCGGCCTGCGTGACACTTACGGTCGGTTCGCCTTGTTCGACCTGCACTTCCGGATCGGCGGAGCTGACCTGCACCTCGGGATTGGTGTTCAGTATATAGATGTCGGGCGCGGGATTCTCGATACGCACGATGATTTCGGGAATCTCCACCGTAACGTTGGATTGCTTCTGATTGACTTGAACGTCGCCCGGCTGCTCGGAAATGGTGATCTGAGGCTGTTGTTCGGTCACCCGGACACTGGGTGCAGGGACCTGGACGTCGACATTCGGATCCGGAACGGTCACCCGTGCCTGACCCTCGATCGTTGCATCCTCTGACAGATCGACCTCTTCGCTGACAGCCTCGCTTTCATTCTGGGACGTACTTTGACTGGACGAGTCGGTCAGTTGTTGTTCGAGCGATGAACATTCTTCGGCAACGTCATCGTTGATTGCCGTGACGACTTCTTCTTCGGGAATGACCGTTGGATCGTCATCGTCGCGGTAGGCCTGCGCCAGCGTCTGGCATTCCTCGCTCTTGCCGGCAAGTTCCTGCTCGTTGATGTCGACAAGAGACTGCGCGAAAGCCATGCCGCCGAGAGGGAGTGTCAGGGCGGTGCTCAGAAGAAGGCTGCGTGTCTTGATGTTCATCGTAAATAATCTCCCCTTGGGTGTATTCTCATCCGGCGTCGCCGTTCCACCAGAGAGTGCTTGACCCGCGCCAAAGTTCCTTTTTTCGGTAACAATTCGTTTACTGTTTAACTTATTTTACGCGATTGTCTCACTTTGCGAGGAAATCGTTATGCGACCGGTTTAGAGTCTGGGTGGCAGGCTATGTCGTTCCGCCCAAGCGCGCGCATTGGCGAAATCGCCTTCCTCACCGTGGGTTCCGACATGGCGCCCCAGAAGCCCCAGACCTGAGCGCATCTCGGCAAGCTCGCTGCTGCCGATGCCCGGATTCCAAGAGGCCATCTCGTGTCCGTCCATTCGCACACACAGGTCGCGGAGCGCCTGGGGGAAACTCATGTCAGGATCGTCCGGGACAAAAACCCCCGTCAGCGGGGAGGCCGTGAGACTCACGGCGACGGTGCAGAGTTCTGCTCCCAGGCTGGCGGCCGTTCCAGGTGTCTTTTCTTCTCCACGCGTCTCGGCGCTTTCGATCAGGGCGTGATAACGCACGGCCCAGCTGCGGGCGCTCGCCGTGGTCTGAAGGATCGTGAGTACGAAGCTGACCGACAGGGTCAGGACGACCATGCCATTGATCGCAGCGACCATCGAAAGGATGTCCCACCAGCCGTTGGTAGGGCCAACCGTGGAGGCACCAAGGGTTGAGAGGGCCGATCCTGCAAAGGCGACGATCTGCACGAAGTCCGCCGGTGCGCCGGTCTTCGAAACTTCCAAAGACGTCCCGGAAAGATAAAGGAGCGTGTATCCTGCCAGATGAAGAAGAATCCAGCTGCCTGCCAACACGGAGAGGATTGTCGGTCCGATCACTCCGCGCAACGACCGGCCGAACCGGTTTTCGGTCCAGAGCGTAATCCCCCGTCCCAACCCCCATAGCCACCGTGTCAGACGCGCGCTGATCGGGCCCAGGCCCGAAAGGCTGATCGTCGTGTGCAGGAAGTCGTAGACGACCGCGACCAGGAGAAGAGTGCCGGCGGCGAAGAGAAGGATGCTGCTCATGGAGGTCGGAACAGACAAGCGAGACAATGGTTCACGCCGAGAACACGTAAATGCGAGAGGGCACTGAATGGCTCATCGAACAGGTCGCGGCCGTGAAGCTGTGCGCCCCAAGGACATTCCGACGCCGGGGTGGAGAGATATCGCCTTGCGGGTGAAGGAGGAGATCACCACCGACCATGTCTCGGTCGTGTCCGCGGGTGTCGCCTTCTTCGGTCTTCTCGCCATCTTTCCCGCCATTGCGGCGCTCATGTCGATCGCGGGTCTGCTTCTCGACCCCGGCGCGATCGAGGAACAGATCGCGGGCATCACCGCGGTTCTGCCGCAGAATGCCGCTTCGATCCTCGAGGGGCAGGCGAGCAAGGTCGCCTCCGGTGCGGGGGGCGGGATCGGTCTCGCGGCGATCGTCGGCCTGCTCCTGTCGCTCTATTCGGCCTCGAAGGGCATGAAGGCCCTCATGGAAGGGATGAATATCGCTTATGACGAAGAGGAAGATCGTGGCTTCATAATGCAGAACGTCGTCGCGCTCGCTCTGACCCTGTTTCTTATCGTCGGACTTCTGATCGCTCTCGCGTTCACGATCGTGGTTCCGGCGTTTCTCGGCAACCTGGGACTTCCGGACGCCGTCGTTGCCCTCGTTACCTATGGGCGCTGGTTAATTTTGGCGATCCTGACCATGCTCGGACTGGCGGTTCTATACCGCTACGGCCCGTCGCGCGACGATCCCGAATGGCAGTGGGTCAGCGTCGGAGCGATCGTCGCGACGATCTTCTGGATCATCGGCTCGATCGCCTTCTCGGTCTATGTTCGGAATTTCGGGAGCTACAATGAAAGCTACGGCGCGCTTGGCGGGGTAATCATTCTGCTGACGTGGTTCTGGCTTTCGGCATTCATCGTGCTGCTTGGCGCCGAGTTGAACTCCGAGATGGAAGCTCAGACGGAACGCGACACCACAACGGGGCCGCCCGAACGCAAGGGTCGCCGTGGGGCCGAAAAAGCAGATCATGTCGGTGAAACGCCATGATACACGGCAATGCCTGAGGATACCTCAATTCGGCAGCGGGGTCGTCCGACTTCGTGGTTCGTCGCGGGTGGGTAATGTTCCACCCCACCCGCTCGAGACCACGTTATTTATCCGATGACTTGGTAACGCTCGGAGAAACGCTAGAGGGAGTTTTCGAGGATCCAACGCCTGTCGTGTTGTCTTTCGAAGCCGGGTCGCTCGACGTCGTTGCCGGAGGCCTCGGCGGCGAACTCGCGGGAACCACCGCCGGGGCGGCTGGTGGCAAGGTCTTGTCGTTACCACGAGTGTTGTCCGACTTGGTACTGCCGGTGGAACGTGACGGCACGTCTTGTGTTCCTGCCGGCGTCGTTCGCACCGGCGAAGTGGGCTCGCTCGACGCCGTTTTCCCGGGCTTCGGCAGGTCAGGGTCGGTTGGTGGCATTTCCAATGGGGTCACTCCGGCTTCGGGCGACGTATACGAACCCGTCCTCGTGGTCCTGGAACTCGTATCATCGTGGTCCCTGGATCCAACGCGCGCGCGGCCCTCGACATCGTCCCGCTCATCGGATCGGGGGAGCTTTTCCTGCTGCAAGGAGTGTTGATCAGACACGCGCGATCCAAACACGATCCAAGCCATCCCGATTGCGACGAGACCGACCGCCAGTGGCTTTTCCCTGAGGATATTGCCCACCGTCTGACCGTGCTCACTACGGTGGTCACGGAGATACCTGCCGGCGTAGTTCCAAGCGCCCTCGAGAGTCATGCGATCGAAGATTTCGTCGATTGTACTGCTGAGCTCGGAGCGTTTGTGTTCAAGATCACGTTCTATTTCGCGGGCAGACCTATCAGCCATGGGTAACTTCCTCCGTCAGGTGGATATCGCGCTGCACATTCTTCACGGTGCGTGTCGGCGCCAGGCTGACAGCCGTGAGGTTGTTCTTACCTTTCATGACCATAACAGCACCGATTACCAGGAACGCAACGCCGACTATCAGAGCCGCCCATCCGGCCCCGAGACCGAGTTCCGCAACGGCTGTTACCAACGCGGCCGCTAGAACATTCAGAGCAACGAGGAAGAGAACGACAGCAGTTATGAGGAGACCGATCGCGATCGCAGCCTTCTTGAGGTTCTCTTGAACTTCGGCGCGTGCAAGATTGAGTTCGCCGCGGAAAAGTTCGGTGACTTGCGTGAACGCGTCACTCACCAGATCAAGCGGACCGGCATGCGCTCCCCGCCTGTGCGTGGTTTCCATTGACATTGATACCTCCTTTATTCGATCGAAGGTTAACCGCTCTGCCTATCGTATGTTCCGTTATCGCGGCTAGCGGAACCAGGTTGGCCAATGCCTCAGAAAGACCCTGTTCGCTTTGGAATTGGGGACAGGAGGTGGCGATCTTTTCCGAGCGGAAAGGACGCCGTACAACGCAGCGAAGATCGTGTTCCCTTTCCCGGTCCCACGGGCGGGGGTATCCGCTCGCCGGAGGGGAAAATTCCTGAGCCGGCGAATGACGAAGACGCTGACGAAGACCCAGCTCATCCCCGCTATAACCGCGAAAATAGGTCGTAATTTTCCCAGAACCGCTGTTTGATAATTGACTGAACGCGAGCTGCATTGTCGATTTCTGAACCTTATCTATCGGGAAATTGGCGACGCTGAGGAATGCTGTCCTGATGCCGCGAGCAATGGAACGGGAGCAAACGGGTGCATGGACTGAGGAAGATCGTCTTGATCCATGATTTGAAGAACGAATAACCTCGGGTCCTGTGGACGCCTTCTTCGGGCAAGCGTCTCGCGGCCGAAGGCATGCGGTCATGACCGAGCTTCTCGACAGGATCCGTAGCGCGCTGATCGGGCTGAAGATGCCCCGCGCCATGGAAGCCCTAGACCATACCTGGCTGACCCCGACCTTCGCTCATAGCGCAGCGAACGCCCGGTCTGTCCGCACTGCTGTCCTTGGCTGGATGATGCGCGAAGGTTCGCTTCTCTACGATGCTCGACTTGGGCAGCACATGAAATTGGGGCATAATCCAGCCAGAAGAACCGGCGAAGCAGCATAGTCGCAGGCGGTGCGCACATCCGGGCAGCCTGTAGTGATCCCCAAAGTCACTGACCCATGAAGGCGTCCATGTCGCTTGTTCTTCTTGCCATATCACTATCCATCGCCCTCGGCGTTCTGGGCTTCCGCTTCGCGGTCTTCGCACTGCCGGTCATGGCCGGGATCGCAGCGTTCCTGCAGGTGAATGAGGGTGGAGCCGGTTTTGGCCTGTCCTTCCTTGCCGGCTTGGCGGGGGCGGCGCTCTCTGTCGCGTTCGTCATTGCCATTCTCGGCTTTGCTAGGAACCCGTTCCTCCGCCTCGGGGCGCTCGGCCTCTTTGCGGCGCCCGCCGCCGTGGCGGGTTACGCGTTGGCCTATGGCGTCGCGAAACATGCGCTCGACCCGGGTGTCATGCTGACGCTTCTCAGCGGCGGCTGCGGCACGGTTGTTGCCGTTGCGGCGATGATCAACCTCAATGCCTTGGGCGAGGGGCTGCTCGACCCGTAGCCCTTGGTTGCGGCCGTCCCTCGTCAGTTGATCGCAGACGCGGTGGAAATCTGCGCTGCAACGGTCCTTGGGTGATCACCGGCCAAAGCCCGGACCATCCCTCTCTTCTCGCATCACTATGGACCAACCGAGCCGATGCCTGTGAGTGTGGTGACAGGTGCCTGACGTGCTCGGTTCTGCCTTCGGTTTCTGGCCATCGGAGACGGCGCAGTTGTGGCAAGCGACGGTGGGTGCGCGAGGCCGATTGCCGATGGCCGCGTGATCTGGGTGCCAAGTTGCCCTCCGCGAGGAAGATGGTTCGGCACTGTGTCCCCGTTGGCGCTCCTCCGAGAAGACCTGTCCCTCCTCCTGATCGATCCCCTAAGCCCGTCCGTCCGAGGCCGGCAACCCCGCGCGGCGGGACCCGTGTTGGCGTTTGCCACGCCTGCCCGCGCCGCGTCCCGCCTTGGGGGTCGAGCGGACACCGGGGGCGTCCGTGCAGGCCACGCCCAGCGGTCTTTGACGGGTCTCATCGGAGGGACGGTCCCTCCGGATGAAGCAACGGAGACATACCATGCAGAACATCGTCATCCTCGCCGGCAACATCGGCCAGACTCCCGAGACCCGCACCACTCAGGGCGGCACCTCGATCACCACCTTCACCCTTGCCACCTCCCGCCCGCGCTATTCCGAAGGCCGGGTTGTCCGCGACGAGAACGGCTACCGCGTCCAGGACACCGAATGGCACCGCATCACCTGCTTCAACGGCCTCGGCAAGACGGTCCAGCAGTATTGCGAGAAGGGGATGAAGCTCCTGGTCCGCGGCCGCATCCACTACACCAAGTGGACTGACGCTGCGGGCGTCGATCGCTACGGCTCCGAGATCATCGCCGAGACGATCGACTTCCTGACCAAGGCCAAGCAGGCCGAGGACGAGGACCCCTCCTTCATCGACGATGAGGACGACCAGTCCTGACACAGCACCGACGCCCGGCGGCGCGAGCCGCCGGGCTTCTCAGATGGCAACGTCGGACGCCGATCACAATTCGTATCATTCGGCGATATCCCGCCGCGCGCAGCGGCTGGATGGGCACTGAGTCGCACGCAGGTCGTCTTCCTCGCGATCCAGTGCCCGAAACCGCCACAGACTGCGATGGTCACTGGCAAGCCCCCGGAAATGCGACTAAAATAGTCGTAGTTCTGGCATGTGTGAATGGCCGGGTGGGAGGTGATCATCATGATCACCGCCCGACAATCACGGGCCGCGCGCGCATTGCTGGGATGGACGCAGCAGGAGCTAGCCGATAAGGCCTTGGTATCACTGACCGCACTGAAGAGGCTCGAATCCGAAAAGGATCTTCGTGTGTACGAGTCGACCGAGGATCAGGTGCGGCGGGTGTTCGAGCATGCAGGCATCACATTTCTGCATTCGGACAAAGGTGAAGGCGTCTTGATCGATGTGACCAAGGCGAAAAAGGCCAAGTGATCGTAGCCGGTTAATGAGGGTATCGGTAGCGTGCCTGTACGGAAAGGCAACTTCGGGAGGGGGGTCGTTTCTGCGATCCTGTAAGCAAATGGCACAGGGCGAGACGACATTTCTGGATGCTCCGCCGGACAGCGACACGCTGACCGACTACGACCATGCTCATATGGTTCTCTACCTCCGCATTTTCGACGCTGCCGAGGACGGAGCCGATTGGCAGGAAGTGGTCGAAGTCCTTTTTGGCCTCGATCCGAAGCATGATCCCGATCGCTGCAGGAACGTCTATGATAGTCACCTTGCTCGGGCTCGCTGGATGACCGAGCACGGCTATCGCGACCTGCTTCGGCAGGGGGGTGACGGCCCGAACGGCTGAGTCACGCCGAAACCCGCCCATGCAGGGTGCGCCGGACTCCCGAAGATCAATCAAAACGTGTAAAATCAGGTCATTTCAGAGAAGTTGACGAACGGGATTTGTCATGCCGTCGGAACGCTCCGGCTGGCGTTCCTCGGCAGAGTACGACTACGTCGAAGACCTGAGCGCGTCCGATCTTGCCTGGGAATGGCTGCGCCGCAACAAGCGCTATGCAAAGGACTATGCGACCCTCTCCAAGGCCGCACCGGCCGACGCGTCTCTGAAAGAAGCGCTCCTCGAAAAATGGGGGTTGCGATTTCGCGGCCGATCCGAACCTCCCGGCCCCAAAGGCCTGCGAACTCTGGGACCCAAGGGTGGATCCGTCGGTAGTCGTGCTGCAGAAGGTTCCGGAGATCCTGAGCGGCGCGGCGGAACCGACGATCCTGCCTGAAGGAACCATCACTTACGCCCATGACGGCCTCCACCATCTTCTTGGCGTTGGCGGGCAACGTCGCCTGCAGGTTCTGCAATCGGATCCCGACGATCATGCGCTTGTGGCGATCGTCCCACTCGATAAGGATGGCTTTGCCCGTCTAGAGGCTGTCTACAGCTTGCTCGCGCGGCTGCATGGCCGAAAGGTACCTGCCGACAAGCGCCTCACCCGCCAGAAACGACTGCGTGCCAAGCGAATGTTACAGGCACATGACGGACGCTTAGCAGGAGCATCCCAGCGCGTGATTGCCGAAGTGATCTTTCGGCTGTCTCGGGTGAGCCGGGACGAGTGGCAAAGCGCGCCGGAGCGCTTCGCCGTCATGGCTTTGCTAAGGGGCGGGCGAGAGATGGTAGAGGGGGGGTATCGTAGGCTACTTCAGCCAATGGCGCATCGATGATAGTCCTCGCTCGTCAACTAATGGAACGCCAATAGGTTTCGACCCATCCTTCTGCGAGTCAGTTTTTTTCTCTAGGCGTCTGTCGCCCGATCGTGTGCCGTTTTTGAAATCCTTGTTCCGGAACCTGATCGTAGATCGAGAACGGGGGGTGGACTTTGTGTTGCCACGTCCGACCGAACTCGATTGCGCAGCAGGCAGGAACGGCTGGAAAGACAGACAAGTTCACATCCATTCCATGCTGATCTTTGATGGCGTCGAAGGCTTTGCCGACGAGTTCCCGAAAGCGGGAGAGATCATCTTTGCAGCGAAGCTCAGACGCAGACAGCCTGTTGCTCCGGATCTCCCAAATGGAAACTGGTTCGTCAGGCAGTGCCTGCACGATACGATCATCTGCGATGCCGGCGGTTACGGAGATCTTCAGCGCCACTTTCTTCGGGCCGGGGGCCCCAGGGACGCAGGTAAACTCGAGAGGTTCACGATCGTTCGGCCAGGCCCAGCCCGGCGTTGGCTCCCTGTGCCTGCCGTAGACTGAAACGGCCGACAAGTCTGAAAGCAGTCGACCAAGCTCCATAAGGACTGGCATGGGCGCGAAACCGAACACCGCGAGATGCTCGAGATCACCGTCCGCGAACCTTCCGTCGATTTCCCGCTCGATCTTCTTGCGAAGTGCATCGATGACGACGGGGTAGTAGTCGGAATCGCTGTCCTTCTGCGCAATGTCGCGGATCTTTATCTCGATGGGACGCCGATCCGCCGGGGTGAACTCGGGCCTCATTGCCTCGATACAGTCCCGGAGCGGAACGGCTGTCTCGTTGTCACCGATCGCCGCAGCAATCCGAAGGATATGTGCGGGCGTTGCATTCGGGTTCTCGAGGAGCCGCTCGATCCGCTCCTCATTGGCACGCTTCATCTCGCGCAAGACGTCCACGGTGTAGCGGTCTATCTTGGCGGGATCATCGATCTCGCGGTGATGCGGATCGCACATCAGCATCAGGTTGTCAGGATCGTCCGCGAACTGGTGCGACAGGACCGGGTGGCCACGTTCGCCGCCCGGGTCAGAGGCGATGATATGAGCCAGATAGGCATGGTTCTTGGCCAGATCGCCCGTCACGAGGTCGCCGTCGAGGCGTTTGCCACAGCCGTGATACTGGCATCGGCCGGCGGCGCGACCCCAGACGAGAATTCTTGTCTTTTGCGATGGACTACGCCCTCGTGCCATCCGGAGCCTCATGCCGCTGCCTGAGGATCTCGCCCACGGAAATCGGACCCGGCGCGTTCGAGCCGCGCCAGACGCCGTCGAGATGCCAGATTTCATAGAAATGCAGCCACTCGGACGCCCATGGGACGATCCGGTCGGCGATGAGCATCGTGCTGTCCCATTCCCCGGCATCGGGATCGAACAAGCAGAGCGCCGAGTCTTCCGGAGTGTGATGATCGTAGTTCAGGTGCGGCAGATCGATGAAGTCGGTCCCGGGCCGGGGCTCGATTGGCGGGTCAAGGACATGGACCAGGGGAACTGCTTTCGGGTTCTGCCATTCCCAGATGACGGCGACCTCATATTTCATCTGGAAGCCCCGGAGAGGACCGATCCACGCGATGGCCCTACCTTCTTCCAGCATGCGCGGTCGTAGGTCAGGCCAGCGATGCCGCATGCGGTTGAGCTGGACCTGAGCGGAGCGCGGCTTCCTGGGCTTCGTCTTCATTTTCCGCGGAAACCGGGATGGAAGTGATGCGCAGGCGCCTTCGAGACCTTGGCCGTCTGTGGACCTGTCGCGGTTTGATGCCGCTCCTTTGATAGCATTTACTGCAACAAAGGAGACGAACTATGGGATTGAAACGGACGGACGAATTCCGCCAGGATGCGGTGCGTATTGCGGTTTTGTTGCAGAAAGGCCGCCTGAGGCGTGAGTGTCCCTTTCCCGTTCGGGTTCAGGCCACGCGGACCACCTCGGCGGTGCCGAGCGCGTTGAAGCGATTGATAAGGGCGACACGGATGTGGATTTCGGCGGTCTGGCGGTCTGGGTCTCTCGCGGCGATGCGCTCGCCGAAGGCCTTCAGGCATCGCATCTTGGCCTCCACGCGGCTTCGGGCGTGGTATCCGGTCCACCGCTTCCAAAACGCCCGACCGTAGTGACGCGTGGCGCGCAGGGTTTCGTTGCGTGCCTTGGCAGCCGGACAGTCCTCCTTCCAAGCCCGACCGTTCCTTCGGATGGGTATGATTGCCGTGCCACCGCGTGCGATGACGGCGCCGTGGCAGCGGCGGGTGTCGTAGGCGCCGTCCGCGGTCACGGTGCCGATGTCTTCGTCTTCGGGGATCTGGCCCAACAGGTCCGGCAGGACGGGGCTGTCGCCTTCCCGGCTGTGGGTGAACTCGACGGCCAGGATATCCGAGGTGGCGGTGTCCATCGCCAGATGCACCTTGCGCCATTGGCGGCGACCCTGAATGCCATGCTTCCGGGCCTGCCACTCGCCATCGCCGAGGAACTTGATGCCGGTGCTATCAACCAGCAGGTTCAGTGGCCCGCCAGCACGGCGATAGGGGATCTGAACCTTCAAGGTCTTCTGCCTACGGCACAGGGTCGAGTAGTCCGGAACGGGCCAGTCCAGCCCCGCGAGTCGCAGCAGACTGGCGACCATCCCGGCAGTCTGTCTGAGCGGCAACTTGAACAGAACCTTGATCGATAGGCAGAACTGTATCGCGGCATTCGAAAAGACCGGGGGGCGCCCCGGGCGTCCCTCATGCGGCGCGTGCCAGGTCATCTCCTTGTCCAGCCAGATCAGCAGCGACCCGCGCTTCCTGAGCGCATCGTTGTAGGTGGACCAGTTCGTCGTGCGGTAGCGGGCGGGCTTGGGCTTGCTCATGCTGCTCGTCTAAGCGCATGAATTCCCGATGTGAATCCTTTACGGCTAGAGTTCTGCAACAACGCCGAGCCCTGGTCCGCGCTGCCCGAGCATTTCAAGCGGACCACGTTGCCCGGGCGGCCGGATTTCCTGCGAGAACCCGGGTCCTGGTGCATGGCTATCCGCCCCGGCGCCACTTGCGGGGTCCGATTTCGTGGATCGACCGGCCGTGTGTATCCACGGCCACCGTGACGGGCATGTTCTCGACCTGCAATTCGTAGATCGCCTCCATCCCGAGGTCTCGATAGGCGACCGGACGGGCCTCCCGGATCGCCTTGGACACAAGGTACGCGGCACCGCCGACGGCGATGAGGTATACCGCCCCGTGGCGCCGGATCGCGTCGATCGCCGCGGCCCCGCGCTCGGCCTTGCCGACCATGACCTTGAGCCCCGTTTCTGCCAGGATGCGGTCGGTAAACTTGTCCATCCGCGTGGCGGTGGTCGGACCGGCGGGGCCGATGACCTCTCCGCGCACCGGGTCCACCGGACCGACGTAATAGATCGCGCGGTTCCCGAGATCGACAGGCAGCGGCTCACCGTTGTCGAGTTGCTCGACCATCCGCTTGTGCGCCGCATCCCGTCCCGTGTAGAGCGTCCCGCTCAGCAGCAGGGTCTGCCCGGGTTCCAGCTCGTTCAGGACCTCCGGCGACAGCGCGTCGAGGTCGAGCCGCGTCGCGTCCTCTGTCCGGGAAAGCACATCCTCAGGCCAATCCGCCAGGTCCGGCGGCGCGAAGCTGGCCGCGCCCGAACCGTCCAGGGTGAAGTGGAGATGCCGGGTCGCCGCGCAGTTCGGGATCAGCGAGACTGGCAGGGAGGCGGCATGGGTCGGGAAGTGGCGGATCTTGACGTCGAGCACCGTGGTCAGCCCCCCCAGCCCCTGCGCCCCGATACCCAGGTCGTTGACGCGGTCGAAGATCTCCAGCCGCAGCGCCTCTGCCCGGTCTTGCGGACCGCGGGCGCGGATCTGCGTCAGGTCGCCCACGGGCTCGTTCAGCGCCGCCTTCGCCATGGCCATGGACTTGTCGACCGACCCGCCGATGCCGATCCCCAGCATACCCGGCGGGCACCATCCCGCGCCCAGCCCTGCGACCGTCTCCACCACCCAGTCGGCAATCGAATCCGACGGGTTCAGCACGGCGAATGCCGACTTGTTCTCCGACCCGCCGCCCTTGGCCGATACGGTCACGTCCACCCGGTCGCCAGCCACCATGGCGACCTGGAGCATCGCCGGCGCATTGTCCCCGGTATTGGTCCGGGCGCCCAGCGGATCGCGCACGATGGAGGCGCGCAGCGGGTTCTCGTCGAGCATGTAGGCGCGGCGCACCGCGTCATCGACGATCTCCTGAAGAGGGCGTGTCCAGGCGAGCGGTGCCTCGACGCCCACATCGACGAAGACGTTCACCGTCCCGGTGTCCTGGCAGATCGGCCGCCGACCCAGCGCGCACATGCGGCTGTTGGCAAGGATCTGTCCGATGGCCTGCTTCGCGCCGGGGCTTTCCTCGCGCCCATAGGCATCGGCCATGGCGCGGATGAAATCGGGCGGGTGGTAGTAAGAGATGTATTGGAGCGCGTCGGCCACGCTGTCGATCAGATGCGCCTCGGTGATGCGTGCCATATCGTCCCTCCCTCGATCCACCGTAGCGGACCGGCCGCGGGGGCCAAGCCTCAGTCGCGCATGAGGCCGAGGCGCGCCACGGACAGGTCGGCGCGGAACGCCCGTCCGATGGCGACAAGGCCCAGGCGGCAGAGGCGCTCCGGCTCGAAGGCCCGCCGGGTGCGGTGCGGGGTCAGCGCATGGAACGGGACGTTCACGGTCTGCCATGCACCCGTGGTGTCGAACGAGGCTCGGAAGGATTGCCAGGGACGCTCCAGCGCGGTTGTCCTGAGGTGGAGGTTGTAGCTGGCGGGCGGTCCCAGGACCGTGACCGCGACGCCGGTCCACGCCCCGGCCGGCGCCATGTCGCGGGCGACCTGCAGGAAACCGCCGTCGTTCTCCAGCGACACCTCGCCCACCATGTGGAGCGCTCTGCGGCCTGCGACATCCTCCAGAGTCAGCGTCCCCGTGCTGACCCCGCCCATCACCTGATCGGAAATCAGTTCCCACCCGTCCCTGCCATGGTCCGCGGCGCCCCAGATCCAGTCGATCTCCATCAGCCGCGCCCCGCATCTTCGAGAAGGTTGCGAAGGCGATCCAGCCCTTCGCCCAGCATGGTCGCCGTCGCGTCGCGGTCCGCCGCCTCGACGTAGAGGCGCATCTCGGGGGCGTTGCCGGACGGGCGGACGTGGATCACCCGGTCGCCCGGCAGGCTCCAGCGCAGCCCGTCGGTGCGGTCGACCGACACGGGTGCCTCGCCGGTCAGTGGCAGGGGATCGGCGTCGAGCCGCGCCAGGACCGCGTTCATCCGGTCGCGCGGAATCTCCTGCAACCGGCCCTGAGCGGTGAACACCGCAGGCTCAGCCGCCACCCGCGCGGCCACGTCCCCGGCGCAGGAGGCCAGGACCGCCAGAAGCGGCAGCACTGCGTCGCGGGTCGGAAGCGCGGGGAGCGGCCCGGCCGGCCCGTTCGCGTCGAAGCCCAGCAGGACACCGCCGTTGGCTTCGTAACCGATGGCCCGGCCGTCCGCAGCCGCCATCCCCGCAATGACATGGGGAGAGCCGATGCGCGTGCGGATCACCCGTGCGGGCCCGCGGTCCACGCCGGAATTGGACGACACCGGCGTGACCACCACCTCTGCCCCGGCCCATCGGGCGGTGATCTGGCCCAGGATATCGCCGGGCACCACCTCACCGCGCGCATCGGTCAGAAGCGGACGGTCGCTGTCCCCGTCGGTCGAGACGATGGCGTGGAGGTCCGCCCCGGCCGCCCAGGTCCGCAACCGGTCCCGGGTGGCCCGGTCGACCGCCTCCGTGTCCAGCGCCACGAAGTCCGGCGCGCGGCCCAGTTCCGACACCTCGGCGCCCAGGGCCCGCAGGATCGCCATCAGCCCGTCCCGCCCCACGGCGGAGTGCGTATAGACCCCGATCCGCAGACCGTTCAGCGCCGTTCCGAAGGCGCCGACATAGCGGGCGTGGTAGCGATCCGCGACATCGTTGCACCGCGCGATCTCTCCCCCGCCGCGGGGGACGGTCCGGCCCAGCGCGGACAGGATCGCCGCCTCGTCCGCCTTGGTGATCTCTCCTCTGCGCCCGTAGAACTTGATGCCGTTGCGATCCGCCGGGATGTGGGAGCCCGTGACCATGATCGCGCCCGCGCCCGCCTCTGCCGCCGCAAGCGCCAGGGCCGGGGTCGGCACCGCGCCGCAGATCACCGCCCTGGCGCCCGACGCGGCGATCGCACGGGCGACGACCTCCATCAGACGCGGGGTCGAGGGGCGCAGATCGCCGCCCACCAGCACGGTTCCCGCCGTTTCGCAGACCGACAGGAAGGCGGCGACGTGACCTGTCACCAGATCGTCGGTCAACTCCGACACAAGCCCGCGCAGGCCGGAGGTGCCGAACCGGGGTACCTCGGTCATGCCGCGGCCTCCTGCCGGTTCCTGTGAATCGACGACAGCAGCGCCGCCCCGATCAGCGCCACCCCGAGAAGGCCGCTCACGACTTCCGGCACCTTGACCACCGGTTGCAGGAACATGATCCCGGCCAGAGCCAGAATGGCGTAGTATGCGCCGTGCTCCAGATAGACGTAGGAGGCAAGTGTGCCCTTCTCGACCAGCATGATGGTCATCGAGCGCACGTACATCGCCCCGATCCCCAGCCCGATGGCGATGACGAACAGGTTCTGGGTCAGCGCGAAGGCCCCGATCACCCCGTCGAAGGAAAAGCTTGCGTCCAGAACCTCAAGGTAGAGGAACGCGCCCAGACCGCCCTGGGCCGCCGTCCTCGTGCCGTTCCGTCCGTCGAGCACCGCGCCAAGTGTGTGCACGATCAGGTAAACGAACAATCCCCAGACACCCATGTAGACGAAGCGCATGGCGTCGTCGCCGGGAAAGGCCTGCGACATTCCCAACAGCACGGCCACTGCCACCGCCACGGACATGCCGGGCATTGCACCTGCACGCGCCAGCCAGGCTTCGGGCGTCCCCAGCCAGTGGATCTCTTTCTCGGGGTCGAGAAAAAAGGACAGCGCCACCATCAGCAGGAACATGCCGCCGAAGGCCGCGATGTCGGGATAGGCCTCTTCCATGGCGCGGGCATACTGGTCGGGCTGCTGGACCGCCAGCATCAGTGCCCCGACGGGACCGGTTCCGGCGGCGATGGCGACGACAGCCAGCGGAAAGACGATGCGCATGCCGAACACCGCGATCAGGATGCCCCAGGTCAGAAAGCGGCGCTGCCAGACCGGCGACATGCGCTTGAGAACGTTGGCGTTGACGATCGCGTTGTCGAAAGACAGCGAAATCTCAAGCGCGGCCAGCACGGCGGCGATGAACAGGATCTGCGCGGTGCCGCCAACCGTGCCGGAAAAGCTGCACCCGACCCAGACCGCCAGGGCAAGACCCAGCGCCGTGACGGCAAAGGCCCAGGTGAAATAGCCGGCGACGGATCTGTCCATGGTGTCTTTCGTTCCCGCTAGGCTGTCGCAACCACATAGGCGGCATGGGCCGGGACTGCAGGGGGGCGGCGTGAAAAATGCCGACGGCTTGCCGCCCCGCGACAGGGCGGGCACAGTTCCGCCATGTCTTCGCCCCCTGCCCGCTTTCGCCTGCGCCTGGTCTTCGACGGCCACGGGATGATCGGTCCCGGCAAGGCAGAGCTTCTGGGACGCATCGACGACACCGGTTCGATCGCCGCGGCGGGACGAGCCATGGGGATGAGCTACAAGCGTGCGTGGCTGCTGGTCGAAACCCTCAACGCCATGTTCCGGGAGCCGGTGGTCGAAAGCGCGCGCGGAGGACCGCGGGGGGGCGGCGCGCGGCTGACCGACACCGGCCGCGCGGTCCTTGCGGCCTATCTGGAGGCGGTCTCGGCTGCCGAGTCGGCGGGCGCCGGCCCCGCCGACCGGATCGCGGGAATGCTCCGCGATATGGCGGACGGAAAATAACGGTTGCCCCCGTGCGGGCCGGACGCGATATTCCCGACAGGCCATAACGGATCTTTCATGCTGCTGCGCGTCGCCACCGTCTTGCTGCTGGTGCTCGCCTTGCCCGCCGCGGCGGCAGAGGTGACGCTTTTCGCCGCCGCCAGCCTCAAGACCGCGCTGGACCGCCTTGCGCCGGCGGCGAAGATCGCCACCGGGCATGAGTTGAGGCTGGTCCTGGCCGGCTCCTCGGCTCTGGCGCGGCAGATCCAGAACGGCGCGCCTGCGGATCTGTTCGTCTCGGCCAACGAAGACTGGATGGACATGCTGGAGGCCGACGGGCTGCTGGCCCGCGGCACCCGGCGCGACCTGCTGACCAATACGCTGGTGCTGGTGGGCACGGATCCCGTGCCGGTCGCACTGGCCGACCTGCCCACGGCGCTGGGCGACGCGCGGCTCGCCATGGCGCTGGTCGATGCCGTCCCCGCCGGGATCTACGGCAAGGCCGCGCTGACGTCGCTGGGACTGTGGGACTCGCTTTCCCCACGAGTCGCGCAGACCGACAACGTGCGCGCCGCCCTCTCCCTTGTCGCGGCCGGAGAGTCGCCCTTCGGCGTGGTCTACGCCACCGACGCGCTGGCCGAGCCGCGCGTGACCGTGCTGGCCCGATTTCCCGAAGGCGCCCATCCGCCGATCCGCTATCCCGTGGCAGCCATCGCCCCGGTGTCGCCGGCGGCACAGGAGATGCTCGACTGGCTGGACTCGCCCGAGGCGCGGGCGATCTTCGCCGAAAACGGCTTCGGGCCGCCGGGGTGAACGGCTGGCTCAGCCCCGGGGCGGCAGAGGCGCTGGCACTTTCGCTCAAGGTCTCTGTCTGGGCGACGCTGGCCAGCCTGCCGGTCGGTGTGCTCTGCGCCGTGGCACTGGCCCGGTGGCGTTTTCCGGGCCGGCAGGTGCTGAACCTTCTGGTTCACCTGCCGCTGGTTCTGCCGCCGGTCGTCACCGGCTATCTCCTGCTGGTCAGTTTCGGCACCCGCGGCCCGGTCGGCGCCGCCCTTGCGGAAATCGGCGTGGTGTTCGCCTTTCGCTGGACGGGGGCCGCTTTGGCCGCGGCGATCATGGCCTTTCCGCTGATGGTCCGCGCGATCCGCCTGTCGCTCGATGCCGTCGATCCGGGACTGGAGGCCGCCGCCGCGACGCTGGGCGCCTCTCGTCCATGGGTCTTCGCCACCGTCACCCTGCCGCTGATCCTGCCCGGGGTGCTCACTGGCGCGGTGCTGGCCTTCGCCAAGGCGATGGGCGAGTTCGGCGCCACGATCACCTTCGTCTCCAACATCCCCGGTGAGACCCAGACACTGCCCACCGCCATCTACGCCTTCCTGCAGGTGCCCGGCGCGGAAGGCGACGCGCTGGTCCTGGTGTCCCTGTCCGTCGCGGTCGCCATGGCCGCGCTGATGCTGTCGGAGTGGCTGTCGGGCCGGGTCGCGTCCTGGGTGGCGGGACGATGAGCCTGTCGGTCCGGCTTGCCCATCGCGCCGGCGACTTTACCCTCGATGCCGCGTTCCGGGCGCCTGCGGGGGTCACGGTGCTCTTCGGGCGCTCCGGCTCCGGCAAGACCACCATCGTCAACGCCGTCGCCGGGCTGATGCGTCCCGATGCGGGCCGGGTGGCGATGGGCGACAGGGTCCTGCTGGACACCGCGCGCGGGCTCTGTCTGCCGCCGCACCGGCGCGGGATGGGGACGGTGTTCCAGGACGGCCGGCTGTTCCCGCATCTGACCGTGCGTCAAAACCTGGGATACGGACGCTGGTTCGCAGGCGGATCCGCGGGGACCGGGACGGGCCGCGTGGTGGAGATGCTCGGCCTGGGTCCCCTTCTGGACCGCCGGCCCGGTGCGCTCTCGGGCGGAGAGAAACAGCGGGTCGCCATCGGCCGCGCGCTGTTGGCGCGGCCCAGGATGATCCTGGCGGACGAGCCGCTGTCATCCCTGGACGAGGCCCGCAAGGCCGAGATCCTGCCCTATTTCGAGCGTCTGCGCGACGAAGGCGTCGTCCCGATCCTCTATGTCTCCCACGCTCCGGCGGAGGTCGCGCGGCTGGCCACGACCGTCGTTGCCCTTGACCGGGGCCGGGTCGTCGCGCAGGGGAGTGCGGCCGATGTGCTGGGCGACGCGTCGGTGGCTCCAGCCGGTGTCCGGGGTCTCGGCGCGCTGCTGGAGGCCCGGGTGCTGCGCCATCACGACGACGGCCTGACCGAACTGGACGCGGGCGGTCTGGCACTGTTCCTTCCGCGCGTGGCGCTGTCGCCGGGGCGGGTGATTCGCGTTCGCATCGCCGCGCAGGAGGTGATCCTGTCGCGCGATCCGCCATCGGGTCTGTCCGCCCTCAATATCCTTCCCGGTCACGTGCAGGCGATCCGCGCCGGCGACGGGCCCGGCGTGCTGGTCACGGTCGACACCCGCGCCGGACGGGTGCTGGCCCGCGTGACGCGCCGTTCCGCCGAGCGGCTGGGACTGACGGTCGGACGGCCCTGCCACGCCATCGTCAAAACGCTTGCCATCGCACCGCAAGACGTCGGCGCGTGACCGCGGACGGGGATCGACCGGGCGCTCCCGCCGATCGGTCGGGGCCTTGGCTTCGGTCGCAAGCCGCTGAACGTCCGATTGTTGATCCGGCGGCGGAGCGTCTTTCGCGGGGACTCCGACCTGAAACCGGGCGGTCCGAGGCACGTTCCGACGTGGATCGTCCTGCGCCGCCCCGACGATCGGCGACAAGCGGTCTGCCCCCAGGACGTCGGAAAGTACGTCGGTGCCGTCCCACGTCCCCTTGCTCAGCCGGAATCCCGCACGCGTGACAGCCTCACGCCGGATCATCGGTCCCGACGCTAGAATCTGAAGAACAGGTCTCGTGTCCTGGAACGCAGAACCCGGATCTCTCCAAGCATGTCGAAGCCCGGCAGGAAACGAAACCAGCCGGACTCCGGGTCGCTGCGGCCCCCGGACAGGAGGGGTATCGGATCGCGTGTGATGTCCGTGTCGCGCCGGTCGGCCCCGTCGAGAAAACCGTAGGTTCCGTTCAGACCCGGATCGGCCCGGCGTTCACCGGCCGTCAGCACAAGCTCTGCCGATGCGGGAACCGCGGCGCACAGAAAGACAACGATGGCGACGAATGGGCTCCGCACCGGACCCTCCTGAATGCGCGACTCACCTCTTCCACTCTGGGTGGGCTCTACTTTTGGGTGAGTAGCTGAACACAACATTACCGTAACGAGAAATCGGCGGCGCTGCGTCAAAACGATAGCACTGCGGCCGGTCGGTCGCAGACTGGCAGGGGAATTCACCCGCTCTGCCCCGTGGCACAGCCGATAGTCGGCCGAACCGGCCGGGCACCGCCGTGCGCTACGTCCGCATCGCCTCCAGCACGGCCCGGATCGCTGCGGGAATGGGCACCGCGCGGCGGGAGGTGCGGCTCACGCAGACATGCACGAAAACGCCCTCTGCCGACGGGGATTCGCCATCTCCTGCGTAGAGAGCGATCTCATAGCGTACCGAACTGGCGCCCAGATGGGCCACGCGCAGACCGGCGGTCACAGCATCCGGAAAGGCGATGGGCGCAAGATAGCGGCAGCCGGACTCGACCACCCAGAACACCGTGTCGTCCTTGGTGGGGTCGAGCACGCCCAGGTCCATCAGGTGCCCGTTCACCGCCGTATCGAACAGCTGGTAGTGAACGGTGTTGTTGAGATGGCCGTAGATGTCGTTGTCGTGCCACCGGGTCGGCATCTGCCGCACCACCCGGTAGCCAGAGCGCCCCTGCCCCATCAGAAGAACGCTTGCAGTCCCGTCTGCGCGCGGCCCAGGATCAGGGCGTGGACGTCATGCGTGCCCTCGTAGGTATTCACGGTTTCCAGGTTGATCATGTGACGGATCACGCCGAATTCCTCAGAGATGCCGTTGCCGCCGTGCATGTCGCGGGCGACCCGCGCGATCTCCAGCGCCTTGCCGCAGTTGTTGCGCTTCATCAGGCTGATGATCTCGGGCGCGCCGATGCCTTCCTCGATCATCCGGCCCAGGCGGAGAGCGCCCTGCAGGCCAAGCGTGATTTCCGTCTGCATGTCGGCCAGCTTCTTCTGGAAAAGCTGTGTCTGCGCCAGGGGCCGGCCGAACTGCTTTCGGTCCAGGCCGTACTGGCGCGCCGCGTGCCAGCAGGACTCTGCCGCGCCCATCGCGCCCCAGGAGATCCCGTAGCGCGCCCGGTTCAGGCAGCCGAACGGCCCCTTCAGCCCCTGGACATTGGGCAGGAGCGCGTCCTCTCCCACAGCCACGTCCTTCATCACGATCTCGCCGGTGGTGGAGGCCCGCAAGCTGAGCTTGCCGCCGATCTTGGGGGCCGAAAGCCCCTCCATTCCCTTGTCCAGCACAAAGCCGCGGATCTTGCCGTCATGGGCGTCGGACTTGGCCCAGACCACGAACACATCCGCGAAGGGCGAGTTTGAGATCCACATCTTCGAGCCGTTCAGAACATAGCCGTCGTCGGTCTTTCTGGCGACGGTCTTCATGCCGCCCGGGTCGGAGCCCGCGTCCGGCTCGGTCAGGCCGAAGCAGCCGATCATCTCGCCGCTGGCCAGCTTGGGCAGGTATTTCTTCTTCTGCGCCTCCGAGCCGTAGGCCTCGATCGGGTACATCACCAGGGACGACTGCACCGACATCATCGACCGGTAGCCGGAATCGATCCGCTCGATCTCTCGGGCGACAAGACCGTAGGTGACGTAGCCCTGTCCGAGCCCGCCGTATTCTTCGGCCGTGGTGACGCCCAGCAGGCCGGCCTCGCCCATCAGCGGGAAAAGTTCGGGGTCGGACTTTTCGTCACGGTAGGCTTCGGTCACGCGGGGGGCCAGCACGTCGGTCGCGAATTGGCGGGCCGCGTCGCGGAGCATCCGCTCGTCCTCGGTCAGTTGCCGTTCGATGAGCATCGGGTCGGCCCATTCGAACTGTCCCAGTTCGGGTCCGTGTCCTTGGGTGTCCTTGGGCATGTCAGTGTCCTTTCGGGTCGTGTTGCGCGTCATGGGCCGAGATCTGCTCGGCGAATGTATCCAGCAGCTTGTGCTTTAGGATCTTGCCCGTGGCCGCGGCGGGCAGGCTGTCGACCACGAATATAGCAGACGGCCGCTTGTAGGCCGAGAGCGCGTCCGCGACGAAAGCGCCCAGCGCCGCCGGGTCGATGCCGGCGCCGGTCGCCTCGACGAAGGCCAGCACGTCCTCATTGCCGTCGCGTTCGCGGCCGATCACGGCGGACTGGACGACCTCCGGGTGATCGTTCAACGCCGCCTCCACCTCGGGTGGATAGACGTTGAACCCGGAGCGGATGATGAGTTCCTTGACCCGCCCGACCACGTGGAGCCGGCCGGCGTCGTCGATCCGCCCCAGATCGCCCGTCGCCAGCCAGCCGTCGTCGGACAGAACCTCATGCGTCTTTTCCGGTTCGCGGTAGTACCCCTTCATGACATGGGGGCCGCGCGTCTCGATCTCTCCCACGCCGCTGCCGTCGGGGCTGTTGATGCGGATCTCGCACCCCGGCAGGGGCGGTCCGACGGAAATGTCGGGATCGCCGATCGCGTTCGTCGTGGCGCTGACGCCGGCGGTGGATTCCGTCATCCCGTAGCCGTTCTGGAGCGGCAGCCCGTAGAACGCCTCTGCCTTGCGCTTCCAGGCCGGGTCCAGCGGAGCGGCGCCCGACGAGACATAGCGCAGGGAGGTGTCGTCCAGCGACGCGATCCCCCGCTCGGCCGTGTGCTTCATCAAGAGCGCGTGCATCTGCGGCACCGCCGGCAGGACGGTGGCCCCGTCCCGCAACGCCTTGAGCAGCCGGGCCGGGTCGAAACGCGATTCCAGTTGCACCTCGGCGCCCGAGACGGCGCCCGCGACGGTCATCGAGGCCAGGCCGAACACATGGGTCAGCGGAAGCGCGCCGTAGATCCGGTCCGCAGGGGTCATGGCGCGCAGGGTCGATGAGGCCTTGCCCGCGAAGGCCAGGTTGTCATGGGTCAGCATCACGCCCTTTGGCGCCCCGGTGGTGCCGGTGGTGTAGAGCAGCACCGCGACGCCCTCCGCGTCGCCGGCCGCGACGGTCGGATCGGTGCCGACCATGATCCGCCCGAAGCGGGTCAGGACTTCCGTCGCACCGGCGGCAGCTGCGTGGGACGCGGCATCCCGCGACACGGACGCCGTGTAGACCGTGGCGCGGGGCGTGCAATGGGCGGCGATCTTGGCCAGTTCCGCGCCGGTCATGCGGGCGTTGACCGGCACCACGATGGCGCCCAGGCGGCTGGCCGCGAAGACGCAGGCGGGCACGGCGGCGCAATTCTCGGCCACCACCATGATCCGGTCGCCCGCCCCGACGCCCCTTTCGGCCAGAAGCGCGGCGGCCTCAGCGGACGCGGCCCTGTACGCCGCCCAGTCCAGGGAGAGACCTTCGGAGTCGCGCAGCGCGGGCGCGTCTGGCCGCGTGTCGGCATGGTGGTCGATGAACGTGTGGATCCGTGTCATCGCGTTCTCCTCCTCACGGCGGCGGCCAACCGCCGGCCGGGGCCGGGAGCCGCCGGCGGCAGGCGCATCGTCCGGACGCGGGAGAACCCGGAACGGGTCATGAGCGGAACCTGCCGTAGTCGGGGCGGCGCTTTTCCAGAAACGCGGCGATGCCCTCTTCGGCCTCCGGGCCGCCCTGGGCGCGGGCCATGGCATCGCGCTCGGCGTCGAGCTGATCGTCGAGATCCGCGTGATAGGCGGTGTGGGCCAGACGCTTGATGCGCACCTGCGCCTCTCTCGGGCCATGGGCCAGCCCGTGGGCCAGCGCCATGGCGCGGTCGACCGCGCGTCCCGGTTCCGCCAGTTCCGACACGGCGCCAAGCTGATGGAGCCGCGGGGCCGTCACCTGCGCGCCGGTCAGCAGCAGGGGCAGCACCGTTGCGGGCGGCAGCAACCGTGCCAGCGTATGGGTCAGCCCGCCATCCGGGGTCAGCGCCGCCTTGACATAGGCGGCGCTCATGGTCGCGTCGGAGGCCATCACCACCATGTCGCAGGCCAGCGCGATGGCCATCCCGGCCCCCGCGGCGCCGCCCTCCACGGCGGCGATCACCGGGGCGGGGCACATGCGGATGGCGCGGATCACGTCATGCAGCGCGTCGATCTTCTCGGCCCGCTCGCGCTTTGGCAGGTCCTTGCGGGTGGCCAGGCTGTTCAGGTCCCCCCCGGCGCAAAAATACCCGCCCGCCCCGGCCAGGATCACCGCGCCGATGCCGCCCTCGGCGCCCGCCGTATCGCAGGCGTCCCGCACCGCGGCGTAGTAGCCCGGCGTCAGCGCGTTGCGCTTGCCGGGGTTGTCGTTCCAGACGATCACCGCGTGATGCTCCCGCTCGATGCGCGCGCTCATGCCATCCGTTCCTTGGGCAAGGGCTTGAACACGCCGGTGGCGGTGGCGATGACGGTGCCGCCAGCGTCGCGGATCTCGCCGTCGATGAACTTGATCCTGCGGCCGCCGCCGGTGACCCAGCCCGTGGCGGTCAGCGTGTCGCCCACGCGCGCGGACGCCAGGAAGTTGGTGGTCATCGAAATCGTCAGCATCGGATAGAGCCCGCTGTCGTCGACCGCCAGCGACCCCGTGGCGCCCATGGCGTTGTCCAGCATCACCGACACCAGCCCGCCGTGAAGCACCCCATGGCGGTTGGTGTGCCGCTCATCCAGGGTCAGGGTGCAGCGCGCGCGCCCGTCGCCCTGGCCGACATCGAGCACGTAGCCGAGCGTGCGCTGGGTGCCGGTCTCGTCGCGGATGGTCCCGGGCGCGTCGGTCATGCCGCGCGCAGCCGGGTGAACCGGCCCAGGTGATAGAGCGCGTCGCCCAGGCGGTGGTCGGTCATGGTCAGGCGCCGGGCGAAATGGCCCAGGTCGTATTCCATGGTCATGCCGATCCCGCCATGGAGCTGGATCGACTCCTCCACCACCAGCTTGGCGGTCTGGCCCACCAGCTGCTTGGTGGCCGAGACGTGGAGCTCGCGGTCCTCGCGCGCATCGTCGAGATGCCCTGCAAGGTTGATGACGGCGGACCGCGACTGCTCGATCTCGATGATGAGATCCGCCATCCGGAACTGGAGCGCCTGGAACTTCCCGATCGGCTGACCGAACTGGGTACGCTGCGCAAGGTAGTCCGCCGTCAGCTTGCGGGCGCGTTCCATCAGGCCCAGCGCCTCGGCGGTCAGCGCGCAGACCCCGCGTGCGTTGGCGGCCTCGATCGCCTCGTAGGCGCCGCCCTTCTCGCCGAGCAGCGCATCTGCGGGCAGGCGGACGTCCTCCATGACGATCTCGGCGCCGCGTCCGCCCCCCGCCAGGGGATAGTCGCGGATGTCGAGCCCGTCGGCATCCTTCGGCACCAGGAACAGCGAGATCCCGTCGGTGTCCCCGACCTCTCCACCGGTCCGGGCCGAGACCACCAGCAAGTCCGCCTCGGCGCCGTTGGTCACCACCGACTTGCGGCCCGACAGCACCCAGCCGTCGCCATCCTCGGTCGCCGTCGCCGCGACCCGCTCCAGGTCGTAGCGCGATCCCGGCTCGCCATGGGCGAAGGCCAGCTGCGTCTCACCGCCGATGACGCCCTCCAGATGCGCCTTCTGCTCCTCCGATCCCAGCGCCGCGATCAGCCCGCCCGCCAGAACGATCTCCAGCAGCGGTTCCGGCGCGCCGGCGCGGCCCATCTCCTCGAACACCACCATCAGGTCGAACCCGCCGCCGCCGAAGCCGCCGTCCTCCTCCGAGAACAGCGCGCCGATCACGCCCATCTCCGCGATCTGGCCCCAGGCCTTCTCGGACCAGCCGTACTTGCCTTCTGACAGGGCCTTGAGGTCGGTCACGTCGCCCAGCATCCGCCGCAAGCCGTCCTGCAGCATCTGCCGCTCTTCGGTCAGGTCGAAATTCATGGCTCAGACCTCCAGCATCGTCTTGGCGATGATCTGCTTCTGCACCTCGTTCGATCCGCCGTAGATCGAGAGCTTGCGGTTGTTGAAGTAATCCGCCGTGGCCGGCATCGCGTAGTCGGGGCCCACGGGTTCGATGTTCGACCCCGGCTCCAGCGCCTCTGACACGAAGGGCATGGCGTAGGGGCCGCAGGCGGCGCGGGTCAGGTTGTTGATCTCCTGCCGGATCACCGTGCCCTTGATCTTGAGCATCGAGCTTTCCACGCCGGGCGCCTGGCCTTCCGCGGCGGCGGAGACCACGCGCAGGTTGGTCGTGGCCATGGCCATCAGCGCGATTTCCAGCTTGGCGATCTCGGCGGCGAAGAGCGCGTCCTCGATCAGCGGACGCCCGTGCTGCATCTCAAGTCCCGCGATCCGCTTGAGGTTCGACAGCGCCTCTGACGCGAAGCCCACGCCGGCGATGTTGGTGCGCTCATGGGTGAGGAGGTACTTGGCGATGGTCCAGCCCTTGTTCTCCTCTCCCACCAGGTTCTCGGCCGGGACGCGGACGTCCTTGAACCAGACCTCGTTCACCTCGGCCTCGCCGTCGATCAGCACGATCGGGCGGACCTCGATCCCCGGATCGTCCATGTCGATCAGAAGAAAGCTGATCCCCTCCTGCTTCTTGCCCTCCTTGGAGGTCCGCACCAGGCAGAAGATGTGGTCCGCGAACTGCGCCAGGGTGGTCCAGGTCTTCTGGCCGTTGACGATGTAGTGGTCGCCGTCGCGCACCGCTTCTGTCTTGAGGCTGGCCAGGTCCGACCCGGCGCCGGGTTCGGAGTAGCCCTGGCACCACCAGTCGGTGCCGTCGAGGATCCGCGGCAGCCACTTTTCCTTCTGCGCGTCGGTGCCGAACTGCATCAGCACCGCGCCCAGCATCATCACTCCGAAGGGCACGACGCGGGGGGCGTGGGCGGCGGTGGTCTCCTCCTCGAAGATGTGCCGCTGCACCGCGTCCCAGCCCGAGCCGCCGTATTTCTTCGGCCAGTGGCCCGCGTGCCAGTTCCGCTCCTGCAGGAGCGCGTGCCACTCCTCGTGGTCCTCCTTGGTCAGGCGCTTGCCCAGCCGCACCTTGTCGGACAGCCGCTTGGGCAGTTTCGTGTCGAGAAAGGCACGCAGCTCGTCGCGGAACGCCTTCTGGTCGTCGCTGTAGGTCAGGTCCATCTTGAGTCCCCCTCAGAAGATTTCGAACAGGCCGGCGGCGCCCTGGCCGCCGCCGATGCACATGGTGACGACGCCCAGCTTGGCGCCCCGGCGGCGGCCCTCGATCAAAATGTGGCCGGTCATCCGCGCCCCGGTCAGGCCGAACGGGTGCCCCAGTGAGATCGAGCCGCCGTTGACGTTCAGGATATCGTTGTCGATCCCCAGCGTATCGCGGCAATAGAGCGCCTGGGACGCGAAGGCCTCGTTCAGCTCCCACAGGTCGATGTCATCCACCTTGAGGCCCGCCCGCTCCAGCAGCCGCGGCACGGCGTAGACGGGACCGATGCCCATCTCATCGGGCTCGCAGCCCGCCACGGCAAAGCCGCGGAACGCGCCCAGGGGCTCCAGCCCGGCCCTCTCGGCCTCCTTGGCGCTCATCATCACCAGCCCGGCGGCCCCGTCCGACAGCTGGCTGGCGTTGCCGGCGGTGACGAACTTGCCCTCTCCGCGGACCGGCTGAAGCTTTTGCAGCGCCTCCAGCGTGGTGGAGGGGCGGTTGCACTCATCGCTCTCGATGGTCCAGGTCTTGTGGCTGACCTCTCCGGTCTCCTTGTCCTTTACGGCCTGCGTCACCTCCATCGGCGCGATCTCATCCGCGAAGCGGCCCGCCTCCTGCGCCGCGGCGGTGCGCTTCTGGGACTGGTGGCCCAGTTCGTCCTGCGCCTCGCGAGAGATGCCGTAGCGTTCGGCCACGATGTCGGCGGTGTCGATCATCGGCAGGTAGAGGTCGGGCCTGTGCTCCATGATCCAGTCGTTCGGCGCCTCGTCGGGGGGCGGCTGCACGCGAGAGATGGATTCGACTCCACCGACCAGGATCGCCTTCGATCCTTCCTGCAGGATCATGTGCCCGCCCATGGCGACGGCCTGCAACCCGCTGGCGCAGAACCGGTTCACGGTGGTTCCGGCGATGGTGACGGGCAGGCCCGCCCGGATCACCGCCTGCCGGGCGATGTTTCGCCCGGTTGCACCCTGCGGATAGCCGCAGCCCCAGATCGAGTCCTCGATCATCTCGGGGTCCACGCCCGCCCGTTCCACCGCGTTCCTGGCGGCGTGGCCCGCCATCTCCACCCCGTGGGTGGCGTTGAACGCGCCGCGATGGGCCTTGCCGATCGGCGTGCGCGCGATCGAGACGATGACTGCCTGGTCGCTCATGTGTTCATGTCCTCGAACTTGGAGTCCTTGTCGGCCAGATCGTCCAGAAGCGGCGCGACCTGCCAGAACTCGGGATTGTCCTCCGCATAGCCGCGGATACGGTCGCGGATGGTGGCGATGCCCGTCATGTCGGCATATTTCATCGGCCCGCCGCGGTAGCGCGGAAAGCCGTAGCCGAAGAGCTTCACCGCATCGACGGCCAGCGGGCGCTTGGCGATGCCCTCGCCCACCACGCGGGCGGCCTCGTTCACCATGGCGGCCATGTAGCGCGCGACGATCTCCTCATCGGTGAAGTCGCGCGGGGTCACGCCGGCATCCTTGCGCGCCGTGTCGATGAGCCCGGCGACGTCCGGGTTCTCTGTCGGGCCGTCGTCGCCGTAGACGTAGAAGCCGCGGCCGGTCTTGCGGCCCTTGTGGCCGTCCTCGACCAGGCGGTCCGCCCAGTCCGGGTTGACGATGCCGGGCGAGTCGCGGCCCTTGCGGTCGCGGGTCATGTAGCCGATGTCGAGACCGGCCAGATCCGCGACCTTGCTCGGACCCATGGCGAAGCCGAATTCTTCCAGCGCCCTGTCGATCTGGTAGGGGCTGGCGCCCTGCAGCATCATCTCGTCGGCGGCGGACCGGTAGTGGCTGAGGATCCGGTTGCCGATGAACCCGTCGCAGACGCCGGCGCGCACGGCGACCTTCTTCAGCGCCTTGCCCAGCGCGAAGGCGGTGGCGACCACCTCCGGCGCGGTCCTGTCGGCGACGACGACCTCCAGCAGCCGCATCACATGGGCGGGAGAGAAGAAGTGCAGCCCGATCACGTCGCCGGGGCGCTTGGTGGCGCCGGCGATCTCGTTGATGTCCAGGTACGAGGTGTTGGTGGCCAGCACCGCGCCGTCCTTCATCACCCGGTCGAGATGGTCGAACACCTGCAGCTTGACCTCCATGCTCTCGAACACGGCCTCAATCACCACGTCGGCCTCCGACAGCGCCTCGTATTCGGTGGTTGTGGTCAGGTCGACGGCATCGCGTTGCGTCGGGTTCATCTTGCCGCGCTTCACGGCGCCGTCGAGGTTCCCGGCGATGGTGTTGGCCGCCCTCGACGCCGCCTCCACGGAAGTCTCGACCAGCGTCACCGAAAGCCCCGCGAGCAGGCAGGCCGTGGCGATGCCGGATCCCATGGTGCCGCCGCCGATGATCCCCACGGCAGTGATCGGCCGCGGCTCCACGCCCTTGAGTTCGGGCAGGTTAGAGACCTTGCGTTCCAGAAAGAAGGCGTGGATCAGCCCCTCTCTCTGGGGGGTGTCGACCAATTCGTTGAAGAGGCGCCGCTCCTCCGTCATGCCGTCGTCAAAGGGCATTTCGGTCGCGGCGCGGACCGCACGCGCGGCGTGGCGCTGCGCGACCTCTCCGGGGTGCCGTTTCGCCAGGTCGGCGTCGATTTCATCCCAGCCCTTGTCCGGCGCCGCGGGCGGGGCGATTTCGGCGGTGCGGCGCGGGCCGGCACCGTCGGCCAGCAGCGTGCGGGCGTAGGACTGCCCCGCTTCTTGCACGTCGCCTTCACCGACGCGGTCGATCAGACCCATCTCCAGAGCCTTGTCCGGCCCCACCGGCTTGCCCCCGGTGATCAGCGCCAGCGCCGCGTCCGTCCCGGTCAGCCGCGGCGTGCGCTGCGTGCCGCCGGCGCCCGGCAGGATGCCAAGCCCGACTTCCGGCAGACCCAGCTTCGTGCCGGGCATGGCCAGCCGGTAATGGCAGCCCAGCGCGACCTCCAGCCCGCCGCCCAGCGCCGCGCCGTGGATGGCCGCCACCACGGGCTTGTCCAGGGCCTCGATCCGGTCGATCACCTCCGGCAGCCAGGGGTCCTGCGGCGGCTTGCCGAATTCGGAGATGTCTGCCCCGCCCAGGAACAGCCGCCCCGCCCCCGTCAGCACCGCGATCCGGGCGTCGTCATCGGCGGCGAAGCGATCGAACGCCGCGACCAGCGCCTTGCGCACGGCGTGACCCAGCGCATTCACCGGCGGGTTGTCCACGGTCAGCACTGCGATCTCGCCCTCTCGGGTGTAGCTCACTGGGTCGGTCATCTTCTCTCCTCAAGGTCGGCGGACCCGGCGGGATCCTGTGTTGCGGGGTGGCGGCACTACCTTCGCACCGGAGACGGGCCAAGGCCCAGCGCGGTTTCAAGGCTGCGGACGGCGGCGCGCAGCTTCGGGCCTACCTCCTCCTCCATCCGCGCGACGCTCAGCATCTCCGGCGCCGCGCCGCAGGAAAACACCACCGGCTCTGCCAGGTCGTGGGGCTGGAACGGGGTCGAGACGGCATGGATGCCGGGCGTGAAATAGGCGGCGGGGTCCAGGATCGCGAAGCCGCGGCCGATCAGCTGGGCATAGGCGTCGCGGCGGCCCGGCGCGCTGGCGTCAAGGTCGACCCCGCCCTCCTCCGCCAGCCCGGCCAGGGCGTCGTCCGGCAACGCGGCGAGGAAACAGTGCCCCGAAGACGATCCAAGAAGCGGCAGCCTGTGACCCACCTCCAGCCAGATCGAGCTGACCCCCTCGGGCCGCCAGGCCTTGGTCAACAGCAACTTCTCCCGGTCGCGGACGGCCAGCAGCGCCAGCGTTCCGGTCCTGTCCGCCAGACGCTGCATGATCGGCCCGGCCAGTTCCACGAACGAGATCGACGCCGCCGCCACATTGCCCAGCGCAAGCAGCGCCGGACCTGGACGGTAGCGGTCGCCGTGGCGGGCGTGCGTCAGGTAGCCCAGCGCCTGAAGCGTATAGGTCAGCCGCGAAACGGTGGATTTCGGCAGGCCCGTCCGCGCCGCGATCTCCGCGTTGCCCAGCCCGTCGTCGGAGGGACGAAAGGCGCGCAGGACGGAAAGGCCACGTGACAATGTGGTTGCGAAGCGGCGGTCGGTTCCGAAGAGGTCGTTCATGGTCGGCGCAGCGCTCTCTACATGGATTGCGGGATGATGAGCGACAGCATCGGCACCGCCATGATGATGATGAGCACCAGGATGTCGATGGTCAGGAACCGCAGGATCCCCGAGAAGATCCGGTCGATCGGCACCTCCTTGCCCACCACGCTGGAGATCACGAACACGTTGAGGCCAACGGGCGGCGTGATCAGCCCGATCTCCAGCAGCTTGATCACCACCACGCCGAACCAGATCAGGTCCAGACCGTAGCTTTCCACCAGCGGCACCATCAGCGGCAGGGTCAGCACCATGATCCCGATGGGATCGAGGAACATGCCCAGCGCCAGGTAGATCACCGCGATGGCGAACATCAGGACGATCACGTTCGGCTCTGCGTTGGTGACCGCGTTGACGATCTCCGGCGCCACGCCGGTCAGCGCGATGAAGGCCACGAAGATCTTGGCCGCCGCGGCGATGAAGAAGATCGAGGTCGTCTGGATCCCCGTCTCCCGCAGGGCGGCCCAGAGCTCTGCGAAGGTCAGCTTGCGCTGGAGGAACCCGATCAGCGTCACCAGCGCGACGGATACCGCGGCGGCCTCTGTGGCGGTGAAGATGCCGCCGTAGATGCCGCCGACGATGATGGCGAAAAGCGCCGCCGCGGGCCAGGCCCTGATCGCGGCGCTCAGCCGTTCGGACCCGCCGATGGTGCCCTCGTAGGGGGGGGCGTCGCCCGGCTTTTGTTTCACCCAGATCCAGATCACCAGCATGAAGCCCAGAAGGCTGAGGATACCGGGCAGGATGCCGGCCAGGAACAGCGACGAAATCGAGGTTTCGGTGAAGATCCCGTAGATGATGAACAGCACCGACGGCGGGATCAGACTGCCCAGCGTGCCGCCGGCCGCCACGCTTGCCGTGGCCAGGCGCTTGTCGTAGCCCATCGCCAGCATCTCCGGCGAGCAGATCCGGCCCATGGTGGAGGCGCAGGCGATCGAGGATCCGCTGATGGCGGAGAACCCGCCGCAGCCCACGACGCTGGCCATGGCGACGCCGCCAGGCACCTTCGCCAGCCACACGCGTGCGGCATGGTAGATCGCAGTGGTGATCTCGGCCCGATAGGCGATATGGCCCAGCGCCACGAACAGCGGGATCATCGACAGGTCGTAGCTGTGGATCAGGTCGAAGGAGTTCGAGAACACCAGGCTGGAGGTCGGCGTATAGGCCCGCGCCGGCGTGAACTCTCCGGTGCGGAAGGCGAACATGACGAAGGCGCCGATCGTGGCAACCCCCGCCAGCGCGAAGGCGATAGGAACCCGGATCGCCAGAAGGCCGATCACCGATCCGAAGGCCACGATGCCGACCAGCGTACCGTCCACCTCAGACTCCCTCTTCCATGATCTGATGGTCCGGTTCGGCGTCGATATGGCCGCCCCGCGCGATGGTGCGGACGTCGCCCGCCAGTTGCACCGCAAGGCGGATCCAGCAAAAGCAGACGCCGAACAGGAACAGCACCCGCCCCGGCCACTTCGGCAGGCTCAGCTGGCCGAAGAAGAAGCCGCCGCCCATGACCGCGTCATAGGCCTCCTTCCAGCCGGCCCAGATCAGCGGCAGCAGCGCCAGAAGGCCCACCACGCCGCCGAACACCACCAGCCAGTCCTGCACCCGCCGCGGAAAATGCTGGGTCAGCACCTCGACCACGATGTTGGCGCGAGCGGCCACGGTGGCGGCAAGCGGCAGGATGATGGCGGCCACCATGAGTTCGGCCACCATCACGACCGTGTCGGGGATGCCCGAATTTACCGTGACCCGGAGCAGAACGCTGGCCGTGATCAGCGCGCCCAGCGCCAGGATCGCGGCAGCGGCGACATCCAGCAGGAACCGTTCCAACCAGCGCAGCATGGGGGGCCTCCTGTGACGGGGACGGATCGCGCGGCCCCGGATGACGGTGCCGCGCAAGGCAGACGGACGTCAGCTACCCCAGGGATAGCCCTCCTGGTCGCGCTGCTGCGTGTACTTGTCGATCAGTCCGCGATACTCGGTCAGCAGCGCCTCGCTGTCGAAGCCGAGACCGGATGCGGTCTCCTTCCACTGGTCGATATAGGTCGATCCGGCGTCGATCAGCTTCTGACGCTCCTCGTCGGGCAGTTCGACCACCTCGATGCCCTTCTCCTTCATCATCGCCACCGCCTCTTCGTTGTCGGTGCTGAGGATCCGGCCAAGCTCATCGGGGATCATGCCGCCGGCTTCCATCAGGACGCCCTGCTGCTCTTCGGTAAGGGAGTCGAACATGTCCTTGTTCATGAAGATGCCCAGGGCGCCGACCTGGCCCCAGTTGAGCAGGGTATAGCTGTCGATCACCTCCTGCCACTGCAGCGCCGGCACGACGTAGCTGTAGCCCTGAGAGCAGTCGATCAGTCCGGAATCCAGGCCCTGATAGGCGTCGTAGATCGACATCGACACCAGGTTGGCGCCCACGTCGGCGAAGGCCTTCCCATAGGCGCCCACGCCGCGGACCTTGAGGCCGGAAATGTCGTCCACGCTCTGGATCGTGGCCCCCTTGCAGCCGATATTGACCGCCGATGTCGTGAACGTGCCGATATAGACCAGGTTCTGTTCGGCCAGGTTCTGCTGCACCTGTTCGTTCGTGCGCATCAGCTCGTCGGTCGCCTTCATGCCGACCCAGGCATCGGGGTTGTTGATCGGCAGATCGGCGATGCCGTAGCCGGCCATCTCCTGCGGGAAATAGACCCCGATGATCGTCCCGGCATCCGCGATACCGTCCGCGATGCCGCCGCGCGCCGCACCGGCCTTGAACAGCGCTCCGCCCCACTGAACGTCAAAGGTCAGATCGCCGCCCGAAAGCTCGGAGACCTGATCGACGAAATAGGTGATGGCCTCTGCCCGCGCGCCGCGATTCGGGCCCGCCTCTCCGAAGAACAGCGTGGTCTGGGCCGACGCGGCCCCCGCCGTGAGACCGAGCGCACAGATCGCGCCGGAAAAAAATCTGGACATGGTGTCCTCCCTGACAGTCATGGCTGCAATTCTGCATAGCAGAATTTCGTTCTGCTAATTAGAATATTAGGCGGGCCATGCACCTTTGGCAACCCTGCGTCACGCCCGTTGCAATGCTCTGCGGAGCCGAAGACATCCGGTCACCGCGCCGAGCAGGTCAAGACGATGGAGATCGCGAACGGACGCACCGAGCTCCGCGCCGTGGCAGGCCTGAAGCGCATTGCTCGGCAACAGATCCCCAATCAAGTTCGAAAGGAGCGCACGAAAACAGTTACGGGAGCCAAGCATCACTATTATCCGTGTAAGACGAAGGGTTGTGAGAACTGCCGCAAGTCGATCCGGCGAGATCAGCTCGAAGATGACTTTGAGGGTTTGCTGCGCTCACTGGAGCCCTCCAAGGGTCTCTACCAGCTCGCCAAGGCCGTGTTCCGGGCCATTTGGGACAGGCGGACTGCGCAGGCGGCGGATGCCTCGGAGACCCTCAAGAAAGATATCCACAAGGTAGAGACAGAGATCGAGGCCTTGCTCGACCGCATCGTCGAATCCACCACCTCCAGCGAGATTGCGGCCTACGAGAGGCACATCGGGAAGCTGGAGGACGGAAAGATCTTTTGTTGAAAATCAACCGTCCTGCGGCTCGCCTTTGCGGAGCTTGTACGGTGCTGCCGATATCAGGGCGTTCGAACCAAAATATTCATTACGCTTCAATGCTTTATGTTTGTTTCACCGGCGGAATGGCAAATGGCGCACCCGAGAGGATTCCAACCTCTGGCCTTCGGAGCGGGGCAAAGGGCGGCTGCGGGGAAAGTTTTCAGCTTTACCCCCCTTGGCTGAGGGTTGCGCGGCACCCGCGCATGGTGCGCGGGCGTCACCCCAGTGACACGACGCCCTTGGGCAGACGAAGCTCGAAGGTCGTGCCGTCGCGGCCGGTATCGACCAGTTCGATGGTGCCGCCGTGGCCGCGCAGCAGATCGTGGGCGATCGTCAGCCCCAGCCCGGTGCCCGACTTCGATGCGGAGTGGAACGGCTGGAACAGGTGCTCTCTGGCGCGCGCCGGCAGGCCGGGTCCGGTATCGCTGACGCGGATCACCCAGTCCTCCGCGGTCTCGTTGGCGGAGACCACGATTTCGCCGCCCCGCCCCTTGGCCAACAGCGCCTGCCGCGCGTTCCGGACCAGATTGCCGAGCACGCGGTAGAGCTGCTCGGGGTCGGCGCGCAGCGTCATCGCGGCCGGCACATCCTCACCGAACGAAATGTCGGCCTCGCCGGCGGCCAGCCGCTCTCCGTCCAGCACGTCCTCGACCAGATCGGCCAGCATGACCCGGCCCAGCTGGGGCGGCGGTTCCTCTGCCTTGCCGAAGGTCAAGGTGCCCTCGCAGATGGAAATCGCCCGGCTGATCGAATTCAGCAGTTTGGGCGCCATGCGCGCGACCGCTGGATCGTGAGAGGTCTCGATGCGGTCGGCGAAGAGTTGCGCCGTCGTCAGCACGTTGCGCAGGTCGTGGCTGATCTTGGCCACCGCGCTGCCCAGCTGTGCCAGCCGCTCCTTTTGCCGAAGCGCAGAGGTCAGCTGCTGCTGAAGGCTTTGCAGCGCTTCCTCGGCCGTGCGGAGTTCGCGCACACCGGCGGACGGCACGATGATCCGCCGCGCGTCCTCCGGGGCGGCGGCATAGCTCTGCATCGCGTCCACGACGCCGCGGATCGGTTTGACCATGAGCCGGCGCACCGCCAGGAACAGCAGCATCGCCGTCATCGCAGAGATGACCGCCGACAGCAGCAGGATGCGGAGTCCGTAGTCGATGATCGCGGTGCGCAGGGGAGCGGCGGGCATGGTGATCTCGATCAGTTCGCCGCCTTCGCGCACGGGCTGGCCGATCACCCGGATCACGCGGCTCGACGGGCTGACCAGCGCGTCGAGCGCGCCCACGATGAGTTCGACCACCCCCGGATCGCGCAGGTCGTAGGTCTCGGAGATCGGCTCGGGGATGGGTGAGGCAAGGGCAAGCTGCCGCATCTGATCGCGCACCAGCACGACGTTGTAGACCTCGGCGTTCTGTAGAAGCTCGGCTTCGAGCTCGGGCGCGATCATGTCATCGGCAAGCAGGGCCAGGGACGCGATCTGGGCGCGTTCGAGCCGCGACAGCAGGTAGTCCTGCCGGAACCGCGCCACCGACGGCACGAAGATCAGCACCTCGGCCAGCATGACGAAGCCGATGGTCAGGATCAGGAACCGTCCCGAGAGTGTGTTGAGCAATGGGCCTCCTTGGACCCGTCAGGGCAGGTACTTCTGCACGAAACGGACCACGGCCTTCACCATATCGCTGTTGAACAGCATAGGCGAGAAATAGGCGCCCGCGGCCCGCTTGTTGATCTCTGCCAAGGTGGGATACGGCAGCACCGTATCCGAGATCGCCTTCATCTTCAGGCCGTTGGCCAGAGCCATGGCCCACATCGCTATGAGCTCGCCGGCGCTCTGGCCGACGATCGTCGCGCCCACGGGGCGGCCCCCGACGACCAGAACCTTGACGAACCCGTCGGTCTTGCCGGTGGCCTGGGCGCGGTCGTTCTCATCATAGGTGAAGCGCACGGTGGTCACCTTGGAGCGGCCATGTTCCTTGACCGCCTGCGCCTCCGTCAGGCCGACATGGGCCAGTTCGGGATCGGTATAGGTGGCCCAGGGAATGTGATGGTCCTTGGCTCTGGACGGCACGCCGAACATCAGCTGCGGGATCACCACCCCGGCGTGGTAGCCGGCGACATGGGTGAACTGCAGCCGCCCGGCGGCATCGCCGACGGCAAAGACCCGCTTGTTCGAAACCGAGCGCAGGCGGCCGTCGACGGTCACGGCGCGGTCGTGCCTGACCCCGGCGCGGTCGAGGTCCAGCTTGTCCAGGTTCACCTGCCGCCCCACCGCCACCAGCAGATGAGAGCCGGTGTAGCTGCCGGACCCGGTATCGACGGTCAGCTGCCCGCCGTCCCGGACGACGCGGGCCGCCTGCTGGCCCTCGACGATGGTGATCCCTTCGGCGCGGAGCCGCTCCAGAACCAGCGCGGCGGCCTCCGGGTCGTCCTTGCCCATCGCCTTGGCGCCTTCGATGACCGTGACCTCGGAGCCCAGCCGACGGTGCGCCTGCGCCATCTCCATCCCGATCGGCCCGCCGCCGATGACCAGCAGGTGATCGGGGCGCTCGCGCAGATCGAAGACCGTCTCGTTGGTCAGGTACGGCACGCTGTCGATGCCGTCGATCGGCGGCACGAAGGGGCGCGACCCGGTGGCGATGACGAACCGGCGGGCGGTGATCTCATGCGCGCCCGCCACCACGGTATCCGTGTCCGTGAACCGTGCCCAGTCGCGGATGACGCGGACGCCGAAGCCTTCGAACCGCTCCTGACTGTCCACCGGGGCGATGGTGTCGATCACGGCGGCCACTCGGTCCTTCGCGGCGGCATAGTCCACGTCGGGCCGCACCGGCGACACGCCGGTGACGGGGTGGATCGGCGCGTGGGCGTCATGGGCGGCGGCAAGAAGCGCCTTGGACGGGATACAGCCGTAGTTCAGGCAGTCGCCGCCCATCTTGTGGCCCTCGATAAGCACCACGTCGGCCCCCATCTGCGCGGCGCCGGCGGCGACCGACAGCCCGCCGGAACCGGCGCCGATGATGCAGACGTCGCAGGTAAGCTTCATCACTCAGACTCCCTTCTTGCCGCGCACGGCCTTGAGGATCATGGGCAGGGCGGCCAGCAGGCAAAGCCCCAAGATCGGAGCCAGGATCCTCGGTTCGAAGATGATCGACAGATCCGGCGTGTCGCCGCGCGCGAAGACCGAGCCGAGCCCGGCACCCACGCTGGTGTAAACCAGGGCGCCGGGGATGATCCCCAGGAATGTCGTCACCACATAGCGCCAGAGCGGCACGCCCATGAAGGCGGGCACCAGGTTGGCGACGAAGAACGGGACCGCGGGGACCAGACGGATCAGAAACAACATGGACCACTGGTTCTCGTCGATGCCGTCCTTGATGCGCCTGATCGTGCCCTCGCCGGCGTTCATCCGCGCCTCCAGCCGTTCGCCCAGACCCCAGCGCGCGGCCAGAAAGATCGCCACGGCACCCAGCGTCGCGGCCGAGACGTTGTAGATCACCCCCGGAAAGGTGGCGAAGAGGAAACCGCCGGTGAGCGTGGCGATCGTCGCACCGGGCAGGGAGAACGCGACGATAACCACATAGACTACCACGAAGACCAGGACCGCGGACGGGTAGTTGGCGTCGCGGAATGCCAGAAGCCTTGCACGGTTTTGCGACAGCGTCTCGAAGCTGAGATAGTCGCGCAGGGTGAAGGCGCCGACCAGCGCCACCAGCGCGATCACGATGATCGGCAGGCGTTTGAGCCAGGGCGACGTGGTGGCGGCTGTGTCGGTCATGGATGTCCTCGGGAAAGTCTGCGGCGGTGATCCGTTCATCTGCACTGCGCGGGCCGCCCTTGACGAGGCGCCTCACGCGCGATTGACCGGATTGGCATCATCCCGACGGGTTTTGAAACATTCCGGGCCAAGCTGAAACATCGGGCCCGTGAAAGCCGATCGCCAAGGTTGACAGGTCGGCACGTGCGGCATATCCGACCGACCTTATCAGATTGACCGCGGCCAGAGGGACCCCGACCCCCGCCGCCCAGACCGTGATCCACGGGAGACCGAGATGAAGCGCACGTTCCAGCCCTCGAACCTCGTCCGCAAGCGCCGCCACGGCTTTCGCGCACGCATGGCGACCAAGGCCGGCCGCAAGATCCTGAACGCCCGCCGCGCGCAGGGCCGGAAGAAGCTCAGCGCCTGAGCCTGACCGGATGACCGCCGATCCGCCCGCCGCGACCCCCGCGCGCGGGCTGTTGGCTTTGGAGCGGATGCGCACGCGTCCCGAGTTCCTGCGTGCCGCGCGGGCACGCACGGTGCGGACGCCGGGCTTCGTTCTGCAGGGCCGGGATCGGGGCGACGGCGACGCGGTGCATGTAGGCTTCACCTGTTCGAAGAAGGTTGGCAACGCCGTGGCGCGCAACCGCGCCAAGCGCCGCCTGCGAGAGGTCGCGAGGCTGGAGTTGCCCGACCATGGCCGCGCCGGCTGGGATTACGTGCTGATCGGCCGCCGGGACGAGACCGCGGCCCGCGACTTCGCCACCCTCCGCGCCGATCTCATCGAGGCGCTGACCCGGCTGCACCCGTGAGCGCCCGTCCCCCGATCCGACATCGGCCCCCGTCCCCGGCGGCCCGCATCCTGTCCCTTCCCGTCCGGGGCTACCGGCTGGTCTTCTCGCCCTGGGTCGGGTTCAACTGCCGCTACCACCCGACCTGCTCTGCCTACGCATTGGAGGCGCTCGCCGCCCATGGAGCGCTGCGCGGGGGATGGCTGACCTTGCGCCGAATCGTGCGTTGCCATCCTTGGGGCGGGTCGGGGATCGACAACGTGCCGCCGCGCTGATTTGCTCGATATATGGGCGCGACTTTCCGTCACGGATGTGCCAGGCGGCCGACGGGCCACTGGACCAGAGGGAGGGGCGCCATGCATATGATCCAGCCGCTCCGCCCGTGTGGCCTCTCGCGGAAGCCCCCGCTCCGACGCCCGCCACGGCTGACCCGTCCCGCCTGCGCCGCGATCCGCAGTCCCGGCAGGACATTCCCGGACAGATCCGACCGCGACCGACGGGCGTAGCCCGTTCCTCTCGCATCGGGTCCGTCGCTTTTCAGACCCGATGGCGCCACACGGGACGACCCCATTTCCGGTCGGGGCAATCTGCCGTGACGTCCTGAGCCGCAAGGTTGGGCGCGACCGGCCAGGCATGTTCGCTGTCTGTTGTCCGCTTGAAGCACCGCTTTTGCCGGGCGATCAACCGGTTCTCGCGCATCCGTTGCCCGGCAGGCGATTGCACGGCAATCTGCCGATAGGGGGCCGGGCCGTGCGATGACGCCCGATCCGATGGCCGTCGTCGATCAGGTCGTGATGATGCGCGGGCTGCCACAGGTGCCGTTCGACAGGGCGAACACCGTGCGAATGTGGGCAAGATGGACCATGTCCCGCTGCTGGCGACGACAGGCCGGGCGGCCCGGCCTAGCGAAGAACTCGCTCTGGCTGATATCCAGGATACGGCACATCCGGCTGACGGGAAAGCTGGCCTTTTCCGCCTCCCCTCTCGGGACATTCCTTCGGAATGCTCTGCCGGGCAGTGGATGAAGCCGAAGGTCATTGAGGTGCCCCTAGATTTGTAGACGCTTTGCCCCCTAACTTTGAGGCGAGGAGGCCGAGATGGGGACAAGCAATTACAGCGACGAGTTCAAACAGGATGCGGTGCATCAGATCACGGTGCGCGGTTATCCGGTGCGGGAGGTATCGCAGCGTTTGGGCGTCAGCACGCATTCTCTTTACAAGTGGCTGAAGTTGTTCGCGGAACCGGTTTCAAAGCCCGGCGTGGATCATGAAGCCGAGAACCGGCGTCTGAAGCGAGAGCTGGCTCGCGTGACCGAGGAGCGCGACATTCTAAAGAAGGCAACGGCGTACTTCGCGCGCGCGTCCCAATGAAGTACGCGTTCATCCGGGCGCATCGCGAAGAGTTCGGCGTTCGGGCCATGTGCCGAGTGCTGCGGGTGCATTTCAGCGGGTTCTATGCATGGCTTAAGGAACCGTTAAGCTACCGCGCACAGGAGGATGCACGTCAGACGAAACTGATCCGACAGGCTTGGGCCGGCAGCGGCAAGGTCTATGGCTATCGCAAGCTGACGGACGATCTGCGCGACCAGGGCGAGCGGGTCTCGGAGAACCGTGTTGCCCGGCTGGCGTCGCTGGCCGGGATCGCTGCGCAGGTCGGCTATCGGCGCCGCCCCGGCCGATATGGTGGCAAGCCTGCGGTGGTGGCCGAGAACAGGCTGGAGCAGTGCTTCGAGGCGTCCCGGCCCGATCAGGTCTGGGTGACCGACATCACCTATCTGCGGACCCATGAAGGCTGGTTGTATCTCTGTGTCGTCATCGACCTGTTCTCCCGTCGCGTCGTCGGTTGGTCCGCACAATCCCGCATGACGACGGATCTGGCGCTCCAAGCTCTTCTGATGGCCATCTGGCGACGAAAGCCGACTGACCGGGTCATGGTACATTCAGACCAGGGCTCCCAGTACACCAGCCGCGAATGGCAGACCTTCCTGCGCCAGCACGGCCTCGAACCCAGCATGAGCCGGCGCGGCAATTGCCATGACAACGCGGTCGCCGAAAGCTTCTTTCAGTTGCTGAAACGGGAGCGGGTCAGACGTCGCACCTATCCGACCAGAGAAGCGGCAAGGCAGGACGTGTTCGAATACATCGAGCTCTTCTACAACCCGAAGCGCAAGCACACGAACAACGGCATGCTGTCGCCCGTTGACTTCGAAATCAGACAGCAGAAACTGAAAGAGGCAGGTGTCTAGGAAACTAGGGGCACCTCAGACCCCGGATGCGCGACCGCCTCGCGCTTCACGGCAGGCGCCACCGCTTTTTTGAAACCAGCTCCTTCATTGCTGCCAAGTCCAGCATCTGCCCGGCAAGCAGCTTCTTCAACGTCGCGTTCTCATCCTCGAGCGCCTTCAGCCGCCTGGCTTCCGACACCGTCATGCCCGAACGAGGTCTGGGCGATGGACTTCGTCCACGACCAGTTCGCCATGGGCAAGAAGCTCCGCATCGTGACGGTGGTCGACCGCCAGGCAGAGCACATCGCGGGTCAACCGATGCCGTTCATGCACGCGATGGTTCAACTCTTGGGCCTGCATGGCCGTCTTCGAGCTCCATTGAGCTCGGCAAAACCCGTCGGCAGCACGAGCGTTTGCATCCAGCCAACCGTCCGCGGCACGAGGAGCACTCCAGTGTCCCGTTGCGTTGCGCCGGACACTCGTCTAACGAACAAATCGTCTGGCCCCTATAGCTCAGCTGGTAGAGCGCTTGATTTGTAATCAAGATGTCGGGAGTTCGAATCTCTCTGGGGGCACCACCATCTTTTTTGCGCATGCAGAACCCCCTAACACCTTGAAGGGGAACGAAATTTCCGGTGTTCCATACTGGTTCTCCCGGCAGTAGTTCAGTGGCTCCACAAAGACCAGTCTGAGCACTGTTTGCTTAACGGCGTGGCTGCCATTTTTATAAACATAATAAGGGTTTGCGAGAAATCCGAGGGCCTGTTCAATACATTCCCTCTGGGCCTTATTCGTCGGCAGCGCCTTTGAGGCCTTTTCTGCCAGGACGATCTTCTGCCGCTCCAGCTTGTCCAGCCGCTTCTCATAGGCCTTGATGACGCTTTCCCGCTCGGCATCGACGATGCGGTCCAGAAGGTCCTCGATCTGCTTCTCAGTCTGCTTGATCTGCGCTTGCCACGCGCGCTGGTCAGACAGAGCCTTTTCCTCACGGTGGCTCCACGCATCGGCGAGCATGGCTCCGGCCAGTTCCACGAGCTGGCGCGACGGTGCCAGGCTTTGCATGATCTGTTCAAACCCGGCTTCGAGCTTGGCCTTGGCAACCGACTTGCCTTTTGCATCGCAGTTGCGCGTGACGCAGCGATAATAGGCGTAGCGGCGGTACTTGCCCTTCGACCAGGCCGCCGTCATCGCGTTGCCGCAAGCCTGGCAATTGACAAACCCCCGCATTCTCGGAACGGAGCTGGCGGAAGGAAGAGGATTTGCGTGTGAAACGCAGCAATCCCGCCCCTATCTTCAATTATACCACCGCGCATAGAATATGCGCAAATTTTGCGCGGTTCCGCTTTCCGGCACGTGTTTCGGTTTCGAGGCATGCCGTGTCTCCTGTTGAGCTTCAGATCACCTGTATGTGGTGCGGCAGGATGCGGACTGCTGCCGCTTGGCGGGAGCCAAACTGGCGGCCCATGAACCCCATTCGGGCGAAGACGGACCAAAATCTGGACAGCGTTTGGACATGGACAGCGCGGCGGCTCTTGTAATCGTGATCCCGCGTTCCGATATCGACCGGACACGAGCCGGGAGGGCTGCAAAGACGCGGATTAGTTGGTTTCCGAGCGTAGCTTCTCCTTTTTTGTCTGAACCAACAGAAAGGAGCGCATGCTTGCTACCACCCCCGCAAATCTCGACAGTTCGGTCATCTACGTCTCTCCGGACTGGCAGATCACCAGCAAGACCTACTACCGCGATAACATCTGGCTGCCTGCGCGCGAGCTGAACGATGATATCGGGAGCGGTGCCAAATGGCGCACGGCTCTGTATATGGTCGATGATTATGTGGACCGCCTGAAATTCCCCAGCGGTGAAGCCTACATTTATCCCGACATCTACGACGACCTCTTCCCCGATCCGACAAACAAATGGATGCGCAACTTTCTGCGGTGCGATGGTAGCGGCGAGAGCCCGGCCAGCTATTCATCGGGCCTGATCGTGGTGATCCGGCCCGCTTTCCTTTACCGCTCATGACCGCGATCCCGGCATTTGCGCGCCATCTCGAAATCCTCCCGGCCTTTGCGAGCGCGCTTATGGAAGCGGCGGCGCATGGCGTTCACACGCTCCTGTGCCTCGGCATTGGTTTGATCATCCGATGCGCCCCGAATACCGGGATCATCGATGTCATGGCGCGGAGCTGGCCGCGAAGGCAATCTGGCCTCCATCCAGCCGAGTGACTCTCTGGTCTTGATGCCCGTCTCGGCCACCTTCGCCGGATCAGGCAGACCTTCGCGCCGGATGGCGGAGTCCTTCGCCGCCATGCCGGAGAAGGCTTTCCGGAGATCATCGCTCACGGGCGTGATCATCCCGCTGGCGCGTCCGCGTCCGGGCCCTTGGTCGCTCGGGTTTCTCCTGCTGCCGATCCCGGATCGCGTCATGGGCGCGGCCCACGAGATGCTGAAGGTTCAGAAGATCGCCAGCGCCGAAGCTTGCCGATTTATGCCAGGCTCCTTCCGCGTCCCGATAAGATTTGCTGAAGGTGACCCGGTGATGGGTGCCGCGCTCGGTCTGGTTTTCCCAGATTTCGGCGTTCACGCTTCCCTCGCGCAGCCGCGCTGCGGGCGTCATCTTTTGTTTGTCCGTCATGGTGAAGTCCTTCTGTTTTCAGGGGTCAGGATGTGGGCGCGAAGCCCTCGATGTACCGAAGGGCGCGGCCCCCGGCATATTGCGGCAGGTGCGAGCGGGAATGCGGTGCAGACAGCTCAATCACGCTGCGCCGCGTGGCTCGAAGCCAGCCCTGCACCAGAACGCTGCCGAGCGGTTTTGTTGCAGAAAGGCCGCCTGAGGCGTGAGTGTCCCTTTCCCGTTCGGGTTCAGGCCACGCGGACCACCTCGGCGGTGCCGAGCGCGTTGAAGCGATTGATAAGGGCGACACGGATGTGGATTTCGGCGGTCTGGCGGTCTGGGTCTCTCGCGGCGATGCGCTCGCCGAAGGCCTTCAGGCATCGCATCTTGGCCTCCACGCGGCTTCGGGCGTGGTATCCGGTCCACCGCTTCCAAAACGCCCGACCGTAGTGACGCGTGGCGCGCAGGGTTTCGTTGCGTGCCTTGGCAGCCGGACAGTCCTCCTTCCAAGCCCGACCGTTCCTTCGGATGGGTATGATTGCCGTGCCACCGCGTGCGATGACGGCGCCGTGGCAGCGGCGGGTGTCGTAGGCGCCGTCCGCGGTCACGGTGCCGATGTCTTCGTCTTCGGGGATCTGGCCCAACAGGTCCGGCAGGACGGGGCTGTCGCCTTCCCGGCTGTGGGTGAACTCGACGGCCAGGATATCCGAGGTGGCGGTGTCCATCGCCAGATGCACCTTGCGCCATTGGCGGCGACCCTGAATGCCATGCTTCCGGGCCTGCCACTCGCCATCGCCGAGGAACTTGATGCCGGTGCTATCAACCAGCAGGTTCAGTGGCCCGCCAGCACGGCGATAGGGGATCTGAACCTTCAAGGTCTTCTGCCTACGGCACAGGGTCGAGTAGTCCGGAACGGGCCAGTCCAGCCCCGCGAGTCGCAGCAGACTGGCGACCATCCCGGCAGTCTGTCTGAGCGGCAACTTGAACAGAACCTTGATCGATAGGCAGAACTGTATCGCGGCATTCGAAAAGACCGGGGGGCGCCCCGGGCGTCCCTCATGCGGCGCGTGCCAGGTCATCTCCTTGTCCAGCCAGATCAGCAGCGACCCGCGCTTCCTGACAGACTAGTTGTAGGTGGACCAGTTC
>NZ_JQEY01000020.1 GCF_000743715.1 Palleronia rufa
GTGCAACAGAGCCTCAGTTGCTGAAACGGGAGCGGGTCAGACGTCGCACCTATCCGACCAGAGAAGCGGCAAGGCAGGACGTGTTCGAATACATCGAGCTCTTCTACAACCCGAAGCGCAAGCACACGAACAACGGCATGCTGTCGCCCGTTGACTTCGAAATCAGACAGCAGAAACTGAAAGAGGCAGGTGTCTAGGAAACTAGGGGCACCTCAGACGCAACAGGCTCTCGACGAACCCGGTCGTCTGGCGCAACGCCATGCCAAACAGAACCTTCATCGTCAGGCATGTCTGGATGGCGGTATCGCTGTAGGTTGGCTGTCGGCCGCGTTTGCCGGTCGGCGCAGCATCCCAGATCATCTCTGGGTCAAACCAGATCGTCAGCGAGCCACGGCGCTTGAGCGCTTCATTATAGGCCGGCCAGTTCTTGGTCTTGTAGGTTGGCGGTGTGGGTCTGCTCATGTCGTCCAGCTACCACGCTGGACTCACGACATGAATCCCTCACCGGGTTTGTGCAACAGAGCCCGTTGCCAGCCTCAGTTCCGAGGTGCGAACAAAGGTATGGGCAATAATCTTCAAGCCCAGCGCCGTAGCCCTGTCCCCGCTATAGGTGGCTAGGGCTGCAAAGAAGTCGTGCAGTTGATCTTCCTTCAATGCCGCGCGGTGCTGTTGTCGGGGTGCAGACTTCATGGCACCGGCAAGAGGTGCGGCGGGGTCTTGCAGCGCCCAGCCATTCGCCACGGCATAGCGGAACACCAGACTGATCGTCTGCCGGACACGCTTGGCCATTTCCAACGCGTTGCGATCCTCGATCACGCGTAGAAGTGCCAAGATTTCGGCAGGGGTGATCGTGGACACATCCTTACTGCCGATTTTTGGGAATACGTCCGCATCAAGTCGAGACCATATGCGCGCGGCGTAGCCTGATACCCATTGCGCTTCTCTGGCGTTGAACCATGCGCGGGCGGCGTCCTTGAATGTCTTGTCAGGCGCTGCGGCTGCGCCGTCCTTCACGGCAGGGTCAATCCCCGCTGCCAGCTTGTCCTTCAACTCGGCGGCGTTCATCCGGGCAGATGCGAGGGATACATCAGGGTATGAGCCGAAAGCGGCGGTGCGCTGTTTTCCTTCAAACCTGTAGTTCATACGCCATAGCTTTGATCCTGCTGGCGTGACTTGCAGGAACAGTCCGCGCGCGTCCGATAGCTTCTGAACCTTCTCGGCAGGCTTGGCTGCACGGCATTGCGCATCTGTGAGGGGCATGGCGTCGACTCATTTTGTTGGTATCGCGGTGATGATACCAACAAATCATACCAACAAAAGCTGGGACGCATGGGAATTCATTGGGACGCATGGACACGCAAGTAGACTGTAAGTCACTGTTTTTAAGTAACTTGCAGTCTATTTGGGACGTATCGGGATGAATTTTTGGTAGGCCCGGAGGGACTTGAACCCCCAACCAAAGCGTTATGAGCGCTCTGCTCTAACCAATTGAGCTACAGGCCCGCCACGCCCGCGCCATAGCAGACCCGGACGGCACGGAAAAGGCGCCGCGGGCGGAACGGATCGCCGGCCGATGTCTTCGGCGTTGCGACGCGCCCGCGCCTGCGGTAACGCGCCGGTGACCATTCCGGGAGAGAGCGCGATGGCGGACACGCCGAAGGGGATGACCTACGCCGACGCAGGTGTCGACATCGACGCCGGCAGCGCGCTTGTCGAGCGGATCAAGCCCGCCGCCCGCCGCACCCGGCGGCCCGGAACCATGGCGGGCCTGGGCGGCTTCGGGGCGCTCTTCGACGTCAAGGCGGCGGGCTACACGGATCCGGTCCTCGTCGCCGCGACCGATGGGGTGGGGACCAAGCTGCGGCTGGCGATCGACACCGGGGCGGTCTGGGGCGTCGGCATCGACCTGGTCGCCATGTGCGTCAACGACCTTGTGTGCCAGGGCGCGGAACCGCTGTTCTTTCTGGACTATTTCGCCACCGGCAAGCTGCGGATCGACCAGGCGGCCGAGGTGATCGACGGCATCGCCGAAGGGTGCACCCGCGCCGGTTGCGCGCTCATCGGCGGTGAGACGGCAGAGATGCCGGGCATGTATGGCGAAGGCGATTTCGACCTGGCGGGCTTCGCCGTGGGGGCCATGGAGCGCGGCCGCGACTTGCCGCGCGACGTGGCGGAAGGGCATTGCCTGCTGGGGCTGGCCTCGGACGGGATCCATTCCAACGGGTTCTCGCTGGTGCGGCGCATCGTCGATCTGTCGGGGCTGGCGCTGGACGCGGACGCGCCCTTCGCGCCGGGCCGGACCCTTGGCGACGCGCTCCTGACCCCCACCGAGATCTACGTCGATGCGTGCCTGGAATTGCACCGCCAGGGCGCCGCCGCGGCCTTGTGCCATATCACCGGCGGCGGCCTGGCCGAGAATCTGCCACGTGTCCTGCCCGATGGGTTGGGGGTCGAAATCGACCTTTCGGCCTGGGAGCTGCCGGCGGTCTTCGCCTGGCTGGCGCGCACCGGCGGCGTCGCGCTGCCGGAAATGCTTCGGACCTTCAACTGCGGCATCGGGATGGTCGCCGTGGTGGCGCCGGATCGGATCGAGACGGCGTGCCGCATCCTCGACCGTCAGGGCGTCGCCCACACCCGCATCGGCACGGTCGTGGCCGGCGATGGGGTCCGCACCAGCGGCACGCTGGGATGAAACGGGTGGCGATCCTGCTGTCGGGCGGGGGGTCGAACATGGTTGCCCTTGTGCGCAGCATGGCCGGGGACCACCCGGCGCGTCCCTGCCTGGTGCTCTCGAACGATCCGGGCGCGGGCGGGCTGGACCGCGCCCGCGACATGGGCATCGCCACGGCGGCGGTGCCGCACCGCCCCTTCGCCGGCGACCGCGCCGGGTTCGAATCCGCGCTGTCGCGGCCCCTTGAGGCCGCGGCCCCCGACATCCTCTGCCTGGCCGGGTTCATGCGCATCCTGACCCCTGCCTTCATCGAGCGCTGGCGCGGCCGGATCCTCAATATCCACCCGTCCCTCCTGCCGGCCTATCGCGGGCTCGACACCCACGCCCGCGCCCTGGCCGACGGCGCGGCAGAGGCCGGCTGCACCGTCCATGAGGTCACCGCGGCACTCGACGACGGCCCGATCCTGGGCCAGGCGCGCGTTTCGGTGCGCCCGGGTGACACAGCCGCCACCCTGGCCGCGCGCGTCCTGGTCCAGGAGCATCGTCTCTATCCGGCGGTCCTGCGGCGCTTCGCTGCCTGTGACCGCCGCCCGGTCTGGCTCGACGCCACCGATCACGTGGCGGGGTAAGCGCACACATAGGCGGGCTTTTCATCGGCCCGTGCGCGACGTATCACCCCGCCAAGCCATTCCAGGACCGTTGCCGCCGCATGATCACCATCACCGACACCGAAACACTCGCCGCGTTCTGCGACCGGGCCAGGTCTTTCGACTACGTCACCGTCGACACGGAGTTCCTGCGCGAGCGGACCTACTACTCCAAGCTCTGCCTGGTGCAGCTGGCCGTGCCGGGCGACACCGACGACGATGCCGTTCTGGTGGATCCGCTGGCTCAGGGGTTGTCGCTTGATCCGCTCTACGCGCTGTTTCGCGACACGTCGGTGGTCAAGGTGTTTCACGCCGCGCGCCAGGACGTGGAGATCTTCGTTCATGACGGAAAGGTGGTGCCGGACCCGATGTTCGACACCCAGGTCGCGGCCATGGTCTGCGGATTCGGAGAGCAGGTCGGCTATGAGACGCTGGTGCGCAAGATCGCCAAGGCTCAGGTGGACAAGTCCTCGCGGTTCACGGACTGGTCCCGGCGTCCGCTGACCGACGCGCAGAAAAGCTATGCGCTGGCCGACGTCACCCATCTGCGGCCGGTTTACGAACATCTGGCCGCCGAACTTGCCCGCAGCGGGCGCACCGCGTGGGTCGAGGAAGAGATGGCCGTGCTGACCGACCCGGCCACCTACGTCACCCGCCCGGAGGACGCATGGCAGCGCGTCAAGACCCGCACCCAGTCTGGCCGCTTTCTGGCCATCGTCCGGGAACTCGCCGCGTTCCGCGAAAGCTACGCCCAGTCCCGCGACGTTCCGCGCAGCCGGGTGTTCAAGGACGACGCGCTGGTGGAACTGGCGTCTACCAAACCGCAGACCGAAAAGGATCTGGCCGGCTCCCGTCTGCTTTTGCGTGAGGCGCGCCGCGGAGAGATCGCCGAAGGCATCCTGGCGGCGGTCGCCCGCGGTCAGGCCTCCGACCCGGAGAGCCATCCGCCGCTGGACAAGCGCGCCTTCGGCCCGCCGGTCAATCCGGCGCTGGCCGATCTGCTGCGCGTTCTGCTGAAGGCGCGCGCCGAGAGTGCCGGCGTGGCGCAGAAGCTGGTCGCCACCTCTGCCGATCTGGACCTGATCGCGGGCGGCGCCCGCGACCTGCCCGCGCTGACCGGATGGCGCCGCAAGGTGTTCGGCGCCGATGCGCTGAGGCTCATCGCCGGAGAGGTCGGCCTTTACGCCAAGGGACGTGAGGTCGAGGTTTTCGAGATCTGACGCCTCAGCGCTGGACGGAGCGGGCGTTGCTGGCCCCCGACACGCGGATCTCCCGTATTCCGGCCAGTTGCCGGTTCGGCACCGACACGGCCACCGTCACCTCGCGTGAGCGCGGGGTGGAGACGGCGCCGGGCGTCTCCGGCGGAATGGCGCGGAACGTATAGGCCAGCACCCCCGGCGCGCGCTGCGGAGACGGGATCAGCGCGCCGTTCCAGGCGCCCTGAGCGGGGGCGATGCCGGTCGCGCGGATCACGGCGCCCGTGGGCGTCTGCATCACGGTCAGCGTCTCGACACGGTCGATCGGGGGGCGCGCGTCGGCGACCCCGTCAAGGGGCGCCGGGGACGGGGCCGCAAGGTCGCTGGACCGGCCGAACGGGCCGTTGCCGCCAAGGGGTCCGCAGCCGGCCAGCGCGGCGGTGCAGAGAAGTCCGATCAGAACGCGGCCCATGCCAGCCCTCCCCAATGGTCGTTCCCGAACGGCAGTAGCCCATGCGCCGCGCGGTGAAAAGCCGCCTGCGGCGGTTGCCGCGCCCGCCCGCCGCGCCTACGTGCCCACCGTAGCCCGAACGAGAGAGCCCATGGCCAGCCCCGCCTTCGAAGACATCGCGGAGACCTTCGAATTCCTGGACGACTGGGAGGACCGCTATCGCCACGTGATCGAGATGGGCCGTGCGTTGCCACCCATGGACGATGCGCTGAAGGTTCCTGCCACGAAGGTCGACGGCTGTGCCAGCCAGGTCTGGATCATGCCGTCGGTCGACGGCGGCCGGTTCGATTTTCAGGGCGATTCCGATGCGATGATCGTCAAGGGGCTGATCGCGGTGCTCCACGCGCTCTATGCCGGTGCCGCCGTGGAAGAGATCCCGCGGATCGACGCGCGGGCCGAACTGGCGCGCCTGGGGCTGCACGATCACCTCTCCGCACAGCGCTCCAACGGACTGAGGGCGATGGTCGAGCGGATCCGCGCCTCGGCCGGCTGAGCGGGGCTGGGGGGCTGCGACCGGCTGTCCCGCCGGATTGACCGGCCTCTCTGGGGACTTAGATGGCCGGCCATGACAAGGGCCAGTACAGATAATCACCCCAACGCGCCGCGATCCCATGGCCGCTGATAGGGCGCTGGTCGTCGGCGCCTCCGGTGGCATCGGCGCGGCACTGGTCCGGGAACTGACGGGGCGCGGATGTACGGTGGCGACGCTGTCGCGCAGGCAGGACGGGTTCGACATCACGGATGAGGACAGTGTGGCCAGCGCACTCGACGGCATCGGCCCGGTGGATCTGGTCATCGTCGCCACCGGCGCGCTGACCTGCACCCGCGACGCGCCGGAAAAGTCGCTGTCCGACCTCGGGGCGCCGGAACTCATGGCCCAGATCGCGCTGAACGCCCTTGGTCCCGCGCTGGTCCTGAAGCATCTCAAGCCCGCGATCCCTCGCAAGGCACGGTTCGTCTTTGCCGTCCTGTCGGCGCGGGTCGGCTCCATCGGCGACAACGGGCTGGGGGGCTGGTACTCCTACCGGACGTCCAAGGCGGCCCTCAACGCGCTGATCCACGGTGCCGCGGTGGAGCTTGCCCGCACCCACCGGCAGGCCATCGCCATCTGCCTGCATCCCGGCACCGTCTCCACCAGCTTCACCGCGGACTATCCCGAGCACGAGAAGGTCACCCCCGATACGGCCGCCCGCAACCTGATCGACACGATCGGGGGCCTGACCACCCGGGACAGCGGCGGATTTCGCGACTACGCGGGCCGGGAGATCCCCTGGTGAGCCGCCTGATCCTGGTCCTGGGCGACCAGCTCTCCCCCGACATGGCGGCGCTGCGGCGCCATGAGCCGGGCGATCTGGTCGTGATGGCGGAGGTCGGGGATGAGGCGGGGTATGTTCCCCATCATCCCAAGAAGATCGCGTTCCTCTTCGCCGCCATGCGCAAGTTCGCCGACTCATTGCGCCGCGACGGGATCGACGTCGCCTACACCCGGCTCGACGATCCCGACAATGCCGGCTCCATCCCGGGCGAACTCCTGCGGCGCGCAGAGCAGCACGGCACCGATGAGGTCATCGCCACGGAGCCGGGCGAATGGCGGCTGATCCAGGCGCTGGACGATTGTCCCCTCAGGATCACGCAGTTGCAGGATGACCGGTTTCTGGCGTCCCACGCCACGTTCCAGGACTGGGCGGAGGGCCGCAAGGAGCTGCGGATGGAGTGGTTCTACCGCGACATGCGCCGCAAGACGGGGCTGTTGATGGACGGGGACGAGCCTGCGGGCGGCCAGTGGAACTACGACCACGACAACCGCAAGCCCGCCCCGGACGCGGTGGCCTTCAGCGGGCCGATGTCCTTCACCCCCGACGCGGAGGTAGAGGAGGTTCTGGATCTGGTCGCGCGCCGCTTCGACAACAATTTCGGGCAGTTGCGGCCCTTTGCTTTCGCAACGGACCGCGGCCAGGCGCGGCGCGCCCTGACCCATTTCATCACCCATGCCCTGCCGCGGTTCGGCGATTATCAGGACGCGATGTTGGCGGAGAACGGGTTTCTCTATCATGCGGTCGTCTCGATGTATCTCAACGCCGGTCTGCTGACCTGGCAAGAGATCTGCACCGCGGCGGAAGAGGCGTGGCGGGACGGGCATGCGCCGATCAACGCGGTAGAGGGGTTCATCCGCCAGATCATCGGCTGGCGCGAATACATGCGCGGCATCTACTTCCGGGAAGGGCCCGATTACACACGCCGCAACGAGCTGGGCCATTCGCGGTCCCTGCCGTGGTTCTACTGGGGCGGAGAGACGCGGATGCGCTGCGTCTCCCTCACCGTGGCGCAAACCCGGGACGAGGCCTATGCCCACCATATCCAGCGCCTCATGGTCACGGGCAATTTCGCGCTTCTGGCCGGGATCGACCCCTATCAGGTCCATGAATGGTACCTGTCGGTCTATGCCGATGCGTATGAATGGGTAGAGGCGCCCAATGTCATCGGCATGAGCCAGTTCGCCGACGGCGGCATCGTCGGTTCAAAGCCCTATGTCTCATCGGCCAACTATATCGACCGGATGTCGAACTATTGCGGCGATTGCCACTACAGCGCCAAGACCAAGACGGGAGAGGGCGCCTGCCCGTTCAACCTGCTCTACTGGCATTTCCTGAATCGCCACCGCGACCGGTTCGCGCAGAACCCGCGCATGAGCCGGATCTACGCCAACTGGGACCGGATGGACGAAGACCGGCGCCGTACAATCCTGTCGGAGGCGGAAACTTTCCTGAACCGAATGGCCCAGGGCGCCGTTGTCTGATTTCAAAGGCGCGCCGATTCCCTGAGGGGACATGCGATGCCATGAAACCGGCAGAAAAGGGACGGCGATGGATGAGAACGATCTGCGGGACCGCGCGCAGGCGTTGCGGTCGGCCGTGCTCGGCGCGCAGAGCGTCACCGCGGCGATGACGGAATGGTGTGCCGCCCGCGGCATCGGCCAGGTGCCGCTCCGGTCACATGTCCACCTGCGCGCCGATGCCGTGGATCCGCCGACGGAGCCCGCGCTTCTCCTGCGCCCCCATGAGCCGGTCTTTTTCCGGCGCATCACGCTGATGGCCGGATCGGTGCCGCTGCTCGACGCCGACAACTGGTTCGTGCCGACGCGGCTTCCGGAAAGCGCCGTTGCGCTGCTGCTCGAGACCGACACGCCATTCGGGACCGCGCTGGCACCCGGGCGACAGACCCGCAAGACGGTCCGCATCTTCGTGCCGCCCGGCGTCGGAGACCTTGGATGCGGCGCCGAGGAACGCGCGGACGTGCCGTTGCTGACGCTTCGCGGCGTGGCGGAACTGGACGGGCGGCCGGTCTCCTTCGTCGAGGAACGGTTTCACCGGGACGCGCTCGGCTGACGTGCGCCGCGCCTGAGGGGCCGATCATCGCTGCGCGGCGGCGATCCCGCCCCGCCGCCGATCCGGCGGGACGATGCGTGCTGCGGTGCGGGCCGTGCTTCGCCCCTCAGGCCGCGAGCGCGCCGGCCTCCTGCACCGCGCGGGCCGCGATCTCGAACGACGACCTTCGCGCCCGGGAACCGTGAATCGTTCCGGTCAGGATCATCTCGTCCGGGCGGTGCCGTCGCGCAAGGTCGGCCAGGCGGTCGCGGACCTGTGTGGCGGTCCCGGTGGCGCTGATCCGCAGCGCATGGTCCACCGCCCGGAGCATCGGGGCGCCGATGGCTTCCTCGATGTCGTCCACAGGAGCCGGAAGCGGTCCGGGTTGTCCGCTCCTGAGCCGCGCGAAGGCCTGCTGCATGGAGGTGCGCAGCCGCCGCGCCTCGGCGTCCGTCTCTGCGGCGAAGACATTGACCGTGATCATCGCGTAGGGCCGCGCCAGCGTCTCAGACGGGCGGAAGCGCTCTCGGTAGAGGCGCAGCGCGTCCTCCATCGCGTCGGGCGCGAAATGCGATGCGAAGGCATAGGGCAGGCCCAGGTGCGCGGCAAGACTGGCACCGTAAAGGGAAGAGCCAAGGATATGGAGCGGCACGTGGGTGCCCTCACCGGGAAAGGCGCGGACCGCGGCGCCGGCACGTGCCGGGCCCAGCAGACGCTGTAACTCCGCCACGTCGGCGGGAAAATCGTCCTGACCGGGCCGGCGCAGCGCCCGCGCCACGGCCATGTCGCCGCCGGGCGCCCGGCCCAGCCCCAGGTCGATCCGTCCGGGATGGAGCGTGGCCAGGGTGCCGAACGCCTCGGCCACCATCAGGGGCGCGTGGTTCGGCAGCATGATCCCGTCGGCCCCCACCCGGATGGTCCGCGTCGCGGCCGCGATGTGGGCGATCAGAACCGCGGTCGCGGAGGAGGCGATGCCGGGCATGTTGTGGTGTTCCGCCAGCCAGACGCGGTGATAGCCGAGCGCCTCCGCGGCGCGGGCCAGATCGACGCTGTCGGCAAGCGCCTGGGCCGGGGTGGCGCCCTCCGGCACCGGGGCGAGATCGAGCAGGGAATAGCGCATGGGACCGACTCCTTTCCGGTCCATATGGGAACCGCGGCGGTTCCTGAAAAGCACGCGGGCGGCGATGCGCGATCCGGCCGGCGCGACCGCCCATGGCCGAAAACCCCGATGCCGCAGCCGGCCCCAGGTGACGGCGGGACGCCGCGGGGGCCGCGCGCCCCGTTGGCCGGCGCGACCTGTCGTCCGCCAGCTAGGCGCTGCATCGGTGTTGCTGCAGGGCGGGCTCCGGGACACCGCGGGCCCGTGCCGGTCGCCCTGGCGATCGCGCGCGCACCCGGCAGGGTCCGGACGTCGCGGAATTGCCAGGCACTGCCGGGGCCTTGAATGGCAGGCCCGCTCCCGTGCATGGCCTGGCCGGCCCTTGGCGGAACGTTGGGCGGGCGCGGTCCCGCCGCCCAGCCGGTCCCGATCAGCCGCCGGAGGGCGCCGTCAGCGCGCCATCGGTCCAGACCCCGCTGTCCTTTGCGCCGGAGGCGTAGCGGAGCGTTCCCTGACCCTCGCGGACACCATCGGCGAAGAGGCCGGTATAGACATCGCCATTGGCATAGGTCGCCGTTCCTTCGCCCTCGATCCGGCCCTCGACCCAGTTGCCCTCATACGTCGCGCCGTCGGCATAGGTCATCGTCCCCGTGCCGTGGCGCCGGTCGTTCGCGAACCCGCCCGTATAGACCGACCCGTCGGGATAGCTCATCGTGCCGGTGCCCTCCCGGACGCCGCCGACCCAGGTGCCGTCATAGACCGTTCCGTCCTGCAACGTCAGAACGCCCTGGCCCTCGCGCTTGCCGTCCGCAAAGGTGCCCTCATAGGTCGCGCCGTTGGCATGGGTCACCACCCCGTCGCCGGAGATCCGGCCCGCCTTCCACCCGCCCACATAGGTCGTGCCGTCGGCATAGGTGATCTTGCCGCGCCCGGCGGGCAGGTCGTCGCGCAACTGTCCCTCGTAGACGGCGCCGTCGGGATAGACGACCCTGCCGTCGCCTTCGATCCGGCCGGCGACCCAGTCTCCGTCGTAGACATAGCCATCGGGCCGGGTCAGTCTGCCCTTGCCCTCCCGCAGGTCGGCGTTGAAACCGCCGGCATAGGCACCACCGTCGGCATAGTCCATCCGCCCGTCGCCCTGGCGCTGGCCGTCCACGACCGGGCCGCTATAGACATCGCCGGAGGGCAGGGTGAGCGTGCCGGTCCCGGTCATCTTGCCGCCGGACCAGGTGCCTTCGTAGACCAGTCCCCCGGCGGTCTCGCGGCGGCCCTCGCCCTCCTGAACACCGGCCTGCATCGTGCCGGTGTAGGTTGAGCCGTCGGCATAGGTGATCGTGGCCTGTCCGCTCTGAACGCCATCCAGCCATCCGCCTTCGTAGACATAGCCCTGCGCGGTCTCCAGCCGCCCGCGGCCATGCCGGCGGCCGTTGCGGAATTCGCCGTCGTAGCGGGACCCGTCGGGATAGGTCGCGACGCCCTTTCCCTGAATGACGCCGGCTGCCCAGGTCCCCTCGTAGGTTGCGCCGTCGCCGTAGGTGATGCGCCCCTGCCCATCGGGCTTGCCGGAAACGAAGGACCCCTCATAGACCGACCCGTCGGGAAACTGCGCCGTGCCTTCGCCGCGGATCTCGCCCATCACCCAGTCGCCGGAATACTCGTAGCCGTTGGGCAGCTGATATGTGCCGGTGCCGTCCTGCTTGCCGTCGGTGAAGGTGCCTTCGTAGACGCCGCCGTCCTCGTATTGCTTGGTGACGATCTCGCCGTCCTGCGCTTGGGCCGTGCCGGTCAGGGCGATCAGCGCGATGGCGGTGGTTGCTCTCAGCACGCTCGGGTCCTTTGTGTGCGGTCCGTCCGTTCGGCCCAAAGGGTAGCCAGCGGCCCCTATACCCGCAAGAGTTTCGGCGGTCGGTTCCCTTCCCATCCGCGTGGGTTCTGGTAAGTCGCGACTGGGCATGAAGAGGGGCCGCCATGACCGACACGTTTCGCATCACGCTTGCGCAGTTGAACCCGGTGGTGGGCGACCTTCAGGGCAATGCGGCCAAGGTGCGCGCGGCCTGGAAAGAGGCGAGGGCGGCGGGTGCCGGCCTGATCGCCTTTTCGGAGATGTTCATCACCGGCTACCAGATCCAGGACCTGGTGATGAAGCCCGCCTTCGGCCGTGCCGCGATGGAAACGGTCGAATCGCTGGCGCGCGACTGCGCCGATGGGCCGGCGCTGGCGGTCGGCGCGCCCTATGCGTTCGGCGACGCGCTCTATAACGCCTACTGGATCTGCGAGGGCGGGCGCGTAACGGCGCGGGTGCTCAAGCACAGCCTGCCGAACGCCGCGGTCTTCGACGAAAAGCGGATCTACGACGCCGGCGCGATCACCGGGCCCGTGCGCGTGGGGGGGGTTCGCATCGGCTCACCTATCTGCGAGGACGCGTGGCATGAGGACGTGGCCGAGGCGCTGGCCGAATCCGGGGCAGAGATCCTGCTGGTGCCGAACGGCTCTCCGTACCACCGCCAGAAGCATGACCTGCGGCTGGGGCACATGGTCGCGCGCGTGGTCGAGACCGGGCTGCCGCTCCTCTATCTCAACATGGTCGGCGGCCAGGACGATCAGGTGTTCGACGGGGCCAGTTTCGTGCTGAATCCGGGCGGCGCGCTGGCCCACCAGATGGCGTTCTGCGACGAGGAACTGCGGCACGTGGACCTGGAGCGCCGGGGCGACGGCTGGGTGGCGCTGCAGAAACCGCGTCCGCCCCTGCCCGACGAATGGGAGCAGGACTACCGCGTCATGGTCCAGTCGCTCCGGGACTACTGCGGCAAGTCCGGCTTCGGCAAGGTGTTGCTGGGCCTGTCCGGCGGGGTCGACTCGGCCATCGTGGCGGCGATCGCGGCGGACGCCCTTGGCCCCCGGAACGTGCGCTGCGTGATGCTGCCGTCGGAATACACCTCGCAGACCTCTCTGGACGATGCCGCTTCGGTGGCCCGGGCGCTGGGCTGCCGTCTCGACACGGTGTCGATCGAAGGTCCGCGCCGGGCGATGAAAGAGGCGTTGGGACCGCTGTTCGACGGGCTTGCGGAGGACGTCACCGAAGAAAACATCCAGTCCCGCCTGCGCGGTGTGACGCTGATGGCGCTCAGCAACAAGTTCGGTGAGATGCTGCTGACAACCGGCAACAAGTCCGAGGTCGCGGTGGGCTATGCCACGATCTATGGCGACATGGCCGGCGGGTTCAATCCGATCAAGGACATGTACAAGTCCCGCGTCTTTCAGACCTGCCGCTGGCGCAACGCCAACCACAGACCCTGGATGATGGGCCCGGCAGGAGAGATCATCCCGCCCGCCGTGATCGACAAGCCGCCGACGGCGGAGCTGCGGGAGGGGCAGCTCGATGAGGATTCGCTACCGCCCTATGCGGTGCTCGACGACATTCTGGAGCGCCTGATCGACCTGGAGGAAAGCGTCGCCGAAGTCGTCGATGCCGGCCACCCGCGCGACATGGTGAAAAAGGTCGAGGCACTGATCTACGGCAGCGAATACAAGCGCTTCCAGGCCGCGCCCGGCGCGCGCCTCAGTCCGCGCGCCTTCTGGCTGGACCGGCGCTATCCGATCGTGAACCGCTGGCGCGACCCGTCCTGACGCAGGACATGGCCAGTCCGCCTGTCCGGATGCTGTCCTTGCGTCGCCGGCGCGGTTCCCCGGCGCCGTTCGTCTCCTGGACCGGCGAAACGCAGCCCGTCCGTCGCAGGGCGGATGTCTGCCAGAGACGTTCCGTCGGTCCGTCTGCCGTCTGCAATAGTGCGGTGTTGCGAGAGGGTCGGCCGCGCGGCGCGCGCATGGCGGCGGACGACCGATCGCACGCGCGGCCTTTTCGGCCGGACCACGCGGCTGACTTCGACCCAGGCGATCCGTCCCCGGTGCTGTGCGGGCCCGCGCGTTGCGCGCTGGATGCTGCGCAGTGTCGCAGGGCTTTCTCATGGCCGCACGCCCGGCCGTTCTGATCGCGCGTCGCAGGCCGGCCTGTTCCATCGGTCGCCCTTTGCCATGTCCACGAGACGGCCGGAACGGGTCCGGCGGCGCCAGACATATCGCGATCCGTTGGTCTTCGCGGGGTTTCGGAGGCCAGCGCGGATCAGGATGCGGGATTGAGGATCCGTCCCGGCAAGGTGACCTGCATCGTCGCGCCGGGGCCGGGTCGGCGGAGATGGTCCAGCTTTCCGCCGCGACTGGCCAGAAGGCGGATCACCGCGCCCAGGCCGAACCCGCGTGCAGAGAGGTCGGTCCGGGCCTGCATCGCGCGACCCAGCGGATCGGCGTCCTTGGGAAAGCCGGGGCCGTCGTCCGCGACCGTCAGCATCAGCGTTCCCTGCGCGCGATCTTCGGCCAATCCGATGTCGATACGGCCACGCGTGTAGCGCGCTGCATTGTCCATCAGGTTGCGCAAGCTCACCTGCAGGACGACCTCATCGGTTTCGACCAGCGCCTCCGGAGAGGTGATCGCAAGCCGTCCGGCCGGATCGGCGATGGCGGTCAGGTCGCGGCACAGGCGCGACAGGTCCACCCGATCGGGCGGCACGTCGTCCGAACCGTCCTCACCCACCCGCGCCATGAGGTCCCCGAGGGATTTCAGCGACGTGCGGGCGACATCTCCGCACGCCTCGATCATGTCGCGCTTGCCGTCGCCGAGGTCGCTGAACCCATCCAGGACGATGTCGGTCAGGGAAACGACGTTGGCCAGGGGCCCCCGAAGGTCATGGGCCGACAGCGCGGCGAGCGTGCGCACGTCCGACAGGGACTGGGTCCGGTCCGCGATTTCCGAGGCAAGGCGGATCTCCTTGCGCTTGAGATCGGTCACCTCGACCGCGGCGCCCACCAGCCGGTCGGGCCGACGCGCCGTCCCGGGCGCGCGGCTGAGCGTGGTCCTCCACCAGGTCTCGCGCCCGTCGACGGCCAGGAGCTCGTCGTAGCAATAGGGTTCGCTTTGCTGCAGGGCGCGCGCGTAGTTGCCCGCCAGGACCTGGGCGATGCGGGGCGGAAAAACCTCATCTATCGGGGCGCGGGTGACGGCCGCCATGTCCAGGTTGGACACCTTTCGGTAGTGGGCGTTCAGATAGGCGATGCGAAACCGGTCGCGGCCGACGCGGTCGACTACGAAGATCGCGCTGCCGATGAAATCCAGCGTGCTGAAGAATGGATCGACATCGAGGGTCTGACCGTCATACATCCGATACCTCTGCCTGCTGGACGACTGACAGCATGGGCCGGAATGGTTTCATCTCTCTTATCGGATCAGGCCGATTGCCTAAATTCTTACCGATTTCCGGGCTGCCAACGAAAAAGGCCCGCCGGGATGCCGGCGGGCCTGATGGTCGGATCTGATGGTGTTTATTCTCTGTTGCCCATGAAGCTCAGCAGGAACATGAACAGGTTGATGAAGTCGAGATAGAGGTTCAGCGCCCCCATGATCGCCGATTTCGCCAGCCATTCCCGGTCTGCCGACTGCGCATGCTGGATGTAGTCGTTCTTGATCTTCTGGGTGTCGTAGGCGGTCAGTCCCGCGAAGATCAGCACGCCCAGGGCGGATACCGCGAAGGCGATGGCCGGGCTGCCCAGGAAGATATTCACGATGGACGCCACGATCAGACCGATCACGCCCATGATCAGGAACGATCCCCAGCCGGAGATGTCCTTTTTCGTGGTGTAGCCCCAGAGCGACAGTCCCGCGAAGGCGATCGCCGTGATCAGGAAGGTCTGCGCGATCGAGACGCCCGTGTAGACCAGGAAGATGGAGCTGAGCGACAGGCCCATGAGCACCGCGAAGGTGTAAAAGAACAGCTGCGCGCCGGCCGCGGAAATGCGGTTGATGGCCGCCCCAAAGGCGAACACCATGATGAGCGGCGCGAACATGATCAGCCATTTCAGCGGCGAGGCGTAGATCGCCGTGCCGACCTGGGTCAGCTGGCCGGCGTCGTTCACGGCAAGGCCTGAAATCGCCCAGCCCGCGAGGGCGGTGATGATCATGCCCACGGACATGGTGCCGTAGACCTTGTTCATATGGGCCTTAAGGCCCTCATCTATCTGGGCGGTCCGGGTTCCCGTCCCGGCCCGGATCGTCTGATAGTCAGCCATGGATCGCCTCCTAAGGGTAAAGCAGAGGGCCGAACGGACCCTTGGAACGATATATTGGCAATCGCTGCCACCGGTTCAAGATCTAAGGCGCTCCGAGGGGGTCAGATGGTCAGCCGCGCCAGTATTCGGGTACGTCCCAGACCGGGCGCAGGCTCTCGGCCCGCGCCTCAGCCGGGTCGAGCCCCAGATCTTCGAGGCGCCGCGGGCAGAGTTCGGCCAGATGCCGGCGCTGACGGTAGAGCGCCCAGGCACGGAGCAGGATGCTGCGGGGCAGGGGCCGGTAGAGGCGGGCAGGAAGGACATGGGAATAGGTTCGGGACATGGCATCGCTCCGGTTTCGGTGATGCCTGGGTCGCGCTGCATCACTTCTGTTGATATCCGTGCCACGGCACGGTACATCTTGGAAACGAATGTTCCTGACCTTACGCATCAAGGACTGTGATATGCCCCGGAACCTGGACCTGACCGCTCTGCGCTCCTTCGTCACCGTGGCCGATGTCGGCGGTGTCACCCGCGCGGCCGGCCAGCTGCACCTGACCCAGTCGGCGGTGTCGATGCAGCTCAAGCGCCTGGAGGACGGGCTGGATCTGTCACTGATCGACCGTTCGGCCCGCAACGTGCAACTGACGCCCATCGGCGAGCAACTCCTGAGCTACGCGCGCCGGATGCTGGTGTTGAACGACGAGGCCATCGCCAGGCTGACCGGCGACGCCTTCGAGGGCGAGATCACCGTGGGATTGCCCCACGATATCCTCTACCCCGCGATTCCGCCGGTGCTGGCGGCCTTCGCGCAGCTCTACCCGCGGATCCGGGTCCACCTGCAGTCCCACCCGACCCGGATCCTGCGAGAGATGTTCGCGCGCGGCGAATGCGACCTGATCCTGACCACCGAGGAGACCGTGGGCGAGGGGGCGGAGACGCTGGTCCGGGTGCCGCTGGTCTGGGCGGGTGCCGCCGGAGGTGTCGCCTATCGCGCACGGCCCGTGCGCTTCGCGTTCTGCCGCAACTGCATCTTCAGCCCGATCGCGCGGGGGGCGCTGGACCGCGCCGGGATCGATTGGGAGTCGGTCGTGGACGCGGCCAGCGACCGGGCGTCGGAGGCGGCGGTAATGGCCGACCTGGCCGTCTATGTGATCCTGGACGAAACCCTGCCGGCGGGCATCCAGAAGGTGCCGTTCGGCGCCGGCCTGCCGGCCCTGCCGGACCAGAACATCAACCTGTACCGCGCCGGAACGCTTCAGCCGCAGGTGTCGGATGCCCTGGCGGCGCTGCTGCGGCAGAACTACGGCCGGCTCGACCGGCCCCGCATCGCCGCCGAATAACGCGTCAGCGGAAGCGTCGGGCGAGTTCGGCGATATGGGCGGGACCGATCTCGCAGCAGCCGCCCAGCGTCCGCGCACCCAGACCGTGCCAGAGCGCCGCGTGATCGGCATAGGCGGCGGGATCAAGATCCGTTCGGCTGTCGAGCACCTCGACCGTCGCGCCGATGCGGTCGAACTCCGATGAGATTTCCGTAAACCCGTTGGCGTAGGCGCCGAACGGCCGGTTCAGGCCGGCCAGGATGGGCAAGCCCTGGGCAATGGCCTCGGGGGCGGAGCAGTTCAGCAGGACCCGCTCCGGCGCGTGCTTTTCGATCAGCGGTGCGATGGACGCCAGCGGCTCGCCGGAGCGCAGGCGCGTGCCGTCGCTGTCCATGACGCTCAGGGCGATCCACAACGGTTTGCCCGTCACCGACATGCCCATGAGCGCGCCGCGCGCCTGATCGACGGAGGACATCGTCTCGGCCAGATGGAAATCGACCAGCGGCGCATTGAGCCGGGCCAGACCGGCATAGATCGCGGCGGCCTCGTCGGCCGGGGGCGCCAGATCGGGGCGGTAGGAAAAGCCCAAGGGGCCGAGCGCGCCGGCCACCGCTCCGCGTCCGGCGGCATCGCGTGCCTCCGCGGCGATCCGGCAGGCGGCCAGTGTCAGCACCTCCAGGGCGTCTGCCATGTCATGGGCGGCCAGCCGGTCGGGCAGCAGGGCATAGGTGTTCGCGGTCGCGATATCTGCGCCTGCGGCAAAGAAATCGTCATGCACCGCGCGAACAAGCTCCGGCGCGTCCACAAGCGCCTGAACCGACCAGAGCGACGTGGCCCGGCCGGCGCGGGCGACCAGTTCCTGGCCCAGCCCGCCGTCCAATATGGTGACCGCATCGCGTTGCGCCGCGCGGGTCATGTCATGGTCACGACGACCTTGCCGGTCGATCGCCGCCCGGCAAGAAAGTCCAGCCCCTCCTGCGCGCGGTCGAGCGGGAAGGTGTCGCTCACATGCGGAGAGAGCCTGCCGGCCACGTACCATTCCATGAGCTCGGCAAGGCTGTCGGTCAGGACCTCCGGCGCGAACTGTCCGTAGCCGCCCCAGTAGAAGCCGATCGCCTCGACGTTCTTCACCAGCAGGTGGTTGGCCGCCAGTGTCGGCACGTCGCCGCTGGCGAAGCCGACGATCAGCAGCCGCGCCTCCGGGCGGCAAGCGCGCAGCGCGGCGGCCGTCAGATCGCCCCCGACCGCGTCATAGACCACGTCGGCGCCGCCCAGGTCCTTCAGCGCCGCGCGCAGGTCGGTCGTCTCGCTGTCGATGAGGTGATGCGCCCCGGCCCGCCGGGCGACCTCCAGCTTGTCTGCGCCGCGCGCCACGGCCACCACCTCGGCCCCCAGGGCGGCGCCGATCTCTACCGCCGTCAGTCCGACGCCGCCGGCCGCGCCGAGAACCACGAGCCGCTCGCCGTCCCGCAGCCGGGCGCGGCGGGTCAGGCCCAGGTGGGAGGTGCCGTAGGCGACCATGAACCCTGCGGCGATCTCGAACGGCATGGCATCTGGCAGCGCGACCGCGTCATCGGCGCGGAACACGCCGTAATCCGCCAGCCCGCCGTGGCCGGCATGGACCGCCACGCGCTGTCCAACCTTTAGCCGTTCCACACCGTCGCCGAGAGCCTCCACCGTTCCCGCAGGCTCCATCCCCAGGGTCGCTGGCAGGGGCGGGATCGCCTGATATGTACCTTTGATCGACAGCAGGTCGGCGAAATTCAGCCCACAGGCGGCGATCCGGACCAGGATCTCGCCCCGGCCGGGGGAGGGCCGGTCGATCTGGTCGAGACGCGGTGGGCTGTCGTGATCGTGGATTCGAAAGGCGCGCATGGCGGATTCCTGTGTGAAACGGGGAATTTGGGGGCATACATCCCACCAAAGCGGGAGGCTGGGCAAGATCAATGCCCCGGCCGATCAGGGCACCTGACCCTTTGGACCTATCCGGAAAGACAAGTTGTCGGTTTGCGAGAAAACGGCGATCTACACTCAACTTTAGGAATTTAAGGAGATTTGAGAAATGAAGCACCCCGTGGACGTTCATGTCGGATCCCGCGTCCGGCAGCGGCGGTGGATGCTGGGCATGACCCAGCAGCAGCTGGCTGAGAAGGTGGGTATCAAGTTTCAGCAGATCCAGAAATACGAAACCGGCATGAACCGGGTCAGCGCGTCCCGCCTCTGGGACATCTCAGAGGCCCTCGACGCGCCGGTGTCGTTCTTCTTCGAAGGCCTCGAGGGCGAGCATTCGGAGCAGGAAAAGGATGCGGCCGTCGTCGGTGACATTTTCGCCGACCGCGAAGCCCTTGAACTCGTGCGATCCTATTACGCGATCCCCGAGGTCCAGCGCCGCCGCCTGTTCGAACTTGCCCGCGTGCTGTCCGACGCCGCCTGAAAGGGTCCGGTTGCAGGAGGATGCGAGCGGACTTGACGCTGGCATCCCGTTTACCTAGCCGGGACGATAGAACCGCGGAAAGTTTTCGATGCCCCGCCTGTCGTCCGCCCTTGCCGCAGAGCTTGCAGGTACAGCGCATGCGCTGGCCGATGCGGCGCGACCCGAAACCATGCGACATTTCCGCATCGGGACGGCGGCATACAACAAGCGCGCCGACGGGTTCGACCCGGTCACGGAAGGCGACCGGGCGGCGGAACGCGCCATGCGGGCGGTTCTGGCCATCCGCCGTCCCGACGACGCAATTCTCGGGGAGGAATTCGGAGCCTCTGCGGGATCGACCGGCCTGACCTGGGTGCTCGACCCGATCGACGGGACCCGGGCCTATCTGGCCGGAGCGCCCAGCTGGGGCGTTCTGGTGGCGGTCTCCGACGCCGATGGGCCGATCCTGGGCCTCATCGACCAGCCCCATATCCAGGAGCGGTTCTACGGCGGACCGGATGGCGCCCGCTACACGGGTCCGACCGGCGCCCGCGATATCCGCGTGGCTCCGGACCGGCCCCTGTCCGATGCCATCCTGATGACCACCGTTCCCGAAGTGGGCACCGCGGCGGAGCGCGACGCCTTCGCGCGCGTCTCGGCAGAGGTCCGGCTGACCCGCTACGGGCTCGACTGCTACGCCTATGCGCTGCTGGCCATGGGGCAGGTCGACCTCGTGATCGAAGCCGGACTCCAGCCCTACGACATCCAGGGGCCCATGGCGGTGATCCACGCCGCGGGCGGCATTGTCACCGACTGGACGGGGGGGCCGGCCCGCGATGGCGGACGTGTGATCGCGGCGTCCGGTCCCGCGCTCCATCGCGCGGCGATGGCGCATCTGGCGGGCGAATGAGCGATGTCCTGATCCGCGGTGCGCGTCTGATCCTGACCATGGACGACGAGCGGCGCGAACTGGCGGGGGCGGACCTGCGGCTGCGCGGCGGCATCGTGGCCGAGATCGGGACCGGTCTGCCGCCCGAAGGCGCCGAGGTGGTCGACGCGGGCGGATGCCTCGTGACCCCCGGGCTGGTCAATACGCATCACCACCTCTTCCAGACCCTGACCCGTGCAGTCCCGGCGGCCCAGGATGCGTCTCTTTTCGGCTGGCTGCGGACGCTCTATCCGATCTGGGCGCGCATGGGGCCAGAGCATGTCCGCGTCTCCGCCATGACCGGGCTGGCGGAGCTGGCGCTCTCGGGTTGCAGCCTGAGCGCGGATCATCTCTACCTCTATCCCGGCGGCGCGCGGCTTGACGACACCATCGACGCGGCGCGTGCGATCGGACTGCGGTTCCACGCCACCCGCGGCGCCATGTCCATCGGCGAATCCCGCGGCGGCCTGCCCCCCGATACGCTGGTCGAGAAGGAGGGGCCGATCCTGGACGACTGCCTCCGGGTGATCGACGCGTTCCATGACCGTTACCCCGGCGCGATGGTGCAGGTCGGCGTGGCCCCGTGCTCGCCGTTCTCGGTCAGCCGGGAGTTGATGCGCGACGCCGCGATCCTGGCGCGCGACAAGGGCGTGATGCTGCACACGCATCTGGCAGAGAACGAAGAGGACGTTGCCTTTTCGCTCGCCACCTTCGGCTGCCGTCCGGGGCAATATGCCGAAGAGCTGGGCTGGGTGGGCGACGATGTGTGGCATGCCCATTGCGTGAAGCTGAACCCGGCCGAGATCGACCTTTTCGCAGCCACTCGCACCGGCGTCGCCCATTGTCCCTGTTCGAACTGCAGGCTCGGCTCCGGCATCGCGCCGGTCCGGGACATGCTTCGGGCCGGGGTCCCTGTCGGGCTGGGCGTGGACGGTTCCGCCTCCAACGACGCAGGCTCCCTGGCGGAAGAGGCCCGCTTGGCGATGCTGCTTCAGCGCGTGCGGTCCGGGACCGATGCCCTGTCGGCCCGCGGAGCGCTGGAACTGGCGACCCGCGGCGGCGCGGCCATCCTTGGGCGTGGGGCGGAGTGCGGTCAGCTGGCGCCGGGCTTCCGCGCCGACGTGGCGCTGTGGGATCTGACCGGGGTGGAGTCGGCGGGCTCATGGGATCCGGCGGCGATCCTGCTGGCCGGTCCGCGCCGCGTTCGGCACCTTTTCGTCGAAGGCCGCCAGATCGTGCGCGACCATGCGCTCACTACCGCCGATCTGCCGAAACTTCTTGAGGAGCACGGAAACCTTTTGGAAACACTCGTCGGATAACACCCATCCAGGACAAGTATGGGTTGCGTGTACGATGAACTATTTCCTTGCGGTACGTGTTTCGATCCTCTTTCTGGCTCTCGCGCCGGTTGCAAGCCACGCGGATCCGGTCTGGACCGTGGCCCAGGCGGCCCCGCAGGGGAACGTCGCCCAGGCGATCAACGCCCTGCGCAGATCGTCGGGCGCCAGTCCGATCCAACGCTCGGCACGGGCCGACGCGGCGGCGCGCCGTCACGCGGCGGACATGGCACGCAACAACTTTTTCGACCATCGCGGGACGGACGGCTCGACCCACACGACGCGGCTGCGCGCCGCGGGCTGCCGCGGCGGGGCGGAGAACATCGCCTACGGCCCCTATACCGGTGAGAGCGTGGTTGCGGCCTGGATCGACTCTCCCAGCCACCGGCGGAACATCACCCTTCCCGCCGTGCGCAGCTTCGGTCTGGCACAGGTCGGGAACAAATGGGTCATGGTGCTCTCGGCAGGGTGCTGAGCGCTGCGGCGTTTTCCAGCGTTCGATCCCGACCGGAACCGGCGCGCTTCACGCCCGCGACCCAGACGGCCCGGATCGCGCGATCGTCGCCCATCATGATGGTCGGGAACAGGGCTTCCCAGATATTCCCGGCGCGTTCGGTCCGCTGGGCGATGGCAGGGACCGACGCCAGGTCCAGCGCCACCAGATCCGCCATCGACCCCGGCGCCAGCGTTCCGATCCGGTCCTCCATCCTGAGCGCGCGGGCGGATCCCTCGGTCGCGAGCCATAGCAGCTGGGCCGGGTGCAGCGCCGTTCCCGCAAGCTGGCCGATCTCATAGGCCGCGGCCATGGTGCGCAGCATCGAGAACGATGACCCGCCGCCGGTATCGGTCGCCAGCCCCGCCCGGATGCCGTCGGCGCGGGTGCGGGCCGCGTCGAACAGCCCTGAGCCGATGAAGGTGTTCGATGTCGGGCAATGCACCACGGCCGCACCGCTTTCGGCCAGCCGCGCCCGTTCTCGCGCAGTCAGATGGATGGCGTGGCCGAAGAGCGCGCCGGGTCCGACAAGCCCATGTGCCTCGTATGTGGACAGGTAATCCGCCGCGCCGGGGTGGAGCGCGCGGACCCAGGCCAGTTCATCGATCTGTTCGGACAGGTGCGTCTGCATGGGGCAGTCCGGGTGTTCGGCCCAGAGCGCGCCCAGCGCCTCCAACTGGTCGGGCGTCGAGGTGGGGGTGAACCGCGGGGTGATCGCATAGACCGCGCGGCCGCGCCGGTGCCAGTCCGCCAGAAGCCGCGCGCTGTCGTCATGGGCGCTCTGCGCGGTGTCGCGCAGGGCGTCCGGCGCGTTGCGGTCCATGCAGGTCTTGCCCGCGACCACGGCCATGCCCCGCGCCTCTGCCGCCTCGAACAGCGCCTCGACGCTGCCGGGGTGGATCGTGCAGAAGCTGGCCAGCGTGGTGGTTCCGTTGGCCAGGGCCAGGTCCAGCGTCAGCGCCGCCTGCTGCCGGGCATAGGCGGGATCGGCAAACCGCGCCTCTTCCGGGAAGGTATACGTCTCCAGCCAGTCGATCAGCCGCTTGCCCCAGGAGGCGATCATGCCGGTCTGCGGATAATGCATGTGGGCGTCCACGAAGCCCGGCAACAGCAGCGCGTCGCCCATATGGTCGCGGGTGGCGCCGGGTGCCAGGCGCGCGATCTCGTCCACCGGACCGGCCGCGCGGATCGTGCCGCCCTCCACCAGGACGGCGCCGTGGGCGTCGAAGGTGGCGCAGGCTTCCGGCGGAGCGGCGAACGGATCGGCGGTAAAGCGCAGGAGCCGCCCGGTGATGAGATGTGCCATGGTCCGCCTCCGCTGCCGCCTTTCGTCTAGCATCGCGGGCCGGACGCCGGAACCCGCCGCAGTGCCGGGGCCACTGGCGCCGCGCGGCGGACTGGCCTAGATCTCTGCGGACCCGGACGAACGGAGGCGGACCATGGCCGAGGCGGACGATCTGATCGAGACCGACGACGACGCCTACGCGCTCGACCGCGATACCATGCGCCTGGTGAGAGAGGCGCTCGAGGCCGAGGACCGCGATTCGCTGATCGCGGCGATGGAGCCGCTTCACCCCGCCGACATCGCCGACCTTCTGGAGCAGCTCGACGAAGGCCCGCGTCACAAGTTCATCGCCGTCTACGGACACGCCTTCGACGGCGAGATCCTGTCAGAACTCGACGAGTCGATCCGTGAAGACGTGATCGCCGCCCTGTCGCCCGCGGTGCTGACCGACGCGGTCCGCGAGCTCGAATCCGACGATGTGGTGGACCTGCTCGAAACGCTGGAGGAACCCCAGCAAGGTGTGATCCTGGACGCGCTGGAGCGTCCCGACCGGATCGCCATCGAGCGCGCCATGGGGTTCCCGGACGGCTCCGCCGGCCGCCTCATGCAGCGAGAGGTCGTGACCGCGCCCGAGCACTGGACGGTGGGCGACGCCATCGACTTCATGCGCGCCAGCCTGGATCTGCCCGAACAGTTCTATCACATCGTCCTGGTCGATCCGCGCTACCGGCCCATCGGCCACGTGACCCTGGGCAAGGTCATGTCGTCGGACCGGGTGACGCCGCTGGCCGACATCCGCGAAGACTCCTATCGCACCATCCCCGCGACCCAGGACGAAGAGGACGTGGCCTATGCGTTCAACCAGTATCACCTGATCTCGGCCCCCGTTGTCGATGAGGACGGGCGGCTGGTCGGCGTCATCACCATCGACGACGCCATGACCGTGCTCTCCGAAGAAAACGAGGAGGACCTGCTGCTTCTGGCCGGTGTCGGTGACGAAAGCATCGCCGACCGGACCATTCAGATCGTCCGGCAACGGTTCCCCTGGCTGCTTGTAAACCTTGCCACCGCGATCCTGGCGAGCCTGGTGATCGCCCAGTTCGAGGATGTGCTCGCCGCCGTGGTGGCGCTGGCGGTGCTCATGCCCATCGTGGCCTCCATGGGCGGGAACGCCGGTACCCAGTCCATGACCGTCGCCGTGCGCGCGATCGCCACGCGCGACCTGACCGGTTCGAACGCCTGGCGGATCGTGCGGCGCGAGACCGCGGCGGGGTTCCTGAACGGCGCCGGATTCGCCGTCATCATCGGACTTGTCAGCATGGTCTGGTTCGGCAACGCCATGCTGGGCGTTGTCATCGCCATGGCCATGGTCATCAACCTGGTGGTCGCCGGATTGGCGGGCGTGCTGGTGCCCATCGCGATGGACAAGTTCGGCGTCGACCCCGCCCTGGCCTCCGGGACCTTCGTGACCACGGTGACCGATGTGGTCGGGTTCTTCGCGTTCCTGGGCCTTGCCGCGGTTGTGCTGCTGTGAGCGATGCGAAGGCGGCGGCCCGGCGCATGGCGCTGGCGGCACGCAAGGCCGCCCATGCGGGAGCCGGACCCGAAGATGCCCGCGTTCTTGAGCGTGTGCTTGCCGATCACGCGGGTTCCGTCCTGGCCGGCTACCTGCCGATCCGGACCGAAATCGACCCGCGCCGCGCGATGGCGGCCCATTCCGCCGCCGGTCCGGTGGGGGTTCCGGTGATCGAGGGGCCGCGCCGCCCGCTGTCATTTCGGCGCTGGACACCGGATGCGGTACTTACGGACGGACCGTTCGGCGTCCAGATCCCGACCGAAGGCGAAATGATCGTGCCGGCGGTGCTGATCGTGCCGCTGCTCGCCTTTGATCGGGGCGGCGGGCGGCTGGGCTACGGCGGCGGGTTCTACGACCGCACCCTGGCCCAACTGCGCCGGGCCGGGCCGGTCCTGGCTATCGGCTATGCCTTTGCGGCGCAGGAGGTTGATCAGGTGCCCCTCGATGACACTGACGAACGCCTGGATCTGATCGTCACGGACACCGGCGTGATCCGCCGCGCGACCGGCTGAACGGCTAGGGCCGGGGCAGGCGCTCGTTCCCGCGGTCGCGGATCTGCGACCTGGTGCCATCCGGATTGGTGCCGTAGCGCTCTCCGCCGCGCGCCTGGCTCATGGCGGAGTTGCCGTCGTCGCGATATCCGTGTCCCAGAGACGCGCGGTCGCCGACCCTCTCTGCCCCGGGTCCGGACGTTGTGCTTCTGAAAAATCCGACGGGGGCTTGCGGGGCCGTGTTCCGCAACGCCATGTCGCCCGAACCGACCGTGTCGTCCGATTGCGGCGCCCTGACCTCGAATGTGACCGGCACCCGGATGGCGCCGTCGAAGACCAGGACTGCGTTGACCGATGCCCCCGATTTCATTTGGCCACGCATGCCGGTGAACACCATATGCGGCCCCCCGGGTTCGAAACGGGCGGTCGCGCCCGGATAGATCACCGCAGCCCGCCGCGGCTCGCTGCGCGTCACCCCGTCCGCGACGACGCTCTCATGGATCCGCACGGCGTAATCGGATTCGACGCCTGTCAGCCGGATCGGGTCATCGCCGCGATTTGTCACGCTCAGGTATCCCGCAGAGGCCCGTGCGGCGGGTGCCGGCTCAAGGATCGCGGACCCCGACACCGTGATGTCGGAGGCTCCGCTGCCGGCCAGGGACGGCTGGGCGGCGACGGCGAGGAGTACGATCAGGAACCGGTGCATGGAGTCTCCTTCCCGGTGGTAGGAAAGGTATTCAACGGTTCGTAGACAAGTTTAGTTGCTTGTCGCGGAGTATTTGTCGCCATAGGCAGTGCGGATGAGACTGTTGTTCTTGGGTGACGTCATGGGACGGTCCGGCCGCGGCGCCATCGCCGCGCGGCTTCCGGCGTTGCGGCAGGAGCTTGGCGTGGAATTCTGCGTCGTGAACGGTGAGAACGCGACCAGCGGCGCGGGGCTGTCGCCGGCCCACGCGCGCGAACTGCTGGCATCGGGGGCAGATGCCGTGACCCTGGGCGACCATGCCTTTGACCAGAAGGATATGCTGCGCTTTTGTGACGAAGAGCCGCGCATCGTGCGGCCGTTGAACTTCTCCAAGGCCGCTCCGGGGCGCGGCGCGCGGGTGTTCGAGACCGTGCGCGGCCGCCGCGTGCTGGTGGCGCAGGTGCTGGGGCAGGTGTTCATGAAACGCCCCTTCGACGACCCGTTCTCGGCCGTCGAACCCGTCCTGAAGAGCGCTCCGCTGGGCGGTGCCGTGCAGGCGATCGTGGTCGATGTGCACGCCGAAGCGACGTCCGAGAAGATGGCCATGGGGCATTTCTGCGACGGGCGCGCCAGCGTGGTGGTGGGCACCCATACCCATGTTCCGACAGCGGATGCCATGATCCTGTCCGGCGGCACGGCCTATCAGACGGATGCGGGGATGTGCGGCGACTACGACAGCGTGATCGGGATGGACAAGGAGGAGCCGCTTCGCCGGTTTCTGACCGGCATGCCCCGGGGCCGGTTCGAGCCGGCGCGCGGAGAAGCCACACTTTCGGGCCTGCTGGTGGAGACCGACGACACCACCGGGCGCGCGCTGAACGTGCGCATGATCCGCCAGGGCGGATGTCTGACCCCGTCCTGACGTCGCGGCGCAACCCCGGCCCGGATCCAGCGACGGGGTATGCCGCACGGCCAACGCGCTTGCATGGCCGGGAACACCCGGTAAGGTCGCGCGGATCGGCCCGCAACCTGGACCTTCCGCAATGATTGCGACCGCGCTCGACCCCGCCGCCGCCGCCATCCTGAGCTTCGTCATCGTCGTGGCGATGTTCGTGCTCTTCGCGCGGGAGACCTATCCGACGGAAGTGGTCGCCCTTTCGGGTGCGGCGGTCATGTTCGCGACCGGCCTGCTGCCCTATGAGGCGGCGCTGGAGCAGCTGTCGAACCCCGCCCCCTGGACCATCGCGGCGATGTTTCTCATCATGGGCGGCCTGGTGCGCACCGGCGCGTTGCAGTGGCTGACGGAAGTCGCGGACCAGAGGGCCGAGACGCGCCCGCTGGTGACGCTGGTGGTCGCGCTGGGGGCCGTGGCCATCGGGTCCGCCTTCATGAACAACACGCCCGTGGTGGTGGTGATGATCCCGGTGTTCGTGCAGCTGGCCAAGCGGCTGGGGGTGTCTCCGTCGAAGGTCCTGATCCCGCTGTCCTACGCCGCGATCCTCGGCGGGACGCTGACGCTGATCGGCACCTCGACCAACCTGCTGGTGGACGGCGTCGCGCGGGCCCAGGGCCTGGCGCCGTTCTCGATCTTCGAGATCATGCCGCTTGGGCTGGTTCAGGTCGCCATGGGCGGCGCCTATCTGGCGATCGTGGGCCGGCGGCTCCTGCCCGAGCGTGCCTCGCTCAGCTCGATGCTGTCGGACCGGCGCAAGATGAAGTATTTCACCGAAGTCGCGATCCCGGAGGGCTCTTCTCTCGTGGGAGAGCCGGTCATGGAGGTCGAGGCCTTCAAGCGTGAGGGCGGGCGGGTCATCGACGTGCTGCGGGGCGACGCCTCGCTGCGCCGCGATCTTGGCCCGGTGGTGCTGGAGACCGGCGACCGCGTAGTGCTGCGCACCGAGATGTCGGAGCTTTTGAGCCTCAAGGAGAACAAGGACCTTCAGGGTGTGGACCGGCTGTCCTCTGTCGAGACGGAGACTGTGGAGGTTCTGATTTCACCGGGGTGCCGGATGATCGGGCGCTCTCTGGGCGCGATGCGCCTGCGGCGGCGCTACGGCGTCTATCCGCTGGCAGTGCACCGCCGGAACCAGAATATCGGGCGGCAGCTTGACGAGGTCGTGGTGCGGGTCGGCGACACCCTTTTGCTGGAAGGGACCCATGGCGACATAGAACGGCTGGCGACGGACATGGACCTGGTGGACATCGCGCGTCCGACCGCCCAGGCCTACCGCCGGTCCAAGGCGCCCGTGGCCATCGGGGCGCTGGGCGGGGTCGTGGTGCTTTCGGCCATGGGGGTCGCGCCGATCCTGGGCCTTGCCGTCGTGGCGGTGGCGCTGATCCTGCTGGCGCGCTGCATCGACGCGGATGAGGCGTTCTCCTTCGTCGAAGGGCGTCTTCTGGCGCTGATCTTCGCCATGCTGGCGGTGGGGGCGGGGTTGCAGTCCTCTGGCGCGGTCACGCTTCTCGTCGGGTGGCTGTCGCCGCATCTGGGGCAGCTGCCCCCCGTGGCGCTGGTGCTGGTGATCTATCTCATCGCATCGACGCTGACGGAAATGGTGTCTAACAACGCCGTCGGCGTGATCCTGACCCCCATCGCCATCGAGATCGGCACGTCGCTCGGCCATGACCCGCGGCCGCTGGTGGTCGCGGTGATGTTCGCGGCCTCTTCGGCCTTTTCGACACCGATCGGGTACCAGACGAACATGCTGGTCTATGGTCCCGGCGGCTATCGTTTCACGGATTACATGAAGGTGGGCATCCCGATGAACCTGCTCCTGGCCTGCTCGGCAAGCGTGACGATCCCGTTGATCTGGCCGCTATGAGGGGGGCGGTCCTCATGTTGGCGGTTCTGGCCGCATGCGGCGCGCGGACCGGACCGGACGCCCCGTCCGCGCCGCGCGGCGATGTGCGCGCGGCCCAGGTCACGCTCTACCGCGACACGGTGACGGCGCGGATGTCGGACGGCGCTCTTTGCGCGGCCGTACGAGAGGGCCGCACCGGGCCATGGGCCGCGCCGTTCCGGGGCTGCCCCCATGCCTGGCCGGTGGATGTGATCCGGCCTACCGCGCAAGCCCGCGTGCCGCTGACGGCGGTGGCGGCGGACCCGTGGGTGACGCTGGGCGGTCCGTCCGGTGTGCAGGGGTTCGGTCCGCGGCGCTGAATGCGGACGCGGGAATCGGGCCGAAGCGGGCTTGAAGCACCCCCTCCGGGCGGCGTATATGCCGCTCCATCAACCGACATCGGAGGTGACCCATGGCCGGCCATTCGAAATGGGCGAATATCCAGCATCGCAAGGGGCGGCAGGACGCGGCCCGGTCCAAGCTGTTTTCCAAGCTGGCGAAGGAAATCACCGTCGCCGCCAAGATGGGCGACCCCGACCCCGACAAGAACCCGCGGCTGCGGCTCGCGGTCAAGGAGGCCAAGTCCCAGTCCGTCCCCAAGGATGTGATCGACCGCGCGATCAAGAAGTCCCAGGGCGGCGACGCGGAAAACTACGAAGAGATCCGCTATGAGGGCTACGGCCCCAACGGCGTGGCGGTGATCGTCGAGGCCATGACCGACAACCGCAACCGCACCGCCTCGACCGTGCGTTCGACCTTCTCCAAGAACGGCGGCAACCTGGGTGAGACCGGATCGGTGAGCTTCATGTTCGACCGCAAGGGCCAGGTGATCTATCCCGCCGAGGCCGGCGATGCGGACACGGTGATGATGGCCGCCATCGAGGCGGGCGCCGAGGATGTGGAGAGTTCGGAAGACAGTCACGTGGTGTGGTGCGCGGACTCCGATCTGAACGACGTGGCCGGCAAGCTGGAAGAGCTGCTGGGAGAGTCGGATACCACCAAGCTGGTCTGGCGCCCGCAGACCACGACAGAAATGGACCTGGAGGGGATGCAGAAGCTGATGAAGCTGATGGACGCCCTCGACGACGATGACGACGTGCAGAACGTCACGGCGAATTTCGAGACCTCGGACGAGGTGATGGACCAGCTCTGACGCCACCTTCGCGCTGGACGGATCGTCGGGCTTTCCCGGCGGCCCGAGGGGGTGCAGAACGGTGGAGGCGTGGCGTCCGGTCAATGGGTTGCGACGGCACGGTGGCAATCTGTGCGGCCCGGACCGGGCAGGCGGTGCGCGCCGGCGTGGCAGTTCCGTGCGGACCGTCGCGTTCTATTTCCGGTCGGCTTCGGCTGGCATGTGCGCCGGGGCTATTTCAACTGGCTGTCCTTGGAGCCGCGGCGGTTGATGCCGCCGCGCGGTGCAGTGCGGCTGTCGCGCTCTGACTGGCAGTCGATGCAGAGTTGCACGCCGGGGATCGCGGCGCGGCGCTTTTCGGGGATCGGCTCATCGCATTCGGCGCAATGGGTACGCGACGGGCGCGAGGCGCCGCGGCTTCCCGCTTGCATCCGTGCAAGCTCATCGGCGATCGACGCCTCTATCTGCTCGTTCACCGCGCCGTCGCGCGACCATCCTCCGGCCATGGTGTCCTCCGTCGCTGACGCATTTGAACATCGGACCTCAGCGCGGTGCTTGCAAGTCCGGCCCGCGGTCCGGAACGGGTTTTCACCTGCGGTGGGGCGGCGTATGGCTGGCGCCATGTCATCCATCCTGCCCGGGTTTCTGCTGGGCCTCTCCCTCATCCTGGCGATCGGTGCGCAGAATGCCTTTGTCCTGCGCCAGGGATTGCGCCGCGCCCATGTGCTGGCGGTGGTGCTGACCTGTGCGCTGTCGGACGCCGTCCTCATCGCCGCCGGGGTGGCGGGCTTCGGCTGGGCGGTGGAGGCCGCACCCTGGATCCAGCCGGCGTTCACCTGGGGCGGCGTGGCGTTCCTGCTGGCCTACGGGGCGCTGTCGATCCGCCGCGCGTGGACCGTCGACGACGGGCTCTTGGCGGCCGCCGACGGAGCGGGAAGCCTGCGCGGCGCGGTGACGACCTGCCTTGCGCTGACCTGGCTCAATCCGCATGTCTATCTGGACACGGTCGTGCTGCTGGGCTCCGTGGCGACCACGGTCCAGCGGCCGGCCCTGTTCGGTCTGGGCGCGGTCACGGCCTCTTTCGTGTTCTTCTTCGCGCTTGGCTACGGCGCGCGGCTGCTGGCGCCGCTCTTCGCCCGGCCCATGGCCTGGCGCGTGCTCGACGGGGGCGTCGGGGTGGTGATGTGGGCGCTGGCGCTGAAGCTGGCGGTATCGGCATGAGCGGACGCGTATCGGACCGGCCGCTGGCCGGCGTCGTCTGGATGCTGGTGACCGGCGTGATGTTCGTCGCTGTGACCGCGACGGTGAAACATCTGGGCGATCGCGTGCCCCCCGCCGAAGCCGCCTTTCTGCGTTACCTGTTGGGGCTGGTGTTCCTGGTGCCGATGGTCCGCCAGATCCGCGCCACGCGCTTTACCCGGCGGCGGACGGCCTTGTTCGCCGGACGCGGGATGCTCCACGCCGTGGGGGTGATCCTGTGGTTCTATGCGATGACCCAGATCCCGCTGGCCGAGGTGACGGCGCTGAATTACCTCTCTCCCGTCTACGTCAGCCTGGGCGCCGCGATCTTTCTGGGCGAGCGGTTCTCATGGCCGCGCGGTATCGCCATCGTCTGCGCCCTCATTGGCGTGCTGCTGATCGTGCGGCCGGGATTTCGGGAGGTCAGCCCCGGCCATCTGGCGATGATGGGCACGGCGGTGCTTTTCGCCGGATCCTATCTGATCGCCAAGGTCATGACGGATGAGGTCTCACCGGCCACGGTCGTGGCCATGCTGTCGGTCTGGACGACGCTGGGGCTGGCGCCTTTCGCCGTATCGGTCTGGGTCTGGCCCAGCCCGTCGGAGCTGGGCTGGCTCTTCATGGTGGCGACCTTCGCCACGGTCGGCCATTTCACCATGACGCTGGCCTTTCAGGCGGCACCGATCAGCGTCACGCAGCCGGTCACCTTCCTGCAGCTGGTCTGGGCGACGCTTTTGGGCTGGGCGGTCTTCGGCGAGGGCGTGGATGGATTCGTGCTGTCGGGCGGTGCGATCATCATCGGGTCGGTGGTGGCGATCTCCATCCGCGAGGCCCGCAAGAAGGTGCGCACCCCGCCGGTGGCGCCCTGAGCTATTCCGCGCAGACCGACACGAGCGATTCGTAGCGGCGCACGATCCAGCCCGGCGCGTCCTGCGGGATGGCTTCGTCGATGGTGGATTCGGACCGTGCGAACACATTCGCGGTCCGGCTGTTGTCCACGGCGGCGATGCTTTCGGTGACGCCGATCCGTTCGTAGACCACGAAGGCCACCGCGATCAGCACGATCCCGCGCAGCACACCGAAGGCGAAGCCCAGCCCGCGGTCGATCGGCCCGAGCGCGGAGTCCTGCACCACACCAGACAGCACCGGCGTGAAGATCGACACGATGACCAGCATCACCGCAAAGACCGCGCCGAAAGCGAAGATGATCGACAGCTCGCAACTGTCCGCAAGATAGCTGTCGAGGACCGGAATTTCCTTGACCAGCGGCTGTGCGGCGGGCGCCAGCGCAAATGCCGCCACCGCGGCCACGATCCAGCCAAGGATCGCCATGCCCTCTCGCACGATGCCGCGCGAATAGGCCAGGATGGCCGAGACCACAAGGATCAGCGCGGCGATCCCGTCGATGATGGTGAAGCCGTCCATGCGCGTTCCTTTACCCGGCACCGAAGATGTCGCCCACCAGGGCCGCCAGATCGGAATAGTGGCGCATCGCCATACCCTCCGATGACGGCGCCTTGGACTGGGCCGGCGCAATGGCGGTGGAGAAACCAAGTTTGGCCGCCTCTTTCAACCTGTTTTCCGTCTGGCCGGCGGGGCGCAGCTGTCCCGACAGGCTGATTTCGCCGAAGACGACGCTCTGGGCGGGCAGGGCGATGTCCTCGCGCGCCGACAGAAGCGCTGCGGCAACGGCCAGGTCGGCGGCGGGTTCGCGCACGCGCAGGCCCCCCGCCACGTTGAGATAGACGTCGAGTCCGGAGAACGGGATCGCGCAGCGGGCTTCCAGTACGGCCAGGATCATCGCCAGCCGCCCGCCGTCCCAGCCCACGGTCTGGCGGCGGGGCTGGGAATGGGGCGTGGGTGCGACAAGGGCCTGGAACTCGCACAGCACGGGGCGCGACCCCTCGATCCCGGCAAAGACCGCGGCGCCCGGCTGCGGCGTTTCCCGGTCGCCCAGAAACAGGGCCGAGGGGTTGGCGACCTCCGCCAGCCCGCCGCCGGTCATTTCGAAAACGCCGATCTCATCCGCGGGGCCGAAACGGTTCTTGACCGCGCGCAGGATGCGGAACTGATGGCCGCGCTCGCCTTCGAAATAGAGCACCGTATCGACCATGTGCTCGACCACGCGGGGGCCGGCGATCTGGCCCTCCTTGGTGACATGGCCCACCAGCACCACCGCGATGCCGTGGCGTTTGGCGAATGTGGTCAGCTCATGGGCGGCGGCGCGGACCTGGGCGACGGAGCCGGGCGCGCTGTCCACCCCATCCGACCACATGGTCTGGATCGAGTCGATGATCGCCAGTTGCGGCTTTTCCGCCTCCAGCGTGGTCAGGATCTCACGCAGATTGGTTTCCGCGGCAAGCCGGACCTGCGCCTGACCCAGGCCAAGCCGCTGGGCGCGCATGCGGATCTGGGCAGAGGCCTCCTCACCCGACACGTAGATGCAGCCCAGGCCCTGGGTGGCGAAGCTGGCGGCGGCCTGGAGGAGCAGCGTCGACTTGCCGATGCCGGGATCGCCCCCGACCAGCACGGCGGAGGCCGGGACCAGCCCGCCGCCCAGCACGCGGTCAAGCTCGGCGATGCCGGATGTGGTGCGCGGCGGCGGCGGCTCGTCGCGAGACAGATCCGTCAGCGCCATGCCGCGCCCGCGCTTCGTCCCCAGGGATTTCGACGGCGGACCGGCGCTGAGCGGGGTCTCTTCCACGATGGAATTCCACGCGCCGCAGGCGTCGCAGCGGCCGGACCACTTCGAGTGCGCCGCGCCGCAGGACTGGCAGACGAAAGACGGAAGCTTGGCCATGGCGCCCTAATGCCCGCAGGTCGCCCGGCGGGCAAGCGGACTTATTCGGCCGCCGTGGCGCGGGGCAGAGAAATGATGGCGCCATCGTGCCGGGGCCGGGAAAAGCCCAGGTCGGCCAGCAGATCCCCGAACTCTTCCTCCAGGGCGCGGAGCCGGATGTCGTTGTCGCGTTCGGCGGTTTCGATCGCCGCGATGCGGTCGCGCAGCTCGGCGCTGACGGCGACGGCCTTCCGGATCCGCCCTTCGAAGAGCGCGATCTCTTCCTCCCGATGGCTGAGGAAACCGCGTGCCCGGGCCACGTTCTCATCCGAATAGGTCTGGGCGAGATCGCGGGAGGTAAAGGACATCTGCGCTGCGATTTCCAGGATCTCCGGCTCTGCGGCGCGAAGGTCCGGATGCCGGCGCAGATGCATGATCCGTTCCTTCACCGCGTCGAACTCCGCGCCAAGGCCGAAGGCGCCGGCCCGGTCCGCGGTATGGGCGGCGTGGTAGGCGTCCGCCACGTCGGACATGCAGACGGAGAAATCCCGGTGGCTGCGCTCCAGCCGCAGGACCCGCAGACCCGACGGCAGGGCGGCGGCGATGCAAAGCAACAGCAGGACGACTCCGATCTGCACGACCATTCCGGCCTGGGGCAAAACGGTGTCCCCGAACTGCAACGGCAGGGTCAGGAAGGGCAGCAGACCCAGCGCGGCCGCGACGGTCGCCCCGGTCAGCGCCAGCCCGGCGCCGGTCAGAAGCGCCATCGACGCGGTCTGGGCATAGGCCGCGATGTCGTTCCGGCGGCTGTAGCTATCAGGTTGAGCCATGGTTTCGATCCCCTTTGAACCACCATAAGCGAGAAATCGCTCAAGGCGAAAAGAAATCTTGACCTTTTTGGTTCCGCAAGGATGGCGCTTACGAGGGGGGATGGCCCAACCGGGCGGGGTCGCCCGTCCAAAGGGGCTAGAGCTCCTGCCGCCGGTAGCGCGAACCCAGAGAGGTCAGAATCTCGTATCCGATGGTTCCGGCCGCATCGGCCAGGTCGTCCACGCTCTGGAACGGGCCCAGGATGTCCAGCCAGTCGGGCACGCCCTCCAGATGGCTGACGTCCACGGTCAGCAGGTCCATGGACACCCGGCCGACCAGCGGGCAGGGCGTGTCGCCGTGAAACAGCACCGCGTCGGTGCCCATCCGCCGGATCAGCCCGTCCGCATAGCCTGCCGCCAGGGTCGCCACGCGCGCGGGCTCGTCTGCCATCCAGGCGCCGCCGTAGCCCACCGTCTCGCCTGGCGCGATGTCGCGGACCTGGATCACGGGAACCGACAGGCGCACTACGGTCCGCGCCTCCGCGAACGGCAGGCCGCCGTAAACCCCGATGCCGGGTCGGGTCACGTCGAAATGAAAGTCCGGCCCCAGCAGGATCCCGCCTGTGGCCGACAGGGACAAAGGTGCGTCGATGCCGCCCGCCATCTCCCGGAAGGCGTCAAGCTGGCGGGCGTTCATCGGATCGTCCGGATCGTCGGCACAGGCAAGGTGACTCATCACCAGCGCGGGGCGTTCGGCCAGGACGATCCGGCGGATCGCCGCCCAGTCGGCGGGCTCCAGCCCCAGGCGGTTCATGCCCGAGTCGAGCTGCACGCCGAAGGGATGGCCGGGCAGGGCATCGAAATGGCGGGTGCATTGCTCTATGGAATTGAGCATCGGGATCAGCCCCGCGCCCCTTAGCAAGTCCGCGTCGCCGGGCATATGGCCCGAAAAGACGTGGATCGGGACGTCCGGCCCCACGGCCTGGCGCAGGGCGGGCCCCTCTTCGGCCACGGCGACGAAGAAACGCCGCGCGCCGGCGGCGTGCAGCGTGCGCGCGACCCGCGCCACGCCAAGGCCGTAGCCGTCGGCCTTGACCACGGCGCCGGTCTCGCAGGCGGGGGACGACATGGCGTCGAGCGCGCGCCAGTTCGCGGCGAGCGCGTCGAGATCGATCGTCAGCGTCGCGGTTCCCATGGACCGTTCGTCCACCGTCTGCATCCGGGGGTCAAGCCGGATCGGGGGCGTCGCCCCGGCAGGATCGTCACGTCCGCGCGCCCGCGCAAGGCGGCCAGGCGACTTTCCAGATCGCCCGCGTGAAGCTCCAGCTTGTGCCCGTCGGGATCGCGCACATAGAGCGACGGACCCTCCGAGCGGTTCTCCTTCCAGACGGGCGCCGCGCCGCGGACGCGGTCCGCATACCCGCCGAACGCCTCTGGGGATACGGCCAGCGCCAGATGGCTGTCGTCGCGCCGGTCGGAGACCCATGCCGCGACCTCAAGGCACAGCCAGAGCGTGCCCAATTCCAGATAGGCGCCGCGCGGCCAATGCGCCCGGAGGCGCGCGCCCAGCGTGTCGGTGTAGAATTTCACGGAACGGTCCAGATCGGTGACCGCCAGGGTGACGTGGCCGATCCCGGTGACGGCCATCAGAACTCCCGGTCCGATCCCTTCTGCCAAGGTTGGACAAGGTTGCCGAAGCGGGTGAACTTGCCCTCGAAACTCAAGTCCACCGCGCCGATTGGACCGTGGCGCTGCTTGCCGATGATGACCTCCGCCTTGCCGTGCAGATGCTCCATCTCTTGCTGCCAGGTCGCCATCTTCTCCAGCTCATGCTCGCCGGGCTTCTCGCGCTCCTTGTAGTACTCCTCACGGAACACGAACATTACCACGTCGGCATCCTGCTCGATGGAGCCGGATTCGCGCAGGTCCGACAGTTGCGGGCGCTTGTCTTCGCGGTTCTCGACCTGCCGCGACAGCTGCGACAGGGCAAGCACCGGAATGTCGAGCTCCTTGGCGATGGCCTTGAGGCCCTGGGAGATTTCCGAGATCTCGTTGACGCGGTTCTCGTTCCGTCCGGTGCCCTTGACGAGTTGCAGGTAGTCCACCACCAGCACGTCCAGCCCGTGTTCACGCTTGAGGCGCCTGGCGCGCGCGGCCAGCTGGCTGATCGCCAGGGCCGGCGTGTCGTCGATGAAGATCGGGCAGGATTCCAGCGATTTGGCCGCATCGACGAAGCGGCGGAACTCGGATTCGTTCATGTCGCCGCGGCGGATCTGGTCGGACGGGATCTCGGACGCTTCGGACAGGATCCGTGCGGCAAGCTGTTCCGCCGACATCTCCAGGGAGTAGAATCCCACCACGCCGCCTTCCACCGCGCCCTCCTTGCCGTTGGGCAGCGGCCCCGCCCGGAAGGCCTTGGCGATGTTGAAGGCGATGTTGGTGGCCAGCGACGTCTTGCCCATGGACGGCCGCCCGGCCAGGATCAGCAGGTCCGAACGGTGCAGCCCGCCCAGCTTCTTGTCCAGATCGACCAGCCCGGTGGAGACCCCGGCCAGCTGGCCGTCGCGCTTGTAGGCGGCGTTGGCCACGTTCACCGCGTCGGTCACCGCGCTCAGAAAGGTCTGGAAGCCCTGGTTGACCTGCCCCGCCTCGGCCAGCTTGTAGAGATGCTGCTCGGCCTCGGAGATCTGGTCCTTCGGCTCGGACGTCACCTCTACCTTGGCGGCCTTGGCGGCGATGTTGCGCCCCAGGTCGATCAACTGCCGCCGGATCGACATGTCGTAGATCATCCGCGCGTAGTCCCGCGCGGCATAGGAGGAGATGGCGGACCCCGCCAGCCGGACGAGGTAGGCAGCCCCGCCCAGTTCCTTGAGACCGGCGTGGTCCTCCAGGAACGATTTCAGCGTGACCGGGGACGCCAGTGCGTTGGCGGCGATTCGCGCGGTCGCGACCTCAAAGATGTCGGCATGGACCGGATCGTAGAAATGGTCGCGGGTGATGATGCTGGCCACGGCGTCGAAGACGTCGTTGTTGGTCAGGATCGCGCCCAGAAGCTGCTGCTCGGCTTCGATATTGTGGGGCAGCGGGTCGGTATCCGCGCCGTCGGGTGTCGCCGGTATGGTGGAAATCTTGTTCATTCGCTCTGCCCCTTCATCCGCCGTGCGGCCCCTGATGAACCTTGGGGATACAGCCAGCCGGCGGTTTGCGTCAAAGTGGAAAACCCCGAACGCGGAATACCGCCACAGGCCAGATCATGCGGCAAGTGGTGGCCGGAGCGCAAGATGTGGGCGGTACGCCACGCGCCTCCACAGCCCGCCTGTGGAGTGTCCGTGGATGCCGCTCAATCGGTCCGGCGGGCGTCCTGCCAGGCGCGGGGCGCGGTGAGGAACGCCTCGACCCCCTCCAGCGTCGCGGAGTCGAACGCCGCGCGCTCGCGCGCCACGGCCATCACGTCCCACCAGGTGCAGAGATGGTGCAGCGTCACGCCATGGGCGCCCAGCGTGGTCTCGATCTCCGGAAAGATGCCGTAGGAAAAGATCACCGCCGTATGCGCGCAGCTCGCCCCCGTCTCGCGGATCGCGTCCACGAAGGACAGCTTCGACCCGCCGTCGGTGGTCAGGTCCTCGACCAGCAGGACTCGGTCGCCCTCTGCCATCACGCCCTCGATCCGCGCGTTGCGCCCGTAGCCCTTGGGCTTCTTGCGCACATAGGTCATGGGCAGGGCCAGACGCTCGGCCACCAGTGCCGCGAAGGGGATCCCCGCCGTCTCGCCGCCCGCGATGGTGTCGAATGCCTCGAAGCCTGCGTCGCGCATCACGGTGACGGCCATGAAATCCATCAGCGCGGCGCGAACCCTTGGATAGGAGATCAGCCTGCGGCAGTCGATATAGGTGGGCGACGGCAGACCGCTGGCCAGGGTGAAGGGCGCATCCGGGCGAAAGTCCACCGCCCCGACCTCCAGCAGCATCCCCGCCGACAGGCGCGCGATCTCCGTGCGGTCGGGGAACGCGGACGGGATCATCAGCCGCGCCCGCCGGGAGAGCGGTCCACCGGGTTGCGATAGGTCATCCGCCGGAGCGATCCGGTCTTGGAGCGCATCAGGATCGTCTCCGTGGTCAGATACCCAGGCTCGCGCTTGATGCCCGGCAGGATCGAGCCGTCGGTGACACCCGTCGCGGCAAAGATCACGTCTCCGGTCACCAGGTCGTCGCGGGTGTAGACCCGGTCGAAATTGGCGATGCCCGCCTTTCTGGCGCGGCCCTTCTCGTCGTCGTTGCGGAACACCAGCTTGCCGAACATCTGACCGCCCATGCATTTCAGCGCCGCGGCGGCCAGAACGCCCTCCGGCGCGCCGCCGGATCCCATGTACATGTCGATCCCGGTCCGGCCAGCATCGGCGCAGTGGATGACACCGGCCACGTCGCCATCCGTGATCAGCCGGATCGCGCAGCCGGTGGTCCTGAGTTCCGCGATCATGTCCTCGTGGCGGGGTCGCTCCAGCACGCAGACGGTGATGTCGTGGGTGGACACCCCCTTGGCCGCGGCCAGGGCCGACACGCGCTCTGCGGGGCTCATGTCCATCGTGACAACGCCGGGGCGGAAGCCCGGACCGATGGCGAGCTTTTCCATATAGACGTCCGGCGCATGCAGCATCGAGCCGCGCCCGCCCATGGCGATGACGGTCAGCGCATTGGGCATGTCCTTGGCGGTCAGGGTCGTGCCCTCCAGCGGGTCGAGCGCGATGTCCACCTCGGGGCCGTTCTGGGTGCCGACCTCCTCGCCGATGTAGAGCATCGGCGCCTCGTCGCGTTCCCCCTCACCGATGACCACGGTGCCGGCGATGTCGAGCCTGTTGAGCTGTTCGCGCATGGCGTTGACGGCGGCCTGGTCGGCGGCCTTCTCGTCGCCGCGCCCGATCCAGTGCGCCGAGGCGAGCGCCGCGGCCTCCGACACGCGGGCCAGGCCCAGGGAAAGCATCCGGTCGTTGAAATCCTTGTCGGCCATGGGGCCCCCTCGTGGTGACGTGGTTTGCGCCGGTCTAGCCCGCCCGTCGGCCGGCGCACAAGGCGTGGTGGCGCTGACAGCACGCGGGAACCGGCGGTCAGTCGGCGATTTCCTCGATCCTGAGGGCGACGGGATCGCCCACCAGCACACCCGTCCCGGCCATCGCCTCTACCGCGCGGTCGAGCGCGGGGCGCGACGCGCGGTGGGTGACGACCAGGACCGGCGCGGTCCCGGTCGCGTGGTCGTACTGGCGCATCCTGTCGATGGAGATCCCTTCGTCGCCCAGGCAGGCCGCGATCTTGGCCAATGCGCCGGGTTTGTCCTGCAGATCCATGCGCAGGTAGTAGGGCGACGGGGTTCCGGCGCTGGCCCGCGTCGCCGTTTTCAGCGATGCCGCCGGCTGGCCGAAGGTCGACAGCCGCATCCCCCGCGCGATGTCCACGATGTCGGACAGGACCGCGCTGGCCGTCGGGCCCTGTCCCGCGCCGGCGCCACGCAACACGATGCGCCCCACGGCGTCGCCTTCCAGCAGCACCATGTTCGTCGCCCCGTCGAGCTGTCCCAGCGGAGAGCCGGCAGGCACCAGGCAGGGCGACATGCGCATGTCGAGCCCGCGCCCGGTCATCTGCGCCACGCCCAGAAGCTTGACCCTAAACCCCATGTCGCCGGCGCGGCGGATATCCTCGATCGAGACCCGTTCGATCCCCTCCAGCGCCACGCCCCCGAAATCGACGCGGGTGCCGTAGGCGATGGCCGCCAGCAGCGCCAGCTTGTGTCCGGCGTCGATGCCGCCGACGTCGAGCGTCGGGTCGGCCTCCAGATAACCCAGCGATTTCGCCTCGGCGAAGACGGTGTCGTAGGGCAGTCCGGCGCTGTCCATCCGGGTGAGGATGTAGTTGCAGGTGCCGTTCATGACGCCCATCACCCGTTCGATCCGGTTGCCGGCCAGCCCTTCGGTCAGCGCCTTGACGCACGGGATGCCGCCGGCCACGGCGGCCTCGAACCGCAGGACCACGCCCCTGGCCTCTGCCGCCTCCGCCAGGTCCTGGCCGTGCAGCGCCAGCATCGCCTTGTTCGCGGTCACCACGTCCTTGCCATGGGCGATGGCGGCTTCGACCAGGTCTTTTGCCGGGCCTGCATCGCCGCCGACCAGCTCCACCACCACGTCCACATCGTCGCGCGCCGCCAGCGCCACCGGATCGTCCTCCCACCCGTAGCCGGACAGATCGACGCCGCGATCCCGGTCGCGGCGTCGGGCGGAGACGGCCGCGATCTCGATGGCGCGGCCCGCCCGCGCGGCCAGCAGACCGGCGCGGCCCTGCACGATGCGGACCACGCCGGTGCCCACGGTTCCAAGACCGGCAAGGCCGAGGCGGAGGGGTCGGGACATGGGATCGGCTCCTGGCAGGTCGGGACGCGCGAGGGCTTAGCCGGTTTCCCGCCGGGATCATAGACCGCGCGTCCGCCTGGGCCGAACGCCCGGTGCGGACGCGCGCGCCACCGCCGTGGCTGAGCGTAGCGAACGGTCGATCGTATGGCAGGACGCCGGTCAGACGGTGTGGCGCGCGGGCTCTGCGCCCCCCCGGCGGCGATGCCGGGGCTTCGGTCTGTCACCGGAGCGGACGCGCCCCGCCGCGGCCTCTGTCCTCCGCCGCCGGGGCGCGCACGATGCGGACGACTCAGCCCTCCGCCAGGCGGGCGCGAAGGCGGGCCACGGCGGCGCGGATCTGGCTTCGCTCGGCTTGCGTCAGGGCGGAGGCGCGCATCGCCTGGGCGCGGGCGCGCAGGTTCGACGCCCGCGCGTCGAGCGCGGCGGTCGTGGCCGGCGTGATCCTGCCCTGGACGGGGATCCGGTCCAGAACCTCGTCGAAAGGGATCAGGCGTGGATATGCGGACGCGGCCGTGCGCTCTGCTTCCGGCACGTCGATATCCGGCAGGGCACAGCCGAACAGAAAGAACAGGGTCAACAGGGCAGGGCGCATGGATCCGTCACCTAAGGCTGGACGGAAAGCCTAGCCCGCGCGGCCTTCCGCGGGCAATGCGCTTTCCAGCCCCGCGCGGCTCGGCTAGAGGCAGAGCATGGTTGACGACGCAGATATCCTCGCCCGGCTCGATGCCTCCGCGCCCCGTCGGCTGCTGGGCACGGGCATCCTGGGCGCCCTTGGCCTGATGCTGTTGTGGCTGGGCGCCGCCGGACCGGAGGGCGGCGTCTGGCGGCTGGTCTTCGCGCTCTGCGGCGCGCTGTTCGGCGCCGTCGCGCTGGCGCTTTGGCAGGCGACACGGCACGGAATCGTCCTGACGGAAACAGGGATCCTCGACACGTCGGGCCGGGTTCTGGCGCCGATGGAGGATATCGCGGCGGTGGATCGCGGCATGTTCGCCATGAAGCCGTCCAACGGTTTCGTCCTGCGGCTGAACCGCCCGACGGAGCGGGGGTGGGCGCCGGGGATGTGGTGGCGGTTCGGGCGCAGGCTGGGCATCGGTGGCGTGACCCGTGCGGCGGAAGGGCGGGCGATGGCCGATATCCTGGCGATCCGGCTGGCAGGCCGCGGCTGACCGGGATCCGGATTCGGCGGCATGGCGACCGCGCAAATGCCAGGGGCCGCCCGAAGGCGGCCCCGCTCGCGGCGCGGACGTCCGCGATGGGTCGTCACATGGCTTCGGGGGGCATCAACACCGTGTCGATGACGTGGATGACGCCGTTCGACGCTTCGATATCCGGCTGCGTCACGGTGGCCTCGCCGACCATGACCGTATCGCCGTCGATCGACACCTCAAGCTGCTCGCCGTTCACGGTGTCGATCATCTGCCCGTCGGACAGGTCGCTCGACATCGCCGCCGTCGGCGCGACGTGATAGGTCAGGATTGCCGTGAGCCGGTCCTTGTTCTCTTCCTTCAGAAGATCGTCGACCGTGCCCTCCGGCAGGGCCGCGAACGCCTCGTCCGTGGGGGCGAAGACGGTGAACGGGCCGTCGCCCGACAGGGTCTCGACCAGTCCCGCGGCCTCCGCGGCGGTCAGCAGGGTCTCGAAATCGCCGGCATCCTGCGCGGTCTCGACGATGTTCATCGAGTCCTGCGCATAGGCGATGCCGCCGGCGAACATGGCGGCGGCAGCGGTGGCGGTGACGATGGTTGAACGTAGCATGGAGTTCCTCCTGATATGCGAGCGGACTTTCTCCGCATCTGCACACCGAACCCGCGGCGGCCCGGATCGTTTCCGCGACAAAGTCGCACGCCGCGACGGACCCGTGATGGCGGTTGCGCGCCGCCTGGGGATGTCCCAGTCTTGGCGGCACAGTATGCCGGAGGGAATGACATGATCCGCTACGCGTCCTTGCTTGCCGTCCTTTCCGTGGCCGGCTGTGCCTCAGGCACCCGGGACACGCTTGCCGTGGACAGTGCCGGCGCAACCCGGGCCGCCCAATCGCCGCCGGACCTTGCCGCCGTGGCGCAGGCGCTTGATGCCCGCAAGGGCGAGAGGTTGTCTGGCGACCTGACGATCCTGGGCGCCGCCGCGCAAGGCCGGCGTCTCGACATGCGCTTCCGCCACGACCGCGACGCGGCGGAGTTCTCGCCATCGCAGCGCGAGGGCTACGCGCTGGTCGCCACCCGCGCCATCCGCGAACAGATGTGCGCCCAGCCCGCGACGGCCCGGTTCGTGAAAACCTATGACGGGGTGGCCGCCGACATCGTCACCGCCGACGGCGCCCCCCTGGCAGCGATCGAAGTCACCGAGTGCTGAGCGCGGCCACTGGACAGGCCGGGCCCGGGTTTCGATATAAAGGGGCATGAGCCTTCCGCCCGGTTTTCTCGATGAGCTGCGCACCCGCGTGAGCCTGACCCAGGTGGTCGGCCGCAAAGTCACGTGGGACATGCGCAAGTCCCAGCAGGGCAAGGGGGACATGTGGTCCGCCTGCCCGTTCCATCAGGAAAAGACCGCGTCGTTCCACGTGCTGGACCGCGACGGCTATTACTACTGCTTCGGCTGCCACGAGAAGGGCGACGCCATCGACTTCGTCCAGAAGACCGAGAACGTGGCTTTCATGGAGGCGGTGCGGATCCTGGCCGACGAGATCGGCCTGCAGATGCCGGAGCGCGATGCACGGGGACAGGAAAAGGCCGACCGCCGCACCCGGCTTGCCGAGGTGATGGAGGAGGCGGTGAAGTTCTACCGCCTGCAGCTCAAGACCGCGGCGGGGTCTGGGGCGCGCGGGTATCTCGACGGGCGCGGCCTCAGCGCAGAGGCGCAGGAGCGGTGGGAAATCGGCTTCGCGCCGGACGACTGGCGGCGGCTGTCGGACCATCTGGCCGCGAAGGGCGTCGCGCCGGACCTGGTCGCGGCGGCCGGCCTGGCCAAGACCAGCGCCAGGGGCGGCGCCCCCTATGACATCTTCCGCAACCGCATCATGTTCCCGATCCGCGACGCGCGCGGCCGGGCCATCGCCTTCGGTGCCCGGGCCATGGATCCCGCGGAGAGCGCCAAGTACCTGAACTCGCCCGAGACCGCGCTGTTCGACAAGGGGCGGCAACTCTACAACATCGGACCCGCGCGCGCCGGTGCCCGGGACGCGCAGCTTGTCGTTGCCGAAGGCTACATGGATGTCATCGCCCTGTCGGAGGCCGGGTTCTCCGCCACCGTCGCGCCGCTGGGCACCGCGATCACCGAGGATCAGCTGCGGCTCATGTGGCGGATCCATCCCGAGCCGGTCATCGCGCTGGACGGCGACGCGGCCGGCCAGCGTGCCGCCCTCAGGGTGATGGACCTGGCCCTGCCGCTTCTGGAGGCCGGGCAGTCGCTGCGTTTCTGCCTGATGCCGGACGGGATGGACCCAGACGATCTGCTGAAGGCCCGCGGCCCGGAGGCGATGCAGGCGCTTCTGGACGGCGCCCGGCCGATGGTGGACCTGCTCTGGGCGCGGGCGACCGAAGGCCGGCGGCTGGACAGTCCGGAGCGGCGCGCGGCGCTCGACAAATCGCTGCGCGACACCCTGGGGCGGATCGCGGACCCGTCGATCCGCAGCCATTACGGCGCCGCGATCCGCGAGCGCAGCTACCAGCTGTTCAACCCGCGCAAGGCATGGGTGCCGCGCGGCAGGTCCGCCCCCGCCCAGGCCTCAGCGACCACCCGGGGCTCTGAGCTCGTGTCCGGCGTTCAGGGCGAGTCGCTGCGCGAGGCGGTGGTGCTGGCCTTGCTGATCCGCTTTCCCAAGCTGATCGAAACGGTCGAGCCGGTGCTGTCCACCGTGGAGTTCTCTGACCCCGACTACGCCCGGCTCGCGGCCTGCCTGATGGAGATCGAGCCCGCAGACAGCCACGGCTGCCGGTCCGAGATCGCCGCGCGTCTTGGCCCCGCAACCCTTGAAAAGCTGGGATCGACGCGCCACCTGACCGTGATCCCGGCGCTGTTGTCGGACGACATCGACGCCGCCGCGCAGTGCCTTGGCGAAGAGCTGGGCAAGCTGGTGGCGCGGCGGGGCGCGTGGCGGGAGGTCAACGAAGCCTTGGAGGACATCGCCGCCGCCGATACGGAATTCCTAACCTGGCGTCTGGGACAGGCCGCCCGGGCCGTCGAGCGGTCGGAGCGTGGCCAGACGGAAGACAAGAGGCGTTTCGACAAGGCCCCCAACGGCCTGCGTGTCGACCGTGACGAACGAGACGCCCTGGCGGCCTTGCTGCGGGAGATCGGGTTCGTTTCAGACGACGACCGGCGGTGAAACGTGTGCTCTGGGTTACGGCTGCAGGGTTTGCTAAGAGAATCAGGTTTATGAATTGGCGAATCACCGATTCGGGCTACGATTCGCCAAGTAATGGTGTGAAGTGCGAGGGGATGCGTGCTTCGGACGCGTGAAGGAGAGAGCCGAATGGCCGCCAAGGACAACCGCGAAGAACGCTCCAAGGACGATCAGGACGGGGAGGTCATGCTCGACATGAGCCAGACCGCCGTCAAGAAGATGATCGCCGATGCCAGGGAACGCGGCTACATCACCTACGATCAGCTGAACCAGGTCCTGCCGCCCGAGCAGGTCAGCTCCGAGCAGATCGAGGACGTGATGTCGATGTTGTCCGAGATGGGCATCAACGTTATCGAGGACGACGAGGCCGAGGACGAGGACAAGAAAAGTACCGACGTCGCGACGCGGACAGACAGCCGCGAGGTCGCGGTGTCGTCCTCGGAGACCGAAAAGCTCGACCGCACCGACGACCCGGTCCGCATGTACCTACGCGAGATGGGATCGGTCGAACTTCTGAGCCGCGAGGGCGAGATCGCCATCGCCAAGCGGATCGAGGCCGGGCGCAACACCATGATCGCGGGGCTGTGCGAAAGCCCTCTGACCTTCCAGGCGATCACCATCTGGCGCGACGAACTCTTGAACGAGGACATCCTGCTGCGCGACGTCATCGACCTGGAGACGACCTTCGGGCGTTCGATGGCCGATGAGGGAGAGGAGCCTGTGGTGTCGGATCTGGGTTCCACGCCCCAGGACATGGCCCCGCCCCGGCCCAAGCCGCCGGTGGCCGAGACCCGGGATCTGGATGCCGACGGCAATCCGATCGAGACCGCCGACGAAGATGAGGATGACGACGAGCAGGCGAACCTGTCCCTTGCCGCCATGGAAGCCGCGCTGAAGCCCCGCGTGCTCGAGATGCTCGGCGCCATCGCCGACGACTACACCCAGCTTGCGGAGATGCAGGACCTGCGCATGTCCGCCACGCTGAACGAGGACGGCTCTTTCACCGACAAGGCCGAAGCCAGGTATCAGACCCTGCGCGGCGAAATCGTCGTGCTGGTCAAGGAACTGCACCTGCACAACAACCGCATCGAGGCGCTGATCGACCAGCTCTACGGCATCAACCGCAAGATCATGTCGATCGACAGCGCGCTGGTGAAGCTGGCCGATCAGGCCCGCATTAACCGGCGCGAGTTCATCGAGGAATACCGCGGCGCAGAGCTCGATCCGAACTGGATCGACCGTGTGTCGGAGAAGACCGGCCGTGGCTGGCAGATGCTTCTGGACAAGTCGCGCCCCAAGATCGAGGACCTGCGCGGCGAGATGGCCCAGGTCGGCCAGTATGTCGGCGTCGACATCTCCGAGTTCCGGCGCATCGTCCAGCAGGTCCAGAAAGGCGAAAAGGAAGCCCGGCAGGCCAAGAAGGAAATGGTCGAGGCGAACCTGCGCCTGGTCATCTCCATCGCCAAGAAATATACCAACCGCGGTCTGCAATTCCTTGATCTCATTCAGGAAGGCAACATCGGCCTGATGAAGGCGGTGGACAAGTTCGAATACCGCCGCGGCTACAAGTTCTCGACCTACGCGACCTGGTGGATCCGGCAGGCGATCACCCGGTCGATCGCCGATCAGGCGCGCACGATCCGTATCCCCGTCCACATGATCGAGACGATCAACAAGCTGGTGCGCACGGGCCGGCAGATGCTGCACGAGATCGGCCGCGAACCGACGCCCGAGGAGATGGCCGAAAAGCTTCAGATGCCGCTGGAGAAGGTCCGCAAGGTGATGAAGATCGCCAAGGAACCGATCAGCCTGGAGACGCCCATCGGCGACGAGGAGGACAGCCAGCTCGGCGATTTCATCGAGGACAAGAACGCTGTCCTGCCGCTGGACTCGGCCATTCAGGAGAACCTCAAGGAAACGACGACGCGGGTTCTGGCCTCCCTCACCCCGCGCGAGGAGCGCGTGCTCAGGATGCGCTTCGGCATCGGCATGAATACCGACCACACCCTTGAAGAGGTCGGCCAGCAGTTCAGCGTCACCCGCGAGCGGATCCGTCAGATCGAGGCGAAGGCGCTGCGCAAGCTGAAACATCCCAGCCGCAGCCGCAAGCTGCGCAGTTTCCTGGACCAGTAGACCGGTTCGGTACACACTGTCCCTGGCCGCGTGCGACGGATCGCGCGGCTATGCGCGCTTGCTGCGGCGCCGCAGCCGAAGCCCGGTCCAGATCGCGATGCCGGCGATGCTCAGCCCCGGGATCAGGAGCATCAGCCGGATGTCTCGAATGCCGCCCCACGCGCGCTCTATGTATTGCCCCAGGTCGTGCCCGATGCTGACCAGAGTCAGCGCCCAGACCAGGGCGGACAGCAGCGTGACCGGTGCGTAGACCGCGAACGGCAATGTGCTGCCCGTCGCCAGCGCAAGAGGCGCCACCGTCCGCGTCGCGGGGATGAAGCGGAACACCGCCGCCAGCAGGATCGGCCAGCGCAGCAGCCGGCCGGTCAGGGCACGGGCGCGCGGATGGGACATGGCGCGGGCGACGCGAGGATGGGCGCGGAACCCCCGACCCAGCGCGAATATGGAAATGTCCCAGACCCAGCCTCCCGCCGCCGCCGCCAGAACCGTCGGCCAGAAGGGCAGAAGGCCCTTGTGTTCCAACACGCCGGCGGTCAGCGCGACGGTGTCGCCCTCCACAAAGCAGCCCACGAAGACGAAGGCCAGCCCGTAGCGATTCAGAAGCGCGTCGATATCCATTGCCCCTCTCTATAGAGGTTGACGTCCGGCGGGAACGGTCGGGCAATCGTGAGTGGACAGCGGCGGCCGCGCGCGACACCTTTCGGTTCAGCGCCGATGCAAGGAGCCCTGACATGAGACACCTTCTCACCGCGGCCGTCTGCGCCGCTCTGGCCACGCCCGCCTCCGCCTTCCTGGCACAGAACGGTCTGGTGGTCCGCGCGGACGGATCCGACGCGTTCGACGTGGCCTGGACCGGTCCCTCCGGCGCCCCCGACTTCTGGTGCGCGGCGGGGGATTACGCGATCCGCGGTCTGAACCTGCCCACGGCGACGCGCATCTTCCGCTATGACGCGCCGCGGCGGAAGGGCGGTGAGGGGATCCGCTTCGGCCTGGACGAGAGCCGCGCCCAGCCGACCGGGCTTCTCCGGCTCCAGGGCGGGCGCGGTCTGACGGCCGCCTACGCGCGCCGCTTCTGTGAGAGGTCCCGGTGACGCGGACGGAGTTCGAGGTCCGCACCGACGGTCCCGGCCTGACAGAGATCACCGACCGCGTGGCGGGCTGGCTGCCCGACGCCAGCGGCGTGGTGACGCTGTTCGTGCGCCACACCTCCTGTTCGCTGGTCATTCAGGAAAACGCCGATCCGGACGTACGCCGCGATTTGCTGGCGTGGATCGATCGGCTGGTCCCCCGCGCCGATACGGCCGACATGGCCTATCTGCGCCACCGCTCCGAAGGCCCGGACGACATGCCCGCCCATATCAAGGCCGCCCACCTGCCGGTCTCATTGTCGATCCCGGCGGTCGACGGTCGGCTGCTGCTGGGGACCTGGCAGGGGATCTACTTGTGGGAGCATCGCGACGCCCCGCAGACCCGCCGGATCGTCGCTGTCCTCAGCTGATCCTCCACCTTCGCGCGTCAGTTCTGGGGCATCAGGTAGATCTCGCGCACCGCCGCGCGGGGGTCGGCCTCGATCGCGTGCAGGACCGCATCGGCCACGTCCTCTGGCTTCAGCTTGTCGGGCTTGCCCTCATCGAAGAACGGCGTATCGACCATGCCCGGCGCGATCACCGAACACCGCCCGCCCCATTCGCGCATGGCCTCGGCCATGTTGCCGGCATAGCCGTGGACGAACCATTTCGTCGCCCCGTAGATAGAGCCGGAGATGTGCCGCCGGCCCGCGGCAGAGCCGGTCATGACCAGCGTTCCCCTAGTCTTCTTCAATTCGGGCAGGGTGGCGCGGGCCGTCCAGACGACCCCCTTGATGTTGAGGTCGACGAGAGCCGAGATATCCTCCGCGTCGCCCTCTACCGTGCCGGCCTTGCTCAGCCCGCGGCCCGCGTTGGCGAAGACCGCGTCGATGCCGCTGAACCGGTCCACGGCGGCCGCGACCGCCTTCTCCAGCGCGGAGAGATCGGTGACGTCGCAGGGCAGGGCCAGCGCCGAATCGCCGATCTCACCGGCCAGCGCCTCAAGCTTGTCACGCGACCGCGCCACCAGAGCGACGGACCATCCGGCCCGGCTTGCCGCGCGGGCCGTGGCGGCGCCGATGCCGGTGCTTGCGCCGGTGATGAAAAGGGTCCTGGCCATGTGCTGTTCCTTCGCTGGTGGATGTCCGCCTCCAACGTCGCTGGCGCGCATCGGTTCAGGTGTCTCCGCGCCCGCCCCTTATCTTGGGTCCGCGGCATTCGGACTGTCCATCCTTGGGGGGTATGGCTATGGTCGCCCCAGACCCGAGGCGATCGAGAGCATAGGAAGAGGCCATGCGCTGTCCGTTCTGCGGAAATGTCGACACCCAGGTAAAGGACTCGCGTCCGGCAGAGGATCACGTGGCGATCCGGCGGCGCCGGCTCTGTCCGGCCTGCGGCGGACGGTTCACTACCTATGAGCGCGTGCAGCTGCGCGACCTTGTCGTGGTGAAGTCGAACGGGCGGCGCGAGGAGTTCGACCGCGACAAGCTGGAGCGGTCCGTGCGGATCTCGATGCAGAAGCGGCCCGTGGAGCCGGAGCGCGTGGATCAGATGATTTCCGGCATCGTCCGCCGGCTGGAAAGCATGGGAGAGACGGACATTCCGTCGAAGGTGATCGGTGAGATCGTCATGGAAAGCCTGGCCCGGATCGACACCGTGGCCTATGTGCGGTTTGCCAGCGTTTACAAGAACTTCCAGGCCGCGGATGATTTCGACAAATTCGTGAGCGAGCTCAGACCCCTGGCCAAGCCGGAGGAATGAGCGACCGGGCCCATATGGGCCATGCGCTGGCCCTGGGGCGACGCGGATTGGGATCGGTCTGGCCGAACCCGGCGGTGGGCTGCGTGATCGTGGCGGGCGGCCGGGTCGCGGGACGCGGCTGGACGCAGGCCGGCGGTCGCCCCCACGCAGAGACGGTGGCCCTGGCGCAGGCCGGATCGCGGGCGCGCGGAGCGACGGCCTATGTCACGCTGGAGCCCTGCGCCCACCACGGCCGCACCCCGCCCTGCGCCGAGGCTCTGCTGGCCGCGGGAGTCGCGCGCGTCGTGACCGCGCTGGAGGATCCCGACCCCCGCGTGTCGAGCCGCGGGCACGCGATCCTGCGCCAGGGCGGTGCGCAGGTCGTCACCGGACTGCGCGCGGCAGAGGCGCGCCACGATCAGGCCGGGTTCTTCATGCGTGTCACCCAGGGACGCCCGCTTCTGACGCTGAAGCTTGCCACCTCGCTCGACGGGCGCATTGCCACGGCCAGCGGAGAGAGCCGCTGGATCACCGGGCCTGACGCGCGGCGGTCGGTCCATGCCCTGCGGCTGGAGCACGATGCGGTGCTGGTGGGCGGCGGAACGGCGCGGACCGATGACCCCCGGCTGACGGTGCGCGGTCTGGGAGCCGTGCGCCAGCCGGTGCGGATCGTGGTGTCGCGCAAACTCGATCTGCCGTCTGCGGGAACGCTGGCGGGCTCCGCCCGGGACGCGCCCCTGTGGCTTGTCCACGGCAAGGAGGCGCCCGCCGACCGGATCGCCCGCTGGACCGCGCTCGGGGCCACCTGCCTGGACGTCCCGGTGACGCGCGGCCAGCTGGATCCCGCGGCGATGCTGGCGGCGCTGGGCGCGCGCGGCATCACGCGGGTGTTCTGCGAAGGCGGCGGATCGCTCGGCGCGTCGCTGCTGCAGGCCGGGCTGGTGGACCGGCTGATGGGTTTCTCCGCCGGGGTGGCGCTGGGGGCGGAGGGGCAGCCGGCGCTTGGCGCGCTCGGCATCCACGCGCTGGCCGACGCGCCGCGGTTCCGGCTGGACGAGAGCCGGAGCCTTGGCGGCGACGTGCTGAGCCGCTGGACAAGGCGCTAGCCCGGTTCGGGCCCGGTCCGCTCGTGCGTCCGGGACGCGCGCACGGACGTGCTCCGCGCTCGATCCACCGAAGGCAGCGACCGCCACGCCGCAGCGCATCCGGAGGCCCCGTCTGTCGTGCCGATCGACCCTAGAGCGGGATGAAATCAGCCTGAATCGATAGAGGATTCACAGGCCTGCATTTTGGTGATTCACTGTTGCCGACCACAAGATGGAGGGCGAGTAGTGGGTAGAGCACTTTCAATGGACCTTCGAGAGAGGGCAATGGCGCGGCTGTTGGGGGGCGAGAGCGTGCGTCAGGTCGCAGCGGCCCTGGATGTGGCTCCGTCCAGTGTTGTGAAGTGGTCGCAGCGTTTGCGTGCGACCGGGAGTTGCGCTCCGGCAGGGACAGGCGGCCACCCGCCACGCAAGATTGCAGGCGGGCATGAGGCGTGGCTTCTGGAGCGGATAACGGAGCCGTTCACACTGCGCGGACTGGTGGTGGAACTGGCCGAGCGCGGGCTCAAGGTCGACTACCGCACCGTCTGGGCCTTCGTGCGCCGCACGGGCTACTCGTTCAAAAAAAGACCCAACTCGCCGAGGAGCAGAACTGGACCTGTCGCGATTTCGTGCCGCCCCAAGTGCTCGTTTAAGCCACTTTTCTTTCGAATGCGACGGGGCTTTTCCAGCCCAGTGCTGAGTGGCGGCGCCGCGGCATGTAGAAGCAATTGATGTATTCA
>NZ_JQEY01000021.1 GCF_000743715.1 Palleronia rufa
GAGACAGACCCTGCGCCCGGGCGATGTGGTGGTTATGGACAATCTGGGCAGCCACAAAGGGCAAGCCGTGCGGCAGGCGATCCGTAACGCGAAAGCGCATCTACTTTTTCTGCCGCCCTACAGCCCCGACCTGAACCCGATTGAACAGGTCTTCTCGAAGCTCAAACACATGCTCCGCAACGCAGCCGAGCGCACAATGGAGGCAACGTGGCGCAGGATCGGGACACTGCTCGACCGCTTCAGCCCACAGGAGTGCGCGAACTACCTCGCCAATACTGGATACGCTTCAAGCTAATCTCATCATGCTCTAGAGATAGGGCCGGAACCGTGGACGAAATGTCGCCGCGGTCCGGCCAATCCCGCTGGCATCCCCGGAGGATAGGCCCTAGCTAAGGCGCGGAGACGACAGAGGAACGTCAGATGGCCAAGATCACCTACATCGAACATGGCGGCACTGAACATGTGGTGGACGTGCCCAACGGGCTGACCGTCATGGAAGGCGCGCGCGACAACGGCATACCCGGGATCGAGGCCGATTGCGGCGGCGCCTGCGCGTGCTCTACGTGCCACGTCTATGTGGCCGAGGACTGGGTCGAGAAGCTTCCGGCGCGCGAGGAGATGGAAGAGGACATGCTCGACTTCGCCTATGAGCCGGACGCCACCCGGTCCCGCCTGACCTGCCAGCTGAAAGTGACGGACGCGCTGGACGGCCTGGTGGTGCAGATGCCCGAAAAGCAGATCTGATGCTGCGGCTGGCGGCGGCCATTTGGCTGGCGCTGGCCCTGCCTGCCGGGGCGGGGGTGGTCGCCGCGGACTATGCCGATCCGACCACGCGCTACGGTCACGGCGTTCTTGGCGATGCGGTGGAATGGGGGACGCTGACGCTGCGCGAGCGATCGGGGCGACAGCTGTCGATCCGCCTTCCGCAGACCCGCGTCTTCGAGGACACCGCCCCAAGGCTGGCGGATGTGGACGGCGACGGCGAGGCGGAGGTCATCACGGTCGAGACCGACCTGGCCCTTGGCGCGCGGCTGTCGATCTACGGGCCGCGCGGTCTGATCGCCGCGACACCCTTCATCGGCCGTCCCAACCGCTGGCTCGCCCCCGCCGGCGCGGCGGATCTCGATGGCGATGGCCGGGTCGAGATCGCCTATGTCGATCGGCCGCATCTGGTCAGGCGCCTGCGGATCTGGCGGCTGGAGGGCGCGGCGCTGCGCGAGATCGCCGCGCTGGATGGCGTGACCAATCACCGCATCGGCGACCCGCAGATCTCGGGCGGCGTGCGCGACTGCGGCGCCGGGCCGGAACTGGTGCTGCTGTCGGCCGACTGGACGCGTGTGGTCGCCGTAAGGATGCCGGGTCCGGTGTTGCGCGACCTGGGACCGAACGGACCGGGCGCGGTGGCACGGGCGCTGGATTGCGGCTGACCCTACCAGACCGGCCGGTGCAGCCAGAGCGGGGCATAGGGCGGCAGGACGATGCGATCGGCCTCTGTCACGGGCTGGTGGCCCGTCAACAGATCCACGGGTAGGTCGCGCGCGTCCATGTCGAGCCGGTGCGCCTCGATCTGCTGGAGATGGGCCGTCATGTTGCAGACCATGGTCAGCGTACCCTCCAGCCCCGGGCGCAGCACACAGAAGAGCCGGTCGTGTCCGGTTCGCAGGATCCGGGACGGCACATCGCCCCTGAGCGCGGGGGTCGCGGCGCGCACCGACAGGATATGGCGTGTGCCGCGCAGGATCCGGCCCGCTGGCGTCTCTGCCGTCGCGGCCCTCTCCGCAGCCTCCCAGTCCATCCGGGGCCGGTGCATCCAGCGCCCGTCCCCGGCAAGGTCCGGATCGTCCAGATAGCTGGGATCGTTGACCAGCCCCAACTCGTCGCCCATGTAGATGAGCGGCAGCCCCCCGAAGCCTGCAATCAGCGCATGACCCAGCAGGATTCGCTGCTCGGCCATGTCGATCAGGACCGGGTCGCGGGCCTCCAGCGCCGCTTCAAGCCCGGCCAGAGACGCGAACGACCCGTTCGTGCGCGCGTCGCCGGTGTCCGGGTTGACCTGGAAATCGGCACCGCGTGCGAAGCTGCCCTCGAACCGGCCGGCGAAGAAATCGCTGAGGAATGTCCGGTGTCCGGGGCCGGTGACGCCCGCCGCCTCAGCGTCCTCTTCGGTGATTGCCCAGCCGATGTCGTCATGACAGCGAATGTAGGTCGCCCATTGCGCGTCCTGGAACCGGTCGGGGAAATGCCGGGCCAGGGTGTCGGACATCAGATGCGTCCGGCCCGACGCCAGGGCTGACCAGAACTGCACCATCAGCGAGTTGTGATAGGCCAGGTTCGACACCTTTCCGGTATGCCGTCCCGCGCCCAGATAGGGCACAAGCTGATGCGGACCGACGATGGCCTCTGCCTTGAAGATCGTGGCCGGTGCCGCGACCGACGCGGACTGGTTGATGGCTTGCAGGATGTCGTGGACCTCCGGCTCGTTCTGGCACTGGGTGCCCATGCGCTTCCACATGAAGGCCACGGCATCCAGTCGCAGAACCTCTGCGCCCGCGTTGGCCAGGTCCAGAATGACCCCGAGGATCGCCAGAAACACCTCTGGATTCGCCCAGTTCAGGTCCCACTGGAATGTATTGAAGGTCGTCCAGACCCAGGACTGCATGTCGGCGTCCCAGGTGAAATTGCCCGGGGCCTGAGTCGGAAACACGTCCAGCAGAAAGCGTTCGTAGGCACGGGGAAGCGTCTCATCCTCGAAGATCAGGTAGAAGTCGCGATAGACGGGATCGCCGGCCCGCGCCTTTTCCGCCCAGGCGTGTTCGCGTGCGGTATGGTTCAGCACCATGTCGATGCAGGGGCTGATTTCGGCGGCGCGCATCTGCGCAGTGACGTCGCGGAAATCGTCCATCGTGCCCAGGCGCGGGTCGATCTGTCCGTAATCCATCACCGCATATCCGCCATCGGAGTCGCCGGGACGCGGCTTCAGGCAGGGCATGAAATGGGCGTAGGTGATCCCGAGGTCGGTGAGATACGGGATGCGCGCACTGACGCCGGCCATGGAGCCGGCGAAGCGGTCCACATAGAACACGTAGCCGGCCATCTTCTGGCTGAGGAACCAGGAGGGATCGAGATCGCGTGCCAGGTCGAGCCGCCGCAGATCCGCCGGCCGCTCCGCCCATTTCCGCGCCAGAAGGGCGCGGAGCCGGTCGCGCAGGACGGCAGCCTCGATGACCCCGCCGTAGAGCCGCATGAGCGGAGTCATCAGATCCGTTTCGGCCCGGGCCCAACGCATCTCGAACAGGTCGGCATCGGTGACCCCTGCGCCTTGGGTGCTGTCCATGGAAAGTCCTTCGTCGGGTTCGGGCGATTCTGGCCGGTGCGGTCCGGGTCGCAAGGGCCGGTCACGCATAGGGGCGATAGCGGCCGAATTCCGGCCCGACCAGCAGGATCTCCGGCCCCAGATCCTCTATCCGGCGGCGACCGCACAGCGCCATGGTGATGTCGAGCTCCCGGTGGACGATCTCCAGCGCGCGGGTCACGCCGGCCTCTCCCATCGCGCCCAGCCCATAGATATAGGCGCGCCCGATATAGGTGCCCTTGGCGCCCATCGCGACGGCCTTGAGCACGTCCTGCCCCGAGCGGATGCCGCCGTCCACGTGGATCTCGACCCGGTCGCCCACCGCGGCGACGATCTCCGGCAGGACCCGGATCGACGACAGCGCACCGTCGAGCTGCCGCCCGCCGTGGTTCGACACCACGATCGCATCGCAGCCGAGATCCGCGGCCCGGCGCGCGTCCTCGGCATCGAGGATCCCTTTCAGGATCAGCGTCCCGCCCCACATCTCCTTGATCTGTCGAACTTTCTCCCAGTCGAGCCGGGGGTCGAACTGTTCGGCGGTCCAGGCCAGCAGAGACGAAGCGTCGCCGACGCCCTTGGCATGGCCGACGATGTTGCCGAACCCGCGGCGCCGGGTGCGCAGCATCCCCAGACCCCAGCGCCATCGCCACGACAGGTCCGCGACCGTGGCGGGTGACAGTTTCGGAGGGGCAGAGAGCCCGTTCTTGAGGTCGCGATGGCGCTGTCCCAGAATTTGCAGATCCAGCGTCAGCACCAGCGCCGAACAGCCCGCCGCGCGCGCCCTTTCGACGATCGCCTCCAGGAACGCCTGGTCGCGCATGACGTAGAGCTGGAACCAGAACGGCCTGTCGGTGGCCGCGGCCACGTCCTCGATCGAGCAGATCGACATGGTGGACAGCGTGTAGGGCACGCCGAACCTTTCCGCCGCGCGGGCGGCCAGGATCTCTCCGTCGGCATGTTGCATCCCGGTCATCCCCACCGGGGCCAGCGCCACCGGCATCGCCACGTCCTGGCCGACCATGGTGGTCCGGGTGGAGCGGTCCTCCATGTCCACGGCCACCCGCTGGCGCAGCCGGATCAGGTCGAAGTCGTCGCTGTTGTCGCGGAACGTCTGCTCGGTCCAGGATCCGCTTTCGCAGTAGTCGTAGAACATCCGCGGCACGCGATTACGGTAGAGGCGCTTCAGATCCGCGATTTCGGCAATGACCGGCATGGGGGCTCCTGTCGTTCCGACCGATCTAGCAAGCGGCGGAGCGGGCGTCTATCCGGGTCGCCCGCCTGCTGCGATCGGCGTGTTTCGGTGGAACAGCACCGGTCCGGCAAAACGGATCCGGCGACGGGCACAGGCACATCCGCCGCAACCGAAAACCGGCGCAGGCTGTCTGGCCGGGTTCGGGTGGCATCCATCGCGCGATGGTGAGCCCGAAAGAATCGATATGGAGCGCGCCTGCCGATGGAACCGACCCGCCGTACCGGCGACGAGAACACCGCAATGTGCCAGGAGGGCGGAAGAAACTCTGACGGCGATCCCATCCGGCAAGGCGTTCGGTGCCGCCCGACCGTGGAGAGCCGAAGACGGTGGACCGACCCGCCGTACCGGCGACGAGAACACCGCAATGTGCCGGGAGGGTGGAAGAAACCCTGACGGCGATTCCATCTGGCAGGGCGTTCAGTTCCGCCCAACCTTGGAGCGCCGAAGACGGGCGGTTTGCCGTGGTCGCCGCCGGGCCCCGGGCCCGGCGGCGGAGACTCACTCCGCGGTGAGAAGAGGCGGCTTCTTGGAACTCAGGCGCCGCGTTTCGGGCGGGTCGATGCGCAGGTCGATCTTACCGTCCTTCACGCCGACCAGGACCACGCCGCCCTTGGCGAGCTTGCCGAACAGCAACTCCTCTGCCAGCGGTTTCTTGATGTACTCCTGAATGACCCGGCCGAGCGGGCGGGCCCCCATCTTGTCGTCATAGCCCTTGTCCGCCAGCCATTCCGCGGCGGGCTGCGTCAGCTCGATCGACACGTTGCGGTCCATCAGCTGCGCCTCGAGCTGCAGGACGAACTTTTCGACCACCTTCATGATGACGTCCTTGGGCAGCCCGCCGAAGGAAATCACCGCATCCAGCCGGTTGCGGAACTCAGGCGTGAAGGTGCGCTCGATGGCGGCGGTATCCTCACCCTCGCGCTTGTCGCGGCCGAAGCCGATGGCCTCCTTGGCCATGTCGGAGGCGCCCGCGTTGGAGGTCATGATCAGGATCACGTTGCGGAAATCCACCGCCCGGCCGTTATGGTCGGTCAGCTTCCCGTGGTCCATCACCTGCAGCAGGATGTTGAACACGTCCGGATGCGCCTTCTCGATCTCGTCGAGCAGCAGCACGCAATGGGGATGCTGGTCCACGCCGTCGGTGAGCATTCCGCCCTGGTCGAACCCCACATAGCCGGGAGGCGCGCCGATCAGCCGGCTGACCGCGTGCTTTTCCATGTATTCCGACATGTCGAAGCGCAAAAGTTCCACGCCCAGCGTATCGGCCAGCTGCTTGGCGACCTCGGTCTTGCCGACGCCGGTGGGTCCGGCGAACAGATAGTTGCCGATGGGCTTTTCCGGTTCGCGCAAGCCGGCGCGCGCCAGCTTGATCGCGGCCGAGAGCGCCTCGATCGCCTGGTCCTGACCGAACACGACGCGCTTGAGCGTGCCGTCGAGGTCCTTGAGCACCGCCGCGTCGTCCTTGGAGACGTTCTTGGGCGGGATCCGGGCGATCTTGGCCACGACGGTCTCGATCTCCTTGGTCCCGATGGTCTTGCGCCGCTTGGATTCCGACACGAGATGCTGGGCCGCCCCGGCCTCGTCGATGACGTCGATCGCCTTGTCCGGCAGCTTGCGGTCGTTGATGTAGCGCGCCGACAGCTCCACCGCGGTGCGGATCGCGTCATGGGTGTAGCGGATATCGTGGTGATCCTCGAAATAGGGCTTGAGACCCTGGAGGATCTTGACGCTGTCCTCGACCGAAGGCTCGTTCACGTCGATCTTCTGGAACCGGCGCGACAGGGCGCGATCCTTTTCGAAGTGCTGGCGGAACTCCTTGTAGGTGGTGCTTCCCATGCAGCGCAGCTTGCCGCCCTGGAGCGCGGGCTTGAGCAGGTTGGAGGCATCCATCGCGCCGCCGGAGGTTGCGCCGGCGCCGATCACGGTGTGGATTTCGTCGATGAACAGCACCGCGTCGTCATGCTCTTCCATCTCTGACATCACGGCCTTGAGCCGTTCCTCGAAATCGCCGCGATAGCGGGTGCCGGCCAGAAGCGCGCCCATGTCGAGCGAATAGATCGTGGTGCCGGCAAGGACCTCCGGCGTCTCGCCCTCGACGATCTTCTTGGCCAGGCCTTCCGCGATGGCAGTCTTGCCGACGCCGGGGTCGCCCACCAGAAGCGGGTTGTTCTTGCGACGGCGGCACAGGACCTGGATGCAGCGTTCGACCTCATGCTCGCGCCCGATCAGCGGATCGACATCCCCCTTCTGGCTCTTGGCGTTCAGGTCCACGCAATATTTGGCAAGGGCGGAGTCCTTGGCCTCTCCCTCTTCGACCTGGGTGGAGTCCATCTCTTCCTCCGGCGCGCCGGTGACCGATCGGTTCTCGGCGTGGGAGGGGTCCTTGGCGACGCCATGGGCGATGAAATTGACCGCGTCGTAGCGGGTCATGTCCTGCTCCTGCAGGAAATAGGCGGCGTTCGACTCGCGCTCCGCGAAGATGGCGACCAGGACGTTGGCGCCGGTCACTTCCGTCCGGCCGGAGGACTGGACGTGGATCGCGGCGCGCTGGATGACGCGCTGGAACGCGGCGGTCGGCACCGCCTCGTTGCCCTCGACCTCCGTCACCAGGGTCGACAGGTCGTCGTCGATGAAATCGACCAGGGTCTGCTTGAGCTCTTCCAGATCGACCGAACATGCCTTCATCACCTTGGCGGCGTCGGGTTCGTCCGTGAGGGCAAGGAGCAGATGTTCCAGCGTCGCAAGCTCATGGCGACGGGTGTTGGCCAGCGCCAGGGCCTGATGGATGGCTTGCTCGAGCGTAGTGGAAAACGACGGCACAGGCGTGCTCCTTATCTCTCTGGCGGGATGCGCGGGACGCTCTCTCCACCGTGGCCTCATGGTGTTAAAGTCTGGTTGTTGTGGCCCAGTCTTCAAGCAATTTTTGGACGCGGTTGAACACAATTGTCGTGAGTGATCGCCATGCGCCATCGGGTCGATGAATTTTTCGCCCCATCCGGAACGGTCATCAGAACGAATCCTTGCGCGATCTGATCTCGGCAAAAACGGAAACGTCGTCGGCCTGGGTCATAGATATGGCCTCTTTGACCTGCCGCAAGCCTGCGCGGAGGAAGGGGTTGGTGGCTTTCTCTTCGGCAAGGCTGGATGGAACGGTGGCACGACCGTCCTTGCGGGCCGATTCCACCTCCTTCGCGCGGCGTGAGAGCGCGTCGTTTGCAGGCTCGACGGTCAGGGCGAAGCGGGCGTTCGTCTCCGTATACTCGTGGCCGGAATACACGATCGTGTCGTCGGGCAGTGCGGCGAGCCGCGACAGGGAGTCCCACATCATCGCGGGGGTCCCCTCGAATAGCCGCCCGCAGCCCAGCGCCATGAGGCTGTCGGCGGTGAAGACGGCGGCGGCGTCGGGCAGGTGGAACGCGATATGGCCGACCGTGTGGCCCGACACGTCGAGGACATGGACCGCGTGGCCGGCGAACTGAAAGCTGTCGCCGTCCGAAACCTCCCGGTCCAGGGGCGGCAGGCGGTGCGCGTCGCGGGCGCCGCCGGTGACCGTTGCATCGGGGAAGCGGTCCCTGAGGCCGGCCAGCCCCTCCACATGGTCGGCGTGGTGGTGGGTGATCCAGACCTCGTCCAGTGCCCAGCCGCGGTCGTCCAGGGCCGCCAGGACCGGCGCGGCCTCAGGCGCGTCCACCAGCGCGGTCTTTCCGCCGGCGCGGACCAGGAAGGCGTAGTTGTCGGTCCGGCAGGCGACGGTGACGATTTCCGGCGCGGAGTCCGGCGCGGGGGACGGGTTGTTCATTGGCTTGGCTCTCTGATCGGATAAGGTTCGGGTCAGGCACACCCTAAGGCGAGCGGAGGCCGCGGCAATGCATCTCGACGTCCAGGAACTGCGGACGTTCTACTACCGCACGGCGCTGGGGCGGGTGGCGCAGCGGGCGATGCGCGAGCGTGTGCGGCGGTTCTGGCCCGATGTGACGGGCGAGACCGTGGTGGGCATGGGCTTTCCCGTGCCGCTGCTGCGCCCGTTCCTCGACCCCGCGGAGCGGACCATCGCGCTGATGCCCGGCGCGCAGGGGGTCATGCCCTGGCCTGCGGATCGCAACAACGTATCGGTCCTGTGCGAGGAAACGCTCTGGCCCGTGCAGACGGAGCATGCGGACCGGCTGCTGCTTCTGCACGCGCTCGAAACCTCCGAGACGCCGGGACGGCTGCTGCAGGAGGCCTACCGGGTGCTGGCGCCGGGGGGCCGCGCGCTCTTCGTCGTCCCGAACCGGGCCGGTCTGTGGGCCCGCAACGACAAGACGCCCTTCGGATTCGGCCGTCCGTACAGCGTGACCCAGCTTGAGGTGCTGCTCAGGGAACACGACTTCAAGCCGCAGGGCCATGCCGCGGTGCTCTATCAGCCGGTGTCGGAGCGGGCGTTCTGGATGAAGACGGGCCGGCTGGTGGAAAGCTGGGGACAGTCGATCACCGGACGGTTCGCCGGCGGCGTGCTGATGGTCGAGGCGACCAAGCAGGTGCCGGCCCGCTATGGCGGGCTGGGCGCGCGGCGCCGCCGGCCGCTGCGGGTGCTCGGACCGGTGTCGCAGCCTGCGGCGAGCGGCGCCTGAGCCTGGATGCGCCGCGCGGCGATGCGGCGGTGCGGTACGCGCATCCGAACCCTGTTGCGGCCCCGGGAACCCTCTGCTAGATCGGGCGCGATTTCGACGGAGGGGCTCTCTGGGCCTCGAAAAAACCCGGTACCCTGTTCCTCGCGCCCAATCGGACGCGGGTTCGGGGTGCGAGCAACATCGAAAGGGTGGACGTGTCCGAACCGGCCTCGATCTCTTCCGGCATCGCCGAGCGCTATGCCACCGCCATCTTCGAACTCGCCCGGGAGGACGGGTCTCTCGACAAGATCGCCGATGACGCCGACACGCTGACCGCGGCCCTGTCCGAGAGCGAGGCGTTCCGCGACCTGGTCCATTCGCCGGTCTATCCGCGCGACCAGCAGCAGGCCGCCATCGGCGCGCTGGCCGACAGGATGGGGCTGCACGACATCACCGCGAACACCCTGCGGCTGATGGCGTCCAAGCGCCGGCTCTTCGTGCTGCGCGACCTGGCCCGCCAACTGCGCGAGATGATCGCCCGCGAGCGCGGCGAGGTGACCGCCGAGGTGACGTCGGCCAGCGAACTCAGCGACGCGCAGCGCGACCAGTTGTCCCAGGCGCTGAAAGAGGCCGTGGGCCGCGACGTCAACATCAACCTTTCCGTCGATGAGAGCCTGATCGGCGGTCTCGTCGTCAAGGTCGGCTCGAAGATGATCGACACGTCGATCCGCTCCCGGCTCGACTCCCTCCAGAACAGCATGAAAGAGGTCGGATAATGGGCATCCAAGCTTCCGAAATTTCCTCGATCCTCAAGGATCAGATCAAGAATTTCGGCCAGGAGGCCGAGGTCGCGGAAGTCGGCCGGGTGCTGTCCGTCGGCGACGGGATCGCCCGCGTCTATGGCCTGGACAACGTCCAGGCCGGTGAGATGGTCCAGTTCCCGGGCGGCATCATGGGCATGGCGCTGAACCTTGAAAGCGACAACGTCGGCGTCGTGATCTTCGGCACCGACCGCGACATCAAGGAAGGCGACACGGTCAAGCGCACGAATTCGATCGTGGACGTGCCGGTGGGCGACGCGATGCTGGGCCGGGTCGTGGACGGTCTGGGCAACCCGATCGACGGCAAGGGCGACATCGAGGCCGCCGAACGCCGCGTGGCGGACGTGAAGGCGCCGGGGATCATGCCGCGAAAATCCGTGCATGAGCCGATGGCGACGGGGCTGAAGGCCATCGACGCCATGATTCCCATCGGCCGCGGCCAGCGGGAGTTGATCATCGGCGACCGCCAGACCGGCAAGACCGCCGTGGCGCTGGACACGATCCTGAATCAGAAGAGCTACAACGACGAGGCCGGGGACGACGAGTCCAAGAAGCTCTACTGCATCTACGTGGCGATCGGCCAGAAGCGCTCGACCGTGGCACAGCTGGTCAAGAAGCTCGACGAGAGCGGTGCCAGCGCCTATACGACCATCGTGTCGGCCACCGCCTCCGAACCCGCGCCGATGCAGTACCTGGCGCCCTATTGCGCGACCGCGATGGCGGAGTACTACCGCGACAACGGCCGCCACGCCCTGATCATCTACGACGACCTCAGCAAACAGGCCGTGGCCTATCGCCAGATGTCGCTGCTGCTGCGCCGCCCGCCGGGGCGCGAGGCCTATCCGGGCGACGTGTTCTACCTGCACTCGCGCCTGCTGGAGCGTTCGGCCAAGATGGGCGACGACTACGGCGGGGGATCCCTGACCGCGCTGCCGATCATCGAGACGCAGGGCGGCGACGTGTCGGCCTTCATCCCGACCAACGTGATCTCGATCACCGACGGGCAGATCTTCCTTGAGACGGACCTGTTCTACCAGGGCGTCCGCCCGGCGGTGAACACCGGCCTGTCGGTGTCGCGGGTGGGTTCGTCGGCGCAGACCAACTCGATGAAATCGGTGGCCGGACCGGTGAAGCTGGAACTGGCGCAATACCGTGAGATGGCGGCATTCGCGCAGTTCGGATCCGATCTGGACGCGGCGACCCAGAGGCAGCTGAACCGCGGCAAGCGCCTGACCGAGCTCATGAAGCAGCCGCAATACTCGCCCCTGACCAATGCCGAGATCGTCTGCGTGATCTTTGCCGGCACCGAAGGGTACCTCGACGATATCGCGGTGGACGACATCAAGCGCTACGAAGAGGGGCTGCTGTCCTACCTGCGCGGCAAGGAGAAAGAGACGCTGGACTGGATCACCTACGAGGACCCCAAGATCAAGGGTGACGCCGCCGACCGGCTGAAGAAGGTTCTCGACGCCTACGCCGCCGACTTCGACTGACCCGACATCCGAAGGAGGGCTAGCCCAGATGGCGAACCTGAAGGACCTCAAGAACCGGATCTCGTCGGTCAAGTCGACCCGGAAGATCACCAAGGCAATGCAGATGGTCGCGGCGGCCAAGCTGCGCCGCGCGCAGGAGGCCGCCGAGAATGCGCGCCCCTACGCCGAGCAGTTCGCCGCGGTGATGAGCCAGCTGGCGAAATCCGTGGGTGACAGCGATAGCGCGCCCCGGCTGCTGCGCGGAACCGGGCGGGAGCAGACGTATCTGCTGGTGGTGATGACGGCCGAAAAGGGTCTTTGCGGCGGGTTCAACACCAACATCGTCAAGCGCGCGATCCAACGGATCAAGTCGCTTCAGGCGGATGGCAAGACGGTCAAGATCATCACCGTGGGCAAGAAGGGCCGCGCGGTCCTGCGCCGCGCCTACGGCGACCTGCTGATCGACCATGTGGACATGACCGACGTGAAACGGGTGGGATACGGCGACGCGCAGGAAATCGCCCGCGATGTGCTCAACCGCTTCGACGAAGGCGAATTCGACGTGTCGTACATCTATTACGGCGAGTTCGAGAACACGATGACGCAAGTCCCGACAGAGCAGCAGATCATCCCGGCAACCTTCGAGACCTCCGAGGAAGAGCAGAAGGGCGCCGGCACCGTCTATGAATACGAGCCCAGCGAGGAGGCGATCCTGGCCGACCTGCTGCCGCGCGCCGTGGCCACGCAGATCTTCGCCGCGCTGCTGGAGAACGCGGCATCCGAACAGGGCGCGCGGATGACCGCCATGGACAACGCCACGCGCAACGCCGACGACATGGTCGAGGACCTGAACCGCGAATACAACCGCACCCGCCAGGCCGTGATTACCAACGAGCTGATCGAGATCATTTCGGGCGCCGAAGCGCTCTAGGACGAACCGGAGAGACAATATGGCTGACGCAAAAGGCAAAGTGACCCAGGTCATCGGCGCCGTGGTCGACGTGCAGTTCGACGACGACCTGCCCGCGATCCTGAACGCGCTCGAAACCGACAACCACGGCAACCGCCTGGTGCTGGAAGTGGCCCAGCACCTGGGCGAAAACACTGTCCGCACCATCGCCATGGACTCCACCGAAGGCCTGGTCCGCGGTCAGTCCGTGACCGACACCGGCGGCGCCATCCGGATGCCCGTGGGCAACGCGACCCTGGGCCGGATCATGAACGTCATCGGCCAGCCGGTGGACGAGGGCGATCCGATCGAGACCGACGAGTACCGCGAGATCCACCAGCAGGCGCCCGAATTCGCGGCCCAGGCCACCAGTTCCGAGATCCTGACCACGGGCATCAAGGTCATCGACCTTCTGGCGCCCTATTCCAAGGGCGGCAAGATCGGCCTGTTCGGCGGTGCCGGCGTTGGCAAGACGGTTCTGATCATGGAGCTGATCAACAACATCGCCAAGGTGCACTCGGGCTATTCGGTGTTCGCCGGCGTCGGCGAGCGCACGCGCGAGGGCAACGACCTCTACCACGAGATGGTCGAATCCAACGTCATCAAGCCCGACAACCTCAGCGAGTCCCAGGTGGCGCTGGTCTACGGCCAGATGAACGAGCCGCCGGGCGCGCGGATGCGCGTGGCCCTGTCCGGCCTGACGCTGGCCGAGCATTTCCGCGACCAGTCCGGGTCTGACGTGCTGTTCTTCGTGGACAACATCTTCCGCTTCACCCAGGCCGGCTCGGAAGTCTCCGCGCTGCTGGGCCGCATCCCCTCGGCCGTGGGCTACCAGCCGACGCTGGCCACCGACATGGGCACCATGCAGGAGCGGATCACCTCGACCAAGGGCGGCTCGATCACCTCGATCCAGGCGGTCTATGTGCCGGCCGACGACCTCACCGACCCCGCGCCCGCCACGACCTTCGCCCACCTCGACGCGACCACGGTGCTGGACCGGGCGATCTCGGAAAAGGGGATCTACCCGGCGGTGGACCCGCTGGGATCGACCTCGCGGCTGATGGATCCCCAGATCCTGGGCGAGGAGCACTACCAGGTCGCGCGCGACGTCCAGGGCATCCTGCAGCGCTACAAGGAACTGCAGGACATCATCGCCATCCTCGGGATGGACGAGCTGTCAGAGGACGACAAGGCCGCCGTGTCCCGCGCCCGCAAGATCGAGCGCTTCCTGTCGCAGCCCTTCGACGTGGCCAAGGTGTTCACCGGCTCCGACGGGGTGCAGGTGCCGCTGGAGGAGACGATCTCTTCGTTCAAGGCGGTGGTCGCGGGCGAATACGATCACCTGCCCGAGGGCGCCTTCTACATGGTCGGCGGCATCGACGACGTGAAGGCCAAGGCCGACAAGATGAGCGAAAAGGCCTGAGCGCAGGTCTGACCGGGGCCGCCGCGGCGGTGGCCCCGATCCCGAACCCGAAGGACGCATGACATGGCAGACACGATGCAGTTCGACCTGGTCAGCCCGGAGCGCCGCGTGGCGTCCTACAAGGCGACCGCTGTCAGGATTCCGGGGGCAGAGGGAGAGCTGACCGCGATGCCGCTCCACGCGCCGCTGATCACCACACTGCGGCCCGGTGTGCTGCATGTGGAGGGGGAGAAGGGGACGGAGGAGTACATCGTCACCGGGGGGTTCGCGCAGATCGGCGCAGAGGGGATCTCGGTCCTGGCCGAGGAAAGCTACCACCGCGACGAGATGAGCCAGGAGATCCTGGACCGGATGATCGACGCCGCTGCGGAACGCCAGCGCAAGGCGGTCGAGGCGTCCCACAACGACCCCGGACCGGTGGACGACGCGGCCAAGCTGCTGTCGGACATGGTTGCGATGGGCAACCACATCGGCCTGTCGTCGAAGCAGCCCTCGCTCTGACGGGCGGGGCGGGATCCGGGAAAGCCGGCGGTTGAGGCCGGTTAGAAGGAGACCGTGACCCCGGGCAGGTTGAGTGCCTTGATCAGGTCGCGGACTTCCTGGCGGGCGGCGATGCTGGACAGGTTGAGCCCGCCGACGCCGATATCCTTCAGATCGAGGAGCGTCAGGCCGCGCGGGAACAGTTCGCGAAAGATCACCCGTTCCGAAAACCCGGGGGCAACGCGGAAACCGATGCGCCGGGACAGGTTCTGCAACGCCTCTCCCACCTTGCGCTTGTTGTGCATGTGCTGGCTGCCCAGCCGGTTGCGGACAACGATCCAGTCGATCGGCGCCACGCCCGCCCGGATCCGCATCTGCCGGGCCGACCAGACCATTTCCGAATAGACCGACGGGCCGAGGACCTTGTTCGTTTCGCCGTCCACATGGGCCAGCAGGTCGAAATCCACGAAACTGTCATTGAGCGGGGTGACAAGGGTGTCGGCCATCGAATGGGCCAGCTGGCTCAGACGCGTGTGCGATCCCGGGCAGTCGATCATCACGAAATCCATCCGCGCCGCCAGATCCGACACGGCCCCGGACAGGCGCAGGTCCTGGAGGTTCTCGCCCTCCGGCACGTCCTCCGGCGCGATGTCGGGCAGAAGCCGGTATTCCGGCACCGGCAGATCCTGCCCGGACTTGCGCAGATAGGCGGTGCGGTTCTCGATATATCTTCCGAAGCTCCGTTGCCGCAGGTCCAGATCCACGGCGCCCACCTTGTGACCCATCCGCACAAGCGCCGTGGCCACGTGCATCGACGTTGTGGACTTGCCGGAGCCGCCCTTTTCGTTCCCGACCACGATGATATGCGCCATTCCGCCCGGTCCCGACTCTTGCTTGCCGCGCTTATATGGATGGCACGGCTCCGGCGAAAGGCGCGGCGTTCCCCTAGGGCGAGCAACCGGCTTGCACCTTACGCGGATCTGGAAAGTTTTGCGGCCGATTTGGACTGCGCCCCTCGGGGTGGACGGGATCACGCGGGGGTTTTGACTGGTGCGCGGGCGCTGCGGTCCTCGAACGGGGCGGGGCCGAGATATTCCGGGGCTGAATGCGGGCGACGGGTGTTGTATGAAGCGATGAAGCGGGGCACCCCCTCAGCCACATCGTCGAAGGTTTCGCAGTCCATCGGAGAGGGATCCTCCACCGTCAGTGGAAAGGCCGACGGGCCCGTTGTCATGGACGCAGGCGCGTTTTCTGCAAGGGTCCGGAGCGTGCCGCCGCTTTGGAAACCCGATCTTAAGCGCCTGCCGTCCGACGCGGCGCTCAAGGGCCGCGATGCGCGCCCCACGATCCGCGAGCAACCCGACCGCAGCCGCGTCTTCATCCGATACACCGGCCTCCGCCTTCCCGATCCGGATCGGGTTTCTCGACAGCTCGTGGCGGCGGCCGAGAGCATGCAGGGTGTCGCCGGCATGATATTCGGCAACGACCGGACGCTTGATCCCGGTGCGACGATTGCAATGGCGTTCCGGCATGGGTTGTCCGCCTCTGAAAGCCCGCTCCCGGTCAATTCAACCCGCTCAATTGGTCCACCCCGAGGGGCGCGCTCCAATTTCAGGACATACTGGGCCTATTGTCGGACGGTTGCCTGCCATTTCCTTCCGCAGTGGACAGCCTCAGACTGCTCGTTCGGGATCCATCCCCGATACGGCAACGCCGAAACCGATGTCACCGCAGTGTTCCGATCGTGCGAGTCCTTGCATGGGGACACATTGGCGAACCTACACCGCATTGGAGGCAGGCTGCCGTTGGCCTTCATGGCGATACCTGTCGCCGCATCGCGGCCCGCGGGGACAACCGCCGGCCGCATCCGGTGTACTCGACCGCACTCGCCGCTTCTGTGCGGCGGCGACGGGGCGAAGCATCGGAACCGCCTTGCCGCGGAACCGTTCCCATCGGCGATGTCTCTGGAACGCGCCGGGCCTTTCCAGGCTGTGGGTGTCTAAAATCGGCCGGAATTGGGTCATTTGGTCAGGATTCTGTGTGACGACTGGACCTTGAGCCCGCGAGAGGGCAAAACGACGCGACCGTAACCGACCCGGAGACCGCGATGACCGCTCCTGCCAAGATCACCTCCGGCCCGCGACATGTCGCCTGCATCATGGACGGCAACGGGCGCTGGGCACAGGCGCGGGGCAAACCAAGGCTCTTCGGTCACCACGCCGGTGCGCAGCGGGTCAAGGAAGTCGTGCGGGCCTGTCCCTCCCTGGGTGTGAAATATTTGACGATTTTCGCGTTTTCGACGGAGAACTGGAAACGCACGCAGGCGGAAGTGGCCGGGCTGATGAAGCTTTTCCGCCGCTACATCCAGGCCGAGGCCCGCGAACTTCTGGCAGAGGGCGTGCGTGTCCGCTTCATCGGCGACCGCGTTCAACTGGACCCCAAGCTGGTCAAGCTGATGGATGAGCTTGAGCTTCTGACCTCGGTCAACGACCGGATCCATGTCACCGTGGCGCTGAACTATGGCGGCCGGGACGAGATCGGGCGCGCGACCAAGCGTCTGGCGCTGGAAGTCTCCGCCGGACGGCTTGATGCCGCGGACGTCGATGAGACGACGCTGGCGCGGTTTCTCGACACGCATGTGCTGCCTGATCCGGATCTGGTGATCCGCACCAGCGGAGAGGCGCGGATCTCCAACTTTCTTCTGTGGCAATCTGCCTACGCGGAATACGAATTCATCGACACCCTCTGGCCCGATTTCAATGCCGCGTGCTTTGCCGACGCGGTCCGGCGGTTCGCGGCACGCGAGCGGCGGTTCGGTGCTGTCCCCGCATGATCAAGGGCCGCTGGAGCGACCTTGGCGAAAGAATTGGCGTAGGCGCCGTGGTCGCCGCGGTCGGCCTGGTGTGCGTCTGGCTGGGCGGGTTCGTCTTTTCCGCGCTGACCGTGATCGCCGCGGGGGTGATGGTTTGGGAACTGGTGCGGATGCTCGACCCGGAGGCGCCGGCCGTGGCGCTGGCGGGGGCGGCGGCGGCCTCCCTTGCGGTGGCCGAAATCCTGCCCGCGGCCTATGCCCTTCCGATCCTGATCGCGCCGGTCTTCGTGGGGATCGGGCAGCTCCGGCATCGGCGGGTGACCTATTCGCTCTTCACCGTGCTGATCGTTCTGGCGGGGCTAGGTCTCAACATCCTGCGTTCTGAACACGGATTTGTCTGGATGTTGTGGCTGGCTTCCGTGGTCATCGTCACCGACGTGTTCGGCTACATCTTCGGGCGACTGATGGGCGGGCCGAAGCTCTGGCCGCGCGTCAGCCCCAACAAGACCTGGTCCGGGACGCTGGCCGGCTGGGGCGGGGCGGCGCTGGTGGGCCTGGGCTTCAGCGTCGCGACCACGGCGGGACCGGAACTCATCCCCGTCTCCATCGCGCTCTCCATGGCCGGGCAGATGGGCGATATCGCCGAATCCGTGGTCAAGCGGCGGGCGGGGGTCAAGGACAGCTCGTCCCTGCTGCCCGGGCACGGAGGGCTCTTCGACCGGTTCGACGGGATGCTGGGCGCGTCGGTGTTTCTGCTGCTGGCGACGCCGATCATCGGGTTCCCGCCGGGTACGATCGGCTGAGCCATGGCGCGGCGGATCACGGTCTTCGGCGCCACCGGCTCCATCGGGTGCAACACGCTCGACCTCATCGCGCGGCAGCCCGAGGCGTTCGAGGTGGTCGCCCTGACCGGCGGGAGCAACGTCGCGCGCCTGGCGGAGCAGGCGCGGGCGGTCGGCGCGGAACTGGCCGTCACGGCGCATGACGACCGGCTGGGGGACTTGCGCGCGGCGCTGGCGGGGAGCGGAATCGAGGCAGCGGCGGGCCGTGCGGCGCTGCTGGAGGCCGCGGCACGCCCGGCGGACTGGATCATGTCGGCCATCGTCGGCGCGGCGGGGCTGGAACCGGGGCTGGAGGCGCTGAAACAGGGCACCACCCTGGCGCTTGCCAACAAGGAGAGCCTGGTCACCGCCGGGCCGCTCATGCTGGCGACCGCACGCGCGCATGGCGCCAGGATCCTGCCGGTGGACAGTGAGCACTCTGCCGTCTTTCAGGCGCTGGTCGGAGAGGACGTGGCCGCGGTCGAGCGGGTCATCATCACCGCCTCCGGCGGCGCGTTCCGGGACTGGCCCGCGGAGCGCCTGGCCCGCGCGACGCCCCGTGAGGCGGCACGCCATCCGAACTGGGACATGGGGCAACGCATCACGATCGACTCGGCCTCTCTATTCAACAAGGCGCTGGAGCTTATTGAAACGCGGGAGTTTTTCGGCATCGACCCACACAAGATAGACGCGCTGGTCCATCCCGAAAGCCTGATCCATGCCATGGTCGGCTTTGCCGATGGCGCGCTCATGGCCCATATCGGCCCGCCCGACATGCGCCATGCCATCGGCTTTGCGCTGAACTGGCCGGAGCGGCGCGCGCTTCCCGTGGAGCGGCTGGATTTCGCGGCCATCGGGCAGCTGACGTTCCGCGCTCCGGACGACGCACGCTATCCCGCTCTGAGGCTTGCGCGCGGCGTGATGGAGACGCGCGGCCTGTCGGGCGCGGTCTTCAACGGCGCCAAGGAGCGCGCGCTCGACCATTTCATCGCCGGACGGATCGGATTCGTGCAGATGGCCGAACTGGTAGAGCGGGTTCTGAACACGATGACGTCGCAGCGCCTTGGAATCGCCGCGCCGGATCTCGATATGGTGCGCGATGCCGATGCGCGCGCGCGGTCAGAAGCCGACGCCGCGCTCGCCCACCTGACGAGCTGAAGGATACGCGATGGATCTTGTGGGAATGATCCCCGATTTCGGTTCTCTGCTGTGGACGCTTCTGGCGTTCGTGGCCGCGCTCAGCATCATCGTCGCGATCCATGAGTACGGCCACTACATCGTCGGCCGCTGGTCGGGCATCCATGCGGACGTCTTCTCGATCGGCATGGGTCCGGTCGTGGCCAGCCGCGTGGATCGGCGCGGCACCCGCTGGCAGGTCGCGGCCTTCCCGGTGGGCGGCTACGTGAAGTTCCGGGGCGACGCGAACCCCGCCAGCGTCGGGCAGGCGGACACCCCGGGGCTGGATCCCGCCACGGCGCGCACCACGATGGCCGGCGCGCCGCTCTGGGCGCGGGCGGCGACCGTCGCGGCCGGGCCGGCGTTCAACTTCGCGCTCTCTATCCTGGTCTTTGCCGCGGTGATGATGGTCCGCGGCGTCGCCAGCGACCCGATCACCGTGGATGAGGTGCGGCCGCTGCCCCTGTCGCAGGCCGCGGCGCTGGAACCCGGTGACCGGCTGCTGGCGATCGACGGCCGTCCGGTGCCCGAGGTCTCTGAACTGGCCGCCTTCATGGCCGACCTTCCGGTGACGCCGGTTCTGGACTACACGATCGAGCGTGACGGCCGCCGCACCGAGGTTGCCGGCCCCTATCCCTATCCGACGGTCGTGGGCAGCGTGACCCCCCAGACGGCGGCGGCGGACTCCGGCCTTCGGCAGGGCGACGTCATCACTGCCATCGACGGACAGGAGGTGTTTGCCTTTTCGCAGCTGCGCGACGTCGTCGGCAGGTCCGACGGCGGCGCGCTGGACCTGACGGTCTGGCGGCCCGGGACCGGCGACGGCGAGACGCTGGACATGACGCTGACGCCGCGCCGGATGGACCTGCCCCTGTCGGAGGGCGGGTTCGAGACGCGCTGGCTCATCGGCGTCACCGGCGGGCTCTACTTCACGCCGCAGACGCGAACGCCGGGGCCGGTGGCGGCGCTGGGGTACGGGGCGGACCAGACGCTGTTCGTGATCCGGTCCAGCCTGTCGGGCCTTTACAACATGGCGATCGGCGCGATCTCGTCGTGCAACCTGCAAGGTCCGGTTGGCATCGCCCAGACCTCCGGGGCGGCCGCCAGCGCCGGGGCATTGAGCTTCGTGTGGTTCATCGCCGTGCTTTCCACGGCGGTAGGGCTGATGAACCTGTTCCCGATTCCGGTGCTGGATGGCGGGCACCTGGTCTTTCACGCGTATGAGGCAGTGCGTGGGCGCCCACCGTCGGACAAGGCATTGAACGTGGCCATGGCGGCTGGGCTGGCGCTGATCCTGACGCTCATGGTGTTCGCGATCGGCAACGATTTTCTCTGCCCCTGAGGCGACTGCCGGAATGATCCGTCGCGCGGGTCCGATGGCGAGACGGTGCCGGCATGGAATGTCGCATCGCGGATCGATCCGACCCCGCCCCGATGCGCCGCCCCGCCCGGACCGTTCAAGCGGTCTGCCGTTTCCCGCTGACGGCGGCAAGCCGTGCGTCGCGGTGCTGTCGGCACGACAGGAACGATTTGCAAGTCGCTGAATATACAGCGTGAAACCATGTTGCCACACTGTCGGCGCAAGGGGTTGATGTCATTTTGACAAGCCCCCCCAATCCCGATACTCACGAAGGCGGGATAGCTTTGATGGAAGTGTTTTCATGCAAACCGGGAACGGTCGCTTCGCGCGTGGTGTCGGACTTGCGGCGCTCATGCGGTCCGCAAGCATGTTCGGATGCCTCGCCGTCGGCCTGGCGGTGGTGCCGACCGTCGTCCAGGCGCAGACGTTCCAGTTCAATCAGGTCGCGGTGCGCGGCAACGACAGGGTCGCGACCGGCACGGTCCTGGGCGCCCTGGCCATCCAGCCGGGGCAGGCGCTCAGCGCTGGCGATCTGAACGCCGCCTACCAGCGGGTGGTCGGACTGGGTTTGTTCGAGACGGTCGCGCTGGAGCCTCAGGGCGGCACTTTGATCGTCACGGTGGCGGAATGGCCGACCGTCCAGCGGATCTCGATCGAGGGGAATTCCCGGATCGGAGACGAGGAGTTGGCAGACCTCATCGGCTCGGTCCCCAACCGCGTCTACAACCCCAGCCAGGCAGAGGCGGACGCCCGCGCCATCGCCGCGGCCTATGAGCAGCGCGGCCGCCTCGCCGCGACGGTGGTGCCGCGGATCATTCGACGCGACGCCAATCAGGTGGATCTGGTCTTTGAGGTGGCAGAGGGCCGCGTGGTCGAGATCGAGCGGCTGTCATTCGTCGGCAACCGCGCCTATTCCGACCGCCGCCTGCGCCGCGCCCTGGCCACCAAGCAGGCCGGGATCCTGCGCCAACTGGTCCAGCGCGACACGTTCGTGGCAGACCGGCTCGACCTGGACCGTCAGCTTCTCACCGATTTCTACCAGTCCCGGGGATATATCGATTTCCGCGTGGAAAGCGTGACCAATGAGTTCTCGCGGGAGCGCAGCGCCTTCTTCGTGCAGTTCAACGTCCAGGAGGGGCAATCCTGGGAATTCGGCCGCGTGACCGCCAGCACCAATGTCGCCGGGGTGAATGCGCAGGACTATCTGGCCGTGGCGCAGATCCGGCCGGGCGAAACCTACAGCCCCCGTGCCGTGGACAACGCCGTTGCCCGCATGGAACGTCTTGCGACCCAGCGCGGACTGACTTTCATCCGCGCCACCCCCCAGATCGAGCGGGACGGACGCAACCTGCGGCTCGACATGAACTTCCTGATCGAGCGGGGGCCGCGGATCTTCGTCGAGCGGATCGACATCGAGGGCAACCAGTCGACGCTCGACCGGGTGATCCGACGCCAGTTCCGCACCGTGGAGGGCGATCCGTTCAACCCGCGTGAGATCCGCGCCGCGTCCGAACGGATCCGGGCGCTCGGCTATTTCGCCGATGCGCAGGTCGAAACCCGCGAGGGCACGTCGCCCGATCGGGTGATCGTGGACGTGGACGTGGAAGAGCAGCCGACAGGCTCTCTGTCGTTCGGCGGGTCCTACTCGACCGATAGCGGCGTCGGCGTCAACGTCGGGTTTTCGGAGCGGAATTTCCTGGGCCGCGGCCAGTTCCTTGCCGTCAACGTGGCCACCGGGACAGACGCCAACAGTGCCTCTCTGACCTTCGGAGAGCCGGCGTTTCTGGGCCGCGATCTCAATGCGCGGATAGAACTGTTCTACCGGACGACCGATTTCGATCAGGCCGACTACAATACCCGCAGCGTAGGCATCAGCCCCTCCCTGAGTTTTCCGATCAGCGAAAACGGGCGCCTCACGCTCAGCTATCGTCTTGCCGAGGACAAGATCTTCGACGTCACCGCCAGCAGCTCTCCGATCCTGCAGCGCGACGATGGCACTGCGATCACCTCTGCTCTGGGCTATAGCTACACCTACGACAATCGCCGCTCCGGGCTGGACATCAACAGCGGCGTGGTGCTGCGGTTTGGTCAGGATTTCGCGGGTCTGGGCGGCGACATCACCAATGTAGAGACCACCGCGCTGGCCGGCTACCAGACACAGGTCTACAACGAAGAGATCACCCTGAGGGCGACGATCGAGGGCGGGGCGGTCAACTCGCTCGACGGTCAGAACACCCGGATCACCGACCGCTACTTCCTCAGCTCCCGTCAGATGCGGGGGTTCGAACCTCTGGGCCTGGGCCCGCGGGATCTGGCCGCGCCGAACCAGGACGCCCTGGGCGGCAATTACTACGCGGTCGCCCGGCTTGAGGCGGAGTTCCCCCTGGGGCTGCCGGAAGAGTACGGACTGCGCGGCGGTTTGTTCTTCGACGCGGGCTCTGTCTGGGGACTGGACGACACGTCGGGCTTTGACGGTGTGGAAGTGGACGACAGCTTCAAGCTGCGCTCCGCGGTCGGCATATCGCTGTTGTGGGACTCGCCCCTTGGACCGCTCCGGTTCAACTGGGCGGAGACCTTGCAGGCCGAGGAATTCGACAACACCCGCAGCTTCAATGTCACGCTGTCGACGGAATTCTAGGGGCGGCCTTGCCGCCGCCGTGATCCTGTCGCTCTGCGTGGCGCTGCCTGCTGCGGCGTCCGCCCAGGAGGCGGGCATCGTGATCGTCGATCAGGAGCGGATGTTCCAGCAGAGCCTCTACGGGCAGCGGATCCTTGACGAGATCGACCGCAGAAGCGCGTCGCTCGCGTCGGAGAACCGCGAGATAGAGGCCGAGCTGGTCGCCGAAGAGCGCGCGCTGACCGATCTGCGCTCGACGCTCGAAACCGAGGAATTCCGCCTTCGCGCCGCCGCGTTCGACGAAAAGGTGACCCGCATCCGCGCGTCCCAGGACGCCAAGGCGCGCGCGCTGTCGCGGGTCCAGGAAGAGGCGCGGCAGGAGTTCGTCCGCCTGGTTGAGCCGATCCTGTCGCAGATGCTGGACGGGATCGGCGCGTCGATCCTGCTCGACCGCCGGGTGGTCCTTTCGGCAGGGCCTGAGGCCGACATCACCGATCGCGCCATCGCGCGCATCGACACGGCGATCGGCCCTGGAGAGGATCTGCCGCATCTCGATCCCGCGCCCGGCGACGGCCCCCCCGAACCGTCCGCGCCCGATCTCGGCGGCGCGTCGGACTGAGCGTTCCTTGCCAGCGCGGGGCGGAGCGGCTAAATCCCCGGAACCCCAAGCGAGAGATCCCATGTCCGATCTGAAGAGTGCCGACATCGAGCTGATCCAGCGGCTGATCCCCCATCGCTACCCGTTCCTGCTGGTGGACCGTGTGCGGGACATCGACGGGTCGAAATCCGCCGTCGGCATCAAGAACGTCACCTTCAACGAGCCGCATTTCATGGGCCATTTCCCGGGCATGCCGATCATGCCCGGCGTCACCATCGTCGAGGCGATGGCGCAGACGGCGGCAGTGATGGTGGGCGTGGCGGAGGATCTGGCCGACACCAATACACTGGTTTATTTCATGGGCATCGACCGAGCTAGGTTCCGCCGCAAGGTCGTCCCCGGCGATGTGCTGGAGATGAAGATCACGACCAGGCGCGGCGGCGGCAAGGTGTGGAAATTCGAAGGCCGCGCCGAGGTCGCGGGAGAGCTGGCCTGCGAGGCCGAGTTCACCGCGATGATGGACCGGCCCAAGTGACGGTCCACGCCGATGCGCGGATCCATCCCATGGCGGTGGTCGAGGACGGCGCGGAGATCGGCGCGGGCACGGTGGTCGGCCCGTTCTGTATCGTCGGCCCGCAGGTGCGCCTGGCCGCCGGCGTCACGGTCAAGAGCCACGCGGTCATCAGCGGAGAGACCACCGTCGGAGAGGGGACGACGGTCTTTCCCTTCGCGGTGCTGGGCGAGGTGCCGCAGGACCTGAAATTCTCCGGCGAGCGGACCCGGCTGGAGATCGGCGCGCGTTGCCGCATCCGTGAGCATGTCACCATGAACCCGGGCACCCGCGGCGGCGGCGGCGTGACCCGCATCGGCGACGATGGCCTGTTCATGGCCGGCAGTCACGTGGCCCATGACTGCCTCATCGGCAACCGGGTCATCATGGTGAACAACGCCGCGCTCGCCGGGCACTGCCATGTGGGCGACGGAGCGATCATCGGCGGGCTGTCGGGGGTGCACCAGTGGGTGCGGATCGGGGAGGGCGCGATCATCGGCGCGGTCACCATGGTAACCGCCGACGTGATCCCGCACGCGCTGGTGCAGGGGCCTCGGGGCCATCTGGACGGGTTGAATCTGGTGGGGCTCAAGCGCGCGGGCGTCGCGCGCTCGGACATCACCGCGTTGCGGGCCGCCCTGCAGATGCTGCGGCAGGGAGAGGGGGCCTTTCAGGACCGCGCGCGGCGTCTGGGCGAAGAGACCGACAGCGACTATGTACGCTCCATCGTCGCGTTCGTCCTGGCCGACAGCGACCGCGGGTTCCTGACCCCGTGAACGGGCTGTGCCTGATCGCGGGGCAGGGGCGTCTGCCCGAAATCCTGGCGGCGGCGCATCCCGGAACCCACATCGCGGCAATGGACGGGTACTTTCCCGACGTTCTGGCCGTGCGAACGGCTTTCCGGATCGAGGCGTTGGGCAGTTTTCTGGCGGGGCTGCGGGCAGAGGGCGTGACGCGGCTGTGTCTTGCGGGTGCCATTCGCAGGCCCGCGATCGACCCGGCAAGGATCGATGCCGCCACGGCGCCCCTGGTGCCGCGGCTGATGCAGGCCTTGAAACGGGGCGACGACGGCGCTCTGCGGGTCGTTCTGGAGATCGTCGAAGAGGCCGGCTTCGCCGTTCTGGCGCCGCAGGATCTGCTGCCCGAACTTCTGCCGCCGGCCGGCGCTCTCGCGGGGCCGGCCCCCTCGGCGCGTCTGCAGGAGGACGCGCGCCATGCGCGGGAGGTTCTGCGCACGACCGGGCCGGCCGACATTGGTCAGGGCTGCGTGGTCGCGGCCGGGCAGGTGCTGGCCATGGAGGCATTGCCGGGGACGGACTGGATGCTGGCCAGCATGGCCGCGGCGCGGGGGCGGGGTCCGCTTGCGGCGGACCTGCCGTCCGGCGGCGTCTTTGCCAAGGCGCCGAAACCAAGCCAGGACCGCCGCGTGGATCTGCCGGCCATCGGTCCGGAGACCGTGGCGGGCGCGGTGCGGGCCGGGCTGGACGGAATCGTGCTTGAGGCGGGCGGGGTTCTCGTGCTCGACCGTGACGTATGCCGCGCGGCCGCCGACGCGGCGGGTCTGGCCCTATGGGCCGCGCCGTGAAGGTGTTCGTGGTCGCCGGAGAACCCTCCGGGGACCGGCTGGGCGCTGCCTTGATGGGCGGGCTGGCCGAGCTCTGGCCGCAGGTCCGGTTCCACGGCGTGGGCGGCGCGCTCATGGAGGCGGCGGGCCTGACCAGCCTGTTCCCCATGCAGGAGCTGTCGGTCATGGGCATCACCGAGGTTCTGCCGCGTTACCCGGCTCTGCGGCGGCGCATGGTCCAAACCGCGGAGGCGGTGCTGGCAGGGTCGCCGGATGTGCTCATCACCATCGACAGTCCCGATTTCTGCCTCCGCGTGGCGGAACGCGTGCGCCGCCGCGCCCGGATCCGCACGGTGCATTACGTGGCCCCTTCGGTCTGGGCATGGCGGCCCGGCCGGGCGGCGCGCATGGCGCCCCATGTGGAACAGGTTCTGGCGCTGTTGCCGTTCGAGCCGCCCTATATGGAGGCGGCGGGGATGCGCTGCGACTTCGTGGGCCATCCGGTGGTGTCCGAGCGGCAGGCGGATGCGGTCGAGATCGCTTCCTTCCGCAACGCGCACGATCTGGGCGATGCGCCGCTGCTCCTGGTGCTGCCGGGCTCTCGCCGGTCCGAGCTGAACCGGCTCGCGCCGATCTTCGGCGCCGCGCTGCGGGATCTGTCGGCGCGCAGGCCCGACCTGCGCTTGGTTCTGCCCGTCGCCCCGGGGCTGGAGGCCGCGGCACGCACGCTGACCGCCGACTGGCCCCCGACGCTGCTGCTGGAGCGTCCCGCGCCGCAGGCGAAAGCCGCGGCTTTCGGTGCGGCTGATGCGGCGCTGGCAGCCTCCGGCACCGTGTCGCTGGAACTTGCCGCTGCCGGCACCCCCATGGTCGTGGCCTATGACATGAGCTGGATCAGCTGGCAGGTCATGTCGCGGATGGCGCTGATCGACACGGTGACTTTGGTCAACCTGGTGGATGGATCGCGCGCAGTCCCGGAATTCCTCGGCCCCGCTTGCCGTCCCGGACCCATCGCGGATGCGCTGCACGGCGTTCTGGGTGCGCCGGACGCACAGGCACCCGCGCTGGAACGGACCATGGCGGCACTGGGGCGGGATGGCGCGCGGCCGGGTGTCAGGGCGGCGCGCGCCGTTCTAGAGGGGTTGAATCTGGCCGGACCAGGTTGAGTGCGTCGTTGCTGCCTGCCTGACCTTTTTGCCCGGCGTCCCATGCGGCCGGGTCCGGCGATCGCCGCGGGGGTCTGCCACGCCGGGCCCGGTCAAGAGACGGCGCAGAACCCTCTTCTTCGCGTGGGTCCGCGACCGTTCCGCGCCGCCGCAGTGGACCCTCCGACGTTAGCCTTTGTGGATCCAGCCGCCGCCGAAGACGCGGCTGCCCTCCGGCGCGTAGAACACGCAAGCCTGCCCGGCGGACACGCCGTCTTCGGCCACGATGAGCTCGACTTCCGCCTCTGTCTCCGACAGGGGCCGCACGATGGCGTCGCGCGGCGGCCGGGTCGAGCGGACCTTCACCCCCATGTGCCATTCGGGACGAGAGGTGAAGGGCGTGTCGCCCAGCCAGTTGATCTCTCGCACCGGGACGGTCCGGGTGGACAGCAGAGCGCGCGGGCCGACGACCACCCGCCGGGTTTCCACGTCCAGCTTCACCACGTAGAGCGGATCGGACAGCCCTCCGATCCCCAGTCCGCGGCGTTGGCCGACCGTGTAGTGGATCACCCCGCGGTGGCTGCCCAGGACACGGCCATCGACATGGACGATGTCGCCGGGATCGGCGGCGCCGGGGCGCAGTTTCTCGATCACAGCGGCGTAGTCGCCGTTCGGTACGAAGCAGATGTCCTGGCTGTCGGGCTTGTCGGCTACGCTCAGGCCATGCCGCGCGGCGAGGGTCCGGGTCTCGGCCTTGGTCGCCAGGCCGCCCAGGGGAAAGCGCAGGTAGTCGAGCTGTTCGGCCGTCGTCGAGAACAGGAAATAGCTCTGATCGCGGTCGGGATCGACGGCCCGGTGAAGTTCCGGACCGTGGGTGCCGATGTTGCGGCGGATATAATGACCCGTTGCCATGCAGTCGGCGTCGAGATCCTTCGCCGTCTCCAGCAGGTCCCGGAACTTCACCCTTTCGTTGCAGCGGATACAGGGCACCGGGGTCGCGCCGGCCAGATAGCTGTCCGCGAACTCGTCGATCACGGCCTGCTTGAAGGTATTTTCATAGTCGAGCACGTAGTGGGGAAAGCCCATCGCCTCGGCCACGCGGCGCGCGTCGTGAATGTCACGGCCCGCGCAGCAGGCGCCTTTCTTGGCCAACGCGGCCCCGTGGTCGTAAAGCTGGAGCGTCACGCCCACGACGTCGTAGCCCTCTGCGGCAAGCTCTGCGGCCACGACGGAGCTGTCCACGCCGCCCGACATGGCCACCACCACCCGCGTCCTGGACGGGGGTTTGGCGAAGCCGAGCGAGTTCACGGGATGCGCGTCGAGCGCCATGGCAAAGATCCTTGAGGGCCGTTAAACGCCCGCAATATAGGAAAATCAGCGACATTCTCAAGACGTCGTTTCACCCCTCCTTAAGCGCGACGGGGCATGGTGAAGAGAGTGAAAGGAATGGGGTGTAAGACAATGTATCTGAAAAAAATCCAGGGCCCGCGCTCGGTCACTCTGCCGGGGGGGCAGATCATGACCCGCGCCGACCTGCCCGACACGGGCACAACGCGGTGGGTGGCCAGCAGAAAGGCCGCTGTGGTTCGCGCAATTCGCGGCGGGCTGATCACACGCGACGAAGCCAAGGAGATGTACACGCTTTCCGACGAGGAGCTGGAGAGCTGGACCTCCGCCGTGAGACGGCATGGCGAAACGGCGCTCAAGACCACGCGGCTTCAAAAGTATAGACAACTTTAGCGTGTTGCGCATAACTCGCTTCTGGAGGGCAAGGAAGGTAACCGCGGGTTAACCTTTCTCGCGCAAAGTGATTTTGAACAAGTCATGAGTGGAGAGAGCGATGCGCGTACTACTTGTCGAGGATGATCCCACGACCTCGCGCAGCATCGAGATGATGCTGGGTCATGCCAACCTGAACGTGTATTGCACGGACATGGGTGAGGAAGGCATCGACCTCGCAAAGCTCTACGACTACGATCTGATCCTGCTCGACCTGAACCTGCCGGACATGCACGGCCACGAAGTGCTCCGGCAGCTGCGGCTGAGCAGGATCGACACGCCGATCCTGATCCTCACCGGCTCGGACGACACCGAGATGAAGATCAAGGGGTTCGGCTTCGGCGCCGACGATTACCTGACCAAGCCCTTCCACCGGGAGGAACTGGTCGCGCGCATTCACGCCATCATCCGCCGCTCCAAGGGCCATTCCCAGTCGATCATCCGTACCGGCCAGATTGTCGTCAACCTCGACGCGAAATCGGTCGAAGCCAACGGTCAGCCGGTGCATCTCACCGGCAAGGAATACCAGATGTTCGAACTCCTGAGCCTGCGCAAGGGCACCACGCTGACCAAGGAGATGTTTCTGAACCATCTCTACGGCGGCATGGATGAGCCAGAGCTCAAGATCATCGATGTTTTCATCTGCAAGTTGCGCAAAAAGCTCAGCCAGGCCACAGAAGGCGCGAATTACATCGAAACCGTCTGGGGCCGCGGCTACGTGCTGCGCGATCCGGAGGCCGAGACCGCGCCCGCAGCGCTGCCGGTCGCAAAGGCCGGCTGACCCCGGCTGGACGGGCCGGGGCAGGGGCCCTAGAACAACGCTCACGACCAGCCGGACGAGGTGGATGTGAGCGGGACGGCGGAGGATACGGCGATCGAATCGCTGGACCGCAAGGCGGCCGCGGAAGAGCTCGAACGGCTCGCGGGGCTGATCGCCGCCGCCAATGCCGCCTACCACCGGGATGACGCGCCCGAACTGTCGGATGCCGAATACGACCGGCTGAAACGGCGCAACGCCGCGATAGAGGCACGGTTTCCCGATCTCAAACGCGACGACTCTCCGTCGGACCGGGTCGGCGCGTCGCCGTCGCCGGGCTTTGCCAAGGTGCGCCATGCCCAGCGGATGCTGTCCCTGGGCAATGCCTTCGACGCGGAGGATGTTGCCGATTTCATCCGTTCCGTCCGCAGCTATCTGGGGCTGGAGCCCGCTGCGCCGCTGACCTTTACTGCCGAACCGAAGATCGACGGCCTGTCGCTGTCGCTCCGCTATGAGGATGGCCAGCTTGTCCAGGCCGCCACGCGCGGCGACGGCGCGGTGGGCGAGAACGTTACCGCGAATGCCCGCACCATCGACGACATCCCCGCACGGATCCACGGCGCGCCGGACGTTCTGGAAGTCCGGGGTGAGGTCTACATCTCCCATCCCGATTTCGCGGCGCTGAACGCGCGTGCGGAGGCCGCCGGCACCCGGACCTTCGCCAACCCCCGCAACGCCGCCGCCGGGTCGCTTCGCCAGCTCGACCCCGCAATCACCGCAAGCCGCCCGCTGCGGTTCTTCGCCTATGCCTGGGGCGAGGTCTCGGCGCCCCTGGCCGACAGCCAGTTGGGCGCGGTCGAGCGATTGCGCGGCCTGGGCTTTGCCACCAATCCGCTGACCGTCACCGTCGACACGACCGAGGCCATGACCGCCTATCACGACCGCATCGCCGCGGAGCGGGCGGGACTTGGCTACGATATCGACGGGATCGTCTACAAGGTGAACGACCTTGCGCTGCAACGCCGGCTCGGCCTGCGCGCGACAACGCCGCGCTGGGCCATCGCGCACAAGTTCCCGGCCGAGCTGGCCTGGACCCGGCTCGAAAAAATCGAGATCCAGGTCGGCCGTACCGGCGCGCTCAGCCCCGTCGGACGGCTGACTCCGGTGACGGTCGGCGGGGTGGTCGTGTCGAACGCGACGCTGCACAATGAGGACTACATCGCCGGCCGCGACGCGCGCGGCGCTCCGATCCGCGGCGGCCGCGACATTCGTGAAGGCGACCGGGTCCAGGTCTATCGCGCCGGCGACGTCATCCCCAAGATCGCCGACGTGGACCTTTCGGCCAGGCCCGACGGCACGCAGCCCTTCGAGTTTCCGGCGCTCTGCCCGCAATGCGGCTCCGACGCGCTGCGCGATGAAGGCGATTCTGTACGCCGCTGTTCCGGCCGGCTGATCTGCCCGGCGCAGGCTGTCGAACAGCTCAAGCACTTCGTCTCTCGCGCCGCCTTCGACATAGAGGGGCTGGGCGCGAAACTGGTCGAGGAACTCTACGCCGACGGCTGGATCCGGGAGCCTGCCGACATCTTCACCCTCCGGGACCGTCACGGCCCCGGCCGGCCGACCCAGCTGAAGAACCGCGAAGGGTGGGGGGAAACATCGGCCCGCAACCTCTTTGCCGCCATCGACCGGCGCCGCACGGTTCCGCTCGACCGGCTGATCTTCGCCCTCGGGATCCGCCATGTGGGCGAGACCAACGCCCGTCTTCTGGCGCGCCGCTACGCCAGCTGGGACGCGTTCGAAACCGCCATGAGCGCCGCGGCGGATCGCGGCGGACCGGCCTGGGAGGATCTGCTGGCCATCGACGGCGTGGGCCAGGTGCTGGCGACGTCGCTGGTGACCACCTTCGCGCAAGGGGCAGAGCGTGCCTCCATGGAGCGGCTCATTGCCCATCTGGAGATCAAAGACGCCGCGCGTCCCGCGACCGAAGGCAGCCCCGTCGCCGGCAAGACGGTCGTTTTCACCGGCACGCTCGAAAAGATGACGCGGGCCGAGGCCAAGGCGCGGGCCGAATCGCTCGGCGCCAAGGTCTCGGGGTCGGTCTCGGCGCGCACCGACCTGCTGGTGGCCGGTCCGGGGGCGGGGTCGAAGGCCCGAAAGGCGGCGGAACTCGGCATCGAAACGCTGGATGAGGATGGCTGGCTCTCGCTCATCGGGGACGGATGAGCCGCCCCGAACCGCTCTGGCCGCTGTTTGCGGAACTGGTCAACCTGCGGGGCGTCGGCAAGAAGAGCGCGCAGCTCTTCGAGCAGATGAAGATCCTGACGCCGCGCGACCTTCTGTTCACGTTGCCCCATTCCGGGATTGACCGCCGCCGCCGCGCATCGATCCGCGAGGTGACGCCCCCCGCCACGGCCACGGTTGAGGTGACGGTGGTCCGCCATCGTCCGTCCGCCGGTCGCGGTCCCGCCCGGGTCGAGGTCGAGGACGCGGAGACGGGTTTCCAGCTGGTCTTTTTTCACGCTCGCGGCGACTGGCTGCAAAAGGCGCTGCCCACGGGCGCCCGGCGTCTGGTGTCCGGCCGGGTGGAGCTTTTCGACGGGATCGCCCAGATGGTGCATCCCGACCACGTCCTGCCGGTCGAGGAGGCGGCGGAGATCCCGCCGTTCGAGCCGGTCTATCCCCTGACCGCCGGCCTGTCCCAGCGTGTCATGTCCCGCGCCGCCAAGGAGGCCGTGGCGATCGCCCCCACCTTGGCCGAATGGATCGACCCCGGCTTGCTGGCGCGGGAGGGCTGGCCGGGATGGTCGGATGCCGTGGCCGCAGCCCATGCGCCCGCGTCGGATGCGGATCTGTCCGCCCAGGCACCGGCGCGGGCGCGGCTGGCCTATGACGAGCTCTTCGCCCACCAGCTGACCCTGGCGCTGATCCGCGCCGAACGGACGGCCGTCAGGGGACGGGCATCGCGCCCGGACGGCCGGCTCAGCGGCAAGGTGCGCGCGACGCTCGGCTACGCGCCGACCGGGGCGCAGGAACGGGCCATCGCGGAGATTGTCGCGGACATGGCGTCCGACCGGCGGATGGGCCGGCTGCTGCAGGGTGATGTGGGGTCCGGCAAGACCCTGGTGGCGTTCATGGCGCTGCTGGCCGCGGTCGAGGCGGGCGGGCAGGGCGCGCTGATGGCCCCGACCGAGATTCTGGCGCGCCAGCACCTTGAGGGGCTGCACCCCTTGGCCGAACGCGCCGGCGTGGTGCTGGAAATCCTCACCGGTCGCGACAAGGGGGCGGAACGCGCGGCAAAGCTGGCGGCCCTGGGTGCGGGCGACATCCAGATCCTGGTCGGCACGCACGCGGTGTTCTCCGGCGACGTGGTGTTCGCGGATCTGCGGCTTGCCGTCGTGGACGAACAGCACCGTTTCGGCGTCAGCCAGCGGCTGGAGCTGGGACGCAAGGGCGCGCGGACCGACATGCTGGTGATGACCGCGACGCCGATTCCGCGCTCGCTCAGCCTTGCGCAATACGGTCATATGGACGTCTCCGTGCTGGATGAAAAGCCGCCCGGCCGGACGCCTGTCCGCACGGCGCTGGTCACCTCTGCCCGCTATGACGAGGTGGTGGAACGGCTCCGGCAGGCGGTTGCCGAGGGGCGGCAGGCCTACTGGGTCTGTCCGCTGGTCGAAGAAAGCGAGATCACCGACCTTGCCGCGGCCGAGGACCGTTTCCGGCACCTGCGCGCCGTCCTGGGCGATGCCGTCGGGCTGGTCCACGGTCAGATGCCGCCGGCGGAAAAGGACGCCGCCATGGCGCGGTTCGTCTCCGGCGGCACGGGGGTGCTGGTGGCGACGACGGTGATCGAGGTCGGCGTGAACGTGCCCAACGCATCCATCATGGTAATTGAACGCGCTGAGGCGTTCGGACTGGCGCAGCTTCATCAGTTGCGGGGCCGGGTCGGGCGCGGCACCGCCGAATCGACCTGCCTGCTGATCTACGGCGCCGACCTGACCGCAAGCGGTCGCCGCCGCCTGGAGATCCTGCGAGAGACCGAGGACGGGTTCCGCATCGCCGAGGAAGACCTGGCCATGCGCGGGGCGGGGGACGTTCTGGGGCACGCGCAATCGGGCCTGCCGCGTTTCCGGATCGCCGACCTGGAGCGGCAGGCCGGCCTGATGGCGACCGCGCAGGCCGACGCGCGGCGGCTTCTGGACGGCGATCCGCGCCTGAACGGACCGCGTGGACAGGCCGCGCGGGTGCTGCTGTGGCTGATGGAGCAGGACCGGGCCATCGGCTTGATCCGGGCGGGATAGACATTCCAGATGTTCACAGAAAGTTCTTGCAAGATGGTGAATAAAGTGTGAACAAATGAGTAACGAAAGAGGATGGAGGATGCGATGCGACAGCGGGTCAAGAAACACTTCGAACGATTCGACTGCTTGGCAGAGGATATCCTGGGATGTCTTGCGCTGACCGTGATCCTTGTCGGGTCCCTGTACCTGCCGCTTTTGTGACGATTTCTGCCTGCGCATGAGGGCCGTCCCGCCCGCCCGGCACCGCTGCGGCCCTCGGTCAGGATCTGCCTCGGTCCCGATCGTCTCTGCGCCACTCCACCGCCGCCATCCAGTCGGATGCGCGGCGGTTTTTTTCGTCCGGTCAGGCGTGGGAACGCGCGTCCTCGGCCTGACGGAACGCCTCGTTCGCCGCGTCCAGCGCCAGCATGATGGAGGCATGGCGGTTCTTGTAGTCCCGCGCCGGCAGCAGCACTTCCAGCCCCTCGAAGGGGGCCGCGGGAACCGGGCCGTCCGACTTCAGCATCGCGCGCAGCTCGTCTCTCGCCCGCTCCAGCTCGGCCCGGGTGCGGCCCAGGATCGCGCCGCCGACCACCGCGGCCGAGGCCTGTCCAAGCGCGCAGGCCTTCACGTCCTGTCCGAACCGCACCACGCGCCCGTCCTCCACATCGAGATCAACCGCGACGGTCGATCCGCACAGCGGCGAGCGCTTCTTGACGCTGGCCTGCGGATTTTCCAGTCGCTGCGCCAGCGGGATCGCCGCGGCGAGCTCCAGGATCCGCCCGGAGTAGAGCTTGATGAGGTCGCTGTCGGCCATGACTTTTCCTTTGCGGTCGTTGCCCCTAGATAGGGCTGCCCGCCGCCGGCGCAAAGACCTCCGAAAGGCCCAATGATGACGTTCGATCCCGCGACGCTCAGATACGACCCGAACGGCCTGGTGCCCGCCATCGCCCAGGACCACGGGACGGCGGAGGTGCTCATGCTGGCCTGGATGACGCGCGAGGCGGTGGAGCGCACCCTCGCCACCGGTCGGGTGACCTACTGGAGCCGTTCGCGGCGGGCGTTCTGGGTCAAGGGAGAGACCAGCGGGCACCTGCAGCACCTTGTCGAGATGCGCGTCGACTGCGACCGGGATTGCCTGCTGCTCCTGGTCCGGCAGGAGGGACCGGCCTGCCACACGAACCGGCGGAGCTGTTTCTACACCGCACTGAGGGACGGCGAAGAGGTCGAGATCATGGCCCCGGAGGGCTGAGGCCGACCAGGCGCCGCAGGTCGGCGGGGCTGACGCCTTCCGCCCTGTAGGCCGCGATGGCGCGGGCATCGTCGCGCTTGGCCAGGCGTTTCCCGGCATCGTCGCGGATCAGGCGATGGTGGTGATACGCCGGTGAGGAAAGGCCCAGAAGCCGCTGGAGGCAAACGTGAATCGGTGTCGCGTCGGCCAGGTCCGCCCCCCGGGTGACGCAGGTCACCCCCTGTGCGGCGTCGTCCACGGTGACCGACAGATGATAGCTCGTGCCCATGTCGCGGCGGGCAAGGACGATGTCGCCGATGCCGTCGATCATCTCCTGCGCGCTGCGGGTCACCGTGCGGTGGCTGCCTGCGGTCTCCCGGTAGGCGATGTCCCCCGTCAGGGTCAGGGCGCGGTCCATGTGAAGGCGTATCGCGGCGCCGGAATCCCCATGGCCCGCGTGCTTGCAGGCGCCCGGATAGATGAGCCCGTCGGGACCGTGGGTCGCGCCCTCTTGCGGCGCCGATGCGGCTTCGGCGATGTCGCGCCGGGTACAGGTGCAGGCATAGGTCAGGCCCATATCGCGCAGGCGGGCAAGCGCGGCGCGATAGGCCGGCAGGCGTTCCGACTGGCGTATCACGGGACGCGGCCAGCCAAGGCCGAGCCAGGCCAGGTCGTCGAATATCGCCTGTTCCCAATGGGATCTGGCGCGGGATCGGTCGATATCCTCGATCCGCAGCAGAAAGGTGCCGCCGTTCCGCGCCATGTCATGGGCCACCATGGCCGAAAAGGCGTGCCCCAGGTGCAGCGGGCCTGTCGGCGACGGCGCGAAGCGGGTGATCACGCCGGTTCGGACACCGGGGTGAGCCACGCCCGCCAGTCGGCCTTGGCGCGGTCGGTATAGGCCTTGTAGCGGGCGGGCCGGTTGCGGCGGCCGCCCTTCAGATCGACCGGCGGAAACAGTCCGAAATTCACGTTCATGGGCTGGAACGTCCTGGCGTCGGCGCCGCCGGTGATGTGGGTGACCAGCGCGCCGGTGGCGGTGGTCGGCGGTACGGGCGGCAGGGCCGTGCCGCGGATCTCCGCGGCGGCGAGGCGGCCGGCGAGCAGACCCATGGCGGCGGATTCGACATAGCCCTCGACCCCGGTGATCTGGCCGGCGAAGCGGATGTTGGGCCGGGAGCGCAGGCGGAGATGCGCGTCCAGCAGCGTCGGCGCGTTCAGGAACGTGTTGCGGTGGATCCCGCCGAGCCGCGCGAAACGGGCATCTTGCAAGCCTGGAATCATGCGGAAAACATCGGTTTGCGCACCGTACTTCATCTTGGTCTGGAAGCCGACGATATTGTAGAGCGTGCCCAGCGCATTGTCGCGGCGCAGTTGCACGACGGCATGGGCCTTGACCTGCGGCTGGTGCGGATTGGTCAGGCCGACGGGTTTCATGGGTCCGTGGCGGAGGGTCTCGCGTCCGCGTTCGGCCATCACCTCTATGGGCAGGCAGCCGTCGAAGTAGGCGGCCGTTTCCCCTTGTTTGAATTCGGTTTTTTCGGCGGACAGGAGCGCGTCGACGAAGGCCTCGTACTGGTCGCGGTCCATGGGGCAGTTGATGTAGGCGGTGCGCTCTTCCTCTGTCGCGCCCTTGTCGTAGCGGGACTGCATCCAGGCCCGCGACATGTCGATGGAATCGAAATGGACGATGGGCGCGATGGCGTCGAAGAAAGCGAGGCTGTCGGCGCCGGTCTCTGCGCGGATCGCCTCTGCCAGCGCGCCGGAGGTCAGGGGCCCGGTGGCGAAGATCCAGTGGCCGTCCTGCGGAAGATGCGTGATTTCAGAGCCTTCCACGGTGATCTTCGGGTGCGCACGGAGACGCTCTGTTACCGCCCGTGCGAAGGCGTCGCGGTCCACGGCCAGCGCACCGCCGGCCGGCAGGCGGTGGCGGTCGGCCATGTCCATGATCAGCCCGCCGGCCTGGCGCATCTCCCAGTGCAGCAGGCCCACGGCGTTCTGCTCATGGTCGTCGGAGCGGAAGGAGTTCGAGCAGACCATCTCTGCCAGATCGCCGGTGCGGTGGGCGAAGGTGCCCACGGCGGGGCGCATCTCGTGGATCACCACGTCGAGGCCGAGACCCGCCGCCTGCCACGCGGCCTCTGACCCGGCCATGCCGCCGCCGACGATATGCAGTCGCTTGTCCATCACGCGTCCTTTCAGAGCGGCCTTGTACGAAACAGGGTCCCGTCGCGTACGCCGCGAGTCATTCTATCGGCCGTTTCGAACGTCCTGCGTCCGTTTTCGGGCCATTTCGTCCGTCACGCGTCGGGTGCTGGGTCGCCCGCGGCCCCATCGGCCAGATCGTCGCCGTTCTGCTCCGCGATCCAGGCGACGGTCACGACCTCTTCATCCTTGCCGGTGTCGAACACCTTCACGCCACCCGCTCCGCGCGAGCGGAAGGAGATGCCGTCGATGGGCACGCGGATCGATTGACCGCGGGAGGTGGCGAGCATGATCTGGTCGTCCATGTCCACCGGGAAGGACGCGACCAGGGGGCCGCCGCGCATCGCCTTGTCCATGGCCATGACCCCCTGTCCGCCGCGGCCCCGCACCGGGTAGTCGTGGCTGGACGACAGCTTGCCGGAGCCCTGCGCGGTGACGGTCAGGATCAGATCCTCGGCCGCCGACATCTCCGCGTAGCGCTCCTGGGTGAACTCGGTCGCCTCGGTCGCGGTCTCTTCGTCCTCGTCGGCCTCCGGCTCCTCGGTCAGCCCGGCCATGGCGCGGCGCATCTTGAGGTAGGTGGTCCGCTCCTGGGGGCTGGCCTCGAAATGGCGGATGACGGCCATGGACACGACGCTGTCCCCGGCGGCCAGGCGGATGCCGCGCACGCCCAGCGACGCGCGGGAGTTGAACACCCGCACATCGGTGGAGGGGAAGCGGATCGCGCGCGCGCCCGCCGTGACCAGCATCACGTCCTCGTCGGGAGAGGCGATGCGCGCGTTGATGAGCCGCACGCCCTCGTTCTCGGCCTCGAACTTCATGGCGATCTTGCCGGCGCGGTTGACGTTGGTGAAATCCGACAGCTTGTTGCGGCGCACCGTGCCGGCGGAGGTGGCGAAGACGATCTGTAGCTCGTCCCAGTCCTCTTCCGGGCGGTCCACGGGCATGATCGCGGCGATCGAGACGCCCTGGGCGATGGGCAGCACGTTGACCATGGCCTTGCCGCGCGCGGTCCGCCCGCCCAGCGGCAGGCGCCAGGTCTTGAGCTTGTAGGCCATGCCATCGGTGGTGAACACGAGAAGCGGCGTGTGGGTGTTGGCCACGAACAGGGTGGTCACCACGTCCTCATCCTTGGTGGCCATGCCCGACAGGCCCTTGCCGCCGCGCCGCTGGGAGCGGAATTCGGCCAGCGGCGTGCGCTTGATGTAGCCGGTGGCGGTGACGGTCACGACCATGTCCTCACGCTCGATGAGGTCCTCGTCCTCCATGTCGCCGGCCCAGTCGACGATCTCGGTCCGGCGGGGGACGGCGAACTGGTCCTTCACCTCGCGCAGCTCGGCGGAGATGATGGCCATGATCCGGTCGCGCGAGCGCAGGATGTCGAGGAAGTCCTTGATCTTGCCGGCAAGCTCTTCCAGCTCATCGGTGACTTCCTTGACGCCCAGCTGGGTCAGCCGTTGCAGCCGCAGCTCCAGGATGGCGCGGGCCTGGGCCTCTGACAGGTTGTAGGTGCCGTCGTCGTTCATGGTGTGGCTGGGGTCGTCGATCAGCCGGATGAAGGGCGCGATCTCGGCCGCGGGCCAGCGGCGTTCCATGAGCTTCGCGCGGGCTTCGGGCGCATCGGCGGAGGCGCGGATGGTGGCGACCACCTCATCGACGTTGGACACCGCCACGGCGAGACCGCAGAGCACATGGGCGCGCTCTCTGGCGCGGCGCAGCTCATGGGCGGTGCGGCGGGCGACGACTTCTTCCCGGAAGGCGATGAAATGGGTGAGGAAGTCGCGCAGGGTCAGCTGCTCCGGCCGGCCGCCGTGCAGCGCCAGCATGTTGCAGCCGAAGGACGTCTGCATCGGGGTGAATCGGAACAGCTGGTTCAGCACCACGTCGGCGGTGGCGTCCTTTTTCAGTTCGATCACCACCCGCACGCCGACCCGGTCGGATTCGTCCTGCACGGCGGAGATGCCTTCGAGCTTCTTTTCCTTGGCCAGATCCGCGATCCGTTCGACCAGGCTGGCCTTGTTCACCTGATAGGGGATCTCATCGAGGACGATGGCCTCACGGCCGCGGGCGATTTCCTCGATCCGGGTGCGGGCGCGGATGATGACCGATCCGCGGCCCTCAAGATAGGCCTTGCGGGCGCCGGAGCGGCCCAGGATGATCCCGCCGGTGGGAAAGTCCGGGGCGGGGATGATCTCCATCAGCGCCTCCGTGGACAGGTCCGGGTCGTCGATCAGCGCCAGCGTGCCGTCGATGACCTCTCCCAGATTGTGGGGCGGGATGTTGGTGGCCATGCCGACGGCGATGCCGCCCGCGCCGTTGACCAGCATGTTGGGAAAGCGCGCCGGCAGGACCGTGGGTTCGCGGTCCTTGCCGTCGTAATTGTCCTGGAAGTCCACCGTCTCCTTTTCGATATCGGCCAGGAGGGACTGTGCGGGGCGGTCCATGCGCACTTCGGTGTAGCGCATGGCGGCGGGGTTGTCGCCGTCCATGGAGCCGAAGTTGCCCTGCCCGTCCAGCAGCGGCAGGGACATGGAGAAGTCCTGCGCCATCCGCACCAGCGCCTCGTAGATCGCGCTGTCGCCGTGCGGGTGGTACTTGCCCATGACGTCGCCCACGGGGCGGGCGGACTTGCGGTAGGCCTTGTCGTGGGTGTTGCCGGCCTCATGCATGGCATAGAGGATCCGGCGGTGCACCGGCTTCAGCCCGTCGCGCAGGTCCGGGATCGCGCGGGAGACGATGACCGACATGGCGTAGTCCAGGAACGACGCGCGCATCTCATCGGAGATGTCGATGGTCGGGCCGTCGTGGCGCGGCCGTTCCGGTCCGTCGCCGTCCAGCGCCTGGGGGGGGTCTGGGGTGTCTGACACCGGGGCCGCCTTTATGCTAGAAAATCGCAGATCTTGCCGGCCGGACTATACCCCGACACGACCCCTGGGGGCAATGCGAAGGCGTGTCGCTGGCAGCCAGGGCCCGTGAGTGACAACATACTGTTTTCGTTGATTTTTAACTTTGACGTGGCAAGGTCGTGTCCAGGGGGTGTCGCGGACACGAGGAACGGCGATGACCGAGACCGAGATGATGCTGAAGGGATACGGGCTGACCACGGCGGAATTCTTCTACCGGATGCCCGATTACACGCATGTGCTGAACTGCTTTCTGTGGCAGGACTACGACATCGCGCCGGACCATCCCAGGCTGCTGGGCTTCGTGGAGTTCTGGCAGAAGGAGATCGACGGGCCGCTGCATTCCGTGCGCTTCACCCATCGCAAGATGATCGCGCCCGGCGAATGGCGGCATGTGACGGGCGAATTTCCGCTGCACTGAGCGTCAGCGCAGGACGATCTCATCGGCGCGGACATAGCCCAGCACGTCGCGGGTCTGCTCGTCCAGCAGGTCGAGGTCGAGGTAGTCGTCCGACAGGCGGCGGGTCTTGTTGCGGTAGGCGGCCACTTCCGCGCGCAGCGTGTCCAGTTGCGCGGCCAGGATGTCGCCCTCCGCGTCGATCTGGATGCGGCGCTGCACTGAGCGTCAGCGCAGGACGATCTCATCGGCGCGGACATAGCCCAGCACGTCGCGGGTCTGCTCGTCCAGCAGGTCGAGGTCGAGGTAATCGTCCGACAGGCGGCGGGTCTTGTTGCGGTAGGCGGCCACTTCCGCGCGCAGCGTGTCCAGTTGCGCGGCCAGGATGTCGCCCTCTGCGTCGATCTGGATGCGGCGCAGCAGGCCGTAGTCTCCCTGCACGCTGGCAAAGGTGAAATAGAGCCCGGCCAGCACCGTCAGGGCGACGTAGATCCCCAGGCCGAGCGCGGGGCGTTTTTCTCTGTGGGTCATGCCTGTCCGGTCCGCCTGTTGAACGGTGCCCCTTTCAGGGGTCCGGCGGCAGGATGGCAAAGCCGGGGCGCGAAGGGAATTGCCGATCCGCCCCGGAGCCGTCCTCTGCGCGGAGTGTGGCCGATTTATTGCCCCCCCCCGCGCCGGGGCCGGTCAGTCCTTGCCCTTGTAGATCGCCACCAGCTTGTCGAACATCGCCAGCGCCTCCGAGCGCTCGCGCTGGAACGAGTTGCGCCCGATGATCGAGCCGTTGCCGCCGCCGTCGCGGATCGCGCGGGCGTCGTCGTAGATGGAATCCTCACCCTTCTTGGCGCCGCCGGAAAAGACCACGATCCGCCGCCCGTCGAAGGCCGAGCGCATGCATTCGGCGACGCGGGCCGCCTGGGTCGAGATGTCGATCTTCTGCGCCTCGAACACCTTCCTGGCCTCAGGCACCTCCAGGTGGTCGGTGGAGAGCTTGATCTTGATGATGTGCGCGCCGATCAGCGCCGCGATCTGGGCGGCATAGGCGGCCACGTCGACCGCCGTCTCACCGTCCTTGGACACGGCTTCTCCGCGCGGGTAGGACCAGATCACGGTGGGGATGCCGACCGACGCGGCCTCTCGCCGCAGCTCCACGATCTCCTCGTACATGTTCAGCTGCTGGTCGGAGCCGGGGTAGATGGTGAAGCCGATCGCCGTGGCGCCCAGGCGCAGCGCGTCGTCCACGGAGGCGGTGACCGCCTGATCCTTGCCGGCGGTGTCCGACATCAGCGAGTTGGCCGAGTTCATCTTGAGGATCGTGGGGATCTGGCCGGCGAAGGTGTCGGCGCCGGCCTCCAGCATCCCCAGCGGGGCGGCGAAGGCGTTCAGGCCGGCGTCGATGGCCAGCTGGTAGTGGTAATGCGGATCGTAGGCCGGCGGGTTGGGCGCGTAGGTGCGCGCGGGCCCGTGCTCGAACCCCTGGTCCACGGGCAGGATGATCATCTTGCCGGTGCCCCTGAGGCGGCCGTGCATGAGCATCTGGCAGAGCTTGCCCTTCACGCCGGGCGTGTCGCCCTCATATTTCGAGATGATCTGCTGGACTGTCCGCGACGCTTTCATGCTGCGCTCCTTTTGGCTCTGGGTGGCTCTGGGTGGCTCTGGGTGGCTCTGGGTGGCTCCGGGTCGGGCATGGGTTATTCGCCCGGCGGGCCGGTGGCAAACCCTTTGCGCTAACGCGGTGTACGACGGGCGGGGCGATGGTTCAGCACCCGCGCGGCCAGCGGCAGCAGCAGCGCGCGCGGCAACAGGCCGCAGAGCAGCGCGACCGCCCTGTAGCGCCGGCCCGGCACAACCACGCGGCGACCCCTGTGCATCGCGTCCCAGCCGTCCCGCGCCACGCGGCCGGCCGGCAGCATGGCCCGTCCGCCGCCCAGACCCCCGGCGGCGAAGAAATCCGTGTCCACAGGACCGGGGCAGAGCGCGGTGACGGTGACGCCACGGCCGCGGGTCTCCTGCCAGAGCGCCTCGGACAGGGAGCGCATCCCCGCCTTGGTGGCGAAATAGACCGCCATGTTGGGCCCCGGCAGGAACCCGGCAAGGGAGACCACGTTGAGGATCCGGCCCTGTCCGCGGGCGATCATCGACGCCGCGGCCAGCTTGGCCAGGGTCGCGGCGGCCACGAAGTTGACGGCGATCATCTGCCCGTCCCGCGCGCGGGTATCGCGCCGGGCGACGTCGCCCGACCCGCCCAGTCCGGCGTTGTTCACAAGGATATCCACAGGCCCCGCGGCGGCCCACAGACGCTCCGCCGCGCCGGGTTCCGACAGATCGCAGGCCACAACCTGGACCTGTATGCCGTGCAGGGTCCGAAGCGCGTGGGCCATGCGGTCCAGGTCGGGCCGGGTGCGGGCGGACAGGACCAGATCGCAGCCGTCCGCCGCCGCGATCCGGGCGAAGGCCGCGCCCAGCCCCCGCGACGCGCCGGTGATCAGCGCGCGGGACCCGGTCACGGGGTGGACCGCGGATCCGGCAGGGGCCCGTGGACGTTCCACCCGTCCGGGATCGGGGCGGCACGGGGGCGGTCCGCGGGGACCGGCGTGGGTTCGGGCCAGTATTCGACGATGCGGGCGATCCGGTCGTCGCGGAGCGTGAAGAAACTGATGACGCGGTCGGTGCGCCGGCCGTCCGAGACCGCCACGTCGGTCACGACCTCATCGGCAGCGGCCACCAGCTTGCGGATGTCAAAGCGCCAGCGCCCGGTGGCGGGGTAGGCGGCGTTGAAGGCCGCGACGGCGTCGGGTCCGACGATCATCTCCCCGCTCAGGGGCATGACCACCACGGCCTCCGGCGCCAGGTGGCGGGCGGCGGCGGCGAAGTCGTTGGTGCCCATGGCGGCCCAGAACGCCCGCACCGCCGCCGCCGCGTCGCCGGGCGTCACCCGCCGAGCGCCGCGACGCCGGGCAGGGTCTTGCCCTCCATCCACTCCAGGAACGCCCCCCCGGCCGAGGAGACGTAGGTGAATCCCTCCGCCGCGCCCGCCCGGTTCAGCGCCGAGACCGTGTCGCCGCCGCCCGCCACCGACACGAGCCGTCCGTCGCGGGTGCGCTCCGCGGCATGGGACGCGGCGGCGTTGGTGGCGGCGTCGAAGGGCGCGATCTCGAACGCGCCGAGCGGTCCGTTCCAGACCAGCGTGCGGCAGCCGTCCATGGTCCGGACGATCCGCCGCACGCTGTCCGGCCCGGTGTCGAGGATCATCGCGTCGGGCGGGCAGGCGGTGGCGGCGACGGTCTGGCTTTCGGCGCCGGCCCGGAACTCCCGCGCGACGACGACATCGTGGGGCAGGATGATCCCGCACCCCGCCTCGTCCGCGTCGGTCAGGATCTGGCGCGCGGTGTCGGCCATGTCGTGCTCGGCCAGGCTCTTGCCCACGTCGAGCCCCTGGGCGGCCAGGAAGGTATTGGCCATGCCGCCGCCGATCACCAGATGGTTCACCTTGCGCACCAGGTTGGCCAGAAGGTCGAGCTTGGTCGAGACCTTGGCGCCGCCGACCACCGCCATCAGCGGGCGGTCCGGTTTGCCCAGCGCGGCCTCCAGCGCGCGCAGCTCTTCGGCCATCAGGCGGCCGGCGAAGGCGGGCAGGCGGCGGGCGATCCCTTCGGTGGAGGCATGGGCGCGATGCGCGGCGGAGAACGCATCGTTGCAGTAGAGATCGCCGAGCGAGGCGAGGAAATCGGCCATCGCGTCGCCGTTCGCCTCTTCTTCGGGGGAAAAGCGCGTGTTCTCGACCAGCACCACGCTGTCGGCGGGCAGGGCGGCGAGGTCCCGGGGGTTGGGACGTTCGACGAAGGTCACCTCGCGGCCCAGGGCGCGTTCCAGCGCCGGGACGACCTGGCGCAGGGACAGGCCGGGATCCGGCTTGCCCCTGGGGCGGCCGAAATGGGCCAGCAGGATCGGCGTTCCGCCGCCCTTCAGGATGTCGCGGACCGTGGGCACGATGCGTTCGATCCGGGTGGCGTCGGTGACCTTTCCGTTCTCCACCGGCACGTTGAGGTCCACGCGGGTCAGGACGCGCTTGCCGTCCAGGTTCATGTCGTCCAGCGTCTTCCAGCCCATGTCAGGCCCCTTTTCGGTTGTCTTGCCGGTCGTTCATCGCGCGATCCGCGCGCACGCGCAAGCGAGCGGGCCTTTCCACCGGCGCATGGGCGCCCTAGGGTCCCGCCGACGCAAACCGCCCAGAGCAGGAGGCACCATGGCCGAGATCACCGACCCGGAGAACACCGTCATCATCGAGCTGAAGGACGGCCGCGTCGTCGTCGAGCTGATGCCCAAGGTCGCGCCGGAACATTCCGCGCGCATGAAGGAGCTGGCCCGTGCGGGCGCCTATGACAACGTGGTGTTCCACCGCGTGATCGAGGGCTTCATGGCGCAGACCGGCGACGTGTCGAACGGGAATGCCGAAAAGGACTTCAACATCCGCATGGCCGGCACCGGCGGGTCGGACATGCCGGACCTGCCGGCGGAGTTCTCCAAGATCCCGCACGACCGGGGCACGCTGGGGGCGGCGCGCTCGTCCAGCCCGAATTCGGCCAATTCGCAGTTCTTCATCAACTTCGGCGACAACCATTTCCTGAACGGGCAGTACACGGTCTATGGCCGGGTGATCGAGGGCATGGACCATGTCGACAAGCTGGCGCGCGGAGAGCCGCCCGCCGATCCCGACCGGATGCTGTCGGTGAAGGTGGCCGCCGATGCGTAGCCTGGCCCTGCTGCTTGCCGTTGCGGCAGGCCCCGCCCTGGCCACCGGGCTGGACATAGAGATTTCCGGCGGCACCTCCGGCACGGTCCATGTGGAGCTGTTCGAGGACGTGGCCCCCGAGCATGTCGCGCGGCTGACCGACCTGGCCGAGCGCGGCGCCTACGACGGGGTGGTGTTCCACCGGGTGATCGACGGGTTCATGGCCCAGACGGGAGACGTGCAATACGGCGTCGCGGGCGCCGACCTGAGCCGGGCGGGGACCGGGGGATCGGACCTGCCGGACCTGGCGCAGGAGTTCTCCGACCTGCCGTTCGAGCGCGGCACCGTGGGCATGGCCCGCTCCGGCGCGTCGGTGGACAGCGCCAATTCGCAGTTCTTCATCATGTTCGACGCGGCGCCGCATCTGAACGGGCAATACACCGTGGTGGGCGAGGTGACCTCCGGCATGGAGATCGTGGACGCGATCAAGCGTGGCGACGGCCGTTCGGGCAGCGTCTCCGGCACGCCCGACGTCATGGAGCGCGTGACCGTCACCGAATAGGCGTAGGCCCCGGGGGGCGTCGGGGCAGGGCGCGTCCGGAGGGGCGCGCCGTTCGTGCATGCGCCGCCCGGCTTGCGGCGGGCCGGCGGTCCGTCCTGCGCGGCTTGCGCCCCGCGCCGGGGGGGGCGTCCGGGACGGCGGCGCGGTGGCCCGGGGCGACACGCCGATCCGGCCGCGGCCGCCGGGCGGATGGGACCGTCCGGCACCGGGCGGGCGGGCCGCGGGCCGTGGGCGCGCCGGGGGGGTCCGGATCTGCCGGGCCGCGGGACGGCCGCGATCAGGTGCCGCAGAAGGTGGCGGTGACCTCCTGGCCCGCGGCGGGCGGGTCGGCAAAGGGGGGCGTGTCTTGCCAGGGCGTCGAAAGCGCCTCGTGCAGGGCGCCGAACGGGCCGAGGTCGCCCTGGGTGGCGGCGGCGATGGCCTCTTCCACGCGGTGGTTGCGGGGGATGACGGCGGGATTGGTGCGGCGCATCAGCGCCTCCTGGGCCGCGGGCCCGGCCCCGTCGCGGGTGCGCCGCGCGGACCACAGCGCCGACCACTGGTCGAACGCGGGGCGGTCGGTGACGTGATCGGCGGCGGTGCCGTCGGCAAGGCCGCGGAACGTTCGCGTGAAATCGTCCCGGTTCGCGGCCATGATGTCGAGAAGGCGCCGGGCCAGGCCGGCGTCGTCGTCCTCGGATGTCGCAAGGCCCAGCTTGGCGCGGAACACCGCCAGCCACGCGGCCTGGAAACGGTCGCCGAACCCGTTGACGAGGGCGGTGAACCGCCCTACCGCCGCGTCCCGGTCGGGCATCAGCGGCAGCAGCGACGTGGCGAACTGCGCCAGGTTCCAGACCGCCACGCGCGGCTGGCTGGCATAGGCGTAGCGCCCGTAGCTGTCGATGGAAGAGAACACCGTGTCGGGGTGATAGCCGTCCAGGAAGGCGCAGGGACCGTAGTCGATGGTCTCACCGGCGACGGACATGTTGTCGGTGTTCATCACGCCATGGACGAAGCCGACCCCCATCCAGGCCGCGATCAGCCGGGCCTGGCGGCCGATGACCGCGTCCAGCAGGTCCTCGGGCCCGGCGGCGTCGGGATAATGGCGGGCGATCACATGGTCGGTCAGGGCGCTGAGCCCGTCCGTGTCCTGGCGGGCGTAGAGGTACTGGAAGGTGCCGACGCGGATGTGGCTGGCGGCCAGCCGGGTCAGGACCGCGCCGGGACGGGGCGCTTCGCGCAGGACCGTCTCGCCGGTGGCGACGGCGGCCAGGGCGCGGGTGGTGGGGATGCCGAGGGCGTGCATCGCCTCGCTCACCAGATACTCGCGCAGCACCGGCCCGAGCCAGGCGCGCCCGTCGCCCGCGCGCGAGAACGGCGTGGGTCCGGCCCCCTTCAGCTGCAGGTCCACCCGGCCTGTCGCGGTCGCCAGTTCGCCCAGCAGGACCGCGCGCCCGTCGCCCAGCTGCGGGACCCAGCCGCCGAACTGATGCCCGGCATAGGCCTGGGAGATGGGCGTGGCGCCGGCGGGAACCTCGTTGCCGGCCAGGGCCGCGACGCCGTCGGGCGCGGCCAGGGCGTCGGGATCCAGACCCAGCGCCGCCGCCAGCGGACGGTTCAGCGCCAGAAGGCGCGGCGCGCGTACGGGCGTGGGACGCTGGGCCGCGAACAGGCGGTCCGGCAGGCGTGTGTAGCTGTTGTCGAACGGCAGGGCGAGGGTCATGGGCGCTCCTTCTGCCCTACAGGTAGGCGCGGCCGCGCGGATTTGCACCTTTGCGGGGACCGTCGGGGGAGGGGTTTCGGACGACGGGGCGATGCAGGAGGCCCCATGCAGGCCCGGGACCGGCCGGACATGCGGCGCGCCGGGACGGCCCGGTATGCGGCAGCGCCGGTCGCGGTACCGCGTCGGGGGCGGAGCGACTGTCCGCTGGTTGTCCCGAACGCCCCGGGGTCCGTTCAGTGCGCGCTCGGCTCAGTTGTCAGCCGCCTGCGCCGGATCTGTCCCCGGATCAGCGCGATGACCGGTTTTTCCACCAGAACATGTGCGACGGCCCCGGCCAGAACGGCACTCGCCGACAGCACAATGGCAAGCAGATAGGGCGGCAAGCTGTCGAACGCGACCATCTGCAACAGCCGCGCGGCGACGCCCATGGCCGTGATATGCACCAGATAGATCGCGTAGGACGCGTCCCCGAGAAAAGCGAGCCATCGCGGAACGCTCAGACGTCCCCGCGCTTCCCATGAGACCAGCGCCATGACCACGGCAGCGGCGCCGATACCGAACAGGACGGTCCGAAGGGGCTTGTAGAACGCATGCCCGCCGATCGCTTCGGCAAAGATGGAGTAGGCGAGCGGGTCCGCGCAGACCATCATCAGTTCCATCTATTTTGAAAACCCGGAGAAAAGGCTATGTGTTCAGTCCCGGACGATCACATAGACTCTCGCCGGTCTGCGCTCTTCATGGCAAGGTCGTTTCTGCGTGAGGTTCGGGATGGGGGACGATCATGCTGATCTCTCTTCACAAGCAGGCGACGACGACACCCAGGATCAGAGCTGCGATGCAGGCGAGCGATGAGCCGGCGTGGATGGTTGCGGAGCGCTACAGCATCTCCGAACAGACGGTCTGGAAGTGGCGCAAGCGGGATGGCGTTCACGACCACAGCCACACCGCGCACAGGCTGCAGACGACGCTGACCCCTGCCCAGGAGGCGGTTGCCGTAGCGTTGCGGAAGGCTCTGCTGTTGCCGCTCGACGACCTGCTGTCCGTCGTTCGCGAGTTCCTGAACCCGAACGTCTCGCGCTCCGGGCTGGATCGCTGTTTGCGGCGACATGG
>NZ_JQEY01000022.1 GCF_000743715.1 Palleronia rufa
GGAGATGCACTGGGCCGTTGGAGCCACGATACGGGATGTTCACGGCCAGCGTTTTCTGGCGGCGCGATAGCGTGCTGAAGTCGGGCACCGCCCAGTTCAAACCGATCAGACGCAACAGGCTCTCGACGAACCCGGTCGTCTGGCGCAACGCCATGCCAAACAGAACCTTCATCGTCAGGCATGTCTGGATGGCGGTATCGCTGTAGGTTGGCTGTCGGCCGCGTTTGCCGGTCGGCGCAGCATCCCAGATCATCTCTGGGTCAAACCAGATCGTCAGCGAGCCACGGCGCTTGAGCGCTTCATTATAGGCCGGCCAGTTCCTGGTCGTGTAGGTTGGCGGTGTGGGTCTGCTCATGTCGTCCAGCTACCACGCTGGACTCACGACATGAATCCCTCACCGGGTTTGTGCAACAGAGCCACCCGCGATCCGTATGATGGATGCAGCCTTTGGGCGGCGCCCGAAAAGCTATGGCCATGTTCAACGCCCGGATCGCCAAGTCGCGTTTCATCCGGTTGCTCACGGCCCAGCCGATCACACGCCGTGAATGCAGATCGAGGATTACGGCCAGATACAACCAGCCTTCGCGGGTCCAGACATAGCTAATGTCACCGGCCCACTTCTGGTTGGGCGCATCAGTGTTGAAGTCTCGATCCAGCAGGTTCGGCGCGATATTGAACTTGTGATCGCTATCGGTCGTCACCTTGTGTTTGCGGGTTCTGACGACAGATATGCCGTTCTGGCGCATCAAACGGCCCACACGGCGATGACCGACGTCCAGGCCGATCTCCTTCAACTCTTCGGTCATTCGCGGCCTGCCGTAGCTACCAAGGCTCAGGCGGGACTGTTCTTTGATGTGTGCAAGCGTGACCATATCAGATCGTTGTCTGCGACTGGCAGGGCGGCTACGGAAGGCCCGCAAGCCACGTGTGCTGACGCCAACGACACTGCATAAACGGTTGGCTGGGAAATGGTTCCTGTGTTCCTCGACAAACCTAAATCTCATTGCTTTAGGCCCGCGAAGAACTGGGTGGCCTTTTTTAGGATTTCCCTCTCCTCCCTGAGAAGCCGGATCTCACGTCGAAGCCGCTCATTCTCTTTGGCGAGGTCCAAATCCTCTTGTGAAACCACGTTCGTGTCTCGATGCGCTGTGATCCATTTGTTCAGCGTCGACATTCCAACGCCCAGATCATCAGCCACCTGCTTGCGCGTCAGCCCGCTGGTCAGCGCAATACGCACCGCATCCTGGCGGAATTCGTCCGTCCGTTTCAATCCCATAGTTCGTCTCCTTTGTTGCAGTAAATGCTATCAAAGGAGCGGCATCAAACCGCGACAGGTCCAACCCGGTTCATCCCTATCTGCTGAGGAAGATGCAGATCGACCGACCCAACCAGGTCTGGTGTGCCGACATCACGTTCATTCCTGTGAAGCGCGGCTTCCCCTACCTCGTGGCGATCATGGACTGGGCAACGCGTAAGGTGCTGAGCTGGCGACTGTCGAACACGATGCACGCCGACTTCTGTGTCGAAGCGTTGGAAGACGCCATCGCGCGGTTCGGCACCCCCGAGATCATGAACACCGACCAGGGCAGCCAGTTCACCGGATCGGCCTGGATCACGACCCTGACCGAGGCCGGGGTCCGCATCTCCATGGACGGTCGAGGACGCTGTATGGACAACATCTTCATCGAACGGCTCTGGCGATCGTTGAAGCAGGAAGCGATCTACCTGACCGAGATCACCGACGGCTTCCACGCCCGCCGTATGATCCGCGACTGGATCGGGTTCTACAATGATAAACGCCCGCATACCGCCCTTGAACGGCGAACGCCAAGGGAGGCATATTGGAAAGGTCGAGATCAAAAAATGGCGGCATGAAACCGAACCAGGATACACCTTAGCTCAGCCGCTGCACTGTCCGGAAAACTGGGACCACTTCACTAGATCGCGCCCGGAAAGCCCATGCAGAACGGCTTCGTCGAGAGCTTCGATGGACGCCTCCGCGACGAGTGCCTCGACGAACACCTGTTCGCAAACCGTCGTCCATTGGGCTCGTGAACTGGCCCCCGTTTCGACCGGACACTCGGGCATAGCCATGGAGGCTTAGGGAAAGCCCTTAGCACGTGCTTATGTCTGACTTTGAGATCATCACCGATGTCGGCCGCAGGCGGCGCCGGTCGTCTTCCGAGAAGCTGCGGATCGTCGAGGAGACGCTGGACGAGACCGCCAGTATCTCAGTCGTGGCGCGCCGCAATGGCGTGGCGCCGGACCTGCTGTATCGTTGGCGGCGTTTGATGCTGGAAGGGGGAGCTGTGGCCGTATCCGGGGACGATGACGTCACGAGCAATCGCGCCGTCCGCCAGATGGAGGATCGCATCCGCGAACTGGAGCGCCAGCTCGGCGCAAGACGCTAAAAGTCGAGATCCTCAAGGAGGCGCTGGATGAATCGCGCTCAAAAAAACTGACGTGGCTTGCGCAGTCGCAGCCGAAGGACGGTTCCCGATGAGCGCCCTGGCCGCAACCCTGGGCGTCTCCCGGTCGAACCTGCATGAGCGTCTGACAGGAAGCGCAAAGCCGCGTCGGCGCTATCACAAAGCGCAAGATGCGGCGGTGGTGCCGCTGATCACCGCGCTGGTGGCGGCAAGGCCGACCTACGGATATCGCCGCATCACGGCCATTTTGAACCGGCAGTTGCGCGCTACAGGCGCAGAACCCGTCAACCACAAGCGCGTTTACCGCATTATGCAGGCCCAGAATCTGCTTTCGGCGCGGCCCTACACCGAGCGGCCTGACCGCACCCACAACGGCAAGGTCGTGACCTTGCGCTCGAACCTCAGATGGTGCTCGGACGGGTTTGAGTTCACTTGTTGGAATGATGACATCGTCCGCGGTGCGTTCATCATCGACGCCCACGATCGCGAGATCACCTCTTGGTGCGCCGTCGCGAACATGGGCATCAGCGGGTCGGACGTGCGCGACATGATGCTGGCGGCGGTGGAGGCGCGGTTCGGCGGCCATCGCGCACCGCACTCCGTCGAGATGCTCAGCGATAATGGATCGCCCTATATCGCCAAAGACACCCGCATCTTTGCCCGGCAGCTCGGCCTGAAACCCTGCTTCACCCCGGTGAAGAGTCCGCAAAGCAACGGAATATCAGAGGCCTTAGTCAACACGCTGAAGCGGGACTACGTGAACGTTACGCCGCTGCCAAACGCCACCACCGTCCTCGGATTGATCGCCGGGTGGTTCGAGGAATACAATGAAAATCACCCGCACTCGGGGCTGAAGATGCGCTCACCACGCGAGTTCATCGCAGCCCAAACCGCAACCGCCTGAGTGTCCGGTAAAACGGGGGCAAGATCAGAGTCCGATGCGCCCCTGGAGATACGGAAGAGAATAGGGATGTGTTCGATCCCGGATAGCGCCGGTTCGGGAACGCGCCGTTCCGCGAACGGAATGGCGCTGCCACTGGAGCCCGCGCGGGGTCAGGCCATCGCGCAGGCTGCCTCGCTCAACAGATCGATGAAGACGCGCACCGCCGGGACGCTGGCCCGGCGCGGGGGGAAGGCGGCGAAAATCTCGACCCGCGGCCCCTCGAAGCCCGGCAGGGCGCGCGCGAAGTCGCCCGCCTCGACGCGCGGCTCGCCGTAGAGCGACGGCAGGAAGGCGGCGCCGTGGCCCGCCCGCAGGATACCGAGCGCCACGGTCGGATCGCCGACGGTCGCCATCGGCGTCCCGTGCAGGCGCAGCGTCCTGCCGGTCGCATCGTGCAGCACCCAGTCGCGGGCGAGACCCGGCACGTCGATCACGACACGGCCCTCAGCCTCGACGGCCTGCGGATCGTCGAGGTCGATCTCGCTCGCTCGGAGCGCGGAAACGTAGAGCCGGAGCGGCGCATCGACGATCCGCCGGGCGATGAGCGACGGCGCGTCGGGGCGGCCGAGCCGCAGCACCACGTCGAGATCCTCGGCCAGCGGGTCCGGCCCCATGCCGGTCACGGTGACATGCGGGCGGACCTCCGGGTAGCGACGGTGTAGCTCCGCCAGGACCGGGCCGAGCGCCCGGCTCGCGGCCTCGGCCGCCTCGATCAGCGCCGCGCCGGCCTGGGTCAGCTTCAGCCCGGTGCCGACCCGGTCGAAGAGCGGTGCCTCGGCCACCGCCTCGAGCCGCGACAGCGCGCGGGAGAACGTCGCCTTGGACGTGCCCGTCCTGCGCGCGGCCGCGCTGATGCTGCCCGCCGAGCGGACGAGATCGAAGAGATGCAAGTCGTCGAGCCCGGGCTTGGCGGCGGTCATCGGCCGATCCTCGCGTTGCGTCGCGCCGTTCCCCGATCGGAACGGCGGGTTCCAGTCTGGCGACTTCTTGCGCGCTCGCAAGTCCGTAGATTGGGCGCGAGCGACAGGAAAACCCGAAAGGACATGCCATGCCGGCGCCGATCACCGCCTTCACCAAACCCGACTGCCCCTATTGCGCGCGCGCCAAGCGAGCGCTCGATGCCGAAGGGCTGCTTTACGAGCAGATCGACGTGACCGCGAGCGATCGCAACGCCGATGCCAGCGTCTACCTTTCCGGGATTGCGACCGTGCCGCAGGTGTTTCTGGGCGATCTCCACGTGAACGGCTCGACCGACGTGGTCGCGCTGCAAGAGGCTGGTCGCCTCGCGCCCCTGGCGCGGGCCCAGCACGGGCGGCTGCCGCTGGACGAGTTGTCGGATGCGGAGCTGGCGTCCGGCGCCGAAGATGTGCCGCTCCGCGACCTCATCCCCGAGAGCGACGGCAGCCGCACGGACGATCCCGAAGCCTGGCCGATCCTGCGCTTCTACAAGGAGTTCTTCGGCTTCTGGCCCAATTGCTTTTACTACCAGCACCACTGGCCCGAGGCCTACAAGCTCTTCGTCTATTGCCACAATGCGGGCGCCATCGGGCTCGGCAAGGACCAGCTCGGCGCGCCGGTGATGATGGCCGCCGCATTCTCCACCTCCAACGCCCATGGCTGCAATTACTGCATGGTCCATTCCAGGGCCACGGGCGGCGAGATGTCGCTCGGCATGGGCGAGATGGTCGAGGCCGCCCGCAAGGGCGACGCCCCCGAGAAGAGCCCCATCGGGCCGTTCGAGCTGGCACTGGTCGACCTCGCGGCAGATGCGACGACGAACGGCGTGTCCGGCGAGGCGCTGGGGTGTCTCAGCGACCTGCGCCCGCAGGCCCGGGTGACGCGCGAGGACGTGGAGGCCAACATCATGGGCACGGCCATGATTGCCTCGGCCTTCGGCTTCCTTAACGTCTTCAACGATCTCTCCGGCGTGAAGGTCGAGGCGGAATGGGCGGCCGAGGCCAGCGAAAAGGCCGGCGTCCAAGCTGGACGGCACGGCGTCAGCGAGGACCGCGCATCGACCAATCTCGACTACGACCTGCCGCAGGGCGGCCCGAGCATGGAGGAGATGATGGCGAAATACGACGCCATCGTCGCCGAGGCCGGCGGCGTCGAGCCCTATGCGCAGACCGAGATCGGGATCTTCCCCGACTGGATGCAGCTCTGGCCTGAGCCGCTGCGCGCCCGGCACGCGCATTTCTACGCCGAGGTGATGCAGGACCGCGACCACTCGCCGATTCCCTCGGAGCTGAAGCACCTGATGGCGCAGGTCTCGGCTACCGCGCGCGGCCACGACTATCTCGCCGCCATCGAGGGCTATCTGGCCTGGATCGCCGGAGGGCGGCATGGACAGGCCGCCGAGAGGGTTCGCCACGCATGGAATGCTGCGCGTGATCCAGACGTGGATGTCCCCTTCACGGATGCGGAGCGCGCCGCACTGAAGTTCGCCTGGCTCTCCGCGCAGACGCCGCTGACGACACCGCGCAGATACGTTCAGCCCGTCTCCCGCGCCTTCACCCAGGTCGAGCTGGTCCACCTGATGACCGTCTGCGGCATGGCGAGCCTGACGCAACGCTTCTGCGCCATCGTGAAGCCGGAGATCGAGGCGCCGGTGCACCGGTTCCACGAGGAGAACGGCCTCGCGCTCGATACGCTCGACCGCCGCTACCCGGTGCCGGGTGCCGGGTGTCGACACGAGACGCGGCGAGGCCTGTCGGCGCACGACCGCAAGGCGACTCCGGATTGCCCCCACTCCCCTCCCGGATTCGCCGCCTTTCCGGACCACGCGCGCGAGGCCGCGCCGAACCCTGCCGAGGCTCCCAATGACCGACACCATTGTCTAAAGACAGATACGACATCGCCATCATCGGCGCAGGGCTGGGCGAGGTCGGCCGCCTGTCGGACCTGCATCGCGACCGTCTCGGGTCCCTGGGCGTCGATCTCGTCGCCGAACGGGCGATGATCGAGTTGCCGGGCGTCGTCCGAACCGACAGCGGCCGGCGCGTCGAGGCCGCCGACATCATGATCGCCACCGGGGCCGCGCCGCTCGTCCCGAACCTGCCCGGCGCCGCAGGGGCGCTGCTGTCAGACGACATCTTTCACCTGGCCTCGTTGCCCGAAAGCCTGGCGATCGTCGGCGGCGGCTATATCGCGACCGAGTTCGCCTGCCTGTTGCACCGGTTCGGCGTTGCCGTGACGATGTTCGAAGTCGGCGATCGTCTGATCGCCGGGTTCGATCACGATGTCGCCGACCGGCTCGAACGCGCGCTGCGCGCGCAGGGCATCGATATCCGGCTGGGCACGCGGATCGACGCGATCGACACGACCCGGTCCCGCGCAACGCTGACGCTGGACGATGGGACGACGACCCGGTTCGACGACGTGATGCTGGCCGTGGGCCGGAGGCCCGCCACGTCGGGCCTGGGCCTCGCCGAGCTGGGCGTTGCGCAAGGCGCGGACGGCGCGGTCGAGGTCGAGGTCGATGCCTGGGGCGAGGCGTCGATCCCGGGCATCCACGCCATCGGCGACGCCGCTGGCGCGATGATGCTGACGCCCGTGGCCGTGCGGGACGGACGGCGCTGCATCGACGCGATCCGGGGGCATCGGCCTGACCAACCCGAGGACATCGTCCCGACGGCGACCTTTACGACGCCGGAATGCGGATCGGTGGGGCTGACCGAAGCCGAGGCATCCGCCGCGGGGATAGCGTTCGAGGTTCGCAGCAAGGCGTTCTCCATGCTCACAGCCGTCCTGTCGAACGACCCCCAGGACGTCTTCATGAAGGCTATCGTCGCCCGGAAAGACGGTCGCCTCCTCGGCATACACTTCTTCGGTCCCCATGCCGGCGAGGCCGCTCAGATGGGCGCCGTCGCGCTCTCGGCGGGCCTCACCGAGGCCGAGCTCGGCCGCACGATGTCGCTGCATCCCAGCACCTCGGAAGAGGTGATCGGTCTCGGCGACCCGGACATGCCGATCCACGGGCCCGCGGAGACGGCCGAGGCGCTCGCCGCCGAATGAGCCACCAGACGGAAAGGACACCTCCATGACCTACGCTCAACCGCAGACCAGGCGCCCGACATGGGTACGCCTCGGCCTCGGACTGATCCGCTACGCGCTCGCCGGGATCTTCACCCTCTCCGGCGCTGCCAAGCTGATCCACGCCCCGCTGATGCTGTTGATCTTCTTGAACATGGGGACGGGCTACGGCTTCGCCTACCTCGTGGGTGGCCTCGAGATCCTCGGCGCGGCGATGCTGCTCTTTCCCGCGACGCTGGTGCCGGGCGCATGGCTCCTCGTCCTCGTCGCCGCGGGCGCGATCTGGACGCATCTCGCCCTCATCGGCGGCCCGGTCCTGCCGGCCGCGATCCTCCTGGCCCTCCTGGCCGCGATCATCTGGGAACGGAGTACGTCATGAAGGATTCGGTTCAGAGACCGCATGGCCGCCACCGGGTGCTCGTCCTGCAGGGCGGCGACGCGCTCGGCTCCTACCAGGCGGGCGTGTTCGAGACGTTGCATTCGGAGGGCTATGCGCCCGATTGGGTGGCCGGCACGTCTATCGGCGCCATCAACGCCGCGATCATCGCCGGGAACGCGCCCGAGGACCGGGTGCCGCACCTGCAGGCGTTCTGGACGGCGATCTCCGCCAATGTCAGGGCGCTGCCCTCTGGCGGGGACCATCCGCAAATTCGCGCGGCCTACAATTCGGCAAGCGCCGCGACGGCGCTCGTGTTCGGGGCGCCCGGCATGTTCCGGCCGCGGATCGTGCCGAGCTGGGCCTTTCCCGGTCCGCCGGACCGGCTAAGCTACTACGACACCGAACCGCTCCGCGCCTCGCTTCTGGAGCTTGTCGACTTCGACCGGATCAATGCCGGAGAGACGCGGCTGAACCTCGGCGCGGTCAACGTGGCCACCGGAAACTTTCGCTACTTCGACAGCGAGACCGACACGATCGGGCCCGAACATGTCATGGCCTCGGGCGCCCTTCCGCCAGGCTTCCCGGCGGTCGAGATCGACGGCGAGTTCTACTGGGACGGCGGGCTGGTCTCCAACACGCCGCTCGAGCACGTGTTGGCCGAAGACCAGACGAACGACCTCATGATCTTCCAGGTCGATCTCTTCAGCGCCATCGGAGCAATGCCGCGCAGCATGCGCGCCGTCGAGGAGCGCAAGAAGGACATCCGCTATTCCAGCCGGACGCGGCTCAACACCGATCGCGGCCTCGAGAAGCATCGCGCCAAGGCCCTGGTCCGGCGCCCGCTGGACAAGCTGCCGCCAGAGCTCGTCGATGATCCGGATGTCGAGGCCCTGCGAGAGAAGAGTACCCAGCACAGCGTCACCATCGTCCAGCTCATCCATCGCGGGGTGATCCGCGAAGGGCAGTTCAAGGATTACGAGTTCTCGCGCCTGACGATGACCGAACACTGGGCGGCGGGCGAGGCGGATGCGCAGCGCACCCTTGCGCAGAAGGAGCGCTTCCTGAACGCCGCCGCGCCCGGCGAGATGCGGACCTTCGACGTCTCGCGCCCGGCGCCGCTTCAGCGGACGACCGATCCCGAGGCGCTCGATGTTCGGGAGGACGCGGAATGAGCTGCACGGAGATTCTCGCCAAGCCGCCTGCAAAACCGCCCATGCGACGATCAACTGTAAAGTGCGCAATCAATCCCGGTCCCGTCCCGCGCGACGGGTCCACCGTCAGAGGAGGATGCCATGACTCTCGAAGGAAAGACCGCGCTGGTCACCGGATCTACCAGCGGGATCGGCCTCGAGATCGCCGGACGAATGGCCGGCTTGGGAGCGTCAATCGTGCTCAACGGGTTCGGCGACAGCGGACAGATCGAGTGCGAGCGCCAGCTCCTTCAGGAGGAGCACGGGATCGCGGCCATGTATTCGCCGGCCGACATGAGCGATCCGGACCAGATCGCCCAGATGGTCGGCGCAGCGCTGGACCGGTTCGGGGCGATCGACATCCTGGTCAACAATGCCGGCATCCAGCATGTGGAAGATATCGAGACGTTCCCTCCGGAGGCCTGGGACCGGATCATGGCGATCAACCTGACGGCGGCGTTCCACACAATCTGTCACGTCCTGCCCGGCATGCGCGAGGCTGACTGGGGGCGGATCGTCAACGTCGCATCGGCCCATTCGCTCGTCGCCTCGCCGGGCAAGTCCGCCTACGTCGCCGCCAAGCACGGACTGTCCGGTCTGTCGAAGACCGTGGCGCTGGAGACGGCCGAGGACGGCATCACCTGTTACTGCATCTCGCCGGGCTATGTCCGCACGCCGCTCGTGGAGAAACAGATCCCCGAGACCGCGAAGGCACGCGGGATGACCGAGGATCAGGTCACGCGCGACGTCATCCTGGCGGCGCAGCCGACGAAGCAGTTCGTGACCGCCGAACAGGTCGCCGGAGCGGCGCTGTTCCTCAGGAGCCCTGACGCTGCCCAGATCACCGGTGCGAACCTGTCGGTCGATGGCGGATGGACCGCAGCATGATCCGGGCGCGACCGGACCCGACCCGCCAAGTTGTGCGGATCGCCCTCGGCTTTGTCCTGGCGCTCTCGACCTGGACGACAATCCCGGTCCTGGCATCCGCGCAGGTTCCCGGCCTGGGTGGCGTGGAGGCGGTCTCGGAAGACACTGCGACGCCGCCCGATCCCCTGGGTCGCGAGACACCGCGGGGGTTGGTGACAGGCCTCGTCTCGGCGCTCGCGGATGGCGACGCGGAGAAGATCCGGCGGTTCGTCGAGACGGACGCGGCCGGGTCCGTCGAGGACGCGCGCGCCGCGCTCGACCGGGCCGGAGAGGTCAGTCCATCCGCCGATCTCAGCCTCGTTCCCGAAGGCCGGCTCGACGACGGCCTCGACGCAGCCGTCGAGCGGATCGGTATGTTGCGGACCGGAACGAAGACCATACCGCTTCTCGCGCATCGGGTCGATCGCGACGGCCGTCGGATCTGGCTTCTATCCGCCGAAAGCTTCGAGACCCTGTCCGACTGGACAGCTCCGGCCGGTGGACTGGCCAACGAGGCCCGAAGCTGGACCGCGGCGCTCCCGGCGGGGCCGACGATCCTCGGCGTGCCAGCCCGCGACTGGGCGCTGATGGGCGCGTTCGCGCTCGCGGGCTACGCCCTCGCCTTCGGTCTCTTCCGCCTGCGCGGGCTGGTCGGGCGCCGGATCGCGTCGGAGCGGGGACCGAACCGGATGTCGCATTTCATCGCGGCGTCCGAGCCACCGCTGCGGCTGGCGCTGGCCGCGGCGATCTTCGGCTTCGGCGTCGGCTATCTCGGCGTGTCCGTCGTGGCGCGCTATCAGCTCATCTCCCTCGTCCAGATCGTCTTCTGGTTCGCGGGGTTGTGGTTCGCCTGGCGGCTGATCGACGCGCTGGCGGAAATCACGCTCGAGCGGATGTCGAACCGCGGCGCGATCACGGCCTATTCGGTCGTCACGCTGGCCGCGCGGGTGGCGAAGGTGCTCTTCGCGGCGATCTTCTTCACCTTCGCATTGCGGGCCTTCGGAATCGACATTACCGCGGGGCTTGCCGCGCTCGGGATCGGCGGCCTGGCCTTCGCCTTTGGCGCGCAGAAGCTCGTGGAGAACCTGATCGGCTCGGTCACGCTGATCGCCGACCGCCCGGTCCGCGTCGGTGACTTCTGCCGCTTCGGCGAGACGCTCGGCACGGTCGAGGAGATCGGCATCCGGTCCACCAAAATCCGCACGCTGGGCCGCACCATCGTCACGGTGCCGAACGGCGAGTTCTCGTCGCTGCACCTGGAGAACTTCACGCGCCGCGACGTCTTCCACTTCCACCACACGATCGGCGTGCGCTACGAGACCAGCCCCGATCAGATGCGCGAGCTTCTCTGGCGGCTGCGTCAGATGCTGCTCGAGCGTCCCAGTGTCGATGCCGACCCGGCGCGGGTGCGGTTCATCAGCTTCGCGGCCTACTCGCTCGACGTCGAGATCTTCGCCTATATTCATGCCGAGGACTGGAACGGCTACCTGGAAATCCAGGAGGCGCCGATGCTCGACTGCATGGACATCGTCGAGATGTGCCGCACCGGCTTCGCCTTTCCGTCACAAACGGTCTATCTCGGACGCGACGGTGGTCGAACTTCGGTCATGGCCGGGGCGCGCGAGGCCGCCGAATGAAGCGGCGCGACCTTCTCTCCGGCCTCGGGGCCATGACCGCTCTCGGCGGCTGCGCATCGGCCGCACCGCCGGTGCTGCGGCGGGCAAGCGAGCCGTTGATTCCATCGCTCCGGATGCCGGCGGACGCGTCGTTCGAGACCTGGGCCCGGCACCTCCACCTGCCGACGATGCGCGGGCGGCCCGTTATCCTGGCGCTGTCGGGCGGGGGCGAGGACGGGGCCTTCGGCGCGGGGGTGCTTTCGGGATGGTCGGAGACGGGCCGGCGTCCGACCTTCGATCTGGTCACCGGCATCTCCACCGGCGCGCTGATGGCGCCCTTCGCCTTCCTCGGGCCGTCGCAGGATCTCGAACTGCGCCGCATCTACACGAGCTACGGCGAGGAGGACATCCTGCGCCGCCGCATCCCCGGCGGTCTCGTCTCCGACTCGCTCGCCTCGTCCGCGCCGATGCGGACGCTGATCGCGCGGCACCTGTCCGACCCGGTGATCGCCCGGGTGGCCGAGGAACACAGCAAGGGCCAGCGCCTATTCGTCGTCACCTCGAACCTCGACACGGGGCGCCCTTGGGTCTGGGACATGGGCGCGATCGCAGCCGCCGGGCGAAACGATCTCTTCCGCGGCGTGACGCTCGCCTCGGCCAGCATTCCGGGGCTCTTCCCGCCGGTGACGATCCGGATCGGCGACGTCGCCGAGACCCATGTGGATGGCGGCGTGAACATGCAGCTCCTGGCCGTGCCGGAGGCCGCCTTCGCCAATCTCGCCGCGACGACCGGGCGAGGCGGGCATCTCTACATCCTCGTCAACAACACGCTCGAGCCGCCGCCTACGCCGGTATCGCGGCGGGCGATCCCGATCATGCAGCAGACCTTCACCACGATGGTCCGCGCCCAGGCGGCCCAGGCGGTGGCCAGCGCCGGCCGCTACGCCGCCCGGACCGGCATGGACTTCTCCGTCGCCACGATCGGGCGCGATTTCGACACGCCGTGGGACCCGTCGAACCGCTTCGACCCGGCCTATATGCGCGCGCTCTTCGCCTATGGCCGGAAACGGGCCGCGACGGGGCAGGTCTGGTCGGGATAGCGTTCCGACAACGGAACGCGGCGTCTCCATCCTAGTCGTTTTCCGCAAGGCGCGCCCTCGGTAAACTTCAGGAAACGCGGGACCGAGCGATCCTGCATTGCCGTCCCGGCCTTCCATCGCTCGGTTCGATCAAGGAGGAGCTATGAGACATCCGTTTATCCATACCGCGCCGTCCCGGCTTGCCGCCGCGTTCGTCCTGCTCGGCGGGGCGGCATTCGCGCAGGAGACGCCGACGGCGCCCGAGGCGATGAATGTCGAGCAGATCTCCACCCATATGGGCGAGATGACCTATCCGATCGACAGCCCCGCGGATGTCGACGACAGCCTGATCTTCGAGCCGTTCCAGTCCATGGGCGACATGTTCGGCCGCGACGACGTGGTCTACCTCATGCGGCACGGCCCGACCGACTGGTCGAAGCTCGACGAATACGAGGTCGCGCCGACCGACTGCGCCAACCAGCGGATCATGAGTCCCGAGGGCCGCGCGAACATGCGCGATCTGGGCGCGCTGATGGCCGTGAACGACATCCTGCCATCGCAGATCGTGGTCAGCGAATGGTGCCGCAACCAGCAGACGGTCGCCGAGTTTCTGACCGGCATCGGACGGGTCGACGCCACGGCGCCCGAGACGATGCCCGTCGAGACGGATGGCAATCTGAACCTGCTCCTGTCGCTTCAGGGCGCGCCGGATGTGACCGACCTGCGGGCCCGCATTTCGAACTGGCAGGGCGACCCGGACCGCGACCGACCGTTGCTGTTGATCTCGCACTTCACCAATATCGAGGAGCTCACACAGTTCCGGGTCTTCGAAGGCGAGATCGTCGTCATCGATCCCAAGCGCGACAACCGTGTGCTGGGCTATCTCCGGCTGCGCTCGGCCGGGCCGGATGTGGGCCATTTCGCGGAAACGCTGGAATCCGAGCTGGTCGCGGACGACCGGGCGCTCGACATGGTCGGCCGCTACTACGACGCGCTCAATACCAACGACGCGGCGATGCTCGACCAGGTCCTGTCGGATCGCTGGGTGGTCCACGGCGTCGCCGAACGCCAGTCCGGGGGCGAGCGGGACACGTTTCTCGATTATGTCGCCGACCTGCGCAGTGCGCTCGACGGTGCCCGGTTCGACGTTCAGGACATCCATGTCGCGAGCGGTGTGGTGACCGTCATCGGCAAGGTCGAGGGCAGGCATACCGGCCCCCTGTTCGGCGTCGCGCCCACGGGACGCGACGTGTCCTTCGACGGGATCGCCGTCCACCGGATCGAGGACGGGCGAATCGTCGAGACCTGGCAGATGGCCGACCGCCTGGACCTGCTGCGCCAGATCGGCGGGTAGGACGCCGCCGCGCTTCGCACGGATGACGAAAGGAGAGCTCCGATGGTCGATCTGATCGTTTTCGCCACGGTGGGGATCGTCCTGCTCGCCAATCTGCGTGCGGGTTTCCCCGCGGCGCTCGGGTTGTCGGCCATTCTCGCGGCGGCGATCGGGATCGGCCTCTGGCAGGACGATCGGAGGGTCCTCATCGCCGCGCTGGGAGTCTGGGCCGCGATCGTGCTGCTTGCCACAGTCCTCTCGCGGCGTCTCGGACGCCCTGGCACAATATCGCGCGCAGCCGGTGCCGGGCTCGGACTGCTGCAGGGGGCAGTGGCGATCGTGATCGTAGCGGGTGGCGCGCAGACCCATGACATGATGGCGGCCAGCGCCCTGCCATCGGCCCGCGCCTATCCCGCCATCCACGCCGCCGGCCGCCGGATCGAGCACGATCTTCTGTCCTATCCGTCGCCCGCCGGGCCCGAGGAGGACGCGAGGGCGCCCGCGCGGCCGCCCCCCCCGTCGCCTGGGCCGAGGCGCGGCCCTGGGACGGCACCATCCTGCGGGTCCTCAACGGCACCGTCCGCGCCGCCGAACGCGCGCCGCTCGGCTTCGAGGTCGATGGCCAGGTCGAGAGCGTCGAGGTCGAGATCGGCGACCATTTCGCCCGAGGCGATGTTCTGGCGACGGTGAATGCGAGCACCCTTAGCATCCAGCTCGACGAACGGCATTCGGCGCTGATCGAAGCGGACGCCAATCTGACGGAGGCGCAACAGGAATTCGATCGGCAGACCGAACTCTACCAGCGTGGCGTCACCCCAGAAGCGCGGGTCGAGGACGCGGCGGCTAGGCTCGACAGCGCCCGATCGCGGTTCGCGGTCGCGAAGAGCGGCATCGAGCAGGCGCGCGACCGGCTGAAGGACGCGACACTGCTCGCCCCCTACGGCGGTCGTGTCGCCGCGCGCCTGATCGAACCGTCGCAACTGGTGCGCGCGGGCGAACCCGCCTTCGAGATCCAGGGCGACGGCGGCGGCTACGAGATCGAGGTGACGATCCCTGAGACGCTGATCTCCAAGGTCGAGATCGGGTCCAGGCGTCCTTCGTTCCGAGGGCGACGATCGGGATACGCAGATCGTTTCCGAGATACCGCAGCAGCCCCAGAAGCTCGCGTTGCCGCGAAGAGGAAACGCAAAGCACGTTGTGCAGCTCGTCGATGAGCAGCAAGCGGACCTCGCAGGCGCGCATCAGGTTGAGCGCGATCGCGCCGCGCCTGTCCGCCGTGTGCATCTGTCCGACCGGCGCACCCAGACTGTCCAGAAGGAGGGCGTGGAAACGGTTCGCGGTTGCGTCGGGCGGCATCTGCACCGACAGGACCGGAACGATCTGCCGGTCCCCCTCGGCCGACGTATAGCGGGCGTGCTGGCGCAGGAATTTCTCGGCGATCGTGGATTTGCCGTTGTTGCTGGGGCCGACCAGCAGCATGCTCTCGGGTCGCACGCGCCCCGCCTGGGTGGCGAGAAGCAGATCCATCCGATCGAGGGCGCTCACCGCACGGGTGTAACCGATCCAGCTATCGGACCGCAGACATGCCAGCCGGTCTTCCGGTGGCAGCTCCGCAATGCGGCGTGCGTCGAGGCGAAGGTGATCCATGCCAATTACCACTCCTCGATGTCGGTGAACGGGCGGGGCGGTGCCGTATCGGCGTCGGATGGCGGTCCGTTCCCGTCCGGCACGGTCCATTGCGCGGGTGCGAGTGCCGGCCGATCGACCTCCGGCCGCGACTTGCGGCGGTGGGCGCTTTTGGAAAGCCGCACCGCGTTGCGCTCGATCTCCTGCATCTCATCGAATGCGGCGAAGATCATGTCCTCATCGACATGGGCGGCATGACGGTCCCGCGCGCTTCAACGCCATCCGGTGTTCCCAGAGCGTGATCGCAGGGCGCGACAGGGTGCGATACGGCACTTCCAGCCACGACCCGTCGAAGGGATCGAGGACATAGACGCGCGACAGGTCGCGCGGATCGCGCCGGAGGATCATCTGCCCCTCGACCCTCGCATCGCGCGAGGCGATCTACGGCTTCAGGGCGTTCGAAAAATAGCGGATGTGATCGAGAGTGAAGCCGTCCCGTTGCAGCGTCCGGCGTACGACCGGCAGGAAGTCGATGAGGTAGCTGTCCATCAGGCGTGGCACGGCAATGCCCCCCGCCCCACCTGCCCAAGGCCACAAGCCCCTCTTCCAGCCGGGCAAGCGGTGTCGCGCCCTCCAGCCCCCGATGCCTCGACTGGTGGTAGTCCTTGCAGATCGCGACCGTCAGCCAGCGTTCCAGTTCCTCCAGCGTCAGGCAAGCGCGCCCCTCGCTGTCGTAGCGCCCGCGCTGCGCCGTGTTGGAAAACGTCGTGCCGGGCAACCCTCGGGATATCTACAAGAATGGGACCCATGCACTGGGGCAGACAGTCCTCAGATTGGCCTTCGCGGAGCCGCTGGCATACTGCCGGTATCAGGAGTATGGAACTACCAAAACTGCCTTTCCCTTCAAGGCGTTAGGGAATTTGACAGGCTTGAATGGAGAAATGGTGCACCCGGCAGGACTTGAACCTGCGACCTCTCGCTTCGGAGGCGAGCACTCTATCCAGCTGAGCTACGGGTGCCTATGGCGCGGATGGGTCCGGCGCGACCAGCGCGCCTTCAACCGTCGTGCCGATGCAGGCCGTTCTGTCCTGATCCAGTTTCCTCACGTCTCACAATCGTTCCGCGGCGACCGATGCCGGTTCGACGTGTCGCCCGGCGAAGGCCGTGCCACGACCTAACCGCTGATGCCCGCCGCGGCAACCGGTTTTCCGCCGCCCCCGTCAGGCGAAGAGATCGTGGCAGAGCTCCAGCGCGTCCACCAGCACGTCCACCTCGGCCCGTGTGTTATAGAGCCCGAAGGACGCGCGGCAGGTCGCCGTGACGCCCAGATGGTCCATGAGCGGCCCGGCGCAATGGTGGCCTGCGCGCACGGCCACGCCCTTCTTGTCGAGAACGGTCGAGATGTCGTGGGCATGGGCCGCGCCGTCGAGCATGAACGAGAAGATCGCCGCCTTGCCCGGCGCGTCGCCCTGCACGCTCAGCCAGTTGAGCCCGCCGAATCGGCCCCGCGCATAGTCGCGCAGGTCGGATTCGTGGGCGGCGATGTCCTCCATCCCCAGTCCCGTCATGTAGTCGAGCGCCGCGCCAAGGCCGATCTGGGCCACGATGCCGGGGGTGCCGGCCTCGAACTTCATCGGCGCGTCGTTGTAGGTGACGGTGTCGCGATGGACCTCGCGGATCATGTCGCCGCCGCCCATGAAGGGGCGCATCTCGGCCAGCCGCTCGGGGCGGACGTAGATCGCGCCTGAGCCGGACGGCCCGTAGAGCTTGTGCCCGGTGATGGCGTAGAAGTCGCAGCCGATCGCCTCGACATCCACCGGCATGTGGACCGCCGCCTGGCTGCCGTCCACCAGCACCGCCACGCCGCGCTCATGGGCGGCGCGGGTGATCGCGGCCACGTCCACCACCGTGCCGAGCACGTTCGACATGTGGGTGATCGCGACCAGCTTGGTGCGCGGCCCGATGGCGTCGATGACCGTCTGCGGGTCCAGCGACCCGTCCGCCGCGGGCGCGACCCATTTCAGCACCACGCCCTGGCGCTCGCGCAGGAAGTGCCAGGGCACGATGTTGGCGTGGTGCTCCATGACCGACAGCACGATCTCGTCGCCGGCCTCCATCCGCGGCGCGGCCCAGCCGTAGGAGACCATGTTGATCCCTTCGGTGGTGCCGGTGTTCATCACGATGGTGTCGGGGTCGGACGCGCCGAGGAAGGCGGCGATCTTGCCGCGCACGGCCTCGTAGTTCTCGGTCGAGATGGTCGACAGTGTGTGCAGGCCGCGGTGGACGTTGGAATACTCTTCCGCATAGGCGCGCCGGATCGTGTCGAGCACGACCTTCGGCTTCTGCGCGGACGCGCCGTTGTCGAGATAGACCAGCGGCTTGCCGTTCACCTCACGCGAAAGAATGGGGAAGTCCCGGCGGACCGTCTCCACGTCGTACATCGAAAGTCTCCTCAGCGGGGAACGGCGACCCCGGTCAGGGTCAGAACGAAGGACAGAGCAAGGGCAACGCCCATCATCACGAAGAAGATCATCGCAAAGGTGCGACCCATCGACACGAAGCCATGCAGTTCGGCCACGAAGGCGGTGAGCAGATAGAGAAACAGCACGATCCCCAGGATCAGCACGATCCCCGCCGCTCCCGGCAGGACAAGGAGCAGCACCGACTGAATCAGCTGCAAGACGATCATGATGAATTGCAACCAGGTCACGGCCAGCAGTGCTGCGGCCAGATCCCCGGTGCCGCCCATGGCGCGGCCCACCCGGTCGATCAGCAGCGCAGAGGTGACCAGAACGACGAATTGCAGCGCCCCGAAGGCGAAGGGCGACAGGAACTGCGGGGCTTCGCCGTCCGCGCCGATGGTGGCGCGCAGGATCATGTTGCCCAGCTCCGCGAGGATCACGGAGACGACGACGACCAGGATCAGCGCCTCCCACAGCACCTGGCGCGGAATGCCGAGCGCCAGCAGGCGCGCGAAGGTCGGGCGCGGCGCGCGCACGCTGTCTGCGGCAAGGCCCAGAAGACCCTTCACGGAAACCAGATCGGTCATGCGCGCTCCACGGCATAGAGCCCGCCGGCCCAGAGACCCAGAAAGGCCAGAAGGGCCAGGATCCCCACGGCGTCGAGCGCCGGGCCGGGCCCGACGAATCCCGCGACCAGCCCCCAGAAGAGCCACAGGGGCGCCGCGGCCAGAAGCGCCCAGAACAGCGCCATGCGGGCCTCGGTATAGGTGGCGTGGCCGCCCACCGACCGGGCGACCAGATGGCTGACCCCGGCGATGCCGTAAAGCACCAGCGGTGCCACGAACAGCCACCCCAGCATCGCGCCTGCCAGCAGCATGTTCAGCTCCTGCCCGGTCAGCGCGGCCTCGCGGCTGAGGCGCGGCCACTGCGCGACGAAGATGAGAAAGCAGGCCAGCATCACCGTGACCAGCGCCCGAGCCTCCGCCCGTTCGGGCGGTCCCAGCCGGCGGCGCAGGATCTCTCCCGGACGCCGGTAGCTGGCCACGATGTCGTTCGCCAGGGCCATCCGCCTCAGCCCGCGTGCCGGTCGAGCCAGGTGGACAGGCGCTGGCGCAGACTCTCGGCGATGGCCTCGTCTCCGATCTCCTCCAGCGTCTCGGCCAGAAAGGCCAGCACCAGCAGATCCGTCGCGCGCCGCTCCGGCACGCCGCGGGCGCGCAGGTAGAACAGCATGTCCTCGTCGATGGCACCGGTGGTGGAGCCGTGCGAACAGGCCACGTCGTCGGCGTAGATCTCCAGCTCCGGCTTGGCCAGGAACTGGCTGTCGTCGTCCAGCAGGAGCGCCTGGCTGATCTGGTAGCCGTCGGTCTTCTGGGCGCCGCGCTTGACCAGGATCTTTCCCTGGAACACGCCCACGGCGCCGTTCTTCAGCACCTTCTTGAACACCTGGCGGCTTTCGCAATTCACCGCGTCATGGGTGATGAACACCGTGTCGTCATGGTGCATCGGCGCCTGGCGCCCGTCGCCGATGGCCGCACAGGCCACATGCGCCGTGGCGTCATTGCCGGTGAAGGCGACGACATGCTCGTTGCGGGTCAGCGCGCCGTTGAGGCTGAGGGTGAAGGACTTGAACACCGACGCCCCGCCCAGCCGCGCGAAGGCGTGGGTGTTGGTACGGCGGGCGTGGGCGCGGCCCTGGTCGCGGATGTGGTGGAAAGCCCCGTGAGACGCCACATCCACCTCCATGGCGGTATTGCAGCGCGCGCCGACCGTGCCGGTCTCCAGCAGCGTCAGGGACGCGCCCTCTTCGACCCGGATCACGTGATGCAGGATCGGGTCGGACGCCGCGTCCTCGTGCAGATAGACGATCTCGACCGGGCGGGAGACGGCGGCGGTGGCGCGGATCAGCACGCCGTCCGTGGCATGGGCCGTGTTCAGCGCCGCGAAGGGACGCGGCACCGGGGACTGGCCGTCCGCCTCCAGCGCGCCGTAGAGATCGGCGGCCCAGTGGATGTCGGTGCCGCCGGCCTCTGCCAGCCGCGCGATCTCAAGCCCCTCGCCGGTCAGCGCGTCGGATGCCTCCGCGTCGAAGGCCCCGTCGCGGAACACCAGCCGCAGGCGGTCCGTGCCGTCGTAGAGCGCCTCTGCCTCGGCGCTCTCTACCGGGGCCGCCGGGGCCGGTGCCGCGGCGTTCAGGTCCGCGGGCCGGGTAAAGCGCCAGTACTCGTCGCGCGGGGCGGGCAGGCCCATCCCCTGCAGGCGCGACAGGGCCGCATCGCGGGCCGCCCCCAGCCAGCCGCCGCCCGGGGGCCGCGTCAGCCCGTCCAGCCGCGACGCCGCCGGGCTAGCGGGTTTCGCCACGGCCATCACGCGCTCTCCTTCAGGATGTCGCCATAGCCGTTCTTCTCGACCTCCAGCGCCAGGTCCGGTCCGCCGGATTTCACGATCCGCCCCGCCGACATGATGTGCACCACGTCCGGCGCGATGTGGTCCAGCAGCCGCTGATAGTGGGTGATGACCAGGAACGCGCGGTCCGGGCTGCGCAGCGCGTTGACCCCCTGGGCCACCAGCTTCATCGCATCCACGTCGAGGCCCGAGTCGGTCTCGTCCAGGATGCACAGCTTCGGCTCCAGCATGGCCATCTGCAGGATCTCGTTGCGCTTCTTCTCGCCGCCGGAAAAGCCCACGTTGACCGGGCGCTTCAGCATCTCGGCATCAATCTGCAGGTCCTTGGCCCTGGCACGGACGACCTTCAGGAACTCGGCCGAGGACATCTCCTCCTCGCCGCGGGCCTTGCGCTGGGCGTTCACCGCCGTCCGCATGAAGGTCATGTTGCCCACGCCGGGGATCTCCACGGGATACTGGAACGCCAGAAACATGCCCGCCGCGGCGCGCGCCTCGGGATCCATGTCCAGAATGTCCTCGCCCAGCAGAGATGCAGAGCCGCCGGTGACCTCATAGCCGTCGCGTCCCGCCAGCACGTAGCTGAGCGTGGACTTGCCGGACCCGTTCGGCCCCATGATCGCATGGACCTTCCCGGCTTCGACCGTCAGGTCCACGCCTTTCAGGATCTGTTTGTCCTCTTCCTCAAGCTTGACCTGCAGATTCTTGATTTCCAGCATCTTCTTCCTTTCCAGCCCACCGGGCAACGTCATGGTCCGGCCGCGTCAGCGCGCCAGGTCGGGCAACCGGGCCACGTAGCCCCGGGCCGCCCCCGTGTCGATGGCGCCGCGCGCGATCAGCAGATCGAGACAGCGCACCGCCAGATCGAAGCTCTCCAACACCGCATCCGCCAGGATCGCAAGGTGTTTCAGCGTCTCGTCCGGCACGTCCTCGGGGTCCGTCAGGTCGCGGATGAACGCGGCGTCCCCGTCAATCAACTGGTTGCGATGGCGGCGTTTGTGAAGCCCCGTGTTCAGCCCGCCGCGCAACGACAGCCCCTTGAGATGCAGGAACTTGTGCATCATCAGCCCGTGCGACCTGAGCCTGCGCATCTGTTCGTCCATGAGCGGCTGGCCCTCGTAGAGCGGCACGAAGGCGACCTCCGTGACGACCGCCGCGACGCGGGACAGGTGCCCGGCGGCCCCATCGAACACGATTGCCTCTCCGCCCTGGACGTCGATCTTCAGCAGCTCGAACGCGTCCGGTTCCGCCAGCGCGTCCAGCGCCACGGTCTCCACCGCGACCTCGCGCTCCACGGTCATCGGTCGGGCGGCGCGTTTCAGATAGGCCGTGGTGCGCGGACGCGGGCGCAGCAGGGACGTCAGCGACGGCATCCGCGTGACATGGAGCGTCCGGGTCGTCCCGTCGCCCACCGCATGGGGCAGATAGGTCTCTCTCGGCCCCGCCTTCAGCCGCCCAAAGGCGCGGGGGTCGGGCTCGAACCCCCAGACCTCGCACCCGCCCATGTCGCGCAGGCGCGCGTAGGGGTTGTCGTTGATCGGGTTCGCGCCGACCTCGACCACGCGGGTCGGCCGCGCGGGGGCCACGCAATCGATCAGCGCCGCGATGCGGTCGCGCGCGGCATCTTCGCCATTGGGGGATCCGTCCCGGGCCACCCTCAGTCGATCGTCACCGCCGTGCCGGAGGCAGAGACCATGAGCATCCCGTTCTCCTTGCCGACGACCTCATAATCCAGATCCACCCCGACCACGGCATTCGCCCCGGCATCGCGGGCGCGGTCCTCCATCTCCCGCAGGGCGGTCTCGCGCGCCTCGTTCAGGCTCTTCTCATAGGCGCCGGACCGGCCGCCGATGATGTCCCGCACGCCGGCGAACATGTCGCGGAAGAGGTTGGCGCCCAGGATCGCCTCTCCGACGACGATGCCCTTGTAGGCGGTGATCCGCCGCCCCTCTATGCCCGGCGTGGTGGTGACGATCATCTCAGACTTGCTCCAGAAACTCATCCGGTCCTCCTGTTGCGATTGCTCGGCGCGCGCCGGTGTCCGGTCGCGGCTCCGTCAGTCCGGGTCCACGAAAGCCCGCGCCATGACGCCCAGCGCCTCCGGCGGGACCGCGCGGGGGCCAAGCTCGAACCGGGCCATGCGACCGACGGTTTCCACCGGGCGCGCGAAGTCCTCTACCAGGTGGTAGGCGGGCCGGTCCACGTAGTCGTCCCACAGGACGGTCACGGGGCGCGCCGTGCGGAACAGGGTGGCGAAGAAGCAGCCGACCCGGAACCGCCCGTCGATCAGCACCAGGTCCGGCCGGGCGGCATCCGGCAGATCCCAGACCTCCAGCGGATAGGCGGGCCAGGTGCCGGCCTTCGCCGTGTCGCGCGGACGGCCCCATTTGCCGGTCTCGCCGATATCGACCCAGTGGACCCGGACCGGCGCCCGGGGAAAGCGCGCGGCCAGCGTCGCGCGCAGCCGCCGCGCCCAGTCCCGGTCACTCTCGACCGCCACGACGGCGGAATGCGCCTGCCCGGCGGCCAGCACCGTCGACCCGCCGGAGCCGTATTCCAGGATCGCATCGGCGCGGGCGTAGCAGTCGGTGACGAAATCGGCGACGGTCGGATCGAAGGTCAGACCGGGCAGGAACAGCTCTTCGACGGTCCCTGCGGCCGCGGGCCGGTCCTGCCGCTGCGCCTCGGCCAGCCGGTCCTGCGTCCTCCGCGTCGTCTGCGCCACGCAGGCTGCGGTCTGCGGATCGGACAGGATGCGCGCGACCTCCCGTTCGAGCGCATCCGCGTGCCGCAGGATCGTCCGGTCGGTGGCCCCCCGGCAATCATGGGCCGCGAAGAACGCATCGTCATGGCGCACCGGCGGCGCGTCGCGACCGCCCTTGAGCCGGCCGTGGAACCCGCGGCCGCGCCGCTTCTTCAGCGCGAAGAGTTCCGGCGTCCGGACGGCGTAGTGGTTGATCTGCGCGCAGTCCCGTCCGAAATCCCGCAGGCCCACGCGACTGTTGCGGGCCCGCTCCTTGCCCTTCAGCCAGCCGGCGTCGGCCTTGTCGGCCAGCGTCGCGGTGCCGCCCGAGCCGGTCAGGAAGTCGGCGGCGGACAGTCCCGCGGCGGGATCGACCCGGGGCCTGTGGAACGCATGGGGCGACACGTCCAGCACGCCGGGGGCATAGCGGAACAGCGTCTTGATCTGCGGATCGGCCGGCGCGTCGGGGGACACGCTGTCGAATCCGGGGGTCAGGAACCGCGTCTGCAGCCCGGTCTGCCAGCCCGCGCCGAACACGCGCCAGGGGATCAGCATCCCGTGCCGCGCGCCGATCAGCGCCACCAGATCCGCCACGTGCCCCTGGCCCAGATGGATGTTGAGAAACTCGTCCGCGTCGAGCCACAGGAACCAGTCCCCGGCGCGGGGCGGGTCCGCGGCGGCCAGCGCCTGGGCCGCCGACATCTGCGCAGAGCGGCCCGCCGGCGGGGCGTGGCGAAGGTGCAGGTCGATGGCGCCGGACGACGCCATGGCGTCCAGCAGTTCCGCGGTCCCGTCGTCGCTGTCGTTGGAGGCGACGACGATCCGCTCGAACCCGATCGCGCGGTGATAGGCGACCCATTCCAGCAGGAACGGACCTTCGTTCTTCACCGCGGAAAAGAGCACGGTGCGCCCGGCGGCAGGCTCCACCGCGGCCTGCGGTGCCGGATCCGCCATCCCGGACGTCATCCGGCCCGGCGGCCGGCGCCGCATTGCCCCGCGCCGGTGCCCTGCACCGCCTCGACGCTCATTTGATCCTCCGGAACATCACGCGGCCCGCGGCCCAGCCGATCGCCGCAGACACCGCCAGCACGATCAATACCCGCGGAAGCGGCGCCTGGAGCCACCACGCAAGGCTGGCGATCAGCCCCAGCACGACCGCCACCCCGACGGTGAGCGAGCGGAAGAAGCGCGCCCGTGCCGGCGGGCGGATCGGGTCGAGCTCTCCCATCAGTTCGCCACGGCGCGCTCGACGCGAACGCAAGAGAACAGGTTCCCCGCCGTCCGCGGCTCGGTCCCGTACGCGCGGCTCGATCTGGCCCGCTCAGCCAGCGCGCCAAGTGGCATGCCACCCACAGCGTCGGCGGCGGCCACCCTCTTGCGGACCGGTGCCAGGCGGTCCGCCTCGGCAAGCCCTTCTGCCGCATCGTCGATGGTCATCCCACGGAGCCTTCCAGGCTGATCGCCACCAGTTGCTGCGCCTCCATGGCGAATTCCATCGGCAGCGCCTGCAGCACCTCCTTGCAGAACCCGTTGACGATCAGCGCCACGGCTTCTTCCTCATCCATGCCGCGGGACTGGCAATAGAACATCTGGTCATCGTCCACCTTGGATGTCGTCGCTTCGTGCTCGACCCGGGACGAGTTGTTCTTGACCTCGATATAGGGAACCGTATGCGCGCCGCACCGGTCGCCGATCAGAAGGCTGTCGCATTGCGTGTAGTTGCGCGCGTTCTTGGCCTTGGGATGCATGGACACCAGCCCGCGATAGGTGTTCTGCGCGTGGCCGGCGCTGATCCCCTTGGACACGATCCGGCTTCGGGTGTCTTTGCCCAGATGGATCATCTTGGTGCCCGTGTCGGCCTGCTGCCAGTTGTTGGTGATGGCGATCGAATAGAACTCGCCCTGGCTCTCGTCTCCGCGCAGGATGCAGGACGGGTATTTCCAGGTCAGTGCGGACCCCGTTTCCACCTGCGTCCAGCTCACCTTGGAGCGGTCGCCCCGGCAATCGGCCCGCTTGGTCACGAAGTTGTAGATCCCGCCCTTGCCGTTCTCGTCGCCCGGATACCAGTTCTGGACAGTGGAATACTTCACCTCGGCGTCGTCCAGCGCGACGATCTCGACCACCGCGGCATGCAGCTGGTTGGTGTCGCGCATGGGTGCGGTGCAGCCTTCCAGATAGGACACATAGGCGCCCTCGTCGGCGATGATCAGCGTGCGCTCGAACTGGCCGGTATTCTCGGCGTTGATGCGGAAATAGGTGCTCAGCTCCATCGGGCAGCGCACGCCCTTGGGCACGTAGACAAACGACCCGTCGGAAAAGACCGCGCTGTTCAGGGTGGCGAAATAGTTGTCCTGCACCGGCACGACGGATGCCAGGTACTTGCGCACCAGATCGGGATGCTCGCGGATCGCCTCCGAGATCGAGCAGAAGATGACGCCCGCCTTCTGAAGCTCCGCCTTGAAGGTCGTGCCCACGCTGACGCTGTCGAACACCGCGTCCACGGCCACCCGCCGCTCGCCCTCCTTGGCCTCCGCCGGCGCCGCGTCCGCGCCCTCGACGCCGGCCAGGACAAGCTGCTCCTTCAGCGGGATGCCCAGCTTGGCATAGGTCTCCAGAAGCTTGGGGTCCACCTCGTCCAGCGACTTCGGCTTTTCCAGCATCGAGGCCGGCTTGGCATAGTAATACTGCTCCTGGTAGTCCACCGGAGCGTATTTCAGCATCGACCAGTCCGGCTCCTTCATCTTCTGCCAGCGCGCGAAGGCCTCCAGCCGCCAGTCGAGCATCCACTCCGGCTCGTCGTTGCGCTCCGAGATCAGCCGCACGATGTCCTCGGTCAGCCCCTTGGGCGCGAAGTCCATCTCGATCTCGGTGTTCCAGCCGTGCTTGTAGGCGCCCGACAGCTTGGCCACGGCATCCACGGTCTCGCGGTCCACGCCTTCCTTGGCGGTCTCTTCGATGACGATCTGATCGGTCATGGGTCTCTCCTTGTCAGGCGGCGCGCGCCCGGTGTCTGTTCCAGTGACGGAGCCAGCTTTCGGCAAAGCGGTTCACGTCCTCGTCGGTCGTCTCCGGTCCCAGCGACACGCGGATCGCGGATCCGGCGGCGTCGGGGTCCATTCCCATCGCCGCCAGCGTGCCGGACCCGCGCAGCTTGCCGCTCGAACAGGCCGACCCGGCCGAGACGGCGAACCCCGCAAGGTCCATCTGCATCACCTGCGTCTCGCCCTTCCAGCCGGGGCAGACGATCAGGCTGGTGTTGGGCAGGCGCGGCGTATCCCTGCCGATGCAGATAATGTCGCCGGCCCCGGCCATCAACGCGTCTTCCAGGGCGTCGCGCCGCGCCGCGACCGCCGACCAGCGCCCGGCGGCAAGATCCGCCGCCGCCGCCGCCGCCGCGGCACCGAATCCCGCGATGGCCGCGACGTTCTCGGTCCCGGCCCGGCGGCCCATCTCCTGGCCGCCGCCCCGCACCCGCGCCGCAACCTCCAGGCCCCGCCTCAGCAACACCGCGCCGACGCCCTTGGGTCCGCCGATCTTGTGGCCGGACACGAACGCCGTCTCCGCCCCCGACCAGTCGAAGGCGAAGGGCACCTTGCCGAACGCCTGCGTCGCGTCCACGGCGGCCAGCCCGGCGGGCAACGCCTGCAGCACGCCGGTCTCCGAATTGGCCGCCTGAAGCGCCGTGCGTCCCGGCTCGGTCACGCTCACCGCGCCGCGCCCATCCACCGGCAGAACGGCCCTGCACCAGGCCAGGACCGCCTCGTGCTCGACGTCCGCGCAGACCAGTCCGCGCCCGGCGCAGACCAGCGCCGCGGCCTCGGTCGCTCCGGACACGAATACCACATCCGCCGCCTCGGCCCCCACAGCGCGGGCCACCTGCGCCCGCGCGCGTTCGACCACGCCGCGCGCCGCGCGCCCCTCGGCGTGGATCGACGACGGGTTGCCCGCCACGTCCAGCGCCGCGATCACCGCTGCGCGCGCCTCGGCGCGCAACGGCGCCGTGGCGTTCCAGTCCAGATATGTCCGAGCGTTCTTCATCTTTCTCCAAATATCCCGGGGTCCGGGGCAGAGCCCCGGCGCTCTCATCCCTCGTCCACCACCTCCAGCAGCGACGGCACCGCGGGACAGGGGGCCAGCTGGTTGCCCACCACGTCCGACAGCCGCGTCTGGTGCAGGAACACGTAGACATGGGCCGACAGCCCCTCCCACAGACGGTTGTTGAGCGACTGCGCCCGGGTGCCCGACAGCCCCCCCTTGGCGCCGGCGCCGGTTTCCAGCGCCGACACGGTCTCGTCCACCGCGGCCAGCACATCGGCCACGCGGATCTCGGCGGCCGACCGCGCCAGGCGGTAGCCGCCGCCGGGGCCGCGCACGCTGGCCACCAGCCCGCTCCGCCGCAGCTTGACGAAAAGCTGCTCCAGATAGGGCAGCGACACGTTCTGCCGGCGCGACAGTTCGGCCAGCGTCACCAGCCCGTCGCCGCCCGCCAGCGCCAGGTCGGTCAGTGCCACCATCGCGTACCGCCCCTTTGTGCTGAGCTTCATCGCCTGGGGCTCCTCTGCCTGCCCGTCCGGTCCGCGGCCATTGACGCTCCCGCGCCCGGCCGCTACCTGCACAGGCCGATAGGGGCCCGGCGCGGGCCCGCCGTGTTTAGAAAGGCTCTAAAGTCTCCGACCAATGTCGTCAACATTGGCCGCGCCGGGACCGAGGCGCCTGCGATTGGAGCGACTGCCCATGCCAGAGGTGATTTTCCCCGGTCCCGAGGGCCGTCTCGAAGGGCGCTACCACCCCCAGCGCAAGCCCGACGCCCCCATCGCGATCGTCCTGCATCCGCATCCCCAATTCGGCGGGACGATGAACAACCGCGTGGTCTACAACCTGCATTACGCGTTCCTGAACCTCGGCTTCACCGTACTGCGGTTCAATTTCCGCGGCGTGGGCCGGTCGCAGGGCGAATACGACCAGGGCATCGGCGAGCTGTCGGATGCCGCCTCGGCGCTCGACTACTTGCAATCCATGAACGCCAACGCCAAGCACTGCTGGGTCGCGGGCTTCTCCTTCGGGGCATGGATCGGGATGCAACTGCTGATGCGGCGGCCGGAGATCACCGGCTTCATCTCGGTCTCGCCGCCGGCCAACATGTACGATTTCTCGTTTCTCGCGCCCTGCCCCGCCTCGGGCCTGATCGTCAACGGCACCGCCGACCGCGTCGCCCCGCCGCGCGACACGCACATGCTGGTGAACAAGCTGCACGAACAGAAGGGGATCACCATCACCCACGAGGAGATCGAGGGCGCGGGCCATTTCTTCGAGGATCCGCACATGGAGACGATGATCGCCATGACCCGGGACTACGTGAAGCGCCGCCTGACCGAGACGACGCGCTAGGGGATCCGCATGATCGTCGTTCACCACCTTGAGAATTCCCGCTCCCAGCGCGTGCTCTGGCTGCTGGAGGAACTGTCCCTGCCCTACAGGGTCGAGCGCTACGCGCGCGATCCCGCCACGGGCCTGGCCCCGCGGACGCTGAAATCGGTCCATCCGCTGGGCAAGTCGCCGGTGATCGTTGATGAGGATGCCGGCCTGACCCTGGCCGAGACCGGCGCCATCGTCGAATATCTGGTGGACAAGGCGGGCGCGCTCGGACCGGGGGACGACCCGCAGACGGCCCGGCGCTACCGCTTCTGGCTGCACTACGCCGAAGGCTCGCTGATGCCGCCGCTGCTGGTCAGGCTGGTGCTGTCGAGGATCCCCGTCATGGGCCGCATCGCCCTCCGCCGCGTCCAGCCGCTGATCGACGTGCATCTGGATCATGTGGAGGCGGAACTGTCGCAGCGTCCGTGGTTCGCCGGAGAGACCCTGACCGCCGCGGATGTGATGATGAGCTTTCCCCTGGAGGCCGCCGCGGCGCGCAACGGCCTTGACGGGCGGCGCGCGACCGGGGCCTGGCTGTCCCGCATCCATGCGCGCCCGGCCTACGATGCCGCACTGAGGGCCGGCGGCCCCTACGACTACGCCTGACCCGCCCGACGTCGAGGCCGCACCGGACCGGCGCGCTCCCGATCGTGCCTTGCGCGGGAGGAGAGCGCCGGAGGGGCCGTCTGCCCCTCCGGACCACCCCGAGGATATTTTTGGAAAGATGAAGGGGGGGGGGTGAGAGGCGTCCCGGAGACCCTCTTGTAGAGGGTCTCAGCCGCGAACGCGCGGAGCGCCGGGGAGGCGTCCCGGAGACCCTTCTGTGGATGGTGTCGGCCACGAACGCGCGGAGCGTCGTGGGGGCACCTCCCGGAGACGCGATCACGCGGAGCGTCGGGGGGGGGGCCGTGGCCGTCTGTCGGCGTAGGATCCCGGCCGCGCGCGCAATATCCGCAGGCGGAGCGGCGCGGCCCTTCGGGAAGGCGCCGTTCCGCGGACGCGGGCCCGTTCGGATACCCTTGCGCCAAGGCGCGACGTCGTCGCGTATCGTCCCCGGCCCGGGCGACCCCGTCTTCGGGCCGCTCCGCCGGGGACCGGACGCTCAGCCGATCAGCTTGGCGGTCTTTTCGACCAGCCGCGTGGCCTGAAAGGCGATGCTCTTTCTGGCCGTCTCGTCCAATTCGCCCGCGCTGCCCGACCAGCCGTAGGGGTTGCCGCCGTCCTCGAACTTCACGCTGTCGGCATATCCCGGCGGGACCAGCACGCAGCCCCAGTGCATGGCGGTGACATAGAGCGAAAAGAGCGTCGTCTCTTGGCCTCCGTGCAGTGTCTGGGCGCTGGTGGTCGCGGTAAAGGTCCGGTCGGCCAGGGTCCCGCTCTGCCAAAGTCCGCCCAGCGTGTCGATGAAGGCCCGCATCTGGCTGGCCACCACGCCGAACCGCGTCGGCGCGGAGACGAAATACCCGTCTGCCCAGGCCATGTCGTCGGGCTCTGCCACGGGAATGTCGGACATCCTCTCGACCTGGGCGGCCCAGGCCTCCTGGCCCTTCACGACCTCGTCGGGCGCGGTCTCGCGCACGCGGCGAAGGCGGACCTCCGCGCCCGCGGCCTCTGCGGCGCGGACGGCCTCTGCGGCGACGGCGTGGTTGGTGCCGTACGTGGTATAGAACAGCACGGTGATCTTCGGTGTCGGCATGACGGTATCCTTTCGTCGTTTGCGAGCCGGAAGATGCCCCCGGCGCCCGGTCCCCGCCAGTCCCGTGGCCGAACAGACCCTGTGCGCGGGTGCCGCCCTATCGCTTGAGGATGATCCAGATGGCGTGGACGATGCCGGGGATATAGCCCAGGATGGTCAGCAGAACGTTGATCCAGAAGTGCTTGCCCAGCCCCTCCTGAAGGAACACGCCCAGGGGCGGCAGCAGGATGGCGATGATGATGCGGATGACGTCCATGGGACCCTCTCTTTGCGGTTCCCGGCCAACCGGCGGCGGCGCCGGGCGGTTCCGCGCAGCGACTGTATTCCGTGGTATACCCTTTTCCTATGCGCCCCGGTCCGCTATGTCCCGCCACAACCGCAACCCCGTTTCACGAGGCCCCCATGGCGAAGATCAAGGTCGAGAACCCCATCGTCGAGCTCGACGGCGACGAGATGACCCGCATCATCTGGGATTTCATCAAGCAAAAGCTGATCCTGCCCTATCTGGACGTGGAGCTTCTCTATTACGATCTCGGCATCGAAAGCCGCGACGAGACCGACGACCGGATCACCGTGGACGCGGCCGAGAAGATCAAGGAGATCGGCGTCGGCGTGAAATGCGCCACGATCACCCCCGATGAGGGGCGGGTGGAAGAGTTCGGCCTCAAGAAGATGTGGCGCTCCCCCAACGGCACGATCCGCAACATCCTGGGCGGCGTGGTCTTTCGTGAGCCGATCATCTGCCAGAACGTCCCCCGCCTGGTGCCCGGCTGGACCCAGCCCATCGTCATCGGCCGCCACGCCTACGGCGACCAGTACCGCGCCACCGACATGAAGTTCCCCGGCCCCGGCAAGCTGACCATGAAATGGGAAGGCACGGACGGCCAGGTGATGGAGGAAGAGGTCTTCGACGCGCCCGCCTCCGGCGTCTACATGGGCATGTACAACCTGGACGAGTCGATCCGCGATTTCGCCCGGGCGTCCCTCAACTACGGGCTCAAGCGCAACTATCCGGTGTACCTGTCCACGAAGAACACGATTCTCAAGAATTACGACGGCCAGTTCATGATCCTGTTCCAGAAGGTCTTCGACGAGGAGTTCAAGGACCAGTTCGACAAGGCCGGATTGACCTATGAGCACCGGCTGATCGACGACATGGTGGCCGCGTCGATGAAATGGTCCGGCGGCTATGTCTGGGCCTGCAAGAATTACGACGGCGACGTGCAGTCCGACACCGTGGCCCAGGGGTTCGGCTCGCTCGGGCTGATGACCTCGCAGCTGATGACCCCCGACGGCAAGGTGGTGGAGGCGGAAGCCGCGCACGGCACCGTCACCCGCCACTTCCGCCAGCACCAGAAGGGAGAGGAAACCTCGACCAACTCCATCGCCTCGATCTTCGCCTGGACCGGCGGTCTGCGCCACCGCGCCAAGCTGGACGGGAACGACAAGCTGATGGATTTCGCCGAGACGCTGGAGAAGGTCGTCGTCGATACCGTGGAGGCAGGCGACATGACCAAGGACCTTGCCCTGCTGGTGGGACCGGACCAGAACTGGCTGACCACCACCGGCTTTCTCGACAAGGTCGAGGCGAACCTGTCCAAGGCGCTGGGCTGACGGCGCCCGACCGGCGAAGGAAGGCCCGCCATCGTGTGAGGCATTTCATGCGGTGAGATCCGGTCTCGAAACGATGGTCGGCTTGTTTGGGCCGCCCATCCCACATCCGGCTCTGAGCATGGCGCCTGATCCGACGCCGAGTATGCGACACCTCCCTGCCGCCATGGTTCGACCGCCACCTGCGAGGGGTCGCGGCTGCTCCCGTATGAGCGGCACAGGACCGTGGCGCGGAACCCGCCTGGCGCTCTATCCGGATGACCGTAATCTGCCCTTCGCCGAACCGGTAGCGCCGTCAGCGTGGGCAGGACCGGTCAGAGGCGCCGCGAATTCGCCGACCGGGCATCCGACTACGCGCCCGTTCCACTGCGGCCCCGCATCATCTCTCGAAACCTCAGCCGAAAGGGATTGCGGTCCATATATCTTATCGCCGGGGGGCCTGCCGGCGTCTTGTCGCGCGGCCACCTCCGCAACGCGAAACGGCGGACCCTTTCGGATCCGCCGTTCGTCTATGGCAAGGCTTGCGCGCACGTCGGCTCAGGCGGCCTTTTTGGCGGCGGAGCTTGCTTTGCTGGCGGCGCGGTCGGCGTTGTCGGTGGCCTTGTCGGCCAAGGTCTCACCGGCTTCGGACGCCAACTGGCTGGCCTCTGCGCCTGTCTTCTGGCTGACATCGGCGAAAGCCTGGACGGTGCGCATGGCAAGGTCCATCTGCTTTTGCACGAAGTCGCTGTAGGCCTGGCCGTAATCGGCGGCCTCGTCGCGGACCTGCGTCATCTCACGCAGATTCGCGAGCGTCTCGTTGGCCGTCTCCGAGGTGATTTCGGTCGAACGCTGGCCGGCATCGACCAGGATCGCGGTCACGCGCTCGTTCATGTTCGCCCAGGTCTTGAAGACGCTCTGGTAGTTCTGCGGATCGAACATGCTCTGGATGTCGTTCGCGGCGGATTGCTTGTTCTGCTTGGCCATTGTGTGGCTCCCTTCTGGAGTTTCGGACAGTACGTTCGGCGTTGATGAAGATGTTGTGCCGCACTGCAGCATTTTCAACCGCCGCAGCGCAGAAATCTTCGAGCTTCCGGGATTTTTCCCTGGCTTTGCAGATCGTGGTGCTTCAGGGGCGCGGGTGACCACCCGACCGCCCGCGCCGGCATCTCTCCGCAAACCGTATAGGACGCCTCCGGTTCCGCATCGGACGCGGCCCGGACCGCTCGGCCAGACGGGCGCGCGTGCGTGCGGGCCGCCGCGACATCGCGCGGCGGTGCTGCCTCCGCCGCGCCCGTCCAGGCGCCCGGCGGATCGCCGCTACTGTTGCTTCTGCGTCTGGGTCTGTCCCTGTTGGCTCTGGGTCTGACTCTGGGCCTGACTCTGGGCCTGTGCCGCGTCGAGCACCCGCACGTCCACGTCCATGTCCTCGGATCCCGCGCCCTGGGCACGGCCGCGGATCGGCGCCGCGCCATGGGCGTCGAGCCCGGAGCCGAGCCGCACGTAGCGCTCGTCCGGGCAGCAGCCGTTGGCCGCGTCGAACCCGACCCAGCCCAGACCGTCCACCCAGAGTTCCGCCCAGGCGTGGCTGGCCTGGCTCACCGCGCTGTCCTCGTTGGCCTGCAGATAGCCCACCACGTAGCGGCCGGGCATGTCCACAGCACGGGCCATGGCGATGGCGGCATGGGCCTGGTCCTGGCAGACCCCCTTGCCCATCGCCAGCGCCTCCTCGGCGGTGGTCTCGCTTTCGGTCGAGCCCGGGGTATAGGCGATGTGATCGCGCACCGCGCGTGCGATGGCATGGGCGCGGGCCAGCGGTCCGTCGTCACCTTCCACCGCCGTCAGGGCCAGGTCGCGCAGCCCCTGGTCCAGCCGGGTCATCCGCGTCGGCCGCAGATAGGCCATCGGCGGCACCTTCTCGCGCAGGCCGCGGACCACGCCGCTCAGGTCGGCGGTCTCCACCTCGCCCTCCACGACGATGGTCATGCCGGAGACGTTCATCAGCGACACGGTCTCGATCCAGTCGCCGGCGCCGTCGCGGAACGCGGCGCCGCGCTGGGCGTCGTGGCCTTCGATCCGGACCGACCAGTCGTGGACCTTCTGGCCGTCGAATTCCGTGGGCCAGAGCCTCAGCGACTGGACCACCGTGCGGCGGGGCGTGTCGTAGGTGTATCCGGTGCGGTGGCGGACATGCAGTCTCATCGCGCTTCCCCGTTCAGGTAGCTGGTGGACATCTCGTGACCCAGGGCAAGGACCTCGGACAGCACTCGCTGAAGGAAGTCGTGCAGCCCCTCCTCGAAGATGTCGGCCACGGTGATGGCGTTGAGGCCCGCCAGGATCGCCCGGCCCCGTGCGGTGGCGGTGGTCGTGCGCCCGTAGGTCTGGGCCAGCCGCTCCAGATGCCACACGACCCCCTCGGCAGAGGCGATGAGCGACCGCGGCGCCTGCGGGTTCAGCACCAGGAAATCGACGATCTTGGCGGCCGTGACCTCTCCGCCATAAACCCAGGCGAAGGCGCGTTGGGAGTTCATGGCATGCAGCACCGTGCGCCACTGGTAGTTGTCGAGCCCGGAGCCGACCATAGAGACGTTGGGCAGCAGCACGTAGTATTTCACGTCGATGATCCGCGCCGTGCTGTCGGCGCGCTCCAGGTAGTGGCCGATGTTCATGAAATCGTAGCCGTCGTTCCTGAGCTGCGTGGCCAGGATCGCGCCCCTCACATGGGCCATGTGGCGCAGCGCGAAGTCCTTCATGTCCGAGGTGGACAGGCTGGAGCGTTCCACCCGGCCCAGTTCCGTCATCTCCGCCTGGGCGGCGTTGATCGCCTCCCAGACCTGGGTGGTCAGCGCGGTGCGCACGATGCGCGCGTTCTCGCGGGCCGCATTGATGCAGGACGCGACCGAGGACGGGTTGTCGCGGTCGAAGAACATGTGGGTTTCCACGTTCCTCTGAACGGCCTCCTTGCCGTATTTGTCGGCATAGAGGCCGCTGGTGCCGGACGCACGCAGCACCGACTCCCACTCGTTGCGGTTGCCCCCGCCCGTGTCGGGCAGAAGCGCGTTGCGGGCGGCAACCTCCAGGAGGCGCGCGTTGGTCTCGGCCCGCTCGATGTAGCGGGCGATCCAGAACAGGTTGTCTGCGGTGCGGCTGAGCATGTCCGTTACCTTCCCGCCAGGACCCAGGTGTCCTTGACGCCCCCGCCCTGGCTAGAGTTCACCACCAGCGACCCTTCGGTCAGCGCCACCCGCGTCAGACCGCCGGGGACCAGATTGATCTCCTTGCCGACCAGGCAGTAGGGCCGCAGATCCACGTGGCGCGGCGCGAAGCCCTCGTCCACGAAGGTCGGGCAGGTGGACAGGGCCAGCGTCGGCTGGGCGATGTAGTTGTGCGGGTTCTCTTCGATCTTGGTGCGGAAGAACGCGATCTCGTCCCTGGTGGATTTCGGCCCCACCAGCATCCCGTACCCGCCGGAGCCGTGGACCTCCTTGACCACCAGATCGGCCAGGTTCTCCAGCACGTATTTGCACTCGTCGTCCCTGGCGCATTGCCAGGTCGGGACGTTCTTCAGGATCGGCTCCTCGCCCAGATAGAACCGCACCATCTCCGGCACGTAGGTATAGATCGCCTTGTCGTCGGCCACGCCCGCCCCGGGGGCCGAGCAGATCGTCACCCCGCCGGAGCGGTAGACGTTCATCAGCCCCGGCACGCCCAGCATCGAATCGGGCCGGAAGCACAGCGGGTCGATGAACCCGTCGTCGAGCCGGCGGTAGATCACGTCCACGCGCCTGGGTCCCTCGGTGGTGCGCATCCAGCAGAAATCGCCCTCCACGAACAGGTCGGAGCCTTCGACCAGCTCCACCCCCATCATGTCGGCAAGGAACGAATGCTCGTAATAGGCGGAGTTGAAATGCCCCGGAGTCAGGATCACCACCCTCGGCTCTCCCTCGCATTTCTTCGGCGCCACGCTGTCGAACGTGCGCTTGAGCAATGCAGGGTATGTCTCGACCGGCGCAATGCGGTTCTCGTGGAAGAGCTGGGGGAACATCCGCATCATGATCTCGCGGTTCTCCAGCATGTAAGAGACCCCCGACGGCGTGCGGCAGTTGTCCTCCAGCACGAAGAAGTCGTCCGGCCCCGTGCGTACCAGGTCGATGCCGACGATATGCGAAAAGATCCCCTGCGGCGGCAGGAACCCGGTCGCCGCGATCTCGTAGGCGTCGTTGCGATACACCAGATGGCCGGGGATGCGGCCGGCGCGGATCATCTCTCCGCGGTCGTAGACGTCGGCCAGAAAGCAGTTGAGCGCCCGCGCGCGCTGTTTGATGCCGCGCTCCAGCCGGTCCCACTCGTCGGCGGCGAAGATGCGGGGAAACATGTCGAACGGGATCAGCCGGTCCGGGCTGCCGCCCTCACCGTAGACCGCGAAGGTGATGCCGATGCGCCGGAACAGCCTCTCGGCCTCGGATTGCTTCATGCCCCGCAGGTCGACGGGCATGTCGCTGGCCCAGCCCTCGATCCCCTTGTAGGGCGGCCGCACCTCGCCTCCCTGGTACATCTCGTTGAAATACTCCGGCATCTTCGGCCTGTCCCGTCCCTGTTGGCTGCTCCCCATCCTAGACCGGGAGACCGTGAGCGCAACCGCAGCGCCTCTGTCGGCCGCGGTGCCGCTGGGACACGGACCGGTTTTTACCGAACATTAAGCCGCGCGCCCTAGGATCGGGCACAGCCAACCCACGAAAGGACCCACGGGGGATGCGACAGATCCTTTACACAAGCCGCGCATCCGAAGGCGACGCCGGCACCCACCTGCCCGACATCCTGTTTTGCTCGCGGCGCAACAATCCCGAACTCGGCGTGACCGGCATCCTTCTGGTCCATGGCGATCACTTCCTGCAATTGCTTGAGGGCGATCCGGAGCAGCTCGATTTCGTCGTCGACACCATCGCCGGGGATCCGCGCCATTGCGACATGCGCGTGATCCTGGACCGGACGGTGGCGCGGCCGTCCTTCCCGCACTGGTCCATGGCCGCCCTGCCCGCCGGCGACGGGGCAGAGGACGCGACCGTGCAGGCCCGCGACTTCGTCGCCCGCTCGCTGGATCCCGACGGCATCGCCGGTGAGGCGCTGGTTGAGGATCTGGCGGCCCTGCGCGCCCGGCTGAAGGCGGACGCGGTGGCCTGAACCGCCCTGGGCGTCGCGCGCGGCAGACCCGCCGGGCGACGGCCGGCACGCGGCGGGGGACCGCCCCCGCCCGGCCCGCCGGTGCCGGGCGTCGGCGTCCGACCCGCGTCCGCCGTCCGCCCCGCCTCCGTCTGTCCCCGCCTCCGTCAGTCCCCGCCTCCGTCAGTCCCCCCCTTCCGGGACCCGCCTTTCGCGCCCCATCTCTCGGCCCCGTTTCTTGGCCCCATTTCTTGGCCCCATTTCTTGGCGCCGTCGCTCGGCCCCGGATCGCACGACGCCGCACGCACGCGACGGCGGGTCCTTCGGCCGTCGCCACGCCCGCCGGTCCGGCGACGGGCGCGCGGCGCCGTGTCCGCCTGTCCGCCCGGCGGGCCGGCCCTATCTCGCCCCCCATGACAGAGCCGGTCCTCACCTTCACCGACCGCGGCATCTATTGCCCGGCCGCCGATGTGTTCATCGACCCCTGGCGCCCCGTGGACCGGGCGCTCATCACCCATGGCCATGCCGACCACGCCCGCGACGGAATGGGCCGGTATCTGGCCACCGATGCCGCCGCGCCCGTCATGCGCCACCGCCTGGGCGCCATCGACCTGCAGACCGTCGCCTATGGCGAAAGGCTGCGGATCGGGTCGGCGGATATCTCGTTCCATCCCGCCGGACATGTCCCCGGCTCGGCGCAGATCCGGGTGGAGGTCGGCGGAGAGGTCTGGGTGGTATCCGGCGACTACAAGACAGAGGATGACGGCCTGTCCGAACCCTTCGCGCCGGTCCGCTGCCATGCGTTCATCACCGAATGCACCTTCGGACTGCCGGTGTTCCGCTGGGACGCGCAGACCGACGTGGCCCGGCAGATCGACGACTGGTGGCGCGCCAATGCGGCACAGGGCCGGGCGACGATCCTCGGGGCCTACGCGCTCGGCAAGGCGCAGCGGCTGCTGTCGGCCATCGACGCCTCCATCGGCCCGATCCTGACCCACGGCGCGGTCGAGAACACCAATGAGGTCCTGCGCGCCCAGGGCCTTCCCCTGCCCGACACGGTCCGCGTCACACCGCAGACCGACCCCAAGGCCTATCCCGGCGCGCTGGTCCTTGCCACGCCCTCCGCGCTGGGCACGTCCTGGGCGCGCCGCTTCGGTGCCGCCTCCACCGGGTTCGCCAGCGGATGGATGGCGCTGCGGGGCGTGCGCCGCCGCCGCGCCGCCGACCGCGGGTTCGTGCTGTCCGACCATGCCGACTGGGCCGGGCTCAACACCGCGATTGCAGAGACCGGCGCCAGCCGCATCTTCGCCACCCACGGCTACACGTCGATCTTCCGCCGCTGGCTGGAGAGCCAGGGCTACGACGCCGCCGTGGTCGAGACCGCCTATGAGGGCGAAAGCATCGATGACGACGGTGCGGGAACCGGTGAATGATGCGTTCGCACCCTCCTACAAAACTCCGACGGATCTCCGACGCGATTCAGACAGGTGTCGGATGAGGCTTTTCACCGCGCTTTTCACCCGGCTCGACCAGACCACCAGGACCAACGCCAAGGTCGATGCCCTGGCCGGCTATTTCGCCGACGCGCCGGAAACCGACCGCCTGTGGACCATCGCGCTGCTGTCCGGCCGCCGTCCGAAACGTGCGGTCACCGCCAACCTGTTGCGGGAATGGGCCGCCGAACGCGCCGCCATCCCCTTGTGGTTGTTCGAGGAATCCTATCCGATCGTCGGCGATCTCGCCGAAACCATCGCCCTGGTCCTGCCCGACGCGACCCGTGCCTCCGACCACAGTCTGACCCACTGGATCACCACAATCCGCGCCCTCGCCCCCCGCGACGAGGCCGACAAGCGCGCCGCGATCCTGGATGCCTGGGACCAGCTCGACGCCAGGGAACGCTTCGTTTTCAACAAGTTGCTGACCGGCGGCTTCCGGATGGGCGTCTCGCAAAAGCTCATGACCCGCGCCCTCTCCCGCGCGACCGGCATCGAAGAGGCCGACCTCGCCCACCGCCTGATGGGCGACTGGACGCCGGAGACGACCAGTTTCGACGCGCTGATCCGCGCCCATGACCCGTCCGTGGACCTGTCGCGCCCCTACCCGTTCTACCTTGCCTATCAACTGGATGAGGGACCATCCTCACTCGACGCGCCGCCCGGCGACTGGGCGGCGGAGCGCAAGTGGGACGGCATCCGCGGACAGCTGGTCCTGCGCGGCGGCGCGCATTTCCTCTGGTCCCGCGGCGAAGAGCTGATGACCGACCGCTTCCCGGAGTTCGCCCGACTGGTCGATTTCGTCCCCGCCGGCACCGTCATCGACGGCGAGATCCTGGCCTGGCGCGACGAATTTCCCCTGTCCTTCAACGCCTTGCAGAAACGGATCGGCCGCAAGACGGTGCCGAAGGCGCTCCTCAGGGACGCGCCGGTCATCCTCTACGCCTACGACCTGCTGGAATGGCAGGGCGCAGATATCCGTGACCGGCCCTTCGCCGAACGCCGCACGCTGCTCGACGCGCTGGTCGCATCCGTGCCGCCGGAGGCCCCGCTCCGCGTCTCGCCCCTCTTGGCGTTCGACACCTGGGACAGGCTCGCCGACATCCGTGAGGGCAGCCGCGATTTCGCCTCGGAAGGCATCATGCTGAAACGGAAATCCGCCCCCTATCGTGCCGGGCGAAAACGCGGCGACTGGTGGAAATGGAAGGTCGATCCGCTGACCATCGACGCGGTGATGATCTATGCCCAGCAGGGCCACGGCCGCCGCGCCAACCTGTTCACCGACTTCACCTTCGCCGTGCGCGACGGCGATGCGCTGGTGCCCTTCACCAAGGCCTATTCAGGCCTGACCGACGCCGAGTTCCGCAAGATCACCGCCTGGGTCCGCCGCAACACGCTGGAACGCTACGGACCCGTCCGCGCGGTCAAACCGCACCATGTGTTCGAGATCGCCTTCGAGGGGATCCAGGAAAGCCCCCGCCACAAGTCCGGCGTCGCCCTGCGGTTTCCGCGCATGGCCCGCTGGCGCCACGACAAGCCCGTGGCGGAGGCCAATACGCTCGACGACCTCAGGCGGATGCTCGCCGCCTACGGCTGACCCTTGGCGGAGCCGCGGCCAAGCCATATGTGCGAGACGAAAGCTTGAGGAGAGACCATGCTCGACGCCCAGACCCGCGACCTCGGAGACCTTCCCGAATGGGATCTGACCGACCTCTACGCCGCCCCGGACGCCCCGGAGGTCGAGCGCGATCTGACTTGGCTTGAGGGTGAATGCGCGTCCTTTGCGGCGGAGGTGGAGGGCCGGCTCGCGGACTTCTCCGCCGCGGAAATGCTGCAGGTCGTCCACCGCTACGAACAGATCGACGCCGCTGCCGGGCGCATCATGTCCTACGCGGGCCTGCGCTACTACCAGCAGACCACCGACCCGGATCGCGCCGCCTTCCTGTCCGACTGCCAGGACAGGATCACGACCTATACGGCACCGCTGGTGTTCTTCACCCTTGAGGTCAACCGCATCGACGAGGCCACCGTCGATGGCTGGTTTTCGGACGGCACAGAGCTTTCCCGCTACCGCCCGGTCTTCGAGCGGATGCGCAAGATGCGGCCTTACCAGCTGTCCGACGAGTTGGAGAAATTTCTCCATGACCAGTCGGTTGTCGGCGCGACCGCATGGAACAAGCTGTTCGATGAGACGATCTCGGGCCTCGAATTCACCGTGGACGGTGAGGTCATGGGGATCGAGGCGACGCTCAACCTGCTTTCGGAGCAGGACCGCGCGAAGCGCGAGGCCGCGGCGCGGGAGCTGGGGCGCGTGTTCTCGGCCAATGTCCGCACCTTCGCCCGCGTCCACAACACCCTGACCAAGGAAAAGGAGGTCGAGGACCGCTGGCGCACCCTGCCCACGCCCCAGACCGGACGGCACCTGGCCAACGACGTGGAGCCAGAGGTGGTCGAGGCGCTGCGCAACGCGGTCGTCGCCGCCTATCCGCGCCTCAGCCACCGCTACTATGAGCTCAAGCGCAAGTGGCTGGGACTGGACCGGATGCAGGTCTGGGACCGCAACGCGCCGCTGCCGATGGAGAACGATCGCATCGTCGGTTGGGACGAGGCGCGCAAAACGGTGATGGACGCCTATGCCGATTTCTCACCGGATCTGGCCAGGCTGGCAGAGCCGTTTTTCGAGCGCGGCTGGATCGACGCCCCCGTGAAGCCCGGCAAGGCGCCGGGGGCCTTCGCCCATCCCACCGTGACCGACGCGCATCCCTATATCATGCTGAACTATCTTGGAAAACCACGCGACGTCATGACCCTTGCGCATGAGCTGGGGCACGGCGTCCATCAGCGGCTGGCGGCACCCCAGGGGGAGCTCTTGGCCAATACGCCCCTGACCCTTGCCGAGACGGCCAGTGTGTTCGGTGAGATGCTGACCTTCCGCAAACTTCTGGCCGGCGCCAAAACCCAGGCCGAGCGCAAGGTGCTGCTGGCCGGCAAGGTCGAGGACATGATCAATACCGTCGTCCGGCAGATCGCCTTCTACGACTTCGAATGCAAGCTTCACGCCGCGCGCCGCGAAGGCGAGCTGACGCCCGACGAGATCGGCGCGCTCTGGATGAGCGTACAGGGCGAAAGCCTTGGCCCGGCGTTCGACTTCATGGACGACTACCAGGTGTTCTGGACCTATGTGCCGCATTTCGTCCATTCGCCCTTCTACGTTTACGCCTATGCGTTCGGGGACGGGCTGGTGAACGCGCTCTACGCCGCCTATGAGGACGGAGCGCCCGGCTTTCAGGAGACGTATTTCGATATGCTCAGGGCGGGCGGCTCGAAGCACCATTCCGACCTGCTCGAACCGTTCGGACTGGACGCCACCGACCCGGCCTTCTGGGACAAGGGCCTGTCGATGATCGAGGGCATGATCGACGAACTGGAGACGATGGGCTGACGCGGCATCAGGCGCCTCCGGAGGCCAGGGCCATGTCGATCATCCGCTGGGTGCCGCGCGCCTGCTCCAGAGTCCAGGGGTAGGCCTGGCCGGTCCGGGCGCTGCGGCAGAACGCCTCGACCTGGAGGACGTACTGATCCGCGGCCGGCCAGCGCTCCACCTGCCGGACGTCGCGCCGGGTTTCCAGGACCAGTTCGGCCTGATCGAAAGCCCCCGGGTTGAATGGCGCGGTCAGTTCCATCACGCCGTCCTCGCCGTGAAAGGTCACCCTCTGGCGCGCGGCCATGCGGGTCGAGACGATCCCGTGATAAGAGAACCCCGGAAAGACGGCGTTGACCTCTGCAAAGGTATCGAAGTCGTGCTGCATTCTGAGCGTGGCTGTCAGGCGTTCGGGTTCCTCCCCCGTGGCGAACCGCACCGATCCGAACGCATAGACGCCGATGTCGCGCAGTCCGCCTCCGCCCATGGCCGGCATGTTGCGGATATTGTCGGGATCGGGGTTGTTGAAGGTGAACACGGCCTCGACGTGTCGCAGCCGGCCCAGCTGCGCGGTCCGCAGCACCTCCCGCGCACGGCGCCACTGGGGATGGTGGACGATCATATAGGCTTCGGCGGCCAGACGCCCGGTGCGGTCGCGCGCCTCGATCATGGTGTCGAAATCGGTATCCTGCAGTGCGATGGGTTTTTCGCACAGCACGTGCTTGCCTGCGTTCAGGCCCTTCAGCACCCACTCTGCATGCAGATGATTGGGAAGCGGCACATAGATCGCGTCGATGTCGTCGGTCAGAAGCGCATCGTACTCAGCCTCGACCCGGAGATCGGGGATAGCGGCGCAGAACGGCGCGGCCTTGGACGGATCGCGCGTGGCCAGCGCCACGACGCGCGCACCCCGCGCGGCATGGATCGCCGGTGCCATGGTCTTTCGCGCGAAAGAAGACGCGCCTGCGATCCCCCAGCGAAGCGTTTCATTCATGATCCCGGCCTTTCCATCGTCGGTTGCCGCACCGGCGTAGCGCAAGCGCGCCGCCACGGCGAGACGCCATCCCGAAATGAGCCCCGGCGCGGTGCCGACGCAATCGCCGCGGTGAAACCTCGCGGGCAGACCGGCAACCTTCCGACTGTTTATCGCCTGGGGCCGGTAAAGCACCCGCCTCATCGGGATCGGTGGCTTCGAACTTGCGAGGATCGAGATCTGGCGTTCCCCCGGTTCCGTGGAGACACATCGGCTTTCATCGGACGGTGTCCCCATGCCGAGGACGGGGAACCCGTAGCCTGCGGACTTCAGGGACCGGATCGTCGCGCTGGCGCGATCGGGGCGCTGCGTCGAGAGCTTGGCGCGGGAGTTCGAACCCTGTGCCGCGACGATCGCCGGCTGGATCCGGCAGCCCGGGGCCGGGGATGACGGCCCCACCAGTCTGGAACGCGAGGAGCTGGCCCGCCTGCGAAGGAACACCGTCGGCTTCGCATGGAGCGCGACACCCTCTCGAAGGGTCGTTTATTGACGGCGCCATCGGTCCGGACCCAGTGGACGGCGCCTGGTTTGCACGTAACGAGCGCGGCGCGTCGAGGTCTTCGAATTCACGACCGTGAACCGGGCCGTGCATCCCGTGCAACCGATGGCGAGGGTCATGGGCGTGTCGCGCAGCGGCGTCCATCGCTGGCAGCGCCGCGCGCCGTCCACGCGGTCAGTCGCCGATGCGGCGCCGAGCGAGCGGCTTGCCGAGATCCACTGCACATCCAAGTACCTGCGGCGCGCCGAGGATCCCCGCCGAACTGGCCGATGGCATCAATGTCGGTGGCAGAGAGCGTCCGATCTTCTGTGTATGAGCGATCCGGTCCATGCTTCGCCGACAGGACGCATGAATGACGATCTCCAGGGAAATACGGGACGACCATCTGAAGGGCGTTGATTGCCCCGAGGGGTTTTTCGGCGACACCGGGCTGATGAAAGCACTCGAAATCCGTCTGACAAAACGGATGCGGGGGGTGGAGCCGACCGCGCATCCGGGCGATGGAGAGGGTAAGCGAGCCCCGCCCGGTCAGGCCAATCGCCGAAACGGCAGGAGAAGCAAGGTGCTGAAAGGCCGGAACGGTGGACTGCCGGTGGCGGTGCCGCGGGACCGCGACAACAGCTTCGAGCCGGAGCCGGTCAGCAAGGGCCAGACCCGCATCGACGGCGTGGATGACAGGATCGTCGGGCTCTATGCCGCCGGGCTGACGGTCCGGGACATCCAGGCGTGTCCGCTGGATTTCTACGGTCTGAAGGTCTCGCCCGGCCCGATCAGCCGCCTCACCGAGACAGTGCCGCGGGACCGGGAATGGCCAAGCCGGGCGCCGGGCCGGATGGATCCCATCGTCATGTTCGACGCGCTGCGGGACATCCCGATTGCCGCGGTGGACGGCCCCAAGAATTTCCCGGAGCGATCGCCGCCGCCTTTCCCGAGCCTATCGTCCAGACCTGCATCGTGCATCCGGTCCTTGCCTGAACTTCCGCTCATGCAAGGACCGCAAGGACGTGGCCGCCGCCGAGATCGACGATTCCGAAGAAAACGGGCCGGGACATATGCCTCCATCGCCCCGGCCTAGCGTCGGGCGTGGCAAGAGGTGATCCCGTTCTCCGCCTTCGATCCGGCGATTCGAAAAATCATCCACACCACGAATGCCATCGAGAGCCCCAACCGGGCGATCCGAAGACCCAGACGCGCGGTTCATTCCCCGCCGATGGGACCGCCACGAAACCGATCGACCTCGCCATCCGCACCTTCGAAAACGATGGCAGACATGCCAGGGAACGGTTCGCGGCTCGCAACCGGTTCGCCAGAATATCCGGCGCGCGCCTTGCCGCTCGAACGTCTCCCGAAACCGCATGGGCCGGGCCGGATACATTGAGTCCAGGACACTCCCCAAAGATGGTCTCTGGGCTTCGTGTCTGGCAGTCTCTCGGACGGCCGCCGTTTTCGGGTGCTCTGCGTCATCGACGACTTCAGCCGGGAATGCCCGGCCTTTGTCGTCGATACCTCGTTGTCCGGGCAACGCGTCGGCCGTGAGTTCGACAACATCGCCCGGGTGCGTCGTTGTCACTGCATGGTGGTCAGCGACAACGGCACGGAACCGACATCGAACGCGATCATAAGTCGGCAGGAAAACCGCAGGGTCGAGTGGCACTAGTGAAGTGGTCCCAGGAAATCGGACAGGTAGCTAAGGTGTATCCCGAACCTTTGGAGGGATACGAAATGGCGAAACGCCGGAAGTTCACGGATCAGTTCAAGGCAAAGGTCGCGCTCGAGGCGCTGCGAGGCGACAAGACGATCCAGGAGATTGCTGCGCGGCATCAGGTTCATCCGAACCAGGTAAGCGCTTGGAAGCGTCAGGCTGTCGACGGCATGGCCGACGTGTTTGCCCGTGGCAGTAGGCCCGAAGGCCCGAGCGAGGCGGAAGTGAAGGAGCTTCACGCCAAGATCGGGAGGCTGGCGGTCGAGAACGATTTTTTGTCCGCCGGGCTCAAGCGATGAGCCCTGCGAAGAAGAAAGCGATGATCCGCGGCGACCATCCGGAACTGGGCGTCAGTCAGCAATGCCGGTTGGTGAAGCTGAGC
>NZ_JQEY01000023.1 GCF_000743715.1 Palleronia rufa
TCATGKTMCACCACCAGTCCKCSCAGTGWSAMCRGCYSCGWATSGCMSASMWKCCYGCGCCAGCACGGCCTCGAACCCAGCATGAGCCGGCGCGGCAATTGCCATGACAACGCGGTCGCCGAAAGCTTCTTTCAGTTGCTGAAACKGGAGCGGGYCASAYSYMGSRCCKMTSCGACCWGAGMAGCGKCWMGSCMSSAMSTGTYCGAMKMCATYGMSCTCTTCKAMRRYCCGAAGYGCWASCACACGMMCWMCRKCWTGYKGTCGSCCRKTGAMTYCRAAATCAGRCMKSWGAAMCTSWAMGAKKCAGGTGYYTASSRMWCTAGAGCATGATGAGATWAGCTTGAAGCGTATCCAGTATTGGCGAGGTAGTTCGCGCACTCCTGTGGGCTGAAGCGGTCGAGCAGTGTCCCGATCCTGCGCCACGTTGCCTCCATTGTGCGCTCGGCTGCGTTGCGGAGCATGTGTTTGAGCTTCGAGAAGACCTGTTCAATCGGGTTCAGGTCGGGGCTGTAGGGCGGCAGAAAAAGTAGATGCGCTTTCGCGTTACGGATCGCCTGCCGCACGGCTTGCCCTTTGTGGCTGCCCAGATTGTCCATAACCACCACATCGCCCGGGCGCAGGGTTGGGACGAGCACGTGCGCGACATAAGCCCGGAACGCTTCGCCGTTGACGGGACCGTCCAAAACAAAGGGCGCGTCGATCCGATCATGACGCAGCGCTGCGATAAAGGTCATGGTGCGCCAGTGACCATGCGGGGCCCGCCCGATCAGGCGTTCACCTCTGGGAGCCCAGCCGCGCAGCGGGGCCATGTTGGTCTTGGCCCAGGTTTCATCAATGAACACGAGACGACGGGGGTCGATCCGGCCCTGGTGCCGCTTCCAGCGCACACGGCGGCGGCTCACGTCGGGGCGGTTCTGCTCCTCGGCGAGTTGGGTCTTTTTTTGAACGAGTAGCCCGTGCGGCGCACGAAGGCCCAGACGGTGCGGTAGTCGACCTTGAGCCCGCGCTCGGCCAGTTCCACCACCAGTCCGCGCAGTGTGAACGGCTCCGTTATCCGCTCCAGAAGCCACGCCTCATGCCCGCCTGCAATCTTGCGTGGCGGGTGGCCGCCTGTCCCTGCCGGAGCGCAACTCCCGGTCGCACGCAAACGCTGCGACCACTTCACAACACTGGACGGAGCCACATCCAGGGCCGCTGCGACCTGACGCACGCTCTCGCCCCCCAACAGCCGCGCCATTGCCCTCTCTCGAAGGTCCATTGAAAGTGCTCTACCCACTACTCGCCCTCCATCTTGTGGTCGGCAACAGTGAATCACCAAAATGCAGGCCTGTGAATCCTCTATCGATTCAGGCTGATTTCATCCCGCTCTAGCCGCGGTCGAAATCGCCGCAACGGAAAAGGGGCGGCGCCGAAGCACCGCCCCCTGCCACGGGCCCCGAGGGGCGCCGGATCAGTTCAGGTTGAACACCAGCGACACACCCAGCGTATGGTCGGTCGAGTCGCGGCTGCCGATCGGGTCGGTGTGATACTCGGTCTGCAGGCTGGTGCGCATGGCAAGCCGGTCGTTCAGGGCGATGTTCACGCCGGCGTCGTTGTAAAGCACGGTGTCTTCGCTCGAGGTGATGATCGACGTGTCGATCGAGAAGAACACCTGCTCGTTCAGCGACTGCGAGTAGTTCGAGGAGACCGCAAAGGCCGCTTCGGAGATGTCGTCGCCTTCGCCGGCAACGATGTCGCCGCTCAGGATCGCGTCGTCGATGTTGCCGAAGTTCGAGAAACGGTAGCCCGGGCCAGCCTGGACCGACCACTGGCGATCCCGTTCGTTGATGATCCGGTAGCCAGCGCCGAACCCCAGGAATACGTCGTTCTGGCGGAAGGCTTCTGCAACGTCGGCATTGTCGTCGTCATCGCCGTTGTACGAACCCTGAAGCTTCACGAAGCCGTAGAGCGCCGGCGTGAAATCACGGGTGTACTGAAGGTTGTAGAGCAGGTTGTCTTCGTTGGTCTCGGTGCGGCCGGCGTCGTTCTGCGACTCCGAGAATGCATAGGACAGCGTCAGCTCATAGCCGTTCGTGCCGTCGTAGAAGCCCAGGTTGGCGCCGATCCCCAGGACCGCGGTCTCATCGTTTCCACGCGAAGCGGTGCCGCGCATCGCGACCGATCCGTCGAAGCCCAGCCGGCGGCCTTCGTTGCCGAAACGGTTAAGTTCGCGGTCGCGGTCGTCCTCGATGGCCTCGGCCAGATCCTCGTTACGCTCTTGGGCCGCGGTCTGGCCCCGGCCGGTGGCGGTGCCGGCAAAAGTGTTCGTCTGGGCGACGGCGGTTCCCGCGAAAAGGGCCGCGGCGGCGGTGGCAAGTACGAGTTCGGCAGCTTTCATCGTGTTTCTCCAGGAAAGAAGTATGTCACCGTGAACGCGGGGCAGTTCACCGCAATGCACAGCAATCCGGTACGCCTCCGGCACGAAATCCTAAACGGAATATTAACCAATCGACGTTTTCGCCGACCCTGCGGTGCAACGGTGCAACACGTGTGCCGCTACTCGTGCGGCCATTCTACATCTTCTAGGGTTGAGCGGCCCCGCCGCCGTCGGGGGCGGCGGGGCGAACCTGCTGGAGAGCCGTCAGAGCCTGCCCATGGCGACAGCCGTATCGACCATCCGGTTCGAAAAGCCCCACTCGTTATCGTACCAGCTCAGGATGCGGCACATCGTACCTTCCATCACCTTGGTCTGGTCGGCGTGGAAGATCGACGACCGCGGATCGTGGTTGAAGTCCATGGAGACGAGCTTTTCCTCCGTGTAGCCCAGGATCCCGGCCAGATCGCCATCGGCGGCCGACCTGATCGCGTCGTTGATCTCTTCGACGCTGGTGTCGCGCTCCGTCTCGAACGTCAGGTCCACCACCGACACGTTCGGCGTCGGCACCCGGATCGCCACGCCGTCGAGCTTGCCGGCAAGTTCCGGAAGCACCAGACCCACGGCCTTGGCCGCGCCGGTGGATGTCGGGATCATGTTCAGCGCCGCCGCCCGGCCGCGGTAGAGATCCTTGTGCATTGTGTCGAGCGTGGGCTGATCGCCCGTGTAGCTGTGGATCGTGGTCATGAAGCCGCGCTTGATCCCGATGACGTCGTTCAGCACCTTGGCCACCGGGCTGAGGCAGTTGGTGGTGCAAGAGGCGTTCGACACCACTTTGTCCTCCGCCGTCAGGCTGTCGTGATTGACGCCGTAGACGATGGTCTTGTGCGCGTCCGAACAGGGCGCCGACACGAGGACGCGGGTCGACCCGTTCTCCAGGTGCGTCGCTGCCTTTTCGCGGCTGGTGAAGATGCCGGTGCATTCCAGCGCGATGTCCACGCCGTCCCACGGCAGATCCTTGGGATCGCGGATCGCGGTCACCTTGATCTGGCCGCGGCCCACATCGATCCACTCGTCGCCGGTCGTGACCTCGCCCGGAAAGCGGCCGTGAACGCTGTCGTAGCGCAGGAGATGCGCATTCGTCTCGACCGGGCCGAGATCGTTGATCGCGACGACCTCGATGTCGTCACGCCCGTGTTCGACGATGGCGCGCAGCACGTTGCGACCGATCCGTCCGAAGCCGTTGATGGCGACCTTGACTGCCATGTGTCATCCTCCTGACTGCCGCCGGCCGTCATGGCCGGTCCGTTCCACAGCGGTTCAAGGCCAAATGCCGCCGGGGGTCAAGCTGGAGCGCGCCGAAGGCCGTGCCATCAGCGCCAGAACGCGGTCCAGTTCACCAATCCGTCGAGCTTGCGCATCACGAAAAGCGTGCCGCCCCAGCCATAGGCAAGGTCGCCGGCAACCGCGAGGATCACCGCGAGGGCAAGGAAAAAGGCGATCCGTGACGTCATTTCCAATCCCCATCGCCGACGATCATGGCGACAGCATGGCCAGAGCGGGGCGAATGCGCCAGTATCGGGCGGACGCGACCGGGGCAGGGGGCCAGGATGAGCGATCTTGCCGGATTCACGGGCCGGGTCCTGCTGGCGGCGCTGTTTCTGGCCGGAACGGCGCAAAAGCTCGTCTCTCCGGGTCAGGCCGTCGCGCTGCTGGCGGGGGTCGGCCTGCCGGGCTTCCTGGTCTGGCCCGCGGCGGCGGCGAACCTGGCCGGCGCGCTGTGCCTGATCACCGGTGTCTGGCTGAGGCCCGCGGCGCTGGGGCTGGCGGTCTATTGCATGGTCACGTCGGTGTTTCATTTCATCCCGTCCGACGGGTGGCAGATGTCGATCTTCGTCAAGAACTGGGCGATCGCGGGCGGCCTGCTGGTGCTGGCGGCGGGGGGCGGCGGCAGCTGGCGCTGGCCCCGCGCGCGATCGTGGTAGGCCCGGCAGGACTTGAAGACGATTGAAACCAAAAGGAAAAGTGCCAAATACCAACAGAAATACCAACAAAATCTGCTTTTTTTACCGGGTTCGTCTATCTGTTGCGATACCAACACAGGTTCATTCTGTTGGTATCGCGCAACTCACATTGCAGGCCATTTGGGGGCGTTCGCGGGTGCCATTTGGCCCGGCTCAAATTGCTTGTGGTCAACTTACAGAATGCGACAGGGCGCGACAATCGGCGACAGTCGCCGCGGCATGATCTGGGAACACGCGACCGACACGACAGCACCCTTAAGGGCTGTCGCTTTGAGGTGCCCCTAGATTTGTAGACGCTTTGCCCCCTAACTTTGAGGCGAGGAGGCCGAGATGGGGACAAGCAATTACAGCGACGAGTTCAAACAGGATGCGGTGCATCAGATCACGGTGCGCGGTTATCCGGTGCGGGAGGTATCGCAGCGTTTGGGCGTCAGCACGCATTCTCTTTACAAGTGGCTGAAGTTGTTCGCGGAACCGGTTTCAAAGCCCGGCGTGGATCATGAAGCCGAGAACCGGCGTCTGAAGCGAGAGCTGGCTCGCGTGACCGAGGAGCGCGACATTCTAAAGAAGGCAACGGCGTACTTCGCGCGCGCGTCCCAATGAAGTACGCGTTCATCCGGGCGCATCGCGAAGAGTTCGGCGTTCGGGCCATGTGCCGAGTGCTGCGGGTGCATTTCAGCGGGTTCTATGCATGGCTTAAGGAACCGTTAAGCTACCGCGCACAGGAGGATGCACGTCAGACGAAACTGATCCGACAGGCTTGGGCCGGCAGCGGCAAGGTCTATGGCTATCGCAAGCTGACGGACGATCTGCGCGACCAGGGCGAGCGGGTCTCGGAGAACCGTGTTGCCCGGCTGGCGTCGCTGGCCGGGATCGCTGCGCAGGTCGGCTATCGGCGCCGCCCCGGCCGATATGGTGGCAAGCCTGCGGTGGTGGCCGAGAACAGGCTGGAGCAGTGCTTCGAGGCGTCCCGGCCCGATCAGGTCTGGGTGACCGACATCACCTATCTGCGGACCCATGAAGGCTGGTTGTATCTCTGTGTCGTCATCGACCTGTTCTCCCGTCGCGTCGTCGGTTGGTCCGCACAATCCCGCATGACGACGGATCTGGCGCTCCAAGCTCTTCTGATGGCCATCTGGCGACGAAAGCCGACTGACCGGGTCATGGTACATTCAGACCAGGGCTCCCAGTACACCAGCCGCGAATGGCAGACCTTCCTGCGCCAGCACGGCCTCGAACCCAGCATGAGCCGGCGCGGCAATTGCCATGACAACGCGGTCGCCGAAAGCTTCTTTCAGTTGCTGAAACGGGAGCGGGTCAGACGTCGCACCTATCCGACCAGAGAAGCGGCAAGGCAGGACGTGTTCGAATACATCGAGCTCTTCTACAACCCGAAGCGCAAGCACACGAACAACGGCATGCTGTCGCCCGTTGACTTCGAAATCAGACAGCAGAAACTGAAAGAGGCAGGTGTCTAGGAAACTAGGGGCACCTCACTTCGGGCATTCACGTCGACCGCAGCAACCAAAGAAGTGGGGCTCAGTCCCGTCGCTGGTCCACGCCCCGCCCGCGTCCGGTCCTGAGGGGCGAACGGCATGCGCCGTCCGCCCCGGCCGTCAGATGTCGACCGATTCAGCGATGCTCAGGGCGTCTTCGAGTTCGACGCCCAGATATCGAACCGTGCTGTCCACCTTTGTGTGGCCCAGCAAGATCTGGACCGCGCGCAGATTGCCGGTCTTGCGGTAGATCTGCGCCGCCTTGGTCCGCCTCAGCGAGTGCGTGCCGTACCGCTGGGTTCAAGACCGATCGCCGACACCCAATCATGGACGAGGCGCGCATACTGGCGGGTCGAGACATGCGGTCTGTCGTGGAAGCGGCTCGGGAACAGGAAGGCGCAGCCGATCATCTCGGGCCGCGACACACAGGCCAAGATCGAGGTGCGGGTGTTTTCCGTGACCTCGAACTGCACTGGCTGGTTGGTCTTGCTGTGGATGACGGAGACCCGCTCGCGCACCCGGTCACCGACGACGAGATCGGCGACCATGAGCCGCACGAGGTCGCAGCCGCGCAGCTTGCTGTCGATGGCCAGATTGAACAGCGCCAGGTCGCGCAGGTTGCCCGAGAGTTCGAGGCGCGCGCGGATCGCCCAGACCTGTTTCGGCAGCAGGGGTCGTTTCTGACCGACGAGCCTGCCGCGGTTCCAGGGCCGTCGCTGCGACTTGACGGCGGGGAGTTGGATTTTGGACATGAGGTTTCCTCCGTCCATCCCTCCCCGCCCAGGCGTCGACATCACGCGACCCTTCGAGTTTACCCGCAATCGCGAACGACCGGTCACTGATCCCAGACACAGGGCACAGTCGCCGCGACGCGGCGGGCGGCTTAGAGCCCGTTTTGACGGATGCTGCGATGTAGATGAACGGCGGCTCCAGAGGATCACGCTGCGATCGCGGCGTGATGTTCCGTATGGCTCTAGATCATTCTTTGGCGGTGTTCCGATAGCCGGTGGGGACCCTTGTAGGACGACGTAGGCGTTTCAGCGGGCCATATCGCTGGGGCGCAGCCCAACGATCCGTTTGAGTGAAACCGTCTGGGCTGTCGAGGTCCGCCATGGCCTGTTCTTCACCGCCCTGGTCGCGTAGAAAACACAACAGAAAGACGTGGCGGGAAATCACGTGCAGATGTGCTTTCAAATGCGCGCAGTGCTGCGCGCGAGGCCCAGCCGGACAGATAGGTATGCCGATGCTGGAGCGTCTCATCGACATCGACGCCGGCCTTTTGCTGGCGCTCGACGCATTATTTCGGGACCGGAACGTGACCCACGCCGCCACCCGGCTCGGCATCACCCAACCCGCTTTGTCCGCGCGTCTGACACGATTGCGCGCGATGTTCGAAGACGAGCTGTTCACCCCCGCCACGACCGGGCGCGGGATGGTGCCGACGCCCCATGCCGTCGCGTTGCAGCCGGAGCTGGCCCGGCTTCTCGAACGGCTGCACGAGTTTGCGAATGTCGCCCGCGCGTTCGACCCTGCAACCAGCCCGCGCGTTTTCCGCATCGCGGCGACCGACAATCCCGCCGCAATCCTGGCCCCCGATCTCATCCCATTCGTCAAGGCGCGTGCGCCGAATGTCCGGCTGGCCTTCGTTTTTCCCGACAAGCTGCGGATTTCGCATCATCTGGAACAGGGTGATGTCGATCTCTTCATCGGCGCGGCCGAGGATATAGCGGGTGGGCTGGTCGGCCGGACCCTGTTCGAGGAGGCCTTCTTCACCGCACAGCGCAAAGGCCATCCACGGGGAACGGACCCCGTGAGTCTGGATGTGTTCTGCGCATTGGATCATCTTCTGATCTCGACCAGCGGGGGGAGTTTCTCGGGACTGATCGACGATGCGCTCGCGGCCTCGGGACGCACGCGGCGCGTCACCGTCTCGATCCAGAGCTACGCGCTTGCGCCGATCGTGCTGGCGCAAAGCGACTGCCTGTGCACGCTGCCGCGCCGGTTCCTGCAACGCTTCACCGACGCGCTGGACCTCTTCGAGCCGCCACTGTCGCTGTCGCAGTTCCAGATAAAGGCGTTTTGGCACAAGCGGATGAAAGACGACCCCGCCCATGTCTGGCTGCGCCAGCAGGTTTTCGAGACGGCGCGTCGTCAGGGCCGTCTGGAAACGTGAAACGGCGGTCGGGCATGGCGGTCGCCGTCTCGCTCGTCTCGGATGGCCACTCAATTGTCGATGCGATTGCGATATTCCATCGGATACCAGCCGAACGCCTCATCCTCTTCGGCGCGGATGTGTCCCACGCCCGGGAAGGGCAGATGCGGGGCCGCGATCAGTTGCCGGCTGCCTGCAATGTCGTCGAACGCCTCCATCCGGACCGATCGGGCCTGTTCCGGAGAGACGTCATAGGCGATCGTGATTCTGGGTTCCGGAAACTGGACCGCCGCGACATGCACGATGTCGCCCACGAAGACGATCGACTCACCTTTGCTTGTCACCTTGTAGAACGCGCTTCCCGGTGTGTGGCCCGGGTGGATCGTCGCGACGATGCCGGGCAGAACGGTTTCGGTTCCCGAGAAGGGCGCGACCTGTCCCGCCTTGTCGGCGACGCCGATCGTCTTCGCGGCCTCGTCGAAATATTGTATCGCGTAGCCGGTTTTTTCTGCGTTCGACGGATCGAGGAAAAAATCCGTATCGGGCGCACCGACATGCACGGTCGCATTTGGAAAGACCGGCTGTCCGTCGGCGACCAGTCCGCCGGTATGGTCGGTATGGACATGGGTGATCAGTATGTCGGTTATGTCGGCCGGTTCGATGCCGATTGCCTCGAGACCGTCCAGCAGCCTGCCGCCAAAGCCCGGACCGAAGAGCTGGCCCGCACCGGTATCGACGAGGATCCGCCGTGCGCCATCCTCGATCAGATAGACGTTGATCGACGCCTCGACGGGGTTTTGAAGAAACGATTGCTGGAGCAGCAAATCCACTTCGGATTGCGTCGTGTCCATGAGAAGCTCGTGCAGGTCCTGCGGAACGGTGCCATCCGACAGCGCCGTGATCCGCAGGTCCCCAAGCTGGAACGAATAGCTGTCGGTCATCATCGCCCGCACCGTCGGGCTGCGATCCGACAGGGTCTGGGCCGAGGCCGTAGACGAGAGCGCCATGGCGAGGCCGAGGACGGCCGCGCGCGAAAGAGCGTGGATACTCATGGAAGTCATCTCCTAAAGACGTGTTCTTCGTCTTGCAGAGAATGGGCCGCTCAAATCCGAAACTGAAATTCCGTCGCTGGATCGAACCTATCTGTCTTGTTTATGGGTATGTTGGACTCTACCTCGCATGGACGGCATGGCACGGCGCGTTCGACGTGGCCGTCGGCGCGGTGCAGGCCGTCGAGCTATTCGCTGGGGCCTCTGAGTTGGTCCTGCAAAACTGCACAGTGAGCTAAGGTCTGCTCTTGTGGTGGCGGAAATCCGTCGTGGAGGGATCGGACCTGTCGGCATTCCACGATGACCGCCCAGGAGAAGGGGCCAACCCTGCACCATACCGGAGCGGCGCGAAGGCTCGCCTTTAGAACATTTCCTCATGCACCGCCCTTGCCGCTACGCCCGCCGCCATCAGACCTTCGCGCATCGCGGCGACGAAGGCGGGCGGCCCGCAGAGAAGGAACTCGGCTTGTGTCGTGCCCACGGCGTCCAGCACCCGCTGGGCGTCGAGGCGTCCGGTCCAGTCATTGCCCCGTCGCCCGGCGGCGTCCGGACAGGCCGCGCTGTAGGCCGTCCGCGCCTGCAGGTGGCCGTGCCGTGCCACCACTGCCTCCACTTCCGCGGCGAAGGGATGATGCGCCCGGTCCCGCGCGCCGTGGACGAACCAGACGGGACGATCGGGGGTGGCGGCGGCGCAATGGAGATGCGCCAGCATGGGCGTGATGCCGATACCCGCACTGACGAGGACGAGCGGCACGTCGTCCCGGCCCGGGCCGAACGATCCCGCCGGCGCGGTCGCCTCGACGACCGCACCAACCTCCACCGAGTCGTGCAGCAGGCGCGATACGGTGCCCGTCGGGTCGCGCTTGACCGAGATGCGCCAAAGCCCCGTGCCCTGCGGCCCGCTCAGCGAGTAGGATCGCTCCAGGGGCGGCGCGCCAGGCATGTGCAGGATCGGAAGATGCTGACCCGGCGCGGCGTCGGGCAGGGCCGCGCCGTCTGGGGCGGCGAAGGTGAAGGAAGTGACATCGTCGCTTTCCCGCGTCTTCTCGACCAAACGCAGGCGGCGCACGGCCGCATCCGCCGCGCGCCATCGCAGCGACAGCGCGCCGAGCCGGTCGATCACCGCCTCCACGCTCACGTCGACGTGACGGCGCGCACCGGTGGCGGGGTCGGGTGTCCAGTCGACGGTGGCGCGCCCGGTGACGTGGAGAAGGCCGCCGGTCTCGAAATCCACGAACAGAAGTCCCGCGTGCGGGTCGCATTCGAGGTTGCCCAGCGTGTTGAAGAAATCGTTGCCGGCATAGTCGGGCACGCGCAGGCTGGCCCCGTCCCGCGAGACGGTGACGAAGCCCGGCGGCCCGCCGCGATGCGAGGCGTCCATGCCCGCGTCGGCACCGTCGCCGCGCGTCCCCGTGGCGATGAAGAACGTGTCGGCCGCACGGAGGCGGGCGGCCTGCGCGGCGTCGAGCGCCCCGCCATGGGTCGCCGGTGCGGGCGAGGCCGAGGCACGTTCGACGGGGCGCGGCCAGATGTACTGGGGACAATTGCCGAAGGTCTGATCGACGGCGACGGTCAGGCCGGTAACGTCATTCACGACGCGTCCGTTGATCCGGTTGCGCCGCCGCGTGGCCAGATCGACCCCCAGAAGGCCCACCGTCGCGCCGTCCCTCAGCATGCCTGCCAGCGGATCGTCCGGGCCGGGACATGCGGCGATCTCCATCCGCGTCGGATCGGGGACGGACACGAACCCGTCCGGCCCTTCCAAGATCGTCGCCCAGACCCGACCCACGTCGTCGCGCGCGGCGAGGACGAGGAAGGGCAGCGCTTCGTGAAAGGCGCGGTGCTGGTCGGGTAGATGGTCGCGCACGAAGCCCGCGACATGGGACATGTCGCCCACGCCCGCGCGGGCCTGCACCGCCAGCTCGCCCGCGTGGAACGGTCCGGTATCGGGCCCGGCCACCGCTCAGCCTTCCGCTGCGGGATCTGCTGGGGCGACGAACTCGACCCGCACGCCGCCGGGGATGGCACACATCAGATGGCGCAGCGGTGCGCCGCCCATGGCCTCGGGGGCGAACTCGACGGCGACGTCGTCGCGCGCCGCCAGCCGTTCGTGGACCGCCGCCAGGGCGTCGGCATCCGCGACCGACAGCGCGAGATGGTGTAGCCCGACGGCACCCTTGCGGTCGAAGGCGCGCGCGACGGCGGGCTCCTCGGCCTGCCAGAGCGTCAGCATCACGTGGCCGTCGCTGACGAAGACCGACGGGTAGTCCGGCTTGCCGCTGACCTCCGCGAAGCCCAGCACGCCGATGAAGAAGTCGGCCGTGGCGCGGCAGTCCGGCACGGTCAGGCCCACATGGTGGACGCCTCGGGTGAGTGTGGTCATGTCGAGGTCTCCTGTTGGATCAGTGGCCCAGATCGCCGAGCCCCGGGTGGTCGTCGGGGAGGCGGCCCAGGGGCGAGCGGATGCACGTCATGGTCGCCTCCTGGGGGAGGGTCCGCGTCGCGACGGACGGCTTGCCCATAATGTGGACCACGCGCATGGTGTCGATAATATAGAGCTTCTGTCCTTCACCATTGCAGAGAACGGAGAGGTCCGCCCGTGGATCGCATCGACGAGCTGCGTCTCTTCCTCGCGGTGGCCGAACATGGCGGCTTTTCGGCCGGCGCACGCGCCGTCGGGCGTAGCCCCGCCTCGGCCACACGAGCCGTCGAGGGGCTGGAACGGCGTCTGGGCGTGGTCCTGATGACCCGGACCACGCGCGCCGTGCACCTCACGGGGCCGGGTCGCGCCTATTGCGACCGGGCGCGCGTCATCCTGGAGGATCTGGCGCAAGCGGACGCGACCGCTTCGGGCGCGGGGACCGTCCCGGCCGGACGGCTGCGCCTCACCGGTCCGGTGCGGTTCGGCGTGCTCCACCTCGTGCCCATCCTCGCGTCCTTTCTCGACGCCTTTCCGCAGATCGAAACCGACCTCGTTTTCGTGGACCGGGTCGTGAACCTGATCGACGAGGGGTTCGACGCCGCCTTGCGGATCGGGTCACTGCCGGACTCGGGCCTCGTCGCGCGGCGGGTCGGAGCCGTGCGGCGCGTCGTCTGCGCGGCCCCCGCCTATCTCGAACGGCACGGCGTGCCGGAGGATCCGGCCGACCTGCCGGGGCACCGGATCGTCGCGGCGGGTCAGGAGACCCCGACCGCGGAATGGCGGTTCGGGAACGCCGCCATACGCGTCCGGCCCCGACTGTCGGTCAACGCGATGGAAGCCGCGATCGAGGCGGCCCGGCTCGGGCAGGGGATAACGCGCGTTCTGTCCTATCAGGTCGCCGACGCGGTCGTGTCCGGAGATCTCCGGATCGTGCTCGCCGATCACGAGCCCGCGCCGCTGCCCGTGCATCTGATCCACGCCGAAGGCCGCGCGGCATCGGCCAAGCTGCGCGCCTTCCTCGACCATGCGACGGATGGCCTGAGGGAACGGTTGAGAAACTGACCTATCGGATCGGGCGGAACGGTTAAGCCAGGTATACCTCGCGGGACGTTTCGGCGATTTATAGCGCCTCCGCGGTCTGCATCACCCGCTACCTTGGCACATCAATGCCGCCGGGGGGCGTCCACCCCATCGCTTGCGAACGTTCCATGGCGCGCAATCACGCATCCGCCGCGCAGCGGAAGCCGATGTTCGAAGCACTGGCGGTTTCCTCCTGCGGCAGACGCGCAGCGGGTCGGTAGCGGCGGCAGTAGCACTCGGCGCACAGGAACGAACCACCTTTGATTGCCAGTACCCTGATGCCGTCTACGGGCTCACCCCGTGACGGCGAGCAGCAGGGGCCGGTCGCCGCCGAACGGTCGAATGGCGAGGCCGTCCACTCCCAGACATTCCCAATGGCGTCGTACAGGTTGAAGCCGTTGGGCGGAAACTGACCCACTGGGGTGGAGAAGGGCGGGCCCGAATGCCGTTCATTCTGCCAAGGGAAGGCGCCGAGCCAGATATTCGCAGGCACGCCGTCTCCGGGGTCGAGCGTCTCTCCCCAAGGATAGGTCGCGCTCTGTCCGCCGCCGGCCGCCCATTCCCATTCGATTTCAGTGGGCAGGCGCAGCCGCGCCCAAGTTGCATAGGCGCAGGCGTCGTGCCACGAGACATGCACGACGGGATGATCCGAACGGTCTGCAATGCTGCTACCCGGACCCTCGGGGTGGCGCCAGCACGCTCCCTCGACCAACGCCCACCAACGGCGGGGATCGTGAAGTGGCACCCGCCCCTCGCTCGGCCGGAACACCAGCGAGCCGGGCCGGTAGAACTCGGGCGGCATCCCGGGATGGATCAGCGGGTCGAGCGGCTCCTCGGCGGTCGTCATGTGGCCGGTTTCCGCCACGAACTGCGCGAATTCGGCGTTCGTCACCGCGTTCCTCGCAATCCTGAAGCCGCTCACCTCGACGGTCCTCGCGGGACGCTCCTCGGGGTAATATGAATCGGATCCCATGGCAAACCGGCCCGGGGGTATCGTGAGAAGGTCAGCCCGCATCGGCATCACAGATCCCGAACTCCCGCTCCAATTCCAGCGCTAGGAGGTGCGTCCCCTCCGAAAGCCAGCCCCCCGGAACGCCGCACGATGCCGGCACTCCGCGACGGCAGTTCGACCTGCGTCTCCAGAACTTGGAGGTTGGAACCGAGATTGTCATCCGATCCTGTCAGCACCACGAAACTGAGCATGTCGCTTTCAAGCAGGACGTGCGTGATGAAGCGCAAGGAGTCCGAGCGGAGGCTGATCATCGGCGCCGGGAGATTCTGTGCATGGAACAAGCCGTTGAGGCGGCGCTTGGCGTAGTCCGCTTGGTCGGGCATGGCCCAGTGAAACGCTTCGAGCTCCGCCAGCGAGATGGGCCCGTGTCCTGTGAGCGGATGGCCCTTGCGGCAGAGCACGCTGTAGCGGTCGGTGGTCAGCACCTGGGTGACGAAGGCGTTTTCGGTGCTCGTGTCCGCAATTTCGGTCAGCGCGAATTCTATCTCGCCGGTTCGCAACATGGAGAACAGCGATTGCTCGTAGCCGCCGCGGACGATGATTTCGTAGCCGGGATGGGCGCGGGTCATCCGGGCGACGATGCCCGGCAAATATTGGCGCAGCCAGATCGGACCCACACCGATGCGAACCTCGTGCTTCACCAGCCGCTTGATCGTCTCGATCTCGGTGCGCGCGTCTTCGATCTGGGTGAACACCGTCCGCGCATGCCGATAGAGCGCTTCTCCCGTCGACGTCATCCGCACGCCGCGCGGCAGGCGGTCGAAGAGCTGCGCGTCCAACTCGGCCTCGAGGTTGCGGACGCCGACCGTCAACGCGGGCTGCGAGATGTTGAGCGCCTCTGCGGCGCGGGTGATCGATCCCGCCTCCACAACCGCGACGAAAAAACGAAGATGCCTCGTGTCCAACCGCGCCTCTACACAGGGACCAAGGCTTCACGGTCGCACGGGGGCTTCGCGCTGTCACCTACCAATTGGCCACGCCTGGCGCGCTGCGGTCTTCGGTGGCGGCGATCACGTCGAGCAACTCGGCCTTCAGCCGGCGGCGGGTTTCGCGATGGGCCGGGTCCGCGTAGAGGTTGGACAGCTCGCCCGGATCGTCCGCGATGTGATAGAGTTCGCCCTCCCGCTTGCGCCCGCCGGCCGCGTCCCCGTGGCAGACCACCAGCTTCCAGTCGCCGCGGCGGAACATGGAGCTGTGCACGGGTCGCTTACCCGGGTGGCCGCTGTCTCGGTACTCGCAGAGCGCGAAGTCGCGCCAGTCCTCGCCCGCGTCCCCTCTGGCCATGGGCAGAAGCGAGGCGCCTTGCCCCGACGCCAGCGGCGGACAGCCCGCCGCGTCCAGGTAGGTCGCGGATAGATCGATCCACTGGACCAGTTCTTCTCGCCGCGCCCCTTCGGAGACGATGCCGGGCCAATGCAGGATCAACGGAACCCGCGTGCAGGCGTCGTAGAGCATGGGCCCCTTCAGAAGCTGGCTGTGGTCGCCCAGCATCTCGCCGTGATCGGAGGTGAAGACGATGAGCGTGTTCTCCATCTCACCCGACGCTTCCAGCGCCGCGAGGATGCGGCCGATCTCGTGATCGACCAGCGCGATCATCGCAAAGTAGTTGGCGCGCAATTCGCGGATCTCGGCCTTGCTGTAATCCTCGAAGCCCGGTGCCGCCCCGGCGTAGGACGCCTTGGAATAGGCTGACTGGAGCGAAGGCTTCTCGGCGAGCTCGCCCTCAACCCGGATCGGCGGCGGAATGCCATCGGCGTCGATCAACGCGCGGAATTCCTCCGGCGCGCCGAAGGGGCGATGCGGGTCGAAGAAATTCGCCATCAGGAAGAAGGGTTCATCGGCGCGACGCTCGGTTTCGATAAAGTCGATGCTGCGCTCGGCCACCCAGTGCGAGAAGTGCGCCTCCACCGGCACGGTGTTCATGGGCGTCGGCCCCTTCGCCTTGTTGCCCGCCCCGGCGTTGCTGGGATGGCCCTCGTCGGGGAAGATCTCGTCGTGCAGCTTGGGGAACGCGTGGCTCAGCCATTGCAGGTAGGCGTTCTGACGCGAGCGGTTCTGCGCGCTGTGCGACCATTCGAAAACGCGGTAGCCATCGTTCTCGCTGCGCGGTTCGGTCACGGCATGCTCGCAGGTCGCAAGGTGCTGCTTGCCGATCATCCCGCAATCGTACCCGGCGTCGGCCAGTGCTCGGGTGAACATGTCATGGTGCCGAGGCAACGCCACCCCGTTGGCCCAGAGCCCATGGTTGCGTGGATACGTCCCGGTGAAGAGCGACGCCCTTGAAGGGCTGCACACCGGGCTCTGCACGTAGCAGGCGTCGAACCTTGTCCCCTCGGCGGCGAGCGCGTCGAGATTGGGGGTCACGGCCTTGGCGTTGCCGTAGCAGCCGAGGCTGTCGTGACGCTTTTGGTCGGTGGACCTGTCGCGATTTCGTGCCGCCCCAAGTGCTCGTTTAAGCCACTTTTCTTTCGAATGCGACGGGGCTTTTCCAGCCCAGTGCTGAGTGGCGGCGACGCGGATTGTAGAAGCCATTGATGTATTCAAAGATCGCCACTTCAGCTTGCCGCCGCGTTTCCCATGACCTGCGCCAGATCAGCTCGGCCTTGATCGTCTTGAAGAAGGTTTCGACAGCGGCGTTGTCATAGCAATTGCCCTTGCCGCTCATCGACACCTTGAAGCCATGCTGGCGCAAAAGCTTCTGATAGTCGTGTGAACAATATTGCGACCCGCGATCCGTATGATGGATGCAGCCTTTGGGCGGCGCCCGAAAAGCTATGGCCATGTTCAACGCCCGGATCGCCAAGTCGCGTTTCATCCGGTTGCTCACGGCCCAGCCGATCACACGCCGTGAATGCAGATCGAGGATTACGGCCAGATACAACCAGCCTTCGCGGGTCCAGACATAGCTAATGTCACCGGCCCACTTCTGGTTGGGCGCATCAGTGTTGAAGTCTCGATCCAGCAGGTTCGGCGCGATATTGAACTTGTGATCGCTATCGGTCGTCACCTTGTGTTTGCGGGTTCTGACGACAGATATGCCGTTCTGGCGCATCAAACGGCCCACACGGCGATGACCGACGTCCAGGCCGATCTCCTTCAACTCTTCGGTCATTCGCGGCCTGCCGTAGCTACCAAGGCTCAGGCGGGACTGTTCTTTGATGTGTGCAAGCGTGAGGCTTTGTTGCGCAAAGACCGTAAATCCCGGATTTCCCCTTTTCCCGGACGCACTTATCCCGCAGGCTCTGTGATGGGTATGCCGAGCGCGGTGTAGCCGTTCAGCACGGCGGCGCGGATCTGAAGTTCGGCGACCTGGCGATCGAAGTCGCGCGCCATGATGCTCTGCCCCAGTAGCTTCACGCAATGCATCTTCGTCTCGGCGCGGCTCCGGCGGTGGTATCCGCTCCATTTTCGCCAGATGGCGCGGCCGAGGTATCTCGATGCGCGCAGAGCCTCGTTCCGGGCAATGGCGGCTGGGGTTGATGGCTTCCACGGCTTGGCATTCTTGCGCGGCGGTATGACGGCATGGGCGCCGCGGTCGGCGACGGCGTCATGGCACTTGCGCGTATCGTAGGCTCCGTCAGCGGTGATCGATCCGATCTCCACGCCGGCGGGGATCTGGTTGAGCAACTCGGGCAGCATGGGCGCGTCCCCGACGTTGCTTCCGGTGATCTCGATGGCTCGGATCTCCAGCGTSYGTTCRTCGACGCCGATGTGGATCTTGCGCCATAGACGGCGTTTCGCGCCGCCATGCTTGCGGGCGTTCCACTCGCCTTCACCCTCTGCCTTGATGCCGGTGCTGTCGATCAACAGGTTCAGCGGCCCATCTGAGCCGCGGTAGGGAATAGTCACGGACAAGGTCTTCTGGCGCCGGCTCAGTGTGCTGAAGTCGGGCACCGCCCAGTCGAGGCCGACCAGGCGCAGGAGGCTTTCAATGAACCCGGTCGTCTGTCGGAGCGCCATGCCGAAAAGGACTTTCATCGTCAGGCATGYCTGGATCGCGGCGTCGCTATATAACGGCTGCCGGCCTCGCTTGCCGGTCGGCGGCGGCACCCAGACCATGTCCGGATCGAACCAGATCGTCAGGGAACCACGCTGCTTCAGCGCTTCGTTGTAGGCCGGCCAGTTCTTTGTCTTGTAGCTCGGCGGGATCTGTCTGCTCATGCAGGACAGCTACCACGCTGGATTCACGAGATGAATCCCTCACCCAATCTTTGCGCAACAAAGCCGACAGCCGCCATGCCGGCACCCGGCGTGTCGCCCGGTCCACGATCGCGACCGCCGCATCGGAATGCAGGCGATATCCGCGCACCAGGCTTGGTTTGGCCGGTCGACTSKGCMKCMCCCGGAGCAGAGACGGATACTTGCGGTGCTCCGGGTGAGGCACAGTCGTGCGCGGCCGCCGGTGGACGGCCCGCAGACCCATCCGGGCCATCGGCCGCCGGACCGCAGTGGCCCCGGTTGCGCAGGTGCCTCGCCATCCGGCGGCTGCCGTGGAACGGCGTCTCTACGAACTGCGCGTCGATCGGCTTCGTCAGCGCCAGGTTCAGCGGGCTCTCGCCCTTGCCCGGGCGACCGGCTGATGCCGATCAGGGCGCATTGTCGGGGGATCGACAATGCCGGGTGGGGGGCGGCGATCGTCTCAGGCTTCCGGGCCGCGCTCAGCGGCCGGAGGCTTTGGCTGGAAAAATCGCGGTCTCCCCCAAGCTGGCCGATCCTGGCGTGCAGCTTCTCGATCTCGCCCTCCTTCCCGACGGCCTTCGCCTCGGCCTTGCCCGGAAAAATCCCCGACATGCCCGCGAGCGCCTGCCGCTTCGAGGTGTCGATCGGAGCCCGATGCACGCCGCGCTTCGCCACCGGCCCGGCCGCCGTCATCTCACCCCGGATCGACTCGAGCGCCACCTTCGCCTCGACTCGGCACTGTAGTTCCTTCGTTTGCCAGCCATGCTGTTCGTCCTTGCCACCGTTGGCGGCAAGCTTGGCCGGACGACCGGTTGTCGGGGGCCACGTCAAGTTCTGCTATGCAAGCCTGCCTCCGCCGCAAACCTCTACGAGGAAATACTTGTCCGCGCCACGGTGAGCCGCGACGCGGACAGCTGCGCGATATTGCAAGCCGCTACTTGGACAGAACGCCTTCGATCCGCTGTTTCGTGTCGGGGCCGGACTCCGCGACGATCAGGTGGATCTCGGCCAGCTGGCTCAGAGTGAGCTGCTGTACCTCGGCCTGGATCCCGTACTGGTTGAAGACCTCCTCGACGCTCATCTGAAGCTGGCTCTCGGGGGCCTCAGTGCTGGTTTGCGCGAAGGCTGGCGCGCCGAACGCGAAGGTGGAGAGAAGGGCGGCAGAGACGATGCCCAAAGCCGGGCGCTTGATAGTAGTCATTTTCTGGTTTCCTAACTTCAAAGTTTCAGTCTTGATATGAGTGGAATTCCCACTCGTCGAAGTTTTTTCGGCTGGTTGGACCTCCTTTGTTTTCAATGGGACAATCGGCGCGGGGTTCCACTCCGAAAAGCTCTCGCTTTCTGTCAGCCACCGGCCCGGGAGGTCTTTCGTTCCATTCGCAAGGAAGCGAATAGAACCGCTGCCAGAAGTGCAAGTGTGATCAGGGATGCGTATTCGCGCGGAAAGTTCAGCCCTCCCTTCGCGGTCGGCTTGGTCAGGAAATCGCCGACGCTGACGATTACCTTGTCAAGCCTTTCGCGTTCGGGGAGCTGAGCGCCCGCATCGCCGCTCTGGGACGGCGCCCCCAGATGTCCGAAGAACCCACGATCCTGCGGGCACATGATCTGGAAATGAACCTTCTGAGCCGGCGCGTCACGCGCGGCGGTCGGGAACTTGACCTTCTGCCGCGCGAGTTTTCGCTGCTGGAATGTATTCTGCGCCGGAAAGGCAGGGTCCAGACCCGCACCATGCTGCTCGAAGCCGTTTGGGACATTCATTTCGATCCGCAAACCAATGTGGTCGAGACCCACATCAGCCGTCTGCGCGCCAAGATCGACCGGCCGTTCGATCACGAACTCATCCAGACCGTCCGCGGGTCCGGCTACAGGATCTCGGAATGACAGCTGCCGGACTTTTGCGCCCGTGGCGATCCACCCCGCTGCGTCTGACCGGCATCCTCGTCCTCGTATTCATCGCATCGTCGCTCGCCACGTTCACGACAGCCTACTGGGTTGTCCGATCCACCTTCGACGCCGCACTGGAGGACCAGTTGCGCCAGATCGTCGACAGCTACAGGGCCATGGGCACCGCCGACGAGCTTCTTGAGCGTCTCAGGCTTGAGGCATCGGCAACGGATCCGTCCACGACGATCCTCGACTATCTGCCCGACCGCGGCGGGCGAATTTCCAACGTCAATTCGTTTCCGCCGGTCAGCGGTTTCGCGATCGTTTCCGGGGATGCCGTGGGGGGCGAGGATCTTGCCGACAGCTATCTCGCGTTGAGTATCCGCCTAAGCCGGGGTCAGCTGGTCGTCGCCAACACCAGGGAACAGGTCGTGGAAATGGGCGAGATCTTCGCGACGGTCTTTCTTGTCGGCCTTCTCCCGACGCTGGCGATCACCGCCGCGGCGGGTCTGGTCGTTGCGCGCGGCGCGAATCGCAAGATCGACGCGATCAGGGACGCGCTTGCCAGTCTGACGATGGGAAAGCTCGAAGCGCGGGTGGCCCCCATGGAAGGATCCGACGACCTTGCGCAAATCGGCGACGCGGTGAACCGGATGGCCGTCGCGCAGGAGGCTTCCATCGCGTCGTTGCGGCAGGTCACGGCGGACATAGCCCACGACCTCAAGACACCCATCCAGCGGGTTGCGGTGCTGCTTGAGCGGCTATCGAAAGACGAAGGGTCCAAAGCACAGCAGGATGCACTGATCGATCAGGCGCTGGCCGAGACAGACCGCATCGCAAAGACGTTTCAGGCGCTGCTTCAGATCGCCCAGATCGAAGGCGGCGCAGTACAGGACAGGTTTTCGGTTCTCGATCTTGGGGAGGTGGCCACCGGAATCGTCGAACTCTACGCCGCCGCTGCGGAAGAAACCGGGCATGCGCTTTCATTGGACGTCGACCCCGCGGAAAGGTTCGACGTCGAAGGCGATCGCCACCTTCTGGGGCAGGTCATCGCCAATCTCCTTGAGAACGGCCTGCGCCACGTACCGCAAGGCGGCCGGATCGACGTGCGTCTTTCCCGCACTGCAAAATGTATCCTGCTCTCGGTCGCGGACAATGGGCCGGGAATTCCCGAATACGAACGCGACAGCGTACTGCGACGCCTCTATCGCCTCGAACGAAGCAGAACCTCGGACGGAAGCGGGCTGGGCCTGAGTTTGGTGTCCGCCGTCTGCGATCTGCATGGCGCGGCACTGACTTTGAAGGACAATGCACCGGGACTGATCGTGGACGTCGCATTTTCGCCAACGCGCCGCGATTGAGTTGACGCAATCTGTCCTCGCTACCCTGCGTGCCGGGGCACTTCTGCACGGAGCGCCGGTATTAGAGCATGATGAGATTAGCTTGAAGCGTATCCAGTATTGGCGAGGTAGTTCGCGCACTCCTGTGGGCTGAAGCGGTCGAGCAGTGTCCCGATCCTGCGCCACGTTGCCTCCATTGTGCGCTCGGCTGCGTTGCGGAGCATGTGTTTGAGCTTCGAGAAGACCTGTTCAATCGGGTTCAGGTCGGGGCTGTAGGGCGGCAGAAAAAGTAGATGCGCTTTCGCGTTACGGATCGCCTGCCGCACGGCTTGCCCTTTGTGGCTGCCCAGATTGTCCATAACCACCACATCGCCCGGGCGCAGGGTTGGGACGAGCACGTGCGCGACATAAGCCCGGAACGCTTCGCCGTTGACGGGACCGTCCAAAACAAAGGGCGCGTCGATCCGATCATGACGCAGCGCTGCGATAAAGGTCATGGTGCGCCAGTGACCATGCGGGGCCCGCCCGATCAGGCGTTCACCTCTGGGAGCCCAGCCGCGCAGCGGGGCCATGTTGGTCTTGGCCCAGGTTTCATCAATGAACACGAGACGACGGGGGTCGATCCGGCCCTGGTGCCGCTTCCAGCGCACACGGCGGCGGCTCACGTCGGGGCGGTTCTGCTCCTCGGCGAGTTGGGTCTTTTTTTGAACGAGTAGCCCGTGCGGCGCACGAAGGCCCAGACGGTGCGGTAGTCGACCTTGAGCCCGCGCTCGGCCAGTTCCACCACCAGTCCGCGCAGTGTGAACGGCTCCGTTATCCGCTCCAGAAGCCACGCCTCATGCCCGCCTGCAATCTTGCGTGGCGGGTGGCCGCCTGTCCCTGCCGGAGCGCAACTCCCGGTCGCACGCAAACGCTGCGACCACTTCACAACACTGGACGGAGCCACATCCAGGGCCGCTGCGACCTGACGCACGCTCTCGCCCCCCAACAGCCGCGCCATTGCCCTCTCTCGAAGGTCCATTGAAAGTGCTCTACCCACTACTCGCCCTCCATCTTGTGGTCGGCAACAGTGAATCACCAAAATGCAGGCCTGTGAATCCTCTATCGATTCAGGCTGATTTCATCCCGCTCTAGGGGTTTCAGGTCGGGTGACCTGCTCCCCCGAAACCTCCCCACTCTGAGGTTAGTGATCTTGCCCCCGTTTTACCGGACACTCAGGCGGTTGCGGTTTGGGCTGCGATGAACTCGCGTGGTGAGCGCATCTTCAGCCCCGAGTGCGGGTGATTTTCATTGTAGTCCTCGAACCACCCGGCGATCAATCCGAGGACGGTGGTGGCGTTTGGCAGCGGCGTAACGTTCACGTAGTCCCGCTTCAGCGTGTTGACTAAGGCCTCTGATATTCCGTTGCTTTGCGGACTCTTCACCGGGGTGAAGCAGGGTTTCAGGCCGAGCTGCCGGGCAAAGATGCGGGTGTCTTTGGCGATATAGGGCGATCCATTATCGCTGAGCATCTCGACGGAGTGCGGTGCGCGATGGCCGCCGAACCGCGCCTCCACCGCCGCCAGCATCATGTCGCGCACGTCCGACCCGCTGATGCCCATGTTCGCGACGGCGCACCAAGAGGTGATCTCGCGATCGTGGGCGTCGATGATGAACGCACCGCGGACGATGTCATCATTCCAACAAGTGAACTCAAACCCGTCCGAGCACCATCTGAGGTTCGAGCGCAAGGTCACGACCTTGCCGTTGTGGGTGCGGTCAGGCCGCTCGGTGTAGGGCCGCGCCGAAAGCAGATTCTGGGCCTGCATAATGCGGTAAACGCGCTTGTGGTTGACGGGTTCTGCGCCTGTAGCGCGCAACTGCCGGTTCAAAATGGCCGTGATGCGGCGATATCCGTAGGTCGGCCTTGCCGCCACCAGCGCGGTGATCAGCGGCACCACCGCCGCATCTTGCGCTTTGTGATAGCGCCGACGCGGCTTTGCGCTTCCTGTCAGACGCTCATGCAGGTTCGACCGGGAGACGCCCAGGGTTGCGGCCAGGGCGCTCATCGGGAACCGTCCTTCGGCTGCGACTGCGCAAGCCACGTCAGTTTTTTTGAGCGCGATTCATCCAGCGCCTCCTTGAGGATCTCGACTTTTAGCSTCTTGCGCCGAGCTGGCGCTCCAGTTCGCGGATGCGATCCTCCATCTGGCGGACGGCGCGATTGCTCGTGACGTCATCGTCCCCGGATACGGCCACAGCTCCCCCTTCCAGCATCAAACGCCGCCAACGATACAGCAGGTCCGGCGCCACGCCATTGCGGCGCGCCACGACTGAGATACTGGCGGTCTCGTCCAGCGTCTCCTCGACGATCCGCAGCTTCTCGGAAGACGACCGGCGCCGCCTGCGGCCGACATCGGTGATGATCTCAAAGTCAGACATAAGCACGTGCTAAGGGCTTTCCCTAAGCCTCCATGGCTATGCCCGAGTGTCCGGTCGAAACGGGGGCCAGCCCAAGCATTTCCTCCACGCCAAAGCACTTCGCCGTCGACGGGAGAAATGCCTTTGACTTCTCGTGGCTAGAGCATGATGAGATTAGCTTGAAGCGTATCCAGTATTGGCGAGGTAGTTCGCGCACTCCTGTGGGCTGAAGCGGTCGAGCAGTGTCCCGATCCTGCGCCACGTTGCCTCCATTGTGCGCTCGGCTGCGTTGCGGAGCATGTGTTTGAGCTTCGAGAAGACCTGTTCAATCGGGTTCAGGTCGGGGCTGTAGGGCGGCAGAAAAAGTAGATGCGCTTTCGCGTTACGGATCGCCTGCCGCACGGCTTGCCCTTTGTGGCTGCCCAGATTGTCCATAACCACCACATCGCCCGGGCGCAGGGTTGGGACGAGCACGTGCGCGACATAAGCCCGGAACGCTTCGCCGTTGACGGGACCGTCCAAAACAAAGGGCGCGTCGATCCGATCATGACGCAGCGCTGCGATAAAGGTCATGGTGCGCCAGTGACCATGCGGGGCCCGCCCGATCAGGCGTTCACCTCTGGGAGCCCAGCCGCGCAGCGGGGCCATGTTGGTCTTGGCCCAGGTTTCATCAATGAACACGAGACGACGGGGGTCGATCCGGCCCTGGTGCCGCTTCCAGCGCACACGGCGGCGGCTCACGTCGGGGCGGTTCTGCTCCTCGGCGAGTTGGGTCTTTTTTTGAACGAGTAGCCCGTGCGGCGCACGAAGGCCCAGACGGTGCGGTAGTCGACCTTGAGCCCGCGCTCGGCCAGTTCCACCACCAGTCCGCGCAGTGTGAACGGCTCCGTTATCCGCTCCAGAAGCCACGCCTCATGCCCGCCTGCAATCTTGCGTGGCGGGTGGCCGCCTGTCCCTGCCGGAGCGCAACTCCCGGTCGCACGCAAACGCTGCGACCACTTCACAACACTGGACGGAGCCACATCCAGGGCCGCTGCGACCTGACGCACGCTCTCGCCCCCCAACAGCCGCGCCATTGCCCTCTCTCGAAGGTCCATTGAAAGTGCTCTACCCACTACTCGCCCTCCATCTTGTGGTCGGCAACAGTGAATCACCAAAATGCAGGCCTGTGAATCCTCTATCGATTCAGGCTGATTTCATCCCGCTCTAGCTTGACGATCTTGTCGTCGCCTCTCTGATTTCGTTCAAAATTCGTCACCCCACCTGCGGAAACATCCATTCTTTCCTCTGCCGCGACAAACGCGGGCTGGCAGGCCGCTGATCTTCTTTGTCTTTCTGTCGGACTTACGAAAAATCAGATGAAAACCGCTCATCTCCGCCGTTCGCCCGCCTTTCGGCGAGTCGAATTTCGCAGGGTTCGAAACGGCGTCCGGTCCGCGGTGTTGTCGGACCGGACATGACGGTTGCGTGCTTCCGGATCTTGCACGCGCCACGGAGCCAAGCGGGCGCGGGAAAACTGTCGATGCCACCTGACCAGTCGTCTGGTCGCGCACAGAGTCTGCGTCACTTCCGATGTAGTCGAGGACCGCGCCGGACCGGCGGCGGCGCCATCAGCTTTTCCATATCTGTCAGATCCCGCTTGATTGTATGGCCGCTTTTTGAAGAGCCTTGGCTTTTGGCGATGCCAGTCCTTGAGGGCGTCGATAGGCGTTCTGCCCTTCAGGACGGATTGCGGGAGCTGGCCGTTGTAGAGGCGGACATAGCGCAGGATCGTCTGCTCAAGGTCCTCGCCTGATCGGAAGCGATGACTCTGCAGGACGTCCTCGATCCGCCCGTTGAAGCGCTCCACCATGCCGTTGGTTTGCGGCCGCATCGGTGGTGCGAGGCGATGCTCGATCCCGAGGTCGGCACAGAGGCGGTCGAACTCGTGGTTGCCCGTGGCCGCGCGCTTGCGCAGGCCGAACAGCCGGTCGGTGAACTCCTTGCCGTTGTCGGTGAGAACACGTGTGATCTTCATCGGCGCGGCGCGCTCCAGGTCACGCAGGAAGCGGCGCGCGTTGGCGGCCGTCTTCGCTGGGTAGATGCGGACGAAGACCCATCGGGTCGCACGGTCAATCGCCACGAAGAGGTAGCGTCGCCGCTGCTCGTCCGGCATCTGCGGCAGGTATTTCACGTCGACATGCAGATAGCCGGGCTCATAGGCCCTGAAAGGCTTGTGCGCAGGCTTCGGCGCCTTTGGTGTGAGGTCGCGGAGCTTGCTCACCCCATGTCGCCGCAAACAGCGATCCAGCCCGGAGCGCGAGACGTTCGGGTTCAGGAACTCGCGAACGACGGACAGCAGGTCGTCGAGCGGCAACAGCAGAGCCTTCCGCAACGCTACGGCAACCGCCTCCTGGGCAGGGGTCAGCGTCGTCTGCAGCCTGTGCGCGGTGTGGCTGTGGTCGTGAACGCCATCCCGCTTGCGCCACTTCCAGACCGTCTGTTCGGAGATGCTGTAGCGCTCCGCAACCATCCACGCCGGCTCATCGCTCGCCTGCATCGCAGCTCTGATCCTGGGTGTCGTCGTCGCCTGCTTGTGAAGAGAGATCAGCATGATCGTCCCCCATCCCGAACCTCACGCAGAAACGACCTTGCCATGAAGAGCGCAGACCGGCGAGAGTCTATGTGATCGTCCGGGACTGAACACATATCGACCACCCCAAGCGAATAGGCCGCGCCATAGGCGCGGACGGCTGCCCGCTCATGTGGTCGCGCTCTGTCCCGCCTCTTCGGCCTTGCGCTTGATCTGCGCGCCCAAGGTCTGGAACTGGTCGGGATCGGAGGCGCGTTCGACGATCCGGTAGGCCGCGTTTACCCCGCAGAACAGTGCAAAGCACAATAGTCCGACGCAGAGCAAACCGACAAGGAACACGCCGTAGGGCTGTCCCGACAGCCATGAGAACACCCCGCCCAGACCGCCGGCGCTGTCCGGGGAATACTTCCAAGCCGCATAGGCGATGAACACGCCGATCACCGTCACGACGAAGCCCTGGCTTGCCACGCCGGCGCGCAGAAGCGCGTCCCAGTTGCGGGTGAAATGGTTGCCCATCAGCTTTTCGCGATAGTCGCGCTTGTAGGCTTTCTTGACGTAGTAGAGTCCCGCCGCGACGGTCACGAGACCCGCAGCCCCCAGCATGATGCGGCCGCCCGGCAGCCCCAGAACCCATCCGGCAGCCTTTGAGATCGAGCTTTCGCCGCCTCCGCCCTTCGCCGTGAACGCGATGAGAAGGGCACCGATACCGATGGCCAGATGGATCAGGCCGGTGACGCACATGCCCAACCGGGCCACGATTCCCTCACCGTCGCTGCCGTAGCATTCCAGATCCCAGATTGCGTCGATCAGCCGCCAGACGGCGTAGCACGCCATGCCGACGAAGATCGCGACCAGGATCACCGTGCCCCAGGCGGCGCTCTCCAGCGCCGCGAAGGCCGAGGATGTGCCCTCTGCCTCTCCACCGCGAAACAGCGACCAGCCCGAAATCCCGGCCACCACGACGTAGACCAGCGCGCGGCCGGCATAGCCTGTCCGCATCACCGGAATTGCCCAGTCAAAATTCCCGTTGTTCTCGGCCATTGCTGCCCCCCCCCACTGTTGTCCGGAAACTAAGCGCGCCAAAGCCCGCTTCGTTCCCCCGATGTCCGGCCTATTCGGCGGCGAGGGTGATCACCGGCTCCATAGCCTCCAGCGTCTCGCGCGTCAGGTGGCACTTGATCTGGTGCCGGCCCTCCGGTCCGAAGCGCACCATCTCAGGCACTTTGGTTTCGCACAGATCGCCTGGAACCTGCGATTTCCAGTGGCAGCGAGTCTGGAACGGACAGCCCGGCGGCGGGTCCATCGCCGATGGCACGTCGCCCTCCAGCACGATGCTCTTCTTCGTCACGCGGGTGTCGGCGATGGGCACGGCGGACAGCAGCGCCTCCGTATACGGATGGTACGGGGGCGAGAACACGTCCGACGTATCGCCGATCTCTACCACATGGCCCAGATACATGACCAGCACCCGGTCACTCAGGTAGCGCACGATGGACAGATCGTGGGAGATGAACAGCAATGTCGTCTTCTGGGTGCGCTGGATCTCCATCAGCAGATCGGCCACTGCCGCCTGTACGCTGACGTCCAGCGCCGAGACCGGCTCATCGGCGACCACGATCCGTGCGCCGCCCGCGAAGGCGCGGGCGATGCCGACGCGCTGCTTCTGCCCGCCCGACAGTTGCCGCGGCATCCGGTCCGCGAATTCCCGCGGCAGCTTGACCAGATCCAGAAGGTCGAGCATCCGCTCACGCCGCGCGGCTTCCGAGCCGCCGACCTTGAAGATTTCCAGAGCGCGCATGATCTGGCGGCCGATCGTCATCGACGGGTTCAACGTGTCGAACGGGTTCTGGAACACCATCTGCACATCGGCGATGGTGGCGGTCTCGCGCCTCTGGATCGGCGTGTCGCCGATGGGGCGGTTGTCCAGGATCACCTCTCCGCCGGTCGCGGTCTCCAGACCCAGAAGCACCTTTGCAAAGGTGGACTTGCCACAGCCGGATTCGCCGACGATGGCCAGGGTCTCTGCCTCGCGCGCGTCGAAGGTGAGGCTCTCGTTGGCCTTGACCACCCGCGTCTCGCCGCCCCTGAACAGGGCCGATGCGCCGACCTCGTAGTGTTTCTGCAGGTCCTCTACCCGCAGGATGACCTCTCCGGGGTCGGTCCTGGTGGCATCTACGCCGCCCAGGGCCATCCGGCTCCAGTCGATGTCATCGAACCGCAGACAGCGCGAGCGGTGGCGGTCGTCGCCCGCGACGGGTCGCATCGGGATGGCGCGGGCATCGCAGCGGCCGGCTTCGAAATAGTCGCATCGGGGGCCGAAATTGCAGCCTGGCGGACGCTCATGGGGCAAGGGGAAGTTGCCGGGGATGGCAACCAGCGGCTTGGCATGCTTATCGGCCCCCGGCAGCGGGATCGAGCGGAACAGGGCCTGCGTATAGGGGTGGCGCATCCTGTCGAACACGTCGCCGATATCTCCGGTCTCCACCGCCTCGCCGGAATACATCACGCAGATCCGGTCGCAGGTCTCCAGCACGAGCCCCAGATTGTGGCTGATGAACAGCATCGACGTGCCGTATTTCCGCCCGAGATCCTTCACCAGATCGACCACGGCGGCCTCTACCGTGACGTCGAGCGCGGTTGTCGGCTCGTCCAGGATCAGCAGCGACGGGTTCGCCATCAGCGCCATGGCGATGACGATGCGCTGCTGCTGTCCACCCGACAGCTGGTGCGGATAGGCGCGCAGGATCCGCTCTGGGTCGGGCAGCTGGACGTCGGCCAGAACCTCCAGTGCCCGGGTCCGCGCCTCCGACTCGGCGATCCCCTCATGGATGACCGGCACTTCCGTCAACTGCTTGCCGACGCGCATGGCCGGGTTCAGCGACGCCATGGGCTCCTGGTAGATCATCGCGATGTCGCGGCCGCGCAGGTCGCGAAGCGCGCGGTCGTTCAGATCCGCCATGTCGCGGCCCTTGAACCGAATCCGGCCGCCGGTGATCCGTCCCGAACGGCCGAGATCGCGCATCACCCCCAGTGCCACCGTGGACTTGCCGCATCCGGATTCGCCCACAAGGCCCATCGCCTCTCCCGGCAGCACGCGGCACGAGAAATCCATCACGGCCGGTATCTCCCGGTCGCGGGTGAAAAACGAGATCGACAGATCCTCGATCTCCAGAATGGGGGGCTCTTGGTCGGTCATGGGGGTTCCGGCGCCGCGCGCCTTTCATCGTTCCGTAAATTTCCCGCAGGTCTGCCTGAGCCTGCCTTCGGCAGGACGGGCAGTGCCCCGCCGGGTCGATCAGTCGCGCAGGCTTTCCTCTCTCAACCCGTCCGCCAGCAGGTTCAATCCGAGCACCAGGCTCAACAGCGCCAGAGCGGGGGCCAGCGCCGGATGCGGATAGATCGCCAGCAGCTTGCGCCCGTCGTTGATGGTCGATCCCCAGTCCGGGCTTTCGGGCGGCAGACCCAGCCCGAAGAAACCCAGCGTGCCCAGAAGGATCGTGGTATAGCCGACGCGCAGGCAGAAATCCACGATCAGCGGGCCGCGCGCGTTGGGCAGGATCTCCCACAGCATGATGTACCATGGCCCCTCTCCGCGGGTCTGGGCCGCGGCCACGTAATCGCGGGTCTTGATGTCGAGCGCGATGCCGCGAACGATGCGGAACACCGTGGGCGCGTTCACGAAGACGACCGATACGAACACCACCAGGATCCCCCCCGGCACATCGAAAAGGTCGAGCCAGTCCGGAAGGATGTGGACCGCTCCTAATCGTTCGGAGACCAGCGACAGGTAGAGCCACCCCGACGCGCCGATCACCGCCGCCAGCAGACCCAGACGCAGGGCCGGCCGGGTGTGGTAGCGCGCGTTCAGAAGGATCGTGAGGAACAGGATGGGAAACAGGAACATCACCGCGGCCATGTAGGTGGGGATGCCGGTGGCCACGATCTCCGGCGTGACCAGCAGGTAGAAGAGCAAGATCACCGGAAAGGCCAGGATGAGATTCGCCAGAAACGTCAGCACCGTATCCAGGCGGCCGCCGAAATAGGCCGCCGGAAGCCCCAGGGTGATCCCGACCATGAACGCGAAGGCGGTGGCCAGGGGGGCGATCTGCACGACGGTCCAAGATCCGGCGATCATGCGGCTGAACACGTCCCGGCCCAGATTGTCGCCGCCCAGCAGATACACAGGGTAGGCGCCTTCGGCCGTCTCGCCAATCATGCGGGTGTAGGGCGTGCCGGGAACCTCGTTCTTCATGGCGCCGGACTGGCCCAGGGGATTGTGGGTCACGATAAGGTCGAAAGTGCCGAAAACCGCGGCGAAGACCCAGAAGAGAACCAGCACCAGGCCGGCGGTGCCGATGACGGAGTCGAAGAGCTTGCCGTAGAGTCCCAGCCGCCCGCGCAGAAGGTAGGATCCGGCAAGGGTGATCCCCAGCGCGATCCAGACCGGAATCAGCCGCCGGAAGATCCCACCGATGAGTCCGGCTTCCAACCCCAGCGCCGCACCGCCCAGAACGAAAATCAACACGACGCCGGCCACGGCCGACAGCGCCAGGAACGCCGCTTGCTCCAGCCATTCGAGAGGGCCGCGCGACGCCGTGAGAGTGCCGTCGGCATTGGCCTGCCCCTCTGCCGGGGCCAGCACGAAACCGGCGGCGAAGCGCAGGGCGGCAAGGGCGGCCGCGGCCGCCGCCGCGATCCACAGGGCCGTGACCAGAGGCGCAAGAATACCGGTCCAGCTCAGCGGCTCCATCGCGCGGCCTCCGAGGTGGAGCGCAAATTTTCGGATCGAAAATTTGGGACGGGGGCAGGGGTCATGTGACGGAGATCCGGGGATTGAGACGCACATAGCCCACGTCGGAGATCAGCTGCGTCAGCAGCACGACGACGACGGAGACGACCGACACGCCAAGCAGAAGCTCGATGTCGTTGTTGCTTGCGGCTTGCACCAGGGTCCAGCCAAAGCCCTTGTAGTTGAACAGTGTCTCGACGATCACCACGCCGTTGAGCAGCCAGGGGATCTGCAGCATGATGACCGTGAAGGGCGCGATGAGCGCATTTCTCAGCGCGTGCTTCAGGACCACGTTGCGAAATCGCACTCCCTTCAGCCGGGCGGTGCGAATGTATTGTTCCTGCATGACTTCGGCCATGGAGGCGCGGGTCATTCGCGCGATATATCCCATGCCGAACAGCGCGATGGTCACCACCGGCAGCAGAAAGTTTTCCAGCGTGGCGTTCTCCATCGCCGAAGTCGCGGTGCCCTTGAACCATCGCAGCCCCACGGCGGAGGAGGCGAAGACGGTGATGAGGATCACGCCAGATACGTATTCGGGCGTCGCCGTCGACAGGATCGACACCGACGACAGCGCCCTGTCGGTGCGCGACCCCTCGCGCATCCCCGCCAGCACGCCGATCGTCAGCGCCGCGGGCACCATCAACACCATCACCCAGAACATGAGCTTTCCGGTCAGCGCCAGCCGGGTGGCGATGATCGCGCCCACGGGCTCGCGGAACACTGTGGAGGTGCCCCAGTCGCCCTGCAGCACGCCGCAGCGGGCGGGCGCGTCGGGCGGCCGCGCGTCGGCCTGCCCGAAGCAGCGGCCGCGCACCGTTCCGTCCGGTTGCTCTATCACGTAGCCCGGCAGCACGCCCAGCCATTCGCCGTATTTCACCGGCAGCGACCGGCCGTAGCCGCGGTTGGCCAGCCAGGAGTCGACCTCCGGGTCGCTCATCCTGGTGTTGCCCTGGGTCTTGGCGACCTTTTCCAGGTTCGGCGCCAGGTTGGTCAGCGCGAACACCACGAAGGTCAGGCAAAGCGCCGTGGCCAGCATCACCGCGAAGCGGCGCAGAAGGAACATGCCCATGGATCGGACCCTCAGAGGACGGGGCGGCTTTCCGCCCCGTCATGCGCCGTCACGACGCGAAACCCAGCTTGTAGGGATGGATCTCGAAGGCCGGGTGCATCTCCGCGCCCAGAAGGTTCGGGACCGAGTGGCGGAATGTCGAGCGCCAGTAGGGCTGGATGATGACCCCGTCCTGCAGCATCAGCTTTTCGATCTTCGCCATGACCTCGGATCGGGTGTCGGCATCGGCGATCCCGTTGGCCTGCGTTAGCAGATCGTCGAACTCGTCGGACGCATAGCCGGATTCGTTCCAGGGCACGCCAGAGCGATAGGCCAGCCCCAGCACCTGCACGCCGAGTGGCCTGCCGTTCCACTCGGTGGCGGAGAACGGGAATTTCAGCCAGTCGTTCCAGTAGGTCGATCCGGGCAGGATCTGCCGTTCGACATTGATCCCGGCATCGCGCAGCTGGGCCGCGACCGCGTCGCAAGTGTCGCGCTGGTAGCCGTCGTCAAGCGAGACAAGCGTGTGGGTGTAGTCGCCCATTCCCGCCTCTTCGAGGATCGTGCGGGCCTGGTCCGGATCGTAGGGCAACCTGTCGACCGGGGCGTATTCGGGATGGATCGGAGAGACGTGGTGGTTCTCGGCCACGGTGCCCAGGCCGGAATAGCCCAGTTCCAGCAACACCGAATTGTCCACCGCCATGGCCAGAGCGCGGCGTACGGCGGCCTCGCCATAGGGGGTCCGGCCATCCACCTCGGCCTTCTGGTTGGTGCGGATCACCAGGGTGTTCGAGGTGATCGCCTCGGACTTCTGCAGATCCAGGCTGTCCATGATCTCGATGAATTCGCCGACGCTTTCGTAGAGCATGTCCACTTCGCCCGCCTCTATGGCAGAGAGCGAGGCGGCCGGGTCGGTGCCGTAGTCGATGTATTCGATCCGGTCCAGATAGGGGCCGCCGTAGACGTCCGTCCCCCACCAGGGCGTCTCGGACCGCTCGACCACGCCGCGGATGCCGACCTCATAGGAGACGGGGCGGTAGGGGCCGGTGCCGATCGGATCCTCCATGATGTCCCCGCCGCCGTACGAACGGTGGGTGATCGCCGCAGGGTAGTCCGAAAGCGAGGCGATCAGCGTGATGTCGGGCGTGGGCAGCACGACGCGGACGGTCAGGTCGTCCTCTGCCGTCACCGCGCCTTCGCGAAGCGCGCTGGTGTCGGGATCCACCAGATTTCCCATCCGGGTCGCCATCGAATTGCCCTCGACCGACGCATCGGACCAGCGGCGGAAGTTGTGCACCACATCCTCGGCCGTGAAGGCGTCGCCATTCGACCAGGTCACGTTCGGACGCAGGCGAAAGACGAACTCGGTAGCGTCGTCATTGACCTCCCAGCTTTCCGCCAGCATCCCGCGGAACGTGCCGTCGCGGTTGTATTCGATGAGGTATTCGAGCCAGGTCCGTCCGAAATTGCCGATCTCTGTCCAGTCCCAGAGGCGCGGATCCTTGAGCGCGATGATCTCCTGCTGGATGCGCAGCGTACCGCCCTGTTCGGGCGTCGCGCCCTGAGCGAGCGCCGGGCGGGCCGCACCGATCAGCCCGTAGGCCGCGGTGGCGGTGACGCCCAGCGCCGTGGCGCGTGTGAGGAACTCCCGACGGGAAATCCGTCCGGCGCGGAACTCGTCGGCATGCATTCGGGCGGCCGGATGGATCCGGTCGGGTGAGCCTGTCATGAATGTCTCCCTTGTCGTCGTTCTGAAACGCGCGACACGCCCATCGGCCCGTCGCGAAAGATCGTTTCGTTTTCGTTGGCGATTACGCCCGATTGCGTCTCGAAGGTCAACCGCTGCCCGACAGCTGCGGCGATCCGCACAAATCCGGGGAGCCTGCGGAGGCGATACGAGGGGTCTGCATACCACGGACCTGCGGAGACGGAAAGACAGGGGCCGCGCGCCGGTGTTTGGTGCCGCAGGTCGTCGGCAGGACGGCTCTGACACCGCCCTCGCGCGGTGTCCGCATCGCTTGCCGGGGCACAGGCCGCACCGCCTGGGCTCGGGCGTCGCGCAGCCGCAGACGCAACGGCGGGTCGATCGCGATCGGGTCCGCCCCAGGCGGCCAGAGGCAGGCTGTTGCCCGCCCCGCCGGTCACGGTTCCGTCGCGTGCCAGGTACCCATGCGGGCGCGAAACCATGTGCGCTGGCGTTTGGCGTATTGCCGGGTGGCGACAATGGCGCGGGCGCGGGCCTCTTCCAGCGTCAGTTCGCCGCGCAGATGTGCCGCCAGTTCCGGCGCGCCGATGGCCCGGTCGCCGGGGCGGGCCGGATCGAAGCCGGGCAGGTTGGCGGCGACTTCGCCGAGCGCGCCGGACTCCAGCATCGCGTCGAAACGCGCCGAGATCCGATGCACGAGCGCGTCGCGCGGTGCCTCTACCAGCAAAGGCAGGCTCCGCGACAGCGGCAGGAGGGGCGGCCCGGTGTCCGCCTGCCAGGCGGCAAGGCCCCGGCCCGTCGCGCGCAGCACCTCCCAGGCGCGCTGGACGCGGGCGCGGTTGCGGATGTCGATCCGGGCGGCCGTGGCGCTGTCCAGTCCCGCCAGAAGCACCGCCCGATCCAGCGTGTCCGCTTCGGCGCGGATCGCGGCTGGCGTGGGCGGGATGTCGGCCAGCCCCTCGGTCAGCGCGGTCAGATAGAGGCCGGTGCCGCCGGTGACGATGGGCCGCGCATCGCCCATCAGCGCCGCGACCTCCCTTAGCCAGTGGCCGACCGAATAATCCTGATCGCGGGCCACATGGCCATAAAGCAGATGCGGTACGCGGGCGGTATCGGCCGCGGAGGGCCGGGCGGTCAGGATGCGCCAGTGGCCGTAGACCTGCAGCGCGTCAGCATTGACGACGACGCCGCCGTGGCGCTCGGCGATGGCCATGGCCAGGGCGGACTTTCCACTGGCCGTCGGTCCCGCCACCAGCACCGGAAGGTCGGGGTCGCGGGCCATCTCGATCGCTTCCGCTGCCTGCACTTTGGCCGCTTCTCCATGTTGTGCCCGACCGGCTTTTCCGACATTTTGACGGCCGACGCAAAGCAGGGGCGGTGGCATGGGCAACACGGACGCGACACGGGTCTACGACAGGGTGCTGCTCAAGATCTCCGGCGAGGCGCTGATGGGCGATCAGGGCTACGGGCTGCACCCCCCGACGGTGTCTCGCATCGCCAACGAGGTGAAGTCGGTCCACGATCTCGGCGTCGAGATCTGCATGGTGATCGGCGGCGGCAACATCTTCCGCGGGCTTCAGGGGTCTGCCCAGGGGATGGAGCGGACCACGGCCGACTACATGGGGATGCTGGCCACGGTGATGAACGCGCTGGCGATGCAGTCCGCGCTTGAGGCATTGGACATCCATACCCGGGTGATCTCGGCCATCACCATGAACGAGGTCGCCGAGCCCTACATCCGCCGCCGCGCCGTGCGGCACCTGGAAAAGGGCCGCGTGTGCATCTTCGCGGCCGGGACGGGCAACCCGTATTTCACCACCGACACCGCCGCGACCCTGCGCGCCAACGAGATGGCCTGCCAGGCGATCTTCAAGGGCACCAAGGTGGACGGGGTCTACGACAGCGATCCAGTCGAGAACCCGGACGCCGCGCGCTACGACCGCGTGACCTATGACGAGGTGCTGCAAAAGCACCTCAACGTGATGGATGCGTCGGCCATCGCCCTGGCGCGGGACAACCGCCTGCCGATCATCGTGTTCTCGCTGGACGAGCCGGGCGGATTCCGCGGCATCCTGGCCGGTGAGGGGACCTTCACAATCGTGTCCGACGATCCGGGCTGAGCGCGCCGCGGCGGGCAGAGGGGCAGGGGAACGCTCGCTCTGGAATTCGCGGCGCGGCTCAGGCATATCTCTGCGCGACGCAATTTACCTGTAGCGGGCACGGACATGGCAGATGACCACGATATCGATACCGACGATCTCCAGCGCCGGATGGACGGGGCGATGGCGGCGCTCCGGCAGGAATTCGCCTCGCTCCGGACGGGACGGGCTTCTGCCTCGATGGTAGAGCCGGTGATGGTCGACGCCTATGGCCAGCCGACGCCGATCAATCAGGTGGGCACAGTGAACGTGCCGGAGCCGCGGATGGTGACCATCACGATCTGGGACAAGTCGCTGGTGGGAAAGGCCGAAAAGGCGATCCGCGACTCCGGTCTGGGGATCAATCCGGTGATCGACGGCACCACCATCCGCCTGCCGATCCCCGAGCTGAACGAGGAACGCCGCACCCAGCTCGCCAAGGTCGCCGGCACCTATGCCGAGAACGCCCGCGTTGCGATCCGCAACGTGCGTCGCGACGGCATGGACCAGCTGAAAAAGGCGAAATCCGCCGGCATGGGTGAGGACGATCAAAAGCTGTGGCAGGCCGAGATCCAGGAAATGACCGATACTGCGATCAAGAAGGTGGATGAGACGCTCGAACAGAAGCAGCACGAGATCATGCAGGTATAGGGGGGCCACGACGGCCGCTTGTCACGAAGCGTCCGCAATGCGGCGCGATGTGGCGGACGCGGACCCGCCCTTGGCCGGCTTCCGGCGGGACAATTTGGTGCCGCTCGGAGAATGTCCTTGAGGACCGCGGGGCGCGGGCGATCCGTTGCGGCCGGGATGGGCCGCACCATTTTCAGACTGTTCCCAGCCGCGTCGGAGACAGACGGCAAGCGCTGTCCAGATCCCCCATCGTCGTGCAGCTGATTGCCTGTTTCCGCTGCTAAACAGCACTGGGGCCAATGACGACGCCGATCGCAAGCGCGTCGAGCGCCTTCCGGCGCCGTTTCTCGACGCGCGGAAGAAATGCGCGACGCGATGCGCTGACCGTAGCGGGGGCGCCGGCATTCGGAGACGTCGGCTTGCCAGTTCGGGGAGAACGCCCGACTGCCTACGATTGCGTCCTGAACACCGGACGAAGCGCGGCGTCCGCGCATCCGACATGCAAGAAGAGACGCCCGCCAACGCCAGCAGGCCGGGGACCACCTTCGCCGCAGAACAGGCGGTTGGTTCGCGCGTCCTCGCTGTCAGGCATGTTGCCCTTCTTCAGAAGATCGTGCCTCAGTTCTACGGCCCGCCGTTCCGGATCGTTCGGTAGGGTCGGGTGCACCTTGATGCGCAGCGCCGCCGCCGACGGATCATTCGGCTCCACGTTCGAGCAGTCGTCATCGCAGGGACCGGCTGGTCTGGTCGTGCAGCCTGTTGCAAGTTCCGATCCCGCCGTCGGAGAGGGCGGCCCGTTATCGTTTTTGAGCAGAGCAAGGGCAAGTTCGCCGCGGACCGTTTTCTCCGGTACGACATGGATCGTACCTCGGTCGGCGTCGTCGTGAGGGTACTGTCTGTCATGATCTCTTCCTGGTCCAAAACAGCAACGTGGCCTGCTGCCGGTTTCGTGGACACCGGGTTAGGTTTGCATAGCGCGGTCCTCGAACGCCATGGGGCTGAGATAGCCCAGCTTGGAATGACGTCGTCTCGGATTATAGAAGCGCTCAATGTAGTCGAAGATATCCGCGCGTGCTGCGTTGCGGGTGCGGTAGACCTTCCTGGCCGTCCGCTCGCTCTTCAGCGATGAGAAGAAGCTCTCCATCGCCGAGGTGTCCCAGACATTGCCCGCCCGGCTCATGGAGCAGATGATGCCGTTGTCGAGCAGCAGGCGTTGGAACTGCTCGCTGGTATATTGCGATCCCTGGTTGGAATGGTGGAGCAGAGCGTCGGCCTTGCCGCGCCGCCAAACCGCCATCATCAGGGCATCCATGACCAGCGTGGCGTCCCAGTCCGCCTTCATCGACCAGCCGACGACGCGCCGGGAGAAGAGGTCGAGCACGACCGAGACGTAAAGCCAGCCCTCGGCGGTCCAGATGTAGGTGAAGTCGGCCAGCCATTTCTGGTTCGGCCGGTCGGCTTGGAAGTCGCGGTCGAGGATGTTGCCGGCGATGACCGAGCGTTCGCCATCATCCTTCGGATTCCCGCGCCGCTTTGGTCGCGCTCTCATAGCGTTCTGCCGCATGAGGCGCTCGATCCGGTGCAGCCCGCAGGCCAACCCTTCCTCGAGCACGTCGCGCCAGACCCGACGTGCGCCATAGGTGCGGTCGCTGGCCTTGAAGCTCTTGTCGATCTCCAAGACGAGCTTCGCATCGTAGATCGCCCGGGCGCTGATCGGTCGCTTGAGCCAGGCGTGGAAGCCAGACCGAGAGACGCCCAGCACCGCGCACATCCAGCTGACGGGCCAGATATGCCGGTGCTTCGCAACGAACGCGAACGTCATGTCGCTTCCCGCGCGAAGAAGGCCGCGGCCTTTTTTAGGATGTCACGCTCCGCCCTGAGCTTGGCGACCTCTT
>NZ_JQEY01000024.1 GCF_000743715.1 Palleronia rufa
CCGCCGGCTCGACCCTCGGGCCGAGCGCCTTCGGCTGACCCATCGCCGGCCGCGGGCCGGGGGCGACACGCGGCCGGGTCCGGGTCCGGGTTCGGGTTCGGGAGGCGTGCGGGCCGAACGGAGCGCGTCCATCGCTCGCCCCGGTCCGCCAGGTTCGGCGCCTCCCGTGCCGCCTTGTCCGCAGATCCGCGGCATGTCCGAACGCGACGAGCAGCGCGCGAAGGCACCCGCACATGCCGCTTCGGCATTCGGGGCGCCGGCACGGGCCCTGCGTCCGGAGGGCGTCGCCATGACGGGCGCGGCACGTATCGACGCGGCCCGGAATGGCGCTCGATGTCCTGCAAGGGCAGCCGCGCGGTCGGTCGGGCCCGTGCGCCGCGGATGACCGCCGCGGCCCCCGACGGATCCGGCGCGTTGCCTGGCGCCCCGACGGCTCCGGCGCACGGCCTGCGGCCCTCGCGGCCGTGGACGACGCCGCCGCCGCGCTGGCAACCGTCCGGGCCGCGCCCGACGCCGCCCGTGAACGGGACGTTCGACGCCCCCGAAACACCCCGTTCACCCCGCCCGCCACACCGCCCGAGGAGCACCGGCGCGCGCACCGATCCCGACGGCCGCGCCGGATCGACATAGGACCCGGACCCGCGCGCCTTCGCCAGCGACCGGATCGACCGCATGACGTCCGCGCAGGTCGCAAACGCCGTGGCCGAACACGTCCCGCCTGACCGCCGCGTCGGCCGGTCGGCAATCCACGCCTGGTGGAAGCTCCGGCGAAAAGCGACACCCCTATCCTGACCTTATCCGGCGTCACACCATTCCGGATAGGAGCCGGACTTCCGGTCTCTTCCGGTGACAAACCCAGTGAAACGCGGTGACAAACCTGGTGAAAGCACACAGGCGTGCGGTTCGAACCTGTCGAGAACGGGATCTTGGGCTTCGTCGAGCGGCACGAACCGGTGCGGTCGCCGCTCTTAGACGACCAGGGAATCTATTATGACGCCGATGCGCCTGCGCCGCCCGAAGGGCGCGACTCGGCCCCTGTTGCAGATCCCAAGGCGGCGCGGACAGGGGGTACGGATCGCCGGCCGGGTCGCGTTGGGGCTGTCGGACTAGAACGGCGCGCGGGACCCTCCACCCGGACGCCGCCGGAAAGCGTGGCGCAAACTATTTCGACCCGCGCAGCGTGGCGCGGATGGACCGGTCACTGTCACCGCCACGGACCGCCACGCGGCCCGGCTGATCGCTGGTCGCGCGCCGTCCACACCGTCACCTCCCAGCCGGGGTTCGACGCGCGGCGCCGCGGCAGATCCGTGCGCTGCTTTGGGATGTCGTTCTACGCCGGGGCTGACCCGCGACGCCCAGCCGCCCCAACGGCGCAGCGCCGCCCCGCTGGAGCAGCCGGTCCACCCCGCCCTCGGCAGCCGTTCGCGCTAGATCGACCCGGAGGGCGCCGGATCCACCATGCCGGCGGTCGCCATGGCTTGCGCCGGTCGGCAGCCGCGACGCGGTGGCGGTTTGCGCCTCATACCCACCCGCCTTTTCAAGCGGGTCATCCTGCGGCGGTTCCTGGCCGGCTCCGCGGTGACCTTCCACCGCGATACGCGCCACGTCGCCGACCACGCGACCGTCGCGTTCCGGGGGTGGCGCGGCCCGCGCAGCTGCCGCGACGGCGCGCCTCCTGGGGGGCGGGATCCCGCGACCCAGCGGGTGGCGGGCACGCTGATCCTCGACCCGACCCATGTCAGCCGGACCAGCCACGCCTTCGTCAGGCGTCGCGGATATCCGGACTTGGTACGTTTCGCACTGACCGCCGGGCACGCCGAGCGCGGCCGTTCAGCATGACGCACGGCGCTGGCGAATTCGCCTTTGGGTTGCCGCGCGCGGTGCCGATGGGTATGCGACGGGGGGGGGGCAACGGGCGGGCCGCGGATGACCGACGCGACAGCAGCACAGGGCGGTTTCGACGTGATGATCGTCGGCCAGCGCGGCCGCGTCGGCTATGAGGCCGCGCTTTTCGCGGCCTCTCTGCGCGCATCCGATCCCGCCTTCGGAGGCCGCCTCATCGTCTGCGAGCCTCAGCCCGGCCCGCTCTGGCCCGACGATCCGCGGCTTGCGCCGCCCCTCGCCAGCCTTCTGACGGAAGAGCTGGGGGCTGAGATCCGGCCGTTCGAATCGCAACACTTCGGGTCCAGCTATCCCTACGGCAATAAGATTGAGGCGCTCTCTGCGCTCGATCCCGACCGTCCTTTCGTCTTTTTCGACAGCGACACCCTGGTCACCGGCGCGCTCTCGGCCGTGCCTTTCGACTTCGACCGCCCCGCGGCATCCATGCGACGAGAGGGCACCTGGCCGCAGCTCGAACTCTATGGCCCCGGCTACGGGCAGATCTGGTCGTCCCTCTACCGCCGGTTCGGTCTGGACTACGACAGTTCTCTGGACCGCACGCAACCCGACGAACACTGGGAGCGCTACCTCTATTTCAACGCGGGCTGGTTCTTTCACCGCTCCGGGCCAACCTTCGGGCAGCGGTTCCTGGACATGGCTCTGACGATCCGCGACGACGGCCCGGACGAGATCGCCCTCCAGCCGCTCGACCCCTGGCTCGACCAGGTGGCCCTGCCGCTGGTGATCCACGCCCTTGGCGGCGGGCGCCCGGGTCCTGCGCTCGACGGGCTCGACGGCGACGTGACCACCCATTACCGGATGCTGCCGCTGCTCTACGCGCGCGAAAGCGACGCTGCCGTAAAGACAGCCGAAACCGTCATGGGGACGAACCGGATCAAGCGCGTGCTGAAGGAACACGAGCCGTTCCGACGATTCTTGCTGCAAGGCAAGGGGCGCCGCGCGCGCGACCTGTTCGACCGCGCCGACCTGCCGCGCAAGGAGCAGGCGATCCGCAACCGGCTGAAGGCGAACAATCTCTGGCTCAGGTAAGGGGCCGAAGTCGAACGGCAGACTCCGGGCCGTTCTGCCGTTGCCCGCAACGCGCCGCGCTGATCGGAACTATCTGCTGAAGACCGCGACGGTCGGGATATCCGTCAAGGGCACTTCAAGAAGCCGCATGGCGGCCAGCGACAGGGTCGCCCCGCCCTGGCCGTCCAGCGGCCTGAGTTCGACAAGGGCGCTCGACCCCGTGGCGGTGTTCTCGATCCGCCCGGGCCGGGGCGACGTGACCAGCTTCGTCTTGATCCAAAGGCCCGCCTCTGCCGGATCGCCCAGCGCCGCGGCAACCTCTCCCAGCCGCGCCCCGTCCGACTCCGGCCGGGCCTGCGCCGCGGCCTTCTGCGCATCGGTCGTGGTGTCGAAATCCTCGGCGGTGCGCGCCGCGGCGGGGGGCGCTGGGGCCGCCACCACGGCGGCCACCTCCCGGGGCAGGTCGGAGGTGGCGGCAGGCGGCGACTCCGCCGCCGCACCGGGCACCGTGTCGCCACGGGAGAACGCATCCTGGACTTGGGCACAGGCCCCAAGGGCGACGGTAAGCGCCAGCGCGCCGAACGGAAGGAGTCGGGTCATGGCCGTACTCTAGGACGCGGGCGCGGGGCCGACAACGACCAAAGCCCCCTTGTGGGCCAGCGGGGCCGGCCATAGGTTCAGCCGCATGTCCACAACGCTCATCGACCCGTTCCAGCGCGCGATCTCCTACCTGCGTGTATCCGTCACCGACCGCTGCGACTTCCGTTGCGTGTACTGCATGTCGGAGACCATGCAGTTCCTGCCCAAGAAGGAGCTGCTGACCCTCGAAGAGCTCGACCGCATGTGCTCGACCTTCGTGCGCCTGGGCGTGCGCAAGCTCCGGATCACCGGTGGAGAGCCGCTGGTGCGACGCGACATCATGACCTTCTTCCACGCCATGGGCCGGCATCTGGAGAGCGGCGCGCTGGATGAGCTGACGCTGACCACCAACGGCTCGCAGCTCCACCGGTTCGCGGACCAGCTCCATGCCGCGGGCGTGCGCCGCATCAACGTGTCGCTCGACACGTTGGATGAGGCCAAGTTCGCCCGCGTCACCCGCTGGGGGCGTCTGGCCCAGGTGCTCAAGGGGATCGACGCGGCGCAGGCCGCGGGCCTGCGGGTGAAGATCAACACCGTCGCGCTGAAGGGCTTCAACGAGGACGAGATTTTCGCCCTGACCGACTGGTGCGCGTCGCGCGACATGGACCTGACCTTTATCGAGGTCATGCCGATGGGCGATCTGGGCGGAGAGGACCGCGTCGGCCAGTACTGGCCGCTGTCGGATCTGCGCGCCCGCCTGGCGACGCGCTATACCATGACCGACCTGCCCAAGCGTACCGGCGGCCCGGCCCGCTACATGCGGCTGGAAGAGACCGGCCAGGACGTGGGATTCATCACCCCGCTGACGCACAACTTCTGCGAAAGCTGCAACCGGGTCCGGCTGACCTGCACCGGAGAACTCTACATGTGCTTGGGGCAAGAGGACATGGCCGACCTGCGCGCCCCGCTGCGCGCCAGCGCCGACGACCGCGTGCTGGAACAGGCGATCCGCGCGGCGATCTCGCTCAAGCCGAAGGGCCACGATTTCGACTATTCGCGGCAGGAGGTCGCCGGGCAGATGTCGCGTCACATGAGCCATACCGGCGGCTGATCCCATGGCCCTGCGTTTCTACCGCGCCGCGGTGGCGACGCTGGTGCCGGCGCTGTCTCCGCTGCTGCGGCGTCGCTTCGTGCGCAAGGGGGGGGACCCGGCCCGCTGGCCCGAGCGGTTGGGAACGGACGTGTCCGACCGCCCCGACGGCGCGCTGATCTGGGTGCACGCGGTCTCTGTGGGAGAGATGATGGCGGCGCTGCCGCTCGTCGACGCGCTGCTGTCCGCGCGCACCGACGCCCGCGTGCTGCTCACGACGACCACCGCCAGTTCGGCAGGCCTGGCGGCGATGCGTCTGCCGGAGCGGGCGCTGCACCGGTTCTCGCCGCTCGACAGCCCGGCCGCTGTGTCGCGGTTCCTGGACCGCTGGCGACCCGAGCGGGCGATCTTTCTGGAAAGCGAGATCTGGCCGGTGCAGATCGCGGACCTGTCCGCGCGGCGCATTCCGCTGGCGCTGGTCTCGGCGCGGCTGACCGAACGCAGCGCCGCGCGATGGGCGCGGATTGCGCCCGGAACGGCGCGGGCGGTGTTTTCCCGCATCGCGCTGGTTCTGGCGCAGGATGAGGCCACCGCCCGCCGCGCCCGCGATCTGGGCGCGCCCCGGGTCGAGGTCACGGGGTCGCTGAAATCCGCCGCGCCCCGGCTGCCCGTGGACGCGGGAGAGCGCGCCGCGATGGCGGCGGCGATCGGCGCGCGCCCGGTCTGGGTTGCGGCCTCCACCCACGACGGTGAGGAAGAGGTGGTTCTGGACGCGCACCGGCAGGTTCTGACCGGGCACCCGCAAGCCCTGCTGATCCTCGCGCCCCGCCATATCGAGCGCCGCGACGACATCCCCCGCGCGGGTCTGGTCACCCGGATGAGATCCGCGGGCGCCCTGCCGGACGCTGGCACGCAGGTCTATCTGGCCGACAGTTACGGCGAAATGGGGCTGTGGTTCTCGCTGGCGCGGATCGTGTTCCTGGGCGGCTCGCTCAGGGACGGGATCGGGGGGCACAACCCGCTGGAGCCCGCGGCCTTCGGCGCCACCGTCCTGACCGGCCCCTACACGGCCAATTCGGAGGCCGCGTTCGCGGGTCTGATCGCCGCCGGCGCGGCGCATCGCGTCGCCGACGCCGCGGCGCTTGCCGGCAAGGTGTCGGACTTGCTGCCCGGCGACGCGCCGCCGCCCGGTCCCGCGGCCGGCGACCCGGACCTGGGGCGCCGGGTCGCCCGGCTCTGTCTGGAGCTTTAAAGCATTTCGGTTTTAACCTGCAAAATATCCGGCAGCCTTGAAGTAGTTCCAGCACTCTGCTGGGTCGTAGAGATCGCAGATTGCGCCGATGGCTTGAAAGACCTCGGTGAAGGTTCTGGCCCCGATTTTTCGAAGGTGGGCTTTCAGCTTTGAGCAAGCCTGCTCTATGGGGTTCAGGTCGGGTGAGTATGGCGGCAGGTAGAGGAACCAGCAGCCGTGGTCTCGCAAGGCCTGCGCGGCCTCCTTATTCCGATGCGTGGCCAAGTTGTCGAGGATGACGACGGTGCCGCGTACGATCTCTGGAACGAGCACCTCGCGGATGTAGGCGGCAAAGGCGGGGCCGTCCATCGCGCCCTTGATGACCCACGGCGCGATCAACGCATCTTGTGTCAGCCCTGCAATCAATGTCTGCGTGCCCCAACTTCCGAAAGGCGCCTCCATCGTCAGTCGTTGACCGCGTTTGGCCCTGCCGCGCAGGCGCGTGAGGTTCGTCTTCACTGCTGTTTCATCAATGAAGACAACGCGATCCGGCAAGGCCGCAATGGCAGGCAGACGGTGTTTGAACCACTCGGCCCGTTGCTGCCTTACCTTGGCACGGCGGCGCTCGGTCGCGACCAGTGACTTTTTTTGTACGTGAACCCGAGCCGGGACAGCAGGTTGGCGATGGAAGAGTGGTGCACCCGCACGCCTTCTGCCTCAGCCAGCGCATCGCGCAACTCGAACAGCGGGATGTCGGGGTCCTGTGCGATCAACTCCTCAAGGAAAGCCTGATGCGGTGCCAGCTTCCCCTTGCCGTGCGGCGGTCCCTGGGGGGGCGGTTCCGCATGGCCCTTGGTTCTCACCTGGCGCGCCCACCGCGCGCCCGTCGCTGGCGACAATTTCAGACGCAACGCCGCCGCGCGCCCGCTTGACCCTTCTTCAATGTACTTCTGAAACCGCGCCCGAAGTGCGGATGGCAATGGTGCTGACATGATCCATCCTCCCAAACAGGATGAATCACAGACCAGCTCTCAAGGGAATCCCTCACGATCCAAGTTCAAACCGAAACGCTTTAAGTGCGGGGCCGGGCGGCGCGACGCCGGCCTGTCCCGGGCCGGAGGTTGCGGCGCCGGAGCCCCCTTGGGTGGTCCGTCACGTCACGCGTGGGCGCCCCGGGCAGCGCAGCGGAACGATGCCTTCACACCACGTCGCGATAGGTCACGGACTTGGTGTCGGTTCCCTCGGACGTCGTGCGGCGCTTGACCAGAAGACGGTTCAGCGCCGCGATATAGGCCTTTGCGCTGGCGACCACCGTGTCGGTGTCCGCCGACTGGCCGGTGACGATGCGCCCCGCCTCTTCCAGCCGGACGGTGACGGTGGCCTGTGCATCCGTCCCTTCAGTCACCGCGTGGACCTGATAGAGCTGAAGCCGGGCCGCATGGCTGACCAGCGCCTTGATGGCGTTGAACGTCGCGTCCACGGGTCCGTCGCCCTGGGCCGTCACCTGGTGGTCCGTGCCCTCGACCGACAGGGTGAGGTCGGCCGACTGCGGCGCCTCCGTGCCGCAGATCACGCGCAGGAACTTCAGTTCCAGCGCGTCCTCGGCCGCGCCCTGGGCGCGCACCAGGGCGTCGATATCCTCGTCGTAGACCTCCTTCTTGCGGTCGGCGAGCGCCTTGAACCGCACGAACACGTCCTGAAGCTGATTGTCGGACAGATCGTGGCCAAGCTCCTTCAGCTTCGCGCGCAGCGCCGCGCGCCCCGAATGCTTGCCCATCACCAGGCTGGTTTCCTTGAGACCGACATCCGCGGGACGCATGATCTCGAAGGTCTCGGCGTTTTTCAGCATCCCGTCCTGATGGATCCCGCTTTCGTGGGCGAAGGCGTTCTTGCCGACGATGGCCTTGTTGAACTGCACCGGAAAACCGGAGACGGTGGCCACGCGCCGCGACAGATTCATGATCTTCGTCGTGTCGATGCGGGTGGTCCAGGGCAGGATGTCGTGGCGGACCTTCAGCGCCATGACGATCTCTTCCAGCGCGGTGTTGCCGGCCCGCTCTCCCAATCCGTTGATGGTGCATTCGATCTGCCGCGCGCCGCCCTCCACCGCGGCCAGGCTGTTGGCCGTCGCCATGCCCAGGTCGTTGTGGCAGTGGGTGGCGAAGATAACCTCCTCGGCGCCCTCGACCTCTGCGATCAGGCGGCGGATCAGCCGCGCCGATTCCACCGGCGCTGTATAGCCGACCGTGTCGGGAATATTGATCGTTGTGGCCCCGGCCCGAATGGCGATCTCCACCACCCGCTTGAGATAGTCCCACTCGGTCCGGGTGGCATCCATGGGCGACCACTGCACGTCGTCGCAGAGGTTGCGCGCGTGGGTCACGGTTTCATGGATGCGGTCCGCCATCTCGTCCTGGGTGAGGTTCGGGATCGCGCGGTGCAGCGGCGAGGTGCCGATGAACGTGTGGATGCGCGGCGATTTCGCCGGGCGCACGGCTTCCCACGCGCGGTCGATGTCCTTGGCGTTGGCGCGGGCCAGACCGCAGATGGTGGCCTGCCGGGAGCGTTGGGCGATGTCCCGGACGGCGGCGAAGTCGCCCTCCGACGCGATGGGGAATCCGGCCTCGATGATGTCCACGCCCATCTCGTCCAGAAGCTCGGCGATCTCCAGCTTTTCGACATGGGACATGGTGGCGCCCGGCGATTGCTCGCCATCGCGCAACGTGGTGTCGAAGATCAGGACTCGGCTGTCCTGCGGGGGTGTCGGACCCGATGCGGAAGAGGTCATGGGGATTTTCCTGTGATGCGTGTCGTCTGCTTGTGCGCCGGCGCTGTCTCACCCCTGAGCGGCGCGCCGGCAGGGCACGCTCAGAGGCGGATAAGAAGCAGCAAGCCGGTCGGGCGACGAGTCATCATAGCCAGGATAATACCCAAGGCCGTGCGGATGAAAACCCCCGACGGTCAGGCGCGCGCCAGGGCCGATCCCAGGTCGCCACAGCCCGTCGCCCGCCGCTCGTAGTCCAGGCCAAGGCGCCGTGCGGCAGCCCGGGCGGCGGCGTCCAGGTGCGGGTCCTCGGTCTGGGCCAGATACACGACCTTGTCGTAATGCCCGAAATAGGCCTCGCGCAGCTCGGGGTGGCGGTCGAGTCCCAGGGGACGGATCACGAAGGCGTCGAACTGCCGGGCCAGGAAATCGGTCAGGTAGAAGGCGCCGATCTCCTCGTCATGGGCAAGGAACCGGTCGACCCCCTCGTAGAAGGCGTAGCAATGGGGGCCGGGCAGGCGGTCCAGCCCGTAGTCTTCGCAAAGCGCGTCGATGCCGCCGCCGCTGCCGCAGTCGCCGTAGCCGATCAGGATGCGGTCGTAGCGGGGGCGGTGGGTCTCGATCGCGGCGCGCAGGGCAGGGGCGATGCGGTCGGGCGTGTTGTGCAGGATCGCGGGCAGGCAGGCGAGGTCCATGTGTGCCCAGCCGTTCAGCCGGATCAGGTCCGCGATCTCGCGCGCGAGCGCACCGCAGGCCAGCACCAGCACCCGGCCCGTGCCCGTCGGCGCCAGCCCGTCCGAGTTCAGCGCGTCGTCGGGCGCAGTCATCCCCCCCGGCGCGCCGGACGGATCACCGGGCAGGCTCATCCCGCCCGGCGCGCCAGCACGGCGGCCGCCATCGCAAGCGGCAGGGCGACCGACAGGCCGATCCCCGGCCCAAGCCAGAGCGCGGCGCCCACGGTGAGGCCGGCGGCGAGCAGGACCGACAGGATCAGAGTGAGGAGGACGCGGAAGGGCATGGCGCTTACATGGGCATGGAGGGTCGCCGCGGCAACGGTTTCGCCGCCGATCCGCCGGGGTCGAGCCGCAGGCGCCCGCGACCCGCAAACATGCGTCAGGCGCTGACGCGGTTGTGGCGCCGGGCCATGAATTCCTTGGCCGTCTCCACCGCCACGGCGGCGTCGCGGCAATAGGCGTCGGCACCGATGGCACGGCCGAATTCCTCGTTCAGCGGCGCGCCGCCGACCAGCACGATGTAGTCGTCGCGGATGCCCTGTTCCTTCATCGCGTCGATCACGACCTTCATGTAGGGCATCGTCGTGGTCAGCAGGGCGGACATGCCCAGGATGTCGGCATCGAACTCGCCCGCGGCTTCGATGAAATTTTCCAGCGGGTTGTTGATGCCGATGTTCTTCACCTCGAAGCCCGCGCCCTCCATCATCATCGTCACCAGGTTCTGGCCGATGTCGTGGATGTCGCCCTTGACCGTGCCGATGACCATGCGCCCGATGGTCGGCGCGCCGGTCTCGGCAAGCAGGGGCTTCAGGATCGACATGCCGGCTTTCATGGCATTCGCGGCAAGCAGCACCTCGGGGACGAAAAGGATGCCGTCGCGGAAATCCTTGCCGACGATGGTCATGCCGGCGACCAGCGCTTCGGTAAGGATGCGGTACGGGGCCCAGCCGCGTTCCAGCAGGATGTTGACACCCTCGGTGATCTCGTCCTTGAGCCCGTCGTAGAGGTCGTCCATCATCTGCTCGACCAGCTCGGCATCGTCCAGGTCGGACAGGATGATCTCTTCTTCTTCGTCGGCCATGACTGCCTCGCGCCATCCGGGTTTCCGCCACCTGCGCGCGCCGGGCGCCCGCGGTCTGATCGGTTTCCGACCTGACTTGGCCTGTTGGCGACACGCGGTCAAATGCGCATTGCACATGAAGGTCATGAGGCGGCGGGGGGTTCCAAATGTTCCGCCTCTGTTCTATGATGCGCCATGTCCGACCGAATGCCACCACGCCACCGGATCCGCGCCCGCGGCACGGCGGAAGATCCACCAACCCGGTTCGACGCCCACGCGCGCGAAACGGTCGACGACGGCTGGACGCCGGAGGAGCCGCCGTTCGCCCGGACCGAGGTTTCGATCGAGCGTCCGCGCGCCGTCATCGCGCGCAACACGTCCCCGGACATTTCCTTCGACCGCTCGATCAATCCGTACCGGGGCTGCGAACACGGCTGCATCTACTGTTTCGCGCGGCCCACCCACGGGTACCTGGGGCTGTCCCCGGGCCTCGACTTCGAGACCAAGCTGATCGCCCGTCCCGATGCCCCGCGCGTGCTCGAACGACAGCTTCGCGCGCGCGCCTACCGGCCCGACGTGATCGCGCTGGGCACCAACACGGATCCCTACCAGCCGATCGAGCGTGACCGGCGCATCATGCGCGGCGTGCTGGAGGTGCTGCAGCGGTTCCGCCATCCGCTGACCATCGCCACCAAGGGCACGATGATCGAGCGCGACATCGACATTCTGGCGGAGATGAGCGGTACGGGTCTGGCACGGGCGGGGATCAGCGTGACCACGCTGGACCGGGATCTGGCCCGCAGCCTGGAACCCCGGGTGCCCAGTCCCGCCCAGCGCCTGCGCGCGATAGAGCGGCTGGCGCGGGCGGGCGTAGAAACCCGCGTGATGGTCAGCCCCGTCATTCCCGGCCTGACCGACCATGAGGTGGAGCGGATCCTCGGCGCGGCCCGGGATGCGGGCGCGGTCGCGGCCAGCTGGATCATGCTGCGGCTGCCCTATGAGGTCGCAGGCCTGTTCGAGGACTGGCTGGAGCGCATGGTACCCGACCGCAAGGCCAAGGTGCTGGCGCGGGTCCGCGAGATGCACGGCGGTGCGCTCTATGCCGCGGACTGGGGCCACCGGATGCGTGGTGAGGGTCTGCACGCAGAGCTCATCGCGAAGCGCTTCGATCTGGCGCGCCGCCGGCTGGGGCTGGCCGATACGCTGCCGCCGCTCCGCCGCGACCTGTTCGAGGTGCCGCTCGCCACGGATCGCCAGGCATCGCTGTTCTGAAACCCTCGCGCCCCCGCTGGATGTGCAAATGGTGCCCCCTGCCATGTAGATGAGGCGGGGGCACTGACGCCCCCGCGCCCGCGCGGGATGTGCAAGGCAGGGGCGCCAGGCTCCCCGCTCCGCGCCCGCGCCGACACGCGGGGGCCCTCTCCGAAGGCAGGGGTGGCTGCGGACGACACGCCATGATCCTTCTGCCTCCACATCCATTCGTTTCGCGCCCCAGGGATCGTTCGCGCAACGGGACTGGCCTGCCAGCCTGCGCCCTGGCACCTATCCTCGCCATTCACCGCAGCCGTCCGGCACCTCGGCCCCCCGGCGGGGCGCTCCTTCATCTTTCCCGAAATATCCCGGGGAGCGCGAGGGGCAGCGCCCCTCGTCAGCCGTCGCCGCGAAGCGATCCGCCGCCATTCTGCGCGACCGTCGCCGGGACGCGCCTTCAGGGGCGCTTCCGCCTGTCCGAAACGGCCTTCCGCCGGACGGGTCGCTCTTCGCAACGCCTGCACTCTGCCCGGCTGCGAAACTCCGCAACCGGAGCGTGTCCTAGCCGGCGCCCGCTCCGCGCCTCCGGCCGCGGCGCTCGCGCTTGGGACCGTCGTCGGTGGTGCCGTCCGTGGCCGACGAGAACCCGCCCAAAGCCGCAACGATTCGGTCCAGGGACGGGGCGTCGCCGCGGGGGCGGGTCTCCAGCGCCTCGCGCATGGCGCGCAGATGCTCCGGTGTCGTGCCGCAGCAGCCGCCGATGATCGTGGCGCCGCAGTCGCGCGCCAGGGCGGCGTAGTCGGCCATCACCTCCGGTGTGCCGTCGTAGTGGATGTGGCCCTCGACATATTTGGGGATCCCCGCGTTGCCCTTGGCGATGATCGGTCGCGTCGCGCCGGCTTCGGCAAAGCCGAGCACCGTGCGCAGCAGGTCCGATGCGCCGGTTCCGCAATTCGCCCCGAACGCCAACGGCGCGGGATCGAGCTTGCCGACCATCTTCACCATGTCCACGGAGGTGGTGCCCATCATCGTCCGGCCCGCGGTGTCGAAGCTCATGGTGCCGCAGTAGGGCAGGCCCACCCGGCCGGCGGCCTCTGCCGCGGCGCGGTATTCCTCGGGCGCCGAGATGGTCTCGATCCACAGCACGTCGACGCCGCCGGCCTTCAGCCCGGCCGCCTGCTCCTCGAACATCTGCACCGCGGTGGCGTAGGTCAGGGTGCCCAACGGCGCCATGACCTCTCCGGTCGGACCCATGGAACCCGCCACCACGACCGTGCGGCCCGCCGCATCGGCGATCTCGCGGCCGATCTCGGCGCCGACGCGGTTCAGCTCCGCCACCCGGTCCTGCGCGTCATGCAGCTTCAGGCGCGCGGCATTGCCGCCGAAGGTATTGGTCAGGAACAGATCCGATCCCGCCTCTACGGGGCCGCGATAGAGCGCGCGGATATTGTCGGGCGCATCGACGTTCCAAAGCTCCGGGCTGTCGCCCGAAGACAGCCCCATGTTGAAAAGCGTGGTCCCGGTGGCGCCATCGGCCAGGATCCAGTCGCGGGTCGATAGCATCCGGGAGAGGGCGTCGGTCATGGTCGGTCCTTTTCGGTCACGCGCGCGGACATGGCAGATGCCGTGGCGCAGCGCAAATGCGGATGTCTCATGGAGATGATGCGGATCGCCTCAGTCAGGCGGCGGCCGCGACATGCCTTGGGCCGAGAGCTGCGCCGCCGCCTCCGCCTCCAGTTCGGCGGCGCGCGCCGCGATGTCGGACGGATCGCGGCCCAGCGTCTGTGCCACGGCGTCGAACAGCGCGGCCTCTCCCTCCGGCTCGAAGTCGCGCTTGACCAGCTCGCGGATGCGGGCGGCGCGGGCGTCGCCCGCCAGCCCCTCCTGGTCCGCGGCCCATTCCGCCAGAAGCCGGTTGCGCCGGGCGCGCAGGCGCAGCCGCTGCTCGGCCCGGTTGGCCCATTCCGCCTCGAAGGCGCGCTCGCGGTCGTCGAAGATGCTCATGATTCGCATCATGCGCCCGATCGGCCGCCCTTCCAAGGGTCAGCTTGCCGGGTCCGGGGCGATGGCCTATAGGCGGACGCGAACATTCCATCGGGGACCATGCATGGCGCGCCGCAAGAAGATCTATGAGGGCAAGGCCAAGATCCTGTACGAAGGGCCGGAGCCGGGCACGCTGGTCCAGTACTTCAAGGACGACGCCACCGCCTTCAACGCGGAGAAGCGGGCCACCATCGACGGCAAGGGCGTACTCAACAACAGGTTGAGCGAGTTCTTCATGCGCGGCCTCACCCAGATCGGCGTGCCGAACCACTTCATCAAGCGGCTGAACATGCGTGAGCAGTTGATCCGCCAGGTCGAGATCATCCCGCTGGAGGTGATCGTGCGCAACTTCGCCGCAGGCTCGCTTTCCACCCGGCTGGGCATGGCCGAGGGCACCGCTCTGCCGCGCCCGATCGTGGAGTTCTGCTACAAGGACGACAAGCTGGGCGATCCGCTGGTCTCCGAAGAGCACATCACCGCCTTCGGCTGGGCGCAGCAGCAGGACCTGGACGACATGGTGGCGCTGGCGCTGCGGGTGAACGACTTCTTGTCGGGGGTGATGATGGCCGTCGGCATCAAGCTGGTGGACTTCAAGATCGAGATCGGACGGGTCTGGGACAACGACTTCCAGCGCCTGATCGTGGCCGATGAGATCAGCCCGGATTCCTGCCGGCTATGGGACATCGAGACCGGCCAGAAGCTGGACAAGGACGTGTTCCGGCGCGATCTGGGCTCACTCTCGGACGCCTACACGGAGGTCGCGCGGCGGTTGGGGGTTCTGCCGTCGAACGTCACGCACGCGACCAAGCCGACGCTCATCAACTGACCGCGGCGCGGTGAAACCTGCGCCCTTGGGGGGCCGCATCCGGGGGAACGGGAATGAAGGCACGGGTGATCGTGATGTTGAAGTCGGGCGTTCTGGATCCCCAGGGCGAGGCGATCCGCCACGCGCTGGGCGCCATGGGCTTTGATCGGGTCGAGGGGGTGCGTCAGGGCAAGGTGATCGAACTGGATCTGGCCGAGGACACGACCGACCCCGAGATTGCCGAGATGTGCGAGCGTTTGCTGGCCAACACCGTGATCGAGAGCTACCGGATAGAGCGGGTCTGATGCGCATCGCCGTCGACATGGACGAGGTGCTTTGCGACACCCACGCCGCCAAGGCGGCGCTGTTCCGCACAGAGGGGTTCGACTGGAACGACGACGACCTCAGGGGCCGCAAGCTTCAGGACATCGCCCCGCGTGAGACGAGCGCCGCGGTGGAATGCGTGATGTCCCGCGGTCTGTTCTTCGCCGGCCTGGCGGTGATCGACGGCGCGCGGGACGGCTTGCGCGCGCTCCACGACCGGCATGAGGTCTATATCGCCACCGCGGCGATGGAATACCCGGCCTCCTGCGGGCACAAGATCGCCTGGATGCAGCGCAACTTTCCGTTCATCGACCCGATGAACATCGTTCTGTGCGGCGACAAGAGCATCCTGAACGCGGACGTGCTGATCGACGACTCTCCGCGACATTTCGAACGGTTCGCGGGCGTCGGCGTCTGTTTCTCCGCCCTGCACAACATGGGCCAGACCGTGGACCACCGCGCCGAAAGCTGGGCGGATGTGCCGGCTCTCCTGGATCGGATCGAACGGGACCTGGCCGCATGAAGGCCGCCGTCGTCGTCTTTCCCGGATCCAACTGCGACCGCGACCTGGCCGTCGCGTTCCGCGCCGCCGGCTTCGACACGGCGATGGTCTGGCACAAGGAGACCACGCTGCCCGACGGCATCGACGTGGTCGGCGTCCCGGGCGGTTTCTCTTACGGCGACTACCTGCGGTCGGGCGCCATCGCGGCGCGGGCGCCGGTCTGCCGGGCGGTGGCGGACCACGCGGTGCGCGGCGGCTACGTGTTGGGAATATGCAATGGTTTCCAGGTTTTGACAGAGACCGGCCTGCTGCCCGGCGCGCTGATGCGCAACACCGGGATCAAGTATATCTGCCGCACCGTGCCGCTGGTGGTGGGACCGGCCGACAGTCCCTTCACCGCGCAGTACGAGGCGGGCGAGACGATCCGCATTCCGATCGCCCACCATGACGGCAACTACACCGCCGCACCCGACGTCCTGGCCCGCATCCGCGACGAAGGGCGCGTGGCTTTCGCCTATGGCGATAACCCCAACGGCTCGGCCCATGACATCGCCGGGGTTCTCAGCGACAACCGTCGCGTGCTGGGGATGATGCCGCACCCCGAGCGCGCGGCCGATCCCGCGCTCGGCGGGACGGACGGTCGGCGGCTCTTCGCCGGGTTGGCGGGGGAGTTCGCCGCCGCTTGAACTTGTTGCGGAGCGCCGGCTTGGATAGAATCCGGCCATGAGCGGGGCCCCGGACATCATCGTACAGCGCGACTCGCGGCGGCGCTGGGCGTTGCGGACCGGCCTGGCCGCGGTGGTGTTCTTGGCCGTCGTCACGGTCTGGATCACCAACAGCCTGCTGACCCAGCGCTTTACCGAGTCCACCCGAAACCGGGCGGAGGTGCGTCTGGCCCTCTATTCCGGCAACCTCATCTCTGCTTTGCAGCGCGCCAGCGTGGTGCCGCTTCTGCTCAGCCGCGATCCGGCGCTGATCGGCGCGCTCACCTCCAGCGACTACACCCAGACGACCCAGCGGCTGTTGTCCTACCTCGATGAGATCGGGGCGGCGTCGCTGACGCTGCTCGACGCGGACGGGCGCACCGTGGCCGCCAGCGAACGCGAGAACCTCGGCGCCAATCGCCGGTCGGAACAGTTCTTCGTCGCCGCGCAGCGTTCTCCCGAAACGGTGTTCACGACGACCCGCACCGATAGCGGCGCGTTCGCGTTCAACTATTCCCGCCGGCTGGAAGTCGAGGGCAAGCTGGTCGGCGTGATCGTCGTCGGTGTCGATCTGCGCCAGTTCGAGCGGAACTGGGCCGGCTTTTCGGACGCGGTCATGGTCACTGACAGCGAGGGCCGGATCATCCTGGCGACAGAGAGCCGCTGGCGGGGTCTTTCGGAGGACGAGGCGCTGGCACGCCGCTCCGCCACCGGCGCGATCCAGCGCGCGATCCGCGCCACGGCGGACTGGACGGTGGTGCCCGTGGACGCCTACCTGGGCGGAGAGGCCGTGATGCGCCAGTCGACGCGGATCGCGTTCCAGGGCTGGCGGATGACATCCTTTACAAGCTACGCCAGCGTTCGCGAGCGGGTGAACGGCGTCCTGGCGCTCGAAATCATGGGGTTTGCGCTGGTCCTGGCGCTGACCTCGTTTCTGGTCGGGCGCAAGGCGCTGACCCGGCTGACCTTCTTCCAGCGCGAGTCGGTCGAGCTCAGGCGTCTCAACACCGCGCTCCAGCGCGAGGTGGCCGAGAGAAAGCGCGCCGAGGCAAATCTGGAAGTGGCCGAGCAGACGGTCGCGCAGACCTCCAAGCTGGCGGTGCTGGGAGAGATGTCGGCCTCTGTCAGCCATGAGTTGAACCAGCCCCTGGCGGCGATGAAGACCTATCTGGCCGGTGCGCGCCTTCTGGTGCAGCGCCGCCGTCCCGAAGAGGCGCTGGCGTCGTTCCATCGCATAGACGACCTGATCGAGCGGATGGGATCCATCACCCGCCAGCTCAAGAGCTATGCGCGCAAGGGCGGCACCGCGATGGAACCGCTCGACCTGCGCGACTGCCTGTCCGGCGCGCTGGCGATGATGGAACCGCAGCTCAAGCGCCAGGACATCCGGATCGAGACCGCGGTCCCGCGTGAGCCGGTCGTCGTGCAGGTGGATCGCATCCGCGTCGAGCAGGTGATCGTGAACCTGTTGCGCAACGCCATCGACGCCGTGCGCGACCGGGAGGACCCTTGCATCGAACTCTACCTGACCTCCGGCGATACCGCACTCTTGACCGTTCGTGACAACGGCACCGGCATCACCGATCTGGACCAGCTGTTCGAGCCCTTCTACACCACGAAAGCCCCCGGCGACGGAACCGGCCTGGGCCTGGCGATCTCGTCCGGGATCGTCGCCGACCTTGGCGGTCGGCTGACCGCACGCAACGGCCGCAGCGGCGGCGCCGTCTTCGAAATGCAGCTTCCCTTGCGGGAATCCCTTGAAGCAGCGGAGTGACCCAAACAATGGCCCATGCCATGAAGATCGCGATCGTCGACGACGAAAAGGACATGCGCCAGTCGATCAGCCAGTGGCTGGCGCTGTCGGGCTACGAGACGGAGGCCTATGCCACCGCAGAGGACGCGCTGAAGACCATCGCGACCGATTTTCCGGGCATCGTGATTTCCGACATCAAGATGCCGGGGATGGACGGGATGGCGTTCCTCAAGCGGTTGATGAGCGTCGATTCCGCCCTTCCGGTCATCATGATCACCGGCCACGGCGACGTGCCCATGGCGGTGGAGGCGATGCAGATGGGCGCGTTCGATTTTCTCGAAAAGCCGTTCGACCCGGACAAGATGACCACCCTGGCCAAGCGGGCGGCGATCCAGCGGCGCCTGACGCTCGACAATCGCGCGCTCCGGCGAGAGCTGGGCGACGGGACCGGTATCATGAAGAAGTTGATCGGCGCCTCACCGGTCATGGAGCGTCTCCGAGAGGACATTCTGGATCTGGGCCAGGCCGACGGCCACGTTCTGATCGATGGCGAGACGGGGACCGGCAAAACCCTGACCGCCCACGCGCTGCACGCCGTCGGCGCCAAGGCAAAGCAGAAATTCGTGCTCTTCTCCTGCGCCGGGCAGGATGAGGCGACCCTGGGCGCGCGGCTCTTCGGCCCCTCCGAGGCCGAGATCCCCCTGATCGAACAGGCCCGCGGCGGCACCCTGGTCCTTGAGGACATCGACGCGCTGCCCGCCAGCCTGCAGGCGCGTCTGCTGACCTGGATGAACGAGCAGGGCGCACCGGCCGAAACGCGGGTGATCGCGATCTCGAACCTGTCGGAACAGGGCAAGACCTGTGAGGACGTCTTGCGTCCGGATCTCTACTACCGGCTGGCGGCGATGAAGATCACCCTGCCGCCGCTCCGCGCCCGCGGTGAGGACATCCTGACGCTTTTCACCCGCTTTGCCGACCAGGCGGCAGATGACTACGGCGGCGAGGCGCCGGAACTCTCCGCCCAGGAGGCCGCGCAGCTTTTGCAGGCGCCCTGGCCCGGCAACATACGCCAGCTGATCAACGTGGCGGAGCGCGCAGCAATGCAGAACAGGCGGGGCACCGGGACGATCTCTTCGCTGTTGATGGCCAACGAGGAGGATGCAGAACCCGGCATGACGACCGAAGGCAAGCCGCTCAAGGAATACGTGGAAGCGTTCGAGCGCATGCTGATCGACAACACCATGCGCCGTCATCGCGGATCCATCGTCGCGGTGATGGATGAGCTCTGCCTGCCGCGCCGGACCCTGAACGAGAAGATGGCCAAGTACAACCTGAGCCGGTCCGACTATCTGTCGGGGTGAGAGCGGTAGAGACGAAATAGGGAAAACAAAGGCAACACGCGGCCTTGTGCGGAGACTCTAATCCGGCGCATGGATGGCGGTCCGTCGCCTGACCCGCCGTGCGGGTGCAGAAACGCGTTGTGCTCGGGACGGATTCCGGCCTATGCTTGAGGACACGGGTTCGGAAACGCGCTAGGATTTCGCAACCTGAAGATGATTTCGCTGTTGGCGACTCGCACTTCCGGGGCCAGACAGACAGATCGCATCCCGGCCCATGTTCGTCATGGTCAGGACCCCGTTCATGGGCGCGGAGCCTCTTCGCGCCGGAGTAGAAATAGCGATGCGCCGCGACGTTCCGACACTGCCTTGGTTTGCTCCGCCCTTCGTGGCTGGACAGGCAGTGCCCGCGTCCGGCGCCATCGCACCACCCTATCGCGCCCGGCCCGTCCCATGCCGGACGATCCCAGGGGGGCGCGCGGAATTTGATCACATGGCAAAGAAAATGCTCATCGACGCCACCCACGCGGAGGAAACCCGCGTCGTGGTGGTGGACGGACACAAGGTCGAGGAATTCGACTTCGAATCCGAGAACAAGCGCCAGCTTGCCGGCAATATCTACCTGGCAAAGGTCACGCGTGTAGAACCGTCCCTGCAGGCGGCTTTCGTCGACTACGGCGGCAACCGGCACGGGTTCCTGGCTTTTTCGGAGGTTCATCCCGACTACTACCAGATCCCCGTAGCCGACCGTCAGGCGCTCCTCGATGAGGAAGAGGCCGAGGCAGAGGCCGAAGCCGCCCGCAACGATCCCGAACGGCGCGACGGCGACAAGCGCGGATCGTCCGGCCGATCGCGGTCCCGCTCGCGCACGCGCGCGGCACGCACGGAAACGGATGAGGATGCCGTCGCCACCGCCGATCTGTCGGGCGACGACGCCGCAGAGGCGCAGGCCGCAGCCATCGCCGCGGACGCGCCCGGCATGAACGTGGTCGATGTGGCCGATGACGAAGGCGCCACCGCCCCCGGCGACGATCCCCGCGATCCGGAGAAGGATGACGATGAGCCGCGCGGCTACGTCGCCGCCGACGATGCGGCGGAGCGCGACAGCTCGATCGAGTCGGTGGCCGATGACGACGTGACGGACGAGGTTCGCCGCCCGCGCAAGCCCCGCGCGAAGAAATACAAGATCCAGGAGGTCATCAAGGTCCGCCAGATCCTGCTGGTCCAGGTCGTCAAGGAAGAGCGCGGCAACAAGGGCGCGGCGCTGACCACCTATCTCAGCCTGCCGGGGCGCTACTGCGTGCTGATGCCCAACACCGCGCGCGGCGGCGGGATCTCTCGCAAGATCACCAACGCCGCGGACCGCAAGAAACTCAAGGAGATCGCCGGCTCCATCGACGTGCCGAAAGGCGCCGGGCTCATCATCCGGACCGCGGGGGCCAAGCGGACCAAGACCGAGATCAAGCGCGACTACGAATACCTGCAGCGCATGTGGGAACAGATCCGCGAACTGACGCTGAAATCCGTCGCCCCGGCCGCGATCTACGAGGAGGGCAACCTCATCAAGCGGTCGATCCGCGATCTCTACAACCGCGAGATCGACGAGGTCTGGGTGGAAGGCGAAGGCGGCTACCGCACCGCAAAGGACTTCATGAAGATGATCATGCCGTCCCACGCCAAGAACGTGAAGCACTACCACGACCAGTTGCCTCTGTTCGCCCGCCACCAGGTCGAGACGTATCTGGGCGCGATGTACGACCCCACGGTGCGGTTGCCGTCGGGCGGCTACATCGTCATCGGCGTGACCGAGGCGCTCGTCGCCATCGACGTGAACTCCGGCAAGGCGACCAAGGAAGGCTCGATCGAGGAGACCGCCTACAAGACCAACATGGAGGCCGCCGAGGAGGTGGCCCGCCAGTTGCGCCTGCGCGACCTGGCCGGTCTGATCGTGATCGACTTCATCGACATGGAGGACCGAAAGCACAACGCCAACGTCGAGAAACACTTCAAGGACAAGCTCAAGACGGACCGCGCGCGCATCCAGGTGGGCAAGATCAGCGGCTTCGGCCTTCTGGAGATGTCCCGGCAGCGCCTCCGCCCCGGCATGATCGAGGCGACGACCCAGCCTTGCAAGCACTGTCACGGGACCGGGCTGCTGCGCTCGGACGACAACGTGGCGCTGGCGGTGCTGCGGCAACTGGAAGAAGAGGGCACGCGCAAGAAGTCCAAGGAGGTCTGCGTGACCTTGCCGGTGGCCATCTGCAACTATCTGATGAACCAGAAGCGCGATCACGTTGCGATGATCGAATCGCGTTTCGGCCTGGCGGTCCGGCTGGAGGCCGATCCTGCCCTCGTCAGCCCCGACTACCGCATGGAGAAGCTGAAGCACCAGACCATCCGCACGGTCCGGCAGACGGCGGCGATCACGTCCTCCATGGCGATGATGGAGGAAGACGAGAACGATATCGTCGAAGAGCAGGATGAGCTTGAGGTCGATGAGGCGGATGCGCCCGCCGCCGCAGCGAGTGAGGGGGGTGCAGAGGCGCCCCGGGACGACACTTCGGAGGACAAGCCGAAGAAGAAGCGCCGCCGCCGGCGGCGCCGGAAGAAGACCGAGAATGGAGACGGCACGACGGACGAGCAGGAGGGGAACGCCGCCGCCGATCGGCCGCGAGAGGGCGATGGCGATGCCGATGTCCGTCCCCAACCGGCCGAGGCGGCGCAGGACGCCGACTCCGTGACAGACGGCGACGCGACGACGCAAGGCGACACCGGGCAGGACGGCGACATCGCGCAGGACGGCGACGCGCCCTCCAAGCCGCGGTCGCGCTCCCGTTCACGCTCGCGCAAGAAGTCCCCGGCCGCCGATGCGTCTGTCGATGCGCCCGTCGATGCCATGGCGGCTGCTCCCGCTTCGCAGGCCGCGGTATCCGAGCCGGTCGGTGAGGCTGAGGGCGGGTCCGACCCGGCCCCGGCGAGGGCCGCAGAAACCGCCGGCGCGCCGGAAACCCCGCCAGAGCCCGCATTCGAATCGCCCGATATGCCGCCTCTGGAGACGAAATCGACCCGGTTCGGATCTCCCGTGCCAGAAGAGGTCTCTGAGCGGGTGACGGAGGATGCGGGGGTCGCGCCGCCGGTGCCCGACGCGCCCCATGCCGCCGCGAATGCCGATGAAGAACCCGCGGAGGGCGACGTGGCGGTGACGGAGGACAAGCCGAAGAAACGCGGCTGGTGGTCGCTCAGAAAGTGACCTGACACGCCGGACAATCGGGGTCGCCTCTCAGGGGCGGCCCCTTTTCGTTTCGGGCCGTGACCGGACCGTGGCACGGACGGCCGCGGGTCCGGGCGGATATCCCCCTCAGCCGGTCTTGCGGATAAAGTAGTGGGAGACGGCCCCGATCGTCTCTGCGCCCAGCAGATCGTGCCCTGCCTCGGTGCAGAAATGCGGCACATCCACCACGGCGGCGGGGTCGTCCGCGCGCACGCGCAGCACGTCGCCCGCGGCAAGCGTCTTGAGCCGCTTGCGGGCCTTGAGCACCGGCAGGGGGCAGAGCAGCCCCACCGCGTCGAGATCGGCGTCGAATTCCATGGGCCGTCACATCGCACCCTTGTTTCCGCTTGTCCACGCCGTCCCGCAGTGTCGTGCGGCCGGTTCTCCTGAACGGCGGCGCCGACCCGCACTTGCGTCCAGCCGTCCAGATACGCTCGACAAACGGTCTGCGATCCCTTCACTGTCGCGGCGGCTGGCGGGTACCCTTCCCGTGGCAGCGCTCCGCGGTCCGTCCGGCGCCTGTCCCCGCCATCGCTCGTCAACGGGCTTTCCACGCTGCGGATGCCCCGGTCCGGGCTTATATTGGCCACTATTGTCCTCTAGTCTCGGCCCGACGGCGCAGCGGAGGCGACATGGCGACAGTGAGGAGGCGCCGGGTATTCTACATTCCCGGCTACGACCCGATCCATCCCCGTCGCTACAGAGAGCTCTACCGCAAGCAAGGAGCGACGCAGGCGGCGCTGTCGGACTATGCCATCGCGCTGACGCCGCGCGCCGGCGCCCGCTACGGCTGGTCGGTGGAGGCCCGCGTCGAGGGGCACGACGTGTCGGCCACGGTCGAGGTCCTCGTCTGGTCGGATATCGTGAAGGACAGCATGGGGGCGGGGGTCGTTGCCACCTACGCGCAGCTTGTCCGCACGGCGTGGACCTATATCGCCAGCGGGGCGCTGGCGCGGCTCTTGTGGCTGCGCAAGGGGCCGGTGATCGCGGCGCTCTATCCCGTGGGCATGCTGCTGGGACAGCTCCTGCTCTGTCTTGGCGCGGCGTGGGTGCTCGGGGCGCTGGCCGCCTGGGTGCTCGGTCGGGCCGGGGCGCCGGGATGGGCTGCCGTCCCGGCCATGTTGGCGGTGTCGGCAGGTGTGTTCGCGCAGGGGCTCAGGACTTTCCGGCGGCATGACCGCCGCCTGTTCGCCTACTACCTCATGCACGACTACGCTTTTGCGGCCCGTTGGAACGGCGCCAACCCGCCGGCGCTGGAGACCCGGATGGCCGCCTTCGGCGATGCCATCGCACGGGCCTTGACCGAAGAGGTGGATGAGGTGCTGGTCGTCGGCCACTCCTCTGGCGCGCATCTGGCCGTTTCGGTTCTGGCGGATCTGATCCGCGAGGGGCGCGTACCGCAGACCGGCCCGGCGCTGTCCTTCCTGTCCCTGGGTCAGGTCATCCCGATGATGTCCTTCCTGCCCGGTGCGCATCGCCTGCGCGCCGATCTGAACCTTCTGGGCGGCACGGATCGGCTGTTCTGGCTGGACGTGACGGCACCCGGGGACGGCTGCGCCTTCGCGCTCTGCGACCCGGTGGCGGTCACGGGCGTGGCGCCACCGGCGCGGACCGGTCCGCTGGTCCTGTCGGCGGCCTTCTCCCGGACGCTCCGCGCCGAGACCTGGGCGGCCTTGCGCTGGCGCTTCTTCCGGCTTCATTTCCAGTACCTCTGCGCTTTCGACAACCTGGCCTGCGATCCGGCCGCCTATGACTATTTCCGCGTCACGGCCGGCCCGCTGAGCCTGCGGGAGCGTTTCGCGGGGCGTCGCGCGTCGAAAAGCCGGATCGACCGGTCGGCTTCGCGCTATACCTCCATGGCCGCATGAGTCCGCCCAAACCGCCGTCACGACCGGACCGCGTGTCGTTCTGGCGTTATCTGAGGCTGTTTCGCGCCGACATCCTTTCGGCCCAGCCCGAGCGGCTCTATCGCGCCTGGATGGCGGAATTCCGCACGCCGTTCCTGCGCTCCTTCATGGTCAACGACCCGGATCTGGTCCGGCTGGTGCTGCGCGACCGGCCGATGGATTTTCCCAAGTCCGACCGTGTGTCGGAAGGGCTGCGCCCGCTTCTGGGCCGGTCGGTGTTCCTGACCAACGGCGCGGAGTGGCAGCGCCAGCGCCGCCTGATCGACCCCGCCTTCGACGGCGGACGCCTGCGCGACACCTTTCCCGCGATGCTGGCCGCGGCCCGCGCCATGGCCGACCGCATGTCGCCCGGTACAATCGACATCGAGCCGGAAGCCAGCCATGCCGCGGCGGACGTGATCTTCCGCGCGCTCTTCTCTCTGCCGATTAACGATCGCGTCGCCCGCGCGGTGTTCGATGAGTTCCGCAGTTTCCAGCGCAGTCAACCGATCCTCAACCTGGCCGCTTTCGTGCCGCTGCCGCGCTGGATGCCGCGCCTGCACCGCGCCGGGGCCCGCCGTGCGGCCCGGCGTATCCGCGCGCTGATAGACGATCTCGTGACCGAGCGGCTGGCACGGATCGCCAGCGGCGACGCACCTGAGGATCTGGCCACCAAGATCCTGACCGCAACGGACCCCGAAACCGGCGATACGTTCGACGCCGCGGAGATGGTCGACCAGGTGGCGATCTTCTTTCTGGCCGGGCACGAGACCTCTGCCTCGGCCTTCGGCTGGACGCTGTACCTTCTGGCCACACATCCCGAATGGCAGGATCGCGCGGCCGCGGAAGCCCGCGATTTCATGGCCGCGCCGACCTTTACCGGCCTCTCCGGCCTCAAGATCACGCGCGACGTGTTCCGCGAGGCGCTGAGGCTCTATCCCCCCGTTCCGATGATGGTCCGGCAGGCGACCCGGGCAGAGCCGTTGCGCGACCGGGTGTCCGATCCGGGCGACACGGTGGTGCTCAGCCCGTGGCACCTGCATCGCCAGACCCGGATATGGGAGGACCCGGACGCGTTCGACCCGGCCCGCTGGCAGACCGAGGCGGGCCGCCGGTCCGCGCGCCGGGCCTATATCCCGTTCTCCGCCGGTCCGCGCGTCTGCACCGGCGCGGGCTTCGCCATGGCCGAGGGGGTCATCCTGCTGGCGGCGTTCCTCGACCGCTTTGCCGTGGCGCCGGTGGCCGGGCGGATCCCGGAACCTGTCGCCCATCTCACGGTGCGGGCGAAACACGGCATCCATCTGACGCTGCTGCCGCGCTGACATCGGTCCCTTTTCCGGAACCTTCCGTCTAGCGCGCCGGGGTCAGCCTGGTCACGCCCACGGCACCTGCTCTTGCCAGCTCCGGATCGAGCGACATGGGAATGTATTCCCCCCGGCGCCAGAGCTCTCCCAGGTCGTCGTAGTAACGGCTGAGCGGGTGGCCCGACTGACCGGTCGAGATGATGAACACCGACGAGTCGGGGTCGGCGAAATCGTAGACGCCCCGATATCCCGCCCCATGGACGTTGGTGAACGGGTCCGGATCGGTCCCTTTGGTAAGGCCGCGCATGAGCGTGTTGTCGCCGCCGCTCGTGGACTGACGGATGTTGACGAACCAGCCGAGACCCGGGACATCCCCCAGTGCGGTGTGCTTTTGAACGGCCTCATGCGCGTCGCCCCAGCGCAGGGACTCCAGTGCCGTGCCGTATTCTTCGGAGATCCAGACCAGCGCATCGTCGAGCGCGTAGCGGGCCATGTCGGCGCAGCTCTCCTCTCGCGCCGACTGACGCACGTCGCACCATGCCGCGGCGCCGTCGATATTGCGGAAGACCCTCTCGACGAACAGCGGCTCCAGGCGAACGAATTCCTCGGCCAGGGGGCCCAGCTCATCCTCTATCAGGCGGGCCTGCAACGCGCGCATCCAGGCCGCATAGATCAGCGGTTCGGGCAGATGCTCGTTCATCTCTCCGTTCCAGCCCGCCAGAAGCTCCAGTGCCCGCTGGCGAAGGCGATCGGGCGTGCCCTCCGGCGCCGCCTCTCCGGTGAACCACAGATCCGCGCCGACCAGCGGCAGAAGCGACCGCGCGGTGTAGCTGACGGTATCGAGCTGCGCTTCCATGAAGCTTTCGCGGGTGTGGACCTCTCGCCCCTGCATCAGCCGCCGCCAGCGCTGGACGCGCTGGGTGTCACCCCAGAGATAGGACATGTGGAGCGGGAAGGGCCGGTCGATGATCTTGTTGTTGGTGTTCCCGACGATGCCGCCCTCTGGCGACACGAATTCCGGGTTCAGCGCATACGGCAGGCGGCCGTCCCAGCGGTTTTCCTCGATCCAGCCGGGGCTGGGCATCCGCCCCTTGGACTGGTGGCCGTCGCGGCGCCGGGGCAGGGCGCCGATGGTCTTCATCGCGACGGTCTGCCCGTCTGCCAGCGTCAGGTTCTGGGAGGGCGCGACGTAGCGCTCCGACACCTCGATCACCTCCCCCACGGACCCGGCGCCCATCAGCGCCATGGCCGCGCTGATAGAGGTATCCTTGTCCGAAAGGGCGGTCCAGGCCAGGCTGGCGACATGTCCGGGCGGGGTGACGGTCCCCAGGTTCCAGTGCCGTCCGGGCAGCACCGGGCCGTTGTCGGTCCAGCGCAGCGTCAGCGTCAGATCCTCCGCGTCCTTGACCTTCACGATGGAGGTGCGGCTGCGCATCCTCTTGTAGCCGTCGGGGGTCAGGACCTCCTGCCGGTTCTCCGGGTTGAGCTTTTCGATATAGACGTCCTGATCGTCGGCGTAGGAAGAGGTCAGCCCCCAGCCCAGACGATCCGACCGGCCGGTCAGGACCGCCGGGATGCCCGGGATCGTCCCGCCGATGACGCCGCCCGACGCCAGTTCCAGCCGCGCCAGGTACCAGATCGAGGGGGCCGTCAGCGGCAGGTGCGGGTCGTTGGCCAGAAGCGTGCCGCCGGAGGCCGATCGCGACGGCGCGGCAGCCCAGGCATTGGAGGCGCCCGCAAGACCGCGGGCCCGCACCGGCGACAGCGGATCGGGCGCGGCATCCGGTACCGCGCGCGCATGGCGCAAGCTCCGTGTTCCGGGCATGAGATCGGCGTAGCGGGGCAGGGCGGCGATCCCGTCGCCCGGCGCGTCCGGCAGGATGTCCTTGAGCCGCGCGTCGTTGTCGAGCGACAGGGACACCCTGGCGCGAAGGACCTCCTCGCCCACATGGGCCGAGAGTTGCAGCGCCATGAGCTTGACGATGGCGATGGAATCGGCCGGCTGCCAGGGGGCGATGGCGGGGCTGAACAGCCAGAACTCCGGCGCGCCGCGGCCGCGGGCGCCGCGGTTGACCTCATCCAGCCAGGCGTTGACGCCGGCGGAATAGGCCTCCAGCGCGGCGCGGGTGCCGTCGTCCTGGGCCGACACGGACCGGACCGAGAGATTGTAGATGTCGAGCCGGCGCATCAACTCATCCGTGCGCGCGGTCCTTGCCCCGAAGATCTCGGACAGGCGGCCCTGCGCGGTCCGCCGCATCAGCGTCATCTGCCACAGACGGTCCTGGGCCTGGGCGTAGCCGAGACCGAAGAACACGTCCTCGTCCGACGCGCCGAAGATATGGGGCACGTTGGCATTGTCGCGCACGATCTCCAGCGGCGCGGTGATGCCCGCGACGGACACCGTTTCGGAGTAGTCCGGCAGCGAGCGCGTCATGAACCAGTAGGCGATTGCAAGGGTCACGGCGGCAAGGGCGGCAAGACCGAGGAACAGGCGGGTGAGCCAGCGGAATATGGTGGCCATGTCTCTCTCGGGTCGCGCCGGTTGACCGGCGGTGGAACGCGGTTAGACCGTGCTTAGTCAATCGGCACGTGGAGGTGAAGTCATGGCGAAGGTCGCGTTCTTGGGATTGGGTGTGATGGGGTATCCGATGGCCGGGCATCTGCAGGCGGCGGGGCATGGGGTGACGGTCTACAACCGCACCAGGCAGAAGGCCGCGGACTGGGTGGCCGAGCATGGGGGCGCCGCGGCCGACACGCCGGCCGAAGCCGCGCGGGATGCCGCGATCGTGTTCTGCTGCGTCGGCGATGACGACGACTTGCGCGCGGTCTGCCTGGGGTCGGACGGCGCGTTCGCCGGGCTGGCGGAGGGCGCCGTCTTCGTGGACCACACCACCGTGTCGGCGATGGTGACGCGAGAGCTGGCGGCCGAAGCGGAGGCGGTCGGCGGGGCCTACGTCGACGCGCCGATCTCCGGCGGGCAGGCCGGCGCAGAGACCGGAGCGCTGTCGATCATGTGCGGGGGCGCGCAGGCGGCCTATGACACCGCTGAGCCGGTGATGGACGCCTATGCCCGGATCTGCCGCCGGATCGGGGATACCGGCGCGGGACAGACCGCCAAGATGTGCAACCAGATCGCCATCGCCGGGCTGGTCCAGGGCCTGTCAGAGGCGCTGAATTTCGCGGAGAAGGCGGGTCTGGACGGCCATGCGGTGGTCGAGGTGATCAGCCAGGGCGCGGCGGGATCCTGGCAGATGGCCAACCGCCATGAGACGATGCTGGATGGCGCGTTCGATCATGGCTTCGCGGTGGACTGGATGCGAAAGGATCTGGGGATCTGTCTGCGGACCGGCGACGAGATCGGCGCGTCGCTGCCGGTGACGGCCCTTGTCGATCAGTTCTACAAGGACGTTCAGGCGATGGGCGGCGGCCGGTGGGATACCTCTGCGCTGATCGCGCGGCTGCGTCGTCTGGGCTAAGCGGCCGTTCGCGGCGCCGCCCCCCCCCCCGCCCGATGCCGTGGATCGGGACGGGCCGGCAGACGGTTCGGGCCTGTCCGCTTCGCTTGCTTTGGCCGTGCGTGTTCGCCAGGCGGGGCAGGTCCGGCCCGAAGCCGTCAGGCGTTCGAAACCGGCTCGCGGCCAGTGACCGGAAGCACGGGTTCTGTGAACGCCATCATTCACGGAGCCGGAACACATCGAAGGACCGGTTCGAGCCGATTTCCCGCTGGTTCGGTGTGTTTTTGCGATCAACCGCGTTGCGTGCTGCTTGGCGGGCCGTGCTTGTCCGGCCGTTCCATCCTGCGCCGGGCGTCATCAGCTTGAGTATCGCGGGTCACTGGGGACCTTATTGCGCAAAGCGGGTGAAGCTCGGGAGCCCCCTTCGCCCGGACGCACTATCCCACGCTCCGTGGCAGGTGTTCCGGGCGCGGTGCAGCCGTTCAGCACGGCGGCGCGGGCCTGGGGTTCGGCACCCTGGCGATGGACGTCGCGTGCCACGCGCCTCTGCCCCGGCAGTTTGGCGCAATGCATCTTCATCTCGGCACGGCGCGGCTTCGGCGTTGGTCTCCGCTCCATCTTCGCCGGATCGCGCGACCGAGATGTTTCGATGCGCGAGGGGCCCCGTTCCGGGCGATAGCACCCGCGGTCGATGGCGTTCACGGCTTGGCGTTCCTGCGCGGCGGCGGTGAGGGCATGACTGCCATCGGTCCGAAGGGATGCCCGAGCGCATCGGCGCCTCGGTCGGCGGTGGCGTCGTGGCAGCCGCGCGTGTCACAGGCGCCGTCCGCCGTGACCGGGCCGATCTCCACATCGGCTGGGGATCTGGCCGAGCAACTCGGATGGGCGCATCGCCGACGTTGCTGCCGGTGATCTCGATGGCCCGGATCTCCAGCGTCCGTTCGTGTGGATCTGGCGCCACGGACGGCGTGTCGCGCCCCTATGCTTGCGGGCCGTGCGTCGGGCTTGCGCGGCCGCACTGCGGCCACGATCCTTTTGCCCCTGCGGGCCGCGCGGATCGCCATGAAGCCACGCCGCTTCGGCGCCTGGCTGCAGGCCGGCCGGTTCCCGGTCCTGTGGCGCGGCGGGACGGGCTCAATCCTGCAGACCAGCTACCACGCTGGAGTCACGAGATGACTCCCCCACCCGGACCTTTGCGCGACAAAGCCATTCCCTCACGTAAGCCGATACGCTTAGAATTGCTTGAAACAAATTTGCGCAATTGAATTGGAGGGGAGTCCGATGATTTCCATGCGTGGTCTTGCCACCGCTTGCGGCATTGTCTCCTTGTCGATCGCGGGGGTTTTTGCGCCCGCATTTCCCGCCGCGGCACAGTCGGACGAGCTGAAGCGCGCGCTCATCGGGCTGGGCGTGCAGGCCATCACCGGCGGGCTGTCACGGCAGCCGACCGCCCAACAGCCGAACCGGGCGGCGCCGGCAGCGCAATCGGGCAGAGGCGTTTCGGGTGGGTCCGCCCGGTCGGCAGGGCAACGGCAGGATCGGGCAGAGCCCACCGTTTCGCCCGCCATGCGCGCCGCCATGGCGACGCAGCGGGACCTCAACCTGCTCGGGTTCGATGCTGGCCCTGTCGACGGCAAACCGGGGCGCAGGACGGTCGCGGCGATCCGGGCATGGCAGGGCAGCCGCGGGCTGCCGCGCACCGGAAATCTGAACCGTGTGCAGAGGACCGCCCTTGCCGCGGAGGCGGCGCAGGCCTCCGGCAATCCGCGAAAGGCCCGTACGGCGCAGGTGCGCGAAAGCCAGGTATACCTTGCCGAACTGGGCTACGATCCGGGTCCGGCGGACGGGGACTGGGGGCCGCGGACGCAACGGGCGCTGGATGCGTTTCGACGCGACACCGGGCTGACGGCGGCGGGTGGACCGATTGCGCCCGCGGAAACGGCGGCTCTGTTTCGCCGGATCCACGGAGCGACGTCGCTGGCGGCGGCGCAGGGGTCCTCCGTCATCGCACCGGCACCGACGGGGCCAAGCTTTGACTGTGGCCGGGCGTCCCTGCCCGCCGAGTTCGCCATTTGCGGCTCCGACCGGCTGGCCGCGCTGGATCGGTCCCTGGCCGAGGCTTGGCGGCAGTCGGACAAGAGCGGCGTTCCCGAAGAGCGGGCGCGCCAGTCCGCCTGGCTCGCCGAGCGCGATGCCTGTCAGGCCGATGGGGACTGCCTTGGGACGGCGATGCGCTCCCGGATCGCGGAGCTGGGCGGAACCGTCCCCGCGCTCGCCGCGACGGGGGCGGGGGCCGGAACCGCGGACCCGGCCGGCGGCGTGCCCGCGATCGCGGCGGGGGACAGGGTCCATGTCGCCCCGCGGGGCATGATGGAGGGCCCGGACGGCTTCATGCGGCGTCTGGCGCTGCTGGAGGTCCGGCGCGATCCGACCCGTCTCGACGACGATGCGGCCGCGATCGACCAGTTTCGCCGCGCCGACCGGGCGGCCGGGGGCGCAACGGCATCGCGCCAAGCCGAGCAGGCCTTCCGGGCGATGAACGCCTTGGAGCAGGACGATGTGCGCAGCGCCCTTCGGACCAGAATCCTGGCGGAGGCAAAAGAGGTCCGGGAGGTGTCCCCGGAAGCGCCGGTCCCGGTGGCGCTCTATCTGCCGGTGACCCCCGGCGCGTTCGAGGAGGGCAGGGGGCTGGAGCTTGTCGGCGCAGGTGAGGCGACCGTCTCGATCATGCCGCGCGCCTACGGGATGGGCGGCGTCTCCGTCCGGGTCGCGCTGCCGGCGGCCGATACCGTGCCGATGGACCGTGAGGAGGCGAAGGCGTTCATCGACAGGGTCGAGGCCGCACGCAGCGACGGGCAGACCCTGATGCAGGTCGTTTGGGGCCACATCACCCGGATCGGGGTGGACGAGAGCGTCGAGAGCTTCGCCACCCAGCGGCGCAACCGCACCGCACTGACGACGTTCGTTATGGAACGGGCGGATCTGCGTCTGGTCCGGTGGACCACGCAGAGCTTCGACCCCGCGTCACCGGACGCGCCGGCCCTCCATGTCTGGGACACGGGCGGCCGGGCCGCGACCGCCGGTGCGCGCTCCGCGCTGGAGGTCGCCCGGGATCTGGGGCTGCCGATCGAGGACGGGCGCATGGCGGTGGCGCTCGATCGGCCGGGCGGCGCTGCGGCGGCGTGGACGGAGTTCACGGCCCTGGCCCATGTCGGCGACAATCCCGACATCGCGCGCGAGGGCGACCGTTTCGCAGGGATCGCGGCCGTGCTGCTGTCTGATGCCGAAAGGCGCGCCTTCTTCGGAGATTCGTATTACGCCCAGTACTACGGCAACCAGAGAGCGGACCAGGTGATCCAGCAGCTCTTCTCCGGGGACGCGATGGCGATGTCGCCGGCGTTGCAGGCTTTCCCGGACGAGTTCGCGCGACAGGATGCCCGGCAGACCTTCTTTGCCCGGTATTATGACCAGATCCTGGCCCGCACCCCGATCTGGCCTTTGCCGGTTCTGCACCGCGCGCCGGTCCGTGTCGGTGAGTACGACTTCGAGAACGGTTCCTTCGCGCTGAACTACGGGCAGTACGGCGGCCAGACCGGCGCCGGGGCGGCCTTCCGCGTCGTGCAGCTGCCCGGTCCGGGCATGGTCTCGGCCGAGCGATTCTCGGGCCTGCCGGACGTGCTGGAGATGCCGCCCGACCAGGCGCGGGTCCTGCGCCAGGCGCTGGAGAGCGGGCAGATCACCCTGGCATGGTGGTCGGAGTTCGACTGGAGCGTGGACCGAAGCGATGTCGAGTCGCGGTTCGGCACGCTGGAGGGTCTGCGTGGGATGCGTCCGGGGCAAGGGCGGCTGACAAGGATCGGTCTTTTTGCCGGTGCCGATCTTGCCTGGCAGCTCATGGAGCTCGATCCGGAGACGGTGCTGGTGCCGGTGCCGCAGGAAAGCCCGGACGTCGCGGCCACCGAACCGCAGACCGCGCCGGACGCAGCAGCGCTGGCGTCGATCGAAAGATCCGACGGGCTGGCAATCCTTGGCGCCGTCGGCAGGCTGACGGGCGGGTCGGACGCCACCTTCGAGACGCTGGCCCGTGCCCAGGCCCCGGTCATCCAGGCCAATGAATTCGATGAGCCTGCCGCCGTCGCAGCGACGGTGGCCGCGCTGCGCGAGAGTTCGGAAGGACCGCTCTGGCTGGAAGGGGCGGTCGAGCTTGGGCGCTACGACCTGGAGGCGGGGACCTTCGCCTTCGAAGTGCCCGACTACCGGTGGAGACAGCGGCAGGGTCACCGTGTCGATCGCCATGGTCGGCGCGTCCCCCTTCGCCCCCATCGCAGTCGAAGAGGATCTGGCGCGCCGAATCGTCGAGAGCGGCCAGCGGCAGATCTCGATGCTTGCGCTCGTGGATCCGGAGGTCGCGACTGCCGCCGGGAACGGGCGCGGACAATACGACCTGCTGGTTCGTCCCAGAGAGGTCATCTTCTTCCGGGACGAGGCCCGGACCGGCGTTCCGACCGAGATCCTGGCGCGGATCTCCTTCGCGGAGGACAACGAAGCGGCGAGAGCCAGGATGGCGCAGCGATTCGACGCGACCGCTTTCGAAGGCCTGGAGGAGGCCCGGCTGGAGCTGGACGCGCATGTGTTCGACCTGCTGGCGATCCGGTCGGGCCACCGGCCCGACGGCGCGGAACTGGACGAGATGGCCGTCGCGGCCTGGCAGCGCAGGTCCGATGGTGCCTCGGAGCCCGGAGCGGCCTTCTTCCAGCCTGACGCACCACGTCCCGACGCGACCTGGCTGGCGCTGCATCGCGCGTCGTTCCGATCCTACATGGAGGCCAAGGCGGCCCGCATGGGACCCCGCCTGAGGGCCAGGATCGCGTATCGGGACCGCGCGCCCTGCCGCAGCATCGCCGAGCCGCAGGGCCAATACGGCAATCTGCCGGTCATGGAGGCGCTGGGGCAGATGCGCGGCGACATCTCCGAGCTGGGACAGCGGATGCGGGACGGGACCGGGCCGCTGAAGGTCGCGCGACGATACGCGATCCTTCAGGGCCGTCCGCAAGCGACGCGCGACGCCTGCGCGTACTGGTTCGGCGTGATCGTACTGCAGGACGCCGTCCACGACGCGCTGACGCGAACCAACGCGGTCGCGAGCGTCGTCGATTTCGAGCTGGACGATCTGTCGCTGGTCGAGGGACGCGCGGAGATGCCCGACATGATCCTTCGCGGGAAGTCGGTGGAGACGCGCGTGGAACGCGAAGACGGGGTCCTCGGCATGCCGCTGGAGCCCGCGCCGCAGGCGGAGGATGACGTGGATGTGGCAATGCTGCAAACCGCGGAGGCCCGGGAAGGGCGCTCGCCGATCTCCGCCGTGGATCGCCCGCCAAAGACGGTGCCGCCCGCAGATGCGGCTTGGCCCGACGCGATCGACCTGGGCGGGGCTGCGGCCAAGCGCGATCTGCTTGGCCTGCGCCCGGGCCAGAGCATCGCCGAGGCGTCCGAGGTCGCCGACGCGCTGGACGGGATAGAGGCGGTGTTCGTGACCACGATGCCGGACCGATCGTCGGATCCCAGCCAATCGGCCCTGGGCTACCAGAAGATCTATATCCGGCGGGGCGGACGCGAGGCGCTGACGATCGCCTCCTACGCGCCCGATGGCGAGGTGGTGGCGATCATGCGGCGCATGGTCGTGCAGGGCGGCACCTTACCCTACGACCGGATCGTCGCCGCGCTTGAGGAGAAATACGGAGCTCCGGACCGCAAGGCGCTGGGTGGGATGCTCCGCGGCTGGGCAGCACTGCTTCACGCTGCCCTACGGAACGCCGCCCTCGGGCCGGATGCAGCCGACCGACGGGAGCGGCGCGCGGCTGACGGGCGACAGGGCGAGCCCCTGGATGATCGGTCTGCCGGTGATCTCAGACCAGCTGATGGCCAGCTACGCGGAATGCGGAGAGATCATCGCCTATGCGGAGGAGAAGCCCGCGCAGTGGGGGCATGCGGGATTCAACCTCGTCCTGATGGATTTCGAAAGACTCAAGACGGTGAGAGCGGCCCTGTCGCCGGACCCTGATCCGGTGGATGCGTTCGAGATCGAGGTCTAGCTGTTTGATCCCACGGTTCGACGGTGCGATCCTTTTGCTGGAATGGAAGGACGCCCTATGGGGACACGTCGCGGGAGCGCCACGACCACGCCGGCCGGCAGAGCAGCGATACAGCGGTCGCAAGCCTCGCTCGCGCAGCTGGGTCGGGCCTTGATCCCAAGACGGTTTCGAACCGGCGCAAGCGCGCGACGGTTGAGGACATAAACCGGCCCGGCGGACCCGCGGTCCTCCGTGCTGCCCGGGACCGGCGACGGGTCGCGGTCCGGCGCCGCACGCGCCTGCACTGGGCGACCGCCGTCATGCCCTGCCGTCGTCGATCCCGCATCTCACGCGCTCGGCGCTGCTGCCTTCAGCGCTATGGCGTCCCGCGCCTGCCGGACATCGAAGGCGCCAGACGTTCGAGCGGTATCCCATCGGGGTCTTTCACATCGGGATCGCCAAGGCGCAGACAACCGAGGGCAAGCCTTGGCCAAGTTCGCGGTCGCCCCACGCGTTGCAACGGCGGACAGAAAGACCGCCCGGGCGTTTCGTCGGCACATGGTCGAGGCTGTGCCCTGTCGGATCCCTCACCGACAACGGCAGTCCGGTCGCAGCGCGGCCCCGACACCGGAACACCATCCGTTCGCTTTGACATGATCCGCGAGGCCGACGGCACCGAGCACCGGCCGATCAGGCCGAAATCCATGGACAAACGGCCAGGTCGGGCAAATGAACCGCACAATCGCGGAGGCCACGGTCGAGCGCCTCCGCTCCGACAGCCCCGATCGGCTGCGCCCTAACCGCACGGACGTCCCGGCGCCCGAAGACTGCGCCCGACGACGCACCACCCCGAACGGCCTCACGCCCTTCGGATACATCCGCAACATCCGGACACCAGTGCCGGATCGATCCACCCCGATCCAATCCACCAGATATTGGGACTGAACATCTTGCAGGCCGCGAACCGTCGCTGGACCGCCTCCGGAATCACGTCGCGGATGTCCCGCCGCTGCCGGCATTCACCACGGCCCGCCGAAAGACGATCTCGCGGTCGAGCGCATCCATGAAGAAGGCGCCGCGGACGACATTGCGGTTCCAGCGGGCGAGCTCGAACCCGTCCGAACACCGGCTTGACGGGGCGCCGAACGGGGATGGATCGTAGCGCCAAGCCACGGCACCCAAGGCGAAAGGCGCGGCGATCAACCTTCGGTACCTTGCGGTCGATGCCGCGGCCAGACCGACCGGCGGCAGGCGAGCGACACGGCCGCGCATTGCAAGCCCGGGTGTACTGCAGGCGGTCGCGGATCATGACCAGCAACGCCGCCGCGCGGCAGCTCTGGCGACCCTTGGGACGCTCATTCCGAGCCGAAGAACCGCGCCCATGCCGATGGTGCGAAATGTGGTTCGGCCCGCCCGGGCATCGACGGCTACGGTTTTCCGCGTCGCGTGACCCGGCAAACGGGCAAGGTCACGCAGGACGGGTCGGTTAGCGTGGGCGTGTCGAACGCGATTTGGATCGGCACGTCAGAGGATCGACAGCGGGGCGCGTTCCGGTCGCCCATCTCTTTCGACAGGAAAACCGTCGCAGTGGCCTGCTGCCGGTTCCGTGGACACGAAGATAAGATCGTGACCATGGAACTGGAGATTGGATATGACGAGACGGAAGTTCAGCCGCGAATTCAAAATCGAGGCGGTGAAGCTGGTGACCGAGCGGGGCGTGACGGTGGCCCAGGCGTGCCGAGATCTGGACCTGGCGGAGAGTGTTCTGCGGCGGTGGATGCGTGAAGCGACGGTGGCGTCTGCCACTGCCTTCCCCGGCAATGGCCAGCAGCGCGCCGAGCTGGCCGAGATCGCGGCCCTGAAGAAAGAGGTCGCCAAGCTCAGGGGCGGAGCGTGACATCCTAAAAAAGGCCGCGGCCTTCTTCGCGCGGGAAGCGACATGACGTTCGCGTTCGTTGCGAAGCACCGGCATATCTGGCCCGTCAGCTGGATGTGCGCGGTGCTGGGCGTCTCTCGGTCTGGCTTCCACGCCTGGCTCAAGCGACCGATCAGCGCCCGGGCGATCTACGATGCGAAGCTCGTCTTGGAGATCGACAAGAGCTTCAAGGCCAGCGACCGCACCTATGGCGCACGTCGGGTCTGGCGCGACGTGCTCGAGGAAGGGTTGGCCTGCGGGCTGCACCGGATCGAGCGCCTCATGCGGCAGAACGCTATGAGAGCGCGACCAAAGCGGCGCGGGAATCCGAAGGATGATGGCGAACGCTCGGTCATCGCCGGCAACATCCTCGACCGCGACTTCCAAGCCGACCGGCCGAACCAGAAATGGACCTGTCGCGGTTTGATGCCGCTCCTTTGATAGCATTTACTGCAACAAAGGAGACGAACTATGGGATTGAAACGGACGGACGAATTCCGCCAGGATGCGGTGCGTATTGCGCTGACCAGCGGGCTGACGCGCAAGCAGGTGGCTGATGATCTGGGCGTTGGAATGTCGACGCTGAACAAATGGATCACAGCGCATCGAGACACGAACGTGGTTTCACAAGAGGATTTGGACCTCGCCAAAGAGAATGAGCGGCTTCGACGTGAGATCCGGCTTCTCAGGGAGGAGAGGGAAATCCTAAAAAAGGCCACCCAGTTCTTCGCGGGCCTAAAGCAATGAGATTTAGGTTTGTCGAGGAACACAGGAACCATTTCCCAGCCAACCGTTTATGCAGTGTCGTTGGCGTCAGCACACGTGGCTTGCGGGCCTTCCGTAGCCGCCCTGCCAGTCGC
>NZ_JQEY01000025.1 GCF_000743715.1 Palleronia rufa
CCGTAAGGGGGCGAAGCAGCGGGCCGTTGTGGCCGAAGGAGACGCGTCCGGTCATCATTGCGCCTGGCTTAAGCGCCCTATCCTCGATCTCGCCCGGACGATAGGGTATCCGCTCGTTAGCAAGCTCCGCGACGTTCGCGAAGCCCCTTACGCCATCGCTGCCCGATGCGACCCGGGCCCGTACCTCTCGCGGTTGTCCCGTCGCCGGGTCCACTAGCCAATGGAGATGACTAGGCACCTCGACGAAATGGGCCCCCTGCCGCCAGAGCCGTCTGAGGCCGGAGAAACGTCGGGCGGCTTCATGATGTCGGCMGTTCTGATGCTCAAGGATGGCGAGCTCGAGACGAAGCTGCGGTGTCAATACCGTGTTCGTACCGTCGAGCATCTGCAGCAACTCGAGCTGAATGGCGAGGTCCTTGGGACGGTCCAGTCGCGTGAGGACGTAACGCAGACGAACGGCTTGGGGATTGGTGCGCAGTAACCCATTTCCCAGCCGTTCAGCAGCCTCGATCCTGTTGGGCCGGGGGAAATCCTCCAACGTCATCCCCATTCGGTGAGGCATGTTCCGCGTTAGGGCAGAAATTGCTTGGACGATCGCTTCTCCAGGGTCCCGGGGCTCAGTATCGGGCAAGGTCCGCGTAGTGCGGATCATGAGGTCGAACGCCCGATCAGCGAGCGCGGAAAGCGCGTTGCGCCTAGCGCTGGCGGTCTCGCGAGCCATGGTGCCATAGACGATACCCAGCACTTCGAGCGCGACGCTCGCCGCGCCGTCGGGATCATTCTCCGCCCCCTCGAGCCGGTCCCTGGCATAGAGTTCGATAACGAAGGAGTTGTCCGGATCGAGGGCATAAGCCCTCCCCGTCGCGCGATGAGCTTTGATACGGAGTTCGGCGACGACGTCCGGAGCCGCGCCGCGAGCCGTCTCGACTTCGGCAAGGTCGTGATAGGCGTGAGCAAGGGAGTTGAAGAGATTGAGGTCGGTCTCGCCGCCAGGCTCAGCCTCAATGGAAAGTGCCCGTTCGATGTCTACCGCCGCCCTCGTCAGGAGCGTGGCGCGCTCCTCTATATCCACGGGGAAGAGACCCTCGTCCTTCGCGATCCTCCGACGTGAAATAGCGCTGTGATGGAGGAAGGTCCGGCTCGTCAGACGGACGGTCTCCGGCATTGCATCCAGGGCGGCGAGCGCAGCGCGCCACTCTTGAGCGAACTGTGAATAGCCCTGTCCCGGATCTATCTTGAACACGCTGGTGGCAAAGGCTTCTGCCAAGGGCCTGAGGTCAGGATGAGCGATCCGGGGGTCGACCGCGATCTGGGATAGCACCTCGAGCCTAAGACTGTCTGGGTCCTGCATGCCGCCCAGGCCCATCGCCTCGACCGTAGTCGCGTCGTGGAACAGCTCGATCAGTAGGTATCGTCCCATCTCAGCGTGGATCATCGCCCAATGGCTAATTGTGCCGTCCCGCTGCCGGGTAACGCCAAGGGCTCCAATGACCGATTGCAAGTCGCCGAGCTTGTCGCGTGTGGGAAAGTCTGACGACGGGGGCAAGAGCGTCTCCGGAAGTAGCCTCCGAACGCTGCTCATCGCCGCGATATCGACGATCGCTCGCCGGCAGGTTTCGTCTGCGACACCTTCTGTGAAGCGGGCGTAGAGCCATCCCTGCAGGGTCTCGTTCATGTCGACCTGACGCCGCAGCCAGAAGGCCAGGGCGATCCAGAACACGGACCGCCCCAGACCTGGCGCTACGAGCGACGTCTCCAGGAAGCTCTGCCACTCGTGATCCGACCGAGCCGAGCCCTTCGGTCGGAGAAACCTGTTGAGATGCCTCCCTAGAGCAAGCGCGTCACTCTGTTCGATCTCATGTGACAGGGTGCAAAGCTCGATGAGCCGCCGCTCGGAGTGAACGGCAAGTGGGAGGAGCGCGTCCGTGACCAGAAGGATGCAGACTCGCCGTCCGGCCGCGGCGATCTGAGAAGCAAACGTGCTGATGTCGCGTTCGTAACCGTCCCAGTGGGACCGGTCGAACACGATGAGCCATGGCACCTCGTAGAGCTTGGAGTCGTCCCCCAATTCGGCCTCATCAATGGCCTTGAGGCATCTCGTTATGAACCGTTCCATATGCCGCCCGTTTGGGGCGAACGGCGCACGTGATGCGACGAGCGTGGGATACCCTTCGAGCGCGGCTTGGAAGGCTAGGTCTCGGACGAAGGTGGTGGCTCCGGCGCCGGATTCGGCCCTGACGTAGAATAGCTCGTTCGCTTCCGTGCCCTTTCGGTCGAGTGCACCGAGCGCGCGCAGAACCGTCGATCGCGCATGCGGGTTGCGTTGCCACGGCATCCCGGCCGCATACGGACGCCAAGACGCGGTAGGATCCTTGAAAAAGCCGTTTACATCCTCCTCTGACAGTGCGTCAGGTGCCAAGGGTGCGAGGTCCGCCGCCGTCAATAGCTCGTAGTTCGCTAGAAGCGGGGCCTCTGGATCGTCTTGCTCCGTGAGGTCGACTTCATGCTTGTCGCCCTTTACATCCCTGATACGGACGACGAGGCGCCCCTCGTCTTGCGAGAGGAACCGTTCTGCAAGAGCTCGTGCGAAGCTCTCGGCCTTAGCTGGGATCAAATCGACCGCGGGAGCTCGGGCATCAGCTTGCCACGCCTCGAGCTTCTCCGAGGCGTCGGGGTCGTCACTGACGATCGTTAGGCGACTTCGGAAACCGTCCGCCCACAACTCCCCGAGCTCCGTCGGAAGCTCCAGGTCAGGGCCTCCGAGGACGACAAGGTTACTCACCTCTCGCCGGGGTAGCTCCGCCAGCGACTCCATGCGCCGCGCTTTGGCAGCGAAGCCTTGATCCGCGCCGATGCCGCGTCCGCGAAGAAGAAATACGGGCAAACTACGGGGCGGCAACTGGACACTGGAAGGCGCCCCTTCAACCACGTAGATCAACCCACGCCGACGGACGAGCGGCGAGTCCAAATCCCTTGGGAGGGCTTCAATATTAGATAGCAGGCCCGGATCGGCGGTGTCGTCAAGAACGAATTCCCAAGGCAATCCAGCGAGGTTGGCCGTGGCCTCAGTGCCAGCTGCCTGCAGAAAAGCCGGAAGGATCCAGAGCGTCGCATCCCGCGTGTCCAATTCGGCCAGGACGGGCAGGGTGTCGGCCGCGAAGATTCTCACACCGGAGCCGAAAGTTCCCATCAAGTATACCTCTCGTGAAACCACGTGAGCCTACGACAAGCGTGTGGCGAAATCGACCACCGAAAACAACGTGTTCGGCTCAATGTCACACATGCCGTAATCGGGCACCCGTCGTCTGACAACCGACCTTCAGCGTCTACATCCGGCTGAAACGGACATTTATGCACGGCATAGCGAAAGTCGGGTTAGTCCGCCAACCAGTCGTCGCTCCCTAGGTGATCGCTGCGCTTGGCACGAACGGCCGGTCTCCTGACTGCGCTGCAGCGAGAGTTTCTGCTGCCGTGCAGCGCTATCTCTCTTGCGAGCAGTTGCAGCGAACTCCCACCACTTCCGCACTGGGCTCGGTCCGGACCTGCGCTGCGTCCGACATGAATGTCCGCTCAGGTCAGTGGCGCGATTTAACGGACTGGGTCATTCTGTTAAACGCCACAGCGTCGTGATCGGCTAGATTGTCTGTCCTGTAGCACTAAGGCCGGAAGATGTATGCACATTCTCACGAATGTCGCCCCCAGTCCGACTGGGAGACGCTCGAAGCCCATTCACTCCGTGTCGCATCGGCCGCACAGGCCCGGGCAGATGTGTTCGGCGGCGGGGAATATGCCTGGCTGCTCGGGCTGCTTCACGATCTCGGGAAGGCAAAACCTGCGTTCCAGCGCAAGCTGAACGGAGAGCGGAACGATGCCGGCCACTCGGGCGAAGGCGCTCGCGTGTTGGCCAATGCCAAGGGGTTCTCCGGCACGCTTGCGGGCATCATCGCGGGTCATCACGGACGATTGCCCGATCCCGAAAGGCTGAAGGCGCGTGTCGAAGCTGCCGAGGATGTTCCTCTGCCTGACTGGTGCCGCATCTCGACGCTCGACCCGCCGGCGCGGCTGGGCCGGGAGCCGGACCTTGCACCCTATCGGCTGCAATTCCTCGTGCGGATGCTCTATGGGGCGCTCTGCGATGCCGATGATCGCGAGACGGCGGCCTTCTATGCCGAAGCCGAGGGACGATCCGCGCCCGAGCGTCCGACCGTATTGACGTCCGCCATGCGCGCCGCCTTCGACGTCCATATCGACGGGATGGGCGGAACGGGGACCGTGAACGACCTGCGCCGCCGGGTTCTTGTGCATGCGCGCGGTGTAGCGGTCGAAGCGCCCGGGCTGTTCACGCTGACGGTGCCGACCGGAGGTGGAAAGACGTTGACCTCGCTGGGGTTCGGGCTGGACCACGCGCTGGCGCATGGTCTGCGGCGGCTGGTCTATGTGATCCCCTATACCTCGATCATCGAGCAGACGGCGGATGTCTTCCGGCAAGTCTTGGGATCGGACGCGGTTCTGGAGCACCATTCCAATGCGGACTGGGACGGCGAGGACGAGGCCGAAAGGGAGCAGCGCCGGGTCATGGGCGCCTCGTGGGACGTGCCGGTGGTGGTGACGACGGCTGTGCAGTTCTTCGAGAGCCTCCATGCCGCGCGCAAGAAGCGGTGCCGTAAGCTGCCGAACCTAGCGCGGTCGGTCATCGTGCTGGACGAGGCGCAGACGATGCCGCTGCCGCTCCTGCGTCCCTGTCTGGCGGCCTTGCGGGAGTTGATGAACGGTTATGGCGCCAGCGTCGTGCTGTCGACCGCGACGCAGCCGGCGTTGACGAAGAGCGGCGGGTTTCCGGCCCGCGAGGCGCTGGAAGACGCGCGTGAGGTCGCGCCGGAGCCAGCGCGGCTCTTCGCGGAGCTGAAGCGGGTCGCAGTGCGGGATGCCGGCCCGATGGATGACGGGGCGCTGGCCGATCGGCTGCGCGGGGCGGAGCAGATCCTGTGCATCGTCGACAACCGGATGCAGGCCCGGGCGCTGTTCGACGCCATCGCCGAGGCTCCGGGCGCGGCGCATCTGTCGACGCTGATGGTGCCGGCCCACCGGCGGGCGGTGCTGGCGCAGGTCCGGGCGCGACTGAAGGACGAAGCACCGGTGCGGCTGGTATCGACCTCGCTGATCGAGGCGGGGGTGGACGTGGATTTCCCGTTGGTCCTGCGCGCGGCGACGGGGATCGACTCTGTCGCCCAGGCCGCGGGTAGGTGCAACCGCGAGGGGCGGCTGGAGCGAGGTCAGGTGGAGGTGTTCCAATCGGAGCACCCCGCGCCTCCGGCGGTGGAGCAATTCGCCGCGATCGGCCGGGCGGTTCTGGCCGAGGGGCACAACGATCCAATCGGAGAGGATGCGGTGGCGTCTTACTTTCGTCGATTGTGGGACGAGTACGGACCCGACGCTCTGGACGCGGTGGAGATCGGCGGCATCGGGGGCCTCTTGGAGGTGATCCGGCGGAACGGCCCGGCCTGCCCCTATGAGCAGATCGAGGCGGCTTTCCGCATCATTCCCGGCGGCGAGCGGACGGTGATCATACGGGATGGCGACTGGGGCGTGCCGTCGGACGAATTGGCGCGGCTGCGCTTAGGATCGGCGGGCGCGGTGGCGAAGCTGGTCCAGCCCCATTCGGTGAACGTGCCGTGGAAGCTGTGGAGGGCGCTGTGGAATGGCGGCCACGTCGGGTGGTGGGCACCAGACCGGTTCGACGAACAGTTCGCGGTGTTGCAGACCAGCGATGAACGGCAGGGTTTCTACGACCCGCATGCGGGGTTGAGCGGTGAGGGGGATCCAGGCGGGATCGCGTGAAGCGGGTCGGGTCCCGTTAACCTTTAGATTGTTGACGGGCAGGGTGGCATCGGCAAGGTTTTGCCCATGACAACCCTCCGCCCGACCACCGCCCCCGTATGACGTCCGGTATCAAGCTGCTCGTCCGGGGCCGGAACGCCTGTTTCACGCGACCCGAGATGAAGGTGGAGCGCGTCTCCTACGACGTCATCACGCCGTCGGCGGCGCGCGGTATCCTGGAAGCGATCCATTGGAAGCCCGCGATCGCTTGGGTCGTCGATCGCATCCATGTCCTGCGCCCGATCCGGTTCGAGACGATCCGCCGCAACGAGGTGGCCTCGAAGATCCCGGCGGGCAAGGCGCGCTCGGCGAAGAAGGCGGGCGATCTGGGCGGGCTGGCGCTGGCCGTGGACGAGGATCGCCAGCAGCGGGCGATGCTGTGCCTCGCGGATGTGGCCTATGGAATCGAGGCGCATTTCGAGATGACGCCGAAGGCAGGGCAAGGGGACAATCCGGGCAAACATGCGGATATGTTCCGGCGCCGCGCGGCGAAGGGCCAATGCTTCCACCAACCCTGCCTGGGCGTGCGGGAATTTCCGGCGGATTTCGACTTGGTCGAGGACTTTCCCGAGGCCATCGCGGAGAACCGCGACCTGGGCTGGATGCTCCACGATATCGACTACGCAAAGGATCGCGCGTCGGTCTTCTATCGCGCACGGATGGAAGGCGGCGTGATCGACGTGGCCCGGTGCTTGGCCGAAGGGCGAATGACGTGACGATCCTGCAGGAACTGGCGGCGCTTTACGAGGCGCGGGCGGAGGAGAAGGGATGGCCGAGGCCGGGTTTCTCGACCGAAAAGATCGGCGGTGTGGTCGTGCTGGCAGAGGATGGCTCGGTTCGAGAAATCCGGTCGCTGATGGCGCCGATGGCACCAGACATAAAGGGAAAGATGCAGCCGCGGGCGATGTCGGTGCCGACCTTGAGTCGAACATCCGGCATCAAGCCGGGGATCTTCTGGGATAAGACGGCTTATTCGCTTTGCGTTACCGAGACGCCGGAGGGCCCGGGGCAGGGTAAGCGGACGGCGCAAGAGCACGACGCATTCAAGGCCGCGCATCTGAAGTTGCTGGAGGAGGTTGACGACCCGGCGCTAATTGCGTTGCGCCGCTTCTGCGAGACGTGGGCGCCGGAGCGGTTTGCCGACCATCCCGACGCGGCGGCGCTGGTCGACGCGAACATGGTGTTCCGGCTTGGCGACGGAAGGTTCCTGCATGAGTTGCCGTCAGCGCAAGCGCTGCTTGCCACTACTGGCGAAGGCAGCGTGATGTGTCTCGTAACCGGAAGGCCGGGCCAGGTCAGGGAGTCTCACCCCGCGATCAAGGGGGTAATGGGAGCTCAGTCGTCCGGTGCGCGGCTCGTCTCTTTCAACAATTCTGCAGAAACCTCCCACAGCAAGGAAAAAGGCGACAACGCGCCCGTCTCGGAGACCGCCGCCTTCGCTTATGGCACGGCGCTGAACGCACTTCTGGCGAAGGGATCGGGAAACCACCTGCGGATCGGCGGGGACACGGTGGCGTTCTGGGCCGATCAGCCTGAGGTCGAATGGACCATCGATGCCATGTTCGCAGGCACCGACGACGCAGCGGTCGAGCGCGAGCTGCGAGACCGTCTGCAGGCAGTCGCCGAGGGGCGTGCACCGCAAGGCGGCTACCTCGACCCCGATGCGCGGCTCTTCGTGCTGGGATTGGCGCCGAACGCGGCGCGGCTGGCGGTGCGCTATTGGCACCCCGGCAGGCTGGGCCGTTTCGCTCGCGCCGTGACGCGGTTCTGGGCGGACATGGCCATCGCGCCATCGCCCTTCGTTAAGAGCGGCGTCGATCTCTCACCGAAGCCTCTCAAGCTACTTCGTGACGTAGCGGTGCGGCGAGAGATTGAGCACATCCCCGCCGGCCTCGGCGGCGACCTGATGCGCGCGATCCTGACGGGCGGGCGCTATCCCGTGACATGGCTCGCCGCCGTCATGGGCCGCATCCGGGTGGAGGGCGAACCGGATGCAAAGGCCGGAAAGGTCGATGGCCGGAGAGCGGCCGTGATCGCTGCCGTGTTGCGGCGGAACTACGAACAGGAGGTGCCGATGGCGTTGGATGAGGGGGCGCGGGATACCGCGTATCTGCTGGGGCGGCTCTTCGGGGCATACGTCTACGCCGAGAAGAGCTATCAGGAACGGGGCGCGGGGCTGCGGCAGAAATACATGGGGTCCGCCTCGGCCACGCCGGCGCGGGTGTTTCCCGTGCTGATGCGCGGCTACGAGCACAATCTGTCGAGCCTGCGTAAGGCCGGCGGCATGAAGGCCGGCGCAGGGGTCAAGGCCGACCGCGCCGTGGCCGCCATCATGGACGGGCTGGAGGATGAGATGCCCGCCACCTTGCCGCTGGAGGCGCAGGGACGCTTCTTCATCGGCTTCTACCACCAGATTTCGGCCTTCTACGCTAAAGCGGAGGACGCCGCCGACGCGCTGATCGACACCGAAGATGAGGGAGAGGACGCATGATGGAGCAGGCGACAATGGAGCCGGGCGACGCGAAGACGGCCGGCCTGACCAACCGCTACGATTTCGTGCTGTTCCTCGACGTCGAGAACGGCAACCCCAACGGCGACCCCGATGCCGGCAACATGCCGCGGATGGACCCCGAGACGAACCAGGGCCTGATGTCCGACGTCTCGATCAAGCGGAAGCTGCGCAACTACGTGGCCGAGGCGCATGGGAACGCCGCGCCGCACCGCATCTACTTCACCGAGCGCGCCGTGCTGAACGAGGCGCATGGAGAGGCTTGGGCGGCGACGGGGGTCGAGCCGCAGAAGCCCGGGGATTATTCCAGGCTGCCCAAGGCCGATGCCGAAGCGCGCAAGCTGACCGACTGGATGTGCGCCAACTTCTGGGACATCCGCACTTTCGGCGCGGTCATGTCAACCGGCGTGAATGCGGGCCAGGTGCGTGGGCCGGTGCAGCTGTCCTTCGCGCGGTCGGAAGAGGCGATCATGCCGATGGAAGTGTCGATCACCCGATCCTCCGTCACCAACGAGAAAGACCGCGACAAGGAACGGACGATGGGCCGCAAGGCGGTGGTGCCCTACGGCCTTTACCGCGTGCACGGCTTTATCAACGCTAAGCTGGCGCAGCGGACGGGGTTCTCCGAGGACGATCTGTCGCTGCTATGGACCGGACTGCGCGACATGCTGGACCTCGACCGCTCGGCGGCACGCGGGTTGATGGCGGCGCGCAAGCTCATCGTGTTCCGCCACGACAGCGACCTCGGCAACGCGCAGGCGCACCGGCTGTTCGACCGGGTGACCGTCGCCCGTGTTCATGGTGGCGACGTGGTGCCGGTGGCCGACGCGCGCAGCCACAACTGGCCGCCGGCGCGCGCGTTCGGGGATTACCGGATCGACGTGCACGATACCGACCTGCCGCAGGGGGTAACACTGGTCGAGCCCTGGTGAGCGAGGGCAGCCTGCCGCTCTCGGCGCTGCAGCACTGGCTGTTCTGCCCCCGGCAATGCGCCCTAATCCATGTCGAGCGGCTGTGGGAGGAAAATCGCCTGACCGCGGAGGGCCGGGTTCTGCACGAGCGCGCCGATGCGGGCGTGCCCGAGAGCCGCGATGGCATGCGCGTGCTGCGCTCGGTCCAGATCGCATCCGTGCGGCTGGGCGTTCACGGCGTTGCCGATGTCGTCGAGATGCGCGGATCGCAACCCTTTCCGGTCGAATACAAGCGCGGCCGGCCCAAGGCGCATCGCGCGGACGAGGTGCAGCTCTGCGCGCAGGCGATCTGTCTGGAGGAGATGACCGGGCAGGACGTTCCGGCGGGCGCGCTGTTCTACGGCGCGCGGCGGCGCCGGCAGGCCGTGGCCTTCGATGCCGATCTGCGCGCCCTGACCGCGCGCGTCGCGGCCGAGGCGCGGGCGGCGGCCGCCGCGGGCGAGCTGCCGGCCCCGGTCTACGATCCGGGCCGGTGCGAGAGCTGTTCGCTGAACGATCTCTGCCGCCCCCGGGCGCCGCGCGGCGGGGCGCGGGACTGGATGGCCCGGCGGCTGGCGCGCGCGGGGGTGCCGGAATGAAGCGGCTGCTCAACACGCTCTATGTCACCACCAGCGGCGCGCGGCTGCGCAAGGACGGCGAGACCATCGCCGTGGAGATCGACGGCAGGGTTGCCAAGCGCAGCCCCGCGCATCTTCTGGGACAGATCGTGCTCTTCGGCGAGACCTCGGCCTCGCCCGACGTGATGCACTTCGCCGCCGCATCGGGTATCTCGATGGCGTGGCTGGGCTGGTCCGGCAAGCTTTTGGCGCGGATCGAGGGTCCGCAATCGGGCAACGTCCTTCTGCGGCGCACGCAGCATCGCGCCACGGCCGATCCAGCGGCCGCGCTGCCCGTGGCCCGCGCCATTGTCGCGGCCAAGATCGCCAACCAGCGCACCGTTCTGCGCCGCCACTTGCGGGACTATCCCGGCAGTCCCGGCGTCGAAGCGGTCGATCTCGCCCAGAGGCGTCTGGCCGATGCGGCCCGGCTGGCGCTGGACGCGCCCGATCTCGACGTATTGCGCGGTCAGGAGGGTGAGGCGGGGCACGCCTACTGGTCGGCCTTCGGGCATCTGATCCGCGTCGATGACCGGGCCTTCACCTTCGACGGTCGCAACCGGCGCCCGCCCCGCGATGCCGTCAACGCCGTCCTGTCGTTTCTCTACGCGCTGGTGGCGCTCGACACCCGTGCGGCCTGCGAAGCGCACGGGCTCGACCCGCAGATGGGGTTTCTGCACCGCGATCGGCCAGGCCGTATGTCTCTGGCGCTCGATCTGATGGAGGAGCTCCGGGCCGCTCTGGCCGACCGCGTGGCTCTGTCGCTGATCAACCGGCGGCAGCTCTGTGCACGGGATTTCGAGAAGCAGGAGACCGGGGCCATGTTGCTGGCAGAGGGTGGACGGCGCACGGTCCTGCAGGCCTACCACGACCGAAAGCGCGTGGAGTTGCGCCATGCTTGGCTGGATGAGCGCGTGGCGCTGGGTCTGGTGGCACAGATCCAGGCCCAGCTTCTCGCGCGCGGCCTGCGGGGCGACATTGACGGTTATCCCGCATGGATATGGTAAAGTGCTGGTTCTGATCACCTACGATGTGTCGGTCGCTACCCCTGGCGGCGCTAAGCGGTTGCGCCGGGTGGCGCGCATCTGCGAGGATCACGGTCAGCGGGTCCAGTTCTCCGTTTTCGAATGCGAGGTCGATCCGGCGCGCTGGACGCGGATGCGCGCGCGCCTCCTCGAGGCTATCGATATTGAGTCTGACAGCCTGCGCTTCTACTTCCTCGGCCGCGAATGGCGCCGTCGGGTCGAACATGTTGGTGCAAAGCCGTCCGAGGATCCCGACGATCTGCTCATTGTCTGATGCGAACCCGAAGCGACCGCTGTTCCCCCCGGCGGTTCGCACCCTTTGAATTGCTGGCCAATGGGTCGACGGCCGGAGGGATTCGCCCGCCGGGGATGGAGAACCCGGAGCTTCGCAGAAAGCCGTTCTTTTCTCCTTTCCGTTCCTAAAGATAGACTGAGACTGTCGCCCCCCGCGCGGGGGCGTGGATCGAAACGTGTGCCACCGCAGGACCGCACCGGCACGGAAGGTCGCCCCCCGCGCGGGGGCGTGGATCGAAACTCGGAACAATCCCCTGTCGGACCTCGCGCTCGAGTCGCCCCCCGCGCGGGGGCGTGGATCGAAACCACGGCGGCACCCACGCCATTGGCGGCCCGATCAGGTCGCCCCCCGCGCGGGGGCGTGGATCGAAACCATTTCCCGACGACGGCGGTGTGGCGGTAAATCGTCGCCCCCCGCGCGGGGGCGTGGATCGAAACCACGGCGGCGCCCACGCCGTTCGCGGCCCGATTGGTCGCCCCCCGCGCGGGGGCGTGGATCGAAACTTCGATCGACGGGCCAGACCTGCCGAGACCAGAAGTCGCCCCCCGCGCGGGGGCGTGGATCGAAACTTGAGACGCCTCAATCGAACCCCGTGGCGGCCGCGTCGCCCCCCGCGCGGGGGCGTGGATCGAAACTCTCATGCCAAGCTTATAGATCAGGGCGCTCCGGGTCGCCCCCCGCGCGGGGGCGTGGATCGAAACGTCTCAAAGCCCGAGGACTTTTCAGCAGCGCCCTGTCGCCCCCCGCGCGGGGGCGTGGATCGAAACTTCTTGCGCTCGGTCAGGCCGTCGCGGGCCTCGTGTCGCCCCCCGCGCGGGGGCGTGGATCGAAACCACCCGTGGGCAGCTTGCCCATATCGATGGCGTGGTCGCCCCCCGCGCGGGGGCGTGGATCGAAACGCGTCGGGAACCTGAGCGGTGACCGTACCCACGTGTCGCCCCCCGCGCGGGGGCGTGGATCGAAACATCTGTCGGTCCTTTCGTTGCTGCCGCGAAAGCTGTCGCCCCCCGCGCGGGGGCGTGGATCGAAACATCCTGCCCGGAGGCACCGTGGCCGGCTACCGCATCGTCGCCCCCCGCGCGGGGGCGTGGATCGAAACGTCGTCGCCGATCTCGGAGAGAAACGGTTGCTCGGGGTCGCCCCCCGCGCGGGGGCGTGGATCGAAACCTCGGCTATCTGTGCGGCGGTCACGTCCCAGCCCCGCGTCGCCCCCCGCGCGGGGGCGTGGATCGAAGCGCATTCTATCGGCCGGTGGTAGAGCGCTACCGTCGTTGCCGCCTATGAGAAAAATTAACACTATTGCCAATTCTGTTCACAGCGCCGCCCGTCGCCGCCGGCCAGTGCTCTTGAAATATTAGACCCCGATGGGGACAGGGGCGCGGTTCCGCTTTCCTGCTGAACAGTTTTCGCGCATTCTGTCCATATAAGCGAAATGAACGCTCATGGCATCGCGGGCAACCGGTTGAACCTCACCGCTGAGGAGCGCGCAGCTTTTTAGCCGGAGCAAGCCCATAAATTATCAACGGCTCAGTCCCCCGGGCGTCTGACATCGGACGCAGTTGATGCGTTCGCGTCGGGCAAGGGCGCAGTCTCGCCCGGGCGCAGGATATTAACGCAGTCGAGCCTGAGTTCTTCGGGCATCTCCTCGGCGAGGTTCTCACAGGCCCCGGCATCCGGATGCCCGCGGACGACTGACAGGAACTCCATGGGAGAGTATCCGCAGGCCGGCACGTCGTTGATGGTCTCACCGGAGAAGAGTGTGGACAGCTCGCGCGTATCGGCAAGCGTCAGACAGGCATCGCGTACTTCGACAAAGGTCATCCCGGCAATCGCGGCCAGACCGACGAAGGGCAACGCCTCGATCGCGACGGCGGACATGTTCGCCGAGATCATCCGCGTCGTCCGTCGTGCGAGCCGGGTGCCAATTTCGTCCACCTGTTCCGCTCTGCCCTCAAGATCGGAAAGACGGCCCTTCAGAAGCGCCCGGGCGGCCGTCAACTCTGCGATGTCTTCACCGAGATTCGCAAGTTCCTGTCGAGCCCGTCTCAATTCGCCGTCAAGGTCCGCCTTGGCGCGTGCAAGTCGACCGGCGCGCTGTTTCAATGCCGCGTTGTCGGCCTCGAGCTCCGCGACTTCGGCTCGCGACTTCTGCAGGATACCGTCAAGGCGCTCGGCTTCAGTTTCGATCCGCCTGGTCTTCGTTTCGAGCTGCCCCGTCTTCTTCTCGAGCCTTTCGACCTGCGCGAGGCGCGTTTCTAAAGCGTCGCGACTGTCGCGGTGCGTACGGGGGGGGCCGACATCGGCGACCATGTCGACGGCGCTCCATAGGCCCCGCTTCGCGACATCGTAAACCGCGTCCGCGGTCAGCAACACGACGTTACTGGCAAGAAACAGTGCCGCGAGAAGGGCCCAGAACGAGAGCCGCCCGAGAAATCGGGCGAGGAACCGAAACAGTCCCGGCATGCCGCGTCAGCCCCCCTCGATGCAGATTTCATGAAACCGACGACGCAGAACCGGATCTTGCCCGAGCACTTCGTTACCGGATTTCAGAAGGTCCGACGCCGTGCGTCCTTCTGCATCCTCCACGCAGGGTTCATCGGCATCGTCCAGAAGAAGCTCGATCGTTTCGCGCGTTGAGGCGAACCGGGCCGCGAGATGCAACGGGGTCTGGCTTTCGGCGTTCGTCTCGTCTGCATCAAGGCCTGACTCCAGTAGGAACCGGATGACCTCCGGGGACCGATCCCAAGCTGTCGCGACGTGTAATGCACCGTTGTTCCGCTCTCCCTTCCTGGAGAGATCGGCCCCACCGGCTGCTAGTGCGGTCAAGGTCCGCAGATCCTCGGCATGACGGCTGGCGATCAAGGCAGCGGACCAGCCAGTGTCATTCGGCGGGCGACGCATTTCCGGATTGGCCCCGCCAGCAAGAAGGGCGGAGACGACATCGGCGCCGCCAAGACGGGCCGCGGCAAGATGCAATGGCGTATAACCCAGATCCCATGCCGTCGGATTCCAGCGACTCTCCACCCCGTATTCCGGGTTTGGCTCGGCGCCCCAATAGAGGAGCCAGCGTACTTGATCCGGATCGTCCGACATTGCAGCCAGATGAAGTGCAGTGCGGCCATCATTGGTCACCCGCTCCCGCAGATCGCCCCATTCGTCACCCGCGACGCGCCGTATGGCATCGAGTACCGGCAGGCCGGCGCCACTGGAGATGGCGAGATGCAGGACCGTCGACAAGTCGCCATCACGTCCCGCTAGAAAGGTCCAGCCGTCCCGCCCCTCGAGGCAAGCGATCAGGGTGTCCGCTTCGTTCTGGCCGAAGAACTCAGCGTTCACGGTGCAGGCCGCAGCCTCGTATGCCATCGTGCTAGCGGCAAAAAAGAGAACGCCGACGCTCAGCTTCGCGCCGCCAGATTTCAAAGCAAACATCTTCGGACACTTTCCTAATCCAAGATCCGTCGCGAACGGCTTTCGCATCAAACACCTTGTCACGATTGTCAATTTTGCGTGCAGTTCCTGTGGTTCAGGCACGTCGGACCGTGTTCGGGCTGACCTCGAACAATCGAGAAATTTCCGCAATACGTCGTCCTTCCTCATCGCGCAGACGGCGAACTTCCTCGCGCTGTTGTTTGGAAAGAGCAGGTGGTCTGCCACCGATCCGTCCCACCTTGCGGGCGGCCGCCAGTCCTTCGCGGGTGCGCTCGGAGATCCGCTCGCGCTCGAACTGCGCGATGGACGCGAACACGTGAAAGACGAGGCGGCCGGCTGAAGTCGTCGTATCGATGTCCTCAGCTAGGGATCGGAACCCCGCACCCTTGGCCCGGATCGCCGCGACGATGGCGAGAAGATCCTGGAGTGAGCGTGAAAGTCGGTCGTATTTCGTGACAGTGACGATGTCGCCAGGCCGAAGCTGGTCGATCAGCTTGTCAAGCTCAAGTCGGGTTCGCTTCGAGCCGGAGACCTTCTCAGAGAACACCTTCTCGACGCCGGCCGCGGCCAGAGCTTCGAGCTGAGCCTCAAGGTTCTGCCCTTCGGTCGATACCCGCGCGTAGCCCAGGATCATCCTGATGCCCTCCATAACCCTCCCAAAACTCCTGTACTTTGGAACGGGGTTTCTGGATTGGTCAAGCTATTGGTGCGGCGCAAGCTATCGACAACGTTCCAAAACGACCGATATCGGTGAAAAACTCCTTCAACCTTCGACCGGGCCAGCAAGACGCGAACAGCGTTCTTCCATCGCCGTTGCGTGGACACGAAATTGGCAGTTCAGATCGACTAAGGGGAACAAAATTCTCAGGTGACGCGTCGCCGGACCAAGCGGGCGACTTTTTCACCGATATCGACCGTTCTGGGCCCGCCGTGTCACTTAGCAACGAGTGATTACGCCCGATCATCTCCTTGGTTATAAAAGTCGTTGGAGCGAATCGAGGGGCAAGCCATGATTTCTGAAGGCATAATCCTGACAGTCGTCAGCATCATCGTCGGCCTAGGAGTTACGGTATACTTTTCAGAGATCGGAACGTTTCGACCACGCGGCGACCCACGCTTCAAGCATATCATCGGCCAATTCAATTTGTGGAATTATTCTAGGGAATTCAAGGGAACTCTCGTGTGCGCCGAGACAATAATCTTTAGGCGATTCTTGAAGACGCCGGGTGTTCGATTGGTATATCATTCTCGTGATGAAGAATGGGTTCTAGAAGGGAGTGTTTTTGTAAGCGGCGACCGCTTCTATATGTTACTGGATTACAAGAATATATCTGCAGACGACCCAACCCTTATAGTGTTTGAGCCTCCCCAGGCTGTTTGGATAAATATTGGGTTCATGGCTGGCTATGAGATTCCGCAGAGACCATGTGCGGGAGTAGCCCTCCTTTGCCATAAGTCGGTAACGGAGAAGGACGTGATATCGATTCTTGGTAGCGAACAGGATGACGACGTCGTTGTTCGGTTAGATTATTCGATCTTCGCAGGGCAACGTCATGCTTTGCGCGAATTGAGGCGGTCAGAGAGCGCAAGTTCTAGCAGGACGGCCATGTAAAATCGATTGAGCGTAGTCAGTGTTTTGAGGGTGACCGGGGGTTCGGAGCAAGCCGCTTTACGGCGTTCTGGAACTCGGATGGATTCTTGATCCTGCGCACTCGTGCCCACGCCTCTCCGTCATGATGAACCGCGACATCACCATAGCCGAAGATACGGCCAACAAGAGACCGCTCTACGTCGATGGCGATGGTGGTATCAAGCGGTAGGTGTCTGACTCGCTGCGAGAAGATACCCTTCTTGTGCACGATGTAGCAGTCAGTCACGGCCATGACATCGAAGCGGCCCATGAACCGCTTAAATACGAGGAACCCGGCTCCCCCAAGCAAGATCAGCGTGCAGGTTAAGAGGACGAGGATAACATCTCGCGTGCTTCCCGTCGCCGGTCCCAGAACGAAGATCGAGATCGCGACAGCGATGACCATGGCAGCATAGACCGACCACAGACGTATCCAATGCGGCTCAGCTGTGCATATGATGCCTTCGAAGTCGTCATCAGATGGCAGGGTCATGGTCCTCCGTGCGTACGGCGCAACGCCGCCTTCTGGCAAGGGGTTCTGTCCAAGTCGAAAGTCACCGTTTTTGGACTTCTAGGCCGCGAGTCTCACTCGCTCTATACGTGTAATCCTTGGACGGCAGTATTGCTAGGCGCGCCTCGACTATCCGTAGGTTCTTCGGCAGAAGACGGCTTTAGGTGGATCAGGAAAGTGCATTCCGTGAAAAAAGTTCATGTTTTTTGGGACAACTCGAATATCTTCGTAGGTGCGCAAGCGGCATTCAGATCGCTTGGCAAGCCGTTTCCGTATGCAGCGAGGATCGACTTCCACAACCTTTACCGACTAGCTGTGGTAGGGCGGCCTGTCGGAGGAGCCTTTTGTGTCGGGAGTGTTCCCCCCGAGCTCGCAGCTGTTTGGAAGCGCCTTGAGAAGGCTACCGGGATCGTGCCCGAACTCTTCGAGCGTGGGGCAGAAACGAACCGAGAGCAGGCTGTCGACCAAGCACTTCAAGTCCATATGCTTCGAGCAATGACTGATACGGACGAGCCAGGCACAGCGATATTAATGACCGGCGATGGAGCGGGTTATCTCAACGGTGTGGGCTTTCACGCTGATCTGGAGCGTATGCACAAAAAAGGTTGGGGCATCGAAGTTTTGTCTTGGGAAGTATGCTGCAACAGTCGCATGCAGGAATGGGCAGAGACCGTAGGAGTCTTCGTCAAGCTGGAGGACTACATGGATCAGATTGTCTTTGAGCAGAGCGTTACCAATGTCCCGAAAATAAACCTGAAAGGCCGACCTACCGTTTGAAGTAGACGAGATCGATCTTCGGCTTTCAGCCTCGGTGCCGCAGGCTCAGAGGCCCGGTATGTCCACAAATGCGACTTTGCTGTCTCGTGCTTTGCAGGACGCGCAGCAGCCGTTCCGCTCGACACTTGCCGCGCCTTTGACCTAGCGGCAGCGAAGGCGTAGGTACGGCAGCATGGCGCGATCGCTGACGCCGGAAGTGGTGACCGACCTCGCGCTTCTGGCTATTGAGGCGGCGGCCCGGCCGGAGGCCTGGTGCGCCTTGTGTGACCGCGTGGCGGGCGAGATCGGGGCCAAGGCGTTCATCATTCTCGCCTACGACCTGCACGACCATTCAATGCCGCAGGTCTTCGGCTCGGGTGCGATCCATAGTCCGGATGGGCGCGCGATGACGAAAGCAGCCCGACAAGGAGAGGGCACAGAGGATTTGTCTACCTACGAAGCGCTCGCACGGCAGCCGCCTGGGCTGGTGATCAGCGAGCACGACCTCCGCGGCAGCGGTGAACGTGGCGTGGGCGCCGTCAACCGCTGGCGGGAACGGATGCTCGCGATCACGGGAGGACGGGACCGGTCCGTGATGAAGCTGAACGACGTGGGACCGTTCTTGGACTGCGTCGCCGTGCACGATGCCTTGCCACATGCGGGTCCGCTGCCCCTGACGCCTGTTGCACCCATCGTGCATCCTCTGCTCGCGCGCACAATAGAGACGACTCGTGTCGTGAATGCCTTGGCGGAAAGTCACAAACGCTTGATGACGCTGTTCGACCGCCTCGATTTCGGTGCGGCGTTCTGCACCCCGTCCGGCCGCGTCATCACCGCCAACGACGCCTTTCGCGAGGTTGCAAGGAACGGAGGTGGATTGCACGATACCGCCCACGGCGTGGTGGCTAACGACTCTACCGAGACCTACCGTCTGCGCAGCCTGATCGCCGCCGCGGCGCATCCCACGACGCCCCCCGAGCACTTGACGCTCGCCTTGTCGCGGCGGCGCCGTCGTTTACCGCTTGTGCTGTACGCGGCGCCCGCGCAGGACCGAGACCTCGGCCCGACCACCGCGGTGCTGTTATTAGCCGTCGATCCTGAGGACGGGACGCGCCTGAACGCGCGCGGCCTCGCTGCACTCGGCGTCCTGACGGAGGCCGAGCTAGAGGTCTGCAACCTCCTCGTGCAGGGCTTCGAGACGACGACCATCGCCGAACAGCGCGGAACGCAGCCCGACACCGTGCGGGATCAGATCAAGGCGGCGGCCGCAAAGCTCGCCTGCCGGTCGCGGATCGATATCCTGCGGCTCGCCATGGCGACGGCGACGGCGGTCCGGAACTGATCTGCGACGCCACAAGATCTGCTATCCCCCATACGGGGGATGACGTCGCCGCCTCGCAACCGCGATTCTGCACATTGAACTTGCTTGGTCACATTTCAAAGAAGGGGTTTCAATGATGCGTTCGGGATCTCTCAACCTATTGCGTGTTTGGGTCCTGTCCCTGTCTTTTGCCGCGCCGCTCCCCGCCCATGCCGTGATCGATCCCGGAGAGCCGTTGAAGGGACTTTTTTCTGGCTTCCGAGAAGAGTTCGAGGGGGTTGCCCGAGCGGCGGAAAGCGCCGGCAAGGAGATGATCGCCGAGCTTGCAAAAGCCGTCATTGCCATGATCGACGCAGCCGAGGCATCGGCTGGAGATCTGGTGGGTCAGACCTTCGCCAGCCTCGACAGCTCGCTGCGGGACACGTTCAACGAAGTCGACGAACTCGCTACGCGACTGGAGCGTGGCCAGGAAGTTCTTATTGAGGACGCCACCCGATTGTCTGCGATGATGTTCGACTCTGCCGGAAGTCGGGTTCCGCTCATTGTCCAGGAGAAATTCGAGGTCTATACCTACAAGCCACGCGTGATCGCGCCGATCGGTCCCACGCGGATCGTCGTGGAAGCGATTGGTCCCGGCATAGGAGCCGCCCGGCCCGAGGCCAGGATTAACGAGACCGATCTCGAGATAGAGATCCCCGATCGGAACACAATCCGCATCTTGCTGGAGCGCGACAGGTTCAACTTCACCCGGCAGCCCGATCGAACGGCGACCGTTGTTCTGACCTTCGACGAGCGTCCGAGAACCCGTTTTTTTAGACGAGATCCGAACCGCATCACACGCCAGTTCTCGCTGTGGCTTCTGCCGACGGCAGTGGCCAGGCTGGGCCTAGAACAGGACATCCTTGAAACCGAAAGAGAGTGGGATGTTCGCCGCGTACGGGTAAATGCGAGCGGCAAGGATGTGCTCCGCGGTCCCTACGCCACCCTGCCGGACGACGATATCGCCGCAGGGTGGGATCTCGATGTTGAGACCCTGGGGCAAGCGGTTCGATCAGGGAACGGTGGGAAGCGATTCTTTGGCGGCTTCGACGAGGACAGCGTGGACTGCGTGGGACCGAACATGGAACGCACGAGGGAGCATTCGGTCGAGTTCCAGATCCAGTTGGGAAGCATCAACGGCCGGGGCGCCGGCGGGTCGTGCTGGATCGCTCTCCCAATGGTGCGGAGCTCCGAGAGAGAAAGCACGATCTCGCTCATCGAGCGTCCCTACCTGACCTGGAGCGACGACAGGACTCTTGAAGTGTTCGAGGAAACTATCCGCTGGAGGTTGTTCCTAGATTTCTACGACGGGACCCGGAGGGTACTAACAAATGATGCCGCAGATCCGCCGATGGACATCTCACTTGAGCGCGGGGACCGACAGCTCGTCCTGCGTGCCGTGGCTCCAACGGACTTCTGAGTATCAGGCGGCTGCTTCAGCACGAATGCCGGGCAAATAGGAAAGGACGCACAATGGGAAAAGGGGCGCTCGCCGTCTCGGTGTCGGTAGTTCTCTCGACGGCCGCGGCCGCGCAGGACCTGCCCGGCCATTGGAAGTACGCGTCGGAAATCAACGATAGCCAGTTCGGCTATACGGATGTGCATATCGACGCGAACGGCCGGGTAGCGGCCACTACCCTCTTCTCGAATGGAAGCCGGCTCGACGGCGATCATTTCGTGGCCCGAATCGTTGTGTTCGCAGAGGACGACACGCCGCTCCTTGGCATGCAATACGGCGCCGGGATCAACGCGACGGGAGGCTTCGGGTCCGCCAACGAAACCAGAGTTGGCGAGGAGGCAGTTCTTGACCCCGGGCTCGCAAATCTCGTGGCCAGCGTGGGCGTTGCGCATAGCACGAGGGACGCGGTGGACGACGCGGCGTTCTGGGAGAAGGTCGGGGATATCGCACGCACGCTTTGGCAGGCCTATCAATCTCGCGAACAGAATAGCGCCGCGATGGTGACGGGCATTCCGATAGGTTTCAGAGGCGAGGCCGATGGCGTCTCTCTTGAAATCGGCACGGTTCCCGATGTCGGGAAGATGTCCAAGGCGTCCCGCATCGAGTTACCGCCCGCCACGCAGGGCGCTTCGGGGGCATCCACGAGCAAGGCTTTTTTCGAGGATCGTATCTGTCTCGACCGAAACTGCGCTTCATCCATCCTACGCTGACCGGCCAAGAAGCATACCTTTCCGAATCACTCCTAGCGGATCGGCAGGGCGCGAGTTGCACCCTGCCGAATTGATCAGGCAAAATGATCGGGCACCCATGCGGCGATCTTTTCAGCCTGCGCCTCGGTCACCGTGAACGCAGCGGGGTCCGCGAACAGGGCTTCCAGACGGCCGGCCTTCTCGGCTTTTTTCAGCTTCCCGAAGGTGGTTGCGGTCGGGTGATCCGCTGCGAGTTCGAGAAGGTCGATCCAGAGCGCGTCCAGCCACGGGCCCTTCATCCGCTTGAAGAGATTTTCCGCCGTGGGCGTCCAGACGGCGCGGAGGCTGGTTCCGGCCTCCTTGTCGATCAGCTTGCCCAGCCCTTCGTCGGACACGTCCAGAAGCCGGGTCAGGTGGCGGATCAACTCGGCGTCACGATGCTCGCGGCCCTTCTTGCGGAAGGCCCGGAAGCCTTTGGCGAGGTCGCTGCCCCACGGGTCTTTCGGGCTGGTGCCTTCCTTGGTTAGCCGCTCGTCCAGTGCGAACCCGGTTTCCGTCTCGGGCGCGTTCCGGGGGGCGTCGGCGCGAACCTCGAAGGCACGGCGGTAGCCCATCCCACCCGAAAGCTGCCATGCCAGAAGGTCGAGGATCAGGTCGGCGTGACCCACGGCGGCGTTCTGGCGCGCGCCAAGGGCGGCGGCGTTCAGATCGTCTTGCAGCTTCGCGGAATAGGGCGATTTCGGTGCGTCGTCCTGCTCCATCCGGTAGGGCTTCAGCAGGACACCGGCCTCGACGGCGGCGGCGCGATCCGCGCGGGTGACGAGGCCGCGCATCGGTTGCAACGCGCCGCGATTGTCCACGTAGGCGATGACGCCCGAATGGGCCTTCTGCTCGTCGGTATAGTCGCCGTCCAGCTTCGCAGTCAGCGCCTCGAACTCGGCTTCGCCGTCCTCGTCCAGCGCCTCGGCCTCGTAGGCATCAGTCAACTCGTCGTAACGCGCCGTCTCGTCCTCGGTCAGATCGCCCTCGACCTTGTAGAGCCGATCCAGCTTGTCCATGCGCTCCCAGCCGACATGGATGTCCTCGATGACCTCGACCCATTTCCAGCCCTCGGCCTCGATGGACGTGCCCGCCTTCGCCAACTCGGCCCGGAACAGGTCATTGAGAAGGTCGGGATCGGCCAGGAACACGTCTTCGCTGAACAGGTCGCGGGTGATCCTGCCGCCCGCTTGCTCGTAGCCGGTAAGACCGACGAACGCCGCGCGACGGTCGGTGGCCCGGAGGGATTGCGGCTGCAACTCCTGCTTGATGCGATGCTCCGAGACGGAACGGCCCCGGATGCCTTCGAGGACGTGCAGGGTCAGCGCTTCGTCCTCCGAGACGGTGAACGCGGCGGCGGCACCGATGGAGATTTCCCCGGCGCGCAGGGAGTCGATCACCGGCGCGGGCAGGTTCGCGAGCGCGAGGCGGCGGCGCACATGGGCCTCGGTCTGGCCGAAGGCGCTGGCGATGGTCGGCACGGGCGCACCCGTCGCGGCCATCTTGCCGTAGGCGCGGATTTCGTCGGCGGGGTGAAGGTCCTGGCGCGCAGCGTTCTCGGCGCTGGCCCATGCGCGGGCCGTGGCCTCGTCGGGCGCGATGCGGACATGCGGCGCGACGATCTCGGGGCGCTCGTCCGCAAGGTGCGGATGCGTCTCGGCCAGCAGTTGCAGCGCGCGGAAGCGACGGCCTCCGGCGACGATCCCGACGCGGCCCTCCGCATCGCGAAAGCCTGCGGGGTTCTGGATCAGGCCCAGAAGCCGAATGCTGTCGGCCAGAAGCGCGATCCCATCGGGGTCGGCGTCCTGCCGGGGGTTCAGATCGGACAGGTAGAGGTCGGCCATGGGCACGGCCTCGGTGTCGGGGGTGGCGTTCTCGGTGGCGCGGATCGCGGTTACGTTGGACATTGGGGCTTCCTCTCGATTTTCGTGGTGTGGTCGATTTCGTTCGTGTTATTGGTGCCCCGGCCGCCGACCGCGGCCGGAGCGGGGAAGCCTCAAAGGGCTCCGTGCTGTGTCAGGAAGCGGCGGGCGATCTTAGCGGAGAAGCCGCCCTTCCTGATGAGCGCCCATGCCTCTCGGCGTCGGGCTTGCATCCATTCGATGCTCGTTGTTCTCACCTCCTTTCCGGCTTGAGTGGGGATAGCTGGCTAGGTCTTCTGCTCAGTTCGTCGCTGCTCGACGGTCCCAGCCTCGGCTGCGGACAGCCCTGCTGCCCGCGACCGATCTCAGTAATCCTCGGGGAACATGATCGTCAGGACGCGGCGGGTGACGGCGGTATTCGCGGCGTCTTCGGACCCGTATTCATAGGCAAGATCGAGGAGATCGATCTTCCACCAGACCTTGCGTCCCTCGACGATCACGGCGCCGAAGCAGTGATCGCCGTAGGGGTCGTTCTCCTCGGTGAACGTCTTGTCCTGCGACACCGCGAGGATGGCTTCGGTCTGGAAGTCCCGGCCCATGTCGGCGATGGACCGGGTGACGACGACACGGCCTTCCGGCGCGAGCGGTCCACCGCGCCCGACCATCCGCAGGCGGAAGGCATCGTTCTGCTGGGCGATGGCGGTGATCCGCAGTTGGTCGGTGATCTCTTCGGGGGTCATTTCCATCAAGTTCGGCATCGTGCCCTCCTTTCGCTGTGGTTCCCCATTTCCGGTCTGGTGCCGAAGATCGGGGCGGGGGTCCTGGCGAGGTCCGCGACCGCGGCGCCTCTCCTGAACCCCTGCCTCCCGGCGAGGGCAGGAGGGGGGCCCGGGCAAGGTCGTCCGTAGGGGCGAAGGGGAGGGGGATCGCCCGGCGACGCAGCCCGACCGGAGGGAGGGACCGTCGTCGGGGACACCCCTTCGCCCCGTGAAGCGGACGGCCTTGCGCGGGGGAACCGGCGGTTCCCGATCGTCCCGCAGCGGCGTTCGGCTTGCCCGAACCCCAAGGGACCGGAAAGGACAGGATCGAAGATCCGACCCGCCCCAGCGATCGTCACCCGGACGGGCCGAGAGCCGGCGGCCGGAACGACCATGCGGGCCGCGCCCGGATCCGGCTCGGTCAGAGACGGGGCCGGGCGCTCTTCAGGCCGCAGGGAGGGCAGGGGGCCGGAACTCGGCGAGGGCCGGACCCGGCCCGACTAGAGCGCGGTGCCGCCAGGCGATAGACTGGCGGCAGGGGCCCAGGTGTTCTTACGAATGACTGCTGGTCTCGCCAAGAGGCCAGCAGCTGACCAGCAACCGACTCCCACATCGAATGCGATCGTTGCACTTATTTAATTTATTGCGTTTACGTCATCGGAAGCCTACATGTGTTGAATCACTCAAAGGAGGCTTTCGTCATGTCCGCGTTGCGCCAGGACCGGTTCGACGACCGGTTGCCCGACCAGATCGAGGTGCAAGGCGCCGAACAATTGTTGACCATCCTCGCCGCGCAGGCGAAGGAGAATGGCGAGGTCGAGCTCGAGTTGACCGATGCGAAGGGCCAGCGGACGCCGATCACGCTCGCGCCCGCCCTGTCCGCCTCGCTGCTCGAACTCTTGCGCCTCGTCGCGGATGGTCGGGGATTCACGCTCGTGCCGCTCGAGGCGGAGCTGACGACGAAGCAGGCTGCCGATCATCTCAACGTTTCGCGGCCCTTCCTCATCAAGCTGCTGGAGGAGCGCGAGATCCCGCACCACAAGGTCGGACGTCACCGGCGCGTCCGGGCCGAGGACCTCTTCGCCTACCGGACCAGGCGGGATGCCGAGCGCAGCAAGGCTCTCGATGAACTCGCGCGTCTGGATGCCGATTTCATCTAATGCGGCGCGGGGACCGGTTCACTGCGCTGGTCGACGCCTGCGTGCTCGGCGGCGCGCTGCGGCGGAACCTGATCCTCAGCCTCGCTGAGGCGGGGCTCTTCCGCCTTCGCTGGAGCGATGCGATCCTCGACGAGACGGAACGGACCATCGCGAGGATCACCGAAGGCAAGGCCGACACGGCACGACAGCGCGCAGCGATGGTCGCCGCCTTTCCAGAGGCCATGGTGCTCCATGACCGCACAATCGAAGCGCATCTCGCCCTGCCTGATCCGGGCGATGTGCATGTCCTGGCCGCGGCGATCAACGCGAAGGCGGACGTGATCGTCACCGACAACGTGAAGGACTTCCCAGCCGACCCCCTCGACGCTTGGGAGATCGAGGCCGTGACTGCCGATGCCTTCATCGCCGACTGCCTCGACCTCGATGGCGCGGCCGGGGTCGAAGCGATCCGCAGGATGCGTGAACGCCTACAACATCCGCAACTCGAAGCCGACGGGCTCATCCGCAAGATGGAGGGGCAGGGCCTGGTCCACGCGGCGGCCGCTCTGCATCGCTACAGGACATTCATCTGATGACGCGCGCGACTGGAATATCCGGACTTCCGGATCGACAGATGCTCAGCGCGTCAGCTCATCCACGATAAGGCCGATGACGCTGGCATAGGCGATCGAGTGGTCCGGCTGTTCAGCACGAGCAAGAGATTTCGCTACATCTTCCGGCCGGTGGCCATGTTGAAGGAGCAGCGACAGCAACACGCAGGCGTCCTGAACCTGGAACTCCAGCTGGCTGCCGGATCGGAAGCCGGCCGAGTAGAAGACCTCTCGCGGTCGCGTCGGCTCGGCTGGATCGAAGCCGATGGACAAATGGATCGTGTGCCCCTCGGGACTGACGATCTTGCGCGTCTCCACGAGCCGGCGGGCTGGAAGATCGTGGCGCGGATCGGGATGATCGGGATAGGTCATGGCGGCGGACTCTCGGCTGATGGGCGAATGGAGCGGGCCCGAAGGCCCGCTCTGCCCGTCACTCGGTGACGGGCTCGTCTTTCTTCGGGAAGGCGACCATCTCGACGCCGGGGAACATGTTTTGGCGGACCTGGATCGAAGTGATCTCGCCGCCGTCGTTGCGGTTGATGAAGAGGACCCCGCAGGTATCCCAGTAGTTTTTGCCTTCCTTCTCGCCGGCTTTCACGCGGAGCTTCATGTTCTCGGTGGCCATCTGTCAGTCCTTTCTTGGTTCGTGTTTCGATGAAATTGCCCGGGCCGGGCAGAGGAAGCGGGTGTCAAAGGGTAATTTGCCTCGCGAGGAATGGGCTCTTCGGGGACAGGGGAAATTACCCTTTGAAGGGCAAGGTCCGTCGCTCGCGCTGCCCGCCAAGTTTCATCCCCTGGAAACACGGGCCCGAAAGGTCCAGGACGGCCACCGCGGACAGAGCCTCGTGGAGAGCGGAAGGAATGGCAGACCGGGGTAGTCTCGAGGGTCTGGCTCGGGCGGGAACGATACGAGAGGGCTGTGCGCTCGCTCTCGCGACCAGGCAAGACCGCTGGCGTCGAGATGATCGCCGCTCCGAATAGGGGAAGGCGTTGTCCAGGCAAGGTGGGCGATGTCGCGGCCTCTGGGCCGCTCGACGGCACATGAGCCGTCATACTGGCCGCGCCCGTTTGCAGAACGCGATCCATCGTGCCGTGATGGATGAGTGATCAAGGCCGATGGCGTGTGATCGCAGGTTCTCGCGGAACCTCTGCGCGATCACGTTGATATCGGGACGGCACCTGCCAGATGGCAGATGCTTCTCTGCCAAATCCCGCCAGTGGGCGTCGTAGCGAATGGTTCCGTTCGGGAACGACGGAACCGAGTGCGGTTCTTCACAAGATTTTTTTCTCTCTAGAGAGATATGGTTCATATCTTTCTTACTGGGCGGACACTGGGCGACCGGAGCTTTCGCCAGCCGTTCCCGGAACCATCCCCAGAAGGCCGAGAACCGCACGCGGTTCAGTAGGTTCTTGTACCGGTGATGTGGGTTCTTCCGATGGACCCGCTCGACCAGGCCTAGGCGTTCGAGATGGGCGAGCCATCGGCGAACCGTCCGGTCGGTAACAGCGAGCGCGTCGGCGATCCGCGCGTTCGACAGCGGCCGCGTCTGAAAGGCGCGATCCGCCGAGAAGTCGTAGCGCTGCTGCTCCAGGAAGCGCAGGAGGTCGATCAGGACCGAAACTTGGGGTCGCGAGAAGTTCGCGATGAGAAGGGGGCGGACGTGGTCTTCGATCCACGCCGCGAAGGTTCGGGTAGAGGGGGTGGGCTTGTGCCCTTTTCTGCTCATGGTCTTTTGCCTCGTCAGGACAAGGCGGGTCGCAAACAGGCAAAGAAGAACCGGTCGCACGGATGCGGTTTTCACTTGCTCGGGTTGTCGGGAGAGTGCTAAAACCAGACCTGAAATGGTTTATCGGGCCGTTCGGGACGCCAATCCCTAGGTTCTCAGCTCTCCCCCTCGCTTGGTCGCCGCCTTGCGGGGGGTTTGCTTTTTCGGGGTGTGGTTTCTGCTCCTCGTGATTCTCGTTTTTGTTACTGCACAGGCTTAAGGGTTCTTGACGCCTGCGGCAATTCTGGTGTGGGCAGTTGGTCTGCCCCACAATTCCTAGTATCGAACGACCTCGTAGCCGCGATTGCCCTCATGGTCGCGCCACTCGACGCCGACGCCGCGGAACCGGCCGGCATGCGAGCAAGAGTTGTCGGCGCGAGTATGGAAGCCGAACCAGGCAGCGTCGCCGCTCTGGGCGTCGCCGGGTTCACCGTCCCGCCAGGAAAAGTCGCCCTGAAGGCCGTAGGTGCCAACCCGGACGCGCTGCTTCCAGCGGCGGCAATCGTGGTCTCCGTGCTGGTTCTCGTGATCGTATTCCCACCAGTCGACGTCGAAGACGCGGATCGAGCGCACGAAGTCGAAGACCGGATCGCTGATGTCGATGTCGGCACCCTCGCCAACGACGTTGTGGAGGATCGCGTCCTTGGCCGGGGCGGGAAGGCGGATCGGCTCATCCGTTCGCGGCGCCGGTGCCCGCGAAACGGCACTCTGAGCGTAGGCGGCGTCGTAGAGGCGGACCAGCGGCGATGCCGGCCGTGCGTCGAACGCCGCGCTCATGGGGCAGCGCCAGATTTGAAGCGGCGGCTCCACTGGCCACGGCGTGATCCGGCGGATGAACTCGGCGCGTGCCGGGATACATGCGCCCGCCGACGGCCAGCCGCCTGCGAGGCATAACAAGATGGCACAGTCGATCTGATAGGCGGCGGCCGGCGCGGCCCCGAACGGCAGGACACTGCAAGCGGCGATGGCGGCGGAGGCTAGGAGGGACTTCATGGCGGGTCTCTCGCGCTATGGAATACGTATTACGCGCATGACGTGTTTATTGCATCCTTATTGATTTGGGAACATCGCTGTGTAGGCGGACAGGACCTCGCTGACCTCGGTACGCGCCGTGTCGCTCGCTGCCTGAAGGCAGCGGATATAGGTCTGGGCGTCGTCGAAATATCGGTCGAACTCCGCGCGGAGCTCGGGCCCGTAGTCTCGGATCAGCTCGTCTGACGCGGTGAGCTGCGGGATGAGCGGCGGCACGCAGTCCATCGCAGTCGTGCCCGTCTGCGCACTGGCGAGAGCAGGAACAAGCAGAACCAAGGGGACGAACCGGATCATTCCGGTGACCGTGCCGCGCTCTGAAGCATCCGGTAGAGGGTCGCCTTGCTGATCTGCAGCGCCCGCGCGATCTCTTCTTTCGAGATCTTCGCATCGACCATCTTCTGCGCGCGCGCTTGGAGCTTTGGATTGATCTTGGATGGACGTCCGCCTTTCCGGCCGGCGGCCCTGGCGGATTCAAGACCGGCAAGAGTCCGCTCACGGATCCGCGCTCGCTCGAACTCCGACAAGGCGGCGAAGAGCTGCAACGTCAGCTTGCCGGCGGCGCTGCGTGTGTCGATGCTCTCCCGCAAAGAGCGAAAACCGACCTTGCGCGCGGCCAATTCCTCGATCTGTGTCAAAAGGTGGACCACGGTCCGGCCGAACCGGTCGAGGCTGACGACGACGATCGTGTCGCCCTCCTGAGCATCCGTTAAGATCGCGTTAAGACCAGGGCGATTTGTGGTAGAGCCACTCGCTGTATCAGTGTAAATTCGGTCGCATCTCTCGCGTGTGAGGATGTCCACCTGGCTTTTCAGATTTTGTTCCGCCGTCGAAACCCGGGCGTATCCCAAGATGGCCACCGTCTCAAAACCTCCTCGTTGTGCGAAACGTATCATAACCCCGGCCTACAAGAGGTTTTGAACGAAATTTCTCACATCTCTCCAAACCATCGTTTTTGAGACTCCACGCTAGCGGCGGAAAGACGCCGACGCAAGCAAGACGTATGTTACGTGGCAAAAAACTGCCTATTGCGGTATAACGGTCTTACTGCTTACAACTAGCACGAGACGCAACACCGCCTATTCCGCGACTTTCAGAAGTTGGATACCTCGATGACGTCGGACAGATGTCGGAGAGGGACACAACAGTGAGAGAGACAAGACATCCCGTGATCCTCGCGACGCACATTCAGCCGGCGATCGAGGACGGGGCGTGGATCGAAGTCGAATGCGTGGAGGCGGCGGAGCCGAGTGGAAACACGCATAGAGGCGGATGGAAGATCTACGTTTGTGCCCTCGATCCCGATGGTGGTGTGCAAAGAGCCGTTCATGTGACCGGTCGCAATCTCGAAGCGCGCATCTTCAAGACCGTCAAAGGGCTCACCAGCTTCGCGCTCGAACTGGGCCTGCACGTGATCTCCTTCCCCGTCCTGGCGGGCAAATGGGGGATCTGGCGCTTTGGCACGTCCAAGATACCAGAGGATCATACCGTCTAGCGGGCTTGTTGCGGCACTGATCCTTCACGCTGGCCCGGTCCGGCCGGACTCGGTCATCGATCTCGACGCACCGGACTCCGCGCGGATCGCCGGGGCTGTCATGGACCTCGACGTACCGCCGCCGGTGCAACAGGAGCCGTCGGCGAAGGTCGTTGTCTCGACGTCTGGACCGGCCGTCCTGCGGATGCCCCGTGGCCATCGCCAGATCGAAGCGATGATCGCCGACGTCTCGAGCGGATATATGGGCCATCACGGCCTGCGTCGCGCGGGGCTGTCGGCCTCCGAATGGATGATGTTCTTCCGGGCCAACATCGCGGTCGAGAGCGCCTTCGATCCGCGCGCGCGTTCCCATGTCGGCGCGATCGGTCTGGGACAGCTCATGCCCGAGACGGCCGCGGTGCTCGGCGTCGATCCGTATGATCCCCAGCAGAACCTCCACGGCTCGGCCCGTTACCTACTGGCGCAACTCGCGCGTTTCGGATCGCCGGAGCTCGCGCTGGCGGCCTACAACGCCGGCCCCGAGGCCGTTGCGAGATATTCCGGCGTGCCGCCCTACCGCGAGACCCAAGGTCATGTCCGCAAGGTCATGGCGATCTTCCGCAAGTCCCTGAATGGAGAAAACTCATGAAGAACCTTCCCGTGGTCATCCGGTTGGCGGCGCTTCTGGCGATCGCCGCACAGCCGGCGCTCGCGCAGGACCTCGATCCGGTCTCCGACATGATCGACACCGTGATCGACGCGGTGACCGGCCCGATCGGTCGGGGCATCGCCGTCCTCGCGCTGGTCGGCGCGGGCGTCATGATGTTCTTCGGCCGCCTGAACTGGCCGATCTTCCTCGCGATCTTCGTGGGCGTCGTGCTGGTCTTCTCTGCGGAGACGATCGTGGACGGCTTTGGTGCGGCTGCGGACTGAGGAGAAACGGCCAGCCCGGAGGGGCTGGTCTCCGATATCATGCGCGAAACACCGCTCTTCCTGGGCCTGACGAAGCCGCCAAAGATCTTCGGACTGCCGATCGGGTACTTCCTGTCGCTCGTCTTCGCGAGCGTCATTCCGTTCGTGCTGCTCGACGACATGCGGTGGCTCTTGGTCCTCGTGGTGGGCTATCCGCCGCTCTGGATCGTGGCCGACCGTAATCCGCACCTCTTTCAGATCCTCAACGTCACGATCTCCAAGACCCCCCGAACGGCGAACCACGACGAGAACGGGGGTGATCGCTATGTCAGCTAAGGGCCTGCGCGGCTTTGCCGAGCGTCCGGCGGTCTCCGACATGCTCGGCACGGCGATCCTGCGGTCGGAACGGTTCGGGCGGCACCTGCCATTCGTGTCGGCCGTGCGGGACGACGTGATCCTGACGAAGCAGGGCGATCTGATAGCCTCCGCCGTCATCGGCGGTATCGACAGCATGACCTCGGACGACGCGGCGATCGATGAGATCGGAGAGGGGTTCGCGCGTGTCGTCGGACAGCTCGGCGAGCGCTTCGCGTTCTACGTCAACAAGGTCAGCCGCCCGGACCCGGCCGACCTTCCTTCGATCGACGGCGCGGGCTTCGCGACGTCGGTCGATGCGGCCTGGCGCGCGACGCTGGCGGGGCGCGCGCTCAAGGCACGCGTCCTTATGGTCACGCTGGTCATCCGACAGAGCGCTGCCGACCGGTTCACCTTCCTGCCCGGGCGCGGCAAGAATAACTTCCGCAGGGATATCGCGGCACGCACGGCGGCGCTCGATGAGGCTTTGAACCTCGTACGGGGCATCTACGCGCCCCACGGGTTCCGGCGCCTTGCCGTCTCAGACGGGGAGTGGCTATCGCTTCTTGGGTCCGTCCTGGGGCACGGCTACCGCAAGGTGATCGCCGAGCCCGGCCAGCTTCTCGCCGAGACCATGACGAACTTCGAGGTGACGTTCCGGAGCGGAACGCTGGTGCTCGAGAACGGGATGGAGACGCGTTACGGCGCGATCTTCGGGATGAAGAGCTACCCCGCGCGAACCTGGCCCACGATGCTGGACGGGTTGCAGCTCCCCTATGATGTGACCGTCACGAACTCCTTCATTCCCCGGCGCGGGAACGAGGCGACAGAGAGGATCACGCGGATCTACCGGCAGCGTGGCGTCTCAGAGGACGCGGCGATCAGCCTGACCGAACAGCTCGTGCAGGCCGCCGACGACGTGGCGTCCGGGCGCACGAGCTTCGGGGATCATCATTGCTCGGTGCAGGTCTTCAGCGACAGCCCCGAGGAGCTGGAAGATGCGGCGTCGGAGGTCTGGCGCGCGGCACAGGAGGCCGGTGCGGTGATGGTTCGCGAACGCTGGGCGGCCAAGGCACTCTATTTCGCGCAGGTTCCGGGCAACTGGCCCTACCGCATTCGCGACGGGCTCGTCTCGGCCCACAACTTCGCGGAGCTGGCCGCGCTGCACAACACTAGCCGCGGCCGGGCGCCCGACGAGAGCCCCTGGGGCGTCAACATCACCGCGTTCCCGACCGTTTCTTCCACGCTCCACCGGTTCAATTTTCATGAACGGGGCCGCGCGGGCGAGGAGCCGAGCGTGGGCCACACGCTCGTTCTAGGTCGGACGGGTTCGGGCAAGACGATCTCGACGGCGTTCCTCATGGCGCAGGCGAGGCGGGCCGATGCCCGGCTGATCGTCTTCGACAAGGACCAGGGCCTCGAGATGGCGGTGCGGGCGCTCGGCGGCTCCTACAGCGAAATCAGGATTGGCGAGCCGACGGGGTTCAATCCGTTCGCGACCGAGACCGATGCGCGCGGGGCCGCATGGCTGACGGACTGGCTGACGGACATTCTCGGCCGCACGACGCCGCTCGACACGGTGCAGAGCGTGGCCCTGAACGAGGCCGTGCGCCAGATCACCCGCGCGGAGACGGAGCTTCGGACCTTCGAGGGTCTGGAAAGCCTCGTCGCCTCGACCGACGACGACGGCGATCTGGTGACGCGGGTGCGGGAATGGACCGCCCAGGGCCGTTTCGGATGGCTCTTCGCACGGCCTGCACGGAAGTCGATCTCCATCGGCGAGGATGTCGTCGGCCTCGATATGACCGAGCTTCTGGATCAGAACGCCGAACGCAGCGCGCTCCTGGCCTATCTCTTCCGGCGGATCGAACGTGTGGTCGAGGACAGGCGTCCGACGATCATCGTCATCGACGAAGCCTGGAAGATGCTCGCCGACGACATCTTTGTGAAACGCCTTCACGACTGGCTCGTCACTATGCGGAAGCGGAATTGCGTCGTGATGATGCTGACGCAAACGCCGGGGCATCTCGTCGAAAGCTCGGTCGGCACGATCATCACCGAGAGCGTCGCGACCCAGCTCTTGTTCCCGAACCCGCGCGCGAACCCCGAGGACTACAAGATCCTACGTCTGAACGAACGCGAGGCGGAGTTTCTGTCGGGGCCAACCGGAGGACAGCGCCTGGCGCTGCTCAGGTCGGGGCCGGATAGCGTCTACGTCAACACCGACCTCTCGGGCCTCGGCGGCCTGGTGACGGTTCTCGGCGGCGGGAAGACCGGCGACGAGCGCGCGCCACTTGAATGGCGGCAAACCCCTGACTTCTGGAAGGAGATGACATGACAACACGGCTTTGCGTGGCCCTGATGGCGCTCGCCGCGCTCGCAAGCTGTGCGGGCGTCTCCACGGGCGTCCGCTCCCCGTGCTTCGAGCGCGGTGCGGCCGTGACCCGATCAGTGTCCTTCCTGTCCGATCCCGTGGCATCGGCACCGGCCGAGGATGTGGCCCATGATTGCGATTTCCGGTCGTTCTGATCGCATGATCCGGGCGGCCGTCGCGGCCGTGGTGACCGCCTCCACGGCGGCCGCGCAAGGCGTGCCGGTCATCGACGGCTCGGCCCTGGCCAATGCCATCTCGCGGGTCGAAGAGCACGCGCGGGACTTCGGACTTCAGACCGAGAAGCTGACGGCGCGATCGCGCCAGGCAGAGCTTCATGAAGACCAGCGGCAAGCCTATGCGCGCTTTCTCGAAGAGACGACCGGCGCGGCCGACCTGAGCGGGTTCGAGGACGGCGCGGGCGATTTCGCGAGCGCGGCCGAGACCTATCCTGCCTGTGGTGCCGCAACAAGGAATACTCGCTCTGCGACGAGACCAACCG
>NZ_JQEY01000026.1 GCF_000743715.1 Palleronia rufa
GTCATGGGCGCGACCAAGCGCGTCGCGGAGTTCTACGCACAGGCGCTCGACCGTCGCGGCGGCACGCGCTTCATGACCGTGCGCTTCGGCAACGTGCTTGGCTCTTCGGGATCGCTGATTCCGCTCTTTCAAAGCCAGATCGCCAAGGGCGGTCCGCTTACGGTCACCGATCCGCGCATGACCCGGTTCTTCATGACCATCCGCGAGGCGGTCGAGTTGACACTTCTCGCGTCCGCTACGGGGATCGAGAAGGGGATCGGTCAGGGCAGGATCATGGTTCTCGACATGGGGGCGCCCATGCGGATCATGGACATCGCTCACCGCATGATCACGCTTGCCGGCCTGAAACCGGATATCGATATCGAGATCAAGACCACCGGCATCCGCCCGGGCGAAAAGCTCTTCGAAGAACTCTTCGATGTCGCTGAAGAACGGCACCCATCCGGTATTCCCGGTGTAAATGCGGCAATCCCCGAGGGCGTCGCCCTGGACACTCTGCGCTGTGCGATTGCCACGGTTTTGTTGCAGAAAGGCCGCCTGAGGCGTGAGTGTCCCTTTCCCGTTCGGGTTCAGGCCACGCGGACCACCTCGGCGGTGCCGAGCGCGTTGAAGCGATTGATAAGGGCGACACGGATGTGGATTTCGGCGGTCTGGCGGTCTGGGTCTCTCGCGGCGATGCGCTCGCCGAAGGCCTTCAGGCATCGCATCTTGGCCTCCACGCGGCTTCGGGCGTGGTATCCGGTCCACCGCTTCCAAAACGCCCGACCGTAGTGACGCGTGGCGCGCAGGGTTTCGTTGCGTGCCTTGGCAGCCGGACAGTCCTCCTTCCAAGCCCGACCGTTCCTTCGGATGGGTATGATTGCCGTGCCACCGCGTGCGATGACGGCGCCGTGGCAGCGGCGGGTGTCGTAGGCGCCGTCCGCGGTCACGGTGCCGATGTCTTCGTCTTCGGGGATCTGGCCCAACAGGTCCGGCAGGACGGGGCTGTCGCCTTCCCGGCTGTGGGTGAACTCGACGGCCAGGATATCCGAGGTGGCGGTGTCCATCGCCAGATGCACCTTGCGCCATTGGCGGCGACCCTGAATGCCATGCTTCCGGGCCTGCCACTCGCCATCGCCGAGGAACTTGATGCCGGTGCTATCAACCAGCAGGTTCAGTGGCCCGCCAGCACGGCGATAGGGGATCTGAACCTTCAAGGTCTTCTGCCTACGGCACAGGGTCGAGTAGTCCGGAACGGGCCAGTCCAGCCCCGCGAGTCGCAGCAGACTGGCGACYATCCCGGCAGTCTGTCTGAGCGGCAACTTGAACAGAACCTTGATCGATAGGCAGAACTGTATCGCGGCATTCGAAAAGACCGGGGGGCGCCCCGGGCGTCCCTCATGCGGCGCGTGCCAGGTCATCTCCTTGTCCAGCCAGATCAGCAGCGACCCGCGCTTCCTGAGCGCATCGTTGTAGGTGGACCAGTTCGTCGTGCGGTAGCGGGCGGGCTTGGGCTTGCTCATGCTGCTCGTCTAAGCGCATGAATTCCCGATGTGAATCCTTTACGGCTAGAGTTCTGCAACAACGCCGCGCGGGCATCTCCGGCTCGGACGTCCGCGACATGATGCTGGCCGCCGTCGAGACGCGCTTCGGCACGGATCGTGCCCCGTATCCCATCGAGCACCTCGGCGACAACGGCAGCCCCTACACCGCAGGCGAGACCCGCGACTTCGCCCGGCAGCTCGGCCTCGTCCCCTGCTTCACGCCCGTCCGCTCGCCCGAGAGCAACGGCATGGCCGAGGCCTTCGTGAAGACCATCAAGCGCGACTACGTCCGCGTCACGCCGCTGCCCGACGCCACCGCAGCGCTCGGGCTCGTCCCCGCCTGGATCGACGACTACAACACCGTCCATCCGCATTCCGCGCTGGCCATGCGCTCGCCCGCCGAGTTCAGATCAGCGCTCAACCCCAGCCAGGCTGTCCGGTGAAACGGGGGGCACTCCACGGTTAGCGACGCAGCCGGGGCCTCTTTTTGTGCGTTGCAAATCTGCACCACCCCACGGACATCCGAAGGGGCGCAGAAACGTGGTTCTGGGCCGCGCAGCCAACAGCAACAACCCTATTATATCCCTTAAAATCAATGCGTGGCGCGATTGTAGTGGCGGAGAGGATGGGCCTGATATCCAACTTTCTCTTGTGGATGCCGCCCTCATTTGCAAGGAATTTCTGAACCTTAGACATGTGATCGAGTGCGGACTCTTGTCAGGCCTGTTGCGCGGCCTGATAGATGCCGCTGGCCGAGATGGCGATGCGCGGACCGGGGCCAAATCTCCAACAGCGAGCTCGAAGCTCTGAGAAGGTTTCTGGTTTGCCCAACCCGGATCATGTCGATCATTTGCCCATTCGGATCATGCCTTCCTCACAACTCTGCGTTCCGTTTTCGCGTTTTGCTGCCGGATCAGGCAGCGCTGGCGATCACCGGATCGCGATAGTCTTCAGCGCGCGGGAGCATCGCCCAGAGGCCGCGCGCCATCTTGTTGGCCAGTGCGAAGGCCGCGACCATCGGCGGCTTGCGTTCCAACATGCGCTCAAGCCAGGGGTTTTGCGGTGCGCCACGGCGCAGAGCCCAGCGGATCACGGCCATCGCGCCGGTGATCAGCAGACGGCGAATGTCGCGCTGGCCCATCTTCGAGGTTTTTCCAAGCCGTTGCTTGCCGCCGGTCGACGCCTGTCGCGGCACGAGCCCAAGCCAAGCTGCAAAGTCGCGGCCGCGTTTGAACTGCTCCATCGGCGGCGCGAAGGTCTCGACGGCAAGGGCGCTGATCGGGCCTACGCCCGGCATCGTCTGCAGGCGGCGCGATGTCTCGCCCTCCCTGGCGAACGCGTCGAGCCTCTTTTTCATGGCATTGATCCGGTCGCTCAGGTTCGCGATCTGCTCCAGCAGCTCGCGACAGATTTCCCGGGCGAGCGGTGGCAAATTCGAGCTCGGATCTTCCAGGACGGCTCCGAGGCGCGGGAGATAGCCGATCCCCTCGGGCGCGGTGAAGCCGAATTCGTACAGGTGCGACCGCAGCGCATTGACCGCTTCGGTGCGCTGTTTCACGAACTGCTCACGGGTGCGGAACAGGATGGAACGCGCCTGTTGTTCCCCAGTCTTCGGCTCGACATAGCGCATGGTCGGCCGCAGCGCCGCTTCCCCAATGGCCTCCGCCTCCGCCGCGTCGTTTTTCTGCCTTTTTATGAACGGCTTGACGTAGCGCGGTGCGATCAGTTTCACCTCATGGCCGACCCGCACCAGTTCCCGCGCCCAGTGATGCGCACCACCGCAGGCCTCCATCACCAATAGGCATTGCGGATGCTCCGCCATGAAGCGCTGGAACTGCGGGCGCGACAGCTTCTTGCGGAAAAGGACCGTCCCGTCCGCGGCCGCGCCATGCAGCTGGAACACGTTCTTTGCCAGATCGACCCCGATGATGCTAATTTCCTTCATGTATGCCCTCTCGTTTCTCTTGTGACTTCAGCAGGCTTTGTTGCGCAAAGACTGGGTGAGGGATTCATCTCGTGAATCCAGCGTGGTAGCTGTCCTGCATGAGCAGACCGATCCCGCCGAGCTACAAGACAAAGAACTGGCCGGCCTACAACGAAGCGCTGAAGCAGCGTGGTTCCCTGACGATCTGGTTCGATCCGGACATGGTCTGGGTGCCGCCGCCGACCGGCAAGCGAGGCCGGCAGCCGTTATATAGCGACGCCGCGATCCAGRCATGCCTGACGATGAAAGTCCTTTTYGGCATGGCGCTCCGACAGACGACCGGGTTCATTGAAAGCCTCCTGCGCCTGGTCGGCCTCGACTGGGCGGTGCCCGAGGCTCTGTTGCACAAACCCGGTGAGGGATTCATGTCGTGAGTCCAGCGTGGTAGCTGGACGACATGAGCAGACCCACACCGCCAACCTACAAGACCAAGAACTGGCCGGCCTATAATGAAGCGCTCAAGCGCCGTGGCTCGCTGACGATCTGGTTTGACCCAGAGATGATCTGGGATGCTGCGCCGACCGGCAAACGCGGCCGACAGCCAACCTACAGCGATACCGCCATCCAGACATGCCTGACGATGAAGGTTCTGTTTGGCATGGCGTTGCGCCAGACGACCGGGTTCGTCGAGAGCCTGTTGCGTCTGATCGGTTTGAACTGGGCGGTGCCCGACTTCAGCACGCTATCGCGCCGCCAGAAAACGCTGGCCGTGAACATCCCGTATCGTGGCTCCAACGGCCCAGTGCATCTCCTGATCGATAGCACSGGCATCAAGGTCGAGGGTGAAGGCGAGTGGAACGCACGCAAGCATGGTGGGCCCAAGCGGCGGGTTTGGCGCAAGATCCATCTTGGGATCGACGACCAAACGCTGGAGGTTCGGGCGCTCGAGATTACCGGAAGCCACATCGGTGATGCGCCGGTGATGCCCGATCTGCTCAACCARATTCCGGCGGACGAGGCGATCGGCAGCGTCACTGCAGACGGTGCCTATGATACCCGCAAATGCCACGACGCCATCGCTGACCGCGGGGCGAATGCCGTCATCCCACCCCGCAAGAACGCCAAGCCGTGGAAGACCGTCACTGCGGGTGCCGTGGCCAGAAACGAGGCCCTGCGAGCTTCGAAATATCTCGGTCGCGCGATCTGGCGAAACTGGAGCGGATACCACCGCCGAAGCCGCGTCGAAACCAAGATGCACTGCGTTAAATTGCTGGGGCAGCGCCTCATGGCGCGGGACTTCGACCGACAAGTCGCGGAAGTCCAGGTCCGCATCGCCGTCATGAACGGCTACACCGCCCTTGGCATCCCTGTCACAGAGGCCGTGGGATGAATCCGTCCGGGGAAAGGGGAATCTCGGGTATTAAAAGCTTTGTGCAACAGAGCCCCGTTTGGGTCTGGCATGATGGAAAAGAAGCTATCAGCCAAATCGGTTGTGGCATGCAAATTCTGCGTACGGAAGACCTCGGTATGAAGGCGTTCGCATTCAGTTGATATGCAGTCTATCGCAGTCTTTTCCCACAGAGCTTTGCAGGGCCAGCGCTGAACCAATGCGGAAAAAGGAGCTGATGTCCTGTGCGACCTCAATCTTTGTTCAACGTCTATCGCAAAGCCAAGCTTAATCCTGCCCGGGTCCATCGTTGGTTCAAGTTGGATAATGTAAAACCATCCCGAGGCAGATGCCTCCGGATCGTCATCATTTACTGTGTCGGAGACTGATATTGCATCTCGAATAGCCTCAGCATCTTCTGAGGAAAGGTGAGCAACCAATTGGCCCCGACCTTGTTCGGTTCGCAGTTTCTGTGTCTCAATCCCAAGTCGTTTGGCAACCTTAAAGATCGTTTGTTTACGAACGCCAATTTCATCGGCTAGGTTAATAACGCTGATCATCTTCGAGCGCCGCCCTTCATCTTTCGCAACATACTACAGAATTCATAATGTCCGTCCACCATGGCGCTGGAGGACGCCGCCCGGCAGTACCGCGGCATGACGCTGCTGGAACTTGCCCGCGAAAGCCTCGGCAATGCCGGGGTGAACACGCGCGGCCTCTCGCGGGACGAGGTGGCGACCCGGGCCTTGCACTCGACCTCGGACTTCCCCGAGATCCTGTCGGCCGTCACCAACAAGACCCTGCGGCAGGCCTACGAGGCCTATCCCCGCACCTTCATGCTGTTCTGCCGCCAGGTTCTCGCCACCGACTTCAAGGCCATGCACCGGGTCCAGCTCGGCGAGGCGCCGCAGCTGCTGGAAGTCGGCGAGAGCGGCGAGTTCAAACGCGGCACGCTCGGCGAGAGCAAGGAGAGCTACAAGGTCAAGACCTATGGCCGGGTGGTCGCAATCACCCGCCAGACGCTGATCAACGACGATCTCGACGCCTTCACCCGGATCCCCGCGATGTACGGCAACTCCATCGCCCAGCTGGAGTCGGACGTGGTCTGGGGCATCATCACCTCGAACCCGGCCATGGCCGACGGCAACGCGCTGTTCCACACCACCCACAAGAACCTCGCGGGCACCGGCGCGGCGCTGGATGTCAGCAGCGTCGGTGCGGCCCGCGCGGCGATGGCCAAGCAGACCGGTCTCGACAAGAAGACGGTGCTGAACGTCCGCCCTGCTTTCCTGATCGTGCCGGCCTCGCTGGAACTGAAGGCCGAGCAGCTGGTCGCGCAAAACCTCGTGCCCGCCGCGACGTCGAGCGTCGTGCCGCAGTCGATCCGCACCCTCGCGCCGATCAGCGAGCCCCGGCTCGACGCCGCCAGCGAGACCGCCTGGTATCTGGCGGCCTCGCCCAACCAGATCGACACCATCGAGTACGCCTATCTCGAGGGTCAGCAGGGCGCCTACATCGAGACGCGCAATGGCTTCGACGTCGACGGCGTCGAGATCAAGTGCCGCCTCGACTTCGGCGCCAAGGCCATCGACTGGCGCGGCCTCTACAAGAACCCGGGCGCGTAAGGCGCGCTTCCTGAACCCCGACACGCGGGCGGTCCTGACGGGCCGCCTTTCGTCTTTCCACGAGGACCCTCCCCATGAAAAACTTCGTCCAGCCCGGCAACACCATCACCCTGACCGCGCCCTATGCCGTCGCCTCCGGCGATGGCCTGCTCGTCGGCTCCATCTTCGGCATCGCGGCTGGCGCCGCCGCCCTCGGCGATCCCGTCGAGACCGCGCTCGTCGGCATCTTCGACATCACCAAGGTCGGCTCCCAGGCCTGGACCGTCGGCGCGAAGGTCTATTGGGAAGACACCAACAAGCGCTGCACCACGGTCGCGACCGACAACACCCTCATCGGCGTGGCCGTCGAGGCGGTGGCGAGCGGCGCGGGCGACACCATCGGCCGGGTTCGGTTGAACGCGGCCTTCTGGTGAGCGCCTTCGCCGCCGCCGTGGGCGCGCTCTTCGCCGATCCGAACATCGGCCGGGATGCGGTCTACATCGCCGACGGCGGCGCGCCCGTGTTGGTGCGTGCCGTCGCCCGGCGCGCGGATGTCGTCTCCGACTTCGGCGATGCGCGGCTCTGGTCCGAAACCACCCGGATCGATCTGCGCGCGGCCGAGGTGGCGAACCCGCGTCCCGGCGACCGTATCGAGATCGATGGCGACGCCTTCCTCATTCAGGGCGAGCCCGTCCGCGACCGCGAGCGGCTGGTCTGGACCGTCGATCTGAGGCCCGCGTGAGACTGAAGCTCGACATCGATCCCGACATCGTCGCGATGATGGCGGCGGAGGTGGCGGCCGGGGAGCGCGCCGTCACGGCCGCCATGCGCGAGGCCGGAACTGGGCTGAAGACGGCGTGGCGGCTGCAGATCACCGGCGCGGGGCTCGGCACACGGCTGGCCAACTCGATCCGCAGCCAGAACTTCCCGAGGTCGGGCGAAAGCCTGGACGCGGCAGCATTGGTCTGGTCCAAGGCGCCGGTCATCGTGGGCGCGCACGACACCGGCCCGCTGATCCGCTCGAAGAACGGGTTCTGGCTGGCGATCCCGCTGCCCGCCGCAGGCAAGTCCCTGCGCGGCGGCCGGATCACGCCCGGTGAATGGGAACGACGACGCGGCCTGCGCCTGCGCTTCGTCTATCGTCGCACCGGCCCGAGCCTGCTGGTGGCGGAGGGGCGGCTGAACACGAAGGGTCAGGCGGTCGAGTCGCGGTCGAAGACAGGGCGCGGAAAGGTCACCGCGCCGATCTTCCTGCTGGTGCCGCAGGTCAAGCTGCCGAAGCGGCTGAACCTCGACCGGGACGCTGAACGGGCGCTGGACAGCGTGCCGGGTCTGATCGTGGCGAACTGGGTGGAGAGAAAGAGGTCATAATTGCATCAATCTCTAATTACAAAGAAGCCGCCCATGTCTGAAAGTCCTTGAGAAGCAACCGGATGCCATCGTTGGAAATAACCCAGTCTGCCTTGGATTCCTTGAACCAAAAGGATTCAAGGTCGGCTCGCGCATCCGACAACAGCTTTTCGCAAAAGGCGTTCAGGTCGTGCACCGCCTGATCGCCATACTGCCGGCGGAAGCTCTGGTAGATTTCATGACGTGCAGTGGGGGCATCAGAAGCCCAATCCGGATAGACTAGGTCTAGGTCCTGGTGGAACTGCAACGTAAAGTCATAGAAGGCTTGGGGCGCTTTCACGTCATTCGTTCCTTGGAAAAGAGGTTACGATAATGAAGCCATTCGGCATTTCAGGCGCATGACGGATGTACGTCCTCACGGAGTATGTGGGGCGCAGTCGTATCGGTGAGGATGTCCCGCGAGTCAACCGGTAGGCCTCTTGCCCCGTTATGCTGGAGAAAGTGCTTTCGAGGACAGCATCCTCCTGTTGCCCGGATGCGATGGCATTCACGATGGCGGCGTTCCGCGAAAGGTTCGCGTTCGTGAGTCTTTCCGCAGCAGCAAGCGAGGTGAAAGAACCATGGTACCAGCGATAGACCGTGTGGAGAAGCGTTCGGGCCACCGGAACGCTGACCATGCCAATTAGGAAGGAGTCGCTCTTGCCGACATGCCGTTCAATTGTGTGCCCGCCAGCAGCCTCGTGTTCTGCGAGATCCTGAAGGGGGTAGCCGCTCTCTGTGGGGACATAGTCAACAAGCGTGACGTCACTCGGTACACCGACACTGACGGGTTCCGCGTAGCACCGACAGTTGTGCGCCTGCCCCGGATGGCCGCCAGCGGGCGGCTCGTCCCAACGAAACACCTGATCGTCGTAGTCTGCGTGGCTGTCGCGCACCTTCGCGTCGTCCTGGGAACGCCAGATGTACCGCTCGATCCCCAAATCCTGCTGCCGAAGCTGGTTGACGAGCCCCGCGAAGGCCCGAACCAGGCGTTCTTCCATCGCTTCCCGCAACGGGCGCAGGCGCTGCGGGTGGGTTTCGTATTCCTCGAAGACGGCCGTCAAGCGCGCATCCCACTGGCGCAGCGCCTCTTCTTTGGCGTCCGAAACATCGCGAAGGTCGGCTTCGGTCACCCACGGCACGGTGTCTGGGGGCGTCAGCGCATTCAGCAGCATCCGGGTGTTGTCGGCGATCACGCTGTCAAGTTGGTCGGTGAAGTCGGCCCGCAGGTCGGCATAGCCGGGGAACGCGGACTTGATCGAAATGCCCGCACGGTAACCGAACACGGTCCCGTTCCGCCGTTCCAACACGTACTGACCGCTGCCGCCGTGGCGGAGAAATTCCCTTAGATTGTGCTGCATGGAACCTCCCGCTGCCTCCGCGCGATGGTTTGTAGCTGTTCAGTCCCGGACGATCACATAGACTCTCGCCGGTCTGCGCTCTTCATGGCAAGGTCGTTTCTGCGTGAGGTTCGGGATGGGGGACGATCATGCTGATCTCTCTTCACAAGCAGGCGACGACGACACCCAGGATCAGAGCTGCGATGCAGGCGAGCGATGAGCCGGCGTGGATGGTTGCGGAGCGCTACAGCATCTCCGAACAGACGGTCTGGAAGTGGCGCAAGCGGGATGGCGTTCACGACCACAGCCACACCGCGCACAGGCTGCAGACGACGCTGACCCCTGCCCAGGAGGCGGTTGCCGTAGCGTTGCGGAAGGCTCTGCTGTTGCCGCTCGACGACCTGCTGTCCGTCGTTCGCGAGTTCCTGAACCCGAACGTCTCGCGCTCCGGGCTGGATCGCTGTTTGCGGCGACATGGGGTGAGCAAGCTCCGCGACCTCACACCAAAGGCGCCGAAGCCTGCGCACAAGCCTTTCAGGGCCTATGAGCCCGGCTATCTGCATGTCGACGTGAAATACCTGCCGCAGATGCCGGACGAGCAGCGGCGACGCTACCTCTTCGTGGCGATTGACCGTGCGACCCGATGGGTCTTCGTCCGCATCTACCCAGCGAAGACGGCCGCCAACGCGCGCCGCTTCCTGCGTGACCTGGAGCGCGCCGCGCCGATGAAGATCACACGTGTTCTCACCGACAACGGCAAGGAGTTCACCGACCGGCTGTTCGGCCTGCGCAAGCGCGCGGCCACGGGCAACCACGAGTTCGACCGCCTCTGTGCCGACCTCGGGATCGAGCATCGCCTCGCACCACCGATGCGGCCGCAAACCAACGGCATGGTGGAGCGCTTCAACGGGCGGATCGAGGACGTCCTGCAGAGTCATCGCTTCCGATCAGGCGAGGACCTTGAGCAGACGATCCTGCGCTATGTCCGCCTCTACAACGGCCAGCTCCCGCAATCCGTCCTGAAGGGCAGAACGCCTATCGACGCCCTCAAGGACTGGCATCGCCAAAAGCCAAGGCTCTTCAAAAAGCGGCCATACAATCAAGCGGGATCTGACACCTAGGTGCCATCATGCTGTCGCACGGCTGGGTTCTCGAGGTTATCCGCTATGCCGGGACGGCCTATCTCTTCTTTCTTGCATGGAAAGCCGCACGTTCCGCGATGGCGCAAAAGTCAATCGCGCCACGGTCTATCGGAGGCCGACCAAGCCGCCTGATACTTCGGGGTGCGGCGCTGCATATCACCAACCCGAAATCCATCCTGTTCTTCGGCGCGCTCTACGCACTTGGCCTGCCCTCCGACGCGAGCCATGCGCAGCTTGCTCTGGTCGTGATAGCCGTCGGAATTCAGAGCATGGTCGTATTCTTAGGCTATGCTCTTTTGTTTTCGACATCGTCGATCACACGTGCCTATGTGTCAGATCCCGCTTGATTGTATGGCCGCTTTTTGAAGAGCCTTGGCTTTTGGCGATGCCAGTCCTTGAGGGCGTCGATAGGCGTTCTGCCCTTCAGGACGGATTGCGGGAGCTGGCCGTTGTAGAGGCGGACATAGCGCAGGATCGTCTGCTCAAGGTCCTCGCCTGATCGGAAGCGATGACTCTGCAGGACGTCCTCGATCCGCCCGTTGAAGCGCTCCACCATGCCGTTGGTTTGCGGCCGCATCGGTGGTGCGAGGCGATGCTCGATCCCGAGGTCGGCACAGAGGCGGTCGAACTCGTGGTTGCCCGTGGCCGCGCGCTTGCGCAGGCCGAACAGCCGGTCGGTGAACTCCTTGCCGTTGTCGGTGAGAACACGTGTGATCTTCATCGGCGCGGCGCGCTCCAGGTCACGCAGGAAGCGGCGCGCGTTGGCGGCCGTCTTCGCTGGGTAGATGCGGACGAAGACCCATCGGGTCGCACGGTCAATCGCCACGAAGAGGTAGCGTCGCCGCTGCTCGTCCGGCATCTGCGGCAGGTATTTCACGTCGACATGCAGATAGCCGGGCTCATAGGCCCTGAAAGGCTTGTGCGCAGGCTTCGGCGCCTTTGGTGTGAGGTCGCGGAGCTTGCTCACCCCATGTCGCCGCAAACAGCGATCCAGCCCGGAGCGCGAGACGTTCGGGTTCAGGAACTCGCGAACGACGGACAGCAGGTCGTCGAGCGGCAACAGCAGAGCCTTCCGCAACGCTACGGCAACCGCCTCCTGGGCAGGGGTCAGCGTCGTCTGCAGCCTGTGCGCGGTGTGGCTGTGGTCGTGAACGCCATCCCGCTTGCGCCACTTCCAGACCGTCTGTTCGGAGATGCTGTAGCGCTCCGCAACCATCCACGCCGGCTCATCGCTCGCCTGCATCGCAGCTCTGATCCTGGGTGTCGTCGTCGCCTGCTTGTGAAGAGAGATCAGCATGATCGTCCCCCATCCCGAACCTCACGCAGAAACGACCTTGCCATGAAGAGCGCAGACCGGCGAGAGTCTATGTGATCGTCCGGGACTGAACACATAGCTAATGTCACCGGCCCACTTCTGGTTGGGCGCATCAGTGTTGAAGTCTCGATCCAGCAGGTTCGGCGCGATATTGAACTTGTGATCGCTATCGGTCGTCACCTTGTGTTTGCGGGTTCTGACGACAGATATGCCGTTCTGGCGCATCAAACGGCCCACACGGCGATGACCGACGTCCAGGCCGATCTCCTTCAACTCTTCGGTCATTCGCGGCCTGCCGTAGCTACCAAGGCTCAGGCGGGACTGTTCTTTGATGTGTGCAAGCGTGACCATATCAGATCGTTGTCTGCGACTGGCAGGGCGGCTACGGAAGGCCCGCAAGCCACGTGTGCTGACGCCAACGACACTGCATAAACGGTTGGCTGGGAAATGGTTCCTGTGTTCCTCGACAAACCTAAATCTCATTGCTTTAGGCCCGCGAAGAACTGGGTGGCCTTTTTTAGGATTTCCCTCTCCTCCCTGAGAAGCCGGATCTCACGTCGAAGCCGCTCATTCTCTTTGGCGAGGTCCAAATCCTCTTGTGAAACCACGTTCGTGTCTCGATGCGCTGTGATCCATTTGTTCAGCGTCGACATTCCAACGCCCAGATCATCAGCCACCTGCTTGCGCGTCAGCCCGCTGGTCAGCGCAATACGCACCGCATCCTGGCGGAATTCGTCCGTCCGTTTCAATCCCATAGTTCGCCTCCTTTGTTGCAGTAAATGCTATCAAAGGAGCGGCATCAAACCGCGACAGGTCCACCTGCGCCTTGGTCCGACCGATTGCCTTCGCGCTGTCTTCCACATATTTGTCGATGGCGTCGCCGAGGGTCACTTCGCGGCGGCGGGTCTCTCCGATGGGCAGGTTTTCGAGGGCGCCGGGCTTGGCGAGGTCCTTCTCGCGCTTCTCGATCCAGGCCGCGGCGGTCGAGCGCAGCTCGAAGGTCCGGTTCTCGCGCCAGACGGTTTTTCCAGCCCGCCGAACGGCGATCTGGGCGAGCCAGGCTACCGTACTGTCTTTGCGCTTTCGCTTGATGATGGTACCCATGGGGTTACAACATTTGGCCGAAGTTACAACATTTGTTGTAAATCCTACCCGAAATGGGCGCGATTTACAACAAACGGGACAGGAACGGGCTTGAGGATTGAGCGATAAATGGCTGATAAAATTAAAAAATCCAATAATTTCAATATGCCGGTTTTATCCGTCGCGCCGATGATGGATTGGACAGACCGACATTGCCGGGCGTTCCATAGGGTCCTGACGCGCTGCACGTTGCTTTACACGGAAATGATCACGGCGCCGGCTTTGGTCCGCGGCGGCGCGGGTCACCTGCTGGCATTCGATCCGGCAGAGCATCCGGTGGCGCTGCAATTGGGTGGATCCGACCCGGCCGAATTGGCCAGAGCCGCCCGGATGGGGTCGGACGAAGGTTATTCCGAGATCAACCTCAATTGCGGCTGCCCCTCCGATCGGGTCCAGTCGGGCACGTTCGGCGCGGTCCTGATGCGTGCGCCCGATCGCGTGGCGGAGGCGGCGGCCGCGATGATCGCCGCGCAGCCCCGTCCGGTCACCGTGAAATGCCGGATCGGCGTCGACGAGCAGGTGCCCGAGATCGCGCTTCCCGCTTTTCTGGAGAAGATCGCCGCCGCCGGAGTAGCGCGCGTCCAGATCCACGCGCGCAAGGCCTGGCTCGCCGGGTTGAGTCCGAAGGAGAACCGCGACGTTCCGCCCCTGGACTACACTCTTGTCTATCGCATCAAGACCGCCTTTCCCGGCCTGCACATCTCCATCAATGGCGGTGTGGACAGCCTCGACGCGGCGCAGCGGCACCTCGACACCGTGGACGGAGTGATGATCGGACGCGCTGCCTATCAGCGGCCTTACGACATCCTTGCCGAGGCCGACGCGCGGATCTTCGGCTCCGCCACGCCTGTCATAACCCGCGAGCAGGCCGCCCGCGCGATGATCGACCACGCCCGCCGCCACATCGCGACCGGCGGGCGCCTCCATCACGTAACGCGCCACATGCTGGGGCTCTATGCGGGACAGCCAGGCGGTCGCCACTGGCGCCGGATCCTGTCCGAGGGCGCGTCGCACCCGGATGCGTCCGCCGACCTCATCGAGACGGCTCTCGGCGCCGTTTCCGACCACGCCCGCGCCGCCTGATCCCTGCATCCCGATCGGCGGGCCGGCTCCGCAACGCCGCGATTACACAGCCGCCTTGTAATGCACTCCGCGCCCGGTGTCCTTCTCGGCGGCCGGCTGCTGTGATCCCCGGAATCCTCTCCACGGGAAGCTGGAGCCTGGCCAACGAGAGGACCGGGCGGATGAAGAGACCGAAGTTCAGCTGTTCCGCAGCCTCCATCACGCCCGCGAGGCCGTCGCCGGATGGGCTGCGACGACAACCACCGAAGGCCGCGATGGGCTACGACACACCGGCAGCCTCCACCGCTCAGATCGCCGCAACGGGTGATCCGCTGCGCGAGATGGAGAGGCACCGCGCATCGGCCGTTGCTACGCCCGCGCGGAAGCGCCAGACCAAACGTCAGGCTCCAGTTGCGCGTGGATGATCAGTGGGGGTCACAGGACGGCCATCGTATCGCGCCCTGGCGCCATCGGCAGGCCGACCCCATGGGCACCGCGCTTCGCGCAAGGGTCGCACGTCCCGCGCGCCGCCGGTTCGGGTCACTCCGATTGGGGCCGCCGTCCGGCGCGGCCGCCGCGCCGCCGCGACAACCGGCCCGCGCGGGATGGCAGATCCGCCATGGCTTCTGCCCGCGCCTCCGGCGACATGGCCGACCATCCGGCGATCTCCTCGAGGCTGCGCAGGCAGCCCGCGCAGAGCCGCGACCTGGGGTCGATCACGCAGACCTTGATGCACGGGCTCTCTATTTCCGCGCGCCGCCAAAGATCGTCGCTCATCGCGTTCCCTCGTCCTTCAATCGGGCCAGCCGGTCCAGCGCGCCCTGCAAGATATAGGCGGCCGCGATCCGGTCGATGACCGCCGCGCGGCGGGCGCGGCTGGTGTCGTCCTCAAGCAGCGCGCGTTCGGCGGCCATGGTCGAGAGGCGTTCGTCCCAGAAGCAGATCGGCAGGTCAAGCCGCGCCGACAGATTGCGGGCGAAGGCGCGGGTGGACTGGGCGCGCGGGCCTTCGCTGCCATCCATGTTGCGCGGCAGTCCCAGAACGATACCGCCGATGGACCGGGCCTGCGCAAGGTCGGTCAGCCGGTCCGCGTCTAGCGTGAACTTGCGCCTTTTCACCGTTTCCAGAGGCGACGCGATGGAGCGGAACGTATCGGACACGGCAACGCCGATAGTCCGGGTGCCAAGGTCCAGCCCCATGAGCGCGGCCACCCGGGGGAGGGCGTCCGCGAAACAGGAAAGATCGTCATGAATCACGGGCCGGCCCTTTCGCGGCGAACGGCAACCGACGCTTGCGGCGACGTCCCGACGGCGTGTTGCAAGGGGTCTCGCGCATTTTCCGTGCTGCCCGACGCCAGCCAGACGGCGGGAACACGCCTGGCTGTGCGGGCGGCGATCCAGAACAGCATGACGCCTCCCACGTGGTCCGGTTCTTTCTATCCGGTCGCAGGGCTGACGAAAAGCGGATGGGACAGGGGGTCGCGGCCGCCATGTCGCAAAACCCGTTGAACATGCCGCTGGGACGCATCATCCAGCCGTATGACACGCCTATCACGGCGACGACGACTGGTCCGGGGACATGCCGATGCGCCGCTATTCCGCCTTCGCCATCGCCAGAGAGGCGCTGCGCCATCACACTGGCTGGGAACGGGCCTGGAAAAGCGCCGCGCCGAAGTCCCGCTATGACGTCGTTATCGTCGGCGCCGGCGGTCACGGCCTGGCCACCGCCTACTGGCTGGGCCGCAACCACGGCATCACCAATGTCGCGGTGATCGAGAAGGGCTGGCTGGGCGGCGGCAACACGGGCCGCAACACGACGATCATCCGCTCCAACTACCTCCAGGACCCGTCCGCCGCGCTCTATGAGAAGTCCCGCTCTCTCTATGAGACGATGAGTCAGGATCTGAACTACAACGTGATGTTCAGCCCCCGCGGCGTTCTGATGCTGGCCCAGACCGAACATGAAAAGCGCGGCTACCTGCGCACCGCCCACGCCAACGCGCTTCAGGGCATCACGACGCGCTTCATCGGCCCGGCAGAAGTCAAGAAGATCTGCCCGATCATGAACATCGACGGGCCGCGCTATCCGGTTCTGGGCGGGCTCTGGCAGGAACGGGCGGGCACCGCGCGCCACGATGCCGTGGCCTGGGGCTACGCGCGCGCGTGTTCGGATATGGGCATGGACATCGTCGAGCAATGCGAGGTGACCGGCGTCACCCGCGACGGCGCGCGCGTCACCGGCCTCTCCACCACACGGGGCGACATCGCCTGCGACAAGCTGGGGATCGTCGTCGCGGGCCATTCCGGCCGGCTGGCGGAAATGGCCGGCTTCCGCCTGCCGGTGGAAAGCGTGCCGCTCCAGGCGCTGGTCTCCGAGCCGATCAAGCCGTGCATGGACATCGTGGTCATGGCCAACACCGTCCACGGCTACATGTCCCAGTCCGACAAGGGTGAGATGGTGATCGGCGGCGGCACCGACGGCTACAACGCCTATACCCAGCGCGGTTCCTTCCAGCATATCGAGGAAACCGTCCGCGCCCTGGTCGAGACGTTTCCGATGATTTCGCGCCTCAAGATGCTGCGCCAGTGGGGCGGCATCGTGGACATGACCGGCGACCGCTCTCCGATCCTGTCCCGGACGCCCGTGGAGAACTGCTTCATCAACTGCGGCTGGGGCACCGGCGGGTTCAAGGCCACGCCCGGATCGGGCTGGGCCTTTGCCGAACTCATGGCGACCGGCGCCTCGCCGCTGACCGCCGCCTTCGGCATGGAGCGCTTTCGCGAAGGCCGGTTCATCGACGAAAGCGTCGCGGCCGGGGTGGCGCACTGATGGCCCCGGCGGCAACCCGCGCAGCCGCCGCGCGCGATCGGAACCTTCGCAGGACCGGCTCTGTTTCCGCGCCATCATTTACAGGAGGGTCCAAGCCTTGGCCGACAACAAGAACCAAGATCCGAACCGTAGCACCCATGTCACCCGCGAAACCCATGTCGAGAAGAGCTCCGGTTCCGGCATGGCATTCATCCTGGGGGGGGTCGTCGTCGCGGTCCTGGTCATCGCCTATGTGCTTTTCGGCATGGGCGGCGGTGACATCGCCAGCGACGGCGGCGGACTGGACGCAACCACAGAGGCGCCCGCGTCGGATGCCGGCGGATCCGCGCCCGACGGCGGCGGAGAGCCTGCGGCGGATGGCGGCGGCGGTACCGCGGAACCCGCCAACTGACACCCACCTGTCCGACGGGCCGGCGGGACGCGCGACCCCACCGGCGCCCGATGGGGCCGGCGTCCACCGGAGGCCCCCATGCTGATCCTCGACTGCCCCTATTGCGGCGTCCGTTGCGACGAGACCGAGCTGACACCCGGCGGCGAGGCGCACCTGACCCGCCACGGCCCCGGTTCGGACGATGCCGACTTCGAACGCTACCTCTTCCAGCGCCGCAATCCGCGCGGTGTCCACCTGGAGCGCTGGCGCCATGCCTACGGCTGCGGCAAGTGGTTCCACGCCGCCCGCCACACCGTTACGATGCAGGTGTTCGGCACCTATCCCGCGCAGACCACGGAGCCGCCGGCCGATATCGTCGAGCGGATCAGGGCGTCCGATCCCGACTGGACGTTCGGGGACGACACCTGATGCGCGCCGGGACACGTCCGCGCATGTCCGACGGCCTTGCGCGGCTCCTGACCCCTTTGCCACCAATGAAGCCGGCCGGACGCAATCCGCTGCCCGGCTGCCGATGGAGAGTCTGATGCCCCACCGCCTTTCCAGACCCGGCCGCCGGATCGACCCCGCCCGCGCGCTCCACTTCACCTTCGACGGCGCCCCCCACCGCGGTTTCGCGGGCGATACTCTGGCCTCCGCCCTCTTGGGCGCGGGTCGCATCCTGATGGGACGGTCGTTCAAGTATCACCGCCCGCGCGGACCCGTCACCGCCGGACAGGATGAGCCGAACGCGCTTGTCGGTCTGGGGCAGGGCGGCCGGTTCGAGCCCAACCAGAGGGCCACCGCCACGCCTCTGTTCGAGGGGCTGACCGCCATCAGCCAGAACCGCTGGCCGTCGTTGGAGCACGATGTCGGGTCGGTCAACGCGCGGCTGTCTCGGTTCCTGCCCGCCGGCTTCTACTACAAGACCTTTCTCTGGCCCGCCTCTTTCTGGAAGAAAGTCTATGAGCCGGTCATCCGCGCTTCGGCCGGATTGGGCCGCCCGCCGGAGGGGCCGGACGCGGACCGCTACGAACATCTGCACACGCATTGCGATCTGGCCATCGTCGGCGGCGGTATCGCGGGCCTTGCCGCCGCTCTGGAAGCCGGACGCGCCGGGCGGCGCGTTCTGCTGATGGAACAGGACACGATCTGGGGCGGGCGCACCGTCACCGATGGCGCGATTGACGGGACCACGATCGACGGTCTGGATCCCGCCGCATGGGTCGCCCGCGCGGTGGACGACCTGTCGGCCATGGACAGCGTGACCCTGCGCAGCGGCCTGATGGGCGCGGGCGTGTACGACCACGGCTATCTCACCGCCCATGAGCGCGTGGCCGACGACCGCCCCGGCGCCGACGCCCCGCGCCACCGTCTCTGGAAGATCCGCGCGGGCCATATCGTCACCGCCACGGGCGGTCTCGAACGTCCGCTGGCCTTTGCCGGCAACGATCTGCCGGGCGTCATGCTGGCCTCCGCCGTGCGGGACTATGTGTGCGACTACGCCGTGACGCCGGGCCGCCGCGTGGTCATCGTCACCACCAACGACGACGCCTACCGCACGGCCCTGGCGCTGCTCGACGCGGGCGTCGAGGTGCCGGCGGTGATCGACGCCCGCTCTCAGGTCACCGGTGCGCTGCCCACCCGCGTCCGCGACCGCGGGGTGGAGATCGTCACCGGCTCGGGACTGCGCGCGGAAGGTACAGGGCGGGTCGAGCGGGTGCTGGTCTGCGACGTGACCGGCGACGGCACACCGACGCGGCGCATCGCCTGCGACGCGGTGGCCATGTCGGGCGGCTGGTCTCCGGTCCCGCACCTGTGGTCCCATTGCGGCGGCAAGCTGACCTGGAACGACGAGCGCGGCTTTTTCGCCCCCGATCCCGACCGCCCGCCGGTGGGGGCGGACGGCACGGGCATGGTGTCGGCCATCGGCACGGCGGCGGGGCATATGGACGCCGCCGCCTGCCTGGGTCAGGCCGACACGCCCGTTACGCAACCGGTCGAGCGTCTGCCGCGGCCCACCTGGATCATGCCGGAACGCGCGGGGCCGGCCCTGCGGTCCAAGATGTTCCTGGATTACCAGAACGACGTGAAAGTGTCGGATATCCAGCTTGCCGCGCAGGAGGGGTTCGTCAGCGTCGAGCACGCCAAGCGCTACACCACGCTGGGCATGGCCACGGATCAGGGGAAGCTTAGCAACATCAACGGCTTGGCTGTGCTTTCGGATGCGGTTGGCCGGCCCATCCCCGACGTCGGGACCACCACCTTCCGTCCCCCCTACGTACCGATTTCCATGGGTTCCATCGCCGGAGAGGCGCGCGGAGAGATCTTCCAGCCGCTCCGGCGCACGCCGCTCCACGACTGGCATGAGGCCAACGGCGCCACATGGGAGCCGGTCGGCCATTGGCGCCGTCCCTACTGCTACACGCGCGACGGCGAGGACATCCGTGCCGCGGTCTCTCGCGAGATCCGCAATGTCCGCGAAAACGTCGGGCTGCTGGACGCCTCTACCCTGGGCAAGATCGTGGTCAAGGGTCCGGACGCGGGCCGCTTCATGGACCTGCTCTACACCAACATGATGTCCACCCTTGCCGTGGGCCGCTGCCGCTACGGGCTGATGTGTTCCGAAAACGGGTTCCTGATGGACGATGGCGTGGTAGCGCGGCTGTCGGAGGACACGTTCCTTTGCCACACCACCACCGGTGGCGCGGACCGGATCCACGCCCATATGGAGGAGTGGCTTCAGACCGAGTGGTGGGACCTCAAGGTCCATACCGCAAACGTCACGGAGCAATGGGCGCAGATCGCCGTTGTCGGCCCCCGGGCGCGGGATGTGCTGGACAGGCTCGGCGGGATGGACCTGTCGCGCGACGCGATGCCCTTCATGACCTGGAGCGATGGCACATTGGCGGACCTGCCGGTGCGCGTGTTCCGCATCTCCTTTTCCGGTGAGCTGTCTTATGAGGTCGCGGTGCCCGCTAATCTGGGGCGCGCGCTCTGGGACCGGCTGCTGGAGGCCGGCGCCGATATGGGCGTCATGCCCTACGGGACCGAGGCGCTGCACGTCCTGCGCGCCGAGAAAGGCTTTATCATGATCGGGGATGAGACGGACGGCACCGTGATTCCGCAGGACCTGGGACTTCACTGGGCGATCTCCAAGAAAAAGGACGATTTCATCGGCAAGCGCGGACAGCAGCGCAGCCACATGACGGATCCCGACCGTTGGAAGCTGGTCGGGCTGGAGACGCTCGACGGCGGGGTACTGCCCGACGGCGCCTATGCCGCGCTCGACGACCGCAACGCCAATGGCCAGAGAAAGACGGAAGGGCGCGTCACATCAACCTATTACAGCCCGACGCTGAAGCGGGGCATCGCTATGGGGCTGATCCTGAACGGCCCCGACCGGATGGGAGAGACCGTTACGTTTCCGGGAACCGACGGCAAGGTTCACACCGCACGGATCGTCGATCCGGTGTTCTACGACAAGCAAGGAGCCCGTCAGGATGTCTGACCACGCCACCCCGCTCGCCCAGGCCCGGTCCGACGGCTATGTGACGGTCGCAGAGGATGCGCCCCGCGACATGATCCAGCTCAAGGGCGATCTGTCCGATCCGGGCCTTGCCGATGCCGTCGAGCGCATCGCCCATGCCGCCATGCCCGGCCCCCTTGGGCTGAGCACTTCCGACAGCGCCTGGATCGCCTGGATGGCCCCGGACGAGCTGCTCATCTCGCTCGCGCGCGGGCAGGGCGCGGATGCGCTTTCCTCCCTGTCCCGGGCGATGGGCGACCGCCATCACCTGGCGCTAGACGTGTCCGACATGCGCGCGGCGATCCGTCTCGAAGGTGCGGCTGTGCGGGAGATCCTGGCCAAGGTCGCGCCCATCGACGCGGTCACCCTGCCGGTGAACACGGTGCGCCGAACCCGCGTGGCGCAGGTTCCCGCGGCGCTCTGGCTATCGGGGCCCCGGACGGCGCATGTGATCTGCTTCCGCTCCGTCGGGCGCTACGTCTTCGATCTGCTGTCGCTCAGCGCCCGCCGGGGCGGCGAAATCGGCGCATTCTGAGTCTTTCCCGGAACATCCCTTGGTCTATGTCGTTTTTCGCGTGACGGACCGAAGCGGGTAGCAACTGCACCCGCTCCGGTTCCGATGACATTCCTGACCGGAGGACTTCCGATGGCTTTCGAACTTCCAGACCTTCCATATTCCCACGATGCGCTGGCCGATGACGGCATGAGCCGAGAGACGCTGGAGTACCACCACGATATCCACCACAAGGCCTATGCCGACAAGACCGCCGATATGGTCAAGGGCTCCGAGTGGGAGGGCAAGTCGATCGAGGATATCGTCAAGGGCACCTACGACAAGGGCGCCGTGGCGCAGTCCGGGCTATTCAACAACGCCTCGCAGTACTGGAATCACTGCCAGTTCTGGGAGATGATGAGTCCCGGCGAGAGCAAGATGCCGTCCGAACTGGAGACCGCGCTGACCGACAGCTTCGGCAGCATCGACAAGTTCAAGGATGAGTTTTCCACTGCCGGTGGCGGTCAGTTCGGCTCTGGCTGGGCCTGGCTGGTAAAGGACGGCGACGGCAGCCTCAAGGTCACCTCGACGGAGAACGGGGTGAACCCGCTCTGCTTCGGCCAGACGGCACTCCTGGGTTGCGATGTGTGGGAGCATTCCTACTACATCGACTTCCGCAACAAGCGTCCGGCGTACCTGTCGAACTTCCTCGACAAGCTGGTGAACTGGGAGAACGTCGCCAGCCGCATGTAGTCCCGTCGATGTGCGACGTGGGGGGCCGGTCCTTCGGGGCCGGCCTTTTGCACGCGCGCCGGAGTGACTGTGCCTGCCTTTCGCATCCAGATGGACGGCGCCGCGATTGTCCCGCACCTTTCGGGGCTTGCGCCTGAAGCCGGGACTTGACGCAGGGACCTGTTTCGCCTCCCGATGCGCCATGCTCATCGTGCTGGATCAGATCGACGCGGAAACCACAGCGATCTTGCGCGCGCCGATGGCGATGCCCCACGGCGCGGCACTTCAAGTGATCTCTCTGGAGCATGTTCTGGGCGGCGGCGACGCGCTCCGGCTGACCCTCAGCCTGGCGCTGAGCGACGAGGCGCGGACCGGCGCCGTCGCGGACTGGCTCTGGGACCGGCTGGAAGACGCGGCCCCCCTTGTGATCAGGATCGGCGGAACGCGCGCGCGTGTGGCAGAGGCCGCGGCGCTTGCCTGGCTGATCGACCGGGCCCGCGGCGAAGGGTAGGGCGGAACCCATCGTCCCCGCCGCCGGTTGGTCCCGCGAAAGAACACAGGAGATTTCCATGGCCGAACGCCAAAGATCCAAGGACGGCACCAGCGAGACGGAGCAGTTCGTCGATGACAAGGTCGCCACACCCGATCACTCCGGCCGCGCCCAGGGCGAGCTGGAGCGCAAGGTCGGCACCCGCGCCGAGGAAAGCGCCGCAAAGCAGGGCGAAGGCATCGAACGGGTGACCAAGGCGGACGAAGAGGGCGAGGGCAACCTCGGCGGGCATCACGGCACCGGCGAGGAGGAGTGACATGGCACGGCTGACCAAAGGAACGTGGGTGCTCATCGCCGACGGCGAAAAGGCGCTGGTGCTTGAGAACCAGACCGATCACGAGGATCCGTACCTCACCGTGCTGACCAAGGAGGAACAGGAGAACCCCCCGAACCGCGAGCAGGCCGCCAACCGTCGCGGACGGTTCAACGACGGGAGCGGTGTGCACCGGTCCGCCGTGGAAGATACCGACTGGCACCAGCTGGCCAAGGATCGGTTCGCGGACGACCTGGCGGATATGCTCTATGAGAAGGCGCACAGGGGCGCGTTCGACAGCCTGGTGATCGTCGCGGCCCACGGCACACTGGGTGAGTTGCGGGGCAAGATCCATTCAGAGGTCGAGAAAAGAGTGATCGGAGAGGTGCCGAAAACCCTCACCAATCATTCGCTCGACGATATCGAGACCATCGTGAAGTCCGAACTCGGCGGCTGACATGCCGGGCCGTCCCGCAGAACAGCCCTGCCGTCATCGGTCGAAGGTTGCATAGACTTTCAACGCGGCGGCGGGCTCTTGTCCGCCCAATATCCCGGTAACTTCGCCGGTCGGCAAAGCCGTAACAGCCGCGCGATAGCAGGTTCGCTTGCGCGGATCGGGTCCGGAGCCGCCGGAAGGTTGTGGTTGAGGGAACGGCCCCGGCGAGCGTGATCTGCCGCCGGAAAGTTTCGAACGGAGGAAGATCAATATGCTCCGAGGGCGGCCGGGCGGACTACAGGCACCGCCATCGACCAGGTAGCGGTTGAGGTCCGCCGCCACATCCGCATTCCCAGGGACGGTCACGGGCAGGTCGTTCCCCGTGCGCATGTTCTCGACGCCGATGAACCACTGGCGACGGCGCTGTGCCCGAAGCGCATTGCAGGTCCAAGGCGTCCGGTGTCGACACCGACGAACGCTGCCTGGAAAACATCGCGCCCGCGAAGGACCCGGCCGATCAGCAGCCCGACCGGCCGTGCCGCGAAGATCGGTATCCTATCGTCCGGACCCCGGATTCACGACAGAGACGCCGTCGAGGGGCAGCCCGTCGGTTCCGATGAGGCGGCAAGTAAGGCATATCACCGACCGATACGACATCATCCGCGCGGATAACGGCGAGTTTGGCGGACTCCTCCGTCCGGGGTGATGCCTTGGGTTTCTGAAGATGCGCAGAGATTGCCCCGGCGGCAGGGGCCTCAGGCCGCGCAGATCCCATCGGATCGACTGCGACGCGATCCCCGACCGACAGGCCGGCAACGTCCCCCGTCGCTCTCCGCGGCAAGCTTCGCGTCCTAGCCCGCCCGGGCGGTGATCGGGCGCCTGAGCCCGGCGTGAAAGCCCGACCGGAGATGCCCAGCACACCGCACATCCGGCTGACCATTGCCCGGCAGGCGATCTGGCGACGCCAAATCCGCCGGGAGGGGGGCCAGATATGCCGATGCTTCGCAACGAAAACGAGCGTCGTTCCGCCTCCCGCGCGCGGCAGGCGTTCGACCATTGTCCCGGACCGATGGCGGAAAACGGTCTCACCTCTTTCCAGGATGTTACGCTCCGCCTTGAGCGTGGCGGACTCTTTCTTCAGGGCCGCGATCTCGGCCAGTTCGGCGCGCTGCTGCCCGTTGGGGCGGAAGGCCGTTGCAGGTGTCGAGGCCGCCTCACGCATCCAGCGACGCAGCGCGCTCTCTGCACGTTCCAGATCCCCGGCACGCCTGAGAAACCGAAACACCCCGCTTGGTCACCAACTTGACCGCCTCGATTCTGAACCTGCTGAACTTCCGTCAGGTCGCACCCTCCCTGGTCACGGTTTTATCGCCATGTCCACAGGATCGGCAGCAGGCCAGGGTGGAAAACGCGGCCGGTGTCGGCGGTGGCGTCGATCCACGTCGCGCATCTGCCGATCTGGACCGGCGCCTGGTTCTCATTGCAATCGTTCGAGACCGCGCCCGGCGGGCCGCAGTTGTTCACCTTCTCCGGATGGTCGTCCAAAGCGTCCGCTCAGGGTTGCCGGTCCAACTGCCCGGCGCCTCCATGTCGAACCGGCGAGCGCCGATTGTTTTCACCGGCGTGCCGAAACACGTCATGTTTTCGCTCCGCCTTCCGGACATGCCGTGCGGACATTTTCCGTAGAGCTCATTCTGTGCCAATCCGGCGGTCTTCGGCGCATTGAGTCGCCTTTTTGCGCAATTTTTAAGCCGCACTGATGCCTGAAACCCCGGACCCGCAAATCGGAGTTCGACGAAATTCCCGGACCTCCAGAGGCACGACCTCGATGCACGTTGTCACACTGACCTGTGGCCGCCACCGACGCCGCGCGTCCGGCACGTGCCATGCGGTGCCGGCGACGGTCCTGAACCAAGGCCGCCGCGTCGGCTCCCCACGCATTCGCGCCGCCCGCGCCGGTCTTGGCAGTGCGGCGGTGCGTCGTTCGACATGCAAGGCGCGCCCCGACGATCGCGGCCGGACACGGTCGCATCGGCGCCCCTCAATGCGAGCGGGCCAGCTCGTTCCAGACGGAGGCGGCTGCGGCCGACACGGTGCCGCGCACCCGGACGGCGGCGACACCGAGCAGAGACGTCGGCAGCCGATCCGACAGATCGACGACACGACCCGCTGACAGCCACCCGGCCGCCAGGGATTCAGGAACCCAGGCGATGCCGATCCCTTCCGAGGCGAGTTCCAGCGCGGCGACGGTCAGGGCGGTCTCTACCTTGGGGGAAATCGGCCGGTCCGCCCGGATCTCGGGCAACACGGACCGGTCGAGCACGCGGCCCAGAAAGACCTCCCCCGGATAGGCGATCAGCGGCAGCGCCGTCTGCGGACGCCAACCGGCGATGGTCAGGGCCGTCTTCGGGTCCGAGACGGGAATGAGCCGGTCGCGGCCGATCACCGCCGTCTCGATATACTCCGGCTGCGCTTCCACGCCTTCGTCAGCGGGAAAATAGACGATGGCGACATCGGCGCTGCGCGACAGCAGATGTGCGAAGCACCCGTCGAGATTGGCCGAACGCAGCCGCACGTGGATATTGGCGTGGCGCGCCTGCAGGCGCCGGACGAGTTTGGGCGTCAGCGACGCCGTCAGCGCATGCTGGCTTGCCAGCACGATCCGGTTGCCGGCCATCCGGTCGCCATGGCGCAGATCGTCGGCCAGCTGGTGAAGCATCCGCGCCAGTTCGCCGATCCGGTCGCGCTGCTCCACCAGCGTATCGCGCAGTTGGACCGGCTTTCGTGTCCTGTCGAACAAATCGACGCCCAGGTGGTCCTCGATTTGCCGGATACGGCGCGAAAACGCCGATTGCGTCAGGTGTCGCCGTTCCGCGGCTTCCGAAAAGGAACCGGTCTCGGCCACCGCCAGTATGTCCTCCAGCCAGTCGAGCCGCACCGTTCGTCCCCCAAGTTGCACGACGGGAATGTTAGCAGGAGAGATTCGCATTTGCATCGGGCATCGAAGCGCGCTTTCATTCGTGTAGCGAATGTACCCAAGAATGGACGCAACATGCATCTTGCGCGTTTTCCCCGGAAGTTTCTTGCGCATCTGCCCACGCCGCTGGAGCGGCTCGACCGGCTGAGCGCCGCGCTCGGCGGCCCGGAGATATGGATCAAGCGGGACGACTGCACTGGCATGTCGACGGGCGGCAACAAGACCCGCAAGCTCGAATTCCTCATCGCCGAGGCCGAGGCCGAGGGCGCCGACACGATCATCACCCAGGGTGCGACGCAGTCCAACCATTGCCGGCAGACGGCCGCATTCGCCGCGCGCATGGGTATGGGGTGCCATCTGCTGCTTGAGGACCGGACCGGCTCCACGGATCCCAACTACACCGGCAACGGCAACGTGCTCATCGACCATCTGCACGGCGCCGCGACCGAGACGCGTCCGGGCGGTGCCGACATGGCCGCAGAGCTGGAGGCGCTGGCCGAACGGCTCCGGTCGGAGGGGCGAAAGGTCTACAGCATCCCCGGCGGCGGCTCGAACCCGACGGGGGCGCTCGGCTATGTGAACTGCGCCTACGAACTCGTGGGCCAGGCCAACGACCGCGGCATGGCGATCGACCGCATCGTGACCGCCACCGGGAGCGCGGGAACCCAGGCCGGGCTGATCGTCGGGCTGAAGGCGATCAACGCGGGGATCCCGCTGATGGGGTTCGGCGTGCGTGCGCCGCGCGAAAAGCAGGAGCAGAACGTCTACGATCTTGCCTGCCGGACGGCGGAGAAGCTTGGCTGTCCCGGCGTCGTCGCGCGTGAGGACGTCGTCGCCGATTGCGATTACGTCGGAGAAGGCTACGGCATCCCGCGTGAGGACACGCTGGAGGCCATCCGCATGTTCGCGGAACTGGAGGGCATCCTGCTCGATCCGGTTTACTCGGGCAAGGGTGCGGCCGGGCTGATCGACTACTGCCGCAGGGGAAAGTTCGCCAAGGGGGAGAGGATCGCGTTTCTCCATACCGGGGGGTCGGCGGCGCTTTTCGGGTATCAGAGCTGGTTCGGCCAGTCCGAGCGGATGGCGGCCGAGTAGCGGTGCCCGGTCCGCGCTTCACCAGCAGCTTCACGCAGCAGGAGCCGATCTCCGAGGACGGTGTCGCGGCGGCTCTGGCGGTGATGCGGTCCGGCCGGCTGCACCGCTACAACACGGTTCCGGGAGAGATGGCGGAAGCGGCTGCGCTCGAACGCGACTACGCCGAATGGCAGGGCGCACGCTACTGCCTGGCGGTCGCGTCGGGCGGTCAGGCGATGCAGATCGCCCTGCGCGCCTCCGGCGTCGGACCGGGCAGCGTCGTCCTGTCGAATGCCTTCACGCTCGCGCCCGTGCCCGGCGCCATCGCCGGGGTCGGCGCCCGCGCCGCGCTGGTAGAGATCACGCCGGACCTTGTCATCGACCTCGACGATCTCCAGGACAAGGCGCAGGCCTGCGGCGCGACGCATCTGCTGCTGTCCCACATGCGCGGCCATCTTTGCGACATGGACCGGCTCATGGAGATCGCGGCGGCGCGAAATCTCACCGTGATCGAGGATTGCGCACATACCATGGGTGCGACCTGGTCCGGGCGGCGGTCCGGAAACTTCGGCCTGGCGGGATGCTTCTCCACGCAGACCTACAAGCACATGAACGCGGGAGAGGGCGGGCTGCTCACCTCAAACGATGCCGACTTCATGGCGCGGGCGACGATCCTGTCGGGGTCCTACATGCTGCACGACCGGCACGGCGCCGGACCCGGACCGGACGCCTACGCCGCGGTCCGGCTTGAGACGCCGAACCTTTCGGCCCGCATGGACAATCTGCGCGCGGCACTCCTGCGGCCGCAGATCGCGCGACTTGACGGGAACGTGCGTCGCTGGAACCGGCTGCACGACCACCTGGCCGCGCGGCTCGCCGCGCATCCGGCGATCCGGCTGCCCAGGCGTCCGTCGCAGGAGGGCTACGTCGGATCCTCTATCCAGTTCCTGATCCCCGGAATCTCTGACCGGAACGCCGCCGGCTTCGTGTCGCGCGCGGCGGCGGATGGTGTGGAACTGAAGTGGTTCGGGGCGCCGGAGCCGGCGGGTTTCACCTCGACCCACCATAGCTGGCGCTACATGCCTGCGCAGGCGCTGCCACGGACGGATGCGCTGCTGGCTGTGCTCTTCGACATGCGGCTGCCGCTGACCTTCGATATCGACGATTGTGAGGTCATCGCGGAGGTGCTTCTTGCGGCGGCCGATCGGTCGGACCTGGCGGGGGCGGCATGAGGCGCATCGGCATCCTGGGCGGGATGGGTCCGGAAGCGACGGTGCTTTTGATGGAGCGCGTGATCGAGGCGGTGCCCGCCCGCGACGACTCCGACCACGTGCCGCTGATCGTCGACCAGAACCCCCAGGTGCCGTCGCGCATCGCGCGGCTGATCGAGGGGCGGGGCGACGATCCGGGGCCGGTCCTGGCCGACATGGCCCGCCGGCTGGAAGCGGCGGGCGCGAAGGCACTGGCGATGCCGTGCAACACCGCGCATCATTTCGCCGCAGCCATCCGCGGGGCCGTCGCGATACCGTTTCTGGACATGATCGCGCTTTCGGCGCGCCGCGCGCTGGAGCTTGCACCGGCGAACGGCCGCGTCGGCATCCTGGGATCCCCCGCGATCCGGAAGACGGCGCTTTTCGAGCCGGCCCTGTCCGAACACGGTTTGACCGCACTCTACCCAGCGCAGGACGACAGCCTGCTGTCGGCGATCCGCGAGATCAAATCCGCCGGTCCGACGCCCCGTGCCGCGACGGCGGTGCGCGCCGCTTCGGCAGAGCTGCTGGACGCCGGGGCAGAGCTGCAGTTCGTCGCCTGCACAGAATTCTCTCTTCTTGCCGATTGCGCCGCGCCGGGCGCGCGCTGTGTCGACACGCTCGACATTCTGGTGCGCGCCATCGTTGCAGCCGCGAACGACACCGTAAAGAAAGATACACAAGGGTCGACACGAACCCAAATCAGCAGAGGAATGGCATCATGAAATTCTCCACAGTCTTCGTTCCGGCAGCCGTGGCGCTCGGGCTTTGGTCGGGCGCCGTCTCGGCCCAGAGCGTCACGATAGGGCAGTTCGGAAACCCGACACCGATGCAGGCCGCGCGCGCCTCTGGCGCTTTCGAGGAAGCCACCGGCTGGGACATCGAATGGCGGCAGTTCGCCTCCGGCGCAGAGGTGATCGCGGCCATGGCCTCCGGGGACATCGTGCTGGCCGAACTCGGTTCATCGCCGCTGGCCATCGCGGCAAGCCAGGGGGTCGATCTGCAGCTCTTCATGGTGGCGCAGGTCATCGGCCAGGCCGAGAGCCTCATCGTGCGCGACGACGCCGGGATCGCGTCGGTCGAAGACCTTTCGGGCAAGCGGATCGCCGTCCCGGTCGGCTCGACCGCGCATTTCTCTCTCATGGGAGCCCTCGATCACGCTGGCATCGCGGAATCCGACGTGACGATCATGAACATGCCGCCGGACCAGATCGCCGCCGCTTGGGGTCAGGGCGCGATCGACGCGGCGTTCATCTGGCAGCCCGTCCAGAGCCAGATCATGGAAAGCGGCACGCGGCTTGTCGGCGCGGACCAGACCGCCGAATGGGGGTATCCCACCTTCGACGGCTGGGTGGTGAACCAGGAGTTCGCCAGTCAGAACGCGGACAGCCTTGTGGCCTTCGCGCAGGCGATGGACAAGGCCAACGCGGCCTATCTTGAGGACCCGTCCGCCTGGACCGAAGACAGCGAGCCGGTGACGACGATCGCTCAGGAAACCGGTGCCGATCCGGCACAGATCCCCGGCATCCTCGAAGGTTTCACCTTCGTGCCGCTGTCCGAGCAGCTGGGCGAAAAGTGGCTGGGCAGCGCCGCCGACACCATGAAGGCGACGGCGGAATTCCTGGTCGAAGCCGGGCGGATCGACAATGCGGCGGACGATTACACGCCGTTCGTCAACACCAGCATCGCCGAAGCCGCCGCCGCCAACTGATCGGACCCGGGTCGGACGCGGGTTCGGCCCGCGCCGCCCCGAACAGCCGGGGGAACCTTCATGGGACTGGCGATCAACGACGCGTCCGTCATCTATCCGTCGGCCGAGGGGCGCGACCCCGTGGAGGCGCTCCGGGGCATCAACCTCACGATGGGCGAGAATGAATTCATCGTCGCGCTCGGCGCGTCGGGATGCGGGAAATCGACGTTGCTGAACCTCATCGCGGGGTTCCTCGCGCCCACGTCGGGGGAGGTCCTGCTCGACGGCGAGCGGGTCTCCGGGCCGGGTGCCGACCGCTCCGTGGTCTTTCAAAAGCACGCCCTGCTGCCATGGCTGGACGTGCGGGAGAACGTGGCCTTCGGCCTCAAGCTGCAGGGCGTCGACTCCAAGCGCCGCTACCGGACGGCAGACAAATTCATCTCGCTTCTGGGGCTGGACGGGTTCGAGGGCTCTCCCGTCTATGCGCTCTCGGGCGGGATGCAGCAGCGCGTGGGGATCGCCCGGGCGCTGACCTGCGATCCCAAGCTTTTGCTGATGGACGAGCCGCTCGGCGCGCTCGACGCGCTGACCCGCGAGAAGGCGCAGGAGCTGATCCTGGGCATCTGGGAAGAGACCCACAAGTCGGTCTTCTTCATCACCCATTCCGTGGAAGAGGCGCTTTTCATGGGCACAAGGCTCATCGTCATGTCGCCACGGCCCGGGCGCATCGCCCACCGCTTCGATCTGCCGTTCTCCCGGCGGTTTCTTGGCGGAGAGGCAGCGCGCCAGGTCAAGGCATCGCGGGATTTCATCGAACTGCGCGAGGAGGTCCTCAAGATCATCTTTGCCGACGAGGAGGCCGCGTGATGACCGACGATCCCGACCTGTCCCCGGCCACGGAAGCCCGCGTGAACCCGCGCACCGGGGCCTTCTCCTGGCTCATGCGGGCGCGGCCGACGAAACCCGGCGAGACCTACGGCGTACCGGGGCAGGGCGAAACGATCTGGCTGTCGATCCTGTCGATCGCAACGCTGCTCTTCGCCTGGTGGCTCGTCACCTGGATGGGCTGGGTCAAGCCCCTCTTCGTGCCATCGCCCGGCGCCATCGTCACGAAGTTCGTCGATGTCTGGCAGAACGGCTTCACCAACACGTCGCTGCTGCGCCACACGCTGGTTTCGACCGGACGGGTATTCGGGGCGTTCCTGCTTGCCTGCCTGCTGGGCATTCCGCTGGGCATCGCCATGGGTATGAGCCCGGCCATCCGGGGCATCTTCGACCCGCCGATCGAGTTCTACCGGCCGATCCCGCCGCTCGCCTACTTGCCGCTGATGATCATCTGGTTCGGAATCGGCGAGACCTCGAAGGTGCTGCTCATCTTCCTCTCGGTATTCGCGCCGGTCGCGCTCGGCGCACGTGCCGGCGTCCGGTCGGCCGCGATCGAGCAGATCCACGCCGCCTATTCCTTCGGGGCCTCCCGCTGGCAGGTCATGCGGCACGTGATCCTGCCGTCGGCCCTGCCCGAGATCCTGACCGCCATGCGCATCGGCATCGGCTTCGGCTGGACGACGCTCGTCGCCGCGGAGATGGTCGCCGCGACCGAGGGGCTGGGATACATGGTCCTGTCGGCGTCGCAGTTCCTGCAGACCTCCACCGTGATCATGGGGATCATCGTGATCGCCGCGATCGCCTATTCGTTCGACCTGCTGATGCGCTTCGTCGAACGGAAGGTCGTTCCGTGGAAAGGACGGATGTGAAGGTTCCGGGTCGCGCAAGCGACCGGGTCCGGAGCGCCGGCCGGGGACCTTGGCCCGCCACATCGGTGCGATGCACCCGAAGGCCCGGAACGCTCAAGAGCGGAGAGACACGCCCGGGTGCGGTGACGTCCCCGGTTGGCACGCTCATGGCCGACGGGCGGGCGAAGCTTCTCACGGTCGTCGGACCCGTCGATGCGGGTCGCCGACCCTACGGACAGGTCCGCCGTTCGGCAGGCTCGTCACACCTCGGCTCCGGAAGGTGCCGCTCGGGGCGTGCGCCGCAGGACTGGGTCATTCCCACTCGATTGTCATAACCTATCATACCTTATTGATATCTAGTACAATTTCGAGATCAACAAGGCTTGATCCCGTTCAGAATACCGTCAAAAACGTTTGCTGTTGAAAAGTCCATGATATTAGAGCGGGATGAAATCAGCCTGAATCGATAGAGGATTCACAGGCCTGCATTTTGGTGATTCACTGTTGCCGACCACAAGATGGAGGGCGAGTAGTGGGTAGAGCACTTTCAATGGACCTTCGAGAGAGGGCAATGGCGCGGCTGTTGGGGGGCGAGAGCGTGCGTCAGGTCGCAGCGGCCCTGGATGTGGCTCCGTCCAGTGTTGTGAAGTGGTCGCAGCGTTTGCGTGCGACCGGGAGTTGCGCTCCGGCAGGGACAGGCGGCCACCCGCCACGCAAGATTGCAGGCGGGCATGAGGCGTGGCTTCTGGAGCGGATAACGGAGCCGTTCACACTGCGCGGACTGGTGGTGGAACTGGCCGAGCGCGGGCTCAAGGTCGACTACCGCACCGTCTGGGCCTTCGTGCGCCGCCCGGGCCACCCGTCAAAAAAAGA
>NZ_JQEY01000027.1 GCF_000743715.1 Palleronia rufa
GTCCTGCGGCTGGCGTAATCCACCAGGGCGACCACCCAGGGGCACCCGACCGATCCATCCGGCCAGCGGACMCGCACCTTGAACTCGCGGCCGTCGCCGTGGACGGCATCCATCGCAGCCATGCTCCCGCTGTGCTGGGGTTGGTGCATGTGAATGCGGTCAGTGAACCGCTCTTCTCCGAGCGTGGCGAAGAGCCGTTCGTTCGGGTCGAGGGCGTTCCAGTGCCGCCGTACCGTGTGCAGCTTCGGCCAGTCCCAGCCTTTGCGCGCGGCCTCCTCGGCGACCATCCGATGCGCGTGCTTGAGCGACCAGCCGCTCCGGTTCTTGCCCGACAGCTTCATCAGGTCCAGCATCCGAGCCATAGCCTCGGCCGAGACCGGATCGCCGACGCCGCCGCCCGACCAGCTCGGCGCCAGCGCGGGCGCCCAGTTCGCGGGCGCGATGCCGTCTGTCCGGCGCTTCCAGTCCTTCACCGTGTTGCGCGATGGGAAGGCTCCGAAGGTCTTCCGGCCGGCTTCCTCGATCTCCGGCCAGGTCAGGTCGACGCTCTCCCGCTTCACGATGAACAGGAGCTTCACGGCGCTGTCATGCGCTCTCTCCTGCGCCTTCAAGGGCGCCTTCAACAGCTCGATATGGGCAGTGTCGTCATGCGCGCCCGGCTCGACTCCGGCATCTTCGGCCTAGCGGTCGAGATACGCCCGACGCTCCGGCTGGGGAAGGTCGGCAAGGCGAACGGTTTCGCAGGACCCGCCATTGCCGATGCCGGTTCCGGTATGGATAGCTGAGCGCCTTAGCCATTCTGATGCTGACGTTCGATGTGCCGGTATTCGACCAACACCGAGCAATTCCCGGACCTTAACCTGCATCCGGCTCGTCTCCGAACAGGTCTGAAATGATGCGATGTCGAAGTTCCTGGGCGCGGGGCCCATCCCAGTCGCCAAGCAATGCTTTGGTGAGATTCTGAAGCTTTACGCCGTTTTCGGCTGACCACTGGCTTAGCGAGCTTCCGCGCAGCACCAAGACCGCGCGGACCGCTTTCAAAAGCTCAGGGGACGGGTTAGTATTCACATCGAACACAGGAGTTTCTCAGACTTCGCATGTGAAGTATGTACTTCGGATTGTGAACATCGTGAGGTATTGCGATGGGCGGCGTCGTCGAAAGCACGATCGACAAGCTGAAGAGACGCTTTGGCGCTCAAAACGAAGCTGAACTCGCCCGCTACCTCATGGTTGGCCAAAGCACCATTTCCACCTGGAAAAGTCGGAACCGGGTGCCAGACCGCATCCAACGGATAGCCGATGGCGAGCATCCTCTGGCCCTCGGTACGACGCCGCTTAACTGGGGACCTCACGAGCAAGCATCTCTCGGTCTCGCGCTCACGCGGTTCGCGCGGCTCCACCGAGCTTCGATAGAGACAGACGACTTTGCTGGGGCTTTGTTGCGCAAAGACCGTAAATCCCGGACTTCCCCTTTCCCCGGACGCACTTATCCCACAGGCTCTGTGATGGGTATGCCGAGCGCGGTGTAGCCGTTCAGCACGGCGGCGCGGATCTGAAGTTCGGCGACCTGGCGATCGAAGTCGCGCGCCATGAGGCTCTGCCCCAGTAGCTTCAGGCAATGCATCTTCGTCTCGTCTCGGCGCGGCTCCGGCGGTGGTATCCGCTCCATTTTCGCCAGATGGCGCGGCCGAGGTATCTCGATGCGCGCAGAGCCTCGTTCCGGGCAATGGCGGCTGGGGTTGATGGCTTCCACGGCTTGGCATTCTTGCGCGGCGGTATGACGGCATGGGCGCCGCGGTCGGCGACGGCGTCATGGCACTTGCGCGTATCGTAGGCTCCGTCAGCGRTGATCGATCCGATCTCCACGCCGGCGGGGATCTGGTTGAGCAACTCGGGCAGCATGGGCGCGTCCCCGACGTTGCTTCCGGTGATCTCGATGGCTCGGATCTCCAGCGTSYGTTCGTCGACGCCGATGTGGATCTTGCGCCATAGACGGCGTTTCGCGCCGCCATGCTTGCGGGCGTTCCACTCGCCTTCACCCTCTGCCTTGATGCCGGTGCTGTCGATCAACAGGTTCAGCGGCCCATCTGAGCCGCGGTAGGGAATAGTCACGGACAAGGTCTTCTGGCGCCGGCTCAGTGTGCTGAAGTCGGGCACCGCCCAGTCGAGGCCGACCAGGCGCAGGAGGCTTTCAATGAACCCGGTCGTCTGTCGGAGCGCCATGCCGAAAAGGACTTTCATCGTCAGGCATGYCTGGATCGCGGCGTCGCTATATAACGGCTGCCGGCCTCGCTTGCCGGTCGGCGGCGGCACCCAGACCATGTCCGGATCGAACCAGATCGTCAGGGAACCACGCTGCTTCAGCGCTTCGTTGTAGGCCGGCCAGTTCTTTGTCTTGTAGCTCGGCGGGATCGGTCTGCTCATGCAGGACAGCTACCACGCTGGATTCACGAGATGAATCCCTCACCCAGTCTTTGCGCAACAAAGCCGTTAGGACCCAGAAGCGGGGCCGGGTAGCCCACATCCCTGTCACGCCTGAGCTGCAATCTCTCTTAGACGCCACGCCACCAAGTCAACTTGTTCTGCTGACAAACAACCGGGGCGTCCCGCTGAATTCCATCGCGGCGAGCCGGGCAATTGCTCGGTACCGTGACCGCATCGTGGACCGGATCAGCGATCCGTCCTTGCGTCTTCAGGACACAAGAGGGACCGCCGCAACGCGGCTTCTACGTGCGGGCCTGAGCTTGAACCAGATCGCCAACCATATGGGCTGGTCGCTACGATACGCGGCGTCAGTAATCGAGCATTATGCCGCCGTTTCGCCCGCCGAAAGTGCCGAGGTTCTCGATCTCCTGAAGCGCGAAAAGCGGCACCGCGACGGCCAAACTGTAAACGTACCTGTAAACGCTCGCGACGGTGAACAGGAAGGAGGCAGCTAAGTGCTTGAAAAGATTTGGAGGCGAGTACCGGAATCGAACCGGTGTACACGGATTTGCAATCCGCTGCGTAACCACTCCGCCAACTCGCCAAGGGCCTGTCCGGGTTAAGTTTGTGGGCACCGAGGGTCAAGAGGTGATCGCACCGGCAACAGGATTTCGCCGCTATCCGCCATGAGGAGCAGCTGCCGGAGTATAACTCCTTATCAGGATGTTGTGGCTTCGCGGGGCGACGTCACACGAAAAAAGGCCCGCATGAGAGAAGCGACATCGACTGCCGACGACGGACAGGACTGCCTGCCGGAAGGCGCCCAAGCGCCGCGTGTCGCGGCCGATCTGGTTCGATCGCGAGGTGAACTGAGGTGCCGACCCCTCCGGAACGGGGCAGATCGCGTCTGTTCAGTGGTGCCGCGATCCGGGCTTGCCCGACCGTGAAACTGCTTCGGAAGGGCGCTTCACCAGACGGCAGGCTTCGTTGAAGACCTCTGCTGACGGGTCCGGACCGGGTGGCGCCGGATTTCAGCACCTTGTCCGGCCGTCAGAGGACGCTTGCGGTGAGCATCGGTTTCGCGCAACGCGCTGCCGGGAAGGGCGAATGGAGCGCAGGCAAGCGTGGCGGCCAATGGCGGCATGGCGTTCGACGCGAGCTCGCTGCCGTGGTCCGAGACGGTCAGCCGGGCTTTTCCGAGCCGGGCGATGACAGCCGCCGGTTCTCCGCGCCACGCGGACGCCGGAGGTCGGAGTATTGAGGTGCCCCTAGATTTGTAGACGCTTTGCCCCCTAACTTTGAGGCGAGGAGGCCGAGATGGGGACAAGCAATTACAGCGACGAGTTCAAACAGGATGCGGTGCATCAGATCACGGTGCGCGGTTATCCGGTGCGGGAGGTATCGCAGCGTTTGGGCGTCAGCACGCATTCTCTTTACAAGTGGCTGAAGTTGTTCGCGGAACCGGTTTCAAAGCCCGGCGTGGATCATGAAGCCGAGAACCGGCGTCTGAAGCGAGAGCTGGCTCGCGTGACCGAGGAGCGCGACATTCTAAAGAAGGCAACGGCGTACTTCGCGCGCGCGTCCCAATGAAGTACGCGTTCATCCGGGCGCATCGCGAAGAGTTCGGCGTTCGGGCCATGTGCCGAGTGCTGCGGGTGCATTTCAGCGGGTTCTATGCATGGCTTAAGGAACCGTTAAGCTACCGCGCACAGGAGGATGCACGTCAGACGAAACTGATCCGACAGGCTTGGGCCGGCAGCGGCAAGGTCTATGGCTATCGCAAGCTGACGGACGATCTGCGCGACCAGGGCGAGCGGGTCTCGGAGAACCGTGTTGCCCGGCTGGCGTCGCTGGCCGGGATCGCTGCGCAGGTCGGCTATCGGCGCCGCCCCGGCCGATATGGTGGCAAGCCTGCGGTGGTGGCCGAGAACAGGCTGGAGCAGTGCTTCGAGGCGTCCCGGCCCGATCAGGTCTGGGTGACCGACATCACCTATCTGCGGACCCATGAAGGCTGGTTGTATCTCTGTGTCGTCATCGACCTGTTCTCCCGTCGCGTCGTCGGTTGGTCCGCACAATCCCGCATGACGACGGATCTGGCGCTCCAAGCTCTTCTGATGGCCATCTGGCGACGAAAGCCGACTGACCGGGTCATGGTACATTCAGACCAGGGCTCCCAGTACACCAGCCGCGAATGGCAGACCTTCCTGCGCCAGCACGGCCTCGAACCCAGCATGAGCCGGCGCGGCAATTGCCATGACAACGCGGTCGCCGAAAGCTTCTTTCAGTTGCTGAAACGGGAGCGGGTCAGACGTCGCACCTATCCGACCAGAGAAGCGGCAAGGCAGGACGTGTTCGAATACATCGAGCTCTTCTACAACCCGAAGCGCAAGCACACGAACAACGGCATGCTGTCGCCCGTTGACTTCGAAATCAGACAGCAGAAACTGAAAGAGGCAGGTGTCTAGGAAACTAGGGGCACCTCATCTTGCGGTTCGCGATCTGCCTCCGCTCCACCGCGACCCGTTCGATCGCATCCTCCTGGCTCAGTCACGCTGCGAGAACCTGGCATTGGTGACTGCTGACGCCCAAGTCGTGGTATATGGCGGCAAGCCCCATCGTCGCCCCGGGTCGAACGATATGCCGAGGGCGGTGTAGCCGTTCAGGACGGCAATACGGACCTGCAGTTCGGCAACCTGTCGGTCAAAGTCCCGTGCCATGAGGCGCTGCCCCAGCAGTTTCACACAGTGCATCTTCGTCTCGACGCGGCTTCGGCGGTGGTATCCGCTCCATCGTCGCCAGAGGGCACGACCGAGGTATTGCGATGCCTGCAGTGCTTCGTTTCGTGCGACCGCGCCGGCGGTGACTGTCGTCCACGGTTTGGCGTTCTTGCGGGGCGGGATGACGGCATGAGCGCCGCGGTCAGCGATGGCATCGTGGCATTTGCGGGTGTCGCAGGCACCGTCGGCGGTGACGCTGCCGATCGCCGAGGGCGTCGACATCTGTTTGAGCAGGTCGGGTAACACCGGCGCATCGCCGATGTGGCTCCCCGTGATCTCCACGGCCCGAACCTCCAGCGTTTCCTCATCAATCCCCAGATGGATCTTGCGCCAGACGCGACGTTTCGGGCCGCCATGCTTGCGAGCATTCCGTGCTTCGGGCTTGCGCGGCCGCACTGCGGCCACGGTCCCTCCGCACCCTTCGCCCTCGACCTTGATGCCAGTGCTGTCGATCAGCAGGTGCAGCGGCCACTTGGACCCGCGATACGGTATCTTCACGGCCAGGGTCTTCTGGCGGCGGCACAGGGTGCTGAAGTCAGGCACCGTCCAGTCGAGGCCAACCAGCTGCAGCAGGCTCTCGACGAAGCCGGTCGTTTGCCTGGTCGTCGCGACGGTCCTCACCCTGATCGTCACACCTGCGATGCTGATGCTTCGTGAAAAACGCGATAGCAGGAGCGTAGGCGCTGCTTTGCCAACGTGACTTGAAGACAAAATGCTGATGAAGCGGACATGGAAGAAGCCGCAGCGAATTCACGCATCATCCCCGCACCTCGCCCACTCATGTGTCGCGCGGCGAAAGCCAGTTGTGGCGACGACCTCTTGGGCCATATTCTCCGGTCAGTAGAACGTGCGCCCACCCGAGGGGTGAGGTATGCGCCAGACGTTCGGGCGGGACCGGGAGCGTCGCGCGCCGGCGATGCGCGACAGCTTCGCCCGGGCGGGCCGTGTTCCAGTAGATGACAATCGCGGCCAGAAGTTTGAGCGCGGCCATGCGAAAATGCTGACCCTCCGCCGTCCGGTCACGGATTTCGCCCGGTCGTCCGATCCGCAACGCGTTCTTCGGCGCGTGATGGCCTTATCTTCGTTGGCGGCATGGCCTTCGGTTCAAAGGCATTCAGACGCTCGGACGGCAGATCGCGGATGTGGGGTATGAACCGGTGGCCAAGGATCGACCCGACCGGAAATCCATGCGGGGGCCGGAAAGCACGTCCTGGCTGCTTGGCGCAGGATCCCACACTCTCCCGCGAACGGCCCCCTTCGGGTCAGCCACGCAGCCGGTCATGATGCTTGAGAAACCAATGATAGGTGTCTTTCACGCCTTCCTCCAGCCCGATCCCGGGCCGCCAGCCCAGGGCCGTCAGGCGGCTGATATCCATCAGCTTGCGCATCGTTCCGTCGGGCCTGGAAGGGTCGCAGCGGATGTCGCCCGCGAACCCGGTGATCCGCGCCACCAGCCGCGCCAGCTCCAGGATCGAGATGTCCTGGCCAGATCCCACATTGATGTGGCTCAGCATCGGCCGCGTTTGGCGGGCGTAGGTCGCAGAATCGAGGTCGAAGACGAAGAGCGCGGCCCGGGCCATGTCGTCGACATGGAGGAACTCGCGCCGGGGCTTGCCAGAGCCCCAGATCGTCACCGTCTGGGTGCCGTCGCGCGCGGCCTTGTGAAAGCGGCGGATGAGGGCCGGCAGGACGTGGGAATTCTCCGGGTGGAAGTTGTCGCCCGGCCCGTAGAGGTTGGTGGGCATGACCGAGCGGTAGTCGGTGCCGTGCTGGCGGTTCATGCTCTCGCACAGCTTGATCCCGGCGATCTTGGCGATGGCATAGGGTTCGTTGGTCGGCTCCAGCGGGCCGGTCAGCAGCGCGTCCTCTGCCATCGGCTGGGCGGCTGCGCGCGGATAGATGCAGGACGATCCCAGTTGGAGCAGCCGCGTAACGCCGGCGGCATGGGCCCCACCGATGACATTGGCCTGGATCATCAGGTTGTCGTAGATGAAATCGGCCGGATAGGTGTCGTTGGCGTGGATGCCGCCGACGCGGGCCGCGGCCAGGATCACCGCATCGGGCTTTTCCGCGGCCATAAAATCGCGCACCGCATTCTGGTCGGTCAGGTCGAGTTCTGCACGGGTTCGCGTCAGCAGAACCAACGGCTCGCCTGCCGCCGCGCGGCCCTCCAGACGGCGAAGGATGGCGCTGCCCACCATGCCGCGGTGCCCGGCGACGTAGATCTTTACGGAATCGCCCATGCCCGCATCCTATCGTGGATCGACCGATGCCCGGCCCGCCGGGAATTGTCCCGACGACAGGGACACGGCATTCCCGCCCGATCATGCGCGGCATCCTTCAACACGCATATCCAAAGAAGTCGAGTTCCGGCTTCAGGATGTCGTCGATCGCCTCAATCGTCTCCGGCCGCAGCTTTCGACGATGATCACCGGGCCGGACTTGCCGCTTGTGCCGTTTCGGATCTTCGGAATCGACGGCGAAGTGGATCTTGCCCCCCAGTCTGGCGCGCAACGGCTCCGTCAACGGCTGATCGACGAACTCGGCCATCCTGTTGAGCCAGGCTTCGGTATCGAGAACCATCGACTCGTAGGTGAGGGCGAGGACATCGGGACAGTCGGTCAGAATGCGCCGCATCTTGGTGCATCGGGCAAGATATTTCGGAGCCGCCTCCATGGCATAGGTGTCGATGTCCTTCGTTGCCAGACGAGAGCGCTGCGCCGCGAATTCCTGCGCCTTGGATATGTCCGTGGGCATGATGTGGCTCTGTCGAAACGAGAAATAGGCCGAGACGATGCAATCACGCGGATCACGCATCTGCGAAACGACGCGATATCGATCAAACATGTCCAGATCGTGCGTTCCGGGGTGACGCGCCATCCCGAAATACGTGTCCTGCGGTGTCATGTTCGGCGCATACTGGGCGAAGAACTCAGGCTCCTGAAGCGGTGATTCCATGACCCTAAGGGCCACGCGGTCAATACGGTACCCTTTTTCCCGCAGGAAATCCGTCACGATGAGGTCGGCGATACTGCTGCCCGCCTTGTGCATCGATACTGCGATGACGCTTTTCATCATGCGCGTCCTAGCTGCTTTGCAGGGTGACGGGCACGCTGTACCCGTGCTCGTTCAGAAGCGCGTGGCGCCTGGCGATCTTCAGATCCTCTGCCACCATCTCGGCGCACATCTGACGCGCCGTGATCTCGGGCTCCCATCCCAGCACGGACTTCGCCTTCGCCGCGTCGCCCAGAAGCGTCTCGACCTCTGCGGGGCGGAAATAGCGCGGGTCGACGCGCATGATCACGTCGCCTTCCCTCAGGTGCGGCGCGCGGTCGCCGCCGATGGCGGCAACGGTGGCGATCTCATCCACGCCCGCGCCGGAGAATTCCAGCGTGATCCCAATCTCGGCCGCCGACCAGGTTATGAAGTCGCGCACCGAATGCTGCCGGCCGGTGGCGATGACGAAATCCTCCGGTGCGTCCTGTTGCAGCATCATCCACTGCGCCCGGACGTAATCCTTGGCATGGCCCCAGTCACGCAGGCTGTCAATGTTACCCATGTAGAGGCACGGCTCCAGGCCCAGGGCGATATTGGCCAGGCCGCGGGTGATCTTGCGGGTCACGAACGTCTCGCCGCGGCGCGGGCTTTCGTGATTGAACAGGATTCCGTTGCACGCGTAGAGTCCGTAGGCCTCACGGTAGTTCACGGTGATCCAATAGGCGTACATCTTGGCCACGGCGTAGGGCGAGCGGGGATGGAAGGGCGTCGTCTCGGTCTGCGGCGTCTCCCGGACAAGGCCGTAGAGCTCTGACGTGGACGCCTGGTAGAAGCGCGTGGTCTTTTCGAGCTTGAGGAAGCGGATGGCCTCCAGCAGCCGCAGCGTGCCGGTCGCGCCCACGTCGGCGGTGTATTCGGGCGCATCGAAGCTGACGGCGACGTGGGACTGGGCGCCAAGGTTATAGACCTCGTCCGGGCGCGCTTCGGCAAGGATCCGGGTCAGGTTCGAGGCGTCCGTGAGATCGCCGTAATGCAGCTTCAGCCGCCGGTGGCTCTCATGCGGGTCCTCATAGATGTGATCGATCCGCTGGGTGTTGAAAAGCGACGCGCGGCGCTTGATGCCGTGCACCTCATAGCCCTTGGCGAGCAGAAATTCGGCGAGGTAGGAGCCGTCCTGGCCGGTGATGCCGGTGATGAGAGCCGTCTTCATCGCGCGCCTCGCTGGATCGAGAGGGGGGAGGTCGTGCCTCCCATAGAGTACCTTTCGGTTGAATTGAAGCGCCGTCGGACGGGGCAGGGCGGGACGCAGGAAGCCGCCGCGTCGCTGGACAACGCGAAGTTGCGCTGATTTAGACGGGACGGCATCGCCGTCTGGATGGACCGATCGGATGAAGATACTCCATGTTTGCTCTTCCGATTACGGTGGAGGTGCGGCGATCGGCGCCTATCGGCTGCATGAGGCGATGCGTGCCAGGGGCGTGGACAGCGAAATGCTGGTCGTCCGCAAGCTCACCGACGACGCCGATGTTCACGAGCTCCACAAGTCCCAGGATCGCGGCCAGCACGTCGCTGCCCAGATCCTCGACCGGACCTTCAAGGCGCTCTACGGGCTCGACGACGTGTCGATCCGGAGTTTCAACATATCAGGGGCCGTGGCCAGCCGGGCCATCAACGCGCGCCGCCCCGACATCGTGCAGCTGCACTGGATCGGCGACAACACGCTTCGTCTGGACGATCTTGCCCGGATCGACGCGCCGATCGTGTGGAAGATGCCGGACATGTGGCCGTTCTGCGGGGCCGAGCATTACGTTAATGCGGACGAGCCGCAGAGGCACCGCGCCGGGTACGATGTCGTTCCGCCCTTCCGGGGAGAGGTGCACGATCTCGACCGGATGATCTGGGACCTCAAGCGGCGGCATTTCGCGGACCTGAACCTGACCATGGTCTCTCCGTCGCGCTTCCTGGCGATGGAGAGCCATCGTTCCGCGCTTCTGGGCCGCTATGATGCCCATGTGATCCCGAACCCTCTGCCGCGGCGCTATGTCCGCCGTCCCGCGAACGAGGCCGCGGCGCAGGCGAAACACCGCGCGGCGTTCGACCTGCCCCAGGACCGGATTCTGGTCCTGTTCGCCGCTTATGTCGGCGGCGAGAGGCGCAAGGGGTATCACCACATAGAGACGTTGCTGGCTCGGCATCTCGACCGCTACCTATCGCGGGACGAGGTGGAGTTCGTCATCGTCGGCGGCGACGAGGACCGGCTCGAAGAGATCGCCGGCTACCGGATCCGCCACCTCTGCCGGATGGCGAACGATCAGCGGTATTCCAACCTTCTTTTGGCCGCGGACGTGCTGCTGTTTCCGTCCGAAATGGACAGCACGGCCATGGTCGTCCAGGAATGTCTGGCGGCCGGCCGGCCGGCGATCGTCTTTGCGGTCGGTGGTCTTGTGGATCTCGTGCACCACCGCAAGAGCGGGTATCTCGCCACCCCCTACGATGTCGAAGATCTGGCGCGCGGGTTGCGCTGGTGGCGCGATGAGGCCGATCGCGCGGCCGTCGCGGGCTATTGCCGAACGCGGGCGGTGGCGCTGAACGACCCCGCGCGCACGGTCGAACGCTACGTGTCGCTCTACGAGACGGTTCTGCGCGACACGCGGCGCGGGCGCGTCAGGACGGACGGGCCGGGCAGGCTTCACGACCTGATCGTAGAGAACGACGCCGCCGCGCCCCCGCCCCGGCGCGTCGCGATCGTCGATCCGTCCTGCAAGAGCGTCGGCGACAGCTCTCACAACATGGGCTACGCGCTGTCCTTCGCGACCTATCTGCGTGCCGCGGGCTGCACCGTCGACATCCTGGCCAATACGGCCGCCGACCTTCGGTCCGACGACTTCGGCCTCCTCCCGGTCTTCGAATATTCGGCCTATGACAAGCTGCGGGCCGAGCGCGATCGGCGCGAGGGTGCCCGGGATATCGCGCTGCGCCGGCCCGGCAGCTATTCGCAACGCGCCTCTGGCCAGCTGTCGGATTACATCCGCGACAACGGCCTTGGCCACCGCGATGCGCTGTTCGTGCCGATGACGGACCGGATCCTGGTCGATGCCGTGCTGCGCCATTTCGTCGGCCGGGACAGCGTGACCGGGCCGAGCTTTCATTTCGGCCTGATGTTCGAGAAAGCGGAGTTCCTGCTGGGAAACTATCCGTTGGCCGCGATGATCAGGGCGCTTCGCAATACCGGCTATGTCGACCGGAAAATCTTCTTCTACGCCGAGACCCGCGCGATGACGGAGCGGTTCGCGCAGCAGTACCGGATCAGCGCGACGGTATTGCGGCCCGCTGTCCTGCCGGACCGGTTCGACGAAGGCGCAACCCCGGACCTGGCCCGTCTGGCGCCTTTCGTGGCCAAGACGAGGTCGATCGTCGCCTCGGCAACGCCGGCGGTCGCGGCACGGCCGGGCGGGGGGACCACGCTGCCGCCGAAGGGCCCCGACGATGTGTGGATCGTGGCGCCGGGCCGGGGCCGCCGCGACAAGGGATGGCCGCATCTGCGCCGGATCGCCGAGATGCTCGCCCTTCGCGACCCGGAGGAACGGCTCAGGATCGTGGCACAGCGTCCCCGCGCGATGGACGGCCTCGACGCCGAGCTGAGCGCCGCGGCGCGATCCCCTCGGATGATCCTGCTCGACGAGATCGTGCCCGCCGCGACGCTCGACGCGATGATGCGGCAGGCGGACATGTTCCTGCTGCCCTACGACGGGCAGGTGTACGGCCTGCGCGGATCGGCCTTCGTCTGGGAGGCGATCTGCAACCTCAAGCCGCTTCTCGTGTCGGCCGATACGGCGCTGGTCGAGGCGATCCGCCAGGGCAACGGCATCGCCTGCGCCGACGATGCCGCATTCGCCGATGCCATCGCGGCCGTCCGGTCCGACGCCGCGGGGTTTGCGGCCCGCTGCGTGGACGCGCGGGACGCCTATATCCGGATGACGCTCGACAACCCGCTCCTGCGGACCTGCCGACAGGAGCATCTGAGGCACAGGCCGACCGTCCTGGTCTTTGCGAACACCCCGTTCGAGCAGCCGCTGGCCCGAGAGGTGCCGACGGAAGGCGCGAAGATCGTCCGCGTCTGGCTGCGCACCGATGAGGGCGCGCAGATCGGCCGGTTCCACCATCCGACTGAAGGGCAGCCCCATTTCGCGGGATACCAGGCCCGTGCGCAGCCTTCGACCGGCAAGATCAACCTGCCGGCAGAGATTGTCGACGCCCTGAAGGGGGGCCACATATCCGAGGTTCTGTTCCACAAGCCGCTGACAGGATCGAACGCGCTTGCTAAGAGGCTTGAGGAGCTGCGTTTCGCCCCCCACCTCATCCGCAGATTCTAGGCATTCCGGCATGGTGACCACGCAAGACAGCTTCGACAGGCTCGAAACCGCAAGGGAGCTGCGCCGCCAGGCGTCCGAGTTCCGGAAATCGGGGCTCTACGGGCGGATGCGGGCCGCCGACGCCTGCCTGGGAAACCCCTATCAGGCCCGGTCGGCCACCGCGCATCTGTTCGACGGATCGACGCTGCAGGTCGACGTGACCGAGACGGTCGGCCGGAACCTCTTTCTGTTCGGCGCCTTCGAGGAGGACCTGACCGCCTTTGTCCTGTCCTACCTGAAACCCGGCATGATCTTTGCCGATATCGGGGCGCATGTCGGCTATTTCAGCAAGATCGCGGCGAATTGCGTCGGCTCCTCCGGCCATGTCCATGCGTTCGAGCCGACCCCCGCGACCTTCATGCGCCTGAGCACGAATCTGGGGCCGCTCGGCAACGCGACCTGCCACCGGATCGCGCTGTGGAGCACGGCCCGCGAGCTTGTCCTCAACGATTACGGCGCGGCGAACAGCGCCTACAATTCCTGGACGCGTCCGCGCAGCAACGACGACATGCCGGTTCAGGCGACCCACACCGTCGCCGCGCGCCCGGTCGATGCGGTCTTCCCCGACAGCGGCGCGGCACCCGCGCTCATCAAGATCGACGTCGAGAGCGCCGAGCTGGAGGTTCTGCGTGGCATGGAGCGCACGCTGACCGAGGCCCGGCCCATCGTCACGATAGAGGTCGGCGATATCGAAGCACAGAATCCGAACGTGCCGACCAGCCGAGCGATCCTGCGGCATGTCGTGGACCGGGGCTATCGCCTTTTCACGAGCCGGCAGGGACGGCTCGAACCGCACGACCTGATGGGGTGCGGCGCCTACGGCTACGACAACGTCATCTGCGTCCCGGAGGGGCATCCAATGGCGTCGGACGGTGCGGCGCGCGCGGTGTGCTGATCGTCCTCGATCCCGCGCTGAGCGATGGCCCGAGCCACCATTTCAACGCGTTCATGCGTATTGCGACGGCCGCCCTGGCGTCGGGCGAGGAGGTCGTCGCGCTCTGCAACGCTCGCCTGCCGCGGGCGAAGATGCCATCGGGGGTCACGCTCAGAGGCGTCTTTTCCCATGCACCCTACGATTGCGGGTCCCCCGATCCAGAGACCGCAGCCCACGCCCGGGCGATCTTTGAGGACGATGCGCAGGTCTATACCATGCAGGTCGAGCGGGCCTTGTGCGATCTTGCCTCCGATCCGGGGGACGCGATGCTGATCCCGACGGCGAACGCACCGGACTTTCGCATGCTGGCGAACCTGATGGCGTGCGACGGGGCCGGTCCCAGGCCGCGCACGCATGTCATCACGCCCTACGATCTGGACACGATGTTCCTTTCCGACATCGGTCCCGATGTGCGCCGCGCCGTCGAAACGCTGAGGACTGGCGGCGCGCTCGACGGGCGTGTCTGGATCCACGGCGAGAACCATCTGATTGCGCAGAGCCTCACGCGGGATCTGGGCATAACGGTCGGCCAGCTCCACCCGCCCTTGCCGCGGGTTCTTGCGCCGGACCCGCGTCCCGATCCGCGGCTGCGTGTCGGCGTCTTCGGCACGCCGCGGTTCGAGAAGGGGTTCGACCAGATCATCCCGCTTGTCGACCGTCTGGCCGAAAGCGGCGAGGCTGACGCCACGTTCCGTTTCGACGTTCATTGTCCGCCCCCGGAGCGCGGCTACCCCGCCGCCATCGCCGGTGTCGTGGAAAACCTGGCCAGCCGCGACTACGGGTTCCTGAACGTCTCCACGGCCCAGATGAGCGGCAGGGACTACGACATGGCGATGGCGCGCTGCGACGCGGTTTTCCTGCCCTATCAACGGGTCCGCTACGCCAACCGCGGCTCTGGCGTGGCGATGGAGGCGGCGCGGAACGGCAAGATCATCGTTGCGACGACAGGGACCTATCCGGCCAGCCTGTCCGGCGCGGCGGAGCGTCTGACCGCTACAAACCCGGCCGATTTCGCAGAGGTCTTCTGGTACGTCGCTACGATGCGCGAAGAGCTTCTGGCACAGGCCTCGGCGGCGGGCCGCCACGCGATCACCGCGGACGCCTTCATGGCCTGCCTGCAGGCGGCGGCATGACAGCATCCCGGCGTCACGATCCGAAGGGACCGTAGGCGTCCGCGGCCGAGAGGGGGGCTACCGGAAACTCCGCGGCCGGGTCCCTTCATGGGCCGATCCGTCGCGGAGCATGGTCACGAATGGCCTTCCAGGACCCTCAGAATGTCTTTCGGTGTCGTTTTCGTGACCTCCCCTTGGTGTTTTCTGTGGCGGGGATGCAAAAGAGTGACCTTGTCGAACGGACCGTCTTCGGGAGGTTTCATGTTTCCGAGAGCTTCGCCGATATCCAGATTGCGGAGCGGGTCATCCGCCTGTCCCAGACTTCTGGAAAGCTTCGCCAGCGCGGCGGCCGGTTCGGCGACGATGTCCGCGTGATCGATCTCCAGATCCGACCTTTCGGCCCAGTCTTCGTAGATCGTCTTTTGGGACGCGTATCGCGCGCGCACCGCATCCGGGTCGGGGTTCAACCATCCGATGCGGACCAGGGACGCGAGACAGGCCTCATAGGGCCTCCAGGTCGTCAGAATGCGGTCGGGCAGAAAGGGAAGCGTATCGGCTTGTTCGGGGCGGTGCACCTTGACCAGATGCATGGGACGGATGTCGGCGGGATCGTAGTCATCGACCCAGACCGCCTGGACACCTTGCCCGGAATGTGCGCAGAGCAGCCTTGCGGCGTTAAAAAGCCAGGTGCTGCCGGACCGCGGCATACCTGCTACGAGAACACGCCTCGGTCTGCCTTGATCCCTCACCATGTCGCTCCGGGTCGATGTTGAAACGCCTGCCGTCTTGCGGTCGGACAGCCTGCTGCGCATCGTAGCAGGCGGCGCGATCCCCGTCACTCCGGACAGCCGTGCGATTTCGGCGCCAGCCGGGCGCGCGGCTGGCGATGGAGGTCACAACCCCGCCGGGCCGCGCGGTCATGCCTTGCGAACCGCTGGCGGGAGGACCATGCATCCCGCAGCGCCCGATCTGACCGAAGGACCCAGTATGACCGATATTCTCATCACCGGCGGGGCGGGGTTCGTGGGGGTGAACCTGGCGCATCACCTGCTTGAGCGGGGCGGGTTCGGCGTGACCGTCTTCGACAACGAGGTCATGGGCGACCGGCGCGCTTTGCCGGGCGGTGTCCGCTTCGTCGCGGGAGACCTGCGCGACCGCGCGGCCCTTTCTGCGGTGGTCGCGGGGCAGGAGGTGGTCGTCCACCTGGCCGCCGATACCCGGGTCATGGATTCGATCGACAACCCGAGGTTCAACTTCGACAATAACGTGGTCGGCAGCTTCAACCTGCTGGAGGCCGCGCGCGAGGCCGGCGTCAGGCGGGTCGTCGGCGCCTCGACCGGCGGCGCCATCCTTGGAGAGGTCGAGCCGCCCGTGCATGAGGGTATGGTGGCCGAACCGATGGCCCCCTACGGTGCGTCGAAACTGGCGATGGAGGGATATCTGTCGGCCTTTGCCGGCGCCTACGGGCTGACCAGCGCCGCGCTGCGGTTTTCGAACATCTACGGGCCGCGGTCCTTTCACAAGGGATCGGTCGTGGCGTATTTCTACAAGCGTCTCTTGGCGGGCGAACCCCTGACCATCTACGGCGACGGCAGCCAGACGCGGGATTTCCTCTATATCGACGATCTGGTGGAGGGGATTGCTCGCGCCATCGACAGCGACGCGACCGGGGCGTTCCAATTGGGCAGCGGCCGCCCGACCACGGTGTCGCAGCTGATCGCGCTCATGCAGCGGGTGACCGGGTTGACGCCCGACATCCGGTCCGAGCCGTTCCGCCCCGGAGAACTTCGCGCGACCTGGTGCGACATCTCCAAGGCCCGCGAGGCCTTCGGTTTCGCGCCCGAAACGGATCTACAGGACGGCCTGGCCGCCACGTGGGACTGGTTCCGCTCGCGGTCCTGACCGCCGGTTCGGCGGCCGCCCGCCGATGCCCGGCGGCCACCACCCGCCAGCCCCGGTCGCAGGCTCGGTCGCCCCCCGGTTGACAAGGGGCAGACCCGCGTTTCATCACCCCCCAGTATCGACAGGGAGATCCCTTTGACGGATCCGGTGACGCAGATCGTTTACGAGACGAACGCCCGGCTTGGCGCGGCCGACAGGGCTAGGCTTCTTTCGGACCGATACGAAGGCGCCGCCGCCGGGGATGTGCTCTCTGCCGCCATCAAGCGCGAATTTCCAGGGCGGATCGGGCTGGTCTCATCCTTTGGGACGGAGGCGGTGGTGCTGCTGCACATGGTTTCGCGGATCGACCCGTTCGTGCCGGTGATCTTTCTCGACACGCTCAAGCATTTCCCCGAGACGCTCGGCTATCGCGACCGGCTGAGCTTTGAGCTGGGCCTGTGCAACGTCCAGCTCATCCGGCCGCGCCGCGAATCCCTTGCGGCCGAGGACCCGGACGGGACCCTCTCCGCGCGCAAGGCGGATCTCTGCTGCCATGTCCGCAAGACCGTGCCCATGCTCCACGCGCTGCGACCGCTCGACTGCTGGATTACGGGACGCAAGCGGCACCAAGCGGCGACCCGCGCGACGCTGGGGCTGTTCGAGGCGCAGGACCGGTGGATCAAGCTGAACCCGCTGGCCGACTGGACCCCGAAGATGGTCTCGGACTATGTCCGCAAGCACGATCTGCCGGAGCATCCGCTGAAGGCGCAGGGCTTTGCGTCGGTCGGTTGCGCCCCCTGCACTCGCCCCGTGGCGGCGGGAGAGGACGCCCGCGCGGGCCGTTGGGCCGAGAGCGAAAAAACCGAATGCGGCATCCATTTCGTCGATGGAAAGATCGTCCGCGGCTGACGCCCCATGCGCCGCTGCAGGGAGGGCCCGGTCAAGGAGCGGACACGATGGCCGGAACCGCACAGGACGGTCGCGGACGCCATCGCCGCGTCGGGCCGCCAAGCGCCGGTCGAGGCGCGCGGCAGATCGGGCAAGCGCCGCGATCCTTGATGCGGAGCGCGGCGGGTTTGTCAGCCCGGTTGTCGGTCCGTGGCGGTGACGTTCGCCTTGGGAAACGCGGTGTCAGGCTCAGGTACGCGGTAGAACGCGCAGATCGCGCGGTAGCTGTCGAGCGCGCCGATGTCGAGTTCCAGACAGTCGTCGGGGAACAGGTCCGCGGTATGGCAGAACCGCGCGTAGTGCGTGTCCCAGAGCCGCCGCAGGCGCAGGATCTGCGACGCGGGGTCCGTGGTCCACCGGCCATGCTTGGGATAGACGTCCGGGTGGGTCACTTCCCAGTGGCGGACACTGTTCACCCAGTCCTCGAACGGGCGATGGACCCAGATGAACCGCGCACCCGGACTCAGCGCCTTGCGGATGGCGGGATGCAGGTGGGCGTGGCCGTAGGGCGCATCCGAGAACACGTCATGGGGGCGGATTTCGGCAAGCAGAAAGCCCAGCCGTTCCCGAAGGTCGGGGCCGCTTGCGCCGATCCAGGATTTCAGGTCGACGACGCTCTCCGCTTCGGCGTTGAGCCGGTTCGCGAGCGGTTGCACCCGCTTCATCAGCTTGCCGCGAAAGCCCATGTCGCTGGTTCCGACACCGATGGCGATCAGGGCCCTGCCGATCGAGGATGTCGCCGTCTTGTAGGGCGACGCGGCGATATGAACCGGCCGATACAGATCGTCGGTCGTGTCGATTGCCGACATCACTTCCCGCCCGTCAGAAGCTGCCGCCCGCCGTTCAGTCCGCGCCACAGCGCAAACGTCGGCTTGCGTAGGGCGGGAAACCGATCGATCAATTCGCGCGCGTGCCGGCGGAGGCGCCGCCGCAGCCGCATCCGGACCGAGGAGCCCGGGATCGGCGCGCCGAGTCCGGCGACGACCTCGGAATAGAACGGCGTGCGGATCAACACGGCCCAGTAGTGCTCGGCATAGGGGACGGCGCGGTCGTTCCAGGGCTTGTTGTCGCCTGCCGCATAATGGATCACCAGCGGATCGCGCTTCGCTGCCATCGCGGCGCGGTAGTTTTCGGCCGGGACGCGGGTGTAGCCCGCGACCCTGGTGTTGAACGTGTTCATCCGGCTTGGAAGCGGCAGATAGCTGTCCTTGAAATGGATGTTCAGGATATCCTGGTCGCGGAACAGGTAGCGGCCCGTCTCGGTCAGCGCGAGAAGCGTGCGGCCGGTGCGCTCCATGTCCATCGCGGCGAAGTTGAACAGGATCAGGCCGGCGTTGAAGTAGCGCCGGACGTGGTGCGGCTCGAGCCGCAGCACGTCGCGCTGGTAGGCGCCCAGTTCCGGCACGTCCGGGTCGATGAGAAGGGTCGGTCCGGTCAGGGTTCGCGTCATGATGTAGTCGGGCACCGCGGCGATCTGGTGATCACCCATCTCCGTGTCGAAGATCTGCGCCACGTCGCCAAGGGCGATCATGTCCACATCCATGTAGAGCAGTCGGTTCACCCCGGGCAGAAGATCGAACAGCAGGAATCTGTTGTAGGTCGCGTTCGACGGCGCCCGCGTGGTCGAGCGATACGCGGATGCGAACCGGTTGGCGACGGGGATCTCGTGCAGGACGGCGTTGTCCGCGTCGGCGGCCATGTCGCGCAGCAGCTCTAGTGCGTAGGCGTCCACGTCCGAATGGAGGAAGAACAGGTTGTATTTCCGCGCCGCATCAGCGCGGTCGAGAACCGAGCGGAGCATCGCCGCGGTATGCGGCACATAGGCTCGATCGGCCGAGAAGGCGATATTGACATGGCGTGGCCCGTTGAGGCTGTCGTCAGCGATATAGGGGACTGTCAGCGCGTTGCTGAGGTTGAGGACATGCACTTCGCGGATATCGAGATCCGGTTCTTCGGTCTGCAGCCGGTGGACGAATACCGTGAACAGCCGCTCGGCGATGAAGCCAAGATAGCGCGTCTGGTTGACGGAATAATCCATGCGGTCGATCGGCGCGACCTCGAGTCGGTCAAGAACGTCGAACAGGAACGCGCAGTAGCGGTCGAACAGGTCGCGCTTCAGCAGGCACATGTTGGCCAGGCGGATCTCGACCCCGCCGGCCACCTTATCGAAGGCCGCCAACCAGTCGGGATGGTGCGTGGCGACGATGTTGCGGGCGTAGTCGAAATCGGCGGGCCCGTGGCCGTGGACGTAGTTATCGCGCACGCTCCGCATCATGGTATGGAGCTGCGGCACGACCGCGTCCACGTTCCCGTTCGCAGCCAGCCAGGCCTCGGTGCGCTGCACGTAGTCGGGGATGCGGAACTGGCCCGGGAACAGCTCGGCTTCGGCGCCGGATTGACTCTGGGAGAAGTCGAGCACCCGGCGGTAGTGCATCAGCCCGACATGGCTGCTGTCGGTGTCGTTCTTCCACGCCCAGTAGAGCGCGGTGAGCTCGCAATAGGCGGCGTTCCGGTCGGAGATATGGTCGCCCGTGTCGTCGCCGATCATCCCGGAAAGCGGCGCGGCGGCGCCGCTTCGCCCCACGTGGATCGGGCGGATCGAGGCGCTTTCGATCATCGGCGCGAACTTGTGGTAGGCGCCGTAGATCGTGGCGTTCATGGCTGCGACCCTCGGGGCTCATACGCGTGATGGCCTGGACCGGTAAGGAACTGTCCTGCGGTTGTCAACGAAGCGCGCCGCGCCGCACCCGCCGTCAGAGCGGCGCGTGGACAAAGGCCGGCATTCGCCCCGGATCGGCCAGGAACGCGCGCGCGGTGTCCATCGCCTCGCGGATCGTCACATCCATGTCGAGATAGCGATAGGTCCCCAGCCGCCCCACGAAGGTCACGCCCTCATTCGCCGCGGCGCGCGCGACATACTGGCTGAGCAGCGCCTTTTCCTCGACCAGCCGGATCGGGTAGTAGGGCGTGTCCCCCGGACCGCAGGCGCGCGGAACCTCGCGGAACAGCACGCTCATCTCATGGCTCTCCCACGGGGCGAAATGCTTGTGCTCCGTGATCCGGGTGTGGGGCGTGTCGCGGTCGCCGTAGTTCATCACGGCGCATCCTTGCCAGTCGCCCTGCTTCTCGAACCGGTCGAAATCCAGCGTGCGGTAGCCTAGGCGGCCCAGATCATAGTCGTGGAACCCGTCCAGCGGACCGGACCAGAACACATGCCCCGCCCGGTCCGCCATCTCGAGGCGGTAGGGGGTGGACAGGTGCAGGTCGATACCGGGATGGTCGAGGATGCGCGTGACGACGGCCGAATAGCCCTCGGCCGGGATGCCCTGATAGGCGTGGCTGAAATAGTTGTCGTCGTAGGAGAACCGCAGCGGCAGCCGCTGCAGGATGCTCGCCGGAAGGTTGGCGGGCGATGTGCCCCACTGCTTCTCCGTGTAGCCCCTGAAGAACGCCTCGTAGAGCTCGGGACCGACGAACCGCAGGGCCTGCTCCTCGAAGCTCTGCGGATCGCGGATGGAGGTATCCGCCTTGCTCTCGATGAAGGCGCGCGCCTCGTCCGGGCGCAAGGTGGTGCCGAAGAACTGGTTGATGGTCAGAAGGTTCAGGGGCATGGAAAAGACCCGGCCCTGCACCGTCGTCCGGACCGAGTGGCGGTAGGGCCGGAACGGCGCCTGCGCGTTGACGTAGTCCCACACCTCGCGGTCGCCGGTGTGGAAGATGTGCGGTCCGTATTCGTGGACCAGCACTCCGGTCGCCGGATCGCGGGCCGTGTGGCAGTTACCGGCGACGTGGTCCCTTGCGTCGATCACGGTGATGCTGTGGCCGGCCTCGGCCAGCGCGCGGCCAATCACCGCCCCGGAAAAGCCTGCGCCGACGCAAAGGATGTCCACTGCCCGGGTCCTCCTGCAAGGGTCGCCCGGCGCGCGGTACGGGCGGCGGCGGGCGGCCGTCTCTAGCTCAGCGCCAAAGCGAGACGCAGGGGATCTTGGTCCGGTCGCAGCGATCCGCGTATTTCCGCGCGATTTCGCTTACCTCATGCACGATGCCGTCGGTGCCGCCCAGCTTGATCGGCTCCAGCCCCAGCCCGAGAAACCGGTCGTTGGCGACGTGCAGGTCGTTCTCCACCGCCTCGTTGCGCGGGTTATCCAGATAGGCGATCTCTGCCCCCATCATATCGTGGATCATCTGCGCCAGATCGCGGACGCGGTGGGTCTCGGTCATCTGGTTGAGAATGTTCACCCGCTCGCCCGACTGCGGCGGGTTCCCCAGCGCCAGCTCGATGCAGCGGCAGGTGTCCTGGATGTGGATGAAGGCGCGGGTCTGCCCGCCGGTGCCGTGCACCGTCATCGGATAGCCGATCGCCGCCTGCATGATGAAGCGGTTCAGCACCGTGCCGTAGTCGCCGTCGTAATCGAACCGGTTGATCAGCCCGGCGTGCATCTTGGTCTCGTCGGTCTGGGTGCCCCAGACGATGCCCTGGTGCAGGTCGGTGATCTTCACGCCGTCGTTCTTGTTGTAGAAGTGAAAGAACAGCTGATCCTGGCTCTTGGTCATGTGATAGATCGAGCCGGGGTTCGTCGGATAGAGGATCTCCTGCTCGGTTTCGCCCTCGCTGGTCTCTATCTTAACCTTCAGGTAGCCTTCGGGGATCTTCATCCCGGCGGTGCCGTAGCCATAGACGCCCATGGTGCCCAGGTGGACCAGATGGACGTCCTGGCCTGATTCCACGATCGCCGACAGCACGTCATTCGTGGCATTGAGATTATTGTTGACCGTGTATCGCTTGTGCGAGCTCGACTTCATCGAATAGGGCGCCGCGCGCTGCTCGGCGAAGTGGATGATCGCGTCAGGTTTCTCGTCCTCGATCAGCGTCAACAGGCGATGATAGTGCTCGCCGACCGTGAAGTTGTGGAACTTGATCTCGTTGCCGGTCAGCTCCTTCCAGACGCGAAGCCGTTCTCCGATCGGGCGGATCGGTGTCAGGCTGTCGACTTCCAGCTCCAGGTCGATCTCGCGGCGCGAGAGGTTGTCGACGATGATGACCTCATGCCCGCGACGGGAAAGATACAGCGCGTTCGGCCAGCCGCAAAAGCCGTCCCCGCCCAGAATGATGACTTTCATGTACTACGCCTCGTGCCTGTCGGATCCGCTGGTGGCGCTCTAGCGGTCTTTTCGGGGCAAGACAATGCGCCGCGCTGGACATTTTCCAAGGCGGAGGATAGCGCTTTGTCCGCTTCGCAATGGGATACGCCCCAGATGAGTCATGCCCCGTCTCCCCGCGTCCCGGAATGCCCGGCTGCCATCTATATCGCCTATCACAAGCCCGGCCCGCTGATCGCCAGCGCGGCCCTGCGGCCGATCCATGTCGGCCGCGCGGGTGCCGCCGCCGCGCTGGAGGGGATGGAGACCGATGCCGCAGGCGTCTCGATCTCAGAGCGCAACGCCAGCTATTGTGAGCTCACGGCTCACTACTGGGCCTGGCGGAACGACGCCGCCGCCCCGGTGCTGGGGCTGATGCATTACCGCCGAGTGCTGGATCTCGACACGGCGCCCGCGTCCCGCCGCCGTCCCTGGGAGCCGTCCGAAAGGTTCGTGCGCCGGTTCGATGCGGCGCTCTATGCCAGCCGCGTGGACGGGTTCCTGCGGCGCATGGAACGCGGCGGCCCCGACCTCGTAGTGCCGCACGCCACCCGCCTGAGATGCAGCGCCGCCGCGCAGTTCCGCCGGTTTCACGACCCGCGTGACCTGACGCTGCTGCGTGAGGCGGTGGGCGATCTCAGTTCGGAGTTCCTGCCGGACCTCGACCGCGCGCTCGGGTCATGGCGGGTCATCGTCGGCAACATCTTCGTCATGCGCCGCCCGGTGTTCGAGCACTACAGCGCGCTTCTGTTTCCGGTCCTCGACGCCGTTTACGACGCGCTAACCCCCGAGCTGGGCGCGCGCGACCCGTACCAGGCGCGTGTCATCGGCTTTCTGGCCGAACGGATGCTGACCGCCTACGCCCACGGAGAGTTGCTCCGCACGGCTACTTCCGGTATCGTGATCGAAAGCCGGGCGATCCTCAACACCGACTGGCCGCAGGTCGGCCGGATGCGGCTCCGCCGCCGGCTTCTGACTCGCTGGAACGGACTGGCGGCGCTGGTGCCCGCGCGACAGTGAACCGTGCCGGCGCCGTCCTGCATGGGGGCCATTCCAGAGCGATGCCGAAAACCGCAATCCGCACACTCACCATAAAACCCTTATCCGGCTTGACGTTGAAGTGTTTTGAATACACTGTATGACACCGTCGTCGCTTCTAGAGAGCCGTCCCATGCCTACCGCCATGTTCACCACCCGCCTCGACGCGGATCTCAAGGCCGAACTCGAGCGCATCGCGCGCGCCGAGGGCCGCTCTGCCTCCTGGGTGGCGAACCGGGCGATCCGCGCCTTCATCGAGGAGCGGCGTGCGGTGCGCGACCTCGTCGACCTGGGACTGGAGGCGGTCGCGCGCGAAGATCCCGGCGTGAGGCCCAAGACGGTCCACGATTGGATGGTGGCGGACGACGACCGGCCGTTTTCTTCGGAACGCTGAGCGCACCCGTCGCTCATGGCCGAGCTCGATCTGCGCTATCTCGCTACCGCGGAACACGGGCTCCGGTGGATGCGGACCTACTACAGTCGCAACCCGCAGCTCGATGTGGTCCGCGCCGTTGATGCGTTGCGGCGCTCCGAAGCCATGCTGCGAACCCACCCGGAAGCTGGACATCTGTACGAGGACTACGAAAACGTGCATGAGTGGAAGATCCCCAACACGGCTTTCTCGCTCCTCTACACATTGGCGCGCGGCACGGTCTGGGTGATCGACGTGCGTGACCAACGGGGCCTGAGCAGTGCGGACGCGCTGCGGGTCTTCACGGCAGAATTGCGGGCGGCGATGAAAACATAGGCCCGCCCTCGTCCGTGCCCCAGCTTGACCGATCCGAGATCTTGAAGCAGCGTCCCTGTGAACCGCCCCGGGTTTACCGGAGAGTTTCTGGTTCAATGATTAGGCTACTTTTTCGTCAGCGTACAAGCTTGCATAGAAGGCCTCCTCTGCTTCTTGCGGCGTGATGTAGCCAATGGCGCTGTGCAGGCGGGCGTTGTTATACCAGTCGACCCATTTCAGGGTTTCCCATTCGACCTGACCAACGCACCTCCAAGGGCCGAGGAGCTTGATGACCTCGGTTTTGAACAGGCCGATGACGCTTTCGGCCAGAGCATTGTCATAGGAATCCCCGACGCTGCCGACCGAGGTATCGATCCCGGCCTCGGCAAGCCGCTCGGTGTATCGGATCGATAGATATTGGCTGCCCCGGTCGCTGTGATGGATCAGTTTGTCAGCCTCAGACGGCGCCCTCTGGCAGATGGCCTGGTTCAGGGCATCCAGGACGAAACCTGTGGTCATCGAGGTCGAGACACGCCAGCCGACGATCTTGCGGGCGAAGACGTCGATGATGAAAACCACGTAGACCCTTCCCTGCCAGCTTGAGACGTAGGTGAAGTCGCTGACCCACAGCTGGTTCGGCATGTCCGCTACGAAGGCTCGGTTCACCCTATCGTCCGGGCAAGGTTGTGCCGTATCCGGATTGGTGGTGATGACCTTCTTTCCACGCACAACCCCTTGCAGCCGCATCACTTTCATTAGCCGCTCCACCGTGCATCGGGCGATGTCGTGTCCCTCGCGGCGCAGTTGGTGCCAGACCTTACGCGCGCCATAGCGGCCCCGGCTACCATCGAAGGCTTCCTTGATGGCAGCCATGTCCAGCCGATCCTGCCTGGCCCGGCTCGATGCCAGGCCCGGATCACGCTCCACAGCCTTGAAAGCGTAGAATGTTGATGGTGCGATCCCCAGAACCCGGCAGATCGGCCCAGCGAGACGGCGGCGAAGGTGTCGGTCAGTTGGGCCGCCTCGGCGACAAGCTCCTTGAGGGCTATCCAGCCGCCGGCATTGCCGACGGCCTCCTCAAGGGAGGCCTGGTCCTCATGCGCTTCCAGAAGCGCCGCGCCCAATGTCTTGAAGGATTTCAGGGTGTCCTTCAGCGCCGATTTGGCATCGTCCATCCGGGCGTCACATCGCGATTTCGCTTCGCGCCACGTCTTGCCGACGATGCGATCATGGGTCTCGACCACGGCGTCGGCAATGGCGCTAAGCCATTCCAGAGCACAAACCGCAAGGATGGCGAGGCGGCGGTCACCCGAGATATCTCCCTCAGATCTCCGGCGAAGTACCGTTCTCCCTGCCTGCGCAGTCGGGCAACGCCATGCGGTGGCACATCGGCAAGAACCCCCCGGTCTAGCGCCAGGGCCTGCAGGTATTCCAGGCGGTCCAGCAGGCGGTTCATGTCGGCCGAGTTCCGCCCGATCTCGAACTGACGCAGCCAGACGAACCGCGTGACCGAGCCGCCCGCATCATCGAGCAACAGGGCATCAAGCTGCTCATGTCGGGTTTCCTCGCGGGCAGCATATCCGGCCAGATCGTCAGGCCTCATCCCAAGCTGCGCGACCAGAAAGCGTGTAACTGCCAGCGGAATGACCTCTCCCGGCGCCAACAGCCGCCCAGGATACCGCAGCGCGCAAAGCTGCAGGGCAAAGCCGAAACGATTGCGGCGACGGCGGCGGGCATGAATGATTTCCAGATCGTCGTCCGCCAGAGTGTAGTGGCGCAGCATCGAGGCGTCATCGGTCGGCAGGTCGAACAATGCCGCCCGTTGGCGGTCGGTCAGAATGCTGCGTCTTGGCATGGCGGTCTTTCAGAAAATAGTGGTGGGCTTGCGTCCGTAAGGGGATCGGTCAACGGACGCTTGGAAGGCGGGCGGCTTCGTCTGCTGGATGACCTGTAAACATGGGCTTGGGCGCCGTCTCACATAGATGGTACGATAACAGTATCACTGACGGGGCCTCGTGCGTTACACGAAACGGAACCGAGGCGCGTTCGGGCGCCATCGCAGAGGAAACCACCCATGACCCGGATCGGCTACGCCCGGTGTTCGACCGACAAGCAGGATCTTGACGCGCAGCGGGCGGCCCTGGTCGATCTGGGCGTCGCGGAGGATCGCATCTACACCGACCACGGCCTGACCGGGACGAACCGGGAGCGGCCGGGTCTGGCCCAAGCCCTGGCGGCGGTGCGAGAGGGCGACACGTTCGTCGTGCCGAAGCTCGACCGCCTGGCGCGCTCCGTTCCTGATGCCCGCGCCATCGCGGCCGAGATCGAGGCGCGCGACGTGAAGCTTGCCCTAGGGGCAAGCGTTCACGACCCGAGCGACCCGATGGGAAAGATGTTCTTCAACATCCTCGCCACCTTCGCCGAGTTCGAGGCCGACCTCATTTGCATGCGCACCCGCGAAGGTATGGCCATCGCCCGTGCCAAGGGCAAACTTCATGGAAAACAGCCGAAACTCTCTGAAAAACAACAAAAAGAAATGAGCCGGATGCACGCCTCCGGCGAATATTCCATCAGCGATCTCGCTGAGTTCTTCTCCGTCTCAAGACCGACCGTCTACAGGACGCTGCAGCGAAATTCCGCAAAAAACTGAGCCTACGACGATATAAGCGCTTCTTCGCGGCAGTGGCCCCGCGTGGTTTTCTTGGCGAACGGAGAACTGTTCGAGAAGGAAATTGATCATGGTAAGAAGTGTTTACGTCGGCTTGGACGTCCATGCCGACACGATAGCGGTCGCAGTCGCCGACGAAGGCCGGCACGGTGAGATTAGGTGTCAGATCCCGCTTGATTGTATGGCCGCTTTTTGAAGAGCCTTGGCTTTTGGCGATGCCAGTCCTTGAGGGCGTCGATAGGCGTTCTGCCCTTCAGGACGGATTGCGGGAGCTGGCCGTTGTAGAGGCGGACATAGCGCAGGATCGTCTGCTCAAGGTCCTCGCCTGATCGGAAGCGATGACTCTGCAGGACGTCCTCGATCCGCCCGTTGAAGCGCTCCACCATGCCGTTGGTTTGCGGCCGCATCGGTGGTGCGAGGCGATGCTCGATCCCGAGGTCGGCACAGAGGCGGTCGAACTCGTGGTTGCCCGTGGCCGCGCGCTTGCGCAGGCCGAACAGCCGGTCGGTGAACTCCTTGCCGTTGTCGGTGAGAACACGTGTGATCTTCATCGGCGCGGCGCGCTCCAGGTC
>NZ_JQEY01000028.1 GCF_000743715.1 Palleronia rufa
CAGCTCCAGCGCGGCGGCGTAGCGCGGGCGCGGCAGGGCGCGGGCGACGGCGTCGAGGCGCTCCGCCTCGTAGGGCGCGGTGCGGAAGTTCCAGGGGTCGTCCGTTCCGGCATAGAGGCCTTCGAGGTGGGCCAGGTCCGCGGCCCTCATGCGGGCACCGGCAGGTAGGCCTCGGGCGCGGTGCAGAAGCGCGCGGCGAAGCCCGGCGGCATGGCGAAGCCGTCCGGGTCGTCGTCGACCACCAGCCCCATCTGGCTGCGATGCGCGGCGACGGCATCGGTCTTGGCGGCGCGCCATTCGGGCAGGTCCAAACGCAGCCCCGGCACGCGGCGACCCGCGCTCCATCCCTGCCAGCGCGACCAGACCGGGTAATCGTAAAGCGCGAGGCCCGGCCGCGCGGCGGCCACGCGGCGCGCCGCCGCGGCGCAGGCCTCGTGGTCGCAATGCGGGTCCGCGCCCGAGGCCGCGACCAGCACGCGCGCGCCCAGCCGGTCGACCAGCCGCGCCACGTCGCGGCCGAGGTCGGCGCCCGGCCCGTGCACGCGGTGCAGTCCGGCATCCGGATGGCTCAGCCAGGTCAGATCGCGCGCGGGGAGGCCGCCCAGGCGGGTCACGGCCGCCTCCAGCTCGGCGCGGCGCAGCGCGGCGAGACGGGGGGCGGGCCATCGGCGAGAGCGGGGATGCGACGCCGCGCCGTCGGTCAGGCAGGCGACATGCGCGGGCAGGCCCTTGCCCCACCGCGCCGCCAGCATCAGCCCGCAGGCCAGCGACTCGTCGTCGGCATGGGGCGCCAGCACCAGGACGGGTGCGCGGCCCTCGATCAGGGGCGCCAGGTCGCCGGTCATCTGAGCCCCCCCGGCCCGACGGTCTCCGCGCAGCGAAGCGCCCGGTCCAACTTGGCGTCCGGCGCCGCCTGGCGCAGGAACAGCGACAGGTCGCGGCGCATCGCGTCGACCGGCCCGCGCCCGTCATGGGCGGCCATCCCCAGGCTACGCTCGCAAAGGGTCAGGATACGCGTGCAGGCGCCCTCCACGGCTTCGCGCACCATCAGACCGTGCGCCACCGCGCGCTCGACCGCGTCGGGGGGCGCCTCGGCGGCCGCGGCGACGGCCTCAGCGGCGGCCTCCACTGCGGCGCGCGCGGCGACGGCCTCGGCCGTGGCGCGGCCCAGCCGGTCGCGCTGCACCGGGTCGTCCAGGCGGTCCATGCGGCGCAAGAGGTCGGTCCAGCGCTCGATCAGCCCTTCCGCGCCGCCCACATGCGCGGCGCAATAGCGCCAGACGCCCCCCTCGAACCACGGCTCGACCATCAGCGCGCCGGCGGGGCCGACGACGCCGTCGTCGCCGACCACCAGTCCGGTCGCGTCGAACCCGCCCGACCGGGTCGCGCGCATGGCCGAGGCGGTCCAGGCGTCGTGGTCGTGGCGCGCGGGGTCATCCGCGGGCACGAGGAACAGCCGTGGCGGCGCGCCCGGCGCGGCGCAGGCCGTCACCAGCGCCAGCCCGACATGGCCCAGCCCCGAGGCGAAGCGCTTGCCCCCCGTCAGCCGGACGCCGCCCTCGGCACGGTCGACCCATTCCAGGGGCGCCGCCCCGTCCGCGCCCCAGACGCCCAGCAGCGCGCCGTCCCGGACGGCGGCGCGCATGGCGTCGCGTGCGGGCCGCGCGGCATGGGTCTCGACGAGGACCGCGGCGTTGACGTGGCCCTCGACCAGCCGGGCGAGCGCGAGGTCCGCGGCCCCGACCCGGCGCAGCAGGTCCGACAAGGCGTGCGCCGTACCGGGCGCCCAGCCGAGGCCCGCGCCCTCCGGCGCCGGAAGAACGGCGCGCAGGATGCCGGCCTCCCGCAGCAGGTCCAGCGCCGCGCCCAGGTCCGGCAGGTCCCGCGCCGCCGTCTCCGCCCGCACGCGCAACAATGGCAGGAGCGGCACGACCGCCGCGCCGGGATCGACCGGAGACTCGTCCGTGGCCCTTCGATCGTGATGTCCCATTCGCCAAGCCCCGCATCCGTCCATCGGGGGACGAGCTAGCAGCGATAGCCGTGAGGAAAGATCGCGTTAAAGTTATTTAATGCATCGGATGATTGCATGGAGCCAAGTTGCCCCGCGAAGGTCCCGAGTGGGCGAAGCCCGGCAGGGCCTTCGGGGGTCGACAATATCGTCCGGCGCGTCAGCGGGGCCGATCCGCCGCGTGGCCAAGCTCCAAATAGGCCGGGTCGAAGCCCACGCGGCGGGCGAGAGACTCGGGGTCGGGCAGATGCACGCGCCCCACCTCCCATGCCAGCAGCCCCTCGGCGCGCAGGTCCCGGACCGCATGGTTCACGTGCACCACCGAGTAGCCCAGCACCTCGGCCATGCCCCTCTGGTCGAGCGGCATGGCGAAGGCCCCGTCCCGCGTCAGCCCGGCGGCGCGGAGCCGGGCATGCAGCTCGCAAAGGAGGTGCCCGACCCGCTCGGTACCGCGCAAGGCGGCGCGAGCGGCGACCCAGACCCGATGGATCTTCGCGTCGATCAGCGTGTCGAGCCACAGGAGCCGCGCGAGGTGCGGATGGTCGCGCGTGATCGCCTCCAGGTGCTCGGCGGCGACGAACTCGACGGTCGCGGGACCGACGGCGACGATGTCGTGGTCGAGATGGGCCAGCAGGAAGGCATGCAGGTCCACGAAGTCGCCCGGCACGTACAATGCGCTGACGACCCGGTCCGCGCGCCCGATGCGATGCGCCCGCATCGCCATGCCACTCACCAGAAGGCAGCTGCCGCGCGCCGCGGGTCCCTCGGTGGCGATCTGGTCGCCAGGGGCATGGTCGCGCCGTTCGACCGGGAGGGCGCGCAGGGCCCCGCGCTCCGCCTCGGTCATCGCGTCGCGCCGCGAGAGGCTGGCTTCGAGTGAAGAGGTGGTCGCCATCGATCCCTCGCAACGTCGATCGTCGATCCGAGCGACCCCGGACCGGCACACGGTCGCGACCCTGTCGCCTTCGCCTCCGCGACGCAAGGAACCGAGGTCGGAGGAACGTCATGCAAACCATCGTCGGGCCGCCGAGCGCGCAGGACGTTCCGCCGGGTATGGAATGACTACGGCGATCACCTGCCGGGACATTCCCCACCATTTGCGCCTCTCGCGTTCCCGGCCTCGCCTGCGCTATCCGTTCGGGAGAACGAACGACCATCACGCGGGCAGAGGAATGAGTAGCAATGACCAGATAGACGGGATGGACGGCGAGGCGCGGAGCGATCGTCCGCAGCCGCCCGTCTCGTCTCCATCGGAGGAAATGGCGCTGCTGCGCGCCGAAAACGACCGGCTCCGACGCGAGCTCGCCAACCTTCAGGCGCCGGGACTATGGCAGGCGGATATCGAGGAGACGCTTGAAGCTGGATCGGTGCCGGCCGGCGACCCAGCCGTCCGTCTGCCTCTATTGGAAGCGATGTTGGAGACGGCGCCGGTCGGCGTGGTCCTGGCCGACGGGCAGGGCCGGATCGTTCATGGCAACGGGTGGGTCGAAAGGATGCTTCGGCATCCGGTGCTGCATTCGGCGGATACGGAGAGTTATGGCGAGTGGGTAGCGTTCCACGCCGACGGCACCCCAGTCGAGAACCACGAGTACCCGCTCTCGCGCGTGATCCGCGACGGCGAGGAGCATTCCCAGATCGATGTCCACTACCGTCGGGGCGACGGCACGATGTTCTGGATGCGCGTGATCGGCGAGCCGGTGCGCGACGCGGATGGCAACCGCGTGGGTGCCACCGTGGCGCTCGTCGACATCGACGAGGAGAAGCGCCTACTACAAGAGAAGGAGGTCTTGCTCGGCGAGGTGAACCACCGGGTCAAGAACTCGCTGCAGCTCGTCGGCTCCATTCTGTCGCTGCAGGCGCGGGAGGCCCGAGGAGAGGGCGCTGCGGTGCTTCAGGCCGCCTCCGCCCGTGTTCGCGCCGTCGCGGCCGTTCACGCCTCACTCTACCATGACGACAATGTCCGCACCGTCGAGTTTGGCGAGCATCTTCGTCGCTTCTGCAAGACGCTCGCCGATGGGCTTGGAGCGCGCGAGCGCGGCATCAACATCGTGGTCGATACGGAGTCGGTCACGCTGCGCGCGGAGAAAGCCGTGCCACTCGCGCTCGTCGTCAACGAGCTGGTGACGAATGCCTTCAAGTACGCCTTCCCTCCCGACATTGCGGGATCACAGGATCTCGACGAGAACACGCGCCATGTCCAAGTGTCGCTTTCTCGCACCGATGGCGGCCAGGTCGCGGTGGAGGTCTCGGACAATGGAACGGGCTCGGGAACCAATTTCGAGGAGGCGTCGTTTGATCGCCAGCCTACGAAGATGGGCCGAGCAGAATCGCAATCCCCTCAGCCGGTCAAGAACGGGCTCGGCACGACGCTGATCTCCACTCTGACCCGGCAGTTGGGCGCGACCGTGACGCAGGAGACGAACGACGGATGGATGACACGCATCGTATTCGAGCCGTGACGATACCTGCATGAGTGCTCCTGTTAGAAGGGTGAGCACGATCCTGATCGTGGAAGACGAGCTGCTCATAGCCCTGGATGCGGAGATGACCCTTCAAGATGCCGGGTTCGAGGTCGTCGGCACCGCTGCGACCGAGGACGATGCGGTGACCATGGCGCTTGAAGCACGACCCGATCTCATGGTGCTCGACCTGCGCCTTGCCGATGGCGGCTGCGGCCGCCGGGTCGCCGAGCGGGTCCGCACCGAGATCAAGGTCGCGATCGTGTTCGCCTCGGGAAACCTCGATCCAGCTAAGAAGCGTGAGCTCGATCCCCTCGACCCCGTCGCGATGCTGTCGAAACCCTACGACGGACCGGAATTGCTTCGCGCCGTGGCCGCCGCCTAGCCTGCGAGGAGCTTTGTGCGTGCGTACGCAGATGGAACTCGCACGCGGAAACGTTTTGGAAGGTTGGCTGTCGAGCCCGCATCACCTTCACAAAACGCCGAATTTTTGACGGCAGCCGCGGTTCCACTTGCGGCCGCCGGGCCGCCCGGGTCTCTGGCCAGCCGACCCGGACGGTATCACGGTTTGCAGGATGCACCAAAAACCGGCCAATCCCATCCTGGTTCCGTTAATGTCTCGGGGCAGCGTTAAGTCTGCCGACCGCTCGCAGAAAAAGCGACATCGGTAACGAGTATGACCAAGCGCGTTAAACCATGTCCTCCAAGTATGCCTCTTTGGAACGCGGGGCGAAAGCTGACCTTCGATTGGTGTGAGCTAACGACCGCTTTGTCCGCATAGTGTGAGTTCGAGCGCGGCGCAGTGAATGTCTACTGTGGCTTCTACCTCTTCGGCCATTTGTATTCGCCGGTGAGAAGGATGTGTGCCCAGCCGAGGGGCGAGGTGTGCGCCAGAAGATCGGGCGGGACCGGGAGCTTCGCACACTGGCGCTGCGCAACGGCCTCGCCCAGGCGAGCCGTGTTCCAGTGGATGACGATCGCGGCGAGGAGGTTGAGCGCGGCCATCCGAAAATGTTGGCCCTCGGTCGTCCTGTCGCGGATTTCGCCCTGTCGGCCGATCCGCAACGCGTTCTTCAACGCGTGGTGCGCCTCGCCCTTGTTGAGGCCGATCTGGACACGGCGCTGCATGTCGGTGTTCAGGACCCATTCGATCATGAACAGCGTCCGCTCGACGCGGCCGACCTCGCGCAGGGCGACGGCAAGGTCGTTCTGGCGGGGATAGGACGCCAGCTTGCGCAGGATCTGGCTGGGCGCGACGGTCCCGGCCGTCATGGTCGCCGCGATCCGCAGAATGTCGGGCCAGTTGGATGCGATCAGGTTCTCCCGGATCGTGCCGCCTGCCAGACCGCGCAAGTTCAGCGGCACGGCCTTCGGCTCGAAGACGTAGAGGCGCTTGGAGGGCAGATCGCGGATGCGCGGGATGAAGTGGTGGCCGAGGATCGAGGTGACGGCGAAGACGTGATCGGTGAAGCCACCGGTATCGGCGTATTGCTCCCTGATCCGCTTGCCGATCTCGTTGTTCAGCAGCCCGTCGAGGATATAGGGTGCTTCGCTGACCGTGGCCGGGATGGTCTGCGACGCGAAGGGCGCGAACTGGTCGGAAACGTGCGTGTAGGATTTCAGACCCGGCTCGCGCCCGTATTTCGCGTTGATCAGGTTCATCGCCTCGCCCTGCCGGGTGGTGGGGTAGAACTGTCCGTCGCTGGAGGCTGTCGTGCCCATGCCCCAGAAGCGGGCCATCGGGAGAGCGGCCTGCGCTTCGACGACGCTCGCCAACGCGCGGGCATAGGCATCGCTTTCCACGTGCCAGCGCGAAATTCTCATCAGTTCCCAGAATCCGTGGGAATTGCTGGCCTCGGCCATCTTGCTCAGACCGAGGTTGAGCCCTTCGGCCAGGAGCACGTTCATCAGGCCGATCCGGTCCTTCGGCGGAGCGCCAGTCCTGAGATGCGTGAACGCCTCGGTGAACCCGGTCGCGCGGTCCACCTCCAGCATGATGTCGGTGATCCTCGTCTCCGGTATGCGGCGGTAGAGATCGGACAGCAGGTCATCGGCCCCCTGCGGCGGTGCTGTCGGCAGCCGGCTCAGATGAAGCACGCCGTTCTCGATCGAACCACCGGGGATCGCGCCCGCTTTCGCGGCCTTGGACAGCTTTTCGAGACCGAGCTCCATTCGCGCATGGCGATCGGCCAGCCAGTCCTCGGGATCGAAGGGGACGGCGAGCCGCGCGTTCGCCTCTGCGGCCTGCGCAGGCACCAACACCTGTTTCAGGTCGCCGTAGCGCCGGGAGCGTTCCAGCCAGATATCGCCCGAGCGGAAGGCGTCGCGCAAATGGAACATGACTGCGACTTCCCAGAGACGGCCGTCCACGGCGGATTGGGTTTTCAGGTGCCGGTGCCACTTCGATGTGCGCCGCAGAAAATCCGTCGGCGGGTTGTGAGCCCGATCGAACCGGATCAGCTCGGCCGCGTCCAGAAGGGGTTTGGCCACGTCCGCCCCGTCGATTTCAAGAAGCCGCAGCATCCGGGGGGCGTATCGACGAAACCGCTTATGCCCCTGCACGACATGGGCAATCGGGTCCGACGACAGCGTATCCGTCAATCGGGCCGCGACGGCGACGAGAGCCTGCAAATCCGTCCATCCCGGACTTGACGAGATGGCGTCCTCAAGAGACGCGTCGTCGTTCTTCGCTTCGAGAAGGGCCGTTCCCATGTCGCGGAACGAGCGCAAGGTCTTCTGGACCGCCGGTTGCGCTCCGTCCATGCGGTCATCGCACAGCCGGGCGGCCTCTCGCCAGGTCCTGCCGACGATCCGGTCATGTGTCTCGACCACGGCATCGGCGATCGCGCGTCGCCATTCCGACACGCAGACGGCAAGGATGGCGTTGCGGCGGTCGTTTGGCAGATCGCGCATTCCATCCGCGAAGTAACGTTCGCCCTGTCGGCGCAGACGCGTGATGCGATGATCCGGAACGCCGTGGAACACATCCGGCGAAACGTCGATTTTGCGAAGGTAATCGAGCCGATCGAGCAGCCGGCGTGCAGCGGCCGAATTGTTCCCGACCTCGAACTTGCGCAGCCAGACGAACCGGGTCAGCCGATCCTCGACCATCTCGGACAGAAGATCATCGAGGATCGCGCATTCGTCATCGCTCAAGCGATCCGCAATCCTCGTCTCGATCCGTTTCTCAGCGGCGACGAGCGCGTCGGCGCTGAGGCGCTCGATGGTGGATATGGCGGGAAGGATGGTCAGGGTTCTCCGGCATTCCTCGACGAGGCGGCGGGCGATGTCCTCGTTGGAAACGGCGTGCTCGGCCTGACCGTCGAGCCAGAGCTTCAGGTCGCGGGCACCGCGGCCGGAGAAGGTCCTGTAGCCGTAGAGCTGACGCAGGCTGGCCATGTGCTCGTGCCGCGTTTCTTCGCGGGCGGCATAGGTGTCGAGGTCGGCGTCCTTGAGGCCAAGTTGCGCGGCAAGAAAGTCGGTGATCTCGACTGGGATGACCTCACCCGGCAGCAGAGCGCGTCCGGGATAGCGCAGCGCGCAAAGCTGTAAGGCGAAGCCGAGCCGGTTTCTCGGACGCCTGCGCTGGCCGATATGATCGAGGTCTTCATCCGAGAGCGTATAGTGCTTGAGCAGCCGCGGTTCGTCCGCGGGAAGGCCGAACAGGACCTCCCGTTGCTTCGGCGTCAGGATGGTCCGGTGGGCCATGTTTCTTTTGCCTTCGATTACTCCATTGCGTATCTTTGATTTCGATATGGGTTAAGGAAAAGCATCAATGGCCAGGAGCGTCGATCTTCGCCGACTGTCTCAAACGATCGTTTGCGACGCATGCTGATCGGCTACGCGCGGGTCTCGAAGGCCGACGGAAGCCAGTCCCTCGACCTGCAGCGGGACGCCCTGATCGCCGCGGGCGTCGGCGAGGACCAGATCTACGCGGACAGGGCTTCCGGCAAGACAGACGAGCGGCCTGGCCTCGAGGCGTGTCTGAAGGCTCTCCGAGACGGCGACGTGCTGGTGATCTGGAAGCTCGACCGGATGGGGCGCAGCCTGCATCACCTGGTGAAGACGGTCGCCGGTCTCTCCGAGCGCGGTGTCGGACTGAAGGTACTGACCGGCCAGGGCGCGCAGATCGACACGACCACGGCGCACGGGCGGCTTTCCTTCGGCATCTTCGCCTCCCTCGCCGAGTTCGAAAGCGAGCTGATCCGGGAACGGACCATGGCCGGGCTTGCCGCCGCACGGGCCCGAGGGCGGAAGGGAGGTCGCAAGTTCGCGCTGACCAAGGCCCAGCTACGCATGGCGCAGGCGGCGATGGCCAACCGCGATACCTCCGTGTCCGAACTCTGCAGGGAGCTGAAGATCAGGCCGGTGACGCTCTACCGATATGTGGATCCAGAGGGAAACCTGCGCGAGAACGGAAAGCGGCTTCTGGGGGTATGACGTCTGAAGGACTTCAGGGAGGACCGACCGCCATGGATCTCGACGACGACAAGATCGACGCGGCCGTGCTGGCCCTCCTGCGCCTGACCCTCCACGACGGCCGGCGCACCTGGAAGGGGTTCGACTGGGACAGCATGGACCGGTTGCACCGGAAGGGCTGGATCACCGATCCGGTGGGAAAGGCGAAATCGGTCGCCTTCACCGACGAAGGCTTGGAGCGATCCGAGCGCCTCCTGCAGCAGTTGTTCGGCAAGGGGGCCGAACCGGAGGCGTGAGCGAACTCAAGGCGAGCCGCCTCGGCCTTAGCGTAGGATTTCGCGCTCTCCTGCAAACGACCCGGGAAAGTCACCCTCCGACAGCTCGGGCAGCGCATCGAAGAGCGCGGCCGCCAGCGCATCGAGCGGCGTCGTGCCAGGCGCGCAGATCGCGCGGCGCAGCCCCTGGGTAATGTCCGAGAGACGCGGCAGCAGGCCAGCGCGCGCGAGCGAGGATTTGCCCGAGCCCGACGCCCCTTCGATCAGGAGAAAGCCGCAGCCCTCGGCCGCCGCGTCCTTCAGCCGCTCGCGCGCCCGCTCGATGTCGGCGCGGCGGCCGAAGAAGGCGTCGCGATGCTCGGCCTCGAAGGGCAGGAGGCCCCGGAACGGCGAGCCGCGCTCCTCGATCCGCCAGGCCCGCTCGGGGCCGACCCGGCGGTTCTGGACGAGCCAGGCGCGCAGGTTCTCCTCGAAGAGCGCCTCGAAGCCGGCCGGGTCCTCGAAGGGCAGGAACGCGGCCCGAAAGCCCGCGACGGGATCGGCGAACCATTCGGCCATGAAGTCGTCGAGCGCGCCGAGCGCGGCCGCGCAGGCCTCGCGCGCGCCGGCGTCGCCCACCGGCAGCGGCACGGGCGCGGTCTTGCGGTAGACCAGCACGTCCGGCCGCCCCGCGCCCTCGCCGCGCCGATGCTCCATCGCCCTGAGCACCTCGAAGGCCGTGCCAGAAGGGTAGGGGCGGCCGCCCTCCATGGTCGGAAAGCCCTCCGGTAGGGGCGAGCCGACGCGGCTCCAGAAGATGCCCACCACGAGATCGAAGGAATCGGGCGGCGCGATCTGCGACTGGAAATCGGTGTGGGCCGAGTAGTAGCGGCCGACCTCCCAGCGGAAGATCTCGATCTCGACCCCGTCGATGAGCCCGCCCAGCCGTTCGGCGACGCGCTGCGCACGCGCGCGCTCCTCGGCGACGTCGCCCGGAGAGGAGAGGAAGATGCGGACTTGTCGTTCGACCGTCTTCACTTCTGTGTTCTTTCTAGCCCGATCCATCCGCTTGCTGGTCAGTTTCACCTGTAAGGAATGTGATTGCCTCTTGCAGCCCCAATATATTGACAAGATCCCAATCGGCCTCATCCTGAAGGGACCTCGCGAGGTTCTCTAGGCCCTGCTGAGAAAACGTCGGGTCCAGAGGCGGATGCAGGCGACGTCGACGAAGCCTAGGAAGCTTGCGGCGGTCTTGTCGTAGCGTGTGGCGACGCGGCGGCTGTTCTTGAGCTTCCCGGAGCATCGCTCGACCAGGTTGCGTAGGGTGTAGAGCGTCCGGTCCACGCCCGCGCGGGCCTTGCGGTTGCGGCGCACCGGGATGATGGGGACGGCGTCGCGCGCCTCGGCCCAGTCGTGGATGCGGCCCGGGTCGTAGCCCTTGTCGGCCAAGCGCGTGCCCGGCCCGGGCAGGTCGTCACCCATGACGAGGCCGAAGCCCTTGTGGTCCGAGGTCTGGCCCGGCATCACATCGGTGCGCAGGGGCAGGCCCCACCCGTTCGTGCGGAGGTGGATCTTGGTCGTCTGGCCACCTCTTGAGCGCCCGATACCCTGCCGCGGAGTCCCCCCTTGCGCCGGCCGCGTGCTGGCGCTCGGACGACGGTGCTGTCGATCATCAGCAAGCGGTCGTGCGAGGGATCGAGCTCGACCGCGCTGTCGTTCAGCGCCTCGAGGATCGTCTCCCACAGCCCTGCCAGCGTCCAGCGGCGGAACTGCCTGTAGACACACGACCATTTGCCGAACTCCTCGAGCAGGTCCCGCCAGGGCGAGCCTGTCCGCGCGATCCAGAACATCCCGTCGAGCACCCGCCGGTGATCGGCCCCCTGCCGCCCGTTGCGCGCCCGCACGACCCGGATGAACGGTTCGAAGAACGCCCACTCCGCATCTGACATCAGATCCCGCGCCATCTGCATCACCCCGCAAGACCACAGTCAGGCAGCGTGAATCACCGCCCGACCGTCAGGGGAAGGGTTTGTTCACACGGCCTAGCTTTCGAACCATGACCTGAGCGCCGTCTCCTCCTGCAGATTTCAATAAGTCCCGCTCGATGTTGGAGTTCACTCCATGTGGGCCAGAACGTTCCCTAATGTATGGAGCCCAATCGGGGGGAGTACCTTGAGCGGGGTGGTCGTGGAACGTCTCTTCAATACCCTAATTGCGGGTGTGGCGCGCGGGACGGGGCTTCGGCAGGCAGATCCGCCGTGCCATCAAGGCGACGCCAAGGATCATGAACGGAACCCAGGTCATGCCAATCACGGTCTTCCTCTCCTACGCCCGCAAGGACGCCGCCGTCATGGAGACGCTGCGCGACACCCTCGTGGCGGAGGGGTTCGACGTTCTGACCGACACCAAGGACATCCTGCCGGGGGAGAACTGGAAGGCGCGAATCGGCCGCATGATCCGCGCCGCGGACGCGGTCGTGTTCGTCATGTCCGACGCCAGCCTCGGCTCGGAGATCTGCGACTGGGAAGTGCGAGTCTCGGCCGAGTACGGCAAGCGCATCCTGCCCGTCGTCATCGAGGATTCGATCGGAGCGCGCGTGCCGCAGCGGCTGCAGGAGCTCAACTACCTCTTCATGCGCTCGGAGATGGAGCGGCGGGAAAACCTGCGCCGCCTGACCGAGAGCCTGCTCCTCAACCACCGCTGGATCCGCTACCAGACCTCGCTCTTCGAGCGGGCGATGGACTGGGCCGAGCGGGGACGGCGCGAGGACGAGCTCCTCGTCGGCGCACCCCTGGAGGAGGCGCAGGGCCACGTGCTCGACCTGCCCGTGGACGCCCCGCGCCCGCCGGACCTGCTCGGGGAGTTCGTCCGCACCAGCATGCGGGCCGAGACGCGCCGCCGCGAGGAGGCGCTGGAGCGCGCGGAGGAGCGCACGCGCACCGAGCGCGGGCTGCGCCGGGCCGCGGACGCGCGCCGCCTCGCCACCGAGGCGCGCCTCGTCGCGGGCGCCCGGGCGGACCTCGCCTCGCTCCTCGCGCTGGAGGCGTGGCGGATGGACGAGAACGAGACCACGCGCGCCGCGCTGATGGAGATGGCCTTCCGGTGGCCGCAGGTGCAGCAATTCGTCATCGGCACCTCGGAAGCCCCGCCGACCGGCGCCTCGCATGGAGACTTCAACCGCTTCTCCACCACGCCCGGCGGCGAGCGCGCCCTCGTCGTCGGGGGCCCCGGATGCCGGACCGTGCGGCTGCTGCGCGCGGGGCGGCCCCCGAAGGTCGAGCGCACGATCGAGACACCGGAGGAGATCGCGGCGACGGCGATCGACGAGGCACGCGGGCTGATGCTCCTTCTCGCCCGGAGCGGCACGCTCACGATCCTGCCGCTGCGCGAGGGGGACGATCGACCGCCCCGGGTCCTGCGCGCATGGCCGGGTGAGCCGGCGGCGATGGTCCGGATCGGCCCGGACGCCGTCGCCATCGCGGGCGGGCCCGATATCGGCAGGTTCGACTACATCTCGGGCGCGGCGGGCCCCGTCGTCGCCGTGCCGAGTCTGCGGTCCATCCTGCGGCTTCAACACCACGGCGCGGGGGGCCTTCTCGCCTGCGGCTTCCCGAAGGCGCGCACCCGAGGGGTCAGCGTGACCCATAGCGCCCTGATCGACCTGCGAGACATGCGCGAGACGCGCACCGTCTCGGCAGACGCGATGAGCGTGAACCGCGGCGCGGGCCTCCTCGCGAAGGATGCCGAGGGCGCCTTCAGCTTCATCGATCTGGTAGGCGATGCGGCGCCCGCGCCGCTGCCTGCGCCGAAGGTCAGGACCATATCCTGGGCGATCGCCGCCCGCGGGACCCGGCTTGCCCAGGCCACCCGAAACACGGTGGACTTCGCGAGCCGGCTCACAAAGGGAGGGTTCGGAGCGGCCCGCTTCCACAACGCGGCACCTCCCGATCCCTGCCATAACGGTGCGACGCAGGTCGTCTCGGCCCTGCCGGACGGATTCGGGGCGAGCTTCGTCAGCGCGGGCAAGGAAGGCTCGGTCTGCCTCTGGGCGCAGGGGCCCGGTTCGGTGCTGCTGCGGAAGCTGATCGACCCCGAGGTGCGGGTCGGGGGGGATCTCGGCTTCTCCTCGGACGGCGCGCTCCTCTGCGTCTACGGTGGGGCCGGATGGTCGCTTTGGTCAGCGCGGGACTGGACGCGCATTGCGCTCGGGCCCGAGCGCCTCGCTGCGTTCGGGGACGTGGGCGGCGCGCCGGTCGGGCTTCGCGAGGACGGCGCGATCCTCGACCTGCGGGGCGGCGCCGAAACCGGGCGGGTGTCGCCCGTCGCCCATGGCCGTGCGGAGGGCGTCGATGCCGTGATCGCGACGAAGGACGGCACCCTCCTGCATGTCGACCTCGCCAGAGGGGTGGCGCGGGATCTCGGTCCCCTGCCGGAGGGCAAGCACATCCCCCGGGGGATCGAGATCGACCGCCAGAGCCGCCGCTTCGCCCATGCCGCTGCGCGCGACCGCCTCGTCATACAGCCGTTCGACGGGGGTGAAGCGACCGAGATGGAGATGGCGCGGGGCTTCGGGATCGAGTCCTTCGCCTTCCTGACGGGCGGGCAGGAGATCGCCATCTGCGGAGGCGAGCGGACGAAGGTGTTCGGCGCGGACGGCGAGGCGGTGCTCTTCGACTACGGCACCGGGACCTTCGTGGGCACCCCGATGATGGCTACCTGCCTGCCAAACGGGGGGCAGAACGCGGGCTTCCTCGTCCTGATGGAGGATCTCGGCGGCCGCCTGACCTTCGTCGACCGGAGCTTCCGGTCGGTGCAGGCGCGGCTCCAGGCGCCGACGGGCGATCACGTCTACCACCTCCGCGCGGCCCCGGACCGGGACGTCCTTGCCTTGTCAGGGAACGGTGGCGTCTGGGTGCTTGACCTTCACCCGGACCTGCTCGCCGGACGGCTGTCGATGCTCGCGGGGCGGGATCTGGAGGATAGCGAGAAAGCGCGCTTCGACGTCCCATAACCGGCCGATCTATCCCCCGTCCCGGACACGAAGCTGCTAAACCCGCCGCGTAGTCCTGTCCATCCTGAAGGGCGCATTCTAGCGCCGAGGCAGTTTTGCAGTGGCGGCAAAAAAAGAGCCGCGATCGCCAACACGCTGCATACGCTCAGATCAACGTCTCAGAGTTATGGATCGATCCGAGGGTCCGCAAAGACCTGTCCCGCCAAGCCCCCCGTTGGGAAGGCCATTGGCTACATGCTCACCCGGTGAAACGACCTCACCGTGATCCCGCACGACGCTCAAGCCTGCCTCACCGCGAACGCCGTCGAGCGCGCCCTACGCGGCGTGACCCCCGGACGGAAGGTATGGCTCTTCATGGTATCCGAACGTGGCGGCCAGCGCGCCGCCATGATGTACACACTCATTACCCAGCAAACCGGAGACGACGTCGATCCTCAGGTTCGTCTAGCCGGCGTCCTCGCCCGCATCGCCAACACCGCAGCCTCGCCCCTCCAAGATCTCCGACCGTGGAACCGATTTGCAGCCCGCGAGAACGCTTTAGCTGATCAGTCCCGTGGTGTGGTGGTAGTTCGCCACCACCTGAGGAGTGAACCGCCCCGAGTTTGCCGGAGGCGATTTCGTTTGGTTTCTACGCCGCCATGTCTGCGGTCTCCAGCTCGTCGTAGTAGGCTGCTTCGGCTTCTGCCGGCGGGACGTTTCCGATCGGCTCGAGCAGGCGGCGGTGGTTGAATCAGTCGACCCATTCAAGCGTGGCGAACTCGACGGCTTCGAGCGAGCGCCATGGCCCGCGCGTGCGGATCACCTCGGTCTTGAACAAGCCGATCACTGTCTCGGCCAAGGCGTTGTCATACGAATCTCCGACCGACCCGACGGAGGGCTCGATCCCTTCTTCGACCAGGCGCTCGGTGTAGCGAATGGCGAGGTATTGGGAGCCCCGGTTCGAATGCGCGACGAGCCCTGCGCCCCTGGCCGGTTGACGATCGTGGATCGCCTGCTCGAGCGCGTCGAGCACGAAGCCCGCGGTCGCGCTGCCACTGACGCGCCAGCCGACGATCCTCCTGGCATAGGTATCGATCACGAAGGCGACGTAGACGAACCCTCGCCAGGTCGCGACGTAGGTAAAATCGCTCACCCAGAGCCGGTTCGGCACCGGGGCCTGGAACTGCCGGTTCACCTTGTCGCGCGGACATGGCTGCGTCGGATTGGGCGTGGTCGTCCTGATCCGCTTCCCGCGCACGGCGCCCCGCAAGCCTATGATCCGCATAAGCCTCTCCACCGTGCAACGCGCGACCTCGAAGCCTTCCCGCAGCAGTTGGCGCCAGACTTTCCGGGCGCCGTAGACGCCGAAGTTCTCAGCATGGACGCGCGCGATCTCGACCCGCAGCTCGGCGTCCCGCTTGGCGCGACCGGACAGTCGAGAAGAATCGTCCCGCTTCGCCCGGTGCGCGTGATAGGTCGACGGGGCGATCGGCAGCTGACGGCAGATCGGCTCGACCCCGTAGGACGCCCGGTGATTGTCGACGAACGCGATCATCGCTTCGACGGGCGGTCGAGCTCCGCCTGGGCAAAATACGCGCTGGCCTTACGCAGGATCTCGTTGGCCTGCCGCAGCTCGCGGTTCTCCCGCTCGAGCTGCTGGATCCGATCCCGCTCGCCGCTCGCCGCTCGTCGGGCCAGGCCGCGCGCCGTCATCGCGCTCGGCCTGCCGCAGCCAGAGCCGCAGCGTCTCGCGGTGGCAGCCGACCTTCTCGGCCACCGACCGCACCGCCGCCGCCCTCGAGGCGTGATTGCCCTCGTGTTCTCTTACCATCCGAACCGCGCGCTCGCGTAGCTCAGCCGGATACGGCGCTCGTCTTCTCTCGTTTCCCATGGGCCCCTTCCTTCCAAATCTGGGGGCCTCCGGCAAACTCGGGGCGGTTCACCTCTCGGAACGGATCCCCGCTGTCGCGGGACCATAGCCAACTGGAACGGACCCTCGTTCGTGACGCAGAGAAGGTCTGGAACGTCCGCACTGCGGTCATCCCGGCCAACCGCAGTGAACGGCGCTTCACTCGGCTTCTCGATCAACGTCCGGCAGATAGACCTCCGCGATCCCTCGCGCGCCGTCGGCGCGCCCAAGTTGCACGATCATGTCGATCGAGCCCTCGCAGTAGCGCCGAACCTCCTCGAAATTCATGTTGATGCCGACCGACATGACCATGAGCGTAAGCCGGTCGATCGCCTTCCGGGCCGTGTTCGCATGGATCGTCGTGAATGAGCCGCTATGGCCGGTGTTGATCGCGTCGAGGAACGTCTTGCACTCACCGCCGCGCAGCTCGCCCAGAATGATCCGATCGGGCCGCATCCGCAGCGCGGCTTCCAGGAGGCGGGCCGGAGATTTCTCGCTCCCTTCCGCACGATCCGCTTTCAGCATCACGCTGTTCTCCTGCGGCGGGAAGAGTTCGTACGCATCCTCGATGGTGATGATCCGCTCCGAAGGATCGACCAGTTCGAGCAGCCCGCCGGCGAACGTCGTTTTCCCCGTCGATGTCCCACCACTTACCATCACGTTCAGGCGGTCCGCGACGCACATCTTCATGGCGTCCCGAATGGCGCCTTGTGCAACAGCCCGGACGACGGCGCGGGCCTTCTCGCGACGTTGCTCATCGAGATCGACGAGGCCACCATGCAGGAGCTCGAATCCGTCGAGGCCAAGTCGCTTCGTCTGATACCGTCGCAAAGTGATCGAAGCGGCACCTTCCACCACGGGTGTGTAGATGACCTGCGCCCGTATCGGCATCCCGCTGTGAATGATCTTGCCCGAGATCAGCGGCTTCTTCTCACTGATCTGACCGTGTGTTCCGCCCGCGATCGCGCCCGCCAGGTCCTTCGCCTGGGCCGGGGAAAACGTCACACCGTCGAGCCGGACCATATGGGCGCAGCCCTGCCATTCGACCCATACCGCGCCATCGGGGTTGATCGCGATCTCGACCAGCTTCGGGTCCGTCAGCGTGGCCGACAGCGGTCGAAGATACGCGGCCAGAAACGTCTGGTGATCGGCAGGCGAAGTATTCATTCAGAAGAACTCCAGGTCGCGATCGACGATTACGGTAATTGAAGCCCCGGGCTGGATCGAGATTTCCTGCGGGATACGCGCGTATTCGCTCGCGACGGATTGTGTCGTTCGCGAAAAGTCGTCGGCGATGTCCTCTGCAACCTCCGCTCCCACTTCGGTGTCCGATTGCGCCGCCGCCAGCGTCGGTCCCGCGCCCACGATCGAGAGCAGTGCGGCTGACCCGAAGCGTAGGCCGAAGCGCCGGTTCACGTCGCCCGTCACGCCGGACCGCCCTTGGTCGTCGGCGCCGAAGGACGCCATCTGCACGGACTGGCCGTCAGGCGTCACGATCCGCGACCAGCGGATGAGGATGCGGCTCTGCCCGAGTGCGAGATCGGAGCTGTAAGAGCCAAAGAGACGCGAGCCCTGCGGGATCACCACCTGCGACTGGTCGAAGCTCCAGACCGGATAGTTCACGATAGCCGAGACCGGTCCCGGGATGTCGGACGAAATGGCCGTCTCCACTGTCGCGGGGATGATCGTGCCCTGAAGCACCGTGCTACCTGGGTTGGCAATAACTTCCGCGGCGGCCGTTCGCACCGGCTCCGGGGCAGCCGTCACAAAGTCGCGTTCGAGATCGTCACGCGACGGGGCTCGCGGGGTCCCGCCGGCGCTGCCTGCCGGAACAGCCTCATTCCCATCTGACGGCGCACCACTGGTTCGCCCGCCAGCATCGAAGATGAGGCCTTCGGATTCGATCCGTGCCTGCCGCGCCTCCTCGGCCTCAGCGCGGCGCGCTTCCAACTCGGCCCGCCGCTGCGCCTCCAGTTCGGCTTGGCGATCGCGCTCCTGCTGTTCGGTCAAAGCGGAGTCGAGTCCGCTCTGAAACTGCTCTTCGAGCGCTTGGTTCTCGCGGCGCAGGCTCTCGATCGATTGCGACACCGAGTTGAGCTGCTGACGCAACGTGGCCGCCTGCTGTTCGGCCGTTTGACGAGCCGATGCGGCGTCGGCCTCCCGCTGGCGGTCCTGAAGCTCGGCCTGCTCGATCCTGTTCTCGAAATCGCTCCGCAGCGACTCGATCAGGTCAGCATTCTGCCGCTGGATGTCCTGGAGAGCCCGCGCCAGCTCGGCCGAATTGTCGTCCGGCTCGCGACCGGCCAAATCGGAGAGCTGCTCGCGGAGTCGCGTCACTTCGGAAGCCAGATCCTCATTCTGCGCCTCGATCGCCCGGCGCTGCGCGTCGAGCTGGGCCTGAAGCGCGCCGCCGTCGAACGGCTCTGGTTCCGTGACGACGATTTCCGGCTCGTCGTCCTGCTGCGGATTTGTCTCGCTCAGGTCCATGTCGCCGAAGCCGCGATCGTCGTCGGCTTCCTGAAACTCTTCGGTCTCGGATGTCTCGATCGAGATGGTTTCCTCGCCGGTGAGATATGGCCAGGCCACGAGCGCGAGCCCACCGATCACCATGGCCGAGACGACGAACGCCGACCCGCCGGACATGCGCCGGCGCGGCGGGTCGATCCGGTATTCCGGGCGCGACGGGTTCTCTGATTGCTGCGTCTGATCGTCGTTGGGGCCGGCCATGGTCAGAACTCCTTCGATCGGAGGTAAGCGACCGTCGTCGGGTTGGTCTCATAGGTGCCGCGCACCCGCCGGACGCAGACGTATTCCTCGCCAAGCCGGACCGTGTAGGCGCTCCTGACGCCGTTCACTCGCACGATGCTGCCGCGCGTCGCGCTGTTCTGCGTGATCTCGTAGCCCTGCGCGTTCAGCCCGAAGACAGAGGGTCGCACGTTCCCTTGGAACTCGAAGAACGTCGATTGCCCGTCATTCCAGACCCGAACCGGCGTGATCTCGCTACGCGTGTCGCCGGTATACTGGTAGGCGGTGTCACGCGGCCCGAGCGTCTGTGCGCTCACGGTTTTCAGACCCGAACGCGGCCGATCATCGGGGAAATTGATCGCCACGCGATAGGTCGGCGTGCCGCTGCGCCCCTCGGTAAGCTGAAAGGCGATGGCCCGGCGCGCCGTGTAGATCGTCATGTTGGTGGAAGCCCGGGCCGTTACCGGCTTGATCGAGACGACGTTGCGGTTCGATAGAACTTGCACCTCGAAGCTGTCGCTATCGCCGAGCAGGACCTGATTGATCCGCTCGCCGGGCCCGAGCTCGACGGCCGTGTTGACGAGGAGGTTGGTGTCGATGCGGATCACGTCGCTCGGCGCGTAGAGGACATTCCGCACCCGTGCATCTTGGCCCATCGTCGTCGGGGCGCGCTCGGCATGCGAAACCATCGGGACGGCGAGGATGAGACCCAGACCTAGAATGAAGCTTATGTTGAGTCTCATCCGTTGCTCCCTCCGTTCAGCGTTTCCGCATCGACCCTGTAGGACGTGACCTCGAAGCCGAGCGGGTTCTCCCAGACCCGCTCGAGCGAGCGTTCCTGCCGAGGCCTGAACTCGAACTCGACGGTCGCCACGAAGGACTGGCGCACCGTGTCTCGGTTGGGGCGCTGGAGGATCTTCGTGAATCTCACGCGCGCCACTTCGGGCTCGAAGAAGGTGATGCTGCGGACTTCGACATCGACTTGGGCGCCGGGTCCGTAGACGCGCGGCGGGTAGCTCTCGCTGTCCTCCGACCAAAGCTCGACGAGCGTGCGGCGCGCCTGACCCGCGGATCGGCGCCGTACGCTCTCGAGCCGTTCCTGAATGCCAGCCCGGAAGTAGCTCTCGCGGTCGTTGACGTAAGCCACAAGCAACGCCTGCTTCATTGCCTCGGCATCCTCGATGCCGGTCGGCTGCACTTGATAGATGCGCTCTGCGGCGCCGGTCGTACTGTCCACCAGGACAGTGAAGACCTCGGTGCTGCGAAGCGGCAGAAGAACGACCAGGACGATCGCAAGAAGCACCGACACGATCACGGAGCAGCCCGCCACGAGCCACGCGATCCGAGCGGATCGCCGGGGACCGGTCACGAGATCAATGTCGAAATCGCTCATTGCGGCTTACCACCCTTCATCTTGCCGGCAAGCTGACGGGCGCGGGCGGCTCCGCTTACGATGCCGGTGCCGGTGTAGTTGCCGATCCGCGCGGCGCTCGACGAGCGATCGGACACGCCGAGGCCACGCGCGCCCGCCGTCGCACCGCGCCGCAAGTCGTCGGCGCCGCGGATTGCGCCGCCGGCCCCGCGCCTTTCCCGGCTCATGCTTCCGGCCAACCTGTCGTTCACGTCGCCGATCCCC
>NZ_JQEY01000029.1 GCF_000743715.1 Palleronia rufa
GCGCAAGCGCGCGGCCACGGGCAACCACGAGTTCGACCGCCTCTGTGCCGACCTCGGGATCGAGCATCGCCTCGCACCACCGATGCGGCCGCAAACCAACGGCATGGTGGAGCGCTTCAACGGGCGGATCGAGGACGTCCTGCAGAGTCATCGCTTCCGATCAGGCGAGGACCTTGAGCAGACGATCCTGCGCTATGTCCGCCTCTACAACGGCCAGCTCCCGCAATCCGTCCTGAAGGGCAGAACGCCTATCGACGCCCTCAAGGACTGGCATCGCCAAAAGCCAAGGCTCTTCAAAAAGCGGCCATACAATCAAGCGGGATCTGACAGGTAGCTACGGCAGGCCGCGAATGACCGAAGAGTTGAAGGAGATCGGCCTGGACGTCGGTCATCGCCGTGTGGGCCGTTTGATGCGCCAGAACGGCATATCTGTCGTCAGAACCCGCAAACACAAGGTGACGACCGATAGCGATCACAAGTTCAATATCGCGCCGAACCTGCTGGATCGAGACTTCAACACTGATGCGCCCAACCAGAAGTGGGCCGGTGACATTAGCTATGTCTGGACCCGCGAAGGCTGGTTGTATCTGGCCGTAATCCTCGATCTGCATTCACGGCGTGTGATCGGCTGGGCCGTGAGCAACCGGATGAAACGCGACTTGGCGATCCGGGCGTTGAACATGGCCATAGCTTTTCGGGCGCCGCCCAAAGGCTGCATCCATCATACGGATCGCGGGTCGCAATATTGTTCACACGACTATCAGAAGCTTTTGCGCCAGCATGGCTTCAAGGTGTCGATGAGCGGCAAGGGCAATTGCTATGACAACGCCGCTGTCGAAACCTTCTTCAAGACGATCAAGGCCGAGCTGATCTGGCGCAGGTCATGGGAAACGCGGCGGCAAGCTGAAGTGGCGATCTTTGAATACATCAATGGCTTCTACAATCCGCGTCGCCGCCACTCAGCACTGGGCTGGAAAAGCCCCGTCGCATTCGAAAGAAAAGTGGCTTAAACGAGCACTTGGGGCGGCACGAAATCGCGACAGGTCCAGGTTCCATCCCCGCCACGGTTTGCGGAGACCCCCAAAAAACTATGGAGAGCCGCTACTTCGAGGCCGCTTTGGTGTTCTCTTCGTCGCGCTGGTCTTGAGGGACTATGACCTCTGCCTCAGGGATCCTGGTGGCTTCGGGTGGCTCATCGTCGGAGACGGGCTGTACCACGCTACCCTCCACCGTATCCGTGTTTTCAGATCGGCCGGACTTTTGCCGCGCGGCCGAGGGTGCCCCTGCGGGCTCGGCCTCCGCCACGGCCGGGAGCGACCCTTCCTCCACCGTTACGCGCTTTTCGTCGGTTTGGCCGACGATAAGCGGCAGCATTTCGGTACGGGCCGGCATCGCCACGACGCTTTCTTTCGGCTCGGTCCAGCTGAGCGTGTCGAATGCCCCGCAATTGCCGCAAACCGGCTCCCATTCGCCATGGATCGTATGGCAGTTGTCGCACACCCATTGCGGACCGCGCGGCACGGTCAGGGCACGGGTCAGCCAGCCGCGCACCACGGCGTCCTCCGCCCCTTCCCCGCGTTCGATTGCGGCCATGATCGTCACCGACCGGGCCGTGGGATGCGCCGTCGCCAGATCGCCCAGGGCGCGCCGTGCAGCGGGGAAGTCCTCGTTCGCGATATGTAGCTCTGCCAGAAGCATCCGCGTTTCGGGATGGTCCGGCTTGAGGCGGGTCAGGGTCGAGAAGCGCCGGATCCGCTGGGCCGGCTCCTCGTTCGGCTGGATTTCCGCGAACGCGGCGGCCAGATCGGGATGTGGCTGCGCGTCCCATGCCTTCTTCAGGATGCGGGTGGCGTAGCGCTCCTGATTGTTGCGCATGTATCCGCGTGCAGCCATCACGGCCGCCGGGATCAGATCCGGCGACAGGCGGTTCGCCTCGATCGCGGTCTCGCGCGCATGGACCGATGCTTGCTCGTCGGTCACGTCGCGCGCTTCGGAAAGCGCCAGGACGGCATCGCGCCGCTTGTGGACGTCGCGGGGCAGGGCGCCGTGCTTCAGCTTTGCGCCCAACGTCTTGCGCGCGCCGACCCAGTCGTGGTTGGCGGCTTGCAGCTTCAGCAGGATGTCCTGGGTTTCTTCATGCTTCGGCTTCAGGCCGAATGCCCGCTCTGCTAGCGCCAAGGCCGTTTCCGTATTCCCTATTTCGAGCTGCTGCTTCATCAGGCCACGCACACCCACGAACCGCGTACGCTCATCCTGAACAAGGCGCTTGTAGACGTCCTCGGCACGGGAGCGGTCTCCGGTCATTTCGGCGCCCTGCGCAATCAGCAGATTGGTCAGATCCGGGCGGTCGAGGTACTTCTCGGCCTTCTCGGCCTTGGACTGGGCCTCCTTGCCCTCACCGCTGGCCAGGGCAAGCATGGCGTCTGCCAGCGCATTCAGGCCCTTCCGCTCACGGTTGCGGGAGAAGTAGCGAGAAACGGCGGTATCGTCACCGTTGAGGAACCGCAAGAGTGCCCAGAGCAGGCCGAGGAGTTTGAGAATCACCCAGACCGCGACGATCAGAGATATCGCCGCGATCGCGGCCATGAGCGGACCGAGCGTGAATTCCGTGTCCGCAAAGGCAACGCGGATCGCGCCGTCCGCATTGAGAAGCTGCCCCGCGCCGTAGGTCAGAAGGCCGATGATGGCGAGAAACAGAATAACTTTCAGAAGTGACCAGAACATCGGCGCGCCCTCAATTGCTGTTCAAGGACTGGGCCAGGTCGGCAAGCGCCGCCTTTGCATCCGCCCGCGTCCGGGCGCGTGCGGTCCAGTCGGACATGGCGTCCTGCCCGGATTGGGGCAGGGATTCGATTTCCGACAGGGTGGCTGTCAGGTCGCCTTCGGACAGACGCGCCTCGGCGCGCGAAAGGACGGCATCGGCGCCGCTCCCTTCCTTCTCGCTGAGCGAGCGGGCGCCGGTCTGCGCCTTGAGAAAGGCCCCGAAGCGGTCGATCGGATTGTCCCCCGCGGTCTCTCCCACGGACGCCGCCAGCGCGTCGCGGGCCGCCGCGGCAAAGCTGTCCTGGAGGGCGGCGAGCGTGGCGATGCCCTGACCGGCGGGGGCGGAGAGGGCCTCCGGGACGGTGGTGCCGCTGGCGCTCTGGAGCGCGCCGACCGCATCCGCGAACGGGATGCCCGACTCGAACGCCGCACGGATCTCTGACAGGGCCGCCTGGGCTGCGATGCGGTTGGCTTCCCGGGCCGCGGCCTGCTCTGCCTCGGCGATGGCGGACTTCTGGCTGTCGAGCGTCTGGGACTGCGCGTCGAGCTTCTGGGCCTGGGCTTCGAGCGTCTGGGCCTGCGCGTCGATGGTCGCCGCCTGGTCCTCCAGCCGCGCCGCCAGGGCCGCGACCTGCTCTGTCAGGGCGGACAGGGCGTCGGCCTGGCCGCCGTCGGGCGCTGGGGCTTCGGGCCGGGCTTCGAGCGCTGCAAGCCGCTCTTCGATCCCGGACAGATCCGGTGTGGCATCCTCACCCGCGGCGCCCACCTGATCGAGCCGGGCGGCGAGGTCCGCGATCTGCTCTCCCGCCGCGCCGATCTGGTTGCGGACATCGTCCATTGCGGTAGTGTCCTCGGCGGCGCTGGCCTGTCCCTCGACCGCGTCGAGCCGCGCGGCCTGGGCATCCAGGTTCGCAGCGATCTCAGAGAGGGCCTCGGATCCGTCGTCGGTCTGGAACAGCCCGAATTCGGTGTAATAGGCGGCAAGGAAACCGATCCCGCCGGCCAGCACCCCCCCGAGCAGAACCGACAGGAACGGCCCCGAGGATGTCGTCGATGCCGTCGCCTCTGGCGGTTCGGTCCTGGCTGTCGTCTCTTCGCTCACCGCGTCACCTCTCGCTTCCGTCCGGGGCAGCTTAGTCCGCCCGGCCAGCCACAACAACCTTGGCCATTCGGTCGATCATGGCCAAGGCATCGGGCCTTGGGGCAACTAGCGCCCGGCCGGGCCCCTGCCAAGCCTGCGCCACGCCCGCGCTCAGGGCAATGACGGTGGTTCGGCGGGGCGGGAGGCCCAGTTCCTTTGCCACCAGGGCCGCCGTCCGGGCGGAAAACAGCGGCAGGACGGTGTGCCGCTCTCCCAAGAGCGCGTCCCGGGCCGCGCGGGTCAGGGCGCGCGGGCGCTGCTCGTAGACAACCCGGGATGTCGCGCGCACCCCCGCTTCGGTCAGCCGCGCCGCAAGATCCCTAGCGACGTGCCGTCCATGAAGGTGAAGGTAGGTCCCGCCGCCGCGGGCGATCAGCGCCGCGGCCAAGGCGTCTGCGCTGCCGCCCAGAGCCTCTGGCCGGGCGCCGAAGGCGCGTGCGGCGGACGCGGTGCGGGCCCCGACGACGACCACGTCACGGTTGCGGATCGCCCCCCCGGCTGCGCGGACGCCGTTGACGGACGTGAACACCGGAACTGCGTCGCCGATGTCGCCGGCATCCAGCGGCACGATCTCCATGACCGGCGAAAAGAGCACGGCGCAAGTCACAGCCCGCTCACGCAGGGCTCGGGCGAATTGGCGGCCAGCCGCTTCCGGGCGGGTCAGAACGATGACGGTCATGCTGGCGGGACGATCCGGGGCTTTCGAGGCGCGGGCTTTCCATGGACGGGACGGTTCCGCGGTGGTAGGGCCAGCCCGGCCCCGGCGCAACGGCAGAGATCGGATGAACGCGACCGTCCTCGGCATCGAATCGAGCTGCGACGACACCGCGGCGGCCGTGCTCCGGGGGCGGTGCATCCTGTCGAACGTCGTGTCCTCTCAGACCAACCTTCATGCGGCCTTCGGGGGCGTCGTGCCGGAACTCGCCGCACGCGCCCATGTGGAGCGGCTCGACCTCTGCGTGGAAGAGGCGTTGCGCCGCGCCCGTCTGACGCTGATGGAGATCGACGCCATCGCGGTGACCGCCGGACCGGGGCTGATCGGCGGCGTCATGGCGGGCGTCATGTGCGCCAAGGGACTGGCGGCGGCCACCGGACTGCCGCTGATCGGCGTGAACCATCTGGCCGGACACGCCCTGACGCCGCGGCTGACCGATGACGTGCCCTACCCCTATCTGATGTTGCTGGTGTCCGGCGGCCATTGCCAGTTCCTGCGCGTGGACGGGCCAAACGGCTTCGCCCGGCTGGGCGGCACCATCGACGACGCTCCGGGAGAGGCGTTCGACAAGGTCGCGCGCCTCTTGGGGTTGGACCAGCCGGGCGGACCGGCGGTGGAACGCACGGCGCGCGACGGTGACGCCGGGGCCTTCGCCTTTCCCCGCCCGCTTCTGGATCGCGCGGGCTGCGATCTGTCTTTCTCCGGGCTCAAGACCGCGGTACTGCGCGCGCGCGATCTGTCGCTTGTGGACGGCGCCCTGCCACGGTCGGCGCGCGCCGACATCTGCGCCGCCTTTCAGGAGGCCGTCGCCGCGACCCTGGCCGAGAAGTCGCGTCGCGCGCTGGCGCTGTGCCCGGAGGCGACCGCGTTCGCCGTTGCCGGCGGCGTCGCCGCGAATGCCGCGATCCGCACGGCACTGGAGGCCGTCGGCCCGGTGCCGTTCCTGGCGCCGCCCCTGGCGCTGTGCACCGACAACGGTGCAATGATCGCATGGGCGGGGTCCGAACTGCTGGCGATGGGCCAACGCGACGGCATGGATCTGGCGCCGCGTCCCAGATGGCCTCTCGACCCCGATGCGGCGCCCATGCTGGGCTCTGGCAGGAAAGGGGCGAAGGCATGAGGTATTGGCTTTTCAAGTCAGAGCCGTCGGACTGGTCCTGGGAAGACCAGTTGGCGAAGGGCGACGCGGGAGAAGACTGGACCGGGGTCCGCAACTATCAGGCCCGCAACCAGATGCGGCAGATGGCGCTGGGCGACCGTGGCCTGTTCTATCATTCGCAAACGGAACGCGCCTGCGTCGGCATCGTCGAGATCATCGCCAAGGCCCATCCCGACCCGACCGACGACAGCGGCCGTTGGGACTGCGTGACGGTCCGCGCGCTGGCGTCCCTGCCGAAGCCTGTGACGCTGGACGCGGCCAAGGCGAATCCGGCCCTGGCCGGCATGGCGCTGGTCACCAACCCGCGGCTGTCGGTCCAGCCGGTGACACGCGCCGAATTCGACGCGGTCGTGGCGATGTCCGGGGAACCCTGAGCGAAACGGCTGCCAGCCCGGGTCCAGTACCTGCGTGCCGACCCGGCGTGGCGGCGGGCACCGAACATATCGCGGTGGAAACCGTTGATTGCGCGATCAGGACATGCTCGATCATGGTCTGCGGCATGTGACGCCGCGATTGGGGAGGGCACGACATGCTGAGCAAGATCCTGGTTCCGGTCCGCGGCGACGGCATGGTGGCGACCGTGTTGAGGCACGCCGCGGCGCTGGCCAGACGGCACAAGGCCCATGTCGTCGTGGCGCACTGCCGGGCGCGGGCGGAGGATCTGTTGCCATCGGGCGTCCCGCTGCCCGCCTTCGCGCGCGAGACGTTTCTCAAACAGGCCCACGAATTGGCCGACCAGCAGGAGCAGCATCTGCGCACCATCCTGCAGAAGCTGACACGGGACTTCGGTCTGTCCGAGACTGATCCGCCGCACAGTGACGTGGCGACGGTCGAGTTCATCGAGGAATCCGGCCGCATGGCGGATGTGATCAAGCACAACGGGCGCCTCGCCGACCTTATCGTGGTGTCGCAGCCGGACCGTGACAGGAATCTGGGGACGAATTCGCTGAAATCGGGCCTGTTCCAGACCGGGCGGCCGGTGCTGATGTGCCCTCCCGGGCACGATTCGCCCGATGATCTCGGCGCCCGGATCGCGGTGGGCTGGAACGGCTCTCTGGAGGCGTCGCGGGCGGTCGCCCTGACGCTCGATCTTGCCATGGGAGCAGAGGAAGTGACGATCCTGACGAGCGGCAAGGGAGATGCCCACGGCGCCACCGTCGAGGAGCTTGTGGACTATTACCGCCTGCGCGGTGTGACCGCCGTGCCGCACAGGTTCGACGCCCGCAACCCGGGCGAAGCGCTTCTGGCGGAGACCGTGAAGGTCGGTGCGAACATGCTCATCATGGGCGCCTATGGCGAAAGCCATGAGCGTGAGACCTTGTTCGGAGGAAATACCCAGTCAGTGGTCGACAAGGCAAAGATTTCGGTCGTGCTCGTTCACTGAGTAGACAAGAGGGTGCGCAATATCATATGTCTGTCCGAGTCGTTCACGTAATTTAGTTTCGCGGCGGCGCATCTTTGGGATGGGTTTTTGCGGGGCGGGGGGGCGTGAAGGGTGCTGCATTTGGGAGGATTGCCACGATGACGATCGAACGACGCGTGTTTCTGGGCTTGGCCGCCGCGGCCATGCTGAGCGTGGCGCCCTTGCAGGCGGTGGCACAGGAATGGCAGCCGCGAAAGCCCATCGACTTCGTGATCATGGCAGGGCCGGGGGGCGGCGCCGACCAGATCGCACGGTTCATCCAGTCGGTGGCCGAGCAGAACGACATGACATCCCGTCCGCTCGTTCCCAACAACAAGGGCGGCGGGTCCGGCGCCGAGGCGTTGATCGCGCTGGCGAACACGAACGATCCCGATCATACGCTGCTGGTCACGCTGAATTCGTTCTTCACGACGCCGCTCCGGCAGGAAAACCTGGGAATCGACATCACGTCCTTCACGCCCATCGCGATGATGGGGGTCGATCCGTTCGTGCTGTGGGTTCACAAGGATCAGGGCATCTCGACCGTTGAGGAGTTCGTCGAGGCGGCGAAGGCCGCCGACGGCGAATGGGTGATGGGCGGTACGGGCAAGGGACAGGAAGATTCCATCGTGATCGCCTTCCTGGCCGGAGCCTACGATCTCAGGATCAAGTACATCCCCTATGACGGCGGCGGCGCGGTGGCCAAGGATCTGGCCGGACAGCAGGTCATGGCGACGGTGAACAATCCGGCAGAGGCCAAGGGCTTCTACGATTCGGGAGATTTCGTGCCTCTTCTGGCCTTTTCGGACGAGCGGCTGCCGGCCTACCCGGACGTCCCGACCGCGAAGGAGAAGGGTCAGGACTTCTCCTACTACAACCAGCGCGCCGTTGTCGGCCCGCCGGGAATGTCGGAGGAGGCAGCCGCCTATTACCGCGACCTGTTCACCCGGATCTACGAGACCGACGCATGGCAGGGCTATCTTCAGTCGGAGAGCCTGTCGCCGCTCTGGATGAACGCGGAGGAACAGCGCGCCTATTGGGACACCCAGATCACGCGCCATCGCGAGCTTTTGGCCGCGATGGGGGAATGACAGCGCCGCAAGCCGGGACCGCAACTCTACGGGGGGCCCGATGCGCACCGGCGAAATCGTAACGGCGGGCGTCCTTGCGCTGCTGTCGATTTACCTGATGTGGAAAGCCACGGAACTTCCCGTCGGCTATATCTCCCGGGAGGGGCCGGGCGGAGGTGCCTGGCCGTTCTGGCTATCGGCGATCATGTTGATCTGCTGCGCCATGATCGGATTGAACTGGTGGCGGGGGACGAGCCCGCCATCGCGCTCCGAAGAGCCGGTGCTCGACAGCTACGGATGGCGGATGCTGCTCTTCGTCGGTGGCGCCATCATCGTGTTCGTGGGGCTGGTGAACGTCATTTCGATGTACGGCGCGGTCGCGGTTTTCCTGTTGTATTACACGCGGTTTTTGGGCCGGCACGGCTGGCCGCTCAGCCTGACTCTGACCATCGTGACGCCGATTGCGTTCTTCTTCTTCTTCGAAGGGGCGATGCAGATCACGATGCCGAAGGGGCTGCCCTTCACCGACCCGATCTTCAACGTGCTTTACGAAATCATCTACTGACCGGGACAGGCCGGGCCGAAGGGACAGCGTACCGCGATGGAAATTCTTTCCCTACTCGGACAGGGCGTGCTGCTGTCGCTGCAACCGCTCAACCTCCTCCTTATCCTGATCGGCGTTACGCTGGGGCTGTTCATTGGCGCGATGCCCGGGCTTGGGTCGGTCAACGGCGTGGCGATCCTGCTGCCGATCACCTTCCTCGTGCCGCCCGGATCGGCGATCATTTTCCTTGCCGCGATCTACTACGGGGCGATGTACGGCGGCGCGATCTCATCGATCACGCTGGGGATTCCGGGCGCCTCGACCGCTGTCGCGACCACCTTCGACGGTCGGCCCCTGGCGCTGCAGGGCAAGGCGAGCCTTGCTTTGGTGACCGCGGCGCTGGCGTCCTTCGTGGGCGGGACCGTGGCCAATGTCCTCTTCACGCTCTTTGCGCCGGTCCTTGCGGCCGTGGCCCTGTCCTTCGGGCCGCCGGAAATCTTCGCGCTGATGCTTCTGGCCTTCGCCACTTTCGTCGGACTCGGCGGCGACGACATTCCCAAGACGATCCTTTCGATCTGCCTGGGGCTGGTCCTTGGGTCCGTCGGGTTCGACCAGATCTCGGGCGCGCCGCGGCTGGTCCTGTTCGACATTTCCGGCTTCCTGCACGGCATCAACTTCCTGGTCCTCGCCATCGGCGTCTACGGCATCGGAGAGATGCTCTGGACGATCGAGCAGACCCGCGGAGAGGTCACCACGACCACCGCCAGGATCAGCGTCCGTGGAATGTTGTCGGACACGCGGGAGTCGGTGAAGCGCGGCTGGAAGGGCACCGCCATCGGGTCGTTTCTGGGGTTCTTCGTGGGTGTGCTGCCGGCTGCGGGGGCGACGCCGGGTTCTCTCATGTCCTACGGCGTGGCCAAGATGGTGGCCCGGCGCCCGGAGGAATTCGGCAAGGGCCATCCCGGCGGCGTGGCCGCACCGGAGGCGGCGAACAACTCCGCCTCGACGGGCGCGATGCTGCCGATGCTGACGCTAGGCATTCCCGGCTCTCCCACCACGGCGATCCTGCTGGGCGGTATGGTGATCTGGGGCCTGGTGCCCGGACCGCGCCTCTTTGTCGACGAAAGTGAGTTCGTCTGGGGGCTGATCGGATCGTTCTACGTGTCGAACGTGGTGGCGGTGGCGGTCAACCTGGCGTTCATTCCCCTGTTCATCTGGATGCTGCGGATGCCCTTCACCATCCTGGCGCCGATGATTTTTGTGCTGTCCATCGTCGGCGGCTACGCCGCGACACGGGACATGCATGACATGTGGCTGATCGTCATCTTCGGCTTCGCCGCCTTCTTCCTGCGAAAGTTCGACTATCCTCTGGCGCCTGCCGTTCTGGCCATCGTGCTGGGGCCGATCGCGGAACCCACCCTGCGCCAGTCGCTGCTGTTGTCCTCTGGCGATCCGTCGATTTTCTTTACGCGCCCCATCGCCGGGCCGATCACCATCGCGGCGCTGGTGCTGATCTTCCTGCCGGCGATCAAACTGCTGCGCAGGGGGCGCGGCAAGACCATGGCCGACGAGGGTTGAGCGCCTAGAGCATGATGAGATTAGCTTGAAGCGTATCCAGTATTGGCGAGGTAGTTCGCGCACTCCTGTGGGCTGAAGCGGTCGAGCAGTGTCCCGATCCTGCGCCACGTTGCCTCCATTGTGCGCTCGGCTGCGTTGCGGAGCATGTGTTTGAGCTTCGAGAAGACCTGTTCAATCGGGTTCAGGTCGGGGCTGTAGGGCGGCAGAAAAAGTAGATGCGCTTTCGCGTTACGGATCGCCTGCCGCACGGCTTGCCCTTTGTGGCTGCCCAGATTGTCCATAACCACCACATCGCCCGGGCGCAGGGTTGGGACGAGCACGTGCGCGACATAAGCCCGGAACGCTTCGCCGTTGACGGGACCGTCCAAAACAAAGGGCGCGTCGATCCGATCATGACGCAGCGCTGCGATAAAGGTCATGGTGCGCCAGTGACCATGCGGGGCCCGCCCGATCAGGCGTTCACCTCTGGGAGCCCAGCCGCGCAGCGGGGCCATGTTGGTCTTGGCCCAGGTTTCATCAATGAACACGAGACGACGGGGGTCGATCCGGCCCTGGTGCCGCTTCCAGCGCACACGGCGGCGGCTCACGTCGGGGCGGTTCTGCTCCTCGGCGAGTTGGGTCTTTTTTTGAACGAGTAGCCCGTGCGGCGCACGAAGGCCCAGACGGTGCGGTAGTCGACCTTGAGCCCGCGCTCGGCCAGTTCCACCACCAGTCCGCGCAGTGTGAACGGCTCCGTTATCCGCTCCAGAAGCCCGCCGACATTGCGCAGAAGGACAGCGATTCCGACTACTACCCCGTCGTCATCGATGCACTTCGCAAGAAGATCGAGCGGGAAATCGACGGAAGGTTCGCGGACGGTGATCTCGAGCATCTCGCGGTGTTCGGTTTCGCGCCCATGCCAGTCCTTATGGAGCTTGGTCGACTGCTTTCAGACTTGTCGGCCGTTTCAGTCTACGGCAGGCACAGGGAGCCAACGCCGGGCTGGGCCTGGCCGAACGATCGTGAACCTCTCGAGTTTACCTGCGTCCCTGGGGCCCCCGGCCCGAAGAAAGTGGCGCTGAAGATCTCCGTAACCGCCGGCATCGCAGATGATCGTATCGTKCAGGCACTGCCTGACGAACCAGTTTCCATTTGGGAGATCCGG
>NZ_JQEY01000030.1 GCF_000743715.1 Palleronia rufa
GGCCGCCAACGSGCGCCGCTGCCTGCTGGACCTGGAGCGCGCCGCGCCGATGAAGATCACACGTGTTCTCACCGACAACGGCAAGGAGTTCACCGACCGGCTGTTCGGCCTGCGCAAGCGCGCGGCCACGGGCAACCACGAGTTCGACCGCCTCTGTGCCGACCTCGGGATCGAGCATCGCCTCGCACCACCGATGCGGCCGCAAACCAACGGCATGGTGGAGCGCTTCAACGGGCGGATCGAGGACGTCCTGCAGAGTCATCGCTTCCGATCAGGCGAGGACCTTGAGCAGACGATCCTGCGCTATGTCCGCCTCTACAACGGCCAGCTCCCGCAATCCGTCCTGAAGGGCAGAACGCCTATCGACGCCCTCAAGGACTGGCATCGCCAAAAGCCAAGGCTCTTCAAAAAGCGGCCATACAATCAAGCGGGATCTGACACCTAGCGACGCTTTCGCTTGACGTTGCCGCCGCGCTGCCCGGCCCGGCCGCCGGTGGACCGGCCGGTGGCCTTGGTGGCCGCATCCGACGCGGCATCGACCGCGGTCTGGCGGGCGAGGGGGTCGTCGGAGACGACAAGATCGACGGCCTCCAGCCGCTTGACCTCATCGCGCAGGCGAGCGGCTTCCTCGAACTCCAGGTTCTCGGCGGCCTTGCGCATGTCCGTGCGCAGACCTTCCAGGACTGTCTGCAGGTTCGAGCCGGAGCGCTTGGGATCGATCTTGGCCGTCACCCGGCTCATGTCCACATCGCCCTTGTAAAGACCGGCCAGGATGTCCTCGACGTTGCGCTTCACCGTCGCGGGCGTGATGTCGTGCGCCTCGTTATAGGCCATCTGCTTTTCGCGCCGGCGGTCGGTTTCCCGGATCGCGCGCTCCATCGAGCCGGTTATCCGGTCGGCGTACATGATCACCCGGCCGTCGACGTTCCGCGCGGCGCGGCCGATGGTCTGGACGAGCGATGTCTCCGAGCGCAGGAAACCTTCCTTGTCGGCGTCGAGGATCGCGACCAGACCGCATTCGGGGATGTCGAGGCCCTCGCGCAGCAGGTTGATGCCCACCAGCACGTCGAAGGCGCCCAGCCGCAGGTCGCGCAGGATCTCGATCCGCTCGATCGTGTCGATGTCGGAGTGCATGTAGCGGACCTTGATCCCCTGCTCGTTCAGGTATTCGGTCAGATCCTCGGCCATGCGCTTGGTCAGCACGGTGCACAGGGTGCGGAACCCGTCGGCGGTCACGCGGCGGATCTCGTCCAGAAGATCGTCCACCTGCATCTCGACCGGGCGGATCTCGATCTTGGGATCCAGAAGACCGGTGGGGCGGATGACCTGCTCGGTGAACACGCCCCCGGTCTGGTCCAGCTCCCACGCGGCGGGGGTGGCCGAGACGAACACCGACTGGGGCCGCATGGCGTCCCACTCCTCGAACTTCAGGGGGCGGTTGTCCATGCAGGAGGGCAGGCGGAACCCGTGTTCGGCCAGGGTGAATTTGCGCCGGTAGTCGCCCTTGTACATGCCGCCGATCTGCGGAACCGAGACGTGGGACTCGTCCGCGAAGACAATGGCGTTGTCGGGGATGAACTCGAACAGGGTCGGGGGCGGCTCACCCGGCGCCCGCCCCGTGAGGTAACGCGAGTAGTTCTCGATCCCGTTGCAGACGCCGGTGGCCTCCAGCATCTCGATGTCGAAATTCGTGCGCTGCTCCAGGCGTTGGGCTTCCAGCAGCTTGCCGTCGCCGACCAGCTGGTCGAGGCGCTGGCGCAGCTCCTTCTTTATCTGGATCACGGCCTGCTGCATCGTCGGGCGCGGCGTCACGTAATGCGAGTTGGCATAGACCCGGATCCGGTCGAAACTCTGGGTCTTCTCCCCGGTCAGGGGATCGAATTCGGTGATCGCCTCGAGCTCGTTGCCGAAGAAGGACAGCCGCCATGCCCGATCCTCCAGGTGGGCGGGCCAGACTTCCAGCACGTCGCCGCGCACCCGGAAGCTGCCGCGCTGGAACGCCTGGTCGTTGCGCCGGTACTGCTGGGCCACCAGATCGGCCATCACCTTGCGCTGGTCGTAGTCCTTGCCGGTGTGCAGGTCGAGGGTCATGGCCCCGTAGGTCTCGACCGAGCCGATGCCGTAGATGCACGAGACCGAGGCGACGATGATGACGTCGTCGCGTTCCAGCAGCGCCCGCGTGGCCGAGTGGCGCATGCGGTCGATCTGTTCGTTGATCTGGCTTTCCTTCTCGATATAGGTGTCCGAGCGGGGGACGTAGGCCTCTGGCTGGTAGTAGTCGTAATAGCTGACGAAATATTCCACGGCATTGTCCGGGAAGAACCCCTTGAACTCTCCGTAGAGTTGCGCCGCCAGTGTCTTGTTGGGAGCAAGAATGATTGCCGGGCGCTGGGTCTCCTCGATGACCTTGGCCATCGTGTAGGTCTTGCCGGTGCCGGTGGCGCCCAGCAGGACCTGATCGCGCTCACCGTCCCGCACTCCGGCCGACAGATCGCGAATCGCGGTGGGCTGGTCGCCGGCCGGCTGGAACTCTGTCTGCATCCGGAATGCGATGCCGCCCTCCAGCTTGGAGCGCGCGCCTACATCTTCTGCGGGCGCATGGAGCAGGGCGGGCATCTGATCTGGACGGTTGTTGTGCATCGTCTCTCCGGGGCTTCGGTCTCTAAGATGCGGGCGCGCCGGGCCGGTTCAAGGCCGGATCTAGACGCTGCCGGGCTGGCTGGGATCGGAGCGCGAAAAAAACAACCCAGGATAGAATTTCTTGTTGCATGGATCGCGGAACCGGTGTCTGATGATCGGGCAAGCAAGCAGACCCCTCAGGGCCGGACCAGATCAGGGTATTTAAACTGATCGGTTCGGCCCACCCCACCCTGATCCCCCACATACAACCGCTTGCGCGGACCGGTGCTTGTTCGGCATAATGACGCAGACTTGGCACAGGAGACCGCGATGACCGCCCGCATCTTTCAGCCCGCGAAAACCGCCATGTCTTCGGGCATGGCGAAAACGAAGGGGTGGGTGCTGGAATTCATCGCCGATGAGGCCCGGCGGATCGACCCCCTGATGGGCTGGACCAGTTCCGCGGACACCCAGGCGCAGGTCCGGCTGCGGTTCGAGACCAAGGAAGAGGCGCTGGAATACGCCGAAGCCCACGGGATCGACGCCGTCGTGACCCATCCGAAAAAGCGCCGGGCCAACGTCCGGCCCGGCGGCTATGGCGAGAACTTCGCCACCAAGAGGCGCGGCGCCTGGACCCACTGAGGGCAGGCGCCTGCCCAGGTTACGCGGGCTGGAACACCCCACAGGCAACGCGAGAGCCGGCGTCCCCGGCCGATTGCGACGCGTAGTCGTCAGGCCCGTCGTGGATGATGAAGGCGGCGCCGTCCCCATCCATGAGCATGGCCTCGACCTCCAGAAGCGGATTGAACAACTCCAATGTCAGATTGCCATCCGCGCCGACCGTGACGTTGGGCAGATCGCCCGGGTGGGGGCCGCCTTCGACCAGGACGCCATGCTGCGCGTCTGCCGCGATGTGACCGCCGGCGGACGTGAAGTCCGAAGCCGAGCAATCGCCGGTCTCATGTAGATGGATCCCATGAGATCCTTCGGGGACGCCACTCAATTCAAGGGTGACGACCGCCGTACCGGAGGGGGTCGACGCAACGCTCACCGTTCCGAGTTCTGCCCTGTCCGCACCGGCGACAGTCGCGGTGGCAACGGGGGTTGGCTCGTCCGACATATGCTGTTCCGCCAGGACCGGCGCCGCGGCGAGAAGGACGGCACCGGCAAGACCGGCGGCTGAGATTTTGGACATGGGGAACTCCTTGACCTTGCACATCCGACTCAACCGGTCCCGGCTTCCGGTTGTTCCGCGTTTCCGGTCGGGGCTCGGAGCCTGCCTCAAGGCCATGAGATGCAAGCGGTCAGATTCGTAGAGCGTCTGTTGCGGCCGGTCGCCCTGACCTGGACGGTTTCCGACGTCAGCTTGAGGCGCCCACCATCGATTGGTCGGGGGAACTGGCGGTTCGGGGGCGCACAAGCAGGACAAGGCTTCTCACCCCGGCAGCTCCGACGCGCAACAGCCGCCGCGATGCTGCAAATTCGGGCGCTTCGCGCTTGAGCGTGAAGGGGCGCGCGGCCTTGTCGCGCAAAGGGTCGGGTGGGGGGGTCATCTCGTGACTCCAGCGTGGTAGCCGGTCTGCATGAATGAGCCCGTCCCGCCGCGCCACAGGACCGGGAACCGGCCGGCCTGCACCCAGGCGCCGAAGCGGCGTGACTCCCTGACGATCCGGACTTGGTCCGGGTGCCGCCGCCGGCCGGCAGCCGCGGTATGGCGCTGCGGCGGTCCGGACATGCCCGGCGGTGAAGGTGTCGTTCGCCATGGTCGTCATTGATCGCGCCATTGGTCCGAGCGACAATGACGACCCGTCGGACGCGGGCTCCGTGGAGAGCCCGCTGCGGCTGGTCGGCCTCGATCGGGCGGCGCCGGAGTTCAGCACGCTGAGCAGGCGCCGGAAGATCCTGGCGGTGACCATCCCCTACCGTGGCTCGCAAGGGCGAAGGGACCACCGCCGACCGAGGCGCCGATGCGCTCGGGCATCCCTTCGGACCGATGGCCGTCGTGCCATTACCGCCGCCGCGCAGGACCGCCAAGCCGTGAACGCCATCGACCGCGGGTGCCATCGCCCGGGACGGCGCCCTTCGCGCATCGAAACATCTCGGTCGCGCGATCCGGCGAAGATGGAGCGGAGACCACCGCCGAAGCCGCGCCGTGCCGAAGATGCATTGCGTCAAACTGCCGGGGCAGAGGCGCGTGGCACGCGACGTCCATCGCCAGGGTGCCGAACCCCAGGCCCGCGCCGCCGTGCCGAACGGCTGCACCGCCCGGAACACCTGCCACGGAGCGTGGGATAGTGCGTCCGGGCGAAGGGGGCGTCCGAGCTTCATCCGCTTTGCGCAACAAGGTCGTGCGCGCCAGCAGACGGGTGACTGGCGTGATGCTGCAGTTCACAGATGCGGCAGGCGGAACGATCGCCGTCAGCGACCCCGGCTGGCAATGCCTGGCCGTCCATACGGCACCGCTCGACAAGGCCTGCGAAAGCGTCGCCGATGCCGTCGCGGGGCGAGGGCGCCTGCACCTTCGCCATCTCCGAAGACCTGGACGGCTGGGACACCGCCGGTTTCGACGCCTCCGACTGGTCCCAGGCCGATGTCCACACTGCGATGTCGATCCGAAGCTGGGCTACGACGAAATCAACGAATCCGACTCCGCCGCGTTCATCTGGGGGCCGGACCCGGAGCAAAGCGACACCGTTCCCTGCCGCCTGACGCTCGACTGAGACCCCGAATCTGTTCCCCAAACAACACATAGGAATGTTCTCATCCTGAAACGCGCAATATCGACCGCTCCTCTGCTGAAGGCCACATTGGCTCATGCCGAACTGTTGAAGTCTATGGTTTCGACCTGCTCGACAACACGCAGGACGGCAATTGTCTCGGTACCTCCGGCGGACAGGGCGCGCAGGCTGATCCGGGCGATGGCTGCAGGGCCATACGTGCTACAGTTCCTCAGGTGAAATCGTCGTCGATCACGGCTTCGACCCGGCCCGCTTCGCCGAAGGGGTGTTCTACCTGTCAACGTTCGATGTTAGCGCCGAGGTGACCGGACGACGGTGCCTCCGTCGCTCTGGCCGAATGAGATGGCAGCGCGGAACAGACTTTCACCTTCTCCGGCCAAGGCTCGATCACGCCTGCCTGCGCAACTTTCATGTGCCTGACGCTGGGAGAGGACACCCGCAACGATACCAACCGGATCAAGGCCCTGTCGCTGGAGGCGTGCAGTGAGGACGGTGTGGCCCACCAGGTGTGGGGCAAGCGGACCGCGGAAGACTGACAGGCCAAATTGCGACCCGGAGGAGCTGCTTTTCGCTTGGGAAAGCTCCTTTTCCATGAAGCCTTGACCATCACTCCCTATATCAATACTTCTTGATATATGGACAAGAATCACGCTCTCGATGCCTTCGCCGCCCTCAGCCAGTCCACACGGCTCGATGTATTCCGTTTGCTGATCAAGGCCGGGGACACGGGCATGTCGGCGGGGGACATCGGCGATACCCTTGGGGTTCGCCAGAACACGATGTCTGCCAATCTGGGAGTCCTGGCCCGTTCCGGCCTGATCCGCAGCATGCGGGAAGGACGTAGTATCCGCTACTTCGCCGATATGGACGGGATGCGGGGGCTCCTTGCCTTTCTCATGGAGGACTGCTGCGGCGGACGTCCCGAGCTGTGCCAGCCTGTCATCAATGAACTCGCCTGTGCCTGTTAGAGGCAACCTGACGCCCAAAATTTGAAAGCCTCACATGACCGACACATCGCTCCCCGCCGCGGCGGGTCTGGGAACTTTCGAACGCTGGCTCTCCGTCTGGGTCGCGCTCGCCATCGGCGCGGGGCTGCTTCTGGGCAATCTCTTTCCCGGCATCTTTTCCTATCTGGCCTCGCTGGAAGTCGCAAAGGTCAATCTGCCTGTCGCCTTGCTGATCTGGGCGATGGTCTATCCGATGATGGTCGGCGTCGATTTCGGCGCGCTCAGGCAGGTGGGCGACAAGCCCAAGGGGCTGGTCGTAACGCTGGTGGTCAACTGGCTGATCAAGCCGTTCACCATGGCCGCGCTCGGCGTGCTGTTCTTCGAGTATGTCTTTGCGGGCCTGATCCAGCCGGAGGATGCGCAGGCCTATCTCGCTGGGGTTATCCTGCTCGGGGCTGCGCCCTGCACCGCCATGGTCTTCGTCTGGTCGAACCTGACGCGCGGGGACGCGACCTACACGCTGGTGCAGGTCAGCGTGAACGACGTGATCATGGTCTTCGCCTTTGCGCCCATCGTCGCCTTCCTGCTGGGTGTAACGGACATCGTCGTGCCGTGGGACACGCTGCTGCTCTCGGTCGGCCTGTACGTTTTGGTGCCGCTGCTGGCGGGCCATCTGACGCGGCGCAATCTCGTCGCGAAGGGTGGCGAAGATGCGGTCGATACGTTCAAGGGCAGCGTTCAGCCCTTCTCGATCCTCGGGCTGCTGGTGACGGTGGTGCTGCTCTTCGGGTTCCAGGGAGAGGTCATCCTCGACCGCCCCGTCGTCATCGCGCTGATCGCGGTGCCGCTGCTGATCCAGTCCTATGGCATTTTCTTCGTGACCTACGGCGGGGCCCGGGCCTGGGGCATCCCGTTCAACGTGGCCGCACCCTGTGCGCTGATCGGCACGTCGAACTTCTTCGAACTCGCCGTCGCCGTCGCCATCAGTCTGTTCGGGTTGGGGTCGGGTGCAGCGCTCGCCACGGTCGTCGGCGTGTTGGTGGAGGTCCCGGTAATGCTGTCGCTCGTCGCCTTCGCGAACCGGACGCAGCATTGGTTTCCGAAAGAACGGGACGCATCGTGAGTATCGTCATCCACCACAACCCCGGTTGCGGGACCTCGCGCAACGTGCTGGCGATCATCGAGGCGTCCGGAGAGACGCCCGTGGTCATCGAATACCTTCAGACCGGCTGGACCCGTCCGCAGCTTCTGGGCCTGTTCGCCGCCGCCGGTCTGACGCCCCGCACGGCCCTCCGGACGACGAAATCCCCGGCGGAGGAACTGGGGCTGCTCGATCCTTCCGTGGACGAGGAGACGCTGCTCGCGGCGATGCTGGAGCACCCCGTCCTGGTGAACCGCCCCATCGTCTGCTCAGCCAAGGGGGTCCGGCTCTGCCGTCCGAGCGAGGCCGTGCTGGACCTTCTCGACCGCCTGCCGCCCGGCCCGATGGCGAAGGAGGACGGCACGCCGCTGATCGACGCGGAAGGACATCGTGTTGGCTGACACCCCGAACATCGACGAGGCGCATTTCCGCGCCATCGACATGGAGCGTCTGCTGGAACCCGCGCGGGCAATGCACGCCCCGCGCATCCTGCTGCTCTACGGCTCGCTCCGGGACCGCTCGTTCAGTCGCCTGATGACCGAGGAAGCCGCCCGGGTCCTGGCGCGCCTCGGGGCCGAGACGCGCTCCTTCTGCCCCTCCGGCCTGCCGCTGCCGGACGACGCGGAGGCCGATCGTCCCAAGGTGCGGGAGCTGCGCGATCTCGTCACCTGGTCCGAGGGGATGGTCTGGTGCTCGCCCGAGCGGCACGGAGCCATGACCGGCATCATGAAAACCCAGATCGACTGGATACCATTGTCGCTTGGCGGCGTGCGCCCGACGCAGGGCAAGACGCTGGCCGTCATGCAGGTCAGCGGCGGCTCGCAGAGCTTCAACGCCGTGAACCAGCTCCGCATCCTCGGCCGCTGGATGCGCCTGCTGACCATCCCGAACCAGTCCTCCACCCCGAAGGCGTTTCTGGAGTTCGACGATGCGGGCCGCATGAAACCGTCGCCGTTCTACGACAGGATGGTCGATGTCATGGAAGAGCTGATGAAGTTCACGCTGCTCACCCGCGACAACGTGGGCTACCTGCTGGATCGCTACAGCGAGCGGAAGGAAACCGCCGAGGAACTTTCGAGGCGGGTGAACCAGAAGGCGATCTGACCGGCCGCAGGTCAGTGGACTGGATTTGAGCAAGGCGCACTCTGAGGTGGAGTGCGCCCCTCGGCGTGGACCAATTGAGCGCGTTGAATTGACCGGGAGGGGGCTTTCAGAGGCGGACAACCCATGCCGGAACGCCATTGCAATCGTCGCACCGGGATCAAGCGCCAGGTTGCCGAATATCATCCCGGCGACACCCTGCATGCTCTCGGCCGTCGCCGCGACCTGTCGAGAAGCCCGATCCCGATCGGGAAGGCGGAGGCCGGTGTATCGGATGAAGGCGCGGCTGCGGCCGGGTTTCTCACGGATCGTGAGGCGCGCATCGCGGCCGTCCTGCGCCGCGTCGGACGGCAGGCGCTTGGGATCGGGTTTCCAAAGCGGCGGCACGCTCCGGACCCGTGCGGAAAACACGCCTGTATCCATGACAACCGGCCTGTCGGCCTTTCCATCCGGAGGGGGCGCGCGCCGATGGGCATCGCGCGATCCAGCGCCCGCGCCGCGCCGGACGGCTGGCACGCTGATGAGGCGATCGTCGCGGAACTCCATGCCATCGCCGACGGGTTAGAAGGCCATGCCGCCGCGCCGATGCCGAACGCCGTCAATGCGGAGCCCATTCACTTTGAACCGCCCCGGTTTCACCGGAGGCTCCAAGCTTAGTAGAGATGGAGCCTATGTGTTCAGTCCCGGACGATCACATAGACTCTCGCCGGTCTGCGCTCTTCATGGCAAGGTCGTTTCTGCGTGAGGTTCGGGATGGGGGACGATCATGCTGATCTCTCTTCACAAGCAGGCGACGACGACACCCAGGATCAGAGCTGCGATGCAGGCGAGCGATGAGCCGGCGTGGATGGTTGCGGAGCGCTACAGCATCTCCGAACAGACGGTCTGGAAGTGGCGCAAGCGGGATGGCGTTCACGACCACAGCCACACCGCGCACAGGCTGCAGACGACGCTGACCCCTGCCCAGGAGGCGGTTGCCGTAGCGTTGCGGAAGGCTCTGCTGTTGCCGCTCGACGACCTGCTGTCCGTCGTTCGCGAGTTCCTGAACCCGAACGTCTCGCGCTCCGGGCTGGATCGCTGTTTGCGGCGACATGGGGTGAGCAAGCTCCGCGACCTCACACCAAAGGCGCCGAAGCCTGCGCACAAGCCTTTCAGGGCCCATGAGCCCGGCTATCCGCATGTCGACGTAAAATCCCTGCCGCAGACCCCGGACG
>NZ_JQEY01000031.1 GCF_000743715.1 Palleronia rufa
GTGCAGAGCGTGGCCCTGAACGAGGCCGTGCGCCAGATCACCCGCGCGGAGACGGAGCTTCGGACCTTCGAGGGTCTGGAAAGCCTCGTCGCCTCGACCGACGACGACGGCGATCTGGTGACGCGGGTGCGGGAATGGACCGCCCAGGGCCGTTTCGGATGGCTCTTCGCACGGCCTGCACGGAAGTCGATCTCCATCGGCGAGGATGTCGTCGGCCTCGATATGACCGAGCTTCTGGATCAGAACGCCGAACGCAGCGCGCTCCTGGCCTATCTCTTCCGGCGGATCGAACGTGTGGTCGAGGACAGGCGTCCGACGATCATCGTCATCGACGAAGCCTGGAAGATGCTCGCCGACGACATCTTTGTGAAACGCCTTCACGACTGGCTCGTCACTATGCGGAAGCGGAATTGCGTCGTGATGATGCTGACGCAAACGCCGGGGCATCTCGTCGAAAGCTCGGTCGGCACGATCATCACCGAGAGCGTCGCGACCCAGCTCTTGTTCCCGAACCCGCGCGCGAACCCCGAGGACTACAAGATCCTACGTCTGAACGAACGCGAGGCGGAGTTTCTGTCGGGGCCAACCGGAGGACAGCGCCTGGCGCTGCTCAGGTCGGGGCCGGATAGCGTCTACGTCAACACCGACCTCTCGGGCCTCGGCGGTCTGGTGAAGGTTCGTGGGGGCGGGAAGACCGGCGACGAGCGCGCGCCACTTGAATGGCGGCAAACCCCTGACTTCTGGAAGGAGATGACATGACAACACGGCTTTGCGTGGCCCTGATGGCGCTCGCCGCGCTCGCAAGCTGTGCGGGCGTCTCCACGGGCGTCCGCTCCCCGTGCTTCGAGCGCGGTGCGGCCGTGACCCGATCAGTGTCCTTCCTGTCCGATCCCGTGGCATCGGCACCGGCCGAGGATGTGGCCCATGATTGCGATTTCCGGTCGTTCTGATCGCATGATCCGGGCGGCCGTCGCGGCCGTGGTGACCGCCTCCACGGCGGCCGCGCAAGGCGTGCCGGTCATCGACGGCTCGGCCCTGGCCAATGCCATCTCGCGGGTCGAAGAGCACGCGCGGGACTTCGGACTTCAGACCGAGAAGCTGACGGCGCGATCGCGCCAGGCAGAGCTTCATGAAGACCAGCGGCAAGCCTATGCGCGCTTTCTCGAAGAGACGACCGGCGCGGCCGACCTGAGCGGGTTCGAGGACGGCGCGGGCGATTTCGCGAGCGCGGCCGAGACCTATCCCGCCGTCGAGACGCATCCCGATGCCGAACGCCTGTTCGGCGAGGATCAGGATGTCGAGCGGATGATCATCACGGTCGCGCAGCGGCATCAGGGCCATCCCGGCGTGGCGGCGGGCGGGTTGAACCCGCTCACCTGGCGCATCCTCTTCCAATCCCTCATCAAGCAGGAAAGCCGCTTCAACAACGCCGCCGTCAGCCATGTTGGCGCGCGCGGGTTCTGCCAGCTCATGCCGGGAACGGCGAGCGACCTGGGCGTCGATCCGCGCGATCCGTGGCAGAACCTCGACGGGGGCGCGCGCTACATCCTCGCACAGCTCGAAAAGTTCGGGCGCGTCGACCATGCGCTCGCGGCCTACAATGCCGGGCCCGGCCGCGTGATCGAATACGGAGGCATTCCGCCCTTCGAGGAAACCCAGACCTACGTCCGCCGCATCCGGGGCTATTACGAGGAATATCTGGGCCAGATCACGAGCGCGGACATGACCGGCTCGCTTGCGGGCTTCGATGGCGCCTCGGCCGCCTGGGGCAACTGGTCAGACGCATCCGTCGGATATGGAGGCCATGTCGGCGGGCAGGTCGATCAGGCCATGGGACGCATCGCGGCCTTGCTCGACAGGGGCGCTCCGTCGAACGCCAAGGAAGCGGTCGATCTCAACACCTACATGCTCGGCGAACGCGCGCGCCTCATGGCGCTGACGCTCCGCCTGCGCGCCGCGCACGCGAAAGTCGACGCCGCCCGCGGCTTGACGGACGCGGCCGACGCCCTGGCCAAGTCCACATTCTGGAGGTTCATCGATGAAGGCTGAACGCATGTCCCGGTTCCTGGCCGGTCTCGCCACCTCCGCGCTCATCTTAGTGGCAGGGGCGAGCCCGGGTTTCATGCCCCGCGCGGCCGCGGCCCAGGGTGTGCCGGTCATCGACGGCTCGAACCTGGCGCAGAATATCGAGCAGCTTCAGGCGGCGCTGCGCGACGCCAACAACCAGATCCAGCAGATCGAGGAGCTGCGCCGGCAGATCGAGTTGCAGATCGAACAGATCACGAATCTCGAAGGCATCTTGGGTTCGATCAGCGGACTGAACGAGATCGCGTCTCTCTACAACGGCGCCGGGGACCTGCGGTCCCGCGCGGCGAAGATCACCAACATGAACGGCTTCTTGCGCGCGGTTCAGCTCGGCGATTTCGACAGCCTCGTGGATAGTCTTCTCGATGGCGACGTGACCATGGGTGACAAGCGCGCCGCCGAGGCATTGCAGGAGACCATGGAAAGCGCGGGTTTCACCCGAGAGCGTCTCGACGCGCTGAACAGCGCGGAAGACCCGCAGGGCGAGATCATCGCGCGGACGGCCGCGGCGAACGCCACCGGCATCGCCGCCGCGCAGCTTGCCTATGACGAGGCGGGCCAGAGCATCGAGCGGGTGGACGGGCTGGTAGGCGAGATCGCCAACCAGGAGACGCTGAAAGAATCCATCGACCTCAACACGCGGATGGCGGCCGAGACGAATTTCATGCTCGGGCAGATGTGGCGGCTCAACGCGGCGCAGGGTCTCGCGCAGGGTCAGAGCGGCATCGACTTCGCGGCCGAGCAGGCGCGCGCCCGATCGTTCTTCGATTTCAGCGGCGCGGAGGAGTGACGCCATGATCCCGATGAAAATGCTTGCCATGGTGGCGATGACGCTAATGGCCGTGCCGGCGTCGGCGCAGGAAGCGTCCAACCTGTCGGACACGGGTGTCCTCAATGCGCTTCAGGAGGCGCTCGACGCCAGCGACGAGGCCCGCGTCTTGGAACTGATGCAGGAAGCAGAGAGACGCGGGCTGACGATCGAAGCGCGTAATGGCGCGCCCCGTTGCGAACAGCCCGTGGTGCCGAAGGTGGGCGCCCTCGAGCACCCGTTCCGCTGGGGCATGGCCAAGCAGGCGCACGGGATCAGGCTGCGCCAGCTTGCGATGGAGCAGGGCTATTGCGGCTGTCTCTCGGAGCTCATGGATTTCGCCGAGTTCACCCAAGAGCGAACGGGAAAGACGCCAGAGGCGCTGACTGAAGATGATCTCGCAACGATCCGCGAATGGTATCACGGTATCCGGGGTGAAATCAGAGAGCCTTACATCGCCTATCGCAACCGTCAGTGCGGGGACTGACGGATGGCGGTTATCAACGATATACTTGATATGGTGGATGGTGTCGTCGTCGGCGTTGCCGGCGATACCTACGCCGACATCGCGAACATGGTGCAGCCAGTCGTCGCCACCGGCTCCGTCCTGATCGTTGCCCTGGTCGGCATCAACATCGTCACGATGACCGTGGCACTGGCGCCCTCGACCATCCTCGGGCTGCTCTTGCGGCTCGTAGTCATCAACATCTTCCTCGATTTCGGCAATCTCGAACCCGTCTATATGGCGCTCACGGAGGGACCTGCGGCAGTTGGTGCGGGAATGCTTTCAGCTTTAAGCGGGGGCGAAGCGACTAATCTATACGAAGGGCTCGACGATCTCTATGTGAGTTGCCTCGAAATCGGCGAGGCGATCGCCGACAATGGCGGCATCTTCGCGGGGCCAATGACGGCGGTCCTGATGTTCCTGGTCGCAGCGCTCATGGCGGTCGCGACGATCATCATCCTCTCGGCCGCGAAGATCATGATCGCAGTGCTCCTGGCGATCGCGCCGGTCGCGATCGGCTGCACGATGTTCAAGCAGTCGGCACCCGTCTTCGAGGCATGGGTGAAGCTCGCGCTTGGCTTTGCCTTCGTGCCGCTCTTCGTGGCGGCCATGGCCGGCTTCACGATCGCAGCCGGGGAGACGGTCGCGCCGAGCGACCTGTCGGATGCCGAGACGATCGGCGACGTGATCTCCTTCGTGGTAGTGATGCTCCTGGGGGCCGGCCTGATGGCGTTGATCCCCGGTTTCGCGTCGAGTCTCGCGGCCACGAATATCGGGATCGCCGGCGTGAACGACAGGTTCACCGGAAGCATGAGCCGGGCCATGCGCGGGGCCGGCGGCGCAATCCGCGGCACCGACGACTTTCGGCGCGGTGCGACGGCGGGCGCGCGTGGCCTCGGCGTGTCCGATCGCTCGTCGAGCGCCGCGCGGATCGGCAACTACACCGGCACCGGCATCGTAAGCGGAGCCGCCCGCGCCCGTCAGCTTGCCGGCAAGATGAAGGGTGGTAAGCCGCAATGAGCGATTTCGACATTGATCTCGTGACCGGTCCCCGGCGATCCGCTCGGATCGCGTGGCTCGTGGCGGGCTGCTCCGTGATCGTGTCGGTGCTTCTTGCGATCGTCCTGGTCGTTCTTCTGCCGCTTCGCAGCACCGAGGTCTTCACTGTCCTGGTGGACAGTACGACCGGCGCCGCAGAGCGCATCTATCAAGTGCAGCCGACCGGCATCGAGGATGCCGAGGCAATGAAGCAGGCGTTGCTTGTGGCTTACGTCAACGACCGCGAGAGCTACTTCCGGGCTGGCATTCAGGAACGGCTCGAGAGCGTACGGCGCCGATCCGCGGGTCAGGCGCGCCGCACGCTCGTCGAGCTTTGGTCGGAGGACAGCGAGAGCTACCCGCCGCGCGTCTACGGACCCGGCGCCCAAGTCGATGTCGAAGTCCGCAGCATCACCTTCTTCGAGCCCGAAGTGGCGCGCGTGAGATTCACGAAGATCCTCCAGCGCCCCAACCGAGACACGGTGCGCCAGTCCTTCGTGGCGACCGTCGAGTTCGAGTTCAGGCCTCGGCAGGAACGCTCGCTCGAGCGGGTCTGGGAGAACCCGCTCGGCTTCGAGGTCACGTCCTACAGGGTCGATGCGGAAACGCTGAACGGAGGGAGCAACGGATGAGACTCAACATAAGCTTCATTCTAGGTCTGGGTCTCATCCTCGCCGTCCCGATGGTTTCGCATGCCGAGCGCGCCCCGACGACGATGGGCCAAGATGCACGGGTGCGGAATGTCCTCTACGCGCCGAGCGACGTGATCCGCATCGACACCAACCTCCTCGTCAACACGGCCGTCGAGCTCGGGCCCGGCGAGCGGATCAATCAGGTCCTGCTCGGCGATAGCGACAGCTTCGAGGTGCAAGTTCTATCGAACCGCAACGTCGTCTCGATCAAGCCGGTAACKKTTAAGATGTGTATAATGGACAGCTTCAGGAATTCGTTCTTTAMTCTCCGCTATCAGAGGCCGCATGGCTTTCCAAGCTTCAGTAGCTAGCCTATTCACTTCATTAATCTCATCTTGGTGGTGCGGGGTTACATTCATTTCATCGAACTGGTTGGCTGGAATGACGGATTGCAGCATCACAGATCCAAACTGCTCCGGTGACGAGTGCATTCCAAAATAGTCGACAAAGGCCTTCAGGCGCTCGAAGAAGTCCAAGTATTTTTTCTGGACCCGACCGTCCTGGAAATGTGCAATTCCGAGCTCAGTTTCGCTGACCAATAGTGACGCTTCAGTCAGAAACCTGGGGTGGATGCCACGATGGTAGTCGTGATCTTTCAAAAGCTCTCGGAAATTCCAAGTTCCATACGCAAAAATCTCTCGGCCAAACCGGATATCATTTGGCGTAGATGCTCGATAGATAACCTCTTCGCTCAGTTTAAACTCGGTAAATGCCCCAACGACCACCGCAACGCCAAAAGCGAAAAACGGCTCAGGCTCAAACTGCCACGTCCCGCCGGGCCACAAGAACCAAACGAGCATTGCAATGGCTGCTAGGCCCGCGCCGATTCGTGCGAATGTCTGATAGTATCTGCCCATGAGACATGAAATGATCTGGCCTGATGCACTTCGTCAAGTAGCGTGCATCCGACACTACTGAGTACGGCCGGTCGACCAGCTCTTTGGCAGTTCCACGAACTATCGCGGGTCACAGCATTAGCCTACTTCACAGACGGAGTAAGTTCACAGAACGCTTGGTTTTCTTTTTCTAGAAAACCCGCTCTGCCTGCTCCCCCCACGGTTCTGCCGCTAGAAAACACAGATCGTAAAGACTGACCGCCGACGCCTCCCGCCCGCAGGTCAACAGCTTCAGCACCTCGGGGGCGAGATACGCGAGCCGCAGCTGCCGGCTGACATGGCGCTCGGCCAGACCGACAGCCTCAGCCAGTTCTTGGATCGTGGCGAACTCCCCTGCCTCCATGCTGCACATCGCCCGAATATTCGATGTCGCGGCGAGAGAC
>NZ_JQEY01000032.1 GCF_000743715.1 Palleronia rufa
GACCCGATGGGTCTTCGTCCGCATCTACCCAGCGAAGACGGCCGCCAACGCGCGCCGCTTCCTGCGTGACCTGGAGCGCGCCGCGCCGATGAAGATCACACGTGTTCTCACCGACAACGGCAAGGAGTTCACCGACCGGCTGTTCGGCCTGCGCAAGCGCGCGGCCCCGGGCAACCACGAGTTCGACCGCCTCTGTGCCGACCTCGGGATCGAGCATCGCCTCGCACCACCGATGCGGCCGCAAACCAACGGCATGGTGGAGCGCTTCAACGGGCGGATCGAGGACGTCCTGCAGAGTCATCGCTTCCGATCAGGCGAGGACCTTGAGCAGACGATCCTGCGCTATGTCCGCCTCTACAACGGCCAGCTCCCGCAATCCGTCCTGAAGGGCAGAACGCCTATCGACGCCCTCAAGGACTGGCATCGCCAAAAGCCAAGGCTCTTCAAAAAGCGGCCATACAATCAAGCGGGATCTGACAACTACGCCGAATTGCGCAGAGCAGATTCTAGAATTTTCCAGTCGATCCATAATGCGCTTGGCGACGGCAGAACTGTTCTAAACGTCGGTGCGGGCGCCGGCTCCTATGAACCGATTGATCGAGACGTCACGGCCCTCGAACCGTCGTCCGAGATGATCGCGCAAAGACTTCCATCCAAGACAAAAGTCGTTCAAGGCAGAGCTGAAAATTTGCCATTTGATGACAATAGTTTCGACGCCGTCATGGCCGTGTTGACGGTCCATCACTGGAACGACAAGGAAAACGGCATGGCTGAGATGCGCCGCGTGTCTCGTGGCCCTATCGTGATACTCACGTATGATCCCGCCTTCCGTGACTTCTGGCTTCTCGACTACTTCCCGGAACTTGCCGCAGCAGATGAAGGTCTGATGCCTCCATTGAACAATTACAGCGACTGGCTTGGCCGCGTGAACATATCACCGGTTCCAATCCCGCACGATTGTTCAGACGGGTTCCTTGCTGCCTACTGGCGACGCCCCGAAGCATATCTTGATGCTCGCGTCCGCGCGGCAATATCTTCATTCTGGAAGCTGGGCGACACCGCACCAGGTTTACAACGTCTCAAGACAGACCTCGAAAGCGGCAACTGGCGAAGGAAATATGGAGAGCTTCTTGATCTCGATGAGCTCGACTGTGGGTACAGGCTGGTCGTCGCATTTTGATGTTGCGGTCACTCTCATGATCGCGTTGGTTCAGCAGCCAAAGATCTAGGTCACGCCCGTTTATGGGTCCGGTTTGCTTGCGACAACAAGTGCGTGCCCGCAGGTAGCTACCACTGCCTCGTTTAACGAAAGCTTGTCGGCTTGTTTTTGCATGACCTTCGCAAGATCAGGGTCGTTGTGGGCAACTTCCAGATACGCCCTCTCTCTTCCGTAAAGAATGCTCCGGACAGAAATGGTCTTGTCGACCTGAAATCCTGAAGCGCGGAAGAGATCACCGGCTTCTAGTGGTGTCATGTAACACCCGGACTGAAAGCCTTCGGCAGAGGGATTCTCAAATATGCCGTCGGTTGCCGCGTCGGTGAACGCAGAGACATTGACCTGCTCCGGCGATCTGGCCGCTCGATCTATCAGATCCCCAACGCCGCTCAGCCTCGGAATGAACGCGGCCAGAATGACACCTCCCGGACGCAAGACGCGAAAACACTCGCGCGCAGCCTCCTTTCGGTCTTCACTCCTCGTCAGGTGATAAAACGGTCCAAGGGCAAGGACGCAGTCGAAAGTGGCGTCGGCGAAGGCCGAGAGATCGGTCGCATCGCCAGCAACCGCCCGCGGCGTTGTGCTGGCGTGCGGACTGGCGGCAATCCGGGCATTGGCCTCTTCGACAAGGCGTGGCGACAGATCGACAAGTTGGCACCGATGCCCTCGCTCCGCCATGGCGAGTGTGTAGCGCCCGGGACCACCACCCAGATCCAGCATATCGCATGCCGCCGGAACGGAGCGATCAATGATCCGCAGCGTCCGGTCCAGTTCGACGATGCCGGCGGGCGTCTCCAGTCGTGCCCACTCGTCGAAGCTATCGTAGTATTGGAGTATGGGGGTCGTCATTGCATCTCTATCGCATCCGGTCGGTCACAGGCTGCGGCGCATCACGAGGCAAGAGCCTCGGACTGCGCAGCAACCAGGTCTTTCATGGCCATGATGTAAGGTCCGGGCCCGTAGCTGGCACGTGCCACGCCGAGCGATGCGACCTTGGACACCGATGACAATGCCCCCATCATCATGACATTGACCGGGAGCGTCGACGCCTCGCAGATGCGCGAGATCAGCGTCGGGTCGGTCAGCCCGGGGATGAAATAGCCGTCCGCGCCCGCCTCGGCATAGCTGTTCTGTCGCGCGATCGCTTCTTCGATCAGAAGCGCGTGTTCAGCGCCCGCTTCGTTTTTCAGAAACAGGTCCGTCCTCGCGTTGATAAAGAACGGGAGGCCAGCATCGTCTGCTGCCTTCCGTACGGCGCGCAGGCGCGCGACCTGGTCTTCCACAGCATGTAGCCCCGTCCTGCCAACGATCTGGTCTTCGAAGTTCAAGCCGATTGCGCCGCAATCGATCAGGCGTCCGACATTCGCGGCGATATCGTCGGGCGATTGTGCATAGCCGCCTTCGAAATCTACAGTAACCGGACAATCCACAGAAGCGGTGATCCTTTCGACAAGCTTCAGAACCAGATCGAGCGGGATCGCCTCGCCGTCCTCGAAGCCGTGCGCTGCGGCCATGGACCAGCTGCCGGTAGCCACCGCCGGTGCGCCAGCGTCGACCAATGCTTTCGCACCGCCTGCGTCCCAGATGTTGTAAAGAACAAGCGGGTTGCCCGGAATGTGCAGGGCGCGGAACGCTTCCGCTCTCTTTGTCTGGTTCGTCATTGCAAGAGTTCCTTCTGTTCATGTTTGTAGCGCGTTTCGATCTCCAGAAGCCGCTGCTTGCGCCATAGCGCGCCCCCGTAACCCGTCAGGCTTCCATCTGCGCCAATCACCCGGTGGCACGGGATCATGAGCGCGATCTGATTGGCGCCGTTGGCCCGCGCGACTGCGCGCGTCGCGGCGGGCTTGCCGATCGCGATGGCGATGTCGCGATAGCTGCGCGTTTGACCTGCGGGAATGTCGCGCAAGGCATCCCAGACGATTTTCGAGAAGGCCGTTCCCGGCGGAGCCACCGGTGTTTCGAAACGACTCGATGTGCCCGCAAAGAAGGCGTCAAGCTCTGCCGCCGCCTGTTCCGTCGCGGCCGTCTTGCCCAGACCGATCGAATTCCGGCCGTGCATCGCCAGCTTTTTGAGCTCGTTCGGCAGCGCCTTGCGGTCCACGAATTCGAGAAGATGCAGATGAGACGTGCTGGACACCGCGACCATGTCGCCAAGCGGTGTGGGGATCCAGGACGCGAGCAGAGTTCCCTCTGTTCCGAGGTCTTTTGGTCGACACCCCAGCTGCTGGGCGAAAGCGGCCCGGAAGGCACTGGGCGAGTCGAACCCCGCCTCCAGTTGCGCCTCGATGACCTTGCCACCATCGGCAAGCGCCTCGAACCCGTCGCGCAGGCGGCGCTGACGCGCCATCTCGAGGAATGTCATACCGAACTGTCGTTTGAAACTGCGCCGCACCGTGGAAAGGTCGTAACCCAGCCGCGCGATGTCCCGTTCGGACCATCTGACCTCAGGCTTTTCGTCCAGAAGCATCAGAAGCTCACCGACAACGGGATCGGCGGCAGCGGCTGCTTGCATGGGATGGCACCGTTTGCATGGCCGAAAGCCCATTTCGATACATTCCCCGATGGTGGCAACGAAGGTGCAATTCTCGGATTTCGGCTTGCGGGCCGGGCAGGTCAACCGGCAGAAAATCCCGGTTGTTCCGACGCAGACGAAGGCTCGTCCGTCATACCCCTCGTCGCGGTCCAGAAGGGCGCGGTAAAGCGTGTCGTGATCTGGCAGATCGAAAAGCATGTCGTATCCCAAGGGCAGGTGCGGTTGTCCCCGATACCTACGCGCCAAACAGCGTTTGGTCCGTCGAAAATCGGGCGTGTATTTCACTTCTTTTCCGACGACCTCAGATCGGTGAAAGGAAACCGGTGCACTGGTTCGAACGTCCATCCGGCGTGACGAACACAAGCCGAAACCCCGGTTGTCCTTTCACAAGTTCGATCCTTTCACACCATTGAAGGAGAGATGCGGCTTCTTGCGGGTTCGGGAGGCTGATTTCGCAGAGTGCAAGTGTCCCAAATCGTGGCCTCTGCCGCTCACCGGGCAAACCGTCTGTCCGATCTATCGGCGGCACGCCACCCGGAGTTTGAAAAACGAAAGGCAAAGAACGATTCAGGCTTGCCTGCGCAACCGGGATCGCCACCCCGGCAGGCAGGAACGGCGCCGAATACGCGTCACACGCAACGGGCGCCGCACCGCGCCACGACACGCCGATTGGTGACCCATCACCGCGCCCACGATCCCCCAGACCGATGCGTTCGCTTTCCGCGCTGATCTTTGACCCGTCAAACCAGAGAAATTCGACAAACATGTCGTCGAGACAGGCGCAGATGTTCGTTGTGCCCTGCCCCGGATGCTGACGGGAATAATTGGTGACCAGACCAGCCGTCTGCATCAGACGTTCGGCGGTGCTTCGGTCCGCGACCAGAAGAAATATGTGATCGAGTTCAGTTTTCATAGTCTTCTGCCCTGGCCTAAAGCTGAATTGAACACATCGGATGGTTCGTCACAGTGATTGGCGGAGCAGCAAAAGGCGGACCGCAAGCAGGGTCAGGGCCACACCTGTCAGCCCTTGGATCGCCTGCCAAAGTCGTGGGCGTCTGAGCCAGCGCACGAATTGCGATAATGTCAGCACTACAAAGCCATACCACGCAAGGGCGATGGCCGCGTGGACCAATGCCAGCACGAGTGCCTGAGACCAGAGCGGTGCACCGCCGACCACCAGGAATTGTGGAAACGCTGCAAGATAGAACAATGCCGGCTTTGGGTTGAGGATATTGGTCAGGAATCCCTCGGCGAAGCGCATCAGATGGCGAGGCGCAAGACCTTCGGTTGCCGGGTCAAGTTCTGGAGTCGAAATCGTTCTCGGACCCGCGATGGCAGACCGCAAAGCTTTCAGCCCGAGCCAGAAAAGATACCCCGCGCCTGCGATCTTCAGAACTGTGAARGCTGTAGCAGAAGTCGCTAGGTGTTCAGTCCCGGACGATCACATAGACTCTCGCCGGTCTGCGCTCTTCATGGCAAGGTCGTTTCTGCGTGAGGTTCGGGATGGGGGACGATCATGCTGATCTCTCTTCACAAGCAGGCGACGACGACACCCAGGATCAGAGCTGCGATGCAGGCGAGCGATGAGCCGGCGTGGATGGTTGCGGAGCGCTACAGCATCTCCGAACAGACGGTCTGGAAGTGGCGCAAGCGGGATGGCGTTCACGACCACAGCCACACCGCGCACAGGCTGCAGACGACGCTGACCCCTGCCCAGGAGGCGGTTGCCGTAGCGTTGCGGAAGGCTCTGCTGTTGCCGCTCGACGACCTGCTGTCCGTCGTTCGCGAGTTCCTGAACCCGAACGTCTCGCGCTCCGGGCTGGATCGCTGTTTGCGGCGACATGGGGTGAGCAAGCTCCGCGACCTCACACCAAAGGCGCCGAAGCCTGCGCACAAGCCTTTCAGGGCCTATGAGCCCGGCTATCTGCATGTCGACGTGAAATACCTGCCGCAGATGCCGGACGCACAGCGGCGACCCTACCTCTTCCTGGCGATTGACCGT
>NZ_JQEY01000033.1 GCF_000743715.1 Palleronia rufa
GCCCAAGCCTGTCGGATCAGTTTCGTCTGACGTGCATCCTCCTGTGCGCGGTAGCTTAACGGTTCCTTAAGCCATGCATAGAACCCGCTGAAATGCACCCGCAGCACTCGGCACATGGCCCGAACGCCGAACTCTTCGCGATGCGCCCGGATGAACGCGTACTTCATTGGGACGCGCGCGCGAAGTACGCCGTTGCCTTCTTTAGAATGTCGCGCTCCTCGGTCACGCGAGCCAGCTCTCGCTTCAGACGCCGGTTCTCGGCTTCATGATCCACGCCGGGCTTTGAAACCGGTTCCGCGAACAACTTCAGCCACTTGTAAAGAGAATGCGTGCTGACGCCCAAACGCTGCGATACCTCCCGCACCGGATAACCGCGCACCGTGATCTGATGCACCGCATCCTGTTTGAACTCGTCGCTGTAATTGCTTGTCCCCATCTCGGCCTCCTCGCCTCAAAGTTAGGGGGCAAAGCGTCTACAAATCTAGGGGCACCTCAGTTTGAGGCCGCCATGCTTGCGGGCATTCCGTGCTTCGGGCTTGCGCGGCCGCACTGCGGCCACGGTCCCACCGCACCCTTCGCCCTCGACCTTGATGCCGGTGCTATCGATCAGCAGGTGCAAAGGCCCCCTGGAACCGTGGTAGGGGATATTGACGGCCAAGGACTTCTGACGGCGTGACAGCGTGCTGAAGTCGGGCGCCGCCCAGTTCAAACCGATCAGACGCAACAGGCTCTCGACGAACCCGGTCGTCTGGCGCAACGCCATGCCAAACAGAACCTTCATCGTCAGGCATGTCTGGATGGCGGGATCGCTGTAGGTCCGTTGGCGGCCGCGCCTGCCTGTCGGCGCGGCATCCCAGTTCATGGCGGGGTCGAACCAGATCGTCAGCGAGCCTCGGCGCTTGAGCGCTTCATTGTAGGCGGGCCAATTCCTGGTCCTGTAGGTCGGGGGTGTCGATCTGCTCATGCATCCCAGCTACCACGCTGGATTCACGAGATAAATCCCTCACTCGATTTGTGCAACAGAGCCGTAACCGCTCAGCTTCCGCCGACGCGCGCGGCGCATTGCGTGCGCCGGGTCGTCAGGCCGCCGGAGCCGCAGGATAGCCTTCGGTCGCGAGTGCGGCGATCAGGGCCGATTGCGATGCCGCGCTGTCGATCTCGACCGTGCGGGTCTTCAGATCGACGGTGGTGCGCGCGTCCGGATCGACGCTGGCGACGGCGCGCTCAACGGCACCTTTGCAATGGCCGCAACTCATGCTGGGGACGGACAGACGGGTCATGGAACTCTCCTTCACGATTAGGGTGGCGATATGGGGGTTCCTGCCGCTGGAAGGTCAAGGCCGGCGGAAAAATTCGCGGCCAGCTTGACCTTCCAGTTACTGGAAACCCTAGGTAGGCTCGGACAGAATTGAAGGAGACCCCGCATGACCGGCAGGACCATCACGATACGCGTGCAGAACATGTCGTGCGCGTCCTGCGTGGGACGCGCCGAACGCGCGATCCGCGCCGTGCCCGGAGTCGAAGCGGCTGACGTGAACCTTGCGACGGAGACGGCGCATGTCGCGCCCGGCGACGCCGCCTTGGCGGACGTGGCCGCGGCGCTGGACAGCGCCGGCTATCCCGCAGCGCGCCACACCACCACCTTCGATATCGAGGAAATGAGCTGCGCGTCCTGCACCGGCCGCGTCGAACGGGCGCTTGAGGCGGTGCCCGGCGTGCTGGGCGCACGGGTGAACCTTGCAACCGGCACGGCGCAGGTCGACTGGCTCGACGGTGCGACGACGCCGGAGGCTCTGGCGCGCGCCGCGACGGAGGCCGGATACCCGGCGCGCGTGCAGGGCGGTACCGCGCCCGCCGGGGAGCCGGGGACCGCGAAAACGGACGCGCTGGCACGCCAGACGGTGATCGCGGGTTTGCTGACCCTGCCGGTGTTCCTTCTGGAGATGGGCGGCTACCTGATCCCCGGTCTGCGCGACAGCGTCGAGGCGGCGATCGGGCGGCAGAACGTGTGGCTGATCCAGTTCGTGCTGATCACGCTGGTGCTGGCCTGGCCCGGGCGGGGGTTCTTCGCCAAGGGCCTTCCGGCGCTCTTCCGGGCGGCGCCGGACATGAACTCTCTGGTGGCGCTGGGAACGCTGGCCGCCTGGGCCTATTCGACCGTCGCGACCTTCGCCCCGCAGGTTCTGCCGCCGGGGTCCGTCGCGGTCTATTTCGAAGCCGCGGGCGTCATCGCCACCCTGATCCTGCTGGGCCGCTGGCTGGAGGCCCGCGCCAAGGGCCGCACCGGCGCGGCAATCCGGGCGCTGGTCGGACTGCGGCCCAAGACCGCGCGGATCGAACGGGACGGAGCGGCCCATGAAGTGCCGCTGGCCGACGTGGTGCCGGGAGACATCGTGCTGGTGCGACCCGGTGAGCGTATCGCAGTGGACGGAGAGGTGATCGACGGGCGATCCTTCGTGGACGAATCGATGCTGACCGGTGAGCCGCTGCCGGTCGAAAAGACCTCCGGGACCACCGCCACCGGCGGCACGGTCAACGGGACCGGCGCGCTGCGCCTGCGCGCCAGGGCCGTCGGTGAGGATACCGTCCTGGCCGGTATCGTGCGCATGGTCCAGGAGGCGCAGGGCGCCAAGCTGCCGATTCAGGCCCTGGTCGACCGGGTGGTGCGCTGGTTCGTCCCGGCGGTGCTGACGGTTGCGGCCGTGACGGTCGCCGTGTGGCTGATCTTCGGACCGGATCCGGCGATCGGGCTTGCGCTGGTGTCCGGCGTGTCCGTCCTGATCATAGCCTGTCCCTGCGCCATGGGTCTGGCGACGCCCACCAGCGTCATGGTGGGGACCGGCCGGGCCGCCGAAAAGGGCGTTCTCTTCCGCAAGGGCGATGCCCTGCAACGCCTGCAGGAAGTCACGACGGTGGTGTTCGACAAGACGGGCACGCTGACCGAAGGGCGGCCGGAGCTGACCGACCTGATCGCCGCGGACGGTCGGAACGCGGACCGGACGCTGGCGCTTGCCGCCGCGGTCGAAAGCTCGTCCGAGCACCCGATCGCCAGCGCGATCCTGCGCGGCGCTGAGACGCGCGGGCTGGATGTGGCGCAGGTCGATGGGTTCGAGAGTCTCACGGGCCTCGGCGCCCGCGGAACGGTGGACGGCGCAATGGTGCTGGTCGGAGCCGCCCGGCTGATGGCGCGCGACGGCATCGCGACAGATGCGCTCGACCCCGCCGCCGCAGAGATCGCCGAAGCCGGGCGGACGCCGCTCTTCGTGGCCGTCGACGGCGACCTGGCAGCGGTGATCGGCGTCGCGGATCCGGTCAAGCGGGGCGCGTCGCAGGTGATTGCCGACCTCAGGAAAAGGGGTTTGCGGGTCGCCATGGTGTCGGGCGACGCGCGCGGAACGGCAGAGGCGATCGCCCGCGATCTGGGGATCGACGACGTGGTGGCAGAGGTCATGCCCGATGGAAAGGTCGCCGCGATCGACAGTCTGCGCGGCGACGGCAGCATCGCCTTCGTCGGCGACGGGATCAACGACGCCCCTGCGCTGGCAGCGGCGGAGGTGGGCATCGCCATGGGCACGGGCACCGATGTCGCCATCGAGACCGCCGACGTGGTGCTGATGTCCGGCGATCCCCGCGGCGTGGTCAACGCCGTGGAGATCAGCCGCCACACGATGCGCAACATCCGGCAGAACCTGTTCTGGGCCTTTGCCTACAACACGGCGCTGATCCCGGTCGCGGCCGGTGTGCTGTGGCCGGTGACCGGAACGTTGCTGTCGCCGATGCTGGCTGCCGGCGCGATGGCGCTATCGAGTGTCTTCGTGCTGACCAACGCGTTGCGGCTGCGCAAGATCAGGATCGGAGGCGACGGGCAGGACACCGTCGCGCCGGCCACGGCCGCGCCTGCGGGTGCCATGAGGGAGCCAGCCGAATGAACATCGGAGAAGCCGCCGCCCGCTCGGGCCTGCCGCCGAAGACGATTCGCTACTATGAGGAAATCGGCCTTGTGAATCCGGCGCGCGACACGAACGGCTACCGCGCCTTTCGCGAAAGCGACGTGCACAAGCTCAGTTTCCTGGAACGCGCACGGGCGCTGGGGTTCACCATCGGCGATTGCCGCGCGCTTCTGTCTTTGTGGGAGGACGACAGTCGCGCGTCCGCCGATGTGAAGGCCATCGCGCGGGAGCATCTGGCGGAAATCGACGCCAAGATCAGCAGCCTGCGGCAGATGCGAAAGACGCTCGACGACCTGATCGGAAAATGCGCCGGCGACGACCGTCCCGAATGCCCGATCATCGAACGCTTCGCCCATGGCGCCGAGCCGGTGACCGAGACACGCTGAACGCGACCGCCCGCAGAGAGCGCTCTGCCCTCGCGGTGCGCCGACGGCCGCAAGGGCCCGCTGTAGCAGCGGGTCCTTGTGGTTTTGCCATGGGGGGAGGGGTCGCTGAGAGCGGGCCCGCGCAGCCGCTAGAGCGGGATGAAATCAGCCTGAATCGATAGAGGATTCACAGGCCTGCATTTTGGTGATTCACTGTTGCCGACCACAAGATGGAGGGCGAGTAGTGGGTAGAGCACTTTCAATGGACCTTCGAGAGAGGGCAATGGCGCGGCTGTTGGGGGGCGAGAGCGTGCGTCAGGTCGCAGCGGCCCTGGATGTGGCTCCGTCCAGTGTTGTGAAGTGGTCGCAGCGTTTGCGTGCGACCGGGAGTTGCGCTCCGGCAGGGACAGGCGGCCACCCGCCACGCAAGATTGCAGGCGGGCATGAGGCGTGGCTTCTGGAGCGGATAACGGAGCCGTTCACAC